>NZ_BAGF01000053.1 GCF_000308755.1 Nocardia pneumoniae NBRC 100136
GGCTCCGCCATGACCGCGCAAGCGGCTGTGCCCATGGTTCGCTCACTCATGTCTTCCACCTCTACCGGATCTCGGGCCTCGGCGGGTGCCGTGAGGCCACGGCAGCCGCCCGACCAGGGCGAACGTCATCGAGCCGCGCGGCCGAGAGGTCGAAGCCGCGGCGCGGCCCGCATCCGCGTTTCCTCCGCCGATCTTCGCACATCGACGAACGCTGGGCGGGAGCGAGCAGCCCCGTGGGCGCACGCTCGGCAACCGCCCCGCCGCCTGGGGAGAAAAATCGGTGGCGGGTTTCGCTAGGCTGGTCGAGCAATGACCAGGACAGCCGCCACCGATTCCCGCGAACTTCGCACCCGCCTGGCGAATCTCTCCCTTCGCGACGAACACCGGTTGCGGCGCAGGCTCGACCGGGCCCGCGACGGCGAACTGAGCGCGGTGGAAGCCGAGATCGCGGCGGCCGAACTCCGGGTCGAGGCGCGCCGCGCCGCCGTGCCGCAGGTCCGCTATCCGGAACAACTGCCGGTCACCGCCCGCCGCGAGGACATCGCCGCGGCCATCGCGGCGCATCAGGTGGTGATCGTCGCGGGCGAGACCGGTTCGGGCAAGACCACCCAGATCCCGAAAATCTGCCTCGAGCTCGGCCGCGGCATCCGCGGCACGATCGGACACACCCAGCCGCGCAGGCTGGCCGCGCGCACCGTCGCCGAGCGCATCGCCGAGGAGCTCGGGACCGAACTCGGCGACGTCGTCGGCTACACGGTGCGGTTCACCGATCAGGCTTCCGAGCACACGCTGATCAAGCTGATGACCGACGGCATCCTGCTCGCCGAGATCCAGCGCGACCGGCTGCTGCGCCGCTACGACACGATCATCATCGACGAGGCGCACGAACGCAGCCTCAATATCGATTTCCTGCTCGGCTACCTCAAACAGCTGCTCCCCCGCCGCCCCGACCTCAAGGTGATCATCACCTCGGCGACGATCGATCCCGAGCTGTTCGCCAGGCATTTCGCGGACGAGAAAGGCACTCCCGCACCGATTGTCGAGGTCTCCGGCCGTTCGTACCCGGTGGAGATCCGCTATCGGCCGCTCGCGCTGGAACTTCCGGCTGCCGACGACGAAGACGACGAGGACACCCGGACCGTCGACCGGGACCCGGTGGACGCGATCGGCGACGCGGTCACCGAGTTGTTCGCCGCGGGCGATGGCGACGTGCTGGTGTTCCTGTCCGGCGAACGCGAGATCCGCGACACCGCCGACGCGCTGCGCGATCTGAAACTGCCGCGCACCGAGATTCTCCCGCTGTACGCCAGGCTGTCCACCGCCGAGCAGCATCGGGTGTTCGCCCCGCACACCGGGCGGCGGGTGGTGCTGGCCACCAACGTCGCGGAGACCTCGCTGACCGTGCCGGGCATACGGTACGTCGTCGACCCGGGGACCGCGCGGATCTCGCGGTATTCGATGCGCACCAAGGTGCAGCGGTTGCCGATCGAACCGGTGTCGCAGGCATCGGCGCGGCAGCGGTCCGGGCGATGCGGCCGGGTCGCCGACGGTATCTGCATCCGGCTGTACTCGGAGGACGATTTCGAGTCCCGGCCCGCGTTCACCGAACCCGAGATCCTGCGCACCAACCTGGCCGCCGTCATCCTGCAGATGACCGCGCTCGGACTCGGTGACATCGAGAACTTCCCGTTCGTCGAGGCTCCGGACCGCCGCGCGATACGTGACGGCATCGCCCTGCTCGAAGAACTGGGGGCACTCGCGCGACGCGACGGCAAACCGGCATCGCGTGCGAGTACCGCTGCGGCACAAGAGGCGAACGGCGACCGCCCAGAGAAGGCCAGCCGCCGCGATGACGATACGGCTTTGTCGCTGACGCCGATCGGGCGTCAAATGGCCCAGCTGCCGGTGGATCCCAGGATGGCGCGGATGCTGGTGGAGGCGCACCGCAACGGCTGCCTGGCCGACGTGCTGGTCATCGTGGCGGCGCTGTCGATCCAGGACGTGCGGGAGCGACCCGCCGAGCATCAGCAGGCGGCCGACACCAAACACGCGCGGTTCACCGTCGAGGGTTCGGACTTCCTGGCCTACCTCCGGCTGTGGGAGTATCTAGGCGGGCAGCGTAAGACGTTGTCATCCAACCAGTTCCGGCGCATGTGCCGGGAGGAGTTCCTGCATTACCTGCGGATCCGGGAGTGGCAGGACCTGCACGGGCAACTGCGCACGATCACCAAGGGCCTCGGTTGGTCGGCCCACGCGGACTCATCGGCCGACACCGCGCGGCACGGCGGGCGCGAGGAGCCGGATCGCAAGTCCGACAGTCGAAGACGCCACGAGGAGTCGGCACGCGACCGGAAGTCCGGCGCCGCACGCGGACGGTCCGCCACCGCGGCAGCAGCCGACAACGACGGTCTCCCTTGGGATTCCACCGCCATTCATCAGGCGCTGCTGGCGGGCATGCTGTCGCACATCGGAGTCAGGGAGGCGGAGTCCAGGGAGTTCCTCGGCGCGCGCAACGCCAAGTTCATGATCTTCCCCGGTTCGTCGCTGGCGAAGAAGCCGCCTCGCTGGGTCATGGCCGCCGAGCTGGTCGAGACATCGCGCCTGTGGGGCCGGATGACCGCGAAGATCGAGCCCGAATGGGCCGAACGCCTCGCGGGCGACCTCGTCAAGCGAACCTATTCCGAGCCGCACTGGTCGGCCAAGCGGGGCGCGGCGCGCGCCTACGAGCGCGTCACCCTGTACGGCATTCCGCTGGTCACCGGCAGACCCGTCGACTACGGCCGGATCGATCCCGAGTTGTCGCGTGAGCTGTTCATCAGACACGCCTTGGTCCAAGGCGAGTGGCAGACCCGGCACGAGTTCTTCCACCGTAATCGTGCGCTGCTCGACGACGTCGCCGACTTGGAGCACCGCGCGCGCCGCCGCGACATCCTCGTCGACGACGAGGTCCTGTACGAGTTCTACGACAAACGCCTGCCCGCGGAGATCGTCTCGGTGCGGCACTTCGACAGCTGGTGGCGCACCGCGCGGCGCGCGGACCCCACGCTGTTGGACTTCTCCACCGCCACGGTGATCAACGAGGGCGCCGCCGCGCTCGACCCGACGGACTTCCCCGACTCCTGGCGTCAAGGCGAGCTCAGCTTCCCGCTCACCTACCAGTTCGAGCCGGGCAACGACGACGACGGCGTCACGGTGCGCATCCCGGTGGAACAGCTCGCCCACGTCCGCGCCGTCGGTTTCGACTGGCTGGTGCCCGGAATGCGCGAGGAGCTGGCCGCGGCGCTGATCAAGACGCTGCCGAAGACGTTGCGCCGCAGCGTCGTTCCCGCGCCGGATTTCGCTGCCGCCGCCCTGGCCGCGCTGACTCCGCGCGCCGAGCCACTCCGCACCGGACTCGCGCGGGAGCTGTCCCGATTGGGTTCGGTCTCGATCGCTGCGTCCGACTTCGATCCCTCCGCGCTGCCCGACCACCTGCGCATGACCTTCGCCGCCGTCGACGGCGACGGTACGACGATCGCGCGCGGCAAGAGCCTCTCCGCCCTGAAAACGACGCTCGCCGAGCAGGTTTCCGCCTCCGTGGCCCGGGCGACGGCGGGCGCGGAACGCCCGCCCGCCACGGTGTGGACCTCCAAGTCGCTCGGCACCGTCGAGCCGACGGTGCGCCGGGAAGTGGCCGGTCAGACCGTCACGGGGTATCCCGCGCTGGTCGCGGAAGGCGACGGCGTGGCGGTCCGGGTGCTGAGCTCCCCCGCCGAGCAAGCCGCCGCGATGCGCCTGGGTACCAGGGCGCTGCTGCTGCACGCGCTGCCCAGCTCGGTCCGCACGGCCACCGCGGGTCTGTCGCCCACGGACCGGCTCGCGCTGAGCCAGAACCCGTACGGTTCGCTGGAGGCGCTCATCGAGGACTGCCGCGCGGCCGCCGCCGACGAGCTGCTCGCGGCCGCCGGCGGTCCGGTCCGCAGCCCGGCGGAGTTCGATGCTCTGGTGGCGCGGATTCGTCCGGACTTCGCCTCCGCCGTAGCCCGCTTCGTTCGCCTGGTGGTGCCGATTCTCGCTGAAGCCCATCAGGTTTCGGTGACGCTCGCGCGGACGAGCGAGCGCGACATCGCCGAGGACGTGCGCGACCAGCTCGACAATCTGGTTTTCCGCGGTTTCATCGCCGAGTGGGGCAGCGCCCGGCTGCGCGAACTTCCTCGCTACCTGCGGGCCGCGGTGCTGCGTCTGGAAGCGCTGCCCGGCTCGGCGGTTCGCGATCGCCAGGGCATGGCCGAACTCGATCGGGTGCTGGCCGCCTACGACCGCCTGGTCGGCTCGCTGCCGGAGCACCGCAGGAACGCGCCCGCTGTCGCGGACATCTGGTGGATGATCGAGGAGTTCCGGGTCAGCCTGTTCGCGCAGAAGCTCGGCACCCCGTTCCCGGTCTCGGCCAAGCGAATCGAGAAGGCGATCGCCGCGATTCGGCGCTGAGTCAGTCGGCGGCCGACAGCGCTTCGGCGCGCGCCTGGCGCATCTGGAGGATCTCGCGTTCGAAATCCTCGGCCGAGGTGAACGACCGGTAGACCGACGCGAACCGGAGGTAGGCCACCTCGTCCAAGTCGCGCAGCGGCCCTAGAATGGCCAACCCCACCTCGTGGCTGGGCACCTCGGGAGAACCTTTGGCGCGCACCGTGTCTTCCACCTGTTGCGCGAGCAGGTTCAGCGCGTCGTCGTCGACTTCGCGGCCCTGGCAGGCGCGGCGCACGCCCCGGATGACCTTCTCGCGACTGAACGGCTCGGTGACCCCGCTGCGCTTGACCACGGACAGGATGGCGGTTTCCACCGTGGTGAACCGCCGCCCACACTGCGGACAGGCGCGGCGGCGGCGAATGGCCGCGCCTTCGTCGGCCTCGCGCGAGTCCACGACCCGGGAGTCTGGGTGTCGGCAGTACGGGCAATGCATCCGAGAAATCCTTCGTCGATGCGCGTGCTCGCGTCCGGACCGGCTACCGATAGTGGTGATCGTTCCGGCGAGCACGTGTACAGAGGTCTATACCCCGGCACCAAGTATTCCCCGTTCGACACGCGGAATACCTGCATAACACTTCGAGAATACCCGCCCGGGTGCCCGGATCGTCCCACTCACCCCGGGTCCACGCCGGATCGGCGCGCTCATCCGGCGATCTGCCAGTGCCCGGTCAGGTCGGTGAGGAGGTCCGGTAGCCGTGCCGCCAGGCGACCGCGGGCGAGTTTGCTCCAGAACGGCTCGCCGAGGACAGTGCCCGCCAGTACGGGGTCGGTTTCCATATCGATGTGGCGCGGCACCAGGTCAGCGGTGATGTAGGTCCAGCGGGTCTCCCGGTCGGCCCAGTTGAAGTCGGGCAGCGGAGCGCGCAGCGCCAGGACGCGGCCCGAAACGTCGGCGCGGACCGTGGTCGGGGCGAACACACCGGGTGCGCGGACGCCAGGGACGCCGGGTTTGCCCGCGACGGTGCTGACATAGGTCAGGACTCGGCCCATGGGTGCACGGCCCGCCGCCGTCTCGTCCCACTGGTCGGCGACGATGCGGTTCTGCTCCCGGTCGGTCATCCGGATCAGCGCGTCGATGTAACCGCTCCGGGTGCCCGCGGCGATCGACTGCCAGGCGGTGCGGATGTCGTCGTCGAGCACGCCCGCCGCGTGCATCTCGTCGATGCCGCGCATACCGAGTGCGACGTACGCCTCGTGCATCGGCACCAGATCCGTGAAGATGTGTTTCTGCATGATCATCAAGCGGGTCTGGTACCAGGCGACGTCCTCGGCGCTCAGCCGGGCGCCCTCGGCGGCCAGCAGCCGGATGTCCTCCGGGAGCGCCCGCGCCAATTCCGGCGGGGTGGCGCGCAGCAGATCGGCCACCGCGTTGCCGAGCTGATGGACGCCGGGGACGTCGAGCACGGCACCCACGTCGCTCATGTCGAAGAATCCGGAGGCGAACGATCCGCCCGCGATTCCCGCCAGGCCCGCCCAGTAGAACTCCGGATGCCGGGTGGCCAGTCGCAGGTAGTTGACGTAGACCTGGTTGAAGGTGCGTTCGTTCGCCAGCGCACCACGAGCGGGCTCCCACGCCGCCAAGTCGATCTCGGCGTTACGGGTGGCGACCACCAACCAATACTGGTGCAACAGCGTCGCGTATCGGCGTGGCGCGACGCCGTCGGTCCGCGCCTGCCGCACCGCCTCTTCCAGAGTCGATTCGTCCAGCGGCAGTAGGGGATTCAGTCCGCCCGGGCCCACACCGTCCCCATTGACGGAGGGCAGATCGAGGTAGTCCGCGTACACCGGCTCCGCGTGCGCGGTCGGCTGCGCGGCGAGTCCGAAGACGAGGCACAGCGACAATCCGGCGGCCCGGGCGAAGACGCGGACCGAGCGGCCCACGGCGAGAAGTGTCATGTGCTGAAAAGTCCCGATATCGTTCGGGCGGTGTTGCCCGGTCACGTTTTCAGCACGGTAGCAACACGTTCTAGTTCGACGATCAACAATTCCGGTCGCCTCCGGTGGCCGATTTCCCCGTCAGCGCGGGTGCGCACCACCGTGCCCGCCGGTGCTGTCCACCACGACGGGGACCGATCCGCCGGACCCACCACCCCATTCACCCGCCCGCGCATGCGCCAGCACGATCAGACCAGCCACCACCAAGGCGGTGAGCAGCGCCGCGACGGCGAGCGCGGCGAATCCGATCTGCGCCTGCTCGACCCGGCGCATCGGATGCGCTCCGGAGGCTCGCCGCTGCCCGAGAGCCCTTGTCCCGTCTCCGTATCCGACCACACCGCCGCCAGGGCGCGAATCGCGCGGGCGCCGGTCGACCGCGGACCGATGCGTCGGCGTCAGCGCCCGCGATCGCGCGCCGCCGCGCAGCAGTCGCCGAGCGGTGTCATAGCCGAGATCATCCTCGGCCGCGTCCAGGTCTGCGATGCGGCGATCGAGCGCCGCGTCCGTCGTGCCGATCGAGGGGGTGATTTCGCTGATCGCAGTGCTCATCGGACAAACCTCCGTAGTGGGTGCTCCGCCGCCGTTCGAGCCGATGCTCGCCGTTCGAACACATGTTCAGATCGCATTCGATCATGTGTTCGAAGAACTGATGTTCGATTTCTACCACGCGCGGACGACAAAGTCACCAGAAACGCCCGACATACGTCGAACAGATGTTTGATCCATCGGCGTCACCGGACTAGATTCGAAGGACCGAAGACTTGACAAGCCAGGAACACACGCGCCGGGGCGGACCGGCCGGGCACAGCAGGAAAGGGCGGTTGCGGTGAGGCAGACAGACGACACGGGTGACGAGACCGACATCGGCGCCGACTCGGCGGGAACCGGGGCGGATCTCACCGTGCGTCAGCGCAAGGTGCTGGAGGTGATCCGGACCTCGGTGAGCGAGCGCGGCTACCCGCCGAGCATCCGGGAGATCGGCGACGCCGTGGGGCTCACGTCCACCTCGTCGGTGGCCCACCAGCTGCGGGCCTTGGAGCGCAAGGGCTACCTGCGCCGCGATCCGAACCGGCCCCGCGCGGTGGACGTGCGAGGCTTGGATGAAGTGGTGCGGTCGGTGACCAGCCTGCCGGTCACCGCGGTCGACGACACCGAGGCGGTCGCCGAGGCCGATCGGCCGGTGCCCACGTTCGTCCCGGTGCTCGGCCGCATCGCCGCCGGTGGCCCGATCCTGGCCGAGCAAGCCGTCGAGGACGTCTTCCCGCTGCCGCGCGAATTGGTCGGCGACGGTTCGCTGTTCTTGCTGAAGGTGGTCGGTCAGTCCATGATCGACGCCGCGATCTGCGATGGCGACTGGGTGGTGGTGCGGCAGCAGAACGTCGCCGACAACGGCGACATCGTCGCGGCGATGATCGATGGCGAGGCCACGGTGAAGACTTTCAAGCGCACCGGCAAGGATGTCTGGCTGATGCCGCACAACCCGGTCTTCGAGCCGATCCCCGGCAACGACGCGCAGATCCTCGGCAAAGTCGTCACGGTCATCCGCAAAATCTGACCCTCGGCTCGGCGAAAGACCGATGGCCGCGCGGTGATCCGCGCGGCCATCGTGCGTCCCGGACTACATTCACCGTCGGCCCAGACGCCGGGCACGGCCGAGACCCACAATGGTCTCGGCCGCCCGTAGAACACCCCCTGCACAACCGCCCTGCGTCACACTCCTCGGCAAGCGTCGCGCAGGATCAGTCGTGGTCGACCTTGGCGAGCACCTTGCCGCTGTTCGCATCGATGGTCACCTCGTGCTCCACACCGTCCGGCGTGGTGAGTTCGACCTCCCACACCGGAGTGCCGCGGTCGGTGTCGAGTTCGGCGGAGTCGACGCGCCCGCCGGGCACTGCCTCGACCGCCTTATCGATGGCCTGCTGCCGGTTGATGCCGGGGTCCGCGACCAGCGACCAGTCCCTCGTGGACGGGTGGAAGGCGATGGTGTGATCGTGGCCGCCGGTGGCGACGGCGCCCAGGGCGACGCTCACTCCGGCGACGACCGCCGCGACGGCGGCGCCGACGAGAATCCAGCGAAGCCCTGCGTAGGCACGGCGGAGAGCGGTTGTCATGGGAACCTCCTGCGGGAGTTGCGATCTCGAATGTGGTGACCACTGTGGCAGGGTGAAGCTGAAGGCGAGCTGAAGCCACCTGAAGACTGTTTCAGCATCCATCTGCGACCCTTGCTGGGTGCGTTTGTTGATCGTCGAGGACGAAAAGCGTTTGGCCCTCACACTGGCAAAAGGGTTGTCCGCCGAGGGATTCGCCGTGGATGTGGTGCACGACGGCGCCGAGGGCCTGCATATGGCCACCACCACCGACTACGACCTGATCATCCTCGACATCATGCTGCCCGGTATGAACGGCTACCGGGTCTGTGCCGCGCTGCGCGCCGCGGGCGACGAGACGCCGGTGCTCATGCTCACCGCGAAGGACGGCGAATACGACGAGGCCGAAGGGTTGGACACCGGAGCCGACGACTACCTCAGCAAACCCTTCTCCTACCTGGTGCTGCTGGCCCGCATCCGCGCCCTGCTGCGCCGCCGGACTCGCGGCGGCGCACGAGTTCTGCGCGTCGGCGATCTGATCGTGGATCCGGGCACCCGCACCTGCCGTCGCGGCTCGCAGGACGTTCCGCTGACCGCCAAGGAGTTCGCAGTCCTCGAGCACTTGGCCGTGCGCGCCGGGGAGGTGGTGTCGAAAGCCGATATCCTCCACCATGTCTGGGACTTCGCCTACGACGGCGACCCGAATATCGTCGAGGTCTACATCAGCACACTGCGCCGCAAGATCGACGCGCCGTTCGGCCGCCGGTCCATCACCACCGTTCGCGGCGCGGGCTACCGGCTGGCGGCCGAAGCGTGACCGGCCGCTTACCCAGGTGGGCGTGGTGGCGTTCGGTGCGGGCGCGCACCACCGTCGCGGCGACAGCGGTGGTCGCGGTCGCGCTCACGGCGGCCGGGCTCGCGGTGCTCGCGGTGTTGCGGCACAACCTGGTCGAGAGTGCGAGCTTGCAGGCGGAGACCGCCGCGCGCAATGTGGCGGTCGACCTCGCGGCGGCGAACGACCCAGCCCGATTGACGCTTCCCGACGCCGAAGACCATCCGGTGCAAGTGGTTGCGGTCGATCGCCGAGTCTTGGCAGCGGCCCCAGAACTGAAAGGGAAACCGCCGATGGCCGACTTCGACCCCTACGCGAAGTCCCGCGACGACGAGGACGACGACGAAGAGGAGGACGACGAGGAGGACGACGAGGAGGACGACGAGGAGAGCGCCTCGACTCCGACCGATCCCGCGACGGCCGAGGCCCAATTCGGCGACGTGC
This sequence comes from Nocardia pneumoniae NBRC 100136, assembly GCF_000308755.1. Classification (GTDB taxonomy): domain Bacteria; phylum Actinomycetota; class Actinomycetes; order Mycobacteriales; family Mycobacteriaceae; genus Nocardia; species Nocardia pneumoniae. The sequence goes on from NZ_BAGF01000053.1 coordinate 9,805, forward strand.
GGCTGACGGTGGACGCCGAGGACGGACCCCAGCCATACCGGGTCGCCGCGCTCCCGGTGACCCTCCCGAACGGACAGTCAGCCACCGTCTACGCGGGCGCCTCCCTGGAGACCGCCGACAGCGCGGTGGCGGACGCGCGCCGAGCCATGCTGATCGGCCTGTCACCTCTGCTCGTCGTGGTCGCCGCGGTGACCTGGCTGGTCACCCGCCGCGCCCTGCGCCCGGTGGAGGCGATCCGCGCGCAGCTGGCGGAAATCATGGACGGCGACCTCTCCCGCCGCGTTCCCGAACCCGGCTCCCGCGACGAAATCGCCAGGCTGGCAACGACGACCAACGCCACACTCGCTGCTCTGGAGAAATCCGCGGAACGCCAGCGTCAGTTCATCGCCGACGCCGCACACGAATTGCGCAGCCCCATCGCGAGCCTGCGCACACAGCTCGAAGTAGCCCAAGCGCATCCCGACCTGCTGGAACTGGACGGGCTGATCGACGACACCATCCGCCTGGAACATCTCGCCGCCGATCTCTTGCTGCTCGCTCGGCTCGACGCGGGCGAGCAACCGCGTTCGGACCGCGTCGACCTGACCGCCCTGGTCCGCGACGAACTGGCCCACCGCGTCGGCGACCGGATCGCCGTAGACACAACGGTCCCGGACGAGCCGATCATGGTCACCGGCAGCCGAACCCAGCTCGCCCGCGTCCTGGGCAACCTCGTCGACAACGCCCAGCGTCACGCCGCCAACTCCATCCGCGTCGCCGTGGACCGCGACACCGACGGACAGATACTGCTGTCGGTCACCGACGACGGCCCAGGCGTGCCGCCCGCCGACCGAGACCGCATCTTCCAGCGATTCGTCCGGCTCGACGACGCCCGCACCCGCGACGAAGGCGGCGCGGGTTTGGGCCTCGCGATCGTCCGCGATGTCGTCGAGCGACACGCGGGCACCATCCACGTCACCGATGCCGTGTCCGGCGGCGCCCACTTCGTCGTCACCCTGCCCGCCGCTCGCGTATAAGTCCTGCTCATGGTCGGCTGTTCCGCAAAACAGCGGCTTTCTGGGCGATGGCGGTCGGCGAGTCGGAACACGTCCGGAGTCGACGCCTTGTTTGTACGCGAGACACAGCATCAGCGCGGTCGTGCCATCGTCATGCCCGCGATACCCCCGGCGTGCCCCTTGTGGTACCAGCCGTAGGGATGACCGACGAGCAAGCCGCAGCGCTGGACGATTTCCGGGGCTCGGAAGCTGATGTGCGGGAGGCTGTAGGTGATCAGAACTTGGTAGCCCAAGCCCACCGCCTCCTTGAGGGTCCACGGGATCGGGTCGGTCTGGTCGGCGATGATCGTCTTTCGCACGTCGCAGCCGTGCGCCGCGGCGAGTCTGCCGCAGTGCAGTTCCTGTATGTCCCGGGTCTCGATCGGGGTGAACAGTTCGGCTCGCAAAAAGATGATCGCTGTGGGCACACCGCGCTCCTGGCTAGTCTTGGTACGCGCCCGGTGCAGGGTCCGGCGGGATGGCCGTCCGAGATAGCCGGACCATCGCCGTTCAGCTCTCCGGGCTTCGCGGCGATGTCCCCTTTCGAGGGGGCCGGCCTGCACCGGGCGCTTCTTCAGTAGACATGGGGCGCAGCGGAATTCGCAGCGCTATCGTGGTGGATCTGCGGTGGAGTTGCCATCATTTCGCTACAGGGCGTTCCACCACGGGGGTATTCCATATTTCACGCATCCAGTTAGCAAGGGGAACGAAATGGCCGCTGGATCTGCTCTGCCGAGACGAGCTTTGGGCCGTCAGCTGCGAAAGCTGCGGGAGCGCAATGGCATCTCGCAGGGCGCAGCCGCGCGGATCATCGAGACGTCGCCTCAGACGTATGGGCGATTGGAGGAGGGGAAGGTCACCAAGACCACGGATCTGATCATCAATGCCCTGGCCAACGCCTTCCGCGCCGACGACGCGGAGCGGAGGCTATTGCTAGAACTGGCCCAGGAGATCCGGCAGGCCCCAACGCGCAAGGGCGGTTCGTGGCGAGCGGATGCCGATGTGATCCCGAAAGACTTCAATTACTACTTGGCAATGGAAGAGGCTGCGAGCCACATCATCTCGTGGCAATCGTCGGTGATCCCTGGGCTGCTACAAACCCGCGAATACCGTCGTGCGCTGATATGGGCCGGGTATCCGGACATGCCGCCGAACGAGGTCGAGCGCATACTCGATCTGGTTATAACGCGACAGGATCTACTGGCCAACGCGGATTTTCGCTTCGATGCCCTCATTTCCGAGGCCGTCTTGCGTTGCCCGGTGGGCGGACGAGAGGTGGCCTCGTGTCAGTTCCAGCACCTGGCCGAGCGGTCGGAATTGCCGAATGTCTCAGTACGGGTCGTACCACTCGGGATAGAGAGTCCAGTAGCACTGTTGGCGCGCTCGTTCGTGATGCTCAAATTCCGGCCACTGCCAACGTCGAAGCAGGTTGAACCGCCGTTCGTCTACGAGGAGGGGCTCGTCGGAGACCTTTATGTGGAGCGCGACGTCGAAGTGGCTCAGTATGCGGAGATAGCCCGGAGGCTGACGCAGATAGCGTTGCCCGAAGCAGAATCCAGAGCCCTGGTGCTCGAGGCGATGAAGGAGCTGAGGAAATGATCGACCTTTCCGGAGCATGCTGGTTCAAGAGCAGCCGAAGCGCGGGAGCCAGGGAATGCGTGGAGGTGGCACATCTGGACGGGGGAATGGTTGGCGTGCGCGATAGCAAGAATCCGTCGGGTCCCGCGCTGATGTTTACGCCACGCTCGTGGGACGCCTTCACCACTGGCGTGCAAAACGGCGAGTTCAACCACCCGTAAGGGGCAGCGAAACCAGAAGAAAAGCTGCCCCCAGAATCACAGGAAGCATTTCCGCTCTGGCCAGCGGCAGAAGAGCCGCTGGCCAGAGCGGAAAGCGTCAGGACAGCTTCGAACTGCGGCCGATGTTTTGCTTCCACACGAACGACAATGTGGGCACGCTTCGTAAAGCGTGCCCACGTTCCCCTCATGCACTGTCGAAGTCGTCAGCCGACCATCACGACCTCCTCGGAAGTGCTCGACACCGGAGCGGGGGTCGACTTACGCTGCGCCGGGAGCAGGGCGGCGATGACGACGGTGCCTGCCGCCAGCACGATCGCTGCGATCAGGCTGGTGTGGGATACCGCGTGGGCGAAGGCGGCATCCGCGGCGGAGATGAGTTGCGCTGCCTCTTGGTGCATTCCGGCCTCGCCGATCCGCTGGGCCACGATGAGCGCGCCGCCGATGGAATCCCGCGCCACGTCGGCCGCCTCGGCGGGCAGTCGGCCGTCGACGGCGGGAGCGATCTCATCGGTGTAGGCGCTGCCCAGCAGTGAGCCCAGGATGGCGATCCCCAGGGTGCCGCCCAGCTCCACGGAGGTGTCGTTGACCGCGCCGCCCACACCGAGCAGCCGTTCCGGGAAGGCGTCCATGATGGTGTCGGTGGCGGGAGAGACGCTGAGGCCGATGGCCAAGCCCAGCAGGATCAGCGGCCAGACGAACGTCCCGTAGCCGGATTCGGTGTCGACCTGGGTCAGCATCACCAACGCGAGGGTGCCGACGGCCATGCCCGCCACGACCATGGTCCGCAGTCCGAGCCGCGGGGTCAGCACACCGGTGATCGCCGAGCCCGCGAAGACCGCGCCCGCCAGCGGCAGCAGCCGTACACCGGTGGCCAGCGCGTCGTATTCGAGCACGAACTGCAGATGCTGAGTGACGTAGTAGATCGAACCGAACGCGGCAAGGAAGAACAGCAGCACAGCCAGATTCGCGCCCGCGAACGCGCGATCGCGGAACTTGCGGATGTCGAGCATGGGGTTGGGGTGGCGCAGTTCCCAGGCGATGAACGCGGCGGTGGCGACAGCGGCCAGGATGCCGGCGAGCACGGCGGAGGTGTGCCAGCCGTTGCGGGGGCCTTCGATGATCATGTAGACCAGCGCCGCGACAGCGACCACGGACAACGCGCCGCCGGTCAGGTCTAGCCGCTGCGTCGTGTGTGCCTTCGACGGCGGGACCAGCACCAGCGCCGCGACGATCGAGACGACCGCGATGGGAACGTTGATCAGGAAGGTCGAGGCCCAGCCGTTGTCCTGGAGCAGCCAGCCCGCCACCAGCGGCCCGACGGCGATGGCCAGGCCGGTGGTCGCCGTCCAGATCGTGATGGCGGTGGCGCGTTCCCGTTTCGGGAAGGTCGCCACCAGCAGCGACAGCGTCGCGGGCATGATCATCGCGGCCGCCGTGCCCATGATCGCGCGGGCGGTGATCACCCAGCCGGCGCTGTCGACGACCGAACCCAGCACCGCGCCGCCCGCGAAAACGACCAGACCCGCCAGCAGCGTGCCGCGACGGCTGTACTTGTCGCCGATCGCGCCCATGAGCAGCATGAGCGCGGCGTAGGGGATGGTGTAGGCGTCGATGATCCACTGCAGATCCTGGCTGGACAGTCCCAGGTCGACGGTCATATCGGGGGCGGCGACGATCAGCGACGTATTGGTCATGACGCCGATCAGCACGCTCAGGCACAGCACCGCGAGCGCGGCCCAGCGTCGGCCGTAGATGGTGCCCGGTGGCACCGGTGTGGTGACTAGCAGAGCCACGTCCGTTCCTCTCACTAAGATGCACATCCATGTGCAATTGCACGTTGATGTGCAATCTATGAGATTTGCACAACGGTGCGCAACTATGCGAGGCTTCGACGTGAAGGGACTCACATGACAGCGATCAGAACCATGACCTCACCTGCGGCGCCGGGCAGCCGGGCCCAGGCCAATCGGAAGCGAATCCTCGATATCGCCGCGGCCGAGCTGGCACGCAATCCCGCGGCGAGCATGGAGGAGATCGCCGCCGCCGCGGGTGTCGTGCGCCGTACTCTCTACGGCCACTTCCCCACTCGCGAGGCATTGATCGACGGCATCCTCGACCTGGCATCGGAGGACATCGCCCGCACGCTCCGCTCACTCGACACCGACGAGCCGGTCGCGGTGACCTCGGCCCGGTGCACGATCGCCCTCTGGCGAGTCGGCGACAAATACCGCCTCCTGCTCAAGCTGACGGAGACGAATCTGGGGGCTCGGATCGACGAACGGCTGGCACCGGTCCACGAGCACGGCACCGCGATGTTGCGCCACGGCCAGCAACTGGGCGTGTATTCCGACCACCTCCCCGCCGAGGTTCAGTCCCGCGCCCTTGCCGGACTCGTGCTGGCCCTGCTCGAGGCACGCAACGACGAGACCTGGACCGAGCCCGACCCCGAAGTGGCCGCGGCCCGCGCGTGCCTGATCGCACTGGGCGTAGCACCCGGCGAGGCCGATGAAATCGCCAGGACCGCAGCAGCATTGGAAGACGCCGACACGGCACACGGATGAGGTGCCGCCGAAATCACCGTCCCGAGCGAGGCGCTCCACCCGGCCACCGCGAAAGCGGATCCGAGCGATTCGGGAGTTCGCACTCACATTCCGAACGTGCGCCGTTCAGGTGCTCCGGCGTGAATAGCGCGCGAAACCGAAGCGCGGGGTGATCACGCCGGGCAGGAAACGGTTGATACCGGCCTGTAATCGACTGCTGTACTGGGCGTCCGAGGTCCGCGGATGGTGTGGCGGCTGCGCTCCGGGTCGTCACCGGCGGTGAGGATCAGCGCCGATACGGTGGCGAGCCCAACGCCGTAGCAGTCGAGCACGCCGAGATACGGACCCGCCGGTGGCCGTCCACCGGCGGGGGTGTCGCAAGCTGGAAACCGCCTTCGTCAGGACAGTTTCAAACTGCGGCCGATGATTTCCTTCATGATCTCGGTGGTGCCGCCGTAGATGGTCTGGACGCGAGCGTCCATGTACGCCTTGGCGATCGGGTATTCCTTCATGTACCCGTAGCCGCCGTGCAGTTGCAGGCAGCGGTTGATCAGGTCCAGCTGTTCCTCGGTGCTCCACCACTTGGCCATGGCCGCGTCCTCGGCGGTGAGCTCGCCCTCGTTGAGCAGTTCGATGAACTTGTCCACCATCAGGCGCACGGCGGTGGTCTTGGTGGCCAGTTCGGCGAGCACGAAGCGGGTGTTCTGCTGGGCGCCGATGGGCCTGCCGAACGCCTTGCGGTCGCGGACGTACTGGATGGTCATGTCCAGGCAGGACTCCATCGCCGCGGCCGCCATGACGGCGATCGACAGACGTTCCTGCGGCAGGTTGTGCATGAGGTGCAGGAAACCCATGCCCTCGGTGCCGAGCAGGTTCTTGCCGGGCACGCGCACGTCGGTGAAGCTCAGCTCGGCGGTGTCCTGCGCCTTGAGACCGAGCTTGTCCAGGTTGCGGCCGCGCTCGAAGCCCGGCATGCCGCGCTCGACCACGAACAGGCTGAAACCCATCGCGCCTTTGTCGGGGTCGGTCTGCGCGACCACGATCACGATGTCGGAGTTGATGCCGTTGGTGATGAAGGTCTTGGCGCCGTTGAGGATCCAGTCGTCGCCGTCGCGCACCGCGCGGGTTTTGATGCCTTGCAGGTCCGAACCGGTGCCGGGCTCGGTCATCGCGATCGCGGTGATGATCTCGCCGGAACAGAAGCCGGGCAACCAGCGCTGCTTCTGCTCGTCGGTGGCCAGCTCCAGCAGATAAGGCGCGATCACATCGTTGTGCAGCGCGAAGCCCAGACCGGAGTACTGGCCGCGCACCGACTCCTCGGCGACGATGGCGTTGTAGCGGAAATCCTTTACCCCGCCGCCGCCGTACTGCTCCGGCATGGCCATGCCCAGGAAGCCCTGCTTACCGGCCTCCAGCCAGACCTCCCGGTCGACGATGCCCTGCTCTTCCCACTGCGCGTGGTACGGCGCGACGTGCTGATCCAGAAACTTGCGGAACGACTCCCGGAACAGTTCGTGTTCGGGTTCGAACAGTGTGCGCTCCACGCCAACCTCCTAGTGACCACACCGGCCGGTCCACACCGACCAGTCGTTGCCTCATACGGTACCCGGAAGGAGAATCCGTGTTCACTTCTGGGCTGGAGGAACGGTCTCACCTGGACCGGTGGCGCGGCTTCGGAGCGACTGATGAGATTCTCGGCAAACGGGCGAGGTCGATTCGCAGTTTGCCGCCGGATGGTTTCCGCAGCGCGCGCGGCGCCGCGTGCCAGCGGCCCCTTCGGGACTCGTGTGTTTGTCTGTGGGATGTGATGTCGAAATTGGTCCGGGTCGGCGCCGACCTACTCGCATGGGTCGCGACGCTGGCGGGAGCCGCTGGAGTCGCGTTGCACTTCAGTCGGTCGTGGTCTCGAATGGTGGTCTTGGCGGCTTCGGGTGCGCCGTATCTGATGTGCGCCGCCCTCGTCGGTGCGGTGGCGTTCGTAGCCATGCGACGCTGGAGCGGTGCGGGGGTGGCGGTCGTTGTCATTGCGACCGCGATGTGGACTCAGGCTCCGTTGTACGTCGGTCGCGCGGGCACTGCGGATGGACGCGCGGTGACGGTGATGCAGGCCAATCTTCTGTTCGATGGAGCTGATCCTCGGGCGCTGGTCGACGAGGTGCGCGCCCGGAACATCGATGTGCTCACCGTCAATGAGCTCACGCGGGCGGCGGTCGCCGATCTCGGCCGAGCGGGGCTCGACCAGTTGCTGCCGCACCGGTATCTCTCCCCAGGAAAAACTGCGAGCGGGACGGGAATCTGGAGCAGTTACCCATTGTCGGACACGGTCGAGTACGACGGATTCGTGCTGAACCAGCTCTCGGCCACGGCGGACATCCCGGATACCGGGTCGGTCACGGTGTACGCCTTCCATCCGGTTCCACCGGTGTTCGGCACGCAGGTCTGGGCCGACGAGCTGTCCCGTCTGCGCGACATTCTCGAACGGTCACCATCGAATCGGCCCGCGATCGTCGGCGGCGACTTCAACGCGACCTACGACCATGCGCAGTACCGGGCGATGTTGTCAGGGCGTTTCGGCGACGCTGCCGAACAGGCGGGCGCTGGACACCTGGTCACCTATCCGACCGACAAGCGGTGGCCGCCCCTGGTCGGTATCGACCATGTCCTCGTCGCCGGGGGTCGCGCGGTAGCGGTGGAGACGGTGGGCCTACTCGGCGCGGACCACCGCGCACTGGTGGCGCGGATCCGCTTGGACGGTAAGTAACCCACGCTCGGCGGATGCCGCGGCGTCGAAAAACGCTGCCAGCTCTCCTCCGACCATCGACTGAAACGCGGCGAATGCCGAAAGCGCAGGAGCGGTCAGCGTTTCAGCCAGCCGCGCAGTCGGCCCACCAGGGTGCGTCCTTGGTCGCGCTCCCGTTCGGCGAAGAGGAAGTTCATCTCCTCCTCCAGTGCTTTGCGCACGACGTCGCGGAATTCTATTGCGGCAGAGTGCTTATCGCTGGCTCCGCGCCAGGGTGCGGGGTCGATCGGCGCGCCCGCGGAGAAGTAGAAACGCTCCGGCCGCGGAATGACGGTGGGGCCTACGCCGCGGATCAGCGGAGGGGTGAGCTCGCGGCTGAGGCCGAGTGCCTCCACGGTCCAGCGCAGCGGGCGCAGGAGGGGATGGTCGCCGTCGACCACGATGTCGTAGGCGTCGTCGACGCCGATCATCGCGACCGGGACGATCGGAGCCCCCGCCTCGATCGCCATGTGCGCGAACCCGCTGCGCCCCTCCCACTTCAGCACGTACTTCTCGTTCTTGCGGCGCACCGCCTCGCGACCGCCGCCCGGGAACACCATGACGGCCTCGCCACGGGCGAGCAGGGTCAGGCAGTTGGACCTGGTCCCGCGCACCGTGCCGAAGTAGTGCAGCAGGTGACGCACGCCGGGCACGTTGATCAGCACGTTCTCGGCGAGACCTCGAATGAGGCGCCCGCGGCGGCGCAGCACTTCGGGGAGCAGAAGCGGGGCGTCGATGCCACCCAGTAGATTGTGGTTGCCGACCAGCAGCACCGGTCCCTCGGCGGGGATGTTCTCCAAGCCGTAGAAGCGCGGGCTGGTCCACGCGCGCAGCGGCGCGAGCAGGGTGTCGATCACCCGCAGATCGGTGTCGGTCAGCGAAACCGACAGCGGCGCACCGTCGCTGAGCACCGGATCAGCGCTGTCCGCGGCGCCGGATCGGCGAGTATCGGAACCGGAGCGGGCCTCCGACATGAACCCTCCTGATGTCGATTCGACGACGATAGCGTAACGAAATCGACTGCGTCGCATCGAATGTGCGCGTCACGCCGCGACACGCCCGGTGTTGCCGATCGACCGGCGCACCGATCGGACCGGGGAGCGCTGGGCGAATTCGCACGTCATCGCCGGTCGGCAGCCGCGGCGTCATGATCCGATGTGAATACGCCCACACCACAGCGGAAGTCACCGATCGGCGCGCTCAGCGCCGACACCGCCGGTGTGCGCCCCTGCGCAATCGCGATCGGCCAGCTGGTGGTGTCGGCGCCGAGAGCGGACGACACCAACGGACCCGCACGTCTACGCGGAGACGTGCTCGCCGTCGCCATGCGCGCCGTCCGTGCCCGCATGCGCGTATTCGGACAACGCGGCGGCGAGGGCGTGCGGGACGCGCGCGCGAACCCGCGTGCCGCCCTCCTCGTGCTGCGAACTCACGATGCGGCCGTCGGCGTGGATGCGCGCGAGCAGGTCGCCGCGCGTGTACGGCAGCAACACACTGATGTCCACGTCCAGTCCGCCGAGCATCTCGGCGAGCCGCTCCCGCAGCGCGTCGATGCCGAGCCCGCGGTGCACGGAGACGAACGAGGCGTCCGGCAACAGCGCGCGCAGGTTGGTCAGGTCGGACGGATCCATCGCGTCGGTCTTGTTGACCACCAGCAGTTCCGGCGGGGGCGGCGTGCCGGATTCCTTGATCACGTCCGTGATCACCTCGCGCACGGCCTTGATCTGCTCGGCGGGCAGCGCGTCCGAGCCGTCCACCACGTGCAGCAGCAGGTCGGCGCCGGTCACCTCCTCCAAGGTGGAGCGGAACGCCTCGACCAGCTGGGTCGGCAGGTGGCGGACGAAGCCGACGGTGTCGGTGAAGACGACCTCGCGGCCGTCGTCGAGCTCGGCCCGGCGGGTGGTCGGGTCGAGGGTGGCGAACAGCGCGTCCTGCACCAGCACTCCGGAGCCGGTGAGGGCGTTCATCAGGCTCGACTTGCCCGCGTTGGTGTAGCCGACGATCGCGACCGACGGGATGCCGCTGGAGGTGCGCCGCGCCCGCATGGTGTCGCGCGCGGTTTTCATCTCCCGGATGTCGCGGCGCAGCTTGGCCATCCGCTCGCGGATACGCCGGCGATCGGTTTCGATCTTGGTCTCACCGGGGCCACGCAGACCCACGCCGCCGTTGCTGCCCGCGCGACCACCGGCCTGCCGGGACATGGACTCACCCCAACCGCGCAGCCGCGGCAGCATGTATTCCATCTGGGCCAGCGAGACCTGCGCCTTGCCCTCGCGGGAGGTGGCGTGCTGGGCGAAGATGTCCAGGATCAGCGCGGTCCGGTCGACCACCTTCACCTTGACGACCTTCTCCAGCGCGGTCAGCTGCGCCGGGGTCAGCTCACCGTCGCAGATCACGGTGTCGGCGCCGGTTTCCAGCACCACGGAGCGCAGCTCGTCGGCCTTGCCGGAGCCGATGTAGGTGGCCGGGTCGGGCCGGTCGCGGCGCTGGATCAGCGCCTCCAGCACCTGCGAGCCCGCCGTCTCGGCCAGCGCCGCCAGCTCGGCCATGCTCGCCTCCGCCTGCGCGGCGGTTCCCGCGGTCCAGACACCGACCAGCACGACGCGTTCCAGGCGCAGCTGCCGGTACTCGACCTCGGTGATGTCGGTGAGCTCGGTGGACAGGCCCGCCACGCGGCGCAGCGAACTGCGCTCATCGAGCTGGAGCTCACCCACGGTCGGGTCGGCCGACCAGCCCGAGCGCCGCATGCGGGCGGCGTGCTCGGCGACGACGTCACCGGTCACGGCGTCCGCACCGGTCACAGCGTCGTCGGAGGTCTCGGCGGAGCGATCCGCGTCCGCCGGGGTGAATTCATACGTCTCTGATTTCCTCATACACCATCCATGCTGCCACGACATCACCGCAGCACGCACCCGGTTATCCGCGGGCCACGCGCGGCGGTGGCCCCTCCGCGCGCGAGGAACGACCGGCGCGGACGGTCGGCGGCACGCTGTTACCGCACCGCCAGCAGGGGCGCGAGCGGGCTGCGGCTCACAGGCCGTTCCACCAGGAACCCGCCAGGCGGCCGGTGGCGACGAGGACCGACGGCCCGCGCAGCCACGCCGAGCCGCGCTCCAGTCCGACGGTCAGCGCTCCGCCGGGCACCCGGACGGTCACCTGCCCGGTGTCCTCGGCGATCCGGAAACCGTCGGCGGCCAGCGCCGCGGCGGCCGCGGCGACGGTGCCGGTGCCGCAGGACCGCGTTTCGCCGACGCCGCGCTCGTAGACCCGCATGTCGACCGAGCGTTCGTCGTCCAGCGCGGTGACGATCTCCACGTTCACCCCCTGCGGGAACAGGTCCGGATCGAAGCCGGGCGGCACGCTCAGGTCGAGCTTGCCCAGCGCCTCCGCCGACATTCCCGGGTCGACGCAGGCCAAATGCGGATTGCCGACGTCGATGCCGATCCCGGGCAGCGCCCAGCCCGCGATGGTCGCGGTGGATTCGCCGAGTTCGCGCACCGGCCCCATGCCGACGGTCACGTCGCCGGTGACCGCGTCCCCGGCGTGCACGGTGACCGGGCGCGCCCCGGCTCGGCTGCCGACGACGTAGCTGTCGCGGGTCTCCAGGCCCGAGGCCGCCAGGTAGTGGGCGAAGACGCGCACGCCGTTGCCGCACATCTCGGCGACCGACCCGTCGGCGTTGCGGTAGTCCATGAACCAGTCGTCGGCTCCGACGCCGTCGGGGATCGCCGCGAGCACACCCGCGGCGTGCAGCGCGCCTGCGCGCGCGACCCGCAGCACGCCGTCCGCGCCGAGCCCGCGCTGGCGATCACACAGCGCGCCGACCTGCGCCGGGGTCAGCGCCAGTTCGGCGTGCGGGTCCGGCAGCACCACGAAGTCGTTCTGGGTGCCGTGCCCCTTGGTGAACTCGATATCCGGCACGTGCGCGGTCTCCCTCTCTCGTCGTCACTTGGCAAACGTGCGGCGCTGCCGGGAAATTTCGTAGAGCGCCACCGCCGCGGCCGACGGAGCACCCAGCGAACTGGCCGTGCCACCCATCGGAATGTGCACCATATCGTCGCAGGCCGCCTGCCAGGCCGCGCTCATCCCGCTGGTCTCGTTGCCGACGACCAGGATCGTCGCGTCGGTGAAGTCGTAATCGTAGGCGGCGCACTGGCCGTGCTCGTCGGTGCCGACGATCCGGGTCGGAATGCCGCGCCGCAGCTGCCGGTTGCGGAACTCGAGCACCTGGGCGGGCCCGGCGGTGCGGATGACCGGCACGGCGAACAGCGAACCCGTCGAGGCGCGCACGGCCTGCGGGTCGTACTGGTCGGCGCCGTGCCCGGTGACGATGACGCCACTGGCGCCGAAGGCGTCGGCCGAGCGGATCAGCGTGCCGAGATTGCCCGGCGAGTTGGGGCGGTCGAACACCACGACCACCGGCGCGTCCTCCCCCGGCTCGCCCGGCTCGAAGGTCTCCAGCTCCGGCTGCCGCGACATCGCGACGGCCACCAGTTCCGGTATGCCGCCGCTCTTTTCGCCGAGCTCGGCCATCAGCTCGGGCACCAGCCCGACCTGCGGGACCCCGGTGGTGTCCAGCAACTCGCGCGCCCAGCTCGACAGCTCCGGGCCGCCGAGGCGGTACAGCAGCGTCTCCAGCGGCCAGTCGTTCGCCACGGCCTGGGTGATCGGACGAACTCCCTGCACCAGGAATCGGCCGTCTCGATGACGCTTGGTGCGGTTGTTCAGATAGGCCTGCCACACCTGGACGGAGGCGTTGCGCGTGCTGACACGTCGGGTCACTGCGAAGTCCGTTCTTTCTCTTTCTCGTCGAGCAGGGCCAGCGCCGTCGCCACCAGGCCCGGCGCGGCGCCGTCCACCCACCGCACGCGAGGATCGCGCCGGAACCAGGAGCGCTGCCTGCGCACGTAGCGCCGGGTGCCGATCAGCGTGCGTTCCTGCGCGTGGTTCAGGTCGTATTCGTTGTCCAGGTAGGCCAGGACTTGTGCGTAGCCGATGGCGCGCCGGGCCGTGACACCCTCGCGCAGACCACGCTCGATCAGGCCGCGGACTTCCTCCACCAGCCCGCCCGCGAACATGGCGGCGGTGCGCCGCTCGATGCGCGCGTCCAGTGCCGCAGTCTCCCGGTCCACGCCGATGATGACGGTGCCCCAGCGCGGCTGCCCGATCGTCGGCGCGGAGGCGGCGAACGGTCGTCCGGTCAGTTCCACGACCTCGAGCGCGCGCACCATGCGCCGCCCGTCGGTGGGCAGGATGGTGGCCGCGGCCGCCGGATCGGCCTCGCGCAGCGCCGCGTGCACCGCCGCGACACCGCGCTCGGCGAGCACCGCTTCCCAGCGCGCCCGCACCGCCGGATCGGTGGCCGGGAAGTCCCACTGGTCCAGCAGCGCCTGGACGTACATCATCGAACCGCCCACGATGACCGGCACATGCCCGCGCCGCGTGATCGCCTCGACGTCCGCGCTGGCCGCCGCCTGGTAGGCGGCCACGGACGCGGTGTCGGTCACCTCCAGCACGTCGAGCTGGTGGTGCGGGATGCCGCGCCGCTGCGCGACGGGCAGCTTCGCGGTGCCGACGTCCATGCCGCGGTAGAGCTGCATCGCGTCGATGTTCACGATCTCGCCGCCGAGCCGTTCGGCCAGATCCAGGGCGAGATCGGACTTGCCGGTGGCGGTGGGGCCGACTACCGCGATGGGGGTGATGCCGGACTCCGTCACGGGGCATCCTCTCCCGCCGGGCGCCAGAGGCTCGCGTGATAGCCGACGCCGAACGGCGCGTCGCGGTAGCGCGTCTCGACCACCGGATCGGCGCGGAACAGCCCGGCCAGCACCTGGTAGGCGGGGCGTCCCGCGAGAGCCAGTTCGGCGCACAACACCGGATCCAGCGTCTGGAGCGCGGCGCGGTCACCCGCGGTCAGGGCACGATCGAGTCCGTCCTGCACGGGGCGGGCACGCTCGTCGAGGTAACCGGGGGCCTTGGTGGACAGGGTCGCCGCGCCGTCGGCGACGACCAGCACGCCGCATCGCTCGGTGGCACCGTCGAGGTTGGCGCGCAGTTTCGCCCCGAGCTCGCCGCAATGCTCCGGCGGCGCGGCCGCCGCCACCATGCGTGCCTCCGCGACGGCGCCCGGCGCGACCTGCCCACGCAGCCACCCGGCGATCAGCACGGCCAGCGGCAGTTCCGGATCAGCCTGCTGGGCACCGGCGACCGCGGCGGCGGAGAAACCGACCCGGACGTCGGCACCGAACCCGCGGAACGTGCCGACGGTTTCCGGACCGAACGCGCGGTCGGCCTTGTCCGGACCGATCACCATCCACCGGTCGGTCACCGACGCGAAGACGCGCACGGTGTCGAGCACCGCCGCTCGCAGCACGGCGCGCGGGTCGGGTTCGCCCGTGCCCGCCACGCCGCCGCACAGCTCGGGCACCAGGATGGGTGGCGAGGGAACCAGGGCGGCGATGGAGAACACGTCGTAACCGTAGTCGTTGCCGACATCACCGGCCCCGCCCGGCTTCGAGTGTCTCTGCCGGAAACACGCCCGGGATTGATAGTGTTCGAGGAGCTACAACCCAGGTCATCAGGGGTTGGAATCCCCGGGATTTCCTCCGCGGGAAGGCAAGGATCGATGGTCACAAGGGCTCGGACCGGGTTGAATGGGATGAGCTAGGGCGTAATCAGGCAGCCGTGACGCGCGGCAGGGACGAGGAAAAATGACCGACAGCAACGGAACCGCGAAAGCCAGCCCCGGCAAGATGCCGCGCTCTTCCGGTGCCCCGAAACCCGGTAGCTCGGTTCAACCGCCCAAGCCGCACGCGGTCAAACCCGCCCCGGGCCCGGCTCAGCAGCACCCGCACCCCGTCGTCGTGCCCACCGTCTCCGATCCCAGCCTGTGGGGCCGGGTCGACGAGGACGGCACCGCGTGGGTGAAGACCGCCGAGGGCGAACGCCAGGTCGGCTCCTGGCAGGCCGGCGACGCCGCCGAGGGCCTGGCCCACTTCGGCCGCCGCTTCGACGACCTGGCCACCGAGGTCGCCCTGCTGGAGGCCAGGCTGGCCGCGGGCGCGGACGCACGCAAGACCAAGGCCGCCGCCATGGCGCTGGCCGAATCGCTGCCGACCGCCGCCGTCATCGGCGACATCGACGGCCTGGCCCGGCGCCTGCAGGCCATCGCCGAGCACTCCGAAGAAGCGGCCGCGCACGCGAAGGAAGAGAAAGAGCGCGCCCGCCACGAGCACACCGAGCGCAAGGAGGCGCTGGCCGCCGAGGCGGAGAAGATCGCCGCCGAGTCCACCCAGTGGAAGGCCGCTGGCGATCGGCTGCGCGAGATCCTCGAGGAGTGGAAGTCCATCCGAGGGGTGGACCGCAAGGTCGACGACGCGCTGTGGAAGCGCTACTCCAAGGCACGCGAGGCGTTCAACCGCCGCCGCGGCGCGCATTTCGCAGAGCTGGATCGCGAACGCGCCGCCGCGAAGGCACGCAAAGAGGAACTGTGCGT
The DNA here is from genome assembly GCF_000308755.1 of Nocardia pneumoniae NBRC 100136. Classification (GTDB taxonomy): domain Bacteria; phylum Actinomycetota; class Actinomycetes; order Mycobacteriales; family Mycobacteriaceae; genus Nocardia; species Nocardia pneumoniae. Next base: position 25,452 of record NZ_BAGF01000053.1, read on the forward strand.
GCGAGCCGAGGAACTGTCCAGTTCCACCGACTGGGTGACCACCGCGGGCATCTTCCGTGACCTGCTCGCCGAGTGGAAGGCCGCCGGGCGGGCGCCGCGCGAGGCCGACGAGGCGCTGTGGCGGCGCTTCAAGAGCGCGCAGGACGTGTTCTTCGCCGCGCGCAACGCCGCGGTCTCCGAGCGCGACGCCGAGTTCGAGCAGAACGCGGCGGCCAAGGAGGAACTGCTGAAGGCCTACGCGCACATCGACCCGTCCGCCGACCTGGACGCCGCCCGCAGCGCGCTGCGCGAACTCCAGGACAAGTGGGACGCCATCGGCAAGGTGCCGCGCGATCGCATGCAGGAACTGGAAGGCAAGCTGCGCGCGATCGAGAAGCGCGTCCGCGACGCCGTCGACGCGCAGTGGCGCCGCACCGACCCGGAGGCGGTGGCACGCGCGGCCCAGTTCCGCGAGCGCGTGGCGCAATTCGAGGAGCAGGCCGCCAAGGCGCAGGCCGCGGGCAACGTCCGCGATGCGGAGAAGGCGCTGGAGCAGGCCAAGCAGTGGCGCGAATGGGCCGAGGCCGCGGAAGGCGCCGTCAGCAACCGCTGAGCGGCTGCCTGGCCTCCGCTCGACCCGGCGCACAAGCGACTGCCCCGAGCCTCCGCCCGGTCCAGCGTGGGCTGATGACGGACTACGTCCGGCAGCGCCATTTATGCCTGCTCCTACCAGCCCCGGTCGAACGACACCGGCCCCCTCCGATCGGAGGGGGCCGCTGTCGTCGGTGGGAAGTCCGGTCAGGAGTCGCCGGTGAGGCGGCGGCGGTCGCGTTCCTCCGCGGCCGCGGCGGCGTTGCGGCGCCGCTCTTCGGCGGCCAGGTGCAGTGCGGTGCGGCTCCACACCACGCGCACCCAATGGAAGGTGAGCACGATCGCGACGATCGCGCCGAGGATCAGGCCGATACCTGGGCCCGCGCCGACGTAGTTGCCCAGCCCGGGCGTCTGGCGGTGCCAGATCGAGAGGACGCCGAACACGCTGGCGACAGCGCTGCCCGCGACCGCGATCCAGGCCAGCACCCAGCGGCGGGTCATCAGCGCCAGCGTCGAGAATCCGATGCCGAAGACCACGACGAACCAGACGAAGACCCGCGAGGGCAGCCCGATGTGCTCGGTGCGCGCGACGTCGGTGTTCAACAGCACGTCGAAGCCGCGTGCCGCGCCCGCGTGCGACAGGACCAGCGACAGCAACAGCAGGAACACCGCTCCCGCGACGACCATGGCGCGGATGCCCGGGTCGATCTCCCCGGCGATCTTGCGCTCGACGGCGTCCAGATCGTCCCGGAATTGGTCGAAGTCGCTGGTGCTCTCCACGGAGCTCACTGAATCCTCGTTTCGTTCGTCGCCGGTGCTCGGGGGTTCCCCTGCCTGCCGCGGAGTCCGCGCGGACGCGCCGCGCTCGTCGTCGCCGGACACGGGTTCGGTCCCGTCGGCGCCGCGCGCGGCG
>NZ_BAGF01000052.1 GCF_000308755.1 Nocardia pneumoniae NBRC 100136
CGAGCACCCGGAACATCATCGCCGTCCGCGAGGCGCCCGCGCCGTCGCCGCGCATCGCGGCCTGCAGGTCGGGCAGGTCGATCACCCGGCGGTCGACCCCGCCGCAGTCGAGCACGCCCGAGCCGATGCCGCCGACCGCCAGGCGCCGCACCCGGTGGTCGGTCGCGGCGACCAGCAGCGAGATCACACCGCCCATCGAATAGCCGACCTGGGCTACTTCGTCGAAGCCGAGCTCGTCGTAGAGCGCGCGCACGTCACGCGCCATGCCGTGCCAGGAGTAACGCTGCGGCTCATGCGGTTTGTCCGAGCGACCGTGGCCGCGCGCGTCCAACGACACCACGGTGTGTCCGGCGGAGCGCAATGCCCCGACCACGCCGGTGCTCATCCAGTTCGCGTTGGTGTCGGCGACCACGCCGTGTTGCAGCACGACCGGGATGCCTTCGCCCTCCCACACCCGGTACGCGAGCTCCAGGCCGTCCCACGTCTCGAACTTCGCCATGCCGGGATCGTAATGGGCGATACGGTGAAGTGGACGGTCGTCCGGGACGGGCAGCGCTCAGGCCAGCAACTCGGCCCGCAGTGCGCCGATTTCGCCGTCGGTGAGTTTCAGCCCCTCGCGGACATAGCCGTCGAAACTTCCGTAGGTCTGATTCGCCTGGTCGAAGGCGGCGTCGAGCCAGGACTGCTGGACTCCGTTGAGCGGGTCGTCGCCGCGCGCGTTGCGATACCGGTTGGACAGCAGATAGTCCTCGGTGACCGTGGCACGATCGACGCCGAGCAGGGTCAGCAGGACGGCCGCTGCCCAACCGGTGCGATCTTTGCCCGCGGTGCAGTGGAACAGCAGCGCCCCGTCGGTGTCGATGATCGACCGCAGCACCGAGGCGAACGCCTCGTTCGCGCCCGGCGCGGTGATGAACGCGCGGTAGAGCCCGTCGCCGCCGGTGAGCGTGGTGGCAAGGACCTCCGGCGGAGCCTGGCCGATCACGTCGGCCCACCGCGCCGTGGCGCCCGCCGGGACGCGGTCCGGGCCGAGCGCGCGCTCGTAGACGGTGCGCAGGTCGTAGACCGAGCGCACCCGGCGGTCGGTCAACGCGGCCAGATCCTCCGCGGTCGCGTTGTTCAACTGCCCGGTTCGATACACCAGGCCGGTGCGCACGGTCCGGCCGCCGGTCGTGCGGTAACCGCCGATATCGCGGGCGTTCTGCACCCCGTGCAGAGGCAGCGAGCGATCGACCGAGATGGCGGGAGCCGCTGGTGGATCGGCGAGCGCGACGCCGGTCACCGGCCCGAACGCGACCGCCAGCCCGGCCGCCATGGCGATCGGGGCTCGAAAACGATGGGCCATACGACTGCTCCGATCACATCGGTTCTGGGCGCTTGCGGGTCGATCTTGCCGCCCAGTCGACGCCCGTGGCAAAGACGCAGCCGGACGAACCCCGCCCACAGCCCTACGTCGGACCGCGCGACTGAGGCAGCCGCATACAACGCACAGCCGGACGAAATCCGTTCACAGCCCCGCCGGGCCGAGCGAAGGCCGAGGCAGCCGCACAAAAAGCGCAGCCGCACGAAATCCGCTCACAGCCCGCACCGGGCCGAGAAAAGCCGAGGCAGCCGCCTAGGCCGCGACCTCGAACCGTGACAGCGCGAGCAGGCGCGAGATCGCGCGCAGGTACTTCTTGCGGTAGCCGCCCTCGAGCATCTCCGCGGAGAAGATCTCGTCGAGCTTCGCCCCGGACACCGTGACCGGGACGCTGGCGTCGTAGAGCCGGTCGGCCAGCACCACGATGCGCAAGGCGACGGCCTGATCGACGACCGGGTGCACGTTCGAGATGAACACCGACGACACCCCGGCGATCAACGTGCCGTACTTCGACGGATGCAGCGTGCTGAGGTGCTTCAGCAGCGCGTCGAATTCGTCGAGCGTGGAACCCGGTGTGGCCGCGGCGCGTTCGGCCAGCACCTCCGGTGCGGCGGGTTCCGGCGCGGGCGGCAGATCGCGGTGGCGGTAGTCCGGCCCGTCGACGCGCACCGCCTCGAAGATCGACCCGAGTTTCTTGATCTCGCGCAGGAAATCCTGTGCGGCGAAACGTCCTTCGCCCAGCTGGCCGGGCAGGGTATTGGACGTGGCTGCGATGGAGACCCCGGCCGCGGAGAGTTCGGTCAGCAGACGGGAGACCAGCATGGTGTCGCCCGGATCGTCGAGCTCGAACTCGTCGATGCACAGCACGCTGTTGCCCGAGAGCCGCTCCAGCGCGTTGGCGAAGCCGAGCGCACCCACCAGGTTGGTCAGCTCACCGAACGTGCCGAAGGACTTGGGTGCGGGCGAGCTGTGGAAGATCGAGGCCAGCAGGTGGGTCTTGCCCACGCCGAACCCGCCGTCCAGATACAGACCGGCGCCGCTGACCTGCTTCTTCTTGCCGAACAGGCTCTTGCGCCGCGCGGCCTTGCTGATCGCGGCGACCTGCCCGGCGAACTCCTCGGCCTTGCGGACCGCGGCCGCCTGGCTCGGTTCCTTCGGGTCGGGGATGTAGGAGGCGAAACTCACCTCGTCGAACATGGGCGGGGGCACCATCTGGGCGACGAGCTGATCGGCCGGAACCTCCGGGTGGCGATCGACGAGGCGTTCTTGCATGGACGAAGCCTAAAGACGTGGTGTGATCTAGTTTCATGCAGCGTAGCCACAATGCGATCCAGCTCACAGGCCTGAGTCCGGACGACCTCGCGCGGTTGTACGCCTTCCCGTCCCGGCTCGAGGCGCCTTGGGTGCGCGCCAATTTCGTCTCCAGCATCGACGGCGCCGCGACCAGCGGGAACCTCTCCGAGGGGCTCGGCACGCCCGCCGACAAGATGGTGTTCATGCTGTTGCGCGAGCTGGCCGACGTGATCGTGGTCGGCGCGGGCACCGCACGCGCGGAGAACTACGCCGGAGCGCGCACCGATCCCGGCCGCCGCCGCGCCTTCCACGAACTCGGCATCGGCGGACATCCCGATGGCGCGCCGCCGCCGATCGCGGTGGTCACCGCCAGCGCGGTGCTCGAGCCGGACGCGCGGCTGCTCACCGAGACCCAGGTGCCGCCGCTGATCATCACGACGGCCGCCGCACCAGCCGACCGCAAACGGCGACTGGCCGACGCCGGTGCCGAGGTGATCGAGGCGGGCGACATCGCCGTGACACCGCAGGCCCTGCTGCGTGCACTCCATGCGCGCGGCCTGCTGCGTGTGCTGACCGAGGGCGGCCCGCAGTTGTTCGGGGAACTGCTCGCGGCCGATGTGGTCGACGAGCTCTGCCTCACCACCGCGCCGCTGCTGGTCGGCGGCGCGGCGCGACGAATCTCGCTGTCCGCCCACGAGTTCCGCACCCGCATGACGCGCGCGCACGTGCTGCTCGACGACGACGGCACGATGCTCACCCGGTGGGCCCGTCGATGAAACAGGCGTCCGAACCTGGCAGGCTGTAGCAATGCGCTGGACTCGGGCCGCCGTGCTTGCCGCCACCCTGTCGATCGTCACCGCCGGTTGCGGCGCGGGACCGTCGGATCGTCCCGGTGTCGCGGTGCAGCGCCCGCCCGTCGCGGGCAACGCCACGACCTCCGCCGCGCCGCCCGCGCCGCCGAACGCCGAGCTGCCCAAGACCGACCTCAGCTGGCGCGAGTGCACCCAGCCGACCTTGGACCTGTTCGGTCTCGGTCCCGCGCCCGCCGGACTGGTGCTCGACTGCGCCGAATTCTCCACTCCCATCGATGCGGCGGGCGCGGTGCTCGGCACGTTCCGCGCCGGGGCGGTGCGGGCCCGTTCGGCGCAGACTCCGGCCGACGTCCCGCCGCTGGTGCTGACCTCCGGCTCGGACCGCTCCTCGGCCGCCACCCTCGCCGGGCTCGCGGCGGGTCCGGCCTCCGCGTTGCTGGCCGCACGCCCGATCGTCGCGGTGGACCGGCGCGGTATCGGCAGCTCGCAGCCGATCGACTGCCTGCCGCAGGACGTCCGCCGCGGCTTGGCCGACAACGCCCAATTCGGTCCAGGCGCCGGCGATGCGGTGGCCAGGATGACCACCTTGAGCCAGGACGGCACCATCGCCTGCCGCGACTTCCTGCAGCCCTACGAGGGCACGTTCGACGCACCGCACGCCGCCGACGACATCGAGCAGTTGCGCAGGCAGTGGCAGGTCGAGCACATCACGCTGCTCGGCACGGGCAACGGCGCGAAGGTCGCGCTCAGCTACGCCCGCAAGTACGGCGAGCACCTCGCCCGGCTGGTGCTCGACTCCCCCGAGCCGGTCGGCACGGACGCGGTCACCCGCGCGGAGCAGGCCGTGCAGGGCGCCGAGGCGGCGCTGACCGCGTTCGCGCAGCGCTGCGTCGGCATCGGCTGCTCGCTGGGCGCCGACCCGCGCGCGGCGATCACCGATCTGGTGCGCCGGGCCGAGTCCGGCGGGCTCGGTGACATCTCGGCGAACGCCGTGCTCACCGCGGTGACGGGTTTCCTGGGCAGCCCGCGCGCCGACCAGCCCGGCCGGATCGGTGAGTTGTCGGACGCGCTCGCCGCGGCCGGACGCGGCGACCGGGGCCCGCTGAGCGGCATGATCGCCCGCGAGGCTGCCGCGATCGAGAGCGACGGACAGTTCGTCAACCGGTGCACCGACACTCAGCAGCCGCCGACTCCGGGCAAAGCCACCGAGCTCGCGGGCGCCTGGGGCGGCAAGTATCCGGTCTTCGGCAAAGCGGCGGCCATCGCGCTGATGGAATGCGCGGCCTGGCCCGTGTCGACCGCGCCGCCGCTGCCGGAAAAGCTCGGCATCCCGGTGCTCGTGCTCGGCGGAGTCGCGGACCCGGTGGTCGGCAACGGCGGTCAATCGTCGGTGACCGGCGCGCTGGGGGCGGCGGGCGCTCGGCACGCGGCGCTGACCTGGCAAGGTTTCGGCCATCCGGTGTCGACGCACTCCAGCTGCGCGCAGCGGGCGCTGCTCGACTATCTGAAGGACGGCAAACTCCCCGCTGACGGCACCGCCTGCCCGGCCTGAACGGCGCTCGCTGGGCCGCTCGGGCAGTGTGTCGGGCAGGTCCCGCCAACCACCGGTAACCGATCCGGTGTACCGTGCCCCAGTGTTCCTTCGACAGCTCGAGCCCCGGACCGCTCGCACCACCGCCGAGGTGATCAAGTTCGCACTCTGGCCGCTCGCGGTCATGACCGTGCTGAACCGGGTCTTCATCAAGGCTGTCAATGGCTTCATCACCGATGACTACAAGCCGGTCTACCAGGCGTCCCTCGACTTCCTGAACGGCAGGCCGGTCTACACCGCGAACTTCGACTCGGTCGACCCGCACTACCTGTACCCGCCGAGCGGCACCCTGCTCATCGCGCCGATCGCCGCCATCGACTACGAGAAGTCGCGCTGGCTGTTCATCGCGCTGAACGCGATCGCGATCCTCATCGCGTGGTACCTGCTGCTGCGGCTGTTCCGGTACACGCTGAACTCGGTGGCCGCGCCCGCGCTGCTGCTGGCGATGTTCATGTCCGAGACCGTGATCAACACGCTGGTGTTCACCAACGTCAACGGCTGTGTGCTGCTGGCGGAGCTGGTCTTCATCCATCTGCTGCTGCAACGGAGAGATCTCTGGGCGGGCGCCGCGCTCGGGTTGAGTATCGCGGTGAAGCCGACGCTGGCCCCCTTGCTCTTGATCGCGCTGGCACGCGGGCAGTGGAAGGTGTTCATCACCGCGCTCGGGGTGCCGGTGGCGTTGACCGGGATCGCCTGGCCGCTGTCGAAGGACCCGGAGAAGTTCTTCACCCGCACCTTCCCGTACATCTTCGAATCCCGCGACTACTTCAACAGCGCGATCGTCGGCAACGGCGAGTACTACGGTCTGCCGCCGTGGCTGACCTGGGGCATGCGCGTGGTGCTCGGCGTGCTCGTGCTGCTGTCGCTGTGGCTGCTGTACCGCTACTACCGCGACGACGAGCTGTTCTTCGTGTGCACCGCCTCCGGCGTGCTGCTGACGGCATCGTTCCTGCTCAGCTCGCTCGGGCAGATGTACTACTCGATGATGCTGTTCCCGTTCCTGATGACGGTGGTGCTGCGCAATTCGGTGCTGCGCAACTGGCCTGCCTGGCTGGCGATCTTCGGTTTCATGAGCTACGACAAGTGGCTGTCGGACCGCTGGCAGCACATCGGGCGCAATCTCGAGTATCTGCGCATCACCTTCGGCTGGGGTCTGCTGCTGATCGTCGTGTTCTGCGTGCTGGGCGACCGTTATCTGGCCGCGCGGCGCGAAGGCAGGCTGCCGTTCGGGATCGATCCCGCGTGGATGCGTTCGGCGCCGGACCCGCGCGGCGACGAACCGCGGCAGGCCCTTCCCGCGCGCGATGCCGCCTTGGCGACGGAAACCCCCAGGCCACAGAACGGTTCGGCACCGGTGGAGCAGAATCGTATTAGCGTGGAGCCATGAGTTCCGAAGCCGACACGTCCCTGCCCACACCGCGGATCCAGCTTTCGCCGCAGGAATGGCGGTCGAAGCTGGGTCCGGAGGAATACGCGGTGCTGCGCGAGGCCGCCACCGAACGCCCGTTCACCGGCGAGTACACCGACACCAAGACCGAGGGCGTCTACGTCTGCCGGGCCTGCGGCGCGGAATTGTTCCGCAGCACGGAGAAGTTCGACTCGCACTGCGGCTGGCCGTCCTTCTTCGATCCGGCGGCATCCGACGCGGTGATCCTGCGGTCGGACGACTCGCTCGGCATGCATCGGGTCGAAGTGCTGTGCGCGAACTGCCACAGCCACCTCGGCCACGTGTTCGAGGGCGAGGGGTACAACACGCCCACCGACAAGCGCTACTGCATCAACTCCATCGCCCTGCGACTGCACCCCTCGAACAGCGCAGCGGAGTAAGCCCTGACGCTGTCAGGAAGCGTAGGGGTTCACCCGACTGCCGCGCATGCCCCGAGTTTGCGGGGCATGCGCGGACAACGTAATTCTGCGATCAGGGCAGGGCGGCGATCAGCTTTTCGATCTCGATCCGGGGCCCGGTGAAGAACGGGATCTCCTCGCGCACGTGCCGCCTGGCGTCGGTGGCCCGCAGATCGCGCATCAAATCGACGATGCGGTGCAGTTCCGGCGCCTCGAAGGCGAGAATCCACTCGTAATCGCCGAGCGCGAACGAGCTGACCGTGTTGGCTCGCACGTCCGGGTATCCGCGCGCGGCCTTCCCGTGTTCGGCCAGCATCCGACGGCGTTCCTCGTCCGGCAGGAGATACCACTCGTAGGAGCGGACGAACGGGTACACGCAGATGTAGTCGCCGGGCTCCTCCCCGGCCAGGAAGGCCGGGATATGGCTCTTGTTGAACTCGGCGGGCCGGTGCAGCGCCACGTTGCTCCACACCGGCGCGCTCGCCCGGCCCAGTTCGGTGGTGCGGCGGAAATCCGCATACGCCGCTTGCAGGTCCTCGACGCGTTCGGCGTGCGTCCAGATCATGAAGTCGGCGTCGGCGCGCATCCCGGCGACGTCGTAGGTGCCGCGCACCACGACCTCGCGCTCGGCGAGACCGTCGAAGAACGCCCTGGCCTCCTTGGTCGCGGCCTCCCTGTCCTCACCCAGCACTCCTGGCTGCACCTGGAAGACCGAGAACATCAGGTAGCGGATGGTGGAGTTGAGAGCCTGGTAGTCGAGTCGCGCCATAGCCCTATCGTGCCACTCGCTCGGGAGCGCCCGCGTCGGCGGGCGTGAACTGCTCGATGTGGATCCGGTCAGCCGGGACGCCCGCGGCGCGGAGCTGGCGCTGGATGTCACGCAGGAATCCGGGCGGGCCGCAGACGTAGGCGTCGGCATCGGCGGGCAGGGTGAGGGCCGAGAGATCCACCCGGCCGCGCCGGGCGCCGGGAGCCGGTTCCTCGTACCAGATTTCGGCGGTGGCCTGCGCGAGCCGGGCCGCGAGGTCGTGCAGCCGCTCGCGCAGCGGATGCGTCCGTGGTCCACGATCCGCGTGCACGACCAGGGTGCGGCGCCACGGTGCGTGGGCGGCGAGGTATTCGAGGACGCCGATCGTCGGGGTCACGCCGATACCGCCGGAGATCAGCACCAGCGGCGTCGTCGCCGTGGTGTCGACGGCGACGTCCCCGAACGGCAGCGTGATCTGCAGCGCGTCGCCGGGGTGCAGATTCTCGTGCAGCCAGGAGGAGACCTCGCCCGCGGGGCAACCGTCGGCCGCCTCGACCCGCTTGACCGCGAACGACAGCGTGCCGTGACCGGGCACGCCGACCAGGCTGTACTGGCGCAGCTGGCGGGCGCCGTCGGGAAGCCGCACGCCGACCGAAATATACTGGCCCGGAACGAATCCGGGTAGCTCGACGGCGGGATCGGAGGACTCGACGGTGAAGACGGCGACGCCGGACGGGTCGTCGGCACGCGCTGAGACCCGCACGTCCCGGAACACGTCGCCGGAATCCACGCCCGCCTCGGCGTAGAGGCCCTTCTCCTGATCCATCAGGATGTCCGCCATCAGCCAGTAGACCCGATCCCAGGCCGCGGCGACCGGCGCGTCGACCACATCGGCGCCCAGCACCTCGACGATGGCGGCGAACAGATTGTCGTGCACGATCTGATACTGATCGGGCGTCACCCCGAGCGAAGCGTGCTTGTGCGCGATCCGCGACAGCATGGTCGCCGGGTGCGGCAGTGCCGGGTCGACCAGATATGTGGCGAACGTGGCGATGGACGCGGCGAGCGCCCGCTGCTGGCTGCCCTGCGCCTGATTGCCCCGGTTGAACGTATCGCGGAGCAACTGGGGGTGGGCGTCGAACATGGTCCGATAGAACACGGCCGTGATGCGGTCGATATTCGCGGCCACCAGCGGCAGAGTCGCGCGGACGACGTCGGCATGGTGTGGTTCGAGTTCCGGTTCGCTACGGACGACGCCGTCGGTGTTCATGAAACTTCCTCCCTCTCAGTGGAAACGCTCGCCGGAACGTGGGCGAGCAAGTGCAGCAACTCCGCGGTCGGCGAGGTGACCAAATCCTCTATCGAATAACGGTCTAGCTCGGTATAGAACGCTTCCTTCGCGTCGGCGAGTATTCGGCGCAGGCGGCAGGCACCGAGCAATGGGCACGGATGCGGTTGTGCGCACGCCACGACCTCCCGGTCGCCTTCCAATTCCCGGATCAGTTCGCCCACCGACACGGCCCGCCCGGCGGCGGTGATGAACAATCCGCCGGACCGTCCCCGATGCGCCTCCACCAACCCCAGGTCGACCAGCTGCGATACCGCCTTGGCGACATGGCGCTCGGAGGCGCCGACCTGCCGCGCGATCAGCTTGGTGGTAACCCGGGAGTCCGCCCCGTCGTTCACCGCGAGCCGCATGATGGTGCGCAATCCGATATCGGTGAACGGCGAGAGCTGCATGCCGCTCACGCTACCGGCGTATTTCCTCGATTCCGCCCCTCGGACCGAGTGTGCTTAATTACGGCGATCCGTGCGTATTTTCCGCGTCCACCTGGAATTGCCATGAAACCGAAAAGAGCACAATGTCAGCAAGTATTGTTGCGGCACACCTGACGCGTTCGCGTAGCGATTGCACCCCGCGAGCGGCAAATATTCTGTGACAGCCGACACGGCGATTTCACGCGGTCGCGAGCGGTGCGCCGCGCATCGGCAGGAATATCAGCGGGCGGCGATCCGCTGTGCGGCGGCGATACCGGAGGCTACGCACGCGGGCACGCCGACGCCGTGCAGATACGCACCGGCCACGGCCAGGCCGTCGAGCGTCGCCACCTCGGCTTCGACGGCAGCGATGCGGGCCGAGTGGCCCGGCGCGTACTGGGCGAGGCCACCGGGCCAGCGCTGGACCACGGCAGCGGACGGTGCGATCGGGACACCGGTGACGGTGGCCAGGTCTTCGGCGGCGGCGGTGACGAGTTCGGCGTCCGGCCACGACAGCACCGCGTCGTCCCCGAACTTGCCGAACGATGCTCGGACAAGGGCGGTCTCGCGGTGCGCGAGGTGCGGCCATTTGCGGCTGGAGAGGGTGAACGCCTTGGCGCGCAACGGTTCTCCGGTGGCCACCAAGATGCCGGAGTTCTGCGGCAGCGCGGTCTCGCGCGGCAACGCGAGGGCGACGACCACCGACGAGGACAACTCGACGCCCGCCAGCTCCACGGCCGCGGCCGGGGCCACCGCGCCCAGCAGCCGTGCGGTCACCGGCGCGGGGGTGGCGACCACCACCGCGTCTACCGCGCCGATCGGGTCCACCACCCAGCCGCGCAGGCCCCTGGCCAGCCGCGTCCCCGGCGTCGCGGTGACGAACTCGGCCTCCGACCGGGTGGCGAGCGCGTCGAGCAGCCTCCGGTAGCCGTCGCGGATTCCGCCGAAAACCGGCGCGTTCGAGGGCGGCGGCAGCGCGGCGCGGACGGCCGCGGTGAGGCTGGGCGCGCCGTCGTCCAAGGCCGCGGCGAGTGTGGGCAGCGCGGCGCGGACGCCGATGGAGCGCGAGCTGCCCGCGTAGACGCCGCCGAGCAGCGGGTCGACGCTGCGTTCGGCGACCTGCGCGCCGAATCGGTCGGCGACCAGGCCGAAGACATCGGTGTCTGAGCCCGGTACCCAGGTCAGCGGCCGTTCGGGTTCGGCGGCGATGCACGCCAGCGTCGCGGCATCGACCAGCCCGCGCATCGACTCGGCGTTCGCCGGGATACCCATCAGCGTGCCCTCCGGCAGCGGGTGGGCGGCACCGCCCGACCACACCAGCGGCCGCAGCCCCGCGGGGGTCACCAGCTGCGACTCGAGCCCGAGTTCACGCAGCAGCTCGGGCACCTCCGGCCGTCGTCCGACGAACGCCTCCGCGCCGAGATCGAAGGGCTCCCCGGCGAATTCCCCGGTGTAGAGGATGCCGCCGACCCGATCGGCTCGATCCAGCACGAGCAGGTCGGCGTCCGGGCCGAGCAGTGTCCGCAGCCGATACGCGGCCACCAGTCCGCTGATTCCACCGCCGACCACCGCGATACGCATACCTCGACCGTATCCGCTCCGCAACCGCGCCAATCGAACGGCTCGGCGCGCTGTGGTTCGCCCCACACCTTCGAGCTACAGCGAGCCCACACCACCACACGGTCCGCGCCGCCGCACTCGCAGGCCATCACGTTCGAATCGACACCGCGGGACAGCGAGCATCCGACGATGTCGATGGCCGTCGCAAAGCGGGCGGGCACTCGTGCGCCCGTTCTCGGCAGCGCCTATCGCCGGAGCCCTACCTGTGGGCCCTACAGTTCGTGGACGAGCTCCACCAAGGCAGTCAGCACGCCCGGGTCGGTGTCCGGGAGCACCCCGTGTCCCAGGTTGAAGATGTGTCCGGAGGCGCCCATCGTGATCGCCTCGTCCGCTTCGCGCACGATCCGGCGGGCCTGCGCCTCGATCGCCGCGGGTCCGGCGAACAGCACGGCGGGATCGAGGTTGCCCTGCAAGGCTTTTCCGGGTCCGACGCGGCGGACGGCATCGGTCAGCGGCACTCGCCAGTCGACGCCGACCACGTCGGCGCCCGCCTCGCCCATGGCGCCGAGCAGTTCGCCGGTGCCGACACCGAAGTGGATGCGCGGCACGCCGGAGTCGGCGATCTCGGCGAACACCCGCTCGGAGTGCGGCAGCACGAAGGTGCGATAGTCGGCCAGCGACAGCGCGCCGGCCCAGGAATCGAACAGCTGCACCGCGTCGACACCCGCCGACAGCTGAGCCTGCAGGAACGCGATGGTGATGTCGCTGAGCACGCCGAGCAGCGCGTGCCAGGTCTGCGGATCGGCGTACATCATGGCCTTGGTGCGCTCGTGGTTCTTGCTCGGCCCGCCCTCGACCAGATAGGAGGCGAGGGTGAACGGCGCGCCCGCGAACCCGATCAGCGGCGTCTCGCCCAGCTCGTCGACCAGCAGGCGCACGCCGTCGGTGACCGCGCCGACTTCCTCGGGACGCAGCCGGGGCAGCGCGCGCACGTCGGCGACCGTCCGCACCGGCGCGGCGACCACCGGGCCGACGCCAGGAACGATGTCCAGGTCGATCCCCGCCGCTTTGAGCGGAACGACGATGTCGGAGAACAAGATCGCCGCGTCGACCTTGTGCCTGCGGATCGGCTGCAGGGTGATCTCGCACACCAGCTCGGGATCGAAGCACGATTCGAGCATCCCGATGCCCGCCCGCACGTCGCGGTATTCGGGCAGCGAGCGTCCGGCCTGGCGCATGAACCACACCGGGCGCCTGCTGGGCGTCGCGCCGGTGGCGGCGGCCAGGAACGGGGCATCGGTCAACCGGCGGCGGGTATGAGTGCTCATCACGGTTATCGTATGCGGGCTCGGCGGCGCGCCTCCGACCGCGCCGTGTGCACAAGGTCTACCGTCAGCATTCGTGACACCGCTCGACTTCCGCGACGGCGCCGCACCGACCGAAGGACCCCAGGGCGAGCCTGCTCTATTTCGCGCCGCGGTCGATGCGATGGGCACCGCTACCGTGCATCCCCGGATCGAGCTCGCGCCCATCCGGCCGCCGCAACGACTCGCGCCGTACTCCTACGCCGTCGGCGCTGAGGTCAAACACCCGGACGCCGCCGTGGTTCCGATCGACTCCGAAGGCGACGCGTTCGGCAGGCTGATCCTGCTGCACGACCCGAACGGCGACGACACCTGGCACGGCACCCTCCGTCTGGTCGCCTACATCCAGGCCGATATCGATGCCGCGCTGGCCACCGACCCGCTGCTACCCGAGGTGGCATGGAGCTGGCTGGTGGACGCGCTGGAGTCGCGGGCCGAACCGTTCACCGCGCTCGGCGGCACGGTGACCTCGACCAGCTCGGTGCGCTACGGCGATATCGCCGGTCCGCCACGCGCCCATCAGCTGGAGATACGCGCCTCCTGGACGCCGGTCACCACCGATATGCGACCCCATCTGGAGGCATTCTGCGAGGTCCTGGCCTACGCGGCCGGTCTGCCGCCCGCGGGGGTGACCCAGCTGCAGATGCGTCCGGGCTTGCCCGGCGACCAACCGTGAGCACGCCCCGCCGCGCGGTGTGACCTGCGCCGGGACCAGCGCTTACGATGACCGGATACATCACGGCCGCTCGATCGACACATTGATGCGCCGATAGGACGGCGGCGCGTTCGAGTCGGCACGTAAAGTTCAACACCATGTCCGTACCAGAAGAATCCGAACCCTCGGTCGCGACGCCCCTGCTCGCGCCTGCGGAGGGTGTGCCACCGGTACTGGACACCGCCGCCCAGATCAGCGCGGCCGCCGCCCGGCTCGCCGCGGGCACCGGACCGCTCGCCGTGGACGCCGAACGCGCCTCCGGATTCCGGTACTCGGCACGCGCGTACCTGATCCAATTGCGCCGCGCGGGCGCGGGCACGTTCCTCATCGATCCGATTCCGCTCGCCGACGGCCTCGCCCCGCTGGCCGAGGCGATCAACGAACTCGAGTGGGTCCTGCATTCGGCGGACCAGGACTTGCCCGGTCTCGCCGAGCTCGGCTTGCGCCCGGCCCGCCTGTTCGACACCGAGCTGGGCGGACGCCTGGCCGGCTTCGAACGGGTGGGGCTCGCCGCGATGGTGGAGCGTCTGCTCGGCCGGGCGCTGCGCAAGGGACACGGCGCGGCCGACTGGTCGACCCGGCCCCTGCCCGACGAATGGCTGAACTACGCCGCCCTCGACGTGGAATTGCTGCTGGAGCTGCGCGACGCGGTGGCCGCCGCCCTTCAGGCGCAGGGCAAAACCGATTGGGCCACGCAGGAATTCGAGCACATTCGCACACTGGATCCGCCCGCGCCGAAAGCCGAGCGCTGGCGACGTACCTCGGGCATCCACACGCTGCGCCGGGCCAGGCAGCTGGCGGTGGTGCGCGAGCTGTGGACGGCCAGGGACGTGCTGGCCCGCGCCCGCGATGTGGCGCCGGCGCGCATTCTCCCGGATGCCGCGATCATCGCCGCGGCCGCCGCGGAACCGAAGTCGATCGCGCAATTGCGCACGCTACCGGTCTTCGGGGGACCGCGGCAGCGCCGGTACTCCCGCGAGTGGCTCGCCGCGATCGAGCGCGGCCGCACCCTGCCGGACAGCGAGCTGCCGCCGCTGACCCAGCCGTTCGACGGTCCGCCGCCGGTCAACCGCTGGGAGCGTCGCGATCCGGCCGCGGCCGCGCGCCTGACCAGGGCGCGGGCCGCGATGGGCGAGTTGTCGGCCGAGTACGCGATTCCGGTGGAGAATCTGCTCGCGCCGGATCTGGTGCGCCGTCTGTGCTGGGACGGGTTGACCGACTACGCCGCGGCCGAGTTGTCCACCGCGGTCGACGGATTCCTGAAATCGGGCGGCGCGCGCCCCTGGCAGCGGGAACTGGCGGTGCCGCGGCTGACGGCCGCGTTGCCGCCGGTGGACCTGGCGTTCCCCGCGGGTTCGCGCGCCGTGCCGTCAGCGAGCGGCGAGCCACCCGCCGATGCGGCGGGCGATATCGGGAGCGGTCAGCCCTAGGTCCGCGTGCACTTCGCCACGCGAAGCGTGGTCGAGGAACTGTTGCGGCACACCGAGGTCGCGGGTCGGGATGTCCAGGCCGGAGTTACGCAGGCGGGCCGAGACCGTGGAGCCGATGCCGCCGTGCAGTCCGCCGTCCTCCAGCGTGACCACGAGCCGGTAGTTCTCCGCGAGCTTGAGCAGTGTGTCGGAGACCGGCAGCACCCAGCGCGGGTCGATGACGGTGACCGAGACGCCTTCGGCGTCGAGCAGCTTCGCCGCCTCCAGGGCTACGCCCGCGAACGAGCCGACGGCGATGAGCAAGACGTCGCCGTGCACCGCCTGCACCGAGCCGCCCTCCGGCTCCGCCATCCGCAGCACGTCCACGCCGTCGAGCCGCTCCACCGCCGAGATATCTTCGGCGACACTGCCTTTCGGGAATCGCAGCGCGGTCGGACCGTCGTTGACGGCCAGCGCCTCGGCCAGTTCCTCGCGCAGCGTCGCGGCATCGCGCGGCGCGGCGACCCGGATGCCGGGAATGATGCCGAGCACCGACAGATCCCACATGCCGTTGTGGCTCGCACCGTCGGAGCCGGTGATGCCCGCGCGGTCCAGCACCACCGTCACCGGCTGCTTCAGCAGCGCCACGTCCATCAGCAACTGGTCGAAGGCGCGGTTGAGGAACGTCGAGTAGATCGCGACCACCGGATGCATGCCGCCGAGCGCCAGACCCGCCGCCGAGGCCATGGCGTGCTGTTCGGCGATGCCGACGTCGAACATCCGGTCCGGGAACCGCTCGCCGAACGCCGCGAGCCCGGTCGGCCCTGGCATCGCGGCGGTGATGGCAACGATGTCGGCGCGACGCTCGGCGTGCGCGATCAGTTCCTCGGAGAACACCGACGTCCAGCCGCGCGCCTTCGGGCCGCCCACCGGGGCGCCGGTCAGCGGGTCGATCGGGTCGCAGGCGTGCATCTGGTCGGCGACATGATTCTCGGCGGGCGCGTAGCCGCGGCCCTTCTGCGTCACGGCGTGCACCACGACCGGTCCGCCGAAGTCCTTCGCCCGGCGCAGCGCCGCCTCCAAGGCGACGACGTCGTGGCCGTCGACCGGGCCGACGTACTTCAGGCCGAGGTCGCTGAACAGTTCCTGCGGGCTGACGGCGTCCTTGATCCCGGCTTTCACCGCGTGCACCATCGAGTACGCCGATTCGCCCACCCGGGGGATGCTCTTCAGGATGCGTTTGCCCGCGTCCAGCGCGTGCTCGTAGGCGGGCTGGGTGCGCAGCGCGGTCAGCCGGTCGGCCAGGCCGCCGATGGTGGGCGCGTAGGAGCGACCGTTGTCGTTGACCACGACGACCACCGGACGATCCGGAGCGGCGGCGATGTTGTTCAGTGCCTCCCAGCACATGCCGCCGGTGAGCGCGCCGTCGCCGACCACCGCCACCACGTGCCGGTCCTGCCCGCCGAGGGCGAAGGCCTTCGCCAGCCCGTCCGCGTAGGACAGCGCCGCCGAGGCGTGCGAGGACTCCACCCAGTCGTGCGCGCTCTCGGCCCGGCTCGGGTAGCCGGACAGGCCGCCCTGCTTGCGCAGCGAATCGAACTGGTCCTTGCGACCGGTCAGGATCTTGTGCACGTAGGCCTGGTGCCCGGTGTCGAAGATCACCGGGTCGGCCGGTGAGTCGAACACCCGATGCAGCGCGATGGTGAGCTCCACCACACCGAGGTTCGGGCCGAGGTGCCCGCCGGTCGCGGCGACTTTCCGCACCAGGAACTCGCGGATCTCCTCCGCCAGCTCGCGCAACTGCGGCACCGTCAGCCGGCGCAGATCTTCGGGTGAGTCGACCCGGGAAAGCACTCCCACCTGAACTAGCTCCCTCCGGATAGCGCATCTGATCCGATCAGTCTACGGAGCGGCGGATGGCACGCCCGCACGAGAACCATCACACCGTCCGGCATCGCGCCGGAATGTGAGCTCGGCCGCACCGCCCGGACATACGGTACCCGGCCTACAGTGGCAGGGTGGCCCAGCCCGAGCAACTGGTCTCGCGGACAAACGAACCCGGCGTCGTGGCGCGGATCGCCGACGACGTCCACCGCCCCTGCCGCGGCGCCGATTCCGCAGCGGCGGCCGACTACATCCCGGCACTGACTGTGGTGCAAGCCGATTCGCTCGGCGTGTGCCCGGCCACCGCCGACGGCCGGGTCCGCGGTGCTCGGCCCGCGACCAAGGAGCGGGCGATCTCGGCGGCATCGACCGAGCACGCGCTCGGCGTGACGACCCGCCTGCGGCATGTGCGGCGCTGCTCGCCGCCGAGGCCTTCGCGCAGATCACGCGCGGTGCGGGTGGTCGCAGCGCGCGGGGGCGATTACCCCTCCGCGACGAGCACGGCCCGGTCCAACGCGGGCTGTTCGAACCGACACCGATCATCGAGGAGCATTCCGTGAGCGAGCAGCCCGATTCGGCAGCAGGCACCGTCACGACCTTCGGGCACGGCACCGCCCGCGCCACCCCGGACCTGATGCGGGTGACGATCTCCGTGGAATCGCGGGCGAGCAAGGTCGCGCTCGCCTACAGCCGGGCCGGTGAGCGCGTGGCCGCGGTCACGCAATCGCTGCGGTCCGATGGCGTCGGCGGCGCCGACATCGCCACCAGCGGTCTGTCGGTGCAGACCGAGACGGTGTGGATCGAGGGCCAGGGCAACCGGGTCACCGGATACCTCGCCAGCACGTCGCTGACCGTGGCGTTGCGCGATATCGGGGACGACGCCGATCCCGGGCCCGCCACGATCATCGCCCACTGCGTCGAGGCGGGCGGCGACGACGTCCGCCTCGGCGGCCTGACCCTCACCTTCGCCGATCAGGAGTCCCTGCTCGCCCGGGCGCGCGACGCGGCGTGGGAGAACGCCCTCGCCAAGGCCGAGCAGTATGCCCGGCGCGCGCAGCGCACGCTCGGCAAGGTCCTCGAGATCACCGAGAACGCCGCCTCCGCACCACCGGTCCCGCGCGCGCAGAGCGTCGCCGCCCCGATGGAGCTCTACCGCGCCGCCGCGGTCCCGGTCGAACTGGGCGAGAGCGAGATCTCCGCGGTCATTCGCGTCACCTGGCAACTCGACTGACGCCACCGGCGATCGACGTCGAGGCGCCGGGCGAGTGAGCCGTCTGTGCCGACTCCTCCGACGTGGTCAATCCGCCAGGAATTCGAGCCGATTACCGACCGCATCGTAGGTGTGGAACCGCCGCCGCCCCGGAATCTCCGCTGGATCGGCCCATGCCACGGGGTATCCGGCCGCCGAGACGGCGGCGGCGACAGCATCGATGTCCACGACGAACGCCGGATGCCCTTTGACGGCGGGACGAAAGTCGGCTTCCACGCCGACATGTAGTTCGCCGTCGGGGCCACCTCGGCCGGGGACGCGGAACCAGCACCCGCCCCGGGCGGCCAGCAACGGCGGCTTCGGGAGTTCGGGCCAGCCGAGCACGCCGGTGTAGAAGCCGCGCTGCCGGTCCTCCGCGCCGGCGGGACAACACAGTTGCACGTGATGGATCATCAGCTCATCGTGCCAGCGGCGTCCGGCCGGTCACGAGTGACCGAGACCGTGTACCAGCAGGCTCACCGTGTCGGCTCCGGCGTGACGATCCTTCGAGATCTCCTGATACTCCGGAGATTCGGCCCAGGCGCGGAAGGACGGCTCGTCGGGGAACGACATCAGAACCACCTTCTCGCGGTCGGTGGCGCCCTCGATGACCTGCGGGGATTCGTCGGCGGCCAGCAGGGTGCCGGAGTAGCGGACGAAGACGTCCAGGAATCGTGCCTGGTAGCGATCGTAGGCGGCGCGATCGGTGAACTTCAGTTGTGCGATTACATACACGGTCATACCTGTGACTCTAATTGCGACCGAGAGCGTCGACGACGTTCCGGAGACCTTCCCTCAGCGCTCCAGCAACGCAAGGCATTCCACGTGGTGTGTCGCGGGGAACGCGTCGAACGCGCGCAGATCGGCGAGCTGGTAGCCCGCCGCCTGGTACAGGCCCAGATCGCGGGCGAACGCCGCCGGGTCGCATCCGACGTGGATGATCCGCGCCGGGCCGCTCGCCGCGACCGCGCCGACCACCTCCTTGCCCGCGCCCGCGCGCGGCGGATCGAGCACCACCACGTCCGGCGCCGCCGCGCCGACATGCTCCACCACCCAGCGTTCCACCCGCTGGGTCCGTAGCTCCACCCAGGGCATATCGCGCAGCGCGGCGGCGCCGTCGGCGACCGCGGATCGGGCGGATTCCACGCCGAGCACCACACCGGTCCGGCCGACCTGCTCGGCCATGCGCGCGGCGAAAACACCCGCACCGCTGTAGAGATCCCAGGCGCGACCGCCGGGGCCGAGTCCCGACCATTCCGCGACGAGATCCGAATACCGTTGCGCCGCACCCCGGTGCGCCTGCCAGAAGCCGGTCGCCGCGATCTCCCACCGACGGCCCGCCACGTACTCGACCGCGCGCCCACTGCCCGCGAACACCCATTCGTCGCGTGCCGCGTGCGCGGCCGCCCGCCGCGCGGAGGCGTCTCGCCGTTCGTCACGCCGGGTGGATTCCGCGGCGGCCGCCGCGCTGCCCCACCGATCGGAGCCGCGCCGTCCGCCACGGCGATCGCGGCCGTGCGGCCGGTCGCGTCGCCTGGAGCCGTCCCGGCGGTCGCTTCCACCCGGACCGCGCCGGTCGCCGCCGCGACTGCCCGCTCCCCGCTCCGCGGCGGGCGCCAATTCGACGATGTGCCGGATCCCGTCGCCGTCCACCACGATCACCAGATCGGCGCCCGGCGTCCAATGCCGATCCGCGATTCCCTCCAGCGCCCCCGCGACCGGTTGCGGGCAGCGCAGATCCGCGATCACGTCGGTGCTGCGATACCGGTGCACGCCGGCGCGGCCGCGTTCGTCCACCGCAAGCCGCACCCGGGTGCGCCACCCGCCGGTCGTTTCGCCGGACTCGATCGGCTCGACCAGCACGTCACGTTCGATCCCGGCCACTCGGCGCAGCTGTTCGGCCACCACCGTGGCCTTCAGCGCGCGCTGGGCCGCGGGCGTGGCGAAGGAGAAATCACAGCACCCCGCGCCGCCGGGGCCGGATACCGGACACGTGGCGGGCACCCGGTCCGGTGACGCCTCGAGCACCTCGACGGCGTCGGCCCGGCAGTACGAGCCGCCGCGGTCCTCGGTGACCCGGGCCCGCACCAGTTCACCGGGCAGCCCGTGCCGGACGAACACCACACGCCCCTCGTGCCGTGCGACACAGAAGCCGCCGTGCCCCGGCGGCCCGAGCCGCACCTCGAACGTGTTTGTCCGCCAATCACTCATCCCGAATGCTCCATGGACGTCATGTCCGGTCCTCGTACCCGCGCCGCACCGCGCCGGGGGCGTTCACCACGCCGGGCACCCTGGCCCGCGCCGACGAGCTCAGCTGCCACGGCACACTCGTCACCATCACGCCCGGCTCGAACAGCAGCCTTCCCTTCAGCCGCAGCGCGCTCTGGTTGTGCAGTACCTGCTCCCACCAGTGCCCGACCACGTACTCGGGGATGAACACCGTCACCACGTCGCGGGGGGCGTCCTTGCGTACCCGCTTGACGTAGTCGAGAACCGGTTTGGTGATCTCCCGGTACGGCGATTCGATCACCTTCAGCGGCACCGTGATGTCGCTGTTCTCCCACTCCCGCACCAGCGCCCTGGTATCGGCCTCGTCCACGTTCACCGTCACCGCCTCCAACGTGTCGGGGCGGGTGGCGCGGGCATAGGCCAGTGCGCGGCGGGTGGGCAGGTGCAGCCGGGAGACCAGCACGATGGAGTGCGAGCGGCTGGGCAGCACCCCGTCCCACTCGTGCTCGTCCAGCTCGCGCGCGACCGAATCGTAGTGCCGGCGAATCATCTTCATCACCACGAAGATCGCGACCATGGTGAAGATGGCGATGTAGGCGCCGGCGAAGAACTTCGTGATCAGCACGATCACCAGCACCGCGCCGGTCGCGCTGAGGCCGACCGCGTTGATCACCCGCGACCGCTTCATCCGCGCACGCTGCCCCGGGTCGGTCTCGGTGCGCAGCAGACGGGTCCAGTGGCGCAGCATGCCGGTCTGGCTGAGCACGAACGAAACGAACACGCCGACGATGTAGAGCTGGATCAGCTTGGTCACCTCGGCGCCGAACAGCACCACGAACGCGATGGCCGCGCCGGACAGGAACAGGATGCCGTTGCTGAACGCCAGCCGGTCGCCCCTGGTGTGCAGCTGCCGGGGCAGGTAGCGGTCCTGCGCCAGGATCGAGCCGAGCACGGGGAACCCGTTGAACGCCGTGTTCGCGGCGAGCACGAGGATCAGCGCGGTCACGGTCGTGATGAAGAAGAAGCCGAGCGGGAACCCCTCGAACACGGCCTCGGCGAGCTGCGCGATGAGCGTCTTCTGCTGGTAGTCCTCTGGCGCCCCGGTCAGGTCGGAGACATTGTGCGCGTACACGATTCCGATCTTCTGGGCCAGGACGATGATGCCCATCAGCAGCACGATCGCGATGGACCCCAGCAGCAGCAGCGTAGTGGCGGCGTTGCGCGACTTGGGCTTGCGGAACGCGGGCACGCCGTTGCTGATCGCCTCCACACCGGTCAGCGCGGCGCAGCCGGAGGAGAACGACCGCGCGATGAGGAAGGCGAACGCCAAGCCGTACAGGTGTTCGTGCTCGGCCAACCCGAAACCGGCGGATTCGGCCCGCAGATCCTCGCCGAGCACGAAGATCCGGAACAGCCCCCAGCCGAGCATGAGGAACATGCCGAAGATGAACGCGTAGGTCGGAATCGCGAACATAGTGCCCGATTCGCGTACCCCGCGCAGGTTCATCGCGGTGAGCGCGACGATGGCCACGACGGCGAACAGGACTTTGTGGGTGGCGACAAAGGGAATCGCCGAGCCGATATTGGACGCCGCCGAGGAGATCGATACCGCCACGGTGAGCACGTAGTCGACCAGCAGCGCGCTGCCCACGGTCAGGCCCGCGTTG
Source organism: Nocardia pneumoniae NBRC 100136 (assembly GCF_000308755.1). Taxonomy (GTDB): domain Bacteria; phylum Actinomycetota; class Actinomycetes; order Mycobacteriales; family Mycobacteriaceae; genus Nocardia; species Nocardia pneumoniae. The sequence continues at coordinate 21,485 of NZ_BAGF01000052.1, forward strand.
GGGCCGAGGTTGGTCGTGGCGACTTCGTAGTCACCACCGCCGGAGGGGTAGGCGTGCACGTTCTGCCGGTAGCTGGCGACCACCACCGCCATGACGAAGGCGACGGCCAGACCGACCCAAGGGGCGTACAGGTACGCCGAGACCCCACCGGCCGACAGGACGAGGAAGATTTCTTCGGGGGCGTAGGCGACCGATGACATGGCATCGGAGGCGAACACCGGAAGCGCGATTCGCTTCGGCAGCAAGGTGTGACCGAGCGAGTCACTGCGGAAAGGCCTGCCCAGCAGCACTCGCTTCGCTGCCGTCGTCAACTTGGACACTGGAGCGAGCATAGGCCCCCGCACGGTCGCTCGCGCGCGTGGCTCGCAGGTTTGCTCGGGGGCTGGAGGGGGAACGTGGCCGATGGAATCATTCGACGGGTAGCGTTCGACCGAACAACGAAGCAGACCGAACACCATGGTTCCAGGAACGAGGTTGCACGGTGTACGTAGTGATCATGGGGTGCGGGCGCGTCGGCTCCTCGCTGGCCCATGCCCTGGTCCGCATAGGTCACGAAGTCACCGTGATCGACCGGGACTCGAGCGCGTTTCTGCGCCTCGGCTCCGACTTTCCCGGCAACCGGGTGACCGGCGTCGGATTCGATCGAGATGTGCTGATCAGCGCCGGAATCGAACGGGCGGACGCGTTCGCGGCCGTCTCCTCGGGCGACAACTCCAACATCATCTCGGCGCGGGTGGCCAGGGAGATGTTCGGCGTGCAGCGCGTCGTCGCCCGGATCTACGACGCCAAACGCGCGGCCGTCTACGAGCGCCTCGGCATCCCGACCATCGCCACGGTGCCGTGGACCACCGATCGCTTCCTGCGCGCGCTCATCGGCGACGCCAGCACCACCACGTGGCGTGACCCCACCGGGACGGTTGCCGTGACGCAACTGACGCTGCACGAAGAGTGGTACGGCCGCACGGTGCGCGACCTGCAGCAGACCATCGCGGCGCGGGTCGCGTTCATCATCCGTTTCGGCCAGGGATTGCTGCCCGACAGCAAGACCATCATCCAGGCCGACGACATCGTCTACGTGGCCGCGACATCCGGCACCGTGGGAGAGGCCGTCGCCCTGGCCGCGAAGCCCCCAGCGAGCGAGGACTGAACATGAAAGTGGCCATCGCCGGAGCAGGCGCCGTCGGCCGATCGATCGCCAGGGAACTCCTGCGCGGCGGGCATCGGGTGATGCTCCTGGAGCGTCAGCTGGAACACATCGATGCCGCGGCGATCCCGGACGCGGTCTGGGTGCACGCCGACGCGTGCGAGCTGGCGCTGCTCGAGCAGGCCGGGCTGGAGACCTACGAGGTGGTCATCGCGGCCACGGGTGACGACAAGGCGAACCTGGTGCACAGCCTGCTGGCCAAGACCGAGTTCGGGGTGCGCCGGGTGGTTGCCCGGGTGAACGATCCGCGCAACGAATGGCTCTTCGACGCCTCCTGGGGCGTGGACGTCGCGGTGTCCACGCCCCGGCTGCTGGCCTCGCTGGTCGAGGAAGCGGTGTCGGTCGGGGACCTGGTGCGCCTGCTGACGCTGCGCCAGGGCCAGGCGAACCTGGTGGAGATGACGCTGCCCGCGGACACCGCGCTGGCGGGCAAGCCGGTGCGCGCGCTCACCCTGCCGCGCGACGCCGCCCTCGTGACGATCCTGCGCGGCGGCCGGGTGATCGTGCCGCAGCCGGACGACCCGTTCGAGGGCGACGACGAACTGCTGTTCGTGACCTCGGTGGAAGCCGAAGAGGACCTCCGGTTGGAGCTCGCCAACCACGGCATCAGACCATAACTCCCCGTATACGGCCGATGCGTCCTCGCGGGGCGCCGCCGGGGACTACGCGGCCGGCTTCAGCTCCGCGCGCAGCTTGTTCAGCGCGCGGTGCTGCATCACCCGGACCACACCGGGGCTGGTGCCGATGGCCTCCGCGGTCTGCGCCGCCGACCAGCCGAGCATGATGCGCAGCACCAGTACCTCGCGGTGCGCGGGCGCCAGCACCTTCATGAGCTCCCTTGTGGCGGTGCGCCGTTCGGAGGCCAGCGCCCACTCCTCGGGTCCGGCGGCGGAGGACGCGGAATCCGGGACGTCGGCCACCGGGTAGGCGGGGTGCTGCTGCGAGCGGCGGAACGCGTCGGCGACCTTGTTGGCCGCGATGCCGTAGACGAACGCCAGGAACGACTTGCCCTGGTCGCGATAGCGCGGGATGGCGTTGACGGTGGCCAAGAGGATCTCCTGCACCACGTCGTCGGCGGTGACCTGCAGATGGGCCGTATTGCCAAGGCGCGCACCGCAGTAGCGCCGCACCAGCGGGTGCACGAGCCGGATGATCTCGGAGACCGCGTGACGGTCGCCCGCGGCCGCCGGGCCGATCAGCTTGTCCAGTTCGGCCGATACCCGGCGGCTCTCCGACAGAGCGGGGTTGTGGTTCTTGGGCAGCGCCGCGGTGTTGTGCTCGGTAGCCACGTCCGAGTCCTTCCTTGCCGATCCAGTGCGAATTTGCGATACGCATAGATCGTCTGACGAACTCGGGACGCCGACCAGGTACCCCAGGGTGGGTTACCGCCCACCTCGGCGGTGGTACTCACCCCACCCCTTGGGCTTTCGCCGGTCGGCGGCGGACAGTTAACGCTCAGGCCGGTCGGGTCGCGGCCACCGGCTTGGCGGGCAGATGGCCCGCACGGCGCACCGCCCAGATCGTGACGCCCAGCGCCACGGCCGTCAGCGGCCAGCCCATCGCGATGCGGGCGACCGCGAGCCAGCCGGTCCGGTCGGTGTCGTAGAGCTGCGACTGCACCAGGTAGCGGGCGCCGAAGACGAGAACCCACGTGGCGGTGGCCACGTCGTACAGGCGCACCAGCCGGGGATCGGACCGCCAGTCGGAGCCGTGACCGTTCAGGACGCCCCAGATCACGCCGACCAGCGGCCGGCGGACCAGGATGGAGGCGAGGAACACCCCGGCGTAGACGAGGCTGGTGTAGATGCCGAAGAGGAAGAACCCTTTCGCCTCCCCCATCCGGTAGGCGATGAAGGCACAGATCCCGACGCCGAAGAAGCCGGAGATGGCGGGCTGGACCGGATTGCGACGCACCAGGCGCCAGACCAGGATGGCGGCGGCCACGCCGAGCGCCGCCCAGATCGCGGCGGTCAGCCCGGCGAGGCTGTTCACGGGGACGAACACGACAACCGGCAGTGTCGAGTAGATCAGGCCGCTGAAGCCGCCCAGTTGTTCCAGGAGGGTCTGCTCGGCACGTTCCTCGTCACGGCCGAGGTCGAGCCCGGTGCGATCGCCTGAGCCTGCGTTGTCGTCGCTCGATGGCATACGTCAGCTGTTCCCGCGCAATTCGTAGTAGGGGTTGTAGATCACTTTGCGGCCGTCCCGCTCGCCCACCCGGCCGCGGACCAGGATGCGCCGCCCCGGCTCGATACCGGGGATGCGCCTGCGCCCGATCCAGACGAGGGTGATGGCGTCGGTGCCGTCGAAGAACTCCGCCTGCACACTGGCGCCTGCGGACTTGGGACACGCTTCGACGCTCCGGAGCCTACCGAGCATGGTGGCCTCGTCGCCGCGCCGACACTCCGACGCACGGTGCGCTCCCGACGCCTCGGAAGTCTCGGCCAGCTCTTCGGCATCCAGCTGATCGATATCCTCGGTCAGCCTGCGGCCCAGACGTCGAAAATAACCTGAGGCTGCGGATGACATGGTGCACGCTCTCCTGCATAGAGCAGATGGCGTGGGTCGCACACCATCGTGGGCATTCCTTACCGCACGGCCCGCTGAGGCCGTACACCCGCCACTGTAGATGGGCTTGGCGACCCCCGCTACGCTCGGACCGATGTTCGACTCCCCACACCCGGTCCGCGTCGTGGCGCTGCCCGGCACCGGATCCGACGCCGATTTCGCCCGGCGCGCCTTCGCGCCCGCCAGCGCGGCGCGCGGTCTCGACTTCGTCGCGGTGGAACCGGATCCGCGCGGGGTGGTCGCGAGCTGCCGGGCCGCATTGGACGCGGCGGCGCGGTCAGGGCCGGTCCTCGCCGCGGGGATCTCGCTCGGTGCGGCGATCGCGCTGGAGTGGGCGGCCGAGCACCCGGATCGTGTGGTCGGGGTCGTCGCGGCGCTGCCCGCCTGGACCGGGCCCGACACCACCGCGTGTCCGGCCGCGCTCAGCGCCGCGACGACCGCCGCGCAGCTGCGCGCCGACGGTCTGGCGGTGGTGCTCGACCGTATGCGGGCGAGCAGCCCACCCTGGCTGGCGGACGCGCTGAGCCGATCCTGGCGTGCGCAATGGCCCCACCTACCCGCAGCGCTGGAGGAGGCCGCCGACCACAAATGGCCGGACGCCGAGCTGCTGGCCACCTTCGAGCGGCCCATCGCCGTGGTCACCGCGATCGACGACCCGGTGCACCCGGTGGCGGTGGCCGAGGAATGGGCCGCGCTGGCCCCCCACGCGCACCTGCACCGGATCACCCTGGATGAACTGGGCGCGGACCCCGCGATCCTCGGACATACCGGAATCGGCGCCTTCGGCTGACTTCGGCGCCGGGTCCGCTCAGTTCAGCCCGAGCTGCTGCATAGCCGACCCGTCCGCGCCGCGGCGCGGCCCCTCCGGCATCCGCGGCGGCAGCACCGGCTGTGCCCCGGTCTGCGCGGCCGTTTGCGCGGCCATCGCCTGCTGCTGGGCCTGCACCTGCTGCTGATGGGCCGCGGCCAGTTGCTCGGCCAACTGCTGCGGCAGCACCACCGGCAGCGGCTCGCGCACCGGCAGCGGGTCCTCGCCGCGACGCACCACAGTGTCGCTGAGGATGGCGCGAGCCGCCTTGACCAGCGGGCTGCCGTCGTTCGCCGCGCCGGAGGGGCCAGCGGCGACCAGCCGCACCATCCAGCGGTAGCCGTCCACACCGATGAAGCGCAGATCGGCGCCCTCGGTGAGGGCCAGCAGTTCGCGCCCCCACGGCCCGTTCTCCACCGAGACTCTGGCGCCGTCCTTGCGGAGCGATTCGGCGAGATCCGCGGCGACCAAACGCCATTGGCCCGATGTCTTGGGCGCGGCATACGCCGCGACGGTGATCCGGCCGTGCTCGGTGGCAAGGTGCACCGCCTGCGGCTGGCCTTCCGGAGTCATCTCGACCTGCAACTGGCCGCCGGGCGGTACCGGCAGCAGCACCGACCCGAGGTCGAGCCGCTGCTCGGCCACATTCTCCAGCAGTTCGGCGACCTCGTCGTAGTCGTATGGACCGGGCTGACCGCCCAGCGTGGCGGCATCGAAGTCCACGCCCTCGTACGAGCGCTCGTCGGTGGGGGCGTCGTCGTAGTACTCGTCGTCGTAGTCGGGCGCGTACTCCGCGTCGGCGTAGTCGACCGCCTCGTCGTACTGGTCGTCCGCGTATCGGTCCGACGACTTCTTTCGCTTTCCGAACATTCCCGTCATGCCTCCTTGCCGGTCGCCCGGCCCGACCCGTTCGGCCGCGCGGTCAGGCTCGCGTGACCGCCGCTGGAGCCGTAACCACCCGCCCCGCGGGTTGTCTCGTCGAGCGAGTCGACCTCCACGAAATCCACCAACTCCACGCGCTGCACCAGCAATTGCGCGATCCGATCGCCGCGCCGCAATTCGATCGGCGTGCGCGGGTCGTGATTGATCAGGCACACCTTGATCTCGCCCCGATACCCGGCATCCACCGTGCCGGGGGTGTTCACCACCGACAGCCCGGTCTTGGCCGCCAAGCCCGAGCGCGGATGGATCAGGCCGACCGTGCCGACCGGCAGCGCGACGGCGACACCGGTGCCGACCAGCACCCGTTCCCCCGGCTCCAGGATGACGTCCTGGGTGGTGCACAGATCCACCCCCGCGTCGCCCGCATGGGCACGCGTGGGCACGGGGATGCCGGGGTCCAGCCGCAGCAAGGGTATGGGTGAAAGTGCGCTCACGGTGGACGAGCCTACGCGTAGGCTGTTTGCCCTCGTGACTTAGTGTTGACTCGTGTCGGACCAGCCCAATCCCGTGCCCATGGACGAGAAAAACCAGCCCGCGCTCGGCTACCGCGAGCGCCTGTGGGTGCCGCTGTGGTGGTGGCCGGTGGCGTTCGCGATCACGGGGTTGCTCGCCGCGGAGATCCATATGGGCGCGCCGGGACTGCGTGCCTGGCTGCCCTACGTACTGCTGTTCCCGGTTCCGGTCTGGGTGCTGCTGTGGCTGAGCCGTCACCGCGTCGAGGTGGCGCCCGACGCGACCGGCACGCCGGAGCTGCGCGCCGACCGCGCGCATCTACCGGTGAATTTCGTGGCCCGCGCGGCCACCGTCGCCCCCACCGCGAAGAGTGCGGCGCTGGGTCGCCAGCTCGACCCTGCCGCCTATGTCCAGCATCGCCCCTGGGTCGGGCCGATGGTTTTGCTCGTGCTCGACGACCCGGACGATCCGACGCCGTACTGGCTGGTCAGTACGCGACGGCCCGAACGGGTCCTTGCCGCGCTCGGTCTTCCGAGCGCGGGCTGACACATTGTTCGATCTCGTCGAGATCAGGCGGCGCAGTCCATGCAGATCATCTGACCGCCCTTGTCGCTGGCCAGCCTGCTCCGGTGATGAACCAGGAAACAGCTGGAACAGGTGAACTCGTCGGCCTGCTTCGGGATCACCCGAACCGTCAGCACTTCCTCGGACAGGTCGGCGCCGGGAAGCTCGAACGACTCCGCGGTATCGGATTCGTCGATATCCACGACGGCGGACTGTGCCTCGTTACGACGAGCCTTCAGCTCCTCCAGCGAATCCTCCGACACATCGTCGGATTCGGTGCGCCTCGGTGCGTCATAGTCGGTTGCCATGTCGTCTTCCCCTCGTCCTAACTCCGTGTATCCCGGACCGGTCCGCCCACACCTGATTCCTGCCGGAATCGGTGCGACCGACACCGCCCCGCCGGTGGTGCACGTCACACGTACACCGGTCGCCTATCAGGGCGGATCGCACCGATCCACTCGCGATAGCGCTGGGTAAACGCAGGACATGCCCTTCTTGTTCCCGCGACCGACCACCGGTTTCAGCACTGGTGATTCGATCTGGGCCGCCAGACAATAGCGGACCCCAGAGCAAAAGTCGCAATCAAAACACAGCCGCGTCGAAACTGAGGGGCAATCGACACCGTCCGTGGAACGCACCGAGACCTTGCACGGCGCCCGGGACACATTTTCGTAGAGTGTGTTGGTGGTTTCACTGATCACCGAAGGCGCCGCGACGGATTCGCACGGTCGGCCGTTCCTTCGGCGCCGCCCCCAGCCCTGGCTCATCATGCTCGGCGTTCTCGCGTTGATCTGCGGGATCGTCTGGATCAAGGCACTCACGACGCAGGACACCGATCACACCGCGATGGCCTGCAACTCCCCCAGTCCCGCCACCGATCCCGCTGCGCCGCAACCGACTCCGCTCGGCCAGCGGGTCGGCGCGGGGCGGCTGCAAGACGTGGAACCCGCCCCGCTGGCGGCCAGCAAGGTGCGCGTGCTGAACGCGAACAACCAGCGCGGGCAGGCCGCCCACGTCGCCGCGCAGCTCGGCGATCTCGGCTTCGGGAGCGCGCCGGGGACGCAATACGGCAACGATTCGGTATACGTCAACGGCGATCTGGAGTGCACGGGCCAGATCCGCTTCGGTGTGAACGGGCGTCCGGCCGCCGCCGCGGTGCAACTGGTCGCACCGTGCGCCGAGCTGATCGAGGACCAGCGCGGCGACGACACCGTCGATCTGGTGCTCGGTTCGCTGTTCCGGGACATCCGGCCCAGCAACGACGCCGAGGAGGTGCTGCGCTCGCTGAAGAATCCGGCGCCGGGCAACTCGACGGCGATCGATATCGAGCTGCTCGACGCGGCGCGGCAGGCCCGCTGCTGATCAGCGATCCGGAATCGGCTCGGTAGCGCCGACGCGGGCCAGCAGCGCCGCGAGTTCGTCGGCGATGCCGGGCGCGGCGGCCACCACCAGGTCGCCGTCGGAACCCGGGGACGTGGCGGGCGGCAGGGTCAGCCGCGCGCCCGCCTCGGCGGCGATCAGCGCGCCCGCACCCCAGTCCCAGGCGTTGAGGCCGTGCTCGAAGTACGCGTCCACCTGGCCCGCCGCGACATGGCACAGATCCAGCGCCGCCGCGCCGAAGCGGCGGATGTCGCGTACGTGCGGCAGCACCTGCGCGATCAGCTCGGCCTGCCGGGTCCTGCGCATGCTGCCGTAGCCGAATCCGGTGGCGACCAGCGACATCGAGACCGAGTCGACGGACGTGCAGCGCAGATGCTCCACCACGCCGTCGGCGCCGACGCGCAGCGCGCCGAGCCCGAGCCCGGCGCTGTAGGTGGCCGCCCGCGCGACGTCGACCACCGCGCCCGCGACCGGTCGCCCACCGCGCAGGGCCGCCACCGAGACGGCGTAGCCCGGGATGCCGTAGAGAAAGTTGACCGTGCCGTCGATCGGGTCCACGACCCAGTGGACGGTGTCGGCGCTCGCGTCGTCGAGACTGCCGCCGCCCTCCTCGCCGAGGATCGGGTCGCCGGGGCGCTGTTCGGCGAGCAGTCTTCGGATCAGCTCTTCGGTTTCGGTGTCCACGATGGTCACCGGGTCGGTCGCGTGGCTCTTGGCCTGCACGGCGCCTTCCGCGTGTGCGCCCGCGGGGCCGAATACTTCGGGACGGCGGGCGCGGACATGGGCGGCGGCGGTCTCGGCGAGATCGACCGCGACGCGGCGCAGATCGGCCTCGTCGCCGCGCGCGACGATCGAGACGAAGGAGTCGGGGGTGTAGTCGGACACTGATGATGAGGTTTCCGGCACGCCTTCCATCGCATCACAGATCCTCGTCGAACGCCCAGCCCCGGTGTCGCATTACTCTTGTCGTGCACGACACAGCGCCGTCGTCGGGCATCCCATCGCATCGCCCTGTCACGGCGTGCTGGGTCCGGGTGCGGCGACGCTGTCACCACATCGGCCAGCACAGGGAACGAGGGGTTAGTCATGTCCGCTCGGGGGCACGCATTCGGTATCGATATCGGCGGTAGCGGCGTCAAAGGCGCCGCGGTGGATCTGGCCACCGGCGAATTGGTCCATGAGCGGATCAAGATCGCGACGCCGCATCCCGCGACACCACAGGCGGTGGCCGATGCGGTGGCCGAGCTGGTCGCCAAGGCGCAGTGGGACGGGCCGGTCGGGCTCACCCTGCCCGCGGTGGTGATCGGCGGCGTGGCGCGCACCGCGGCCAACATCGACAAGTCCTGGATCGGCACCGACGCGCGGACGCTGTTCTCCACCGCGCTCGGCGGCCGTCCGGTCACCGTGCTCAACGACGCGGACGCGGCGGGCATGGCCGAGGACCGCTACGGCGCGGCAAAGGATTTCACCGGGCTGGTCCTGCTGCTGACCTTCGGCACCGGCATCGGCTCCGCGCTGCTCTACCACGGCACGCTGGTGCCCAACACCGAGCTCGGTCACGTGGAGGTCGGCGGCAGGGAGAGCGAGCACCGCGCGGCGGCGTCGGTGAAGGAGCGCGACGGCCTGACCTACGAGCAGTGGGCCGCGGAAGTCAGCGTCGTGCTGACCACGCTGGAGAACCTCTTCTTCCCGGTCGTGTTCGTCGCCGGTGGCGGCATCAGCCGGGATGCCGATCAGTGGATTCCCTTGCTCACCAACCGAACGCCGGTCATTCCCGCCCACCTGCGGAATACCGCTGGCATCGTCGGCGCGGCAATGGCGATCGACGGGGGCATCACCCCCTGAGGCGCGCGGGCGCGGCGGGGATGCCGTTCCTGGCATCGGGCCATAGGTACCCTGGTTAGATCGTTACAATGGAACGTGCCCGGCTGAGCCGGAGAAACCCCGACCGGCCCTCCGCCGGTGAAACCCGACAGATCGCTCCGCCGGAACACTACTCTGGCGTGACGCCGCACGAGACCGTCACGAAAGGGCGTACGTGGTAGCCACGAATACCCGTCAGACCGCCGAATCGGCCGATGCCGACTCCGCAGATGTAACCGCAGCACGGCCGGTCCGTAAGGCTGCCGCGAAGAAGGCTCCGGCGAAGAAGGCCGCCGCCAAGAAGGCGCCTGCCAAGAAGGCCGCCAAGGCGACCAAGGCTCCGGCGAAGAAGGCCAGCACCAAGAAGGCGGGGCCGGACGGCGAGCCGGGCGCCGAGGAAGCCATCGACGACGAGTCGCTCGACCTCGACGATCTCGGCGATCTGGAGGTCTCCGACGAAGACCTCGCCGACGGTGACGATCTGGTCGACGTGGCCGAAGACGCCGACACCGAGGAAGCCGAGAGCGAGGAGGCCGACGAGCCGACCGCCGCGGAGAAGGCCTCCGGCGATTTCGTCTGGGACGAGGAGGAATCCGAAGCGCTGCGGCAGGCCCGCAAGGACGCCGAGCTCACCGCCTCGGCCGACTCGGTGCGTGCCTACCTCAAGCAGATCGGCAAGGTCGCCCTGCTCAACGCCGAGGAGGAGGTCGAGCTCGCCAAGCGGATCGAGGCCGGTCTCTACGCGGCGGAGAAGGTGCGCGAGTTCACCGAACAGGGCGAGAAGCTGCCGGTCGCGATGCGGCGCGACTACAACTGGATCATCCGCGACGGCAACCGGGCCAAGAACCACCTGCTCGAGGCCAACCTGCGCCTGGTCGTGTCGCTGGCCAAGCGGTACACCGGCCGCGGTATGGCGTTCCTGGATCTGATCCAAGAGGGCAACCTGGGTCTGATCCGCGCGGTGGAGAAGTTCGACTACACCAAGGGCTACAAGTTCTCCACGTACGCCACCTGGTGGATCCGCCAGGCCATCACGCGCGCCATGGCCGACCAGGCCCGCACCATCCGCATCCCGGTGCACATGGTCGAGGTCATCAACAAGCTCGGCCGCATCCAGCGCGAGCTGCTCCAGGATCTCGGCCGCGAGCCGACGCCGGAGGAGCTGGCCAAGGAAATGGACATCACGCCGGAGAAGGTGCTGGAGATCCAGCAGTACGCGCGTGAGCCCATCTCGCTGGACCAGACCATCGGCGACGAGGGCGACAGCCAGCTCGGCGACTTCATCGAGGACTCCGAGGCCGTCGTCGCGGTGGACGCGGTGAGCTTCACGCTGCTGCAAGACCAGCTGCAGTCCGTGCTGGAGACCCTGTCGGAGCGCGAGGCGGGCGTCGTCCGGCTGCGCTTCGGCCTCACCGACGGTCAGCCGCGCACCCTCGACGAGATCGGCCAGGTCTACGGGGTCACGCGCGAGCGCATCCGCCAGATCGAGTCGAAGACCATGAGCAAGCTGCGCCATCCCAGCCGGTCGCAGGTGCTCCGCGACTACCTGGACTAGATCGCTTCGTCTCGACGCCCGCATTCGTTGTGCCGCTCGATGTTCCAGCGGCACCGTGATTGCGGGCGTCGCGTTTTCCGGATCCCACCGACGGCCACCGACCTCATTCGATCGAAATGACCGCGCCGGGGCCGATGGCGTCGGAGCGCGAGGTGTCCTTCAGGTCGACGCCCGAACGACCGAGCAGGCGTGCGCCGGCGACCAGCCCCGCCACCACCTTCGCGGCCTCTCGATAGCCCAGGCCTTCGGGCGGGTGGATATTGGAGACGCAATTGCGGTCGGCGTCGGTGCGCCCCGGACGGGGCAGGTGGGTCAGGTAGATGCCCAGACTGTCGGCCACCGACAGGCCGGGACGCTCGCCGATCAGCACCACGACCGTCGCCACGCCCATGGCCGCGGCGATGTGGTCGCCGAGCGCCACCCGCGACTGCGTGGCGATCACCGGCGCGGCGAGCCGATAACGCGGCGCGAGTTCGTCGACGAGCGCGTCCAGCGTTTTCGTGCCGTGCTCGGCGAGCGCTCGAGGCGAGAGACCATCCGCGAGGACGAATCCGATGTCGGCGCCGGAGTGCGGAATCGGCGTGAGCGCACCGTCGGCGGGCAACCGCCCCAGATCCGGCCTGCGCAGGTACTCGGCCCGGTCCCGGGCACGGCTGCGGACGTGGACCGCGGCGCCGAGCCCGGCCGCGTCCACCCGTTCGGTCAGCGCCGCCACGTCCAACGGCAGGTGGACGGCGTCGCGCGCGGCCGCGTGTGCGGCGCGGAATTCCAGCACGCGTCTGGTCGGCAACGCGTCGCCGCTGCGGCCGAGGCCGATCCTGGACTGGGTGGTGCGGCGCAACTCGTCCCAGAAGGCCTGGGCGGCGGCGCTCGGCTGCGGCGGGCTCATCGGGCGGCCGCCAAGGCGCGCAGGGGCGAGGTGAGCGGCTCCACCGGAAGCACCCGGCCATTGGCGTCCATCATGCCCAAGCGGCCCAGCCATGCCTCGAATTCCGGGGCGGGGCGCAGGTTGAGCACCTGCCGCGCGTACAACGCGTCGTGGAAGCTGAGGCTCTGGTAGCCGAGCATGACGTCGTCGGCGCCGGGAACGGCGATGACGAAGGCGCACCGTGCGGCGCCGAGCAGGGTCAGCAACGTGTCCATGTCGTCCTGGTCGGCTTCGGCGTGGTTGGTGTAGCAGACGTCCACGCCCATCGGCAGGCCGAGCAGTTTGCCGCAGAAGTGGTCCTCCAGGCCCGCCCGGATGATCTGTTTGCCGTCGTAGAGGTACTCCGGACCGATGAAACCGACCACCGTGTTCACCAGCAGCGGGTCCAGCTCCCGCGCCACCGCGTAGGCCCGCGCCTCCAGGGTCTGCTGGTCGACGGGCCGTCCCCCGGTCCCCAGGTGCGCGCCCGCCGACAGCGCCGAACCCTGTCCCGTCTCCAGGTACATCACGTTGTCCCCGACGGTGCCGCGGCGCAGGGCACGCCCCGCCTCGTTCGCTTCGCGCAGCAGCGCGAGGTTCACCCCGAAACCCGCGTTCGCGCCTTCGGTGCCCGCGACGGACTGGAACACCAGGTCCACCGGCGCGCCCGCCTCGATCAGCCCGATCGTGGTGGTCACGTGCGACAACACGCACGACTGCGCGGGGATGTCGAAGCGGGTCCGCACCTCGTCGAGCAGGCGCAGCAGGTCGGCGGTGGCCTGCGGAGAGTCGGTGGCGGGGTTGATGCCGATCACCGCGTCGCCGCAGCCGAGCAGCAGTCCGTCCAGGACCGCTGCGGCGATGCCGCGGGGATCGTCGGTGGGGTGGTTGGGCTGCAGGCGGGTGGCCAGGGTGCCCGGCGCGCCGATCGTGGTGCGGAAACCCGTGGTCACCTCGGCGGCGCGGGCGACGGCGATGAGGTCCTGGTTGCGCATGATCTTGCTGACGGCGGCCACCATCTCGGGCGTGAGCCCGGGCGCGACAGCACCCAGGACGGCGCCCGCGTCGGCATCGGCGGCGACGGCGAGCAGCCGGTCCCGCAGTCCACCGACGGTCAGGTGGGCGATCGGCGCGAACGCGCCGCGATCGTGCGTGTCGATGATCAGCCGGGTGACCTCGTCGGTCTCGTACGGCACCACCGGATCGCGCAGGAAGTCGGTGAGCGCCACCTCGGCCAGTGCCCACTGCGCGGCGGCGCGCTCGGCGTCGGACTCGGCCGCGCAGCCGGCGAGTTGGTCGCCGCTGCGCAGCGGTGTCGCCTTGGCCATGAGCTCGACCAAACCGTCGAAGCGGTAGGTCCTTTCGCGCAGCCGCTGCACGTAGGAACTCATGCCGCGTCCTCCTCGGCGCGGGCGAGCACCGCGAACTCCTCGTCCGGCGAACTCGCCACCAGCCGGTGGCGGCTGTAGAGGCCGAAGTAGGCCATGAATCCGCAGAACACCGCGAGCGTCCAGCCCGCGGCCACGGGGTCGACCAGGAACGTCGCGATCACCGCCGCGCACGCGACGACGAGGGCGAACGCGGTGGTCGCCATGCCGCCCGGTGTGCGGTACGGGCGCGGCATGTCCGGCTCGCGCACCCGCAGCACCAGATGGCTGACCATGATCAGCACATAACTCACCGCGGCACCGAAGACGGCCATGTTCAGCAACATCGCCCCCTTGCCGGTCAGCGACAGCGCGAAGCCGATGACACCGGGCACGATCAGCGCGAGCACCGGGGCCTTGCGCGCGCTGGTCACCGACAGGCTGGTCGGCAGGTAGCCCGCACGGGAGAGCGCGAAGGTCTGCCGCGAGTACGCGTAGACGATGGAGAAGAAGCTGGCCACGAGTCCGGCCAGGCCGACGTAGTTCACCAGCTTCGCGGTCCCACCCGCGCCGAGCGCCTCGACCAGGGGGTTGCCGGAAGTCGAAATGGCTTGCGCGCCCAGCGAACCGGTGGCGAGAACGAGAACGGCCGCGCCGGTGACGATCAGCACGAGCATCGCGCTGACGATGCCTTTGGGCACGTTCTTCTCCGGTTCGCGCGCCTCCTCGGCCGCCAGCGGCACCCCTTCCACCGCGAGGAAGAACCAGATCGCGAACGGCACCGCGGCCCAGATCCCGAACACCCCGAACGGCAGGAACGCCGAGCTGCCCACCGCGTCCGGGTCGGCAGGGATGTCGGTGAGGTTCGCCATGTCGAAGCGCCCCCACGCGGCCAGCGCGAATACCAGGAGCCCGACCAGCGCGATCGCGGTGATCACGAACATCGCCTTGAGCGCCTCGCCCGCGCCGGCCAGGTGCACACCGATGAAGATCGCGTACACGGCCAGATACACCCACCACCCGTCGGTGATCCCGAACAGGTTCAGTGATTCGACGTACGCGCCGATGAAGGTAGCGATCGCCGCGGGTGCGATCGCGTATTCGAGCAACACCGCGGTGCCGGTGGCGAATCCGCCCCAGGGCCCGAGCGCACGCCGCGCGAAGGTGTAGCCGCCACCTGCCGCGGGCAGCGCCGCCGAGAGCTCGGCCATGCCCAGCACCATGGCCAGATACATGCCCGCGATCAGCACCGTCGCGATCAGCAGTCCACCGAATCCGCCCTGGGCGATACCGCTGTTCCAGCCCGCGTAGTCACCTGAGATCACATAGCTCACGCCGAGCCCGGCCAGCAGCACCCAGCCCGCCGTGCCCGAGCGCAGGGTGCGTTTCGCCAGATAATCGTCACCGGCGTCGCCGGTGTCCCGCAGTTCCTCGATCGCCATCGCGCACCGAACTCCCTCATCCACATACCGATTGGTCGGTGGACCAATTCTTGGGAGGGAATGTTGCCCGAGTGTGAAACGGCGTTACGGTCACGATCCACGTGCCCGTGACAGAGCGCACACCACCAGCCCCGCCACAAGGAGGCAGACGTCCGGGGTGTCGCCTCGCGCCTTCAATTGCCCCGTCGCAGCCTTGCTGGTGGCCTGGGGTCGGCCCTGCCCGACGCGAGCGCAAGTCAACGGCTCCCGTCGTGCCTCTACAGCGGCGGCAGCGGGTCTTTACTACGCCCCTGCGAGCAGACCGGTACGGAGCCGATACTTTCGGAATCGGCGCTGATCTTGCTAGCGACCAGAATCGGGCGTCAGGGCGGGCATCTGGACCGCAACCTCGTTCCGGCGCACACGCAACGCGCCTCGAGCACGAAACCTCGCGGGCTGATCAGGAGATCGCGGGCTCCGGACGTCCGCGGCGTTGCAGCAGCCCCACCATCGGCTCGACCACTCGCGCCGCGATCGGGCCGAGCACCGCCATCAGCAGCACATAGGTCGACGCGAGCGCGGTGAGCTGCCCGTCCATCGCACCCGCGCCCACTGCCAATCCCGCGATGACGATCGAGAATTCGCCTCGTGCCACCAGCGCCGCGCCCGCCCTGGCCCGGCCCATCCGGCGGATGCCCTGCCTGGCCGCGGCCCACCAGCCAGTGGCGATCTTCGTCGCCATCGTGATGGCCGCCAGCGCGATCGCCCAGCCCAGCACCGGCGGAATCGACCGGGGGTCGGTGTTGAGCCCGAACGCTACGAAGAAGATCGCCGCGAACAGGTCGCGCAGCGGTTCCAGCAGCCTCGCCGCCTCGTACGCCGTCGACCCCGAGATCGCGATGCCCAGCAGGAACGCCCCGACTGCGGCCGAGACGCTCAACGCCGAGGAGACGCCGGCCACCAGCAAGGCCCCGCCGAGCAACGTCAGCAGGAACACTTCGCGGTCGGCGCTGTCCACGATCGCCGAGACCTGGCGGCCGTAGCGCAGCGCCACCACGAGGACCAGGGTGATCGTCACCATCGCCACGGCCAGCGCACGCATCCCGCTGATCCAGCTCAGCCCGGCCAGAACCGTGGTGAGGATCGGCAGGTAGACCGCCATCGCCAGATCCTCGAACACGAGGATCGACAGGATGACCGGCGTCTCGCGGTTACCGAGACGGCCGAGATCGTCGAGGACTTTCGCCACGATGCCCGAGGAGGAGATGTAGGTGACGCCCGCCATGGTGATCGCGCCGGTGAAACCCCAGCCCAGGATCAGGGCCACCACCGCGCCGGGTGTCGCGTTGACGGCGATGTCGACGACTCCGGCGGCCCATGAGCGGCGCAGTCCGGTGACCAGTTCCGTGGCGGTGTACTCCAGCCCGAGGAGCAACAGCAGCAGAACGACGCCGATCTCTCCGGCGATATGACCGAACTCGTAGGCCGACTGGAGTTCGATGACACCGCCCTGCCCGAAGGCGACGCCGCCGATCAGGTAGAGCGGGATCGGCGACATGCCGACGCGGCCGGCGACACGACCCAGCATGCCGAGGGCGAAGAGAACCGCTCCGAGCTCGATCAGGGCGAGCGCGGTGTCCGTCACGTGCTCAGCCGTGCGTCAAGATCTTCGCGGCGGCATCGAGACCCTCCGGGGTGCCGACGACCACGAGCAGGTCGCCCGCGGTGAAGGTGAAATCGGGACCGGGTGAGGGATGCAGTTGTCCGGCCCGCATGACCGCGACGATGGAGACCTTCGTGCGGGTGCGCATCTGGGTTTCGCCGAGAGTGCGCCCGTCGTAGGGCGACTCGTCGGCGATCGGTAGCTGACGGGTGGTGATGCCGGGCAGGTCGCGGTGGTCGTCGTTGAGCTTGGCGACCAGCTGCGGTACGCCGAGCAGATTGGCCAGCACCGCCGCCTCGTCGGTGGTCAGCGGGATCTGCGCGGCGCAGGCATCCGGATCCTCGAGCTTGGAGACGATCAGGTCGATATCACCGTCGCGGTGGGCGACCACGCCGATTCGGCGACCGGAGCGCACTTCGAAGTCCTTGCGGACACCGATGCCGGGTAGTGCGGTGACGTCGACGTTCACGCCCTCCAGATTAGCCGGATGCCGGAGCCGATGAACCGTTCCGTCATCACTTCGGCCGATGGCGCGTCGCGTGCCCTGTGCTGTGATGGAGGCGTGCGACGGTGGTCGGAGATGCCCGAGCGAACGCGGGACGCGCTCGGCGCGGTGATCGTGTTCGCCGGCGGCGCGGCGCTGTATCTCACCGGACTGTCCACGATGACCGAGCGCGGCGAGCAGCTGCCGCTGTGGGTGCGGTTCGGCGTGCTGCCCGCGGTGTGCCTGGCGACGTTGTTCCGCCGCCGGAATCCGATGGCGGCCATGCTCGGCGGACTGGTTCCCCTGGCGGTGGACACCTGGCTCGGCGCGACGCTGCCGGTGTGGCTGATCTACGCCGACCTGATCTATTCCGCCGTGCTTTACGCCGGGCGGCGGGCATCGCGGATCACGACGCTGTGCTGGTCGGTGTTCTGTGCCCTGATCGTGGTGCTCACGCTGGCGCTGACCGGCGACGCGCGTGCGGTCGCGCTGGCGCTGGTGGCGGTGTTCAGTTTCGTGGCGACGCCGCTGTGGTGGGCGAACTCGGTGCGCACGCACAAAGAGATCGCGGCGGCCGAGCGCACACGCGCGCAGGCGTTGACCCTGGTCGCCGAACTCGATCGGCGCGCGGCCATCGCCGACGAGCGCACCACGATGGCACGCGACCTGCACGACGTGATCGCCGGTCACCTGTCGGCCATCGCGATCCAGTCCGAGGCGGCACTGCGGATGCTGGCCCGCCGCGACGAACCAGCGGTCACCGGAATCATGCGATCCATCCGTTCCAACAGTGTCGGCGCGCTGCAGGAGATGCGCACGATGATCGGGTTGCTGCACAGCGACGGCGATGCCGAGGAGGTAGCCGCGCCCCGCAGGCTGGCCCAGCTGCCGATCCTCGTGGACGCGGCACGGGCGGCGGGGATCTCGGTGCGGGTGCACGAGGCGCTCGACGGCGCGACGCTGCCGAGCGCCGTGGACCAGGCCGCCTACCGGATCGTTCAGGAAGCGCTGACCAACGCCATGAAACACGCGCCCGGACAGGAGGTTTCGATCGACGTGCGCGCCGAGGACGAGGTGTTGAGCGTAACGATCCGCAATCCGACCGTCTCCGTGCGGCCGCACCACGCCCCGGCTCGAACCGGGCACCGAGGACTGGTGAACATGCGCGAGCGCGCCGCCGCGCTCGGTGGAAGCTTCCGCGCCGGAATGGATTGCGGCTGCTGGGAAGTGCTGGCCCGGCTGCCGTTCGGCTCCGCGAGCGCGTCATGACGATCCGGGTGGTGATCGCCGACGACCACGCGGCGATTCGCGCGGGGCTGCGGATGATCCTGGACGTCGAGGACGACATCGACGTGGTCGGCGAGGCCGCCGACGGGGATATCGCGATCGCGCAGGCCACAGCTCTGCGGCCGCATGTGGTGCTGATGGACGTGCGGATGCCCGGGATGGACGGGATCACCGCGACCGAACGGATCACCGCCGACGGTTCGGCCCGGGTACTCATCCTGACCACGTTCGACCTGGACGAGTACGTTTTTCGCGCGCTGCGCGCCGGCGCGTCCGGGTTCGTGCTGAAATCCGCGTCGGGGCACTCGCTGGTCGAGGCGGTACGCGCGGTCGCGGCGGGTGACGGTGTGCTGGCCCCGGAAGTGACGAAGGCCGTGATCTCGGCGTTCGCGACGTCGAAACATGCTGCGCCGCATTCTCTTCCGGCCGGGCTGGCCGAACTCACCGAGCGGGAACGGGAAGTGCTCGACTGCCTGGGCGACGGTCTGTCCAACGCGCAGATCGCCGCCAGGCTGTTCATCGGCGAGACGACGGTGAAAACGCACGTCTCGCGGGTGCTGATGAAACTCGGTGTGCGATCGCGGGTTCAGGCCGCGATCGTCGCCCGCGAGATCCGCGGCCGGTGATCATCCGGCGAGCGGAGCGAATGTCCCGTCCGCGCCGGGCAGATACTCCTCCACCGCGGTGACCGCCGCCACCGGCAACGGCCCGTACAGATGAGGGAAGAGCATCGACTCCGGATCGCTCGGCACGCCGGGCTCCCATTCGATCGGCGCGCCCACCCGGCGGGGGTCGATGCGCAGCAGCACCAGATCGCGGCGTCCCGCGAACAACCGGTTGGCGGGCAGGTGCACCTGCTCGGGCGCGGAAAGATGGATGAATCCCGCCTCACCGAGCGAGGGCGCGCGGTACTCGCCGGTTTGCCGGGCGGAAAGCCACTCCGCCGAAGTGCATAGGTGAACCAGCGTGTGAGTGTCGTAGGTCACGGGTAATCTCCGGGTGGACAACTGGATCGGCCGATCGAGGATGTGATCGAGTGCACTTCGACAACCTGACCTGTGGCGTTCGCCTGTAGCGAAATCCCAGGTCGTGTTATCGAAAACACACTGCATCATTCGCGGGAACAAAGTCCCCCGTCCCGAACGTCTGACAGAGTAGTCATACCCCTGCTGGGAAGTAGCGGTAGCGAGCTCGTGGTGAGTGACCACGGGCCCCACACCAGGTGAACGGTCGTCGGGACCGGGAGCCAGGACGGAGGAGTCATGCCAGGAACCCTGACAAGCACCCCACTGACCGCGGTCGATCGTTGCGACCGTTGCGGGGCGGCGGCCCGAGTGCGTGCCGTACTTCCCGCGGGTGGAGAGTTGCTCTTCTGCCAGCACCACGCGAACGAACACATGGATCGACTGCGTGAGCTCGACGCCGTGATCGACACGGAGTCCGCTCCCGCGCTCTGATTCGCTCCTCGCGTCCTGACACAACAGCATCGGACAACAGAACACCGTCAACCATCGGCAGCGGGCGACCAACAGGTCGCCCGCTGTCGCCGTGTTCGACGGCCGGTCAGTGCGCCGACACCGCGCCGAGGATGCCGTCCAGCAGCCTGGCCAGCCCGTAGTCGAACGCGCCGTCCGGGTCGGCGGGCGCCTGGTACAACTCGCCCACCGCCGCGCCGACCCGCGACGCCAGCGGGAACTCACTCGGCGGCATGACCGCCGTGAGCAGCGGACCGTGCACCTCCCACCAGCGTGAATCGCTCATCCGGCGCGTCTCGCGGGCGGCGGCGACCGCCATGCGCGCGTTGCCGGTCGCGAACTCCGACAGCACGGCGATCACCCGATCCATCGCCACGTCCGGCAGGCCGATCCCCTCGAGCGCGGCGAGCTGCCGTTCGTAGCGGCGCATCCGTCCTGGACCGAGCACCAGCCGCCACGGGGGCACCTCGAGCAGCCAGGGGTGCGCGATCAGTTCCGCCCGAACCTGACGGGCCACCCTCGCAATGCGTTCGCGCGGGGGGAGGTCACCCGGAATGGGTGCGTCCTCCTCGGCCACCGCGTCGACCATGAGTATCGCGAGCGCCTCTTTGCTCGGCACGTACGTGTAGAGACTCATCGGCCGCAGCCCCAGCTCCGCCGCGACCGCGCGAATGGAGACCTTCTCGTAGCCCTCCCGGTCCGCGAGTGCGACCGCTGCCGCGACCACCGCGTCGACGCTGACGGTCTGCTTCGGGCCGCGTCCCGCCGGACGCGCGGGAAGCTCGTGCCGCCACAGCAGGCTCATCACCTGTTTCGCCTGTTCGACGGAGATTTCCTCGCTCATGACGGGGTCTCGTCGACGCTTGGCTGGCTCCTATCCAGGGGCACGCCGGGTCCTCGGTTCCCGCTGACGCTCACTCCCGCACCTCGCTGATGCTCGACCTCCGCGTACGCAGCAGCCCGCTGTGGCAGTGCCGCACGCGCTGGCCTTCACTCATGGCACTCCTCGGAACAAATCCAGTACAGTGTACGTTGTTCACCGTACTCCGTACGGTATACGTTGATTCGAAGGGGTCCGCTCTGTCCAGCACACACGCCACTTACCTGCCGGATCGGCACATGTTCGCCCTGTGGACGTGGTCGGGAAGCGATGCCGGACCGGCGCCGCGTGGACACGGCGACCGCGAGACGCTCGCGCTCGTCCTCCCGTGCGGCGCCGACGGTGCGCTCGAGGTCACCGACGTCGACGCCGCGCTGCTCGACCCGGACGATTTCGCGGATCTGACGGTCGAGCATCCAGGAGATTCGGTCCTGCTCTGGCAGGACGTCCTGCGCGACGCCCGCGAGCCGGGCGCGGAAGCGCCCGACGACCCCGAACTGCCGATAGCCGCCCATGCCGTGCCGGTTGCGTCCGGCACCTCCATCGTGTCGGCCCAGCGCGCGCTGCGGGTCCTGCGGGACACCGAGGCCGTGGCGGCGGACCTGCGCGCGACGCTGAAGGCGCGGCTGCGGCCCTACCAGGCACGGGGCGTCGGCTGGCTGCGCGAAACCGCCGACGCGGACGGCGGCGCGGTGCTCGCCGACGAAATGGGGCTCGGCAAAACCGTGCAGACCATCGGCTTCCTGCTCGGCCGCGCCGAGGCTGGGCCACAGCTCGTGGTCTGTCCGACCTCGCTGGTCGGCAACTGGGCGTACGAGATCGGCCGGTTCGCGCCGGGACTGCGCGTGATCGCCTGGCGCGGCGGCGAGATCGCGGCCGACGCGGCGACGGTCGTCGTCACCGGTTATCCCACCTTGCGGCTGCACGGTCGGCTGCTGACCGGACAGCGCTGGGCGACGGCGGTCTTCGACGAGGCGCAGGCGGTGAAGAATCCGCGCACCCAGGTCGCGAAGGCGGCGCGGGCGATCGACGCCGCGGCCACGATCGCGCTGACCGGCACGCCGGTGGAGAACCATCTCGACGAACTGTGGGCGCTGCTGAACCTGGTGGCGCCACGGTCGTTCGGGCACCGGACGCAGTTCCGGCGGCGATTCGTGCGGCCGATCCAGGAGGGGTCGGCGACCGCGGCGGCACGGTTGCGCGACACCATCGAGCCGGTCGTGCTGGCGCGCAAGAAGAGTCAGGTCGCGGCGGCGCTGCCCGCGAAGATCCACAGCGACCTGCTCTGCGACCTCACCGCCGAGCAGGAGCGGCTCTACGACCAGCTGCTCGCCCGGGCCGTGGACGACGGATTCGGCGCGGGCATCGAGCGCCACGGCCGCGTGCTCGCCGCGCTGACCTCGCTGAAGCAGGTGTGCAACCATCCCGGACTGGTCACCGGCGAACTCGGCGAGCTGGCCGGTCGATCCGGAAAACTCGATCTGTGCACCGACATCCTGGCGACCAATCTCGACACGGCCAGCCCCACGTTGGTGTTCACCCAGTACCGCCGGACCGGTGAGCTGCTCGTGCGCCATATCGCCGAGCAGTTCGGGGTGCGGGCGCCCTTCTTCCACGGCGGGCTGAACCAGGCCGGACGCGCCGAGATCGTCTCCCGGTTCCAGGCCGAGGACGGGCCGCCGATCCTGGTGCTGAGCCTGCGCGCGGCGGGCACCGGACTCACCCTGACCCGCGCCGCCGATGTCATCCACTTCGACCGCTGGTGGAACCCGGCGGTGGAGGCGCAAGCCTCCGACCGCGCCCACCGGATCGGCCAGACCCGCACCGTCACCGTCACCACACTCACCTCGGCCACGACCGTGGAGGAGCACATCGCGGGCATGCACGACCGCAAGGCCGCCCTGACCGACCTCGGCGACGCGACCGGTATCGCGGCCCTCGCCGCGCTCGGCGACGAACAGCTCATCGAGATCCTGCGCCGCAAAAGGGAGAACTGATGGCGGACAATGAATTTGGCTACACCGCGTGGGGCATGGACTGGGTGCGCCTCGCCGAGCCGTTGCGCCAGACCCGGCCGGATCCCCTGCTCCCGCGCGCCCGCAGCATCGCGCGCAACAACGGCGTGCAGGCCACCGTCGATGGAGGGGTGGTGCGCTCCATCATCCATCGCGGCGGTCAGGCCTCGCTCACCCACCTGGAAGTGGCGCCGCTGACCAGGGCCGCGATCACGGCCATCGCCGCGATCGCGCCGGACCCGTCCGCGCTGACCGACGACATGCACCGCGCGATCGCAGGGGCGGGAATCCCGCTCGCGCCGGTGCTGGCTGGCACCGACTGCTCCTGCACGGCACGATCGGCGCGGTGCGTGCACGTCCTCGCCGTGTACTACGAGATGGCCCGCAAGGTCGACGAGGATCCCCGGCTCGCCTTGGAGATCCAGGGCTATTTCGCTACGGGCCCACAAGATTCGGACATACAAGCGCCACCAGCGCGATGGACGCCCATCTCCGCGCTCGATCCGACGCGGTTCTTCACCACAGCTCAGACCTGAGCCGACCCGGTGCGTCGATCGGTTCTGATGAGGACCGCGGTGTTCCGGCGGATGGGCGAGGTCTCCCCAGGGCGGTGTCTCGCCGGGTGGTTCAGGCTGCGCCATGGCCGCCTGGCCCGTCCGCACCTGACCGGTTCCCCGCGCACCACTACTTCCGGCGCAGGGCCGCGATGCGCTCGCCGAGTTGTTCCGCGGTGGCCAACGCGGTCGGCGGACCGCCGCACTCGCGCCGCAGCTCACCATGGATCACGCCGTGTGGTTTGCCGGTGCGATGGTGATGCATCGCCACCAGGCTGTTGAGCTCGCGGCGCAGTTCGCCGAGCCGGTCGGCCGTGGCGACCCGCTCCGCGGCGCTGGCCACCTGCGGGCCCGGCTCCGGCGCGGTCGCGGCCGCACCGCGCTCGGCGACCTGCCTGGCCTGCCGCTCGCGCAGCAGCGCGCGCATCTGCTCGGCGTCGAGCAACCCGGGGATACCGAGGTAGTCGGCTTCCTCGTCGCTGCCCGCGAAGGTGGCGGTACCGAACGAGGAGCCGTCGTAGATCACCTGGTCGAGTTCGGCGTCGGCGGCCAGCGCGACGAAGGACTTGTCCTTCTCGCCCGGCTCGTCCTGCTGCTTGTTGGCCTCGATCAGCAGGTCGTCGTCGAGTCCGTTCTGCTCCCGGTGCGGCTTGCCGATGACATGGTCGCGCTGCACCTCCAACTGCGCGGCCAGATCCAGCAGCACCGGCACCGACGGCAGGAACACCGTCGCGGTCTCGCCGGGCTTGCGGGCGCGCACGAAGCGGCCGATCGCCTGCGCGAAGTACAGCGGCGTCGCGGCGCTGGTCGCGTACACACCCACGGCCAGGCGCGGCACGTCCACCCCTTCCGACACCATGCGCACCGCGACCATCCACGGCTGGGTGCTGTTGCTGAACTCCGCGATCCGGTTGGAGGACGACGGGTCGTCGGAGAGAACCAGGGCAGGCTTCTCGCCCGAGATGTGTTCCAGCAGTTCGGCGTAGTCGCGGGCACGGTCCTGATCGGTGGCGATCACCAGTCCGCCCGCGTCCGGCATGCCGGAAGCGCGCTTCTGACGCAGCCGGATGTCGGCGGCGCGCAGCACGGCCGACATCCAGTCACCCGCCGGATCGAGCGCGGTGCGCCAGGCCCGAGCGGTCTGCTCGGCATTGAGGGGCTCGCCCAGGCGCGCGGAATACTCCTCCCCCGCGCTGTCGCGCCAGTGCGCCTCGCCGGAATAGGCCAGGAAGACCACCGGCCGCACGACGCCGTCGGCGAGCGCCTCGGCGTAGCCGTAGGTGTGGTCGGCGCGGGACTTCGGGAAACCGGACTCGTCGGGTTCGTAGACCACGAAGGGGATCTGGCTGTCGTCGCTGCGGAACGGCGTACCGGTGAGCGCGAGGCGGCGGGTGGCGTCGCCGAACGCCTCGGCCGTCGCCTCACCCCAGCTCTTCGCGTCGCCCGCGTGGTGGATCTCGTCGAGAATGACCAGCGTTTTGCGGTTTTCGGTGCGCACGCGGTGCCGGAACGGATGCGCGGCGACCTGCGCGTAGGTGACCACCACACCGTGGTAGTCCCCCGAGGTGCCTCCGGTCGAGTTGGAGAACCGCGAATCCAACGCGATCCCGGCGCGGGCCGCGGACTGCGCCCACTGGTGCTTGAGATGTTCGGTCGGCGCGACGACGGTGATCTGGTCGACGGTGCGGTCGGCCAGCAGTTCGGCCGCGACGCGCAGCGCGAACGTGGTCTTGCCCGCTCCCGGGGTGGCCACCGCGAGGAAGTCTCGCGGTTTGGTCGCCAGATACTTCGTCAGCGCACGTCGCTGCCAGGCACGGAGAGAGCCGCCGACGGCGGTGCTCACTGTTGTCGAATCGCCCGGCGCTCCCGCTTCTCCCGCCACAGCGGCGCCACCCGACCCAGTCACGCAGACGACCCTAGCGGCCCGGCACGGCGTGTCGCCAAACCGACGCGGAAGGCGCGACGGGCATCACACGGCCACCAGCGAGGACGCTGGACGTTCACCCGATGCGCACCGACACGTCGCACCCGGACCGCGATGCGGATCACGGAAGTGCGCGATGCTGTATGCACGATGACCGACCACCGCGCCCTCCCGGGCGATCCGCCACGGACCGACGCACCGTCGGGCCGCACCGTAACGGTGCGCACGCGGACCTGGGCCGAGCGGGCGGGCGCACAAGCCGCGCACACGGGCAGACACACGGTCGCGCTGGTCGTACGGGTCGCGGAGAAGGCATGGGGCGACTCCATCTTCGCCAAGTCGGCCGCGGCGGCGTTCTGGCAGACGCTCTCGCTGGCGCCGCTGTTGCTCGGGGTGCTCGGCAGCCTGGGTTACGTCGGCGGATGGTTCGGCCCGGACACCGTGCAGATCGTGGAATCCAAGATCATCGCGTTCAGCCAGGACTTGTTCAGCACGAGCGTGGTGTCGGACCTCATCGAGCCGACCGTGCAAGACGTCCTCGGGCGGGGCCGCGGCGCGGTGGTCTCGGTGGGTTTCGTGCTGTCGCTGTGGGCCGGGTCGTCGGCGATGGCCACCTTCGTCGACGCGATCGTCGAGGCCCATGACCAGCAGGACGCGCGGCATCCGGTCTGGCAGCGCATCTTCGCGCTGCTGCTGTACATGCTGTTCCTGGTAGCGGCGGTGCTCATCCTGCCCTTGGTGGCGCTGGGACCAGCGCTGATCGGGCGGGTGCTGCCCGCGGCATGGCGGGTGACGGGACTTCAGCTGCTGGATTTCTTCTACTACCCGGGCGTCGGCCTGCTTTTGATCGTCGGGCTCACCACCCTGTACAAGCTGGCGCTGCACACCTCGCTGCCGTGGCACCGTCTCTTCGGTGGCGCGCTGGTGGCCGGGGTGTTCTTCATGGCGGCGAGTGAGGTGCTGCGCCGCTACCTGTCCTGGGTCACCAGAACCGGCGTCACGTATGGCGCGCTGGCGACGCCGATCGCGTTCCTGCTGTTCACGTTCTTCCTCGGGTTCGCCGTGATCCTCGGCGCGGAGTTCAACGCGGCCGTGCAGGAGTTCTGGCCCGCCCGGGCGACCCGCATGGAGCAGGTGAAGGAGTGGATCGCCAACCAGGTGCGCGGCGAAAGCGGCGCGAGCGCGCAGGCGCGGACCGAGGACGACATCGCGACCGGCCCGGACGACGCCGGACCCCGCCGCTCCGTGGCCGCGCTCGACCGGCGGGGAGCGTCGTCCTCATCCCCGGACTAGAGCCTGGCGTCACTCGCCCTTGCGTAGGCCGTCGTAGACCTTCTTGCACTCCGGGCACACCGGAGAACCGGGCTTGGGCGAGCGGGTCACCGGGAAGACCTCTCCGCACAGCGCGACCACGTGGGTGCCAAGGACGGCGCTTTCGGCGATCTTGTCCTTCTTCACGTAGTGGAAGAACTTCGGGGTGTCGTCGCCCGTCGTCTCGTCGGTCGTCGTATCCGGGCGAACCATGGTGTCGGTGCTCACGCATTCCATGATGCCGCATCGCCGGGATCAGCGGCCGACCACGGCGGCGCATGCCGCACCCGGGATCGAGAGTTGTCATCGCCGAGCCCGGTCCGTGCGTGGACGGACCACTAGTGGAAGACTCGGGGTATGCAGCAGAACGGCGACTCCCCTTCCGCCGACGGCCGCGACCGCGAAGCGCACCCCGACGTGACGATGCCGACGCAGCCCCGCCGTTCCTCCGGATATTTCCCGGGCAGTGACGACAAACACCCGGCGTTGATCACCGAGGCGGCGCCTTCGCTGGAGGATCAGCACCGCGCCCGGGTGCGCCGGTACACCATCCTCATGGCGTTCCGCATCCCCTGCCTGGTCCTCGCGGCGATCGCCTACAGCGCGTTCGGCAATCCGCTGCTGTCCATCCTGATCATCGTGGCGTCCATTCCGCTGCCCTGGATCGCGGTGCTGATCGCCAACGACCGCCCGCCCCGCCGCAAGGACGAGCCCAGCCGGTGGGATCGTCGCCGCGCCGCCATCGAGTCCCGGCCGCACAACGCCATCGACGGCTGAATCCGCGGTTGTCCTACCACCCGGTCGCTTCTACCTGACGCCCGTCCACCGCGGGTAATGGACGGCTACCGGCCCCGAAAACCGATCTCAGGACGGTCGCGGTGCGCGCCGAACCACCGCGGACATCACCGCGGCCGCGCCGCACAGCGCGCCCGCGAGATACCAGGCCAGGTCGTAGCTGCCCTGAAGGTCACGGATGACGCCCGCGCCGGTGGCCGCCACCGCCGAGCCGATCTGGTGGGAGGCGAACACCCAGCCGAACGCGACCGGGCCGTCGGCGCCGAACAGCTCACGGCACAGCATGACCGTCGGCGGCACCGTGGCCACCCAGTCCAAACCGTAGAAGACGATGAACACCCACAGACTCGGCTGGGTGTCCGGACCGAGCAGCGCGGGCAGGATCAGCAGCGACAGACCGCGCAGCGTGTAGTAACCGATCAGCAGGTAGCGCGGGTCGAGCCGGTCGGTCAGCCACCCGGACGCGATGGTGCCCGCCACGTCGAAGATGCCGACCAGCGCCAGCAGGCTCGCCGCGGTGGTCGGCGGCATGCCGTGATCGTGCGCCGCGCTGACGAAATGCGTGCCGACCAGCCCGTTGGTCGACGCGCCGCAGACCGCGAAACCCCCGGCGAGCAGCCAGAATCCGGGCCTGCGGGCGATCGTGCCGAGGACGGCCAGCGCACGCGAAGCGCCACCGGCCGCGGGCACGCGCATCCCGGCCGGACTGCCCGGCTCGGCGCCGTAGGCCCGCACCCCGGCATCGCTCGGATAGTCGCGAATGAACAGCAGCACCAGCGGCGCCACGGCCAGTGCCGCGCCGGCGACGATCAGTGAGGGCAGCCGCCAGCCGTGCGCGTGCGCCAGCGCCGACACCAGCGGCAGGAAAACCAGCTGCCCGGTCGCGCCCGCGGCGGTGAGCACGCCGGTGACCAGGCCGCGCTGGCGCACGAACCACCGGCCGGTGATGGTCGCCACGAATGGCATCGACATCGAGCCCACCCCGACGCCGACCAGCAGTCCCCAGGTCAGGATCAGATGCCAGGGCTGGGTCATGAAGACCGTCAGCCCGCTGCCCGCCGCGACCAGCACCAGCGCGCAGGCCACCACCGCGCGGATACCGAAGCGATCCATCAGCGCCGCCGCGAACGGCGAGATCAGGCCGTACAGAAGGAGATTCAGCGAAACGGCGGTGCCGATGGTGCCGTGCGACCAGCCGAACTCCTCGTGCAGCGGGTCGAGCAACACGCCGGGCACCGACCGGAACGCGGCGGCGCCCAGCAGCGCGATGAAGCCGACACCCGCGACCAGCCAAGCCGGGTGCAGGCGGATGCGGGGTGGGGAGTCGACGGAAACCGGGATCGGCGTCTGCAGTTCGGTCACCCGCTGAGCCTGCCGGAAGGTTGCGTCCGCAACGAGTGGCTGGAATGCCACATACCGTTAAATTCGCGCCATTCGGCGGGCAGTCGCTATGTGCTCGACAACCTGCGTGCCTATCCCTAATGTCGCATCGAAGCCGTCCGCACGGTTACCCATTCGGAATCGCATCGAAGCCGTCGCCACGACGAATCCCCTCGCCTACGTCGCGGGGAACAGACAGGAGTGAACATGATTCGGTGGATCTGGGTCTTCCTGGACCGCCCGACCCAGCGCTTCGACGACTGCGCGAAGTTCTGGTCCACGGTCACCGGCACCCAGCTCTCGCCTCGACGCGGCACCAACGACGAGTTCCTCACCCTGCTGCCCGACCCGGCGCTGTTCGCCGCCGCGAGCGTCAAGATGCAGGCGGTGACCGGTCTCGGCGGCGTTCATCTCGACCTCGACGTCGACGACATCCCGTCCGCCGTCCGCACCGCCCTCGACCTGGGCGCCGAACTGGTCGCCAACCACCCCGACTACGCCGTGCTGCGCTCCCCCGGCGGCCAGACGTTCTGCCTCACCCCGAGCGGCCGCGCCACGAGCACGCCCGCACCGGCCGTGCGGGCGCCCGACGGCACGCTGTCCCGCCTGGACCAGGTGTGCCTCGACATCGGCCCCGCCGACTACGAGGTCGAGACCCGCTTCTGGACGTCGCTGACCGGGTGGACATTCCAGCCAGGGCGGCGGCCGGAGTTCGCCCGCCTGCGCGCGCAGCAGCAACTGCCCGCACAGCTGCTGCTGCAGCGTCTGGGCGAGAACCGTCCGACCAGCGCACACGTGGACCTTGCCGCGGAGGACATCGAAGCCACCGCGGCCTGGCACGAATCGCTCGGCGCGACGGTGGTGCGGCGGCATGAGCACTGGATCGTCCTGAACGATCCCGGCGACGCGCTGTACTGCGTCACCGCGCGCGACCCGAACGGCATCTGAACCGCCTTCCGCACAACTCTTCGCGTCCGCCGCGCGACCCCCTTGTCAACGACGCCGCCGACACGCACGGTGCACTGACCTCCACCAGCCACGAAAATCGACTTGCGCCCCGGACGACCTCTCTGGACTGCTGGGCTGTAGCCGATCGGCGGTGCGGTGCAGTCACTATCGAGCGCACAGCTGGCGCGGAGCTACCGACCGCACCGGCTGACGCGGGACTACCCGACCGCACAGGCTGACACGGAACTGCCGAGAGCGCGGGTCGCGCGGTGCCGACCGCCTCGGCCCAGGCGCGAGGTGCCGTGACACGAGACCACCTGGTCCATGCCGGACGGTCGCGGTGGCAGAGTACCGATGTGCCTACGAACCGATCGACCACCACCGGATCGCTGCTGACCGCGCTCTGCCCGGACCTGCGGACCGCCCTGACGAGGGTCGGCTACGACGCCGACACCTTGCTCGAGGTGCTCGGCGACGCGCGCGCCGCACTGGGTCGCTCGGAGCCGGTTCCGGTGCGCAGGGCGGCGCGCGAGGCGGGCGAACTGGGCACGCTGATCCGCCTGCTGCTGCTCGGCGACGCGCTGCCCGAGCGGGAGGTCGCCGCCGCGCTCGCGCCGGTCGACCTCGACCGCGCGGTGGCCGCGGGACTGCTGGATCGCGACGGCGACGCCGTGCGGGCGGCGCTGGACCTGCGCCCGCTGGACGCGGGCGCGGGCACGCGATGGATTCTGTCCGATCTCGACGACTCGATGCGCCGCCGCACGCTGAGCGAGGACCACGTGCTCGGCGTCGGCCACGCATCGCTCTCGCTCCTGCGCGCCACCCCGACGCGCCCGGTCGGCACGGTGCTCGACCTCGGCACCGGTTGCGGGGTGCAGGCGATACACGCCGCCTCCTACGCCCGGCAGGTCACGGCTACGGACGTCAACGCCCGTGCGCTGTGGCTGGCCGAGGCCACCGCGGCGCTCAACGACCTGGACATCGAATTGGTCGAAGGCTCCTGGTTCGAGCCGGTCCGGGGTAGGCGCTTCGACCAGATCGTGGCCAATCCGCCGTTCGTGGTCGGCCCGGCCCGCGTCGAGCACACCTACCGTGACTCCGGCCTCGCCCTCGACGGAGCAAGCGAACTGGTGATCTCCCAGGCCGCCGACCTGCTCGTGCCCGGCGGCACCGCCGCGATGCTGGCCGCATGGGTCCACGTCGACGGCGAGGACTGGCGCGCACGAGTCTCCTCGTGGTTGCCCGCCCATGGCGTCGATGCCTGGGTGGTGCAGCGCGACGTCGCCGATCCAGCCCTCTACGTCGGCACGTGGTTGCGCGACGCGGGCCTGGACCCGCGCGATCCGGCCGCGCAAGCCCGCGCGGAGAACTGGCTGGACGCCTTCGCCGCCGCCGATGTCGAGGGCATCGGTTTCGGTTTCGTCTACCTGCGGGCCATCGACGGTCCGAGCGAGCTGCTCGCCGAGGACCTCACCCACGGCTTCGACGACCCGCTCGGCGAGGAGGCAATCCGGTACTTCGAGCGCTCGGCCTGGCTGCGCGCCGTCGCCGCGGACCCGAATGTTGCCTGGTCCGCACGTTTCGCGGTGGACTCAGCGACCGCGCTGGAGCGCGTGTACCTGCCCGGGCCCGATGGCTGGGCGCCGGAGGTGGCGCGGCTGCATCGGGGCGACGGTCCGCGCTGGCAGCACGAAGTGGACGAGACCACAATCTCGCTGCTGGCGGGAATGCGAGCCGACGGCCTGCCGTTGTACGAGCTGGTCGAACTACTGGCGCTCGCCCACGGCTCCGAGGAGGTGACCGCCGAGTTCGCGGCCGACGCGTTGACCGTGGTCACCGGACTGGTACGTCACGGATTGGTACGGCCCGCATAACCGTACGGCAACTACGCGTCGACCGGCGCCGGGCCCGGCCAGGGGATCGCCCCGCGACGCGGTGCTTCTCAGGAACTTCTCAGACGAGAGGGCAGAAAACCGCAGCTCAGAGCGGTTTATGTCAGCCGTAACGGGGAACTTTCTTCCTGTCGGGTCCGTTGATCGGAGTGAGACACCACCGACAGGAGGCAAGTCATGACAAGCCCCGCCACCACTCGTGTGCGCACCAGCGATTCGGACCTCGACGCCCAGAGCCCCGCCGCCGACCTGGTACGTGTGTACCTGAACGGGATCGGCCGTACCGCGCTGCTCACGGCTGCCGACGAGGTCGAGCTGGCCAAGCGCATCGAGGCGGGCCTCTACGCGCAGTATCTGCTGGAGACCGGTAAGCGGCTGTCGGCCAGCCGGAAGCGGGATCTAGCCCTCGTCGTGCGCGAAGGTCAGGCCGCCCGGTCGCATCTACTCGAAGCCAACCTGCGCCTTGTTGTCTCGCTCGCCAAGCGCTACACCGGCCGCGGAATGCCGCTGCTCGACCTGATCCAGGAAGGCAATCTCGGACTGATCCGGGCCATGGAGAAGTTCGACTACACCAAGGGCTTCAAGTTCTCCACCTACGCCACCTGGTGGATCCGTCAGGCCATCACCCGCGGTATGGCCGACCAGAGCCGCACCATTCGCCTGCCCGTCCACTTGGTCGAGCAGGTGAACAAGCTGGCCAGGATCAAGCGGGAACTGCACCAGCAACTCGGCCGGGAGGCCACCGACGAGGAACTGGCCGTCGAATCGGGCATCCCGGTGGACAAGATCTCCGATCTGCTCGACCACAGCCGCGACCCGGTGAGCCTGGACATGCCGGTCGGCAACGACGAAGAGGCCCCGCTGGGCGATTTCATCGAGGACTCCGAGGCCACCTCGGCCGAGTCCGCGGTCATCGCCGGTCTGCTGCACCATGACGTGCGCAGTGTGCTCGCCACCTTGGACGAGCGCGAACAGCAGGTCATCCGGCTGCGTTTCGGCCTCGACGACGGTCAGCCGCGCACCCTGGACCAGATCGGCAAGCTCTTCGGCCTCTCCCGCGAGCGAGTGCGCCAGATCGAGCGTGAAGTCATGGCGAAGCTGCGCAAGGGCGAGCGGGCCGACCGGCTGCGCGCCTACGCCAGCTGATCAATCCCCGGCGCCGGAAGCTCGCAGGAAACTGCGGCGTCCGGCTCGGTGACCTCCCGCGGAGGTCACCTTCCCGCGCCGACCGGTGACCGTGCGTGCCCGTCCCCTCCGGGCATCGCGCGAGCCGGTCGGCGGTGTCGTCTTTCCCCTCCCTCGGCTTGTCGCCGTGCTCAGCTCTGGTCCACCTCGATGTCGTAGTTGACGGTGTCGCCCTCGACCGAGGTCACGGTCAGGGTCACGCCCAGGTTGTCGGCGCCCGCGGTCAACGTGCAGCGCATGGTCGTTCCGGTCTTACCGGTGAGATCGCCGGGACAATCGATCGCGTCGGGTTCCTGACCGGCTTTCTGCGTGAGCGTGTCCTTGACCGACTTCTCCAAGTCGGCCTCGGCGACTCTCGCGGTGCCGATGCTCACCGAACACGCGGTGAGCGCCGCCGCGAGCAGCGACAGCAGGGCAAGGTTGCGGATCTTCATGGCGAGCAGGCCTTTCCTTCGGACGAATCTGGCATCCACAGATCGCGGCAACGGCGATCGTCCGTTATCCGGCGCTCGCGACATGGCCTGTGCGAGCCGACGGCTCAGGCACGCCATCGCCCTCGTCGCCGGTGCGCTTCGGCCCTGCCGACTCGATCGGCTTCAGCCCAGCCGACGCGGACCGGTGTCGAAACGGCTCGGCTCCGGGCCGATGCGCCCGCGCGCGTAGAGGATTTCGGCCGAGCTCGGTGAGGCCAGTACCGGATCGAAGGACAGTTCCCGCATCTCCGGTAGGTCGTCGAAGAGGGCTGAAATGCGCTGGGCCAGTTCGGCGAGGGCTGCTTTGTCGACGCGCGGGCTGGCGGGAGTACCCGACAGCAGCGGTGCGGCGCGCGGCGCGTCGATCAAAGCGGTGGCCTCGTCGGCGGTCAGCGGCAGCGCGCGATAGGCGCGGTCGCCGAGGAGTTCGATGATCAGGCCGGACAGGCCGAACTCGATCACCGATCCGAAGGACGGATCGTCCTGCACACGCAGAATGCAGCCGACGCCCTTGGTGGCCATCTTCTGGATGTGCAGCAGCGGATCACCGCACAGCTCGGCCAGATCGGTGTAGGCCTGCCGCACCGCCTCCGGCCGCCACAGGTCGAGCCGGACGCCGGTGAGATCCGGCCTGCGCCGCCATAATTCGCCGGTCGCCTTGGCCGCCACCGGGTAGCCGAGTTCCTCCGCGGCGGCGACCGCCTCCTCGGCGCTGCGCACCTCCCGGAACTCCACGACCGAAATGCCGTAGCAGGCAAGCAGTTCCACGGTTTCCAGATCGGTGAGCCAGCGACCGCCCGATCCGGCCATCCAGTCCGCCACCAGCTGGCGGGCACGGTCGCTGTCGATGCCCCGTGGCCGCACCACAGCGGAGACCGGCCGGGTGCGCCATTCGGCATAACGCCGGACCCGGGCCAGTGCCCGTGCGGCGCGCTCGGGATCGGGATACGACGGAATCGACCCGTGCACCGCGGTGGCGCCCGCCCCGCGCACCGCGAGCAGGTTCGGGATCCCTTGCTCGGCGACGAACGTGGTGAGAATCGGCTTGTCGGCCTCGGGCACGGCGGCCGCGGCCGCGCGGATGGCGTCCGCGAACCCGGTGGTCGGCAGCGGCACCGGCGGCGCGAAAACGACGATCACGGCGTCGAACTCATCCGACCGCAGGACCGCGACCAGCGCGTCCAGATACGCGCCCGGCGTCGCCTGCGGGCCCAGGTTCACCGGCTCGCCGACCTGGAGACCCTCGCCTTTGGCCGCGTCGACGGCCAGCCAGTTCAGCGCCGTGCTGTTGCCGACCACCGCCAGCCGCTCGCCGCGCGGCAGCGGCTGATAGCCGAGCAGGGCGGCGCAGTCGAAGAGCTCGGAAATCGAGTCGACCTGGACGATGCCCGCCTGCGCGAACAGATCCCGCACGATCGAACGATCCATGTCACCGGCCTGCTGGGCGACCGAGCGGCCACTGCTCACCGCCACGATCGGTTTGGTCCTGGCCACCCGGCGCGCGATCCGGGAGAACTTGCGCGGATTACCGAAGCTCTCCAGGTACAGCAGCACCACGTCGG
The DNA here is from genome assembly GCF_000308755.1 of Nocardia pneumoniae NBRC 100136. GTDB lineage: Bacteria > Actinomycetota > Actinomycetes > Mycobacteriales > Mycobacteriaceae > Nocardia > Nocardia pneumoniae. The sequence goes on from NZ_BAGF01000052.1 coordinate 56,342, forward strand.
TGTCCGGGTCGCTGTCCCAGTACTGCAGCAGGTCGTTGCCGGACACGTCGGCACGGTTACCGGCCGAGACGAACGTCGAGAGGCCGAGATTGCGCGCCGCGGCCTCACCGAGGATGGCCGCGCCCAACGGGCCGGATTGACAGAAGAACCCGATCCGGCCACGGCCGGGCAGGACCGGGGCCAGTGTCGCGTTCATGGCCACACTCGGGTCGGTGTTCGCGATGCCGAGCGCGCTCGGTCCGACCACGCGCATGCCGTGGCCGCGGGCGGCGGCGACCAACTCGCGTTCGGCCGCCACACCGTCCCGGCCGGTTTCGCTGAACCCCGCGGTCAGCACGACGAGTCCCTTGACGCCCTTGGCCATACAGTCGTCCAGTACCGACCCGATCGCCGCGGGCGGCACCGCCACCACGGCGAGATCGACCTCGTCGGGGATTTCCCTGACCGTCGCGTACGCGCGGACTCCCCGCACCGACTTCCGGTTGGGGTTCACCGGGAACACCGGTCCCTGGAACACACCGGACAGCAGGTTCGCCAGCACCACTCCGCCGACCCGCCCCGCCGCCGGGGTGGCGCCGATGACCGCGACCGAGCGCGGGGCGAGCAGATTGCCCACGCTGCGCGCCTCGGAGGCGCGTTCGCGGGAATCGCGGACCGACAGCAGCGCTTCGGTGGGGTCGATGGCGAACTCCAGATGCAGCACCGACCCATCCCTGCTGCGCTCGACCTGATAGCCCGCGTCTCGGAAGACGGTCACCATCACGGTGTTCTCCGCCAGCACCTCGGCGACGAAAGTTTCGATCTTGTTCTCGGCGGCGGCGCCGGCAAGGTGTTCCAGCAGAATCGAGCCGAGCCCCCGCCCCTGATGCCCGTCCGCCACCACGAACGCGACCTCCGCCGCCCGCGGGCCGACCCGGTCCAGCAATTCGTAGCGTCCCACCGCCACGATCGCCTCGCCCAGTTCCAGCACCAGCCCGACCCGGTCGTGGTAGTCGACATGGGTGGTGCGGTACAGGTCGTTGGGCGAGATCCGCGGGTATGGACCGAAATAGCGCAGGTACCTGGTCCGATCGGACAGCGCGCTGTGGAACTCCTGCAGGCGATCGGCGTCGTCGGGCGTGATCGGACGCAGCCGCACGACGCCGCCGTCGGAGGCCAGCACGTCGGCGAACCAGTGCTGCGGGGGCGGAGGCGGGACGGCGGGAACGCCGGTGTCGGGGAAGTCAGTCACGAGGGTCCTCCGGGTCGAGGCCCAGCAACCCGAAAGTCGCTCGGCGGGTGGCCAGCACGGCCATGTCGACGGCGCGTTGGGCGCGGTCGAGCCGCGCGTCCCCAGTCTCCCCGGTTCCGCCTGGTCCATCCCATGGACGGTAAGCAACATCACCGCCATCACCCATGGTGCGCGGCGGGTCGGACTGCGGCGCCGCGGCGCGGATCGCGTCGATCCAGTTCTGCGGTATCGGCGTCGCGGGGTCGATGCTGCGATCCAACGCGGTGGCCAGCAGATGCGTCCAGGCTCGCGGAACCACCCGGACCAGGCCGTATCCGCCGCCGCCGACGGCGAGCCAGCGCCCTTCGGCGTACCGGTCGGCGAGGTCGCGCATCACGCGGAACGCCGCCCGCTGACCGTCGACGGTGAGTTCCAAGTCGGCAAGGGGATCTTCCCGGTGGGTGTCGACCCCGCACTGGCTGACCACGATCTGCGGACCGAACGCCGCCACGGCGCCGGGAACCACCGCATGGAATCCGCGCAGCCACTGCGCATCCCGAGTGCCGGGCAACAGCGCCAGGTTGATCGACGTGCCCTCCGCCGCGCCCACGCCGGTCTCCTCCGGCCAACCGGTGTTGGGCCACAGGGTCGCGGGGTGCTGGTGCAGCGAAATGGTCAGCACCCGAGGATCGCCGTAGAAGGCCCGTTGCACACCGTCGCCGTGATGGACGTCCACATCTATGTAGGCGATGCGGTCGAAACCGTGGTCCAAAAGCCAGGAGATGGCTACCGCGGGGTCGTTGTAGATGCAGAATCCGGCGGCCGAATCGGCCATCGCGTGATGCATGCCACCGCCGATGCTCACCGCGCGCTTGGTGCGCCCCTCGGCGATCTCCCGCGCCGCGGCCAAGGTGCCGCCGACAATCGTGGACGCCGCCTGATGCATGCGCGGAAACACCGGATTGTCGGGCGAACCCAAGCCATAGGGTGGTGCGAGGGGCGAACCGATCGGCGGCACGGCGTGTTCGACGGCGTCGAGGTAGTCGGGCGTGTGAATGCGCAGCAGGTCCTGGCGTTCCGCGCCGGCGGGTTCGAGCAGTTCGACACCCTCGAGCAATCCGAGACTTTCCGCCAGCGCCATGGTGAACTTCAGGCGCGCCGGTTTCATCGGATGCTCCGAGGTCCAGGCGTAATCCAGAAACCGATCGGTCCAGATGACGGTTCCCGGCCGGCTCGTCCCGGACGACGCAGGCACCGGAGGTCCGCCGCGGGGTGCAGTGGCCATACTCGCAACGCTAGCGGGAAGCAACGGACCCCGCGAAACGTTCCCATGCAGTACAAATACAAGCAAGTGCGGTGACGGCTGCCTGCCGTGCGCCGACCGGGTTGCCGCGGCGCCGCCGGAGATGCCGGGCGTGGCGGAGCGACACGATCCGGCACACGGCGGTGTCGGCGTGCGTGGGTAGAATTCGTGCCGACGAAGGGGTAACAGGTGAAGGATCTGGTCGACACCACGGAGATGTATCTCCGTACCATCTACGACCTCGAGGAGGAGGGCGTAGTGCCCCTGCGCGCCCGGATCGCCGAGCGCCTCGAGCAGAGTGGCCCTACGGTGAGCCAGACCGTGGCGCGGATGGAGCGTGACGGTCTGCTGCTGGTCGCCGGAGACCGTCATCTGGAACTGACCGAGAAGGGTCGCAGCATGGCGGTGGCGGTGATGCGCAAGCACCGGCTGGCCGAGCGGCTGCTCGTCGACATCATTGGGCTGGACTGGCAGAACGTGCACGCGGAGGCCTGTCGCTGGGAGCACGTGATGAGCGAGGACGTCGAACGGCGCCTGGTCGAGGTCCTCAACCACCCCACCACCTCCCCGTACGGCAACCCCATCCCCGGTCTGGACGAACTGGGCGTCGTACCGCCCGCCACCAGCGACGAGAAACTGGTGCGGCTGTCGGATCTGCCGCACGGGCAGGTGCACGCCGTGGTCGTGCGCAGGCTCGCGGAGCACATCCAGACCGATCCGGAGGTCATCGGACGCCTGCGCGAAGCGGGCGTAGTGCCGGACGCGCGCGTCACGGTCGAGAACAAGCCGGGCTCGGTGGTCATCACCGTGCCGGGGCACGACGGATTCGAACTGTCCGACGAGATGGCGCACGCCGTCCAGGTGAAGCTGGTCTGAGGCGTGAAACTTCTGGTCACGGGTGGCGCGGGCTACGTCGGGGGTGTCTGCGCGCAGGTTCTGCTGGAAGCCGGGCACGAGGTCGTCGTGGTCGACGACCTGTCCACCGGGAACGCCGACGGCGTGCCCTCCGGCGCCCGGTTCGTCGAGGGCGACGTGGCGGTGGCCGCGCCCGCGCTGCTGGACGCCGAAATCTTCGACGGTGTCCTGCATTTCGCGGCGCAGTCGCTGGTCGGCGAGTCGGTGCAGCAGCCGGAGAAATACTGGCACGGCAACGTGGTGAAGACGTTCGAACTGCTGGAGGCGATGCGCCGCGCGGGCACCCCGCGGCTGGTGTTCTCCTCGACCGCGGCCGTCTACGGGGAACCGGAGCAGGTGCCGATCACGGAGGACGCCCCGGCCCGCCCGACCAATCCGTACGGCGCCTCGAAGCTGGCCATCGACCATGCCATCACCTCCTATGCGATCGCGCACGGGCTCGCGGCGACCAGCCTCCGGTATTTCAACGTCGCGGGCGCCTACGGCGGTCTGGGCGAGAACCGGGTGGTGGAAACGCATCTCATCCCGCTGGTGCTGCAGGTCGCGGCCGGGCATCGCAAGGCGATCTCGGTCTTCGGCACCGACTGGCCCACCCCGGACGGCACGGCGGTCCGCGACTACATCCATATCCGCGACCTCGCCCAAGCCCATCTGCTGGCCCTGGCCGGCGCGGAGGCGGGCGCCCACCGGATCTACAACCTCGGCAGCGGTACCGGATTCTCCGTGCGCGAAGTGATCTCGGCGTGCGAACGGGTCACCGGCCTGCCGATCACCGCCCTGGACGCGCCGCGCCGCCCCGGCGACCCGGCGACGCTGATCGCCTCCAGTGAGCGCGCCATCGAGGAACTCGGCTGGCGACCAGAACACAACGACCTCGACGAGATCGTGACCGATGCCTGGGCTTTCCTCCAGTCGCTCGGCTCCCGCGCGCACAGCGCACCGTAGTCGGCGACGCACCGCCCGAGTCGAGCATGCCTCGGCTCGGGCGAGCACAACCTGATCAGCCCGGCCCAGCCGACGCCACAAGGGCGACAATCCTGTTCGGTCAGCCCTTTGGCGTGGCGCATCGCTGGCTCGGGCCGCCGGGCGAGCGGCTCCTACGGACGCGGCTGTCGCGGTGGGCGACGTGCGGACTGCGTAATCCTCATGCGGTAAGTGGGAAGACCCGTTCCGGGAATGACGCTCAGCCGGTTCGACATGCGCCCCGCACAGCCTGTTCATGGCGCTGGCGTGCCGAGGTCGACACCCAGACCCGCGGCGGTCTGGTAACCGCTGCGGGCCAGTCGCCGCAACTGTTCCGGGCGCATGCCCAGGCGCAGGGACGTATCGAGCAGCACCGCCATCGGATGCCCCGGATCCGCCTCCAGCGCGGCCTCCAGGGCAATGCCCGCGAGCGGACCGTCACCACGAACGTAGGCGCTGTAGCCGAGCAGTGCCGCGGCCTCGGCGCGATCCGGACCGGACAGGGCGCGGGTCAGCGCGCCCCACAGCGCCTCGGCGGCGGCGGCATGGTCGCCGACGGCCAAGGCGAACATCGTGTCCCGGACCGCCCGATCCCGCAGAGCGGCAGCCAATTTCGCGAGTTCGGGCGCCATCAGCGCCGCGCCGGACGCGACGTTGGCGATCTGCCACAGCACGTAGTCGAGGGCCTGCCTGCTGTATTCGTTCGGGTCGCCGCGGCGCGCGGCCCGGGCATACCGCTCCCGGGCCAGGGTGAGCGCGTTCTCCAGTTGCGCCGCCACCTCCTCGCGCGACAGCTGATCCACCGCGACCAGGTCGGTGAGTTCGGAGCGAGAGCCGCGGATGGGCCTGCCGTCCAGCACGTGGGTGAGCGCGACCATCGAGGCGGCCGGATCCCGGAGCACACCACGCTGGTCCGGCCCGGTCAATGCCCACCATGGCTGCCCGGCGGCGATCTCGCGCGTCGCCCACGCCCCGGCGAGCGCGATGTCGGCGAACGCCAGGCGTCGGCCCAGCGCGCCGACCAGCACGTCGAATCGTCCCGTCGCGCAACTGGTCCGGTCGGCGTGCGCTTCCGGTCCTTCGGCGCGATCGTCGACCAGAACCGCCAGTACCTCGGCCGCCTCAGATCCGCAGATCCGCGTGACGGCGGCGGCCAGCGGCCCGGAGCGCACCCGCCGTCCACCGGGCGAGTCCAGGTCGAACCGCACCACCGCGTCGACCGCCGCGGCGTCGGTGGTGCCACGCCGCAGGACGAGCACCACCACCGACCGCTCCGGAGTGAACCCCAGCATCGCGGGGACGGCCGCGATCAGCTCGCCCGGATCATCCACGCACACGGCATGTTCGGGTATATCCCCGAAGGGCGGAGGCTCATCGCGGCACCGGGCTTTTCGAGCCGGGTCGACACGGGTACGCCGCTCCTCCCCAGGGCTTGCTTCTCCTTCCGTTGTCGTCGAAACCCGTTCTCGCGCAATGGCACCTATGTCGTCTGGTCGCGGGAAACCGGAGGAAGCAGGGCAGGCCAACGCGCGTCGGCTACGCAGGCCTCGGCGTAGCGCGCTGGCCCGGCCGCTGGGCTCGGCGTCGACTGGCTCAGGAGCGGGAAAAGGTGTCGCGGAGGTGGTCATGCGTCGAGTCTCCAACTCCGCGCTCCGGGGTGGTCGATGCCGACCTCACGTTTCGGCTGGTCTGGGGAATTCACCTTGCGCTGTGCAGGAATTGCCCACGCGGCCATGGCGACCGCGATCGATGTCGGTGGCGGCTGCTACCGTGCGGCCGGGACCGGCCCAGGATCAGTCGCGGCCTACCCCTCGCGCACCTTTCGCACAGCCGTCGAGAACAGTGCGTCCAGCGCCACCGTGTCCGGTTCCCCGTCGTCGAAAGACATGTACGTCACCGAGATTCGCACATCCCCGATCTGAGCAAGCAGCGTACGCATGGACTGGGTCAGCCCGGCACCGCCCGCCTCCGGCCGCACGGTTCTGCGCAGCGCAACGGCGTCGTCGGCGTCGGCGGGTGGTGGTGCGTCCAGTTCGGTCAGCACGGTGGTACTGGCGCCCGCGCGGGTCACCCGCACCGATCCGCACTGCGCCACCCGGGCGCGCAACGAGGCCAACGCCTCGTCGGTACGCGCCAATTCGACGGTCAGCGTGGCGCGCGTCGCCTCGTCCGTGCCCACCGCCATCGCCGTCCGATCAGGGCCGAAGTCCTGGCGGGGCGGCACACACCGGCTCGGCTGCACGCCCGCCCCGCGTCCCATGCCGTCCAAATCGCCTGCCGCCTGGGCCACGGCCTCCTGCGGAAGCACCACCGCCGGGTACCGGGCGGGAAACTGCGCCGGATCCGGCAGCAGCGTCGGCAGTTCCGCGCTCACCTGCCGGGTCACCGTGGCCGGTGCCGACGAGAGCGGGCGGCCCGGCACCGTCGACCCGCACCCGGCCAGCAGCACGGCGCACACGACCGGCACCATCCAGCCCGGCCGCCCGCGCGTCGAATCCACCACCGTCACACGCTCACTGTGCCAAACTCCGGCGGCCCAGCCGGAGATGCCACGCCGCCGGGCCGGGAATGCGCAGGCCCTCGATGCTGTTGCCTCGGAGTATGGGTCGGTGTCCGGCCGTGCGCGATGGCCGTCATCGGCATGGGGGACAATGGACGGTGGTCCCCGTCTCGGACGACTGCTCGTCGTACGGCTACCACCACCGGTGGCGAACGATCGAACAGGCAACCACACTGGCGCGTGAGGTACGCGTCCGAGCCGCAGGAACCGCGCAGGAAGGAGTACGCGATGGAGTACGAGTCGCGAATGTACGAACTGGAGTTCCCCGCTCCGCAGCTGTCGTCCGCCGACGGCTCGGGCCCGGTCCTGGTGCACGGGCTGGAAGGCTTCACCGACGCCGGACACGCGGTACGGCTGGCCACCACGCACCTGCGCGAGAGCCTGGAAAGCGAACTGGTCGCCTCGTTCGACGTGGACGAGCTGCTGGACTACCGTTCGCGGCGCCCGCTCATGACGTTCAAGACCGATCATTTCTCCGAGTACGCCGAGCCGGAGCTCAACCTCTGGGCGCTGCGCGACACCGCGGGCACCCCGTTCCTGTTGCTCGCGGGTCTGGAGCCGGATCTGCGCTGGGAGAAGTTCACCACCGCGGTGCGCCTGCTCGCCGAACAACTCGGCGTGCGGCGCAGCATCGGGCTGAGCGCGATTCCGATGGCCATTCCGCACACCCGCCCGCTCGGGGTGACCGCGCATTCCTCCAATCGCGACCTGATCTCCGAGCATCAGCGCTGGCCTGGCGAACTCCAAGTGCCGGGCAGCGCGTCGTCGCTGCTGGAATTCCGCATGGCCCAGCACGGTCACGAGTCGGTCGGCTTCTCGGTGCACGTCCCGCACTACCTGGCGCAGACCGCCTACCCGGAGGCCGCGCAGACCCTGCTGGAGAACGTCGCCGACAACGCGGGCCTCGAATTTCCGCTGGCCGCGCTCGGCGAGGCCGCCGCGCGCGTGCGCGAACAGGTCAACGAGCACATCGCGGGCAATGTCGAGGTGGAGACCGTGGTGCACGCCCTGGAGCGGCAGTACGACAGTTTCGTCACCGCGCAGGAGCGGCAGTCGAGCCTGCTGGCCGGTGACGGCGAGCTGCCCAGCGGTGACGAGCTGGGCGCGGAGTTCGAACGATTCCTCGCCGAGCAGGGCGGCTACAACGGCGACGACAAGGGCGAGCGGGACTGAGTCCTGGCGCGGTCGGGAGTACCGATCGCCCCTGCACGCGCCGCCGATACCGACGCCGTAGGGTGGTCGGAGTGGATCTGACCGAACTGCTCGACATCCCGGGGACCGACGCCGACGCACTGTACGAGTCGTTCGGGATGTGGGCCGCCGAGCAGGGCACCCCGCTGTATCCGGCGCAGGACGAAGCGCTGCTGGAGCTGGCCTCCGGATCCAACGTCATCCTCGCCACCCCGACCGGATCGGGAAAGTCGCTGGTCGCGGTCGGCGCACACCTGTTCGCCCTCACCCAGGGCCTGCGCACCTACTACACCGCCCCGATCAAGGCGCTGGTGAGCGAGAAATTCTTCGCCCTCTGCGAGGTGTTCGGCGCCGAGCGGGTCGGCATGGTCACCGGCGACGCCGCGGTGAACCCGGAGGCGCCGATCATCTGCGCCACCGCGGAAATCCTGGCCAATCTGGCCTTGCGCGAGGGCGCGGACGCCGCCGTCGGCCAGGTCGTGATGGACGAATTCCATTTCTACGCCGATCCGGACCGAGGCTGGGCCTGGCAGGTCCCACTGCTGGAACTGCCGCGCGCCCAGTTCCTGCTCATGTCGGCCACGCTCGGCGACGTCGACTTCTTCGCCCGCGACCTGGAGCGCCGGACCGGCCGCTCCACCGCGATCGTCGCGGGCAGCGAACGCCCGGTACCGCTGAGCTTCTCCTACGCGCGCACCCCCATCACCGAGACCCTGGAAGAACTGGTCACCACCCACCAGGCGCCGGTGTACGTGGTGCACTTCACCCAGGCCGCCGCGCTGGAGCGTGCCCAGGCGCTGACCAGCGTGAACTTCGCCACCCGCGCGGAGAAGGACGCGATCGCCGAGGCGCTGGGCGAGTTCCGGTTCGCCGCGGGTTTCGGCAAGACCCTGTCCCGGCTGATCCGGCACGGCATCGGCGTCCATCACGCGGGCATGCTGCCGAAATACCGCCGCTTGGTGGAACGGCTCGCCCAGGACGGCCTGCTGAAGGTGGTGTGCGGCACCGACACCCTCGGCGTCGGCATCAACGTGCCCATCCGCACGGTGCTGCTCACCGGGCTGACCAAATTCGACGGCGTGCGCACCCGGCGGTTGAAAGCCAGGGAGTTCCACCAGATCGCCGGCCGCGCGGGCCGGGCGGGCTACGACACCATGGGCACGGTCGTGGTGCAGGCGCCCGAGCACGAGGTGGAGAACACCCGGCTGCTGGCCAAGGCGGGCGACGACCCGAAGAAACAGCGCAAGGTGCAGCGGCGCAAACCGCCGGAAGGCTTCGTCTCCTGGAGCGAAGACACCTTCGACCGCCTGGTCGCGGCCCAACCGGAGCCGATGGTGTCACGCTTCACCGTCACCAACGCGATGCTGCTGAACGTGATCGCCCGGCCGGGCAACTGTTTCGACGCCATGCGCCACCTGCTCGAGGACAATCACGAACCGCGCGCCGCCCAGCGCAGGCACATCCTGCGCGCGATCCGGCTCTACCGCGCGCTGCGCGACGCCGGGGTGGTCCAGCAGCTGCCGGAACCGGATGAGCAGGGCCGCCGCGCCCGCCTGACCGTCGACCTGCAACGCGACTTCGCCCTCGACCAGCCGCTGTCACCGTTCGCGCTGGCCGCGCTGGATCTACTGGACAAAGATTCGCCGAGCTATACCCTCGACGTAGTGTCGCTCATCGAATCCACCTTGGAGGATCCGCGTCAGTTGCTGATGGCCCAGCAGCACAAGGCGCGCGGCGAGGCGATCGCCGAGATGAAGGCCGACGGCATCGACTACGACGAGCGGATGGAACTGCTCGAAGAGGTGACCTGGCCCAAGCCGCTGGCCGAGCTGATCGAACCGGCCTACGAGACCTATCGCGCGGGGCATCCGTGGGTGTCGGAGTTCGCGCCCGCGCCGAAGTCGGTGGTGCGCGACATGATCGAGCGCGCCATGACCTTCGCCGAGCTGATCTCCTTCTACGAGCTGGCCCGCTCCGAGGGCGTGGTGCTGCGCTACCTCGCCGACGCCTACCGGGCGCTACGGCGCACGGTGCCGGAGTCCGCGCGCACCGAGGAACTCGACGACATCACCGAGTGGCTGGGTGAGCTTGTCCGCCAAGTGGATTCGAGTCTGCTCGACGAATGGGAGCAGCTGACCAATCCCGGCGCGGAGACCGACGCCGACCAGGTCGCCTTCGGCGCGGAGACGGTGCGTCCGATCTCGGCGAACGAGCGCGCCTTCCGGGTCATGGTCCGCAACGCGATGTTCCGCCGCGTCGAACTGGCCGCGCTGCGGCGATGGGACGACCTGGCCGAACTGAGCCCGGGCCTGGACTGGGCGCAGGCTTTGGCCGACTACTTCGCGGAGTACGAGCGGATCGGCACCGGCCCCGACGCCAGGGGCCCGCAGCTGTTCCAGGTGGAACGAAGACCGGGATTCTGGCGGGTGCGGCAGGTGCTCGACGACCCGGCGGGCGACCATGGCTGGTCGATCGACGCGGTGGTCGATCTCGCCGAGTCCGACGCCGCGGGCGAGGTCGTCTTCGACGACGTCACTGTGTCCGCCGGCTGAGCCCGCACCGCACGCCGGCTCCGCATCCACGCAGGTCAGCGCGCCCATCCTGGGACCAGGACGGGGCGCGGCGACCGTGCGGCGAATCCAAGGTTTGACGGATTCGTTTCTGGGTAGGGGCCGCTGATACTCTCTCCCCCGCTGCCCAAGCGAAAGATCAACTATGCCCGAATCGCCGTACCTTGTCATCCATCCCGAGCGTGTCCGCGAGAATTACCGCGCGCTCGGTGCCGCCCTGTCCTCCGACCGGGGCGCCGCGACGAGGATCCGCTTCGCCGTCAAGGCGAGCCCGGTGCCGGAGATCGTGCGCCTGCTCGACGAGGAGGGCGCGGAGTTCGATGTCGCCAGCATCGGCGAGATCGACCTGTGCCTCGGACTGGGGGTGGCGCCGGAACGCCTGTGCTACGGCAACCCGATCAAGAAGGCCGCCCACATCGCGAGGGCCTTTGCGCTAGGGGTGCGCCGGTTCGCCTTCGACACCGAAGACGACCTGCTGCGCATCGCCGAGTATGCGCCCGGCTCCGAGGTGGAGTGCCGCTTCCTCGCCTCGGCGCCGGAGTCGCAGACCCCGTTCGGCACGAAATTCGGCTGCGCCCCGGGCGAGGCGTTCCGCTTGCTGGTCCGGGCCAGGGACCTCGGACTGGTCGTCGCCGGGCCGTACTTCCACGTCGGCTCACAGCAGCTGGACCCCACCGCGTGGCGGATCGGCATCGAACAGGCGGGCCGGATCGTGGAAGCCTTGGCGGACAAGGACATTCCCGTCGGCTGGGTGAACATCGGCGGCGGGCTGCCGATCTCCTATGCCGATTCCGCACCCGCACTGGGTGAGATCGCCGCGGTGGTGAACCACGCCGCGGCCGAATTCCTTTCCGGGAACACCGGATTGGTCGTCGAACCGGGCCGGGCGCTGGTCGGTTCGGCGGGCACGATTCACGCCGAGGTCGTCGGCGTCCGCACCGCGCCGGACGGACGACGCTGGGTGTATCTCGACATCGGCCGCTACAACGGCATGGCCGAGACCGAGAACGAGTACATCGCCTACCGGTTCGTCACCGACCGGGACGGCGACCCCGTCGACGAGGCGGTGGTAGCCGGTCCGACCTGCGACGGCGACGATGTACTGTATCAACGCACGCGAGTCCTCCTACCGACCACGTTGCGAGCCGGTGATCGCATTCGAATCCCCGACACCGGCGCCTATACCGCGAGCTATTCGTCGGTGTCCTTCAATGGTTTTCCGCCCTTGACCGTTCATGTCTCGGGCGCTGAGCGAGAGTGAGTTTGCCCATGACGGCGGAATTCACCGGCTGGCATGTGCTGGCCGAGTTCGGTGGTGTCGACGCAGCCCTCTGCGACGATCTCGAACGACTCGAATCGGCGTTGCGTGAGTCTCTGATCGCGGCGGGCGTCACCATCTGCGATGTCGTACACAAGAAGTTCGAACCGCAGGGGGTGACCGTCCTCGCGCTGTTGTCGGAGTCCCACGCCTCGATTCACACTTATCCGGAGTCCGGCGACATCTTCGTCGACGTCTTCACCTGCGGCAGCATCGGCGCGGGAGCGTCGACGGCGGTGGAGCTGCTCCGGGACGCCTTGTCCCCCAAGGATGTTCGCATGCAGGTGATCCGCAGGGGACACGGCGGCCAGCGGATCGAGGAGCCGGTGGGCGCCGGGCTGACCCGTATCTGGGACCTGCACGAGGTGATCGTCGACACGCACACGCCGTTCCAGCACATGGTCATCGCGCGGACCGAGCAGGGCATCAGCCTGTTCTCCGACGACGACCGCCAGTCCACCGAGTTCTCCCAGCTGACCTACCACGAGGCGATGATGGTCCCGGCCTTCACGCTGGCCGAGAAGCTGGACAACGTGCTCATCATCGGCTCCGGTGAGGGCGTGGCCAGCCAGATGTCGGTCGCCGCTGGCGCCACCCACGTCGATCACGTCGACATCGACCAGCTCGAGGTCGAACTGTGCGCCCAGCACCTGCCCTACGGCTACACCAGCGAAGAACTGGCCGCCGCGGTCAAGGGCGAGGGGCCGATCACGGTGCACTACGCCGACGGCTGGGATTTCCTCGCGACGGCGGCCAAGGCGGGCACCCGCTACGACGTCATCGTGATCGACCTGCCGGACGAGCGCGTCGAGGACGCCCAGCACAACCGGCTCTACGAGGCGGAGTTCCTGTCCCGATGTCGTGCGCTGCTCGCGCCCGGCGGCGTGCTGAGCGCCCAGGCCGGATGCGCGACCATGTGGCGCAACGAGACGCTGAAGCGGTCCTGGCAGCGTTTCCACGAGCAGTTCGGCACCGTCGTGCACTACGGCAGCGACGAGCACGAGTGGTCGTTCCTGTTCGGCCTGGTCGACCAGATCGAGGACCCCGTCGAGGGGATGACCGACCGGCTGGCGCTGCTGCCGTACAAGGCCCAGACCATCGACGCGCGGGCGCTGGTGCGCGGCGCGATCGAACCGCACGCGCTGCGGGTGTAGGCGCAGGTCGAGCCCGAACGCGCCGGTCGGATCCGGCGCGTTCGGCATTAGTACCGGCCGGTGTCAGATCCGCGCCGAGTCCACGGACGGCCGTTCCGGCTGCTCCGGTGGTGTGCTCCCTTTCGGCTCCTCGCCGCTGGGACCGAAGACCATGCCGTTCTTCCACGCACTGCGCTCGAACATCCGCTGCAGCGGCGTGGCGACGAAGGTGGTGACCGTCGTCATGATCGCGAGCACGGTGTACAACTCGGGCGTGATCAGCCCGGCCGACAACCCGACGTTGAGCAGCACCAGCTCCATCAGCCCGCGAGCATTGGACAGCGCGCCCATGGCGCCCGCCTCCCGCCAGCCCATGCCCTGGGAGCGAGCGACCAGCCCGACCGCGCCGAACTTGCCCGCGAACGACACCACCAGCACCACGACGGTCATCACCAGCACCTTCGGCTCGAAGATGAGGCTCAGCTTCGTGTTCAAGCCGGTATAGATGAAGAACGCGGGCAGCAGCAGATATCCGACCAGCGGCTCGAAGCGGTCCCGGATCCGGTCCAGCAGCTCACCGCGCGGCATGACCAGACCGGCGACGAAAGCGCCGAGCACGGAATGGATTCCGACGAAGTCGGTGACTCCGGCGGCCAGCAGGACCACCAGCAGGACCACGGTGAGCTGACCGACCGGCAATCCGCCCGCGCGTTCGGTGTCACCGCGGCGCGGCGTCCACGTCTCCAGCCGCGCCAGCCAGCGGCGGGCGACGAAGAACATGAACAGCAGGTAGGCCAGTCCGCCGCCGACCGCGAGGTAGATGCCACCCGGGCTGTCCTTCGCCGTCGCGACGACCACCGCCAGCAGCACCCACGCGCACGCGTCGTCGACGGCCGCGACCGCCAGCGACATCGTGCCGAGCCGGGTGTTCATCAGTCCGGAGTCGTAGATGATCCAGGCCAGGATCGGGAACGCGGTGACCGCGACGGCAGCGGCGAGGAACAGCGCCCCTTGCCAGTCGGCCACCCTCTCGGTGAAGAATCCGCCCTGCACGGCCATCCACCAGCCGACCAGGCCGCCGAGCACCATCGGCACCGCGACACCGGTCGCCGAAGTGGTCCCGGCTTGGCGCAGATGCTTGCCGAAGATGTCGAGCTGGAACGAGCTGCCGACCAGGAACATGTACAGCACCAGCCCGATCTGGCCGACCACGTAGATGGCGGTCAGGTTCGGGTGGACGATACTCGTGCCTCCCACCGCGAGCTTGGTCGGGAACAGCCACTCCTGCGCCTGCGGCCAGGCCCAGCCGAGCACCGATGGCCCGAGCAGGAAGCCCGCGATCATGATGGCGACCACCTGGACTTGCCCCAGGCGGCGGAAGACGGGCCAGAGCAGTTGGTAGGTCACCAGGATGACCACGATCTGCAGAAAGAAGTGGGTCGAGATTTCCAGCAGCGATGGCATCGCAGCTCCCCTCCGTCGAGCTGTATCGGTCGTACCAGGATCTCGGCCACCGATGAAAACGCAACGGCCTCGGTATGACTTTGTGTGACGAGTTCGGGCGCCGCCGCCCCTCGTGAGCCCGGCGACGCCCGAATCATACCGTCCCGTACTGTTTTTCGCGGTTCAGGATTGCTGCTTGCGCCACTGTTCGACGTCGACTCCGCCCACGCCCCAGTCGGACAGCGCGACCTCGTCGATGACGACGTAGGTGCTCGCGGGCGCCTTGCCGAGGACGTCGTACAGCAGATCGGTGACGCCCTTGATCAGTTGCGCCTTCTGCTCGCGGGTGACGCCCTCGTCGGTGACTTTGATGTTCACGTACGGCATCAGGCTGCCCTTCCGGTGATGAACCCGCCGTCGACGGGAAGGATGTGTCCGGTGATGAACGCGGCGTCGGCGAGATACAACACCGCGGAAGTGGTTTCGGCGACTTCGCCGATGCGGTTGAGCAAGGCCAGCCTGCCTGCGGCCGCTTCGTCGCCGTCGCCGAACAGCGGCGTGCGGATGATGCCGGGAGCGACCGCGTTGACCCGGATGCCGTCGGCCGCGAGTTCCGCGGCGAGGCTGGTGGTCAGCGCGTGCACACCGCCCTTGCTGATCAGTGCCGCCGACGCGGGCAGCCCGGCGAGGGCGTGGTCGATCAGCACCGTGCCGATGTTCACGATGCTGCCGCCGCGGCCCTGTGCCAGCAGCTGTCGCACCACGGCCTGCGTGGTGAAGTAGGTGCCCTTGAGGTTTCCGTCGAGGTAGCCGTCCAGGTCGGCCTCGGTGACGTCCACGAACGGCTTGGCCCCGAAGACGCCCGCGTTGTTGACCAGCACGTCCACCCCGTCGAACCGCTCGACGGCGACCCGGACCAGAGCGGTTCCCGTCGCGGGGTCGCCGATATCGCCCACCACCGTGGCCACCCGATCCGGAGTGCCCAGTGCGGCGGCGACCCGCGAAAGTTTCGCCGTGTCACGACCATTGAGCACGACATTGTCGCCGCGTTCCAGGAACGCCCGCGCGATATCGCGTCCGATCCCGCTGGAGGAACCGGTCACGATGACCGTCTTCGCCATTTCTCTCCTCTTCGTTGATACGACCGGTCGTCTTCGAATGGGTGAACGTAGACGCCGGACGGGTGCAGCCCTTGGCTCAGGGCAGGAAATAGTCGCCGAGCAGCCGATCCAGGCACTTGTGCAGCGGCGCGAGGGTGCGATCGATCTTCATCCTGATCACCGCGCCCTCCCATGACTCGAGCAGCAGGTCGGCCAGCTCGGTGGCGTCGATGTCGGCGCGGATCATGCCCAGCCGCTGTCCGTGTGCCAGTTGCTCGGCGACGCGGTCGCGCCAAGCGCCCCAAGCGACCGACAGCGATTCCCGCAGCAGCTCACTGCCTTCCAGTTCGCCGCCCAGGTTCGCGATGAGGCAGCCGCCGGTGAAATCGGCCGCGACGAAATCGTCCATCAGCCGTCCGAAGAACGTCCGCAGGCCGCTCACCGGATCCGGCGCGGCGCCGAACGCCTCGGTCAGATTGCGCTGGACGCACAGCGAGTGATGCTCGATGATCGCGCGCCCGAAGCTCTCCTTGCTGTCGAAATAGTTGTAGAACGATCCCTTCGGCACACCGACCTTGTCCAGGATCTGTTTGAGTCCCGTGCCGTGGTAGCCGTTGGTCAGGAACCCGGCGGCGCCCTCCTCGACCAGAAGTCGCCGGGTGTCTTCACTACGTCGCGGTCGCGCCATGCAGCGAATATACGACCGGTCGTCTTGGAATTGCAACCAGCAAACCGTGCGGAGGCATCACGCCGTGCCTTCCTCCGCGGGTGGAGCGTGGCGCCACCGCGCGGATCGTGCGGCGAAATGCGTCAGATGTTCGGCGGCGAACCGATCCCGTTGCCAGTCGGCCGGATCGGCGGCCGCCGTCCAGACGTAGGTCCACACCGGACCCACCCGGTCGCCGACACGTACCCGGCGCAGGTCGTATTCGTCGTCTTCGAACGCGTCGAGGATCATCCATTCCGCCGCGGTGAGACCACTGAGCACGGCGCCCCGGGTCAGTCCGTCCGGCGCGACGACCAATCCGGGATAGATCCGCCTCGGCAGCGCGGCCGCGCGCCACCCGGTCAGCTCGGCCGGTTCGAGCGACGGAATCCTCCCGAGCAGCACGTCCAACACTTCGGGAAACTGCAGCGTCCCGTAGACGAACAGCGCGTGATCGGGCCCGGACAGACCACCCAGCCGCCCCGGACCCAGCGCCGCCGATTCCATGTCCACCGCTCCTCTCACCCGGTACCCACTGTGCCCGTCCCCCGCGCTGCACGCACGGGCGGCCGACGCCTACATCGGCCGCTGGGCGCGGATGATGGCGGCCAAGTATTCGTAGTCGTCGGCACGGGCGCTGGAGGCACGGAACGCGAGGCCGATGGTGCGGCCGGGCGCCGGGTCCGCGAAATGCGCGACATCCAGTGTGCCGCTCGCCGTTTCCGCCGCGACGGCCATCTGCGGGATCAGGGTCACACCGAGCCCGCCCGCGACACACTGCACCACGGTCGCCAGCGAGGCGGCCCTGGTGTCGCCGACCGCGGCGGGGTGGGCATCGGCCGACCGGCACGCCTCGAGGGTCTGGTCGCGCAGGCAGTGCCCCTCGTCCAGCAGCAGCAGCGGCTGGGCGTCGAGCACCGACGCGGCCAGGTCCGTACGCCCGGCCAGCTCGTGCCCACGTGGGGTGACCAGCACGAATTCCTCGGCATAGAGGGGGATCTCGACCACACCGGGCATGTCGGTGGGAACCGCCAGCAACGCGATGTCCAAGACGCCCGTGCGCAGCCCGTCCAGCAACCGGGCGGTCTGGTCTTCGATGATCTGCGGGCGCAGCGCGGGCAGCCGCTTGCGCAGCTCGGGCAGCAACCCGGGCAGCACATAGGGGGCCACCGTCGGAATGATGCCCATCCGCAAGGCGCCACCGAGTCCGTCCCCGGTCGCCGAGGCGACGAAGCGGTCGGCGGCCTCCAGCGTGGCCATCGCCTTGGGCAGCAAGCGCATTCCGGCGGCGGTCACCAGCACACGCCTGGTACTCCGCTCGATCAGCTGAATGCCCAGCCCGTTTTCCAGCGCCGCGAGCGCCTGCGATAGCGTGGGCTGGCTCACATGGAGCCGGGTGGCCGCGGTGCCGAAATGGCGGTATTCCGCGATCGCGACGAACGCACGCAGCTGTGACAGGGTGGGCTGATAAGTCTGATCAGTCACGCCTATCAGTCTAGTGCGACTGATCACCTTTACCTTTTACCGGGGCTTCCGGCAAGATCACCGGTGAGCTATTGCATGCGCTAGCAAATCAACACGACGAGGAGATGAGCATGGCCCTGCTGACCATCGGCGACCAATTCCCGGCATACAACCTCACCGCGGTCATCGGCGGTGATCTGTCGAAGGTCGACGCTCAGCAGCCCGACGACTACTTCACCCGGATCACCAGCGACGACCACGCGGGCAAGTGGCGGATCGTCTTCTTCTGGCCGAAGGACTTCACCTTCGTGTGCCCCACGGAGATCGCCGCGTTCGGCAAGCTCAACGACGAGTTCGAAGACCGGGACGCGCAGGTGCTCGGCGTGTCGGTGGACAACGAGTTCGTGCACTTCCAGTGGCGCGCACAGCACGAGGACCTCAAGACCCTCCCCTTCCCCATGCTCTCGGACCTCAAGCGTGAGTTGTCCGCGGCCACCGGCGTGCTCAACGCCGACGGCGTCGCCGACCGCGCCACCTTCATCGTCGACCCGAACAACGAGATCCAGTTCGTCTCGGTCACCGCGGGTTCGGTGGGCCGCAACGTCGACGAGGTGCTGCGGGTGCTGGACGCGCTGCAGTCCGACGAGCTGTGCGCCTGCAACTGGAAGAAGGGCGACCCGACCATCAACGCCGGTGAGCTCCTCGCGGCCAGCGTCTGAAACAACCACCGAGAAAATGACCTGTCCCCTTACGGGGCCGACCTGAGCAGAGGAATCGCCGCATGAGCATTGAGAACCTGAAGAACTCCCTTCCCGAGTACGCCAAGGACCTCAAGCTCAACCTGTCATCGATCGCGCGCACCACGGTGCTGAACGAACAGCAACTGTGGGGCACCCTACTGGCGTCGGCGGCCGCGACCCGGTCGACGACCACACTGCGCGAGATCGCCGAGGACGCCGCCGACGTGCTGACCGCGGAGGCGTACAACGCCGCGCTCGGCGCCGCCTCGATCATGGGCATGAACAACGTGTTCTACCGGGGCAAGGCGTTCCTCGGCGGCCGCTACGACGATCTGCGGGCCGGGCTGCGGATGCAGATCATCGGCTCGCCCGGCGTCGACAAGGCCGACTTCGAGCTCTGGTCGTTCGCGGTCTCCTCGATCAACGGCTGCGCGCACTGCCTGGAGGCGCACGAGCACACGCTGCGCGAGGCGGGCGTATCCCGTGAGGTGATCTTCGAATCACTGCGGGCCGCGGCCATCGTGGCCGGTGTCGGCCAGGCGGTGCAGTCCACCGAGGCGCTGGCCACGGCCGCGATCTGAGGTCGTCGCGAAGAGGCCCCGATCCGCGGATCGGGGCCTCTTCGCGTTCGGGGGTGTGTCCTGGACCACAGCTCGGTGTCGGGGCACCGAGTAGGCTCGGCGACCATGGGCACCCAGCTTGACGTGGTCCGAGTGTTCACCGACGCCGCCGGGCGGTTCGGCAACGAACTGGGCATCGCCAGGGCCACGGACGTGGCCACGGCCGACCGGCAGGCGCTGGCGGCGAAGGCCGGGTACGCCGAGACCGTCGTGGTCGACGAGCCGGTCGACGAGATCGCCACGGTGCGGATCTACACGCCGACGGTGGAACTCCCGTTCGCCGGGCACCCCTCGGTGGGGACGGCGTGGTGGTTCGCCGCCCAGGGGACGCCGGTGCGGACGCTGGACGTCCCCGCGGGCCCGGTGGCGGTGGAACTCACCGACGGGCTGACCTGGATCACCGCCCGCGGCGAATGGGCGCCGGCGTTCACCTTCCACGAGCTCGCCGACCCCGAAGAACTCGCCACCCTCCGAGCGGACGAGTTTCCCGGCGGCCCGCACTATCTGTGGAGCTGGACCGACGAACATCGCGGGACGCTGCGCTCCCGCATGTTCGCGCCGACCATGGGGATCGTCGAGGACGAAGCGACCGGCGCCGCCGCCGTGGCGCTGACCGCGCTGCTGCGCAAGAGCCTGGTCATAGTCCAGGGCAAAGGTTCCCAATTGTTCACCCAGTGGGACTCCGACGGCTGGGTGCGCCTGGGCGGTCGTGTCGTCGCCGACCAGCCGGTCGAGATCTAGACTCCCCTCACGGCAGCCGCACGGAGGCGATCGGCTCGGCGCTCGGCGCGTCCGAACCGCCGTCCGGTTCGACGCTCATCGCGAGCAGCTCGCCCGACCGGAATCCGGTCACGAACGGCCGATCGGCCGACGGCGCGTCGCTCAGCATCCCGACCGATCGTGACTGCCCGTCGGAGCCGACCAGCCACATTTGATACACCTGCCCCACCGGCGGCGGCGCGACCTGGTCGAAGACGACGACCGCGCGCCCGAGCTTCGGCGAGACGTCCACGACCAGCAGGCCGCCACCGGCGACCGGCCCGCGCACGGTCTGCGTCTCCGGCTGGACTTCCACCTGGTTGGCCGTAGTGGGAGAGGACGGCGAGCCGACGAACCGCATGGTCACCACGGTTGTGCCGAGCACAAGGCACGCCGCGGCGGCGACCGCGACCGCCCACCGCGGTGGCCGCCACCACGACGCCATCCGGGTGACCGGTTTTCCTGCGCCGCGGTCGGGCAACGCTGCCAGGATGCGTCGTTCCAGTTCGGGCGGCGGCGCATGCTCGTCGAGCACGGCCAGCCGTCCCATGATCTCGCGCACCTGCCAGACGGTGTCGGAGAACGCCTGCCGCACGGCCGGGTCGGCGGCCGCCAGCCGAGCGTCGATATGCCTGCGTTCGATATCGGCGACCGCGTCCAGCGCGCACGGATAGGCGAGGTCGATGAGGTCCGCGTCCGCTCGCGGCGAGGTGTCAACCATCGGTGCCCTTCCCGGACAAGCACTTCTCCAATCGCTTCAACCCGTCGCGGATGCGGGTCTTGATCGTGGGCAGTGGGACCGAGAGGTGGTCGGCGACCTCACGGTAGGTGTGCCCGCTGTAATACGCCAGCATGATCGCTTCGCGCTGGGTGGGTGTCAGCATGCCCAGGCAGCCTGCCACCTGCTGTTCTTCGATGCGCTGCACCACCGATTCGGCGACGACGTCGTGGGCGCGGCCCAGCTGCTCGTGCGCGTAGACCAGCTCGCGGCTGGTGGCCGAACTCTCCGCGCGGACCCGGTCCACCGCGCGCCGGTGCGCGAGCATCATGATCCAACCGATCGGGCTGGCCAGCGTGGGGTCGTAGCGGTCGGCCATCGACCACACCTGGAGGTAGACCTCCTGGGTCACCTCTTCCGCGGCGGCGTGACTACGCAGGATGCGCACCGTCAGCCCGAATACCCGCGGGCTGGTCAACTGGTAGAACTCGGTGAACGCGCCGCGATCGCCCGCCCCCACCGCCGCGAGCAGCGCGGCCAGTTCACGGGTGGCCAGACCGGTACGTGCCCGGTTGTCCGCGGCGGGCGACGGGCACGCGAGCGCCGGGTCGGCGAGTTCGTCGCACTCCCGCGCGGACCCATGTGGTGAAGCAGAACCGTGTTCGTTGCTCATCGCCGAATCCCCTGCCTGCATAAACAGGGGTTCGGTATGCACAAGGAGGCGGATTGGTCGCCCCGGTCAACCCGATATCGCGGCGACCAGCATGTAGGCGGTGCCCGCGTCCATCACCACGTGCGGCACCGCCGCCCACGGCCGGGCGGGTCCGGTGAGAGCGGCGACGCATCCCCCGGAACGGAGGAGCAACCCGAGCGGCCCCCGGTTGTGCGCGAGCGTCCACCCGCCGCGGGCGGCGAAGGCGACGAGCAGCGCGTCGAGCAGGAACAGCGCGGCGAGCCCGAGCGCAGGGACAGCGGCTGGCCCGCCCGCGTGCCCGGCTGCGGTGTGGCCGGACATCGCGTAGAGCATCACGGCGGTGGCCGCGATGTGGTAGCCGAGCGGGATCAACCGGTCGACCGGCACGGGCCGGCCTTGCGCGGCGTGCTCCGCGGCGCGGGCCACCAGCAGCGCGGCGAACACCACCGCCATCGCCGTCAGCACCCCGCGCAGCGCATGCGGGCTCGCACTCGAGGGAAACAGCAGCATGCCGAGCATCACCAGGCACATCACCACATGAGCGGCATCGGATTCGGCATGTACCGAATCATCCTTTACAGGGGATTCCGCGGCTACGGCGGCGAGCTCGACCTGGCGACCGAGTAGCGGCACGGCAGCCGTCACCCGCGCCAGCACGATCGCCGCCGCGATCAAGAACGCCCCTACAACCACCCACCGCAATACGGCATACTCCTGCACGAACTGCGCCACACCCCACCACCTCTCAGCACGACGGCCACCGGTCGTCGCGCTTCCATGCTCGCATCCCGAAACGGTTGGAGCGCCCTTTTCGGTTGCGCAGCAGTAACCTTGGGCGCGCCCGCGGTCGATCGAGCGTGTTCGGTCGGTGCGGTGGGGCACCGCCACGTCCGCTCCTGGGCGAAAAGCATCGACGGAAAAGCCGAATCACCAAGCGGACTCATTCGCGGTATCCCGATGTGCACCCATGAGTGGGCGTCCAGCATGGCGGCCCGCCATGATGGACGAATGTCGCGCCAGATCGAGCAGCGCGTCGCCGATGCGGAGAACGGCGGCCTCCGCATCACTGTGGACGACGTGACCGACCCCGCCGTTACCACCCTGCTCACCGAGCACCTCGCCGAGATGGCCGAGCATTCGCCCGCGGAGAGCATGCACGCGCTGGACCTCGCGGCGCTACGCCACCCCGGCGTCATCTTCTGGACCGGATGGGACGGGCAGACCCTTGCCGGATGCGCCGCCCTGAAGCGCCTCGACAGCGAGCACGCCGAGATCAAATCCATGCGCACCGCGGCGACGCACCAGCGCCGCGGCGTCGGCTCCACCTTGCTGCGCCATCTCATCGGCCGAAGCCACCGCACGCGGCTACCGACGTCTCAGCCTGGAAACCGGCGCCGCCGACTTCTTCCGGCCCGCCCACAAGCTTTACGCGGCCCACGGCTTCGATTACTGCCCACCGTTCGGCGACTACCGCCCCGACCCCAATAGCGTGTTCATGACCCGGGTGCTCTGACTCCGAACCGGCCGACAACGCAACGCGGGGCGCGAACACCGGTCGTGCGCAGCGAACACCACAACAGTCGGGACCGACGAACGCCGGACCGTGGCGAAAGTCTCGGGTCTACGCAACCACACCGGCGCTCTAACCAGCGCCGAGTGCGCGGGTGAACCCGTCGACGAGTTCGGACACCTGGTCGTCGGTCATGACGAACGCCGGGGAGATCTGCATGGCGCCCTGGCCCGCGGCACGGCTGGAGATGCCGTGCGCGCGCAAGGTTTTCACCAGCGGCAGACCTTCCGCGGGGTCGGCCAGCTGGATCGCGGCGACGGCGCCGAGACCGCTGCGGACCTCGGCGACCCTGGGATGCTCGGCGAGCACCGCCAGCTGGTCGTGGAGGCTGGATTCCAGGCGCAGGGCGGCATCGAGGAGGTTCTCGCGCTCGATGATGTCCAGGTTCGCCAGCGCGGCCGCCGCGGCGCCCGCGTGGCCGCCGTAGGTGTAGCCGTGCCGCCACCAGACGCCGCCCGCGAAGAACGGCTCCGCCACGTGAGGTCCGACGAAGACGGCGCCCATGGGCAGATAGCCGGAGGTCAGGCCTTTCGCGGTGGTCATCAGGTCGGGTTCGAGGGCGAAACGGGAGGAGGCGAACCAGGCTCCGCCGATGCGGCCGAAACCGGTGACCACCTCGTCAGCGACGAACAGGATGTCGTGGTCGCGGCAGATGCGGCGCACCTCGGTGAGGTAGCCCTCCGGCGGCAGGTAGACGCCGCCCGCGCCGATCACGGGTTCGCAGAAGAACGCGGCGATGCGTTCGGCGCCGACCTCTTCGATCAGCGCGATCAGGGCTTTCGCGTCGTCCCATGCCACGGTTCGCGCGGCGGGCATCAATTCGCCGTACCCCTCGCGGTTCCCCGGTATGCCCGCCAGGGCGGTACCCGCGACGTGCATGCCGTGGTAGGCGCGCTGCCGCCCGACCACGATCGTCTTGCCGGAGTGTCCGAGTTCGTGCCAGTAGCGGCGGGCGAGTTTGGCGGCGGTGTCGACGGAGTCGGAGCCGCCGGAGGTGAAGAAGATCTTGCTGTTCGGTACCGGGGCCAGCTCGGCGAGCCGCTCGGCCAGTTCCTGGGTGACCGGTTCGGTGATGTCACCGAAATTGGAGTAGTGCGCGATCGTGCGCAACTGGGCGGCGACGGCGTCGGCGATCTCGCCGCGACCGTGCCCGACGTTGGCGAACCACAGGCCCGCGGTGGCGTCCAGGTAGCGATTGCCCGCCTGATCGAAGACGTAGGCGCCGTCGCCCCGGGCGACGACGAACGCGCCGTCTCGCTCGACTGCGCCCATGTCGGCAAAGCCGTGCCAAAGCGCGGTCATGCCTGCGCCTCGCTGGCGCTCGGCTCCGCCATGACCGCGCAGGCGGCTGTGCCCATGGTTCGCTCGCTACGCTCACTCATGCCTGCGCCTCGCTGGCGCTC
>NZ_BAGF01000051.1 GCF_000308755.1 Nocardia pneumoniae NBRC 100136
GGCCTTGGTACCCATGGCGCCCAGGCCCGCCACCGCGAGCAGGGTGCCGCCGGTCGCGGTGAGACCGGAACCACCGCTGCCGACGATCGCGACGGCCGGGGTGACCAGCCGCATGAGCGCGGGCAGCACGAACGCCACGCTGCACAGCAGCACGATCGCGACCAGCATGCGCTGGGCCTGCTCGCCGTCGGGCAGGCCACCGGTGGGGGTGAGCGAGTCGACGTGGCCCGCGGTGGTGAAGGCGATCATGTAGACGATCGCCGCCACCGGTTTCCACAGCATGAAGGCGATGATCCAGCCGATCAGCTTCTGATACGACTGCTTGCCCACGTTCATGCCGGAAGCCGCCGCCGCCAGCGGCAGCACCCCGGCCGCGATCACCAGCAGCCCTTGGCGGACGATGGCGAGCACGATCTGCGCCAGCGCGCCGAGCAGGCCGACGATCGCGATGATCAGCACCAGTCCGGGCGAGAAGGCTTGCAGCTTGCTGGTTTTCACCATCAGCTCGGCGAGGTCCTTGGCGTTGCCGTTGGTCGAGTCGCTGATGATCCACTCCGCGAACCGATCCGAGGCCTGCGTGCCCGCCACGATCACCGCGCCCAGCATCCAGGAGCTGAACACCACGCGGGTGAACATCCGGAACGACTCGGCCGCCTCGTTCATGACGGCTCCGCGTCTCGCTTCGGCCAGTCGCGCGCCGGAGATGATCACCGACGCGATCAGCAGCAGGATCTGCGCCTGATAGGTGTAGTCGTTGATCTTCGTGAACAGCGAGCCCGAATCGCTGACCGCCTCGTTGGGCACCTTCATCCAGAAGGTCAACGCCAGGATGATGGCCTCGCCGAGACCGTTCATCAGCGAGTCGACCACCTTGCCGAACGTCGAGTCCCAGGCCTTGTCCTTGACCGCCGTGGCCGCCTGACCCGGATGCGAGGCGGCGTTGCCCGCCTTGCACGCGGCGGAGGCGGCGTCACCGAGGGAGATGCCGGGCAGGCCGACATTGTCGAGTGTGTCGTGGATTTCGTTGCACGTCTCGTCGAAACCGTAGGTCTGTCCGTAGGCCACGGTCGGCGTCGCGATCATCACCGTGAAGATGACCGCGAATATCGTGACTATCCGCCTCACCATTGTGTCCACCCCTCGATGCTCCGCAGGGACTCGATCTGCACTCGCTCCTCGCCGGTCACCGCGGTGAGCTTCCAATCTCCGTCTCGCCACCTGACCGCCAGGCGCATGCCCACCCATGTTGGTTGGCCATCAACTGTTTCTCGAGCCTTTCTCGCAAACTGCACTTTCGCGAAATCATCTGCATAGCTTTCGATCCGGAACGCGTCCGAAGCGAACAACAGGGGGCGGAGCTTGTCGGGCAGACGATCGGACACCTTGCCCTCGGCGACCAGCCGGTCGTACTCGGCCAGATATCCCGGCGTCACGTCGACCAGACGGACCAGCAAGTCACGGTTTTTGGGATTGGCGTTGGTCCGCCAGTAGATCTGCTCGGCGGCCAGCGCGGCGCCCTGCGGTGTATGCGCGAATCCCACCGCGGCGGAACCCTCGATCCTGGACGGCCCGTCGGATGTCGAGAAGCGCACGACGGGACCGCCGAATATCCGCTGCCACACCCCTTCGCCGCTCGACGGCGCCGGCGCGGCGGCGGTCCATCCCGGCGTGCCGGGTTGCTGCCGCTGGCTCGGATTCTCTTGCAGGGCAACGCCTGCGGCGGCGACCGGGACATCGACGCGGCGGCCGAACATGTCGCTCTCCGGGTTGCCGAATACCGCGGCGGTGCCGCCGGGGACGGCGGACGCCAGAGCCGCAGCGCTCGCCGACGTCGTGTCGGGCGTCGAGGCGTGGTCGTCACCGGATGCGTTGTCCCCCACCGTGACCACCGTGACTACGGCGGCGATCGCAACGCTGAACACCGCGCCCGCACCCAGCAACGCCAGTGGCGGACGACCGGAACCTCGCGTGGTCACCATTTGGTCCACCCCGCCAGCGACTCGAGATACTCCGTCTGCGCGTTGTTGGACGTCGAAGGCTTCAAGCGCCAGTCACCCGCGTCCCACACCATGACCAGGCGGGTCGCCGCCCACAGCTGTTTGCCGTCCACCACCGGTCCCCGGGTGGCCAGGCGGACGATGGCGAGGTCGTCGGCGTAGTCGTCGACTTTGAACGCGTCGGAGGCGACGAAGTAGCGGGTGACCTTCTCCGGCTGCTGCTCGGGCAGGCGGTCGTCGGCCAGCGCCTTGTCGTAGGCGGCGATCTGCTGCGCCGAGACCCGGACCTGGCGCACATACAGGTCACGGTGGGCGGGCCGAGCGTTGAGCCGGTAGGTGATCTGCGCCGCCGCCAGCACCGCGCCCTGCGGGGTGTGCGAGTACCCGACGGCCAAGTCGTCCTCGATGCGGGTGGGCCCGTCGGAGGTGGAGAAGGGCACCGAGGCGCCGTACACCCGCTGCCAGCCATGTGGCTCGGTGGTGCCTTCCGGCGCCGCCGTCAGCCAGTCGGGGTCGCTCGGCTTGCGCTGCCGCGACGGGTCCTGCGGAAGGGGTTGTCCGGCAGCGTTGTTCGGAACGTCGACGCGCCTGCCGAGGATGTCCACTTCCGGGCTGGCGAACCCGGTGCCGCCGGAGCCCTCCGTGACCGCGGGAGCGCCGTCCACGCCTTGGTCGTCGCGGCCGACGAAGACGAAGATGCCGACGACCACGATGAGCGCCAGCACGGCGGCGGACGCGACGACACCGAAGGAGACCCGATCGCGCGCGTACGACTCTCTGTCGCTCACGACTTGGCCTCCAATTTCACGATGTCAGTGGGTAATGCGTCGATCGAGTCGATGGGTCGTACGGTAGAGCCGGGATCGGGCAGTCGTAATCTCCAGTCCTCACCGAACCATTCGACGGCGGTGTGGTGCACCGCCGTGGACCGGTCGGAGTACTCGGTGTACACGTCGACGGTGGAGCTCGCTTCGGTGTATCCGGTGATCTTGTAGCCGAGCAGCCTTGGCGCGAACTCGGTGCTCGCCGGGCCGGTGATCGACAGCTGCACCCGATTGATCGCCCACTCGTCCTTGGCCGGGCCCGGAACCACTTCCCGCGCGGCCACTTTCGCCCACTGGGTGTCGGCGGCCACCGCCAGCCGCACGGAATGGGTGACCGCGGCGACGCCCGCGCCACGCGGCGAATGCTCGAAACCCGTTGCCGCGCCGTCGGCGATCGACGTCGGCCCCTGGTCGGTGACGGGCAGCGGCACGCCTTGGAACGGCTGCCAGCGCACGTTGGTCGGGGCCGCAGCCAGATCCGGGCCCGCCGCATCGTCGCCGCCGCCGCAGCCGATCGCCGCCGCCAGCAGCGCGGCACCGACGAATCCCGCCGCGGGCAGGCGCAACTCACACCGCCATCCCGCGCCGTCCGTCGGCCGCATCACCGTGGAAGTCATTCCCGCGTCGTCCCCATCCCGCGCCGGCTCACGCGGGCAGGAACGCCAGGGCGATCCCCGACGCCGTGCTCGCGACCACAGCACCCAGCAGGCTCATCAGCACACCGTGCGAGGCGTCGTTCATGGCCAGATCGCTGCGGAAGGTCAGCCACAGCTTCCCCGCCGACACGATCATCCAGGCCAGGCACACCAGCAGCACGAACCACAACAGCCAGTTCAACAGCTGCATCAGCGGTGCGAGGACTTCGGCGGGCATCCGTTTGTAGGCCAGCACGTCGGCGGCCGGTATGCGCACGGTATTCATCACGGACCTCTCAGGTGCCGATCACGGCGTTCATGATGGTGCCAGCGCTGGTGG
This sequence comes from Nocardia pneumoniae NBRC 100136, assembly GCF_000308755.1. Classification (GTDB taxonomy): domain Bacteria; phylum Actinomycetota; class Actinomycetes; order Mycobacteriales; family Mycobacteriaceae; genus Nocardia; species Nocardia pneumoniae. The sequence continues at coordinate 3,797 of NZ_BAGF01000051.1, forward strand.
CGACCACGCCGCCGATCATCGCTCCGGCCACCATCTTCGGCGACTCGAGACCGCCGCCGGTCCACTTCTCCCACGCGAACTTCCCGCCCGCGTAGGTGATGCCGCAGATGCCCGACAGCAGCACGAACCAGGTGAGATACCGCACCAGCTGCAGGATCTTCTCCGAGCCGGGAGGCGCCTCGGGCGTCGGATTACCGACTTGCGCGAGGACGGTGCCGTACGTGTCCTGCACGGCGAGGAGGATCATGCTCATCGGGTGCCTTTCTCGAATAGTGGTGTGTTGTCGCCGATTCGATGCGTACGTTCACTGATCGGGCGGCTTCCTGAGATCCGGACCCGAGCGATCGAAGGTGGCCTCCTCCAGTGCCGCCCGGGCGGCCGCGACGATGTCGGCGCCGAGCTCCCGGACATCGAGCGGGACTTCCTCCAGCAGATCGAGCTTGCGCTTCTTCGGTGGCAGCGGATCACCGGGCGACCACACCGGCAGCTGCTCCGGTTCGACCAGCGTCCATTCCTCGTACCACGGCACCTGCCACAGCTGTCCGGCCAGTGAACCGACCACATCGCGGTAGCGCCGGATCTCGGGAGCCATCCGGCCCGGGCGCGCGGCGACCGTGATCAGGCCGAGCACCTCGGAAGGGCCCGCGAAACCCGAAAGATGTTGGCGCAGAAGGTCGTGCGCGCGGGACAGACCACCGATGGTCTCCCTCGCGACGAGGACGACGAACGGACTCTCGCGGTCGAAGACGCCGGGCCAGCGGCGGCCCGAATCCGCCGCGGGCGCAAGCACATGCGCGAGGGTACTGGCTCCGGCTCCGCCGTGCACACCCAGCAGCCAGACCAGCGGCGCGCGGCCGATACCGGGCACCGGGCGGTCCCAGATGGCGGCACGACGCGCCTCCGGCGGTGCGATCACACCGGCGCGTGCGGGATCGGGGTCGGGCTGACGCGGAAAAATCATGGCGGCGGTCATGATGCCACCCCGGCGAGCAGGCGCCCATATGCCCGGCGCGTCTCGGCGGCCAGCGAGGCGTGCCGCACGAGTTCACCACGGGCCAGGTGCGGATCGTACGGAATCTCCCTGATACCGCGGACCCACCCGGAGAGGTGCTCGCGCAAATGATCCGCTACTCGCGAGTCCCCGTCCGGATACTGGTGCGACACGACGATGGTCGTGTCACCGACGACGCCGCCGCCATGCCCCTCGCCGGTGTCGCCGAACTGGTCGTCGAGCCATTCCAGCGCGACCCGCAACCGGTTGGCCGCGTCGTTGCGCGCCGGAATCGTCAGGACCAGAGCCACATCCGCGTCGTCGAGCAAAGGCAGCAGTTGCCTGGCGGCAATCGGATGTCCCCCGTCGTAGACCGCGGTGTATCCCGCGTCGCGCACCGCCCGGGCGACCGTGAGATAAGTCGCACGCCTGCGCAGCGGCGCGGCATCGCGCCAGAGCAGTCCGATGCCCGATGTGGCGCGCGACAGGCATTCCTTCAACGGCGCGGGCTCGTCGTCACCGCGACCGTACAACCAGGACTGCAGGCTGATCGGGTGCAGATGTTCGTCCGCGCCGCGCAGGGCGAGATCGCTGCCCGCCGAGGTCGCGTCCACCGCGACCGTCGGCGTGCCGCCGGTGCCGAGCTCACCCGCCAGACCCAATGCCGTCGTGGTGGTACCCGCGCCACCGCACCCGCCGACCACCAGAATCGACCGCGGCGCGGGATGATCCCCGCCGGATCCCTCATCCCTGCCGCGCCGCAACCGCACCACCGGAGCCTTGGAGCGCACCGGCCGACCCGACGGTTCGCCATCCCCGGGCGCCTCGTCGAGCCAGCGGCTCCAGTCCTCTCCCATCGCCTCTGCTCTCCTTTATCCGGCCGCGATACCCGTGATGAGGGTGCGGCCGTCGATCACCGCGGTGGTGACCATCTGCCTGTTGTACGTGGCGGGTACACCGCCGGGCCGGTATTCGGTGACCTCCACCGAGTACCGGTTGTCACCGATCGTCACGATCCGCACGCAATGCGTGGTGCCCGCCGGGACGGTATCGATGCCCCGTTGGATCACCCATGCGGGCTGGACGGCGGCGTCCGGCGCGACCGCCGTCCTGGCGCGCTCCCCGGAGCGCTCGACGTAGTACGCGTATTGGAACAACAGCACCGCGTCCGGTCCGGAGGTCGTCCCGCCCGCCTCCGCGCTGCGCACGATCGCTTCGCTGCGTTCGGTCGGGCACGCGCCCGCGCCGGCCGCCTGCGCACTGCCGACGGTGAGCTGCACCGACCCGGACCCGCGCGGGTCTCGTGGCGCCCCGGCGCGATCGGCGGCCGTGCGCAGCACGACCAGCACGCACACGGCGGCCACGGCCAGCACCAGCACCGCGGCGATCACGAGGATCAGGATGCGGGCCCTGCGCATGGCGGGGTGGTCACGGGCGGCTTGGCGCAGGGCACGCGACACGAGTGGGCGCGGTCGGTCGACCTGCTCGGTTTCGTCTCCGGCCCACGGGATACGTGCTGGATCGGCTTGCCGCGGCGGGACGTAGTCGTCGTCGGGACCGGGCGCCCGGCCGCTGACCACCCAATCCGACCAGCCGCCGGTGAATTCGCTGCGCTGCGCGGGCAGGTCGGCCGGGACGTCATCGGGCTTGCGCTGCCACGGTTCGCCCTCGTCGTCGTGGATGTGGTGCCGGGAGCGCGCGGGTTCGTCGTCCTCCGCGGGGAGGATGGTGTTCGCCTCGCTCCGGCCTTCTGCCTCCGTGGCACCGGCTTCCGGCTCCAATGCGCCGTACCAGCGGGAAAGCTGTTTGTACGACTTCAACATTCCCCCATTCCCGCAGAGCAGGGCACGCAGTATCGCATCGTCGGACCCTCTCGGCGATCAGTTCGTGGAGAACGGGTAGGTGTTGGGTGTGCCGGGTCGGTCGGTGGGCGGAATCGATGTCACGCCGCCGGATGAGGCGCCATCGGCTCCTGTCCCGAACGGAAATTGTCCCGTACCGGACGAACTCGGCGTGGGCGACGCGCCGGAGCTGTCGCCGAAGAATCCGGTCGGCTGCTTGTCCAGCGCCGCTCGCGGCGCGGCATTGCTGCCGAAAGCGTCGGCGAGGTCGCGGGCAACGGCCGCGAACCACTCGGCGACGAAGTGGGTGGGAGCGGCGCCGTTCGCCGAGACGGTCGCGCTGTTGTAGGCGGTGTGTCGCTGGACGGTGTCCCAGTAGCGCACCCAGGTGGTGGTGTTCAGCAGCTCGCTGTTGTCGGTGATGTTCTGCACCACCGCGTCGAACGCCTGCGTGACCAACCTGGCACCGGTCGTCGGCGGAACGAGCTGCGGGATGGCGCCGAGCAGCTTCGCGCCGAGCGACAGCAGCGCGACGGGCGGGTTGGACAGGCCCGCGGTGGCCAGTTCCGAGATGGCCGCCGGGTTGATGATCGTCCTGACCACCGTGACCACGGCGTTCAACCCGATCATGCCGATCTTCAGCATGGCCTGCAGCGCGCCGGGCAGATCCAGCGGGGTGCGCGGATCCGAGGCGTCGGCCAGGCGCTGGGAGATCGACTTCTTCGGCGAGATCGACAGGGTAGCCAGTGAATTGCCCTGTACGTCCTCGTTGACCACTTCGGTAGCGGTCTTGATGGAGCTGAACGCCAGCGCCTGCCCGATCGACACCAGCGAAGCGATCGGGTCGCCGCCGCTGAGCTTGGATTGGCCGACGAGGTTGGCGACCGCCTTCAGGACGGGGGCGCCCTCCGGGGCGTCGCAGGCGAGATCGCCCGCCGCGCAGAAGCTCGCCACACGACCGGTGAGCGCGCCGAAGTTGGCGGCTTTGTCCCGTTCCGGTCCGATGCCTCCGCCGCTGGCGGGCGCCAGCGGAAGCGCCGCGAGGGACGCGAGCCGATCGCCCGAGGTTCCCGGCGCGGCGTCCGGCGTCGCTTTGCCCGGTGCGCCGGGGAACAGTGGCGCGCCCGGGTTGCGGGTCGGGTCGCCGAACAAGGCCACCGCGGCGACCTTCCCGGCGGGCAGCACGCCCTGGCCGTGGCCGATCTCCTGCGCGAAGACCGAGGCGACATGGGCGCCCTGGGAGTAGCCGACGATCGCGAAACGGGTGTTCGGGCAGGTGTCGGCGACGGTCGCGGCCATGGCCCGCACACGGGCGAGGCCGCCCGCCACCGACTCCGAGTACGGCGCGGCGCCACCGGCTGTCGCACCGCCGAAGCCGGATTCGTATGGCACGTAGGCGCGGTCGACCAGACCGGCGTCGGGAGCTTTGGCCAGCATCGGCCGGAAGACCGTCGAGAGCATGCCGGTGTCGGTGCTGGGCGCCGCGTCCGGCGATGACTCACCGGTGCCTTGAATTCCCAAGGCGTACAAGGCAGGACAGGTGGCGATCGAGACATTCGTGGAGGGGCCCGCGGGATTCGGCGGCTGCGCCGCGGCGACTCCGGCGGTCGCCACAGTAACGGCGAATGCGACCAGCATCCCCGAGACTCGTGCCGTGTATCCAGTCATAGCGATCCGCAATCAAGTCGTTAGCCGCAACTACCCTCAACGCCATGAAACGCCATAGACCGTAACAGATTACGGCTATTACCGCCGCATCGTCGGAAATCTTCCGCGAAACGCCGATCTGTACGCGACACGCCGTGGCGCGTCCCCGGAGACAACCCGGTAAGTTTCCGACGACTCCCAGCGTAGAACAGCTTCCGGACGCGGCCGACCACCGCCGCTCGAAACAGCTTGGGATGCTAGCTAATTGATGGCAACACTCGGGAGAACCCGGGCGGTCAGGCCGCGGACGTGACGCGATAGACGTCGTAGACACCCTCGACGTTGCGCACCACGTTCAGCAAGTGCCCCAGGTGTTTCGGATCGCCCATCTCGAAGGTGAACTTGCTGATCGCCACCCGGTCGCCGTGTGTGGCCACCGATGCGGACAGAATGTTCACCTTCTCGTCGGCCAGCACCTTCGTCACATCCGACAGCAGGCGGGTGCGATCCAGCGCCTCGATCTGGATGGCGACCAGGAACACCGAGGACGGTGACGGCGCCCAGGACACCTCGATGATGCGCTCGGCCTGCTCACGCAGCGATCCGGCGTTGGTGCAGTCGGTGCGGTGCACGCTCACCGCGCCGCCGCGGGTCACGAAGCCCATGATCTCGTCACCGGGCACCGGCGTGCAGCATTTCGCCAGCTTGGCGACCGTGCCGGGCGCGCCGGGGATCAGTACGCCGGCGTCGCCGGTGACCCGCTGCCTGCTCGGTGTCGTCGACGGCGTGGAGCGCTCGGCCAGCTCGTTCTCGACATCGCCGATGCCGCCGAGCTGGGCCATCAGCCGCTGCACCACGTGGTGCGCGGAGACCTGGTGCTCGCCGACCGCGGTGTAGAGCGTGGAAATGTCGCTGTAGTGCAGCTCGTGGGCCACCGCGGTCATCGCGTCGACGCTCATCAACCGCTGCAGCGGCAGCCCGACGCGGCGGACCTCCTTGGAGATCTGCTCCTTGCCGCTTTCCAGGGCCTCCTCGCGCCGCTCCTTGGCGAACCATTGGCGAATCTTCGCCTTGGCGCGTGGGGACACCACGAAGTTCTGCCAGTCGCGACTGGGTCCCGCGTTCTGCGCCTTGGAGGTGAAGACCTCGACGACCTCGCCGTTCTCCAGCTGACGCTCCAGCGCGACCAGGCGCCCGTTCACCCGGGCGCCGATGCAGCGGTGCCCGACCTCGGTGTGCACGGCGTAGGCGAAGTCGACCGGCGTCGACTTCTGCGGCAGCGTGATCACGTCGCCCTTCGGGGTGAAGACGAAGATCTCCGGCGACTTCAGGTCGAAGCGCAGCGACTCCAGGAACTCGGCCGGGTCGGCGGCCTCCCGCTGCCAGTCCAGCAACTGACGCATCCAGGCCATGTCGTCGACCTCGGCGGTGTCATTGGAGTGTTTGCCGCGGGTCTCCTTGTAGCGCCAGTGCGCGGCGATGCCGAACTCCGCGGTGCGGTGCATGTCCTGGGTGCGAATCTGCACTTCCAGCGGCTTGCCGTCCGGCCCGACCACCGTGGTGTGCAGGGACTGGTAGACGCCGTAGCGCGGCTGGGCGATGTAATCCTTGAACCGGCCCGCCATCGGCTGCCACAGCGAGTGCACGACGCCGACGGCCGCGTAGCAATCGCGCACCTCGTCGCAGAGGATGCGGATGCCGACCAGGTCGTGGATGTCGTCGAAGTCCTTCCCCTTGACGATCATCTTCTGGTAGATCGACCAGTAGTGCTTCGGGCGGCCCTCGACGATCGCGTTGATCCGGGAGGCGGCCAGCGTGTTGACGATCTCGGCGCGCACTTTCGCCAGGTAGGTGTCGCGCGAGGGCGCGCGGTCGGCGACCAGCCGGACGATCTCGTCGTACTTCTTCGGATGCAGGATCGCGAAGGCGAGGTCCTCCAGCTCCCACTTCACCGTCGCCATGCCGAGGCGGTGGGCGAGTGGCGCGATGACCTCCAGGGTCTCCTTGGCCTTCTTCGCCTGCTTCTCCGGCGGCAGGAAACGCATGGTGCGCATGTTGTGCAGGCGGTCGGCCACCTTGATCACCAGCACGCGCGGGTCGCGCGCCATCGCGATGATCATCTTGCGGATGGTCTCCGCCTCGGCGGCCGCGCCCAGGTTGACCTTGTCCAGTTTGGTGACGCCGTCGACCAGGTGTGCGACCTCGGAGCCGAAATCCTGGGTGAGCTGCTCCAGGCTGTAGCCGGTGTCCTCCACGGTGTCGTGCAGCAGCGCGGCCACCAGCGTGGTGGTGTCCATGCCGAGCTCGGCCAGGATGTTGGCCACCGCGAGCGGGTGGGTGATGTAGGGGTCGCCGGATTTGCGGAACTGATGCTTGTGCCGCTCGTCGGCCACGTCGAACGCGCGCTGCAGCAGCGTGAGGTTGGCCTTCGGGTAGAGCTCGCGGTGCACGGTGGCCAGCGGTTCCAGCACCGGTTTGACCGCCGCGATACCGCGCTGACCGGTCATCCGGCGGGCCAGGCGCGCACGTACCCGGCGCGAAGCCGAGCTCGGGACGGCGGCGGTGGTTCCGGGCTGACGCGGGGGCGACGCGGTCGCGGCCGCCGGTTGCTTCGCGGGCTGCGCGGCGTCGGAGGCGGCCGTTGCACCGTTCGACTGCGGGCCCGATGCCGATTGCTCGACCTTCGCCTCGCCCAGATGCTGAGTCATGCCACCACCTCTCCGCGCCTCGATCGGAACACCCTATCCGACCGGTGCAACCTCCCGGACCACCAACTTTAGTCCGGCGGAAGCGCGAACGTGCCGCACAGCTGACGGGGGGTGCCCGTGGCGGCCTCGGGACCGGCGGCGGACACGGTCTCTGTGCAGGTCCGGCCGCATCCGCAGCCGTCACGTAACGGGACACGCCCGGGCCTCCCTCCCGGCGTGCGCACTGTGTACCCGGCTGGTCAGCCACCCGCTCCACTGCACGAACCGGACGTTTCGACGTTGTGAACCCCGGTAGGTCAGCAGTCGCCGCGCATGTCCCGGTCCGGGCGTCGAGGGCGGCCAGCGCCGGGGACGCGCTGTTGGTGCCGAGACGCGTCGTGGGCGCAGTATGGCGCGCGGACGCGCTGGCCGAGCTGCCGAGTGTCGCACCCGTGAATGCCGGATTTCCGACACGCGACCGGCTCGGCTACCGAACCCGTGAGAGCCTCCCGACGGCAGGTTTTGCCTTGACACCCCCGGAGCCATATGGCTGGCTATCGCCATGACCGCAGCGCATCCGGGGCCAGGCGTTCGCGTCGCCGCCGTCGCCGACCTGCACATGCGCCCGGCCGTCGCCGGACGTTTCCGCCCGGATTTCCTGCGCCTCGCCGCACATGCCGACGTCCTGCTGCTGGCAGGCGATCTCACCGATGGCGGCACCCGCCAGGAGGCCGACCTGCTCCGCGCCGAGCTCGACGCGCTTCCGGTGCCGGTGGTGGCGGTGCTCGGCAACCACGACCACGATCGCAGGCTCGGCTATCTGATCGCCGCCGAACTGACCGCGCTGGGCGTCCACGTGCTCGACGGCAGCGCGATCACGCTGGAGCTCAACGGCATACGGCTCGGCATCGCCGGAGTGATGGGTGGCAGCGGCGGTTTCCCGGACCATCCGGGCAACCCCGAGGAGGGCACCGCCGAGCACCGCGCCCGCATGCGCCGCGGCCCACTCGACGCGCTTCGCCTGCGCCAGGCCTTGGACGCGCTCGACTGCGAAATCCGAATCGCTCTCACCCATTTCGCGCCGGTCGTCGACACCCTGGTCGGTGAGCCGCCCAAGATCTACCCCGGATTGGGCTGCCACGCCCTGGCCGAGGCCGTCGACGCGGGCGGAGCACTGCTCGCGGTGCACGGGCATGCCCACGGCGGAACGGAATTCGGCCGCACTCCCGGCGGTGTGCCGGTCCGCAACGTCTCCTACCCGGTGCTCGGCCGGACCTACGCCGTCTACCACGCCGCCCCCGGCGCGCCCCGTCCAACGGGCGCCGGGTAGGTACCGCACCCGCCACGGCAGTCGCCCGCTCACCTCACTGCTGTTGCTCGCCCTCGCCGCGCTGGCCGAGATCGGTGACGCCTGGGTGATGTGGCAGGGCTGGTCCGTCCTCGCCGCTGACCGCGTCGCTGCCCCGTCGGCAGGCCGACGGTGGGGATGGCGGCCCAGCTGTTCGCTCCTCCGCGCCGAATGCCCAGACCGCGGCCGGGCGCCCGGTCGCTTTGACGCGACGCCGTTCAGCGGTGCGCGCCAGACCCGTGATCGCCGCCAGGGTGCGGTTGAGGTTGGCGGCGTCGGGCCGCGCGCCCGACAGTGCCGTGGCGGCCTCGACCGCCCTGGTCGCGGGGAACTTGTCGCCGAGCAGTGCCCGGGTGAAGGTCAGGTCTTTCCACAGCAACCGGGTCAGTTGACGGCGGGCCACCTCGACGATGCGGTTGTGGTCGAACGCCAATTCCGGTACCTCGTCGAACTCGACCCACCGCGCCGGTCCCTCGTGCGGACCGACCACCGCCCACATCGCGATCGAGAGCGTCGGCCCGCGCGGGTCGCGGTTCGGCTCGTCGAAGGTGACCAACTGCCCGACCGCACCGATCGCGGCCTCCGGGACGCCCAGCTTCACGCACACCGCCCGCCGCGCCGCGGCCGCCAGCCGCTCCCCTCGGGCGAGCAGCACGCCCGGCAACGCCAACTCCCCCGCGTACGGCTCCATCGGACGAGGCGCGATCCCGATCCGCACCGCGCCGTCCTCGTCCCAGAACCGCACCGCCACGACATCCACCGACACCACGGATTGCTCCACGCCGACCCATCCTGCCCGACGACCCGCACACCACCCGGACCCCGCTCGCGATTCGCCAGAAGCGTGCCCGCGCGGATGCACCGGCGGCGAGTCCCTCTCGCGTGCGTGCGGTGACTCGGTATGGAGTCGATGCGTCGACACCAAGTTCTCGGTCGATCTCGTTCCGCGCGCATGTCGCGACCAGTGTGAGCCGCGCAGCTGGCTCCTCGCCGCGGCGTCGCGAGGGGCGTTCAGGACGCGCTCTCGTCTTCGAGCCGCTCGCCGATGAGCATCGTCCCGGGTCCCCGATGTCCACCCGGACCGGACAGCCACCGCACATTGTCCGCGGTCAGCGGCTCTCCGCACTCCTGGCACACCACCACTCCGCAGGTCCGGCGGCCGCAGTCGCGGTGGACCACGACGGCAGGCGGTCCTTCGGCGCCCGCGAGCCATTTGTCACCCCAGGTGATCAGCATGGTGAGCACCGGATACAGATCGCGGCCGCGTTCGGTGAGCCGGTACTCGTAGCGCACCGGATTGTCTTGGTAGGCATGTCGTTCCACGATTCCGTGTGCCTGGAGCGCATCCAGCCGGGCGGCGAGCACGTTGGAGGCGATGCCGAGGTCGCGGCGGATGTCCTCGAAGCGGGTCAGCCCGACGAACAGGTCACGCAGGATCAGCGGCGTCCAGCGCTCGCCGATCGCGTCGACCGTGCGCGCGATGGAACAGACGATGTCGGAGAAAGCAGCCTTGGGCACTCGATCAGGATAGTCCGTTGCTTTTTGCAAGTGACTTGCCCTAGGTTCGAACCCAGTCGACGAACGAAGGGATGACGGACATGTCCGACGCGATTGCCGAGTTCCGCACGGCGACGGAGACCGGCGATATCGACACGCTCATGCGGCTATTGGCGCCCGATGCCGAACTGGTTTCGCCGCTGTCGGGCCGATTGGTGTTCCGCGGCAGGGAGGACCTGCGGGTCCTGCTGTCGGCCGCCTACGGCAGTCTCACCGGCTTGCGCTGGACCGAGCAGATCGGCGAAGGCGCACGCCGGGTCCTGCTGGCCAGCGCCGCGATCGGACCGTTCCGGTTGACCGAGGCGCTGGTGCTCGGCTTGGACGACGAGGGTCGCATCCGCACCATGCAGCCGCACCTGCGGCCGTGGCTCACGCTCACCTACCTCGCGGTGCGCCTGGCGCCCGGCTTGTTCAGGCATCCCGGAATCTTGCGGCGGGCCTCCCGCGCCGCGTAGGCCCCCACCAGCGACTTCGAAGACCGCCACGGCGACCCGGGCTCGATCATCCGGTGCATCCGGCGCCGCCCTAGGTCACGAGCGTCTCGGTCAGGCCGTCGGCGGTGAGCTCCAGCCGCCGGGTCACCCCGATGTCGTCGAGGAAGCGCGGATCGTGACTGACCACGATCAGCGCGCCCTCGAAGCCCGCCAGCGCCTGGGTGAGGTGCTCCAGACTGGGCAGGTCGAGGTTGTTGGTCGGCTCGTCCAGCAGCAGCAGTTTCGGCGCCGGGTCGGCCAGCAGCAGCATGGCCAGCGCGGCGCGCAACCGTTCACCGCCGGACAGCGCCGCGGCGGCGACATCCGCGTCCGCGCCGCGGAACAGGAAGCGGGCCAGCTGGGCCCGGATCCGTTCCGCGGACGCGTGCGGCGCCGTCGACGCGACGTTCTCGAACACCGATCGCCGCTCGTCGAACACGTCCAGCCGCTGCGGCAGCATGCGCCACGGGACTTTCGGGCCCTGCTGCGCGATGCGGCGCAGCAGCGTGGTCTTGCCGACCCCATTGCGGCCGGTCAGCGCGATCCGTTCCGGACCGGACACCCGCAACGACACCGTCGGACCGCAGGCCAGCTCCACCCGATCCAGTTCGATCACCTCCTGGCCCGGATACAGGCGCGTGTCCGGCAGGTCGACCCGGATCTCCCGGTCGTCCCGCAACAACTCCTTGGCCTGCTCGAGCTGCTCCTTGGCGGTATCCAGCTTGTCGAGGTGGTTGTTGCGCAACTTGCCCGCCGACACCTGCGCCTGCCGTTTGCGTTCGTTCATCACGATTTTCGGCTCCCGCTTCTGGTCCCACATCTTCTGCCCGTAGCGCAGCCTGCGATCGAGTTTGATGCGCGCCTCCACCAGCTCTCGCGCCTGCTTGCGCACGTCGCTGCGCGCGTCCCGGATCGCCGCGCGGGCGGCTTCCTGCTCCGCGGCGATGATGCGCTCGTACTCGCTGAAATTGCCGCCGAACAACCGCAATTCGCCGTCGCGCAGCTCGGCGATGGCCGACATCCGTTCCAGCAGTTCACGATCGTGGCTGACGGTGAGCACCGTCCCGGAGAACTGCCCGACCACCTCGTAGAGCCGTGCGCGGGCCACCTGGTCGAGGTTGTTCGTCGGTTCGTCCAGCAGCAGGACGTCGGGCTCGGCGAGCAGCTCGGCGACCAGCCCGAGCAGCACGGTCTCGCCACCGGACAGGGTGTCGAGCGTGCGATCGAGCTGCTGCGCCGACTCGGCGACGTAGTGCAGGCCGAGCCTGGCCAGGAGGGCCAGCGCCCGTTCCTCCACGTCCCAGAGATTGCCGACCACGTCGAAGTCGGTTTCGCTGCCGACGCCGGATTCGATGCGGTGCAACGCTTGCCGAATCTCCGCGATGCCGAGCACGGTGTCCACTCGCTGCCCGGCGGCCAGTCCGAGGTCTTGGCGCAGATACCCGAGATGCCCGGTCACCGTGACGGACCCACGCGCGGGCTTCAGCTGACCGGCGATCAACCGCAGCAGAGTGGACTTGCCCGCACCGTTTCCGCCGACCAGGCCGATGTGGCCGGGACCGAGGACGGCGTCCAGCCCGTCGAAGACGGGGGTGCCGTCGGGCCAGGAGAACGTGAGATCGGAAAACGACAGATTGGCCATGCCAACTCCCAGAGGTTGCGACGGATACGCGGTGCGCGAATGCGGACCGCCCGAGTGGCTACCTCAGATGAGCAAGGGCATGACTCCGATCAACGGGAACAGGACCTGCCTAGGTTAAACACAGTGTCGGCGGACGCGCCAGTGATTTTCCGATCACACTGGCTGTCCGACCGATGCGCGCGCTAGACCTGCACGATGGAGGTCAGCGAGTAGTCGCCCTGCCGTTCGCGGCCGCCGAGGAAGGTGAGTTCCAGTACCACCGCCGCGGCGACGACCTCGGCCCCCGCCTGCTTGAACAGCTCGGCCGCCGCGGCGAGGGTGCCACCGGTGGCGAGAACGTCGTCGAGCAGTAGAACGCGGCGGCCCCGCAGGTCGACGCCGTTCGCGGGGATCTCCAACGCGGCCGTGCCGTATTCGAGGGTGAATTCCCGGCTGATCACCGGCGGCGGCAACTTGCCCGCCTTGCGGACCGCGAGCACCCCGGTGCCGAGACTCGCCGCGACACCGGCTCCCAGCAGGAAACCGCGGGCGTCGACACCGGCCACGAGATCGGCGTCGGGTGCGCACGCGGCCAGGCAGTCGATCACAGCGCGGAAGCCCTCGGCGTCGGCGAACACCGGCGTCAGATCCGCGAAACGCACACCGGCCGTGGGGAAGTCGTCGTGCCAGCGGGTCAAACGCTCGACCACCCCGGCGGCTTTGGTGATCCGTTCGGCGGCTACGTCTTCGGACTCGATCGCCGCGTGCTTGCTCATCGACACCTCTCCATACTCACATCACCCACACACCGTCTGTCACCGCTCGAGCACCCACCGGTCCATGTTCCAGCCCGATCCGGCCTGGGTGGGGGCGGCGATTCCGTTGCGCAGCCCCTTGCCGAAGGCGATCGTGCGCGGGGTGGCGAACAACGGGATGCTCGGCACCTCCGCCCACAGCAGGTTCTCGGCCTCGGTGAGCAGATTCAGCTGTGCGGCCGAGTTGGGGTCGGCCGCAAGCTGCTCGGTGATCGCATCGTAACGGCCGTTGCCGAACCGTCCGACATTGAGCCCGCTACCGGTGCGCAACGCGCTGGTCGCGGCCTTTCCTTCCAGCGAGCCGGCCGGACCGGGCACCGCGGCGGTGCCGCCGAGGACCGCGTCGACCTTGCCCTCGGTGAGCCGCGACGGGGTGAAATCGGGCGCACCGGCGTCCACCACGGTGATGCCCGCCGGTTTGCAGGCGTCGGCGATCATCGTGACGGTCTGCGCGCGGCGGTCGTCCGGACCCAGGTAGCCGATGCGGACGGTCGGGTTCGGCGCACCGGATGCGGCGACCGCCTTGGTCGCGTTCGCCACGTCGCCGCCGGAGTACTTGTCCGCCGCACCGATGACCGCCGGGTACAACAGCGAATCCTGCTGGACGATATGCGCGTTCAGCGGGCCGGAGCCGAGCCCCGACTTCGGTGCGTCCGGGACCTTGCCGAGTTTGTCGAACAGAGCCTGCCGCGGCAGGCACAGCGCGAACGCCCGGCGCGCCTGCACCGAGGAGAACACGCCACCGGTCGACAGCACCAACTGCTCGGCGCCGCGCCCGGGCACCGTGTGCACCGAGAAGCCGCCCAGGTTCAGGTCTTTGACCGAACCGGTGCCGATGTCGACCACGCCGACGGCGTTCTGGCCGATCTTCTGCTTCAGGTCGACGTTCTTCGGCCACACCACGATACGTCCGGTCGCCGGCTTGTTGCCCCACCAGCGCTCGTTGGCGACCAGCACCAAACCCTCATCCCTGCTGAAGGATGCGATGCGGTAGGGCCCCGACGACGGGAATCGGGCCGGATCGAGCCGGCCGTCGGCCGGGATGGTCCAGCCGGTGTTCCAGAACTCCGCGATCCTGCCGACGGCGTTCGGATCACCGGTCTGCAACGCCGACACCACGTTCGGCACATTCGCCGCCTTGGCCGCGACGTGCGCGGGCATCAACTCGCCCGCCGCGAACAGCGTGCGCCACGGCAGGTAATGCTTGCCGGGCCGGAAGACCACGGTGGCATCGCGCGAGCCGGGCTGGCACTCGACCCGCTCGATGGCGTCGTAACCGGTGGTGCTCGCGGCGTCGAAGAGCGGAACCGGCCCTCGGTCACCGGGTTTGGTGAACCGCCCGCTGCGAGCGGCCCAGGCCAGCACCAAGTCGTCGCACGAGGTCGGCACGCCGTCGGAGTACACCCCGTCGGGGTTCAGGCGGTACTGGATGGTCTGCGACTCGCCGGGCACCTCCTTGGCGGTGCCCAGGTCGGTATCGGCGACCTGCTGACCGTCCGGACCGGTGTAGAAGAACCCGGTGAGCACCCGCGAGAACACCGCGGTGGAGCCGGAACTCGCGCCGAGGGTGCTGCCGCCGTTGTAGCTGGCGATGGTGGCGTCGGTGGCGTAGCCGATCGACGGCACCTGGCTCGTGCTGGAGCAGCCCGCCGCCAGCCCGGCGGCCAGCGTGCCCGCGGCGAGTGCCCCGATCAGTCGTACCGCCGTGCGTGGCTGTCGCATGAAACCCCCTGCCTCGTGGTGGTCAGTGCCGCCTCTTGTGCCGTTTTCCGCTCGGTCGCGCACCCGGCCGCGGCGTCTGCCCGGCCGGACGCTGTCTGCGCGGCGTGTCCTCGAAATTCCGGCCCGCCGCCATGCTCGCCCTGCGCTCGGCCGCGGCGCCCGCGCGGGCGCTGGCCGCTCCGGCGCGCTTGGCCAAGACCTTCTTCGTGTGCGCCGAGACCGGTCCACGGCGCTCCTTGATCGACACCAGCAGCGGTGTGGCGAAGAAGATCGAGGAGTACGTGCCGACCAGCAGGCCGACCAGCTGCACCAGCGCCAAGTCCTTGAGCGTACCGACGCCGAGCATCCAGACCGCGATCACCATCAGGCCGACGATCGGCAGAATACCGATCAGCGCGGTGTTGATCGAGCGCATCAGCGTCTGATTCACCGCGAGATTGGCTTGCTCGCCGTAGGTGCGCCTGGTCAGGTGCAGGATGCCGCGCGTGTTCTCCTCGACTTTGTCGAACACGACCACCGAGTCGTAGAGCGAGAAGCCGAGAATGGTCAGGATGCCGATCACCGTCGCCGGGCTGACCTCGAGTCCGACGAGCGAGTACACGCCCGCGGTGACGCTGACGTCGAAGGCCAGCGCGGCCAGCGCGGCGATGGCCATGTGCGGTTCGAAGCGGACCGCGATGTAGACCGCGACGAGCACGAGGAACACCGCCAGCGCGATGAGCGCCTTCCGGGTGATCTGGCTGCCCCAGGTTTCGCTGACGTCGGAGGTGCTGATCGCGGCCAGGCTCGGCTTGCCGCTGGAGTCCTTCGGCTGGAATTTGGTGAACAGCGCGTTGTTCAGCGCCTCCACTTGCTGCTGGTTCAACGCCTCGGAACGGATCAGCATGGTGGCCGAGCCGCCGGTGCCCACGGTCTGCACCGACACCGGGTCGGTGCCGATCGCGCCGCGGTAGACGTCCTCGACCTCGCTGGTGCTCGCGTTCCCCGCCGGGAACTGGATGCGCGAACCGCCCTCGAAGTCGATGCCGAAGTTGAAGCCGCGAAAGATGATGCTGCCCAGCGAGATCAGCACGATGACGGCGGTGATGAGGTACCACTTCCGCCGCTTGCCGATGACGTCGATGGCGCCGGTGCCGGTGTAGAGGCGGTTGAAGAAGCCGTGCTCGGGCGGCCGCGGCTCGGTGACCGCCTCGAAGACGTCGGTGGTCTCGGCCGCGTTCGCCTTGTCGAGCGACCGGGTGGTGTGACTGTTGGTCATCGCGTCCTCACGCCTTCCCGAGGGCGGCCTCGGCCGCCTTCCGCTCGCGGGCGATCTGCTGGATCGCGCCGAGGCCGTTCACCGACGGTTTGGACCAGAACGCCGTCCGCGAGGCGAGCAGCACCAGCGGCGAGGTCATCAGGAACACCACCACCACGTCGAGGATGGTGGTGAGGCCGAGGGTGAACGCGAAGCCCTTCACCTGTCCGACGGCCAGGACGTAGAGCACGGCCGCGGCGAGGAAGCTGACCGCGTTGCCGGACAGGATGGTCCGGCGGGCGCGCTGCCAGCCGCGCGGCGCGGCGGAACGGAAGCTGCGGCCCTCACGCATCTCGTCCTTGATGCGCTCGAAGAACACCACGAAGGAGTCGGCGGTCATGCCGATGCCGATGATCAGACCGGCGATACCGGCGAGGTCGAGTGTGAAGCCGATCCAGCGGCCGAGCAGCACCATGATGCCGTAGACGGCGAAACCGGACGCCATCAGCGACAGGCCGGTGAGCAGCCCCAGCATGCGGTAGTAGGCGAGGCAGTAGAGCAAGACCACCGCCAAGCCGATCGCACCGGCGAGCAGGCCCGCCTTCAGCGACGACAAGCCGAGTGTCGCCGACACCGTCTCGGCCTCGGAGGTCTGGAACGACAGCGGCAGCGAGCCGTACTTCAGCGTGTTGGCCAGCTCCTTGGCCGTCGTCGCGGTGAAGTTGCCCGAGATCTGGGTGCGGCCGCCCTGCTGCGGTCCCTGCTGCACGACCGGCGCGCTGACCACCTTGGAGTCGAGCACGAAAGCGACCCGCTTGTAGACGTACTCGCCGGTGAGCGCGGCCCACGCGTCGCTGCCGCCGGACTTGAAGTCCAGGTAGACCTCGTGCCTGGCCTGCTGCTGGTTGAGCCCCGACGTGGCGTCCTTGATCTCCTGGCCATCGATGCGGCTCTTGTCCAGCAGGAAGACCTCGGTGCCATCGGTCGCGCAGGTCACCAGCGGAAGCGCCGGGTCGTCGTTGCCCGCGAGCGGATCGGCCTTCGAGCAGTCCAGCGCGGCCAGCGCGGCCTGCTGCACGGACGGGTCGGTGCTCTGCCGCAGCGCCTTCGCCGCCTGGATCTCCTTGGTGGCCGCTTCGGTGGGCGTCAGGTTCGGATCGGCCGGCGGCTGGGTCGGCGCTTGCGCGGGGAATACCCGCTGCTGCGGAACCGGGGTGGTCTCCTGCGCGGCCGGCGCCTCCGGCGTGGTGGGCTGGGCCGCGGGCGGCGCTTGGGTACCGGGCGCGGTCTGCGGTGTCGCGCCGCGTCCCGCCGCGGGTACGGCCTGCAGCACCGGACGGATGTACAGCTTGGCCGTCGTCGCCAGCGCGCGCGCCTGCTGTCCGTCGTCGCCGGGCACGGTGATGACGATGTTGTCGCCGTCGATGACGACCTCGGACCCGGAGACGCCGAGCCCGTTGACCCGGTTCTCGATGATGTCCTGCGCCTTCTTCAGGCTGTCCTGGCTCGGTTTGCTGCCGTCCGGCGTGCGCGCGGACAGCGTGACCCGGGTACCACCCTGCAGGTCGATGCCGAGCTTCGGTGTCGGGGACTTGTCACCGGTGAAGAACACCAGCGCATAAACCACGGCCAGCAGCGCGGCATAGGCGCCGAGCAGCCGGAGCGGGTGCGCCGATCCCTGGGAAGGTGGCACAGTAGGTCATCTCCTAGGCAGGAAGTCGAGGATGGAACAAGCGGGCATGCCCCAGCGACGCCGGGTGCGCGGACGGCGAGCCGCGGCGACATCCGGCGAGGTGCGGCAGGACCGGAAGAATCAGTCCTTGGTCAGCCGGGTCTCGGTCTGCTCGGTGGATTCCTCGATGGCGTCGGCCGTGTCCGAGCCCTCGGAGCCGGTGGCGTCCGAGCCGGTCTCCTCGGTGCTCACCGTGTCGTCGGCGCGCACCTCACGGATGGCCTGGCGCAGCCACGTGGTGACCACGTCCTCGGCGATCTCGAGGTCGACCGTGGTGTCGTCGAGTTCGACCACGGTCCCGTACAGACCCGACGTGGTGACGACCTGATCGCCGATCTTCAGGTTGTCCTGCATGCTCGCGACCTTCTCGGCTTCCCGCTTCTGACGGCGGACACCGAGGAACATCGGCACGAGCAGGGCTACCAGTAGCAGCGGAAACAGCAGTTCCATCGTCGAAGTCAGTCCCTAGTGTCGTGGGTGGGATGGACAGGTACCCACACAGTCTGCCAGTTCGCTGCGCGGGTGCCACACCCGCACACCCGCTGGGCAGCTACAACAGCACGGGACCCGGCTCAGGCGGTCTTGCCGTAGACGTAATCGTCCAGCGGGAAGCTCACCGCCTCGCGGTGCGCGTTGAGCGTGCTGGTCGGACGCAGCAGGGCGGCCTCGCCGTGCGGGTTGAAGTAGTAGCTGCGCGCGGTGGCGCAGTCGCCGCCGTAGAACACCGAGGAACCGAGCTTGGCGGTGACCCGGTCCAGGAATTCGGCGTTGGCCCGCTCGGTGACCTCGAAGGTGGTCTCGCCGCGGCGGCGCAGCTCGCCGAACAGCCTGCCCATGTGCTTCATCTGCGCCTCGATGGTGGTGAAGTAGGACAGGCCGCTGTAGGAGTACGGGCTGTTGAGGCTGAGGAAGTTGGGGAACTTCGGCACCGTGATGCCCTCGTAGGCCTGGAAACGGTTGTCCCGCCAGAACTTTCCGAGGTTCACCCCGTCGCGGCCGATGATCTCGATGGCCGGGAAGTTCACATCCCACAGGTTGAAGCCGGTGGCCAGGATCAGCGTGTCGATCTCGGTCTTGTGCCCGTCGGCGGTGACGATGCCGTCGGGCTCGATGTGGTCGATGGAGTTCGTCTCCAGCCGCACGTGCGGCTGATTGAACGTGGTGAAGTAGTGGTTGGAGAAGGTGGGCCGCTTGCATCCGAAGTCGTAGTCCGGCATGAGCCGCCTGCGCGTCTCCTTGTCCCGCACCGACGCCCGCAGATGCGCTTTGGCCAGCACTCCAGCGCCCTTGTTCATCAGTTTCGCCTGCTTGAAGTGCAGCACGCCCACCACCATCAGCGCCTCGAGCAGGCTGGTGTTGATCAGTCGCGCGGCCTTCTGCGTCGCGGGCACCCGCTCGAACAGCTTCCGCACCGGCGCGGGGATCGCGGTGTCGATCTTCGGGACCACCCAGATCGGGGTGCGCTGGAAGACATTGAGCTCCTCGGCCTTCTTGGCCACCTCGGGCACCAGCTGCACGGCGGTGGCGCCGGTGCCGATGATCGCGGCCTTGCGGCCGGTGAGGTCGAAGTCGTCCTCCCACGCGGTGGTGTGGATGATCTTGCCCGAGAACGAGTCGATGCCGGGGAACGGCGGTGTGTAGGGCTGGGAGAGGAACCCGGTCGCGGTGAGCAGGTATCGGCCGGTGACGGTTTCCCCGCCCGCGATCGAGACCACCCACTGCTCGTGTTCGTCGTCCCAGCGCGCGCCGTCGACGACGGTGCGGAAGCGCATCCGGCGGCGCAGACCGTACTTGTCGGCGACGTGCTCGGCGTATTTCTTCAGCTCGGCGCCGGGTGCGAACAGCCGCGACCAATGCGGATTCGGCTCGAAGGAGTAGGAGTAGGTGACCGAGGCGATGTCGACCGCGAGACCGGGGTAGTGGTTGACGTGCCAGGTGCCGCCGAGATCGTCCTCGCGTTCGAGGATGACGTAATTGCTCAAACCGAGCCGGTCGAGCTGAATGCCCGCCCCCATTCCCCCGAACCCCGCACCGACCACGACCGCGTCGTATTGAGGCGCCACGCCGAACCTCCTGCTTACTGAACCGCTTATCACGGAATGACATATCATTCCGTTTCGGAACACTGTATCATCGGCCTGGTGACGAAGCCACCCACGCGTGCCGAGCGACGCAAGGCCGAACTGCGCCAGGAGATCATCGACACGGCCTTCGTCTGTTTCGCGGAGAAGGGCTATCACGCCACCGGCATCGCCGACATCGCAGGCCAGCTGGGCATCGGGCACGGCACCTTCTATCGCTACTTCAGCAATAAGCGCGACATCATCGACCACGTCATCGACGATCTGTCCGCGCGCATCATCGCCGCCCTCGGCACCGAGAACGCCCCGGACGCGGCCAGCACGCTGGACGAATACCGCGCCCAGATCGACCGGATCGGGGTCGCCCTCACCGAGATCCTGCTCGCCGATCGCCGGGTGGCCCAGCTGCTGCTGTTCCATGCCACCGGCATCGACGACGAGCTCACCCAGCGCTTGTACGGCCTGCTGGACACCGCCGACGCGCTGACGGCGGGGTATCTCGACCACGGCGTGGAACTCGGCTACCTGCGTGCGGACCTGGACACCGTCAATACCGCACGAGCGGTCACCGGCATGCTGATCGCCGGCATCGTCTACTCGCTGCGCGAACCCGACGAAGCATCGATCGCCCGGCTGAACGAAGCGATTCGCCGCCTACTCGTCGACGGCGTCCGCAAGGATTGAACAGCGTGCCAATCCCCCTGACCGGGCCACTGGCGCTAGGGTGGGGCGCACTGATCCGACGTTCCACCAGAGGTACGGCCCTTGTTCGCAAAAGGCCAGGCGAGTCCGAAGTTTCGCTTTCCAGCGGCGCAGCGCACCCCGCCTGACAGAATGTCGCCCGTGACCCCCGCGGATGTGCGCCGAACCCGTTTCGCGACCCCGCCACCCGGGCATCGCGGCTACCGCGCGACCGAGGTGGACGCCTTCCTCGAACTGCTCGCCGCGACCCTGGCCGGACGTGGCGCACTCACCGCGGACGACCTGCGGCACATCAGCTTCGACGCGCCGCGGCTCGGCGAACGCGGCTACCGCGCCGACCAGGTGGACGAGTACCTCGACCAGGTCCGGGTCGAGCTCGAGTTCCGGCAGCGCGGCGTCCGGCCGGTGCCTGCGGCCATGGGCAACGGACACAGTCTGCTCACCCCCGACGACGTACACCGGATGCGATTCAGCCACGCCCCCGTCGGCCGGCGCGGCTACAACGAGGAAGAGGTCGGCGCGTTCCTCGACTTGGTCGCCGCGACTCTCGCGCACGGCGGGCCGGGCAGCCTCACCATCGATGACGTCCGCGCCGTCCGCTTCACCGAGGCCCGCCTCGGCACCCGCGGTTACCAGCGCGACGAAGTCGACGCGTTCCTCGATCTGGTCGCCGCCGCCCTCCGCAACCGCCGCTGACCACGCGCGTCGGACGGCCGACAGCGCGGCCCGGAGTCATTCGAAGAGGTCGAGGGTGGGGTGCGGCTCGCGGCCGCGCACTTCGATCGAGCCGAAAACCAGGTCGGGGGGAGGAACCAGGCCGAGGTGCTCCCAGGCCGAGGCTGTGGCGACGCGGCCGCGCGGGGTGCGCGCGATCATGCCCGCGCGCACCAGGAAAGGTTCGCATACTTCCTCGACGGTGGCGGCCTCCTCGCCGACCGCGACCGCCAGGGTGGACACGCCCACGGGACCGCCGCCGAAACTGCGGACCAGCGCGCCGAGCACCGCGCGGTCGAGTCGGTCCAAGCCGAGTACGTCCACGTCGTAGACCTCCAGTGCTGCCTGCGCGATGGGACGGGTGATCCGGCCGTCGGCGCGGACCTCCGCATAGTCGCGCACCCGGCGCAGCAGGCGGTTGGCGATGCGTGGCGTCCCGCGCGAGCGGCCCGCGATCTCGGCGGCCGCGTCCTCCTCGATGCCGACGCCGAGGATGTGCGCCGAACGCTGCAGGATGCGCAGCAGCTCGCCGGGCTCGTAGAAATCCATGTGGCCGGTGAAACCGAAGCGGTCGCGCAGCGGGCCGGTGAGCGCTCCTGACCGTGTGGTGGCGCCGACCAGGGTGAACGGCGCGATGTCCAAGGGAATCGAGGTCGCGCCCGGACCTTTGCCGACGACCACGTCCACCCGGAAGTCCTCCATCGCCAGATACAGCATCTCTTCGGCGGGCCGGGCCATGCGGTGGATCTCGTCGATGAACAACACGTCGCCTTCGACGAGGTTGCTCAGCATGGCCGCGAGGTCGCCGGCCCGTTCCAGCGCCGGCCCCGAGGTGATCCGCAGAGCGGTGCCGAGTTCCGCGGCGATGATCATCGCCATGCTGGTCTTACCGAGTCCCGGAGGGCCGGACAGCAGGACGTGGTCCGGCGTGCCGCCGCGCTGTTTGGCGCCACGCAACACCAGCGTGAGCTGTTCGCGAACCCGGGGCTGGCCGATGAAGTCGTCCAGCGACTTCGGGCGCAGGCTCGCCTCGATCTCCCCGTCGGACGTCAGATAGCGCGCGCTGACCTGGGATTCGGTGGGTTCCTCTGGATAGTCCATGACGCCTTATCGGTTCTTGCCCAGCAGACCGAGCGCGGCCCGCAGGGCGGCGGAAGTATCGGCGGCGGGCTGGTCGGCCAGCACCGCGTCGACCGCCTGCTCGGCCTGCTTGGCGGCGAAGCCGAGGCCGACGAGCGCCTCCACGACCTGATCGCGCACCGGCGTGAGCACCGCGGCCGGTGCCGATCCGGGCGCACCGGACGGCACCGGAACGAGATTCACCTTGTCGCGCAGTTCGACCACCATGCGCTCGGCGCCGCGCTTGCCGATGCCGGGCACCCGGGTCAGCGCCGCCACGTTGCCCTCGGCGAGCGCCTTGCGCAGCGCCTCGGGCTCGAGCACCGCCAACACCGCCATCGCGAGACGCGGGCCGACGCCGGAGACCGTTTGCAGCAAGCCGAACAGGTCGCGGGCCTCGGTGTCGGCGAAACCGTAGAGCGTCATCGAGTCCTCGCGCACGATCATCGCGGTGTACAGCCTGGTTTCGGCGCCACGGGTGAGCCCGGCCAGCGTGGCCGGGGTGGCGTTGAGCCGGTAGCCGACCCCCGCCGCCTCGATCACCACGTGGTCGAGGGCGATCTCGAGCACCTCACCGCGAACCGACGCGATCACCTGCGCACCGCCTTTCGTTGTTCGGCCAGCCGTTCCCGGTATCGTCGCTGCGCCTCGGCCGCCTTCGCCTCGGCCTGCGCCATCCGCTCCAGCAGCGGCGCCCGCCAACAATGGCAGATGGCCAGCGCGAGCGCATCCGCCGCGTCCGCCGGCGTGGGGGCGGCCGGCAAGCCGAGAATGCGGGTGACCATGGCGGTCACCTGCTTCTTGTCGGCGGTGCCGTTACCGGTGACCGCCGCCTTCACCTCACTCGGGGTGTGGAACGCGACCGGGATCCCGCGTCGCGCCGCGGCCAGCGCGATCACTCCCCCCGCCTGTGCGGTGCCCATGGCGGTACGGACATTGTGCTGGGCGAAGACACGTTCGATCGCCACGGCCCCTGGCTCGTGGACGTCCATCCAGCGTTCGGCGGCATCGGCGACCGCGAGCAGGCGCTGAGCCAGATCCATGTCGCCGGGGGTGCGGACCACACCCACATCCAGGGCGGTGACCTGCCGCCCCGACCCACCCTCGACAATGCTGAGGCCGCACCGGGTGAGGCCGGGGTCGACGCCCATCACCCGCACGACAACCCCTCTCACCGACACGAACAATTGTTCGAGAGTCTAGCCCAGGCTTGATCTTTCGCCGACCAGCGACACGACCTGCTACCCGCCGAGCGCCGCGGCCTCCCGCGGCGCGCTCGGCAACCCGAGCAATTCGGGACGGCTCGCCCGTGTCGCCCACTGCCGCGCGGGATCGGTGACCAGGCGCCGCGCGGTCAAGTCGAGCAGGCCGCTGACGTTGGTCACCGTCGCGGCGACAACCCCGTCGCCGCGCGTGAGAACGTGCTCGACCCGGTAGGTCTTGCCCTCGCCCCACTGCCAGGTACAGGACACGTCCACGGCGTCGCCGCCGCGTAATTCGCGCTGGAACCGAAGCACGGTCTCCAGGTTGACCGGCCCGAGCCCCGCCGCGATCAGCTCGTCGACCGAGACGCCCGCCGCCTGAACACACGCGAAACGCGCATGGTCGGCGAACTGATGGTAGGCCGCGCCGGTGACGTGCAATTGCGGATCCAGATCGGTCACGCGGACTTCGATACGGGTACTGAACGACACGGGCCCGACTATGCCAGCGGGCACCGACAAGTTCGCCGCACCGGCGCACGCATACGCGGCTGCCGACCACGCCGGTTATCGCGGTGCCCAGAGCGGAGATTCGATCCGCCGGTGGCGCGGCCCGCTCGCCACGCCTGACCGACCTTCAGGATTCGGCGTTTCCGGCGACCTGCCGCGCGAACGCGGCATGAGCGTGTTCGTCGAACAGGACGAACCGGGCCTCCGCCACGGCGGTCTCGCTCGTCCGAACCGTGTCGACGGCGATCCGCGCGCCGTCGTCCATGGGCCAGCCGTAAATGCCGGTGGAAATCACCGGGAACGCGACCGTTCGCGCTCCCAATTCGTCCGCCACCCGCAAGGATTCGCGATAACAGGAAGCCAGCAGCGCGGAGCGGTCCTCGGCGGCCGACCACACCGGCCCGACGGTGTGGATCACCCACCGCGCAGGCAGGCGACCCGCCGTGGTGGCCACGGCCGCCCCGGTCGGCAGTCCCGCACCGTACCGGGACGCGCGCAACCGGCGGCACTCCACCAGGATCTCCGGGCCGCCGCGCCGATGGATCGCCCCGTCGACTCCGCCGCCGCCGAGCAGCGACGAGTTCGCCGCGTTGACCACCGCGTCGACCTCCTGTTCGGTGATGTCGCCGCGCACCAGCACCAGTTCCACCATGCTCGCATTCTGCCTCGCGCGCGGTCGACGGCGCGGCGACGCCGACGGGTAGCCGACGGCCGAGCACCCAGGAGGGCTGAAGCCGATTCACAGCCTGCCTCGAGAAATGCCCTCGACAATGCCGAACGTGCCAGTACTCGCCGATCCCGCTCCTGCGCCACCGCGGATGCCTCCGGCGAGCCCGGAGCCGAACCAGCAGCACCTGTTCCACCACGGGATCTCCCTGCTGCACGGCTGGCTGCCGACGACCATCGAACTGCTCGCCGCGGCAGTGCTGGTCATCGCCGTCGCCCGGCGAACCAGACGCTGGTGGCTGATCCAGCTGCCGGTCTGCGTGGCGGTCGGCGGCGCGGCGGCGCTGGCCGCCGAGTGGTACGTGGCCGACGAAGGGTTGGCCTCCGATAATCGCGGCCGCCGCGGCGCACCACCGAGGGCGGCCACACCTGGCAGTTCGCGTCGGCCGCGTTCACCGCGTCCTTACCGTGGATCGCCGGTCGCGTCGGCTTGCCTGCCGGACCCGGCTGAGCTCGGCAACAGTCTCGCCGCGGTCGCCGTGCTCGCGCCCACGCCAGCCGGATGTGCCGATACTCAGCTCGCCACCACCGCGGCTCCCGTACGGAACGTGCGCCGATAAGCCTGCGGTGAGACGCCGATCGCCTCGACCAGATGCTGTCGCAGCGAGGTCCCGGTGGCGAAGCCGACCTCGCCCGCGATGCGATCGACGGTCAGATCGGTCGTCTCCAGCAGATGCCTGGCGCGGAAGACGCGCTGCTGGATCAGCCAGCGTCCCGGGCTCATACCGACCTCGTCGCGGAAGCGCCGGGCGAAGGTTCGCTTGCTCATCCGGGCCCGGACGGCCAGCTCCTCGACGGTCAGCGGGGAGCGCAGGTTCTCCAGTGCCCACTGCCTGGCCGCCGCGGTCCCGGCCGACGTCGCGGGCGGAACCGGCTGCTCGATGTACTGCGCCTGGCCGCCGTCGCGCCACGGCGGCACGACGCAGCGGCGCGCGACCGCGTTCGCGACGGCGCTGCCGTGATCGCGGCGCACCAGGTGCAAACACACGTCGAGCCCCGCCGCGGCGCCCGCCGAGGTGAGGACGTCACCGTCGTCGACGTACAGCACGTCGGGGTCGAGGCGAACCCTGGGGAAGGTGCGGCGGAATAGTTGCGCCTGATTCCAATGCGTGGTGGCCGGGCGGCCGTCGAGCAGCCCCGCGGCGGCGGCGATGAAAGCGCCGGTGCAGATCGCGACGACTCTCGTGCCGGGTCGGATCCGCGCGAACGCGTCGAGCACCGGCTGCGGCAGCGTGCCGGACAAGCTCATCGAGATATCGCAGGCGGGCAGCACGACCGTCTCGGCGGCCTCCAGCGCGCGGCTGTCGTGCGCCACGGCGATCGCGAAATCCGCGGCACTGCGCACCGAGCCTCCGTCGAGTGAGCAGGTGGTCACCTCGTATCTGCCTGCGGCACTGCCGAATACCCGATTCGGGATGCCGAGCTCGAAGGGATACACCCCGTCCAATGCCAGCACCGCCACGCGATGTGGCGCGGCTTCGTCCGCCGTCATGGCACGATCATATCGAATAATGGCAATCGTGCCATTTTCTTCGCCGATCACGCCCGGCAGGCTGGCAGCCATGACCGATATCGACA
Source organism: Nocardia pneumoniae NBRC 100136 (assembly GCF_000308755.1). GTDB lineage: Bacteria > Actinomycetota > Actinomycetes > Mycobacteriales > Mycobacteriaceae > Nocardia > Nocardia pneumoniae. Next base: position 30,100 of record NZ_BAGF01000051.1, read on the forward strand.
GCACCGCGACCATGCGCGCGATCAGCCAGCACGTCCTCGGCGGCCCCGAGGTGCTCACCGAAGTACAACTGCCGCAACCGGTCCCAGGTCCGGGCCAGATCCTGGTCCGGGTGCGCGCGGCCGGACTCAATCCGACCGATTGGCGCCACCGGGCCACCGCGGGCCTGTTCCTGCCGCAGCCGCCGTTCGTCCTCGGCTGGGACGTCTCCGGCGAGGTCGCCGCCGTCGGCATCGGCGTCACCCTGTTCCGCCCCGGCGACGAGGTCTTCGGCATGCTCCCCTACCCGGGCGGCCACGGCGCCTGCGCTGAGTACACGGTCGGCCCAGCCCGCGCTTTCGCACCCAAACCGGCCGTGCTCGATCACGTTCAGGCCGCGGCCATCCCGCTCGCCGCGCTCACCGCATGGCAGGCGTTGGTCGACACCGCCGCGCTGAGCGCGGGGCAGCGCGTGCTGATCCACGCGGCCGCGGGCGGCGTCGGCCACTTCGCGGTGCAGATCGCCAAGGCGCGCGGCGCGTACGTCATCGGCACCGCCAGCGCGCCCAACCACGCGTTCCTGCGCGGCATCGGCGCCGACGAAGTCATCGACTACCGCAGCACCGACATCGCCGAGGCGGTCAGTGCTGTCGACGTCGTGCTGGACGCGATCGATGACGACAACAGCGTCCGCTCGCTGCGGACCCTGCGTCCCGGCGGGCTGCTGGTGACGTTGCGCGCCATGGGCCCGCGCGACCTCGCGTCCGAGGCGGACGCGCTCGGCGTCCGCGCGGTCCGGATGCTGGTGGAACACGATCACGCGGGCATGCTCGCGCTCGCCGGACTCGTCGAGTCCGGAGCCCTCCGCCCGACGATCGCCGGAACGTTTCCGCTGACGGAGGCGGCCAAGGCGCACGCTTTGGGCGATACGGGGCGGACCGTGGGCAAATTGGTACTCACCGTGCCGTGAATCTGCCACGATCCGGGCCGTCGCGCTTCTACCATCCGAGGATGAGCAATGCGGTCAAGGCTTTCCTCGAGGGTGGGCCGGAAGGCTTGCCCCAGCGCATCGTGCCGATCACCCCACCGGGGGTCGAGCTGAAGGTCCCGTACCGGGGCGGATACGAACATTTCAAGGTCACCCCGCGGCACCTGGCCACGCCCGAAGGGGAACTGCCCGTCTACGAGTGGTGGGAGCGCACCGAGATCGCGGAGTAGACCATGACCCTTCCCCGCCGGCGGCGTGCCGCGCCGACCGGCGGTGAAGCGCTGGTCGCATGCGGGGCGAGGTCTACCGGACCAGGCGCGAGCGTCGCTCCGGCGGCCGGGACGCGTGCTCGGGGCGGTCCGTGCGCAGACCGACCGCCCCGCCTTCGACGCGCACCACCCCGCCATGCGGAGTACTGCGCGCGGCTGGTCGACTAGTCGTCGAGCTCGGCGAGCACCTCGTCCGGGATGTCGACGTTGGTGTAGACGTTCTGCACGTCATCGCTGTCTTCGAGGGCGTCGACCAGTTTGATCACCTTGCGGGCGCCGTCGGCGTCCACCGCGACCGACACCGAGGGCTGGAAACCGGACTCGGCGGAGTCGTAGTCGATCCCGGCGCTCTGCAACGCGGTGCGCACGGCGATCAGATCGCCGGGCTCGCTGATGATCTCGAACGACTCGCCGAGGTCGTTGACCTCTTCCGCACCCGCGTCGAGCACCGCCAGCAGCACGTCGTCCTCGGACAGGCCGTTCTTCTCCAAGGTGACGATGCCCTTGCGGTGGAACAGGTAGGCCACCGAGCCCGGGTCGGCCATGTTGCCGCCGTTGCGGGTCATCGCGACCCGGACCTCGCCCGCGGCACGGTTGCGGTTGTCGGTGAGGCACTCGATCAGCACGGCGACACCGTTGGGGCCGTAGCCCTCGTACATGATCGTCTGCCAGTCGGCGCCGCCGGCCTCCTCGCCGCCGCCGCGCTTGCGGGCGCGCTCGATGTTGTCGTTGGGGACCGACGACTTCTTCGCCTTCTGGATGGCGTCGTACAGCGTCGGGTTGCCATCCGGGTCACCACCACCGGTCCGGGCCGCCACCTCGATGTTCTTGATCAGCTTCGCGAACAGCTTGCCGCGCTTCGCGTCGATCGCAGCCTTCTTGTGCTTGGTGGTGGCCCATTTGGAGTGGCCGCTCATTCCCTACTTCCTTCAGGTCGATGGCACGTCTGGTGGTGTGTACCGTACCGGCACGGCCGGGCGGACAACTTCCCCAGCCTACTCGGGCGTCCGCTACGACCGCGCAAAGCGGCCTCCGCTCAGGCGGCCCGGACCAGGTCGACGAACATCCGGTGCACCCGCAGGTCGCCGGTCACCTCGGGATGGAACGACGTCGCCAGGACATTGCCCTGCCGCACCGCCACAATCCGCCCCGCCGCCGGACCGGCCGGCACGGTGGCGAGCACGTCGACGCCCTCGCCCACCCGCTCGACCCACGGTGCGCGGATGAACACCGCCCGCACCGGACCGCCGGTCAGTCCGGCGAAGGGCAGATCGGTCTCGAACGAGTCGACCTGGCGTCCGAACGCGTTGCGGCGCACCGTCATATCGATCCCGGACAGGTGCTTCGCGTCCGGACGGGTGTCGAGCACCTCCGAAGCGAGCAGGATCATGCCCGCGCAGGAGCCGAAGGCGGGCATCCCGTGGCGCAGCCGCGCGCGCAGCGGCTCCAGCAGTTCGAAAGCCTCCAGCAGCTTGCTGATCGCGGTGGACTCGCCGCCGGGCAGTACCAGGGCGTCCACCGCGGCGAGTTCGGATTCGCGACGGACCAGCACGGGCCGCGCACCGCACCGTTCCAGAGCCGCGACGTGTTCCCGGACGTCGCCCTGCAACGCGAGCACACCGATGGTGGGAACGGACCGCGCCGGTCCGGTGTCGGCGGCGGGTGCGGCGACCGAGGTAGCGTTCACGCCGGAAAGTTTACGAGCCGTGCCGATGTGGGCCCGCTCACGGTTGCCGTCCCGGCTCCGGCGACGCGGGCTACACGCGCGAACCGACGGTCGGCGCGGCATCCGGCGAGACGCGCGGCATTCAGCTCTCGCGCAGGGTGCGGATGAGCCCTTCCTGAACCACGGCGGCGACCAGCGTGCCGTCGCGGGTGAAGATCTTGCCGCCGGTCAAGGCCCGGCCGAAACCGGCTGACGGTGAGGACTGGTCGTACAGCAGCCACTCGTCGGCGCGGAAGGGGCGCAGAAACCACATGGCGTGATCGAGCGAGGCGTTCTGGGTCGGCTCGTCGGGGTGGGTGACCTTCGAGGAACCCAGCAGCGTCATATCGCTCATGTAGGCCAGGGTGCACACGTGCACCAGCGGATCGTCGGGCAGTGGGTGCCGGTAGCGGAACCACACCTGCTGCTGGGAGACCACACCGTCGCGACGGGACACGTTCTCCTGCGGCACCATGCGAATATCCCAGTGCTCCCACTCGCGCATCGCCCACAGTCGTTCGGGGTCCATGGCGGTCTTCGCGTCGGGCAGCTCTTCCGGCGCTTGCACCTCCGGCATCACGTCCTGGTGCTCGGGCCCCTGATCGCCGACGTGGAAGGAGGCCGACATGGTGAAGATGGCCGCGCCGTCCTGGATGCCGGTCACCCGGCGGGTGCAGAACGAGCGGCCGTCCCGGATGCGCTCGACCTGATAGACGGTGGGTTCCTCCGGATTGCCCGGGCGCAGGAAGTATCCGTGCAGCGAGTGCACCTGGAATCGCGGTTCCACCGTCCGGACCGCGGAGACCAGCGCCTGGCCGGCAACCTGTCCGCCGAACGTGCGCGGGAGCTGGGTCTTGGTGGACGCGCCACGGAAGATGTCCCGCTCGAGCCGCTCTATCTCCAGCGCCTCTTCGATTGTCGCCATGCGGTGAGACTAACCCGGCCGCCGACCGGCGCGCGCCGCGGCCATCGGTGAACGCCCGGCAACAGCAGCGGCTCGCCGACCCGCGGCACGGGACGGTTTGCTGAGATGGACGGGTGCCCCGTTTCCTGCCGATCACCGTCGACAGCCTCGTCGAGCTGGTGATCCGCCCGGTCCTGACCGCACGCTCGCACACGGTGATCGCCGTGGACGGCGCGGACGCCGCGCAGCCCGTCGCGTTCGCCGCGCGGATCGCCGCCGCGTTGCGCGACGCGGGCCGCGGCGCCGACGTGGTCTCGCTGCACGACTACGTGCGTCCGGCTTCGCTGCGCATGGAGTTCGGCCGCACCGACGAGATGTCCTATCGCACAGCGTGGTTCGACTACGCGGCAGTGCGCCGCGAGGTGGTCGGCGCCCTGCGCGACCACGGCCGGTGGCTGCCCGCCCTCTGGGACGAAGCCGCCGACCGCTCGGCGCGGGCGGCGATCCGCACGGCGCCACCGGCGACCACGATCGTCGTCGCGGGACCGATGCTCTCCGGCCGCGGCCTCGACGCCGACGTGACGGTACGCCTGGACCTGTCCGAGGCCGCCCTCCGCCGCACCACTCCGGCGGACGCGCAGTGGACCATTCCGGCATTGCTGCGCCACGATGCCGAAAACCCTGAGCCGCCAACGCTCTTCGTTCGATGGGATCACCCCGATCGCCCCGCGCTCCGAGTCGACGACGGCAACGCGACGTAGATTCTTTCCCGTCCGTGCCAGCTCTCGCTCATCGTCGGCTGTTCTCGCCACGGACCAACCGATGGTTGGATGCGCATGACTACGTATCGACATGTCATCGAGGGCCGCACCGCCCTACCACGTCAGACCAGGCGATGACCGCCGTCCACGTGCAGCACGGTGCCGGTGATGAAGGGATTGCGCATGAGACCGACCATGGCCTGGGCGATGTCGGAGGGGCGGCCGATGCGCCCGACGGGCAACCGCGCGGCGAGCTGCTGATGGCGTTCGGTCTTCGCGGCGCCGGCGATGGCGTCCCAGACCGGCGTGTCGACCCAGCCCGGGGAGACCGCGTTCACGCGGACCGGACCGAGTTCGACGGCCAGCGCGTAGGCGAGCGAGGCGAGGGCGCCGTTGACGGCCGCCACGATGGCCGAACCCGGTGCCGGGCGGTAGGCGGCGATCCCGGAGGTGAAGGTGAGCGAACCGCCGGGGACGATCCGCGCGTGCTTGGCGAGCAAGGCTGGGCCGAGCAGCTTGGTGGCGATGACGTTGCCGGCTGCCGCGACGTCGAGATCGGCGAGCGGCTGATAGATGCCGGTGACGTCGACCGCGGTGGTGACGACGTGATCGACCGGGCCGAGTTCGCGGAACAGGCGCTGGATGTCGGCTTCGCGGGTGATGTCGGCGACGACCGCGCGCACCGTACCCGGCCCGTCCGGCAGGGACCGTTCGGCCGCGGCGAGGCGTTCGGCGTCGCGGCCCGCGATGGTGACCTGCGTGCCCTCGGCGACCAGCGCGGAGGCCAGCGCGAGTCCCATGCCGGAGCTGCCGCCCACGATGACGACGCGTTCGGGTGCCGTGTTGTCTGCTGTCATGGTTCCAGCCGACCAGCAGTCGCGCCGAGTGTCCATGTCGCGCTGCCGAACACGCCTTAGCTCGGGGCTAACACCGCAGGCCGCACAACGTTTCGGCCCGGCGATCGCGGAGGGTTGCCGGGCCGAAACGGTCGAGCGCAGCGCACTGCGCACCGGTGCCGAGAACGATCAGGCGGTGCAGGCCGGGGACTGCTGGTTCAGGTTGGCCAGCGCCTGGCAGGCCCATGCCTTTTGGACCTTCCATTTGCCGCCGTCCAACACGAAGGGCACGTCGACCAGGTTCTCTTGGCCGTTGATGGTGAACTTGGCCTGTGCGGTGACGCTGTCGCCGAAGGCGGTGACTCCGGTGACCACCACCGCGGCGTTGGACTGCCGGAACGCCTCCGCCAAGCGGTTCGGCAGTCCGGGGTCGGCCTCGATGCCCTGGACGGAGTCGAGTTTTTGCTCGTTCGGGATCGCGGGATCCAGCGCGCGCTGCAGTTGGGCATTGAGTTCGTCGACGGTGGGCGGGGCGGGTGTGGTGGCGGTCGCCGCGGCACCGGTCGTGGTGCGGGTCGGCGTCGAGTCGCTTTTTTCGTCGTCGCCGCAGGCGGCCACGCTGAGGGCGGCCGCTATGGCCAGGCCCGCGACGGCGATGCGTCCGGTCTTGCGAAGCTTCAACTGTTCGTCCTTTGCGTTCGGAGGATCCCCGGCGGTGCGAGGACACGAAACGGCCATGGGCAATCGAATGGCGAAGCTACTGAGCGTGTTTGTGGGAACCCTGAGACTACTTTCTGGCCGCCGTGAGAGTTGGACGGCGGCGCCGACACGCGGGTCGCGCTACGCCGGAGACAGGTCCGACGCCAGCGCGGAGACCAGGCCGGGGACCGCGGGATGGCGCGCGGCCACGCGCCAGGCCACCGCGTAGGTCACCACGAGCGGCGAGCCACGCAACGGGCGCCAGACCAGGCCGGGCAGCTCGGCCGCCCGCGCCGAACCGAGCCCGATCACGTCGGGCCGGAACGGCAGTACCGCCAGCATCTGCGCATGTCCCATCGCGCTGTCGCTGAGCCGTACTCGGGCGCCCTGGTCGGCCAGCGTGCGCAGCAGCGAATCATGCAGCCCCGCAGCGGATTCGCGCGCGAACAAGATCAGCTCCTGGCCGTCGAGGTCGGCTGGGGCGAGCAGCGGCACGCGCGCGAGCGGATGCCGCGCCGACATGAGGACGCCCAGTTCCTCGCGGGCGACCGCACGCTGCGCGAAACGGTCGGGCAACTCCACCGGCGTGCGAACCAGCGCAAGATCGACCTCGCCGTCGTCGAGCAGGCGAACCTGATCGGCGGTGGTTCCGCCGGTGAGCACCATGCGGACACCCGGCAGCTGGGCGGCGAGCAGGGTATCGATGCGCGCGGGCAGCCCCGGTGGGACGCCGTTCAGCAGCCCGAGCCGGAACACCGGCGCACCGGCGGCAGCCGCGCGCCTGGTCTCCCCGACCGCCTCGTCCATCGCGCGCAACACGGTCGTGCCGGTGCGCAGCAACACCGCACCGGCGGGCGTCAGCGCGACCCGCGGTTCCCGGACCAGCAGCGGGCCGCCGAGCTCCCGCTCGAGCACCTTGATCTGCTGACTGAGTGTGGGCGTCGAAATGAACAATCGCTCCGCGGCCCGACGGAAATGCAACTCCTCCGCCAGCACCACGAAGTAACGCAGCTGCCGCAATTCCACGCGGCAGACGCTACCGGCCCGCGCTCACCACCCGCGCTCGGCCAACCGGTGCGGCTGCGCGATCTCCTCGACGTTGATGCCGACCATGGCCTCGCCCAGACCGCGCGACACCTTCGCCAGCACGTCCGGGTCGTCGTAGAACGTGGTGGCCTTGACGATCGCGGCGGCGCGCTGGGCCGGGTTGCCGGACTTGAAGATGCCCGATCCCACGAACACGCCCTCGGCACCGAGCTGCATCATCATCGCGGCGTCGGCCGGGGTCGCGATGCCGCCCGCGGTGAACAGCACGACCGGCAGCTTGCCGGTTTCGGCGATCTCGCGCACCAGCTCGTACGGCGCCTGCAGTTCCTTGGCCGCGACGAACAGCTCGTCCTCGGGCAGCGACGACAGCTTGCGGATCTCCTGACGGATCTTGCGCATATGCGTGGTCGCGTTGGACACGTCGCCGGTGCCCGCCTCGCCCTTCGAGCGAATCATGGCCGCGCCCTCGGTGATTCGGCGCAGCGCCTCACCCAGATTCGTCGCGCCGCAGACGAACGGCACGGTGAAGTTCCACTTGTCGATGTGGTTGGCGTAGTCGGCCGGGGTGAGCACCTCGGACTCGTCGATGTAGTCGACGCCGAGGCTCTGCAGGATCTGCGCCTCCACGAAGTGACCGATGCGGGCCTTCGCCATGACCGGGATGGAGACGGCGGAGATGATGCCCTCGATCATGTCCGGATCGCTCATCCGGGACACGCCGCCCTGCGCACGGATGTCGGCCGGAACGCGCTCCAGCGCCATCACCGCGACGGCGCCGGCGTCTTCGGCGATCTTGGCCTGCTCGGGCGTGACGACATCCATGATCACCCCGCCCTTGAGCATCTCGGCCATGCCGCGCTTGACGCGGGCGGTGCCGACGGTCTGGGTGGTCTCGGGCGTGGTCACGGCAAACTCCTCCAGGCAGGTGAGCCAATTGGTTGCTCGGATTCGAACGCCACGATTCTAGGCGGCCACAAAAGGCCACTTGATAGCCAGTCGGAGTGCACTGGACTGGTGTGACCCAGCCAGACGGCGCCCTACGCCGGGAGGGCTCGGCGAGCGTGCCGTCCCGGCGCGGCGTTTCTCACAGCGGGCCGACCACCAGCAACTGCGCCCAGTACTGCGCGGCGGCGGGGCCGAGCAGCGGCAACAGGAAATCGAACAGCAGGTACGACATGAACCAACTACCTCCACAACCGAGCAGGAACGGCCCCGCTTGCCGGGACCACGACGCCGGATTCCTCCGCGTCCGAGGACAGCACTACCCTCCGGCGCCCTGATTCATCGCGACGGTAGCACGATCGTGAAACATGACACATCCGCCTCAGCGGATGGAGCGGACCTCGGGGTCGATCGTGCCCGACGCGGCCTCTGCGGCTTCGGCGAGCAGCTCGTCGAGGTGATACGGGTACACGGTTTCACCGCCGCGGTCCAGCGCGACGATGTCGGCGGCCGTGCACCATTTGTGGCCGGTGATGGAGCGGCGTTCGATCACGGTCCGGTTCGCGGCGTGCGGTTCGAAACCGTGCGCTCGCAGGGCGAAGAACAACTCTTCCGACCGGATCAGCTCACCGTTGAAGGGGAATACCGCCACCCGCCGCCAGATCGGGCCGCGCAGGGCGGCCGGGTCGGCGCGGTATCCGGTTTCCTCGTAGAGCTCCCGCACCGCCGCGTCGCGCAGGCTCTCCCCCGGCTCCACCCCGCCGCCCACGGTGAACCAGAACGACACCTCCGGCGTCTTGGGGTCGTTGCCGCGCATCAGCAGGGTCCGGTCGTGCTCGTCGAACAGCACGACGCGGGCGGTGGTGCGGATGGTGTCGACCGCGAGGCCGGTGGACGCGGCGGGCGTGGCGCGCTCGGTGATCTCGAAATAGGTCGGCAGCGGGGCGGTGCCGCCCAGGTGCAGGATGCGGACCGGGCGGCGGGTGCGCAGCGCGAGTGTGTCGCGCACGGCGTCGTTGTGGAAGCGGCGCGCGATGAGCACCCTGGCCTCGGCATCGGCCAGCTCGGCGACCAGTTGCGGACGGAGCATGTCGATGTCGACCGCCGACAGCGCCGAGGACAACTGGTTCTCCACCGTCTCCCGGTCGGCGCGACCGGCCCGCTCGGCGCGGTCCGCCAGCGCCGACAGCCGCCGGGCCTGCTCGGCCAGCTTCGGATCCGACACCGGGCCCGCGATGGCCATGGCGACCGACCTGGCCACCACCGCCCGTCGCGCCAACGCCGAGTCGAGGGCCTGCCAGGACAAATCGGAGCGCACGTGCAGCCGGTCGAGGCGATTGGCGGTCGAGTACGCCCACAGCCCGATCGCGATGACCACCGCGGCGATCAGCGCGAGGACCAGGACGGTCGTCGCGGAGAAGGTGATCATCCGGCGGCCCGCACCCTGGTGTCGCCCACGGTCACCGTCTCGTACACGCGCAGGATCTGTTCGGCCACCACCGGCCAGTCGTACTCGCCCACCACCTGCGTCGCGGTGTGCACCAGCGCCTCCCTGCGCACCTCGTCGGTGAGCACGGTGTGCAGGGCGGCGGCCAGAGCCGCCGAATCACCGACCGGGACGAGCATGCCCGCCGTGCCGTCGCGCAGGACCCGGCGGAACGCGTCCAGTTCACTCGCCACCACGGGGGTGCCCGCGGCCATCGCCTCGATCAGGATGATGCCGAAGCTCTCACCGCCCAGGTTGGGCGCGACGTAGACGTCCGCGCTGCGCATCGCCGAAGCCTTGTCCTCGTCGGACACCTGACCGAGGAAGCGCAGGTGCCCGGACAGCGCACCCGCCTCACGGCGCAGCCGGTCTTCGTCCCCGCGGCCCACGATGAGGATCTCGACGTCGGGGTGGCCGCGCACCAGATCGGGCAGCGCGCCGAGCAAGACCTCCATCCCCTTGCGCGGCTCGTCGTAACGGCCCAGGAACAGCACCGTCCCCCCGGCGCGGGGATAGCCCGGCAGCATCGGCGCCCTGGCGAACGCGGGCACATCGACGCCGTTGGGGATCTCCACCGCGTCCGAGCCCAACGCCTCCACCTGCCAGCGCCGCGCCAGCTCGGATACCGCGATGCGGCCGGCGATCTTCTCGTGATACGGCCGCAACACGCCCTGAAAAGTGCTCAGCACCAACGATTTCGTCGTCGAGGTGTGGAAGGTCGCGACGATCGGCCCCTCGGCGATCTTCAGCGCCAGCATCGACAGACTCGGCGCGTTGGGCTCGTGGATGTGCAGCACGTCGAAATCGTTGCCGTCGATCCATCGGCGAATCCTGGTGTAGGCCATCGGCCCGAACGACAATCGCGCCACCGACCCGTTGTAGGGGATGGCGACCGCGCGTCCCGCCGATACCACGAACTCCGGCAGCGGCGTGCCGTCCGATGCGGGCGCCAGCACGCTCACCTTGTGCCCGCGTTCGATGAACACCCGCGCCAACTCGACGACATGCGCCTGCACTCCACCCGGGACGTCGAACGAATAGGGGCAGACCATGCCGATCTTCATGTCGCTACGTCCCCCTGCTCGGCCCGGATGCTCGCCTGCGCGGCGGCGATCATGGCGCGCCGCTGCGGCGACAGGTCGCTCTCCCACAACGGTTGCAGCATGTGCCAATCCGCGGGATGCTCGGCGATATTCGCCGCGAAACGGTCCGCCAGTCGCTGGGTAGCCGCGGCGACGCCACCGGAAACGTCCAGCGGCGCCTCGGTTTTCAGGCCCCAGCCCTCACGCCCTTCGGCGTCGACCTCGAACCACGCGTGCACCGGCAGCAGCGCCGCGCCGGTCTCGATGGCCAGCTTCGCCGCGCCCGCGGGCATCCAGGTGCGTTCACCGAAGAACTGAACCGGAACGCCTTTGCCGGTGAGGTCGCGTTCGCCCATCAGGCACACGATCCTGTTCTGTCGCAGGCGGGCCGCCAGCTGCCGAAACGGCGGCTGCTCGCCGCCGGTCAGCGGGAACACTTCGAAGCCGAGGCTCTCGCGGTAGGCGACGAACCGCTCGAACAGCGATTCCGGCTTCAGCCGCTCGGCCACGGTGGTGAGATTGCCGTAGTGCTGTACCAGCCAGACACCGGCCATGTCCCAGTTGCCGGAGTGCGGCAGCACGAAGATCACGCCGCGCCCCTCGGCGAGCGCGGCGTCGACGAACGGCAGACCGTCGACGAAATAGTCGATCGCGGAATGGTCCATCGCCGGGAGCCGGAACGCCTCGCGCCAGTACCGGGCGTAGGACCGCATGCTGGCGCGAATCAGCTCGTCCGGCACGTCCGCGGGAAGCACCCCCAGCACGCGGGCCAGGTTGCGGCGCAATTGATTCGGCGCACCGCCCGCGTGGAACTCCTGATTGGCGCGCCGGGCCACCCGGTCGCCGCCCCAGTCGAACAAACGCCGGGCAGTCGACTCCGGCAGCGCACGCACCAGCCGCCAGCCCGCCGCGTATCCGGCGGCACTGAGCTGCTCCCCGACGCTCATGCTGTGTCCTCTCGCGCGGGAGCGGAGCCCGCCATGGTCACGCAATCCATCGGCACAAATGTCCGGACGCCACCGTCGACAGGTCGGCGCCCGGCACCAGGTGAGGTCACGACGGGAGCCCCGTGGCGTCGGCGGTTCCGGTGCCCGAATTCCGCAGCGGCGCGGCCGGTATCACAGTGCGCGCCCCCGGCGAATTCCGCACGGCCAGCACCCGCTGGACGACGGTGACGATGCTGAGCACCGCGAGAATCCACATGGCCACGTGGACGGCGTAGGTGAGCCATTCGATGTCCCAGTACCCGCCGATGCCCGTGAAACCGGCGCCGACCAGCACGATGATCAGGCGGTCCGGCCGTTCGATGAGGCCGCCGTCCGCGGACAGCCCGCTGGCTTCGGCGCGCGCCTTGGCGTAGGAGATCACCTGCGAGGTCACCAGGACGACGAGCGTCGCGACGAACAGCGGTTTGTGCTGCTCGTGGTACACCGCCCACCACGCGAGGCCACCGAAGATAGCGCCGTCGGCGAGACGGTCACAGGTGGCGTCCAGCACGGCGCCGTATTTCGTGCCGCCGCCGCGCGCCCTGGCCATCGCCCCGTCGAGCATGTCGAACATGACGAACAACCAGATCACCATGGTTCCCCAGAACAGGTGTCCGGTCGGGAACAGCGTGACCGCGGCGGCGATGGAAGCGGTGGTGCCGATCAGCGTCATGGCATCGGGGGTGAGGCCGGTGCCGACCAGCGCCCGGCCCAGCGGCGCCGTCGCCTTGGCGAACGCCTCCCGGCCGAAGAAACTCAGCACGGCCGATCCGCCCGGTCGCTCATCTACGCCTCCTTCCAGGCCGCCGCGAGCAGCGCCCTGGTCTCCCGCAGCAATTGCGGCATCACCTTCACCCCGCCGATCACGGTGATGAAGTTCGCGTCACCGCCCCAGCGCGGCACGATGTGCTGGTGCAGGTGGTCGGCCAGCGAGCCGCCGGCCACCCCGCCGAGATTCAACCCGACGTTGAAGCCGTGCGGCCGGGACACCTTCTTCATCACCCGGATCGCCTGCTGGGTGAAGGCCATCAGTTCGGCGCTCTCGGCCTCGGTGAGGTCCTCCAGGTTGGCCACCTTGCGGTACGGCACCACCATCATGTGCCCGGGGTTGTACGGGTACAGGTTGAGCACCGCGTACACCAGCTCACCCCGGGCGATCACCAATCCGTCCTCGTCGGACATCTTGGGAATATCGGTGAACGGATGTCCCGTCGAATCCTTGGGCCCCGTGGCCGCCTCCGCGATGTAGGACATGCGGTAGGGCGTCCACAGGCGCAACAGCCGATCCGGTTCCCCCGCGCCGGCGTCCACGATGGCGCCCTCTTCGGCCGAGGTCGCGGTCTGGTCCAGATCCGCGAGCCCGTCCGGCACCGTACGCTCGGTCATGCCCTGTCCTTCCGGGCATGAGCGGGGCCCTGCGTGGTGACGCTCCGCTGTCTCCTCCGGGCCTGACCGTTCATGCCCCACCCTTGTTCGCGGACCGGATCTCGAAACCCTCGGCCGTCGGCGACGCGTTCTCTCGGCGGGCGATCCACGCGACGATGGTGGCCACCGCGTCCTCCACCGGCACCCCGTTGACCTGGGTGCCGTCGCGGAACCGGAAGCTGACGGCGTTCGCGTTCACGTCGCGCTCACCGGCGAGCAGCATGAACGGCACCTTCTGCGCGGTGTTGTTGAAGATCTTCTTCTGCATCCGGTCGTCGCTGCGATCCACCTGCGCGCGGACGCCCTCGTCGCGCAGTCGCTCGATCACCCGATCCAGATGCGGCACAAAAGTATCCGCCACCGGGATGCCGACGACCTGGACCGGCGAGAGCCATGCCGGGAAGGCGCCCGCGTAGTGCTCGGTGAGCACGCCGAAGAAGCGCTCGATCGAACCGAACAGTGCCCGGTGGATCATCACCGGCCGCTTCTTGGTGCCGTCGGAGGCGGTGTACTCCAGCTCGAACAGCTCCGGCTCGAAGAAGTCGAGCTGAATGGTGGACATTTGCCAGTTGCGGCCCAGCGCGTCCTTGGCCTGCACCGAGATCTTCGGACCGTAGAAGGCGGCCCCGCCCGGATCCGGCACCAGCTGCAAACCGGAGGCCTCGGCGACCCGCGCCAGGGTCGCGGTGGCCTCCTCCCAGACCTCGTCCGAGCCGACGTACTTCTTCGGGTCCTTGGTGGACAGCTCGAGGTAGAAGTCGTCCAGGCCGTAATCCTTCAGCAGGTTCAACACGAATTGGAGGATGCTGGTGAGCTCCTCGGTCACCTGCTCCTGGGTGCAGTAGATGTGCGCGTCGTCCTGGGTCATGCCGCGCACCCGGGTCAGGCCGTGCACCACGCCGGACTTCTCATACCGGTAGACCGAGCCGAATTCGAACAGCCGCAGCGGCAGTTCCCGGTACGACCGGCCGCGGGACCGGAAGATCAGGTTGTGCATCGGGCAGTTCATCGGCTTGACGTAGTAGTCCTGGCCGGGTTTGCGGACGCTGCCGTCCTCGTTGTACTCCGCGTCCAGGTGCATGGGCGGGAACATGCCGTCGGCGTACCAGTCCAGGTGCTTGGAGACCTCGAACAGGTGGCCCTTGGTGATGTGCGGGGTGTTGACGAACTCGTAGCCCGCGTCCACGTGCCGCCGGCGCGAGTAGTCCTCCAGCTCCTTGCGGATGATGCCGCCCTTGGGGTGGAACACCGGAAGGCCGGAACCGAGCTCGTCGGGGAAGCTGAACAGGTCCAGTTCCAGGCCGAGTTTGCGGTGGTCACGGCGCTCGGCCTCGGCGAGCAGGTGCAGGTGCTCGTCGAGCGCCTCCTGGGACTCCCACGCGGTGCCGTAGATGCGCTGCAGATCCTCGCGGTTCTGATCGCCGCGCCAGTACGCCGCGGAGCTGCGGGTCAGCTTGAAGGCCGGGATGAACTTGGTGGTCGGGATGTGCGGGCCGCGGCACAGATCCCCCCAGATCTTCTCGCCGGTGCGCGGGTCGAGGTTGTCGTAGATGGTCAGCTCTTTGCCGCCGACCTCCATGACCTCCGGGTCATCGATGCCGGATTTGTCGCCGATCAGCTCCAGTTTGAACGGCTCCGCGGCCAGCTCGGCCCTGGCGTCCTCCACCTCGACCACCCGGCGCGAGAACCGCTGCGCGCCTTTGACGATCTTCTTCATCCGGGATTCCAGCTTGGCCAGATCCTCCGGGGTGAACGGCCGGTCGACCCGGAAGTCGTAGTAGAAGCCGTCCTTGATGTAGGGGCCGATGCCCAGCTTGGCCTCGGGAAACTCCTGCTGCACGGCCTGGGCCAAGACGTGCGCGGTGGAGTGCCGGATGACGTTGCGGCCGTCGTCGGTGTTCGCGGCCACCGGCTCCACCTCGACATCGGCGTCCGGGGTCCAGGACAGGTCCTTCAACTCGCCGTCCACGCGGACGACGACGATGGTGTCCGGTCCCTTGGTCGGCAGACCCGCTTCGCGCACCGCGGCGCCCGCCGTCGTCCCGGCCGGCACCCGGACGAGGGCGACTGGGCTGATGGGCGCTGAAGTGGTCACGGCTGCGCTCTCCTTGGCGTTCTCGTGTGCGGGCGGCTCCCCGCGGAATGGTGGCCGATCGCGTGTTCGCTCCGGCGCGACCATGCTACTGGCCCACGGCTGCGCGCTGCTCCACCGCCTTCAGCTCCCGGCGGCGAGGTCCGCGAGAAGTGCGTTTCGTTCGGCGGCTGGTCGTTTCGGGCAGCTGGTGCACATCTGGCAGCCCGGGACCTCGAAGACCAGGCAGCAGGAGATGCGCCGGACGAACGTGCGTCCGCCGATCTCGACGAATCGCGGCGCCGGAAGTCTGCCGCCGATCTCGGCGGCCAGCCGTGCGCCCGCGTCCGGCGAACCGGCGTCCAGCGCGCGGTTGCCGATCGCGTCGGCGGCGATCGCCCATAGTGCGGGGATTCCCGCCCCGGACACCGCGGCGACCGGCGGGATCACGGCGGTGAACGTGTCGCGCAGGGCCGCCGCGCAGCCGACCGGCACGCCGTCGTCCGCGCGGATGCGCACCCGTTCGATGCCGCCGTCCGGGCGCACCGCACAATCCAGCCGGTCGAGTGCGGCCTCCGGGGCCGGTTCGTCGTGCGCGTACGCCCGCGCGATCTGCTCCACCAACGCGGAGGCGACCATGCACCACCACAGCGTGCCCGCGATGCGCGGCGACGTGGTGCCCCACGAGTGACCCATTTCCGCGATACGCGCGGCCAGCCACTCCGGCTGGGTGAGCGTCCGTCCCGGGACGGTGGTCACCATTGCAGGGGGCTGCGCAGCCATTCCCATTCGACTCCGATCCAACTACCCACGATCCCGAACGTTCCCAATACCCACAGCGTCGCGACGACCAGCGCGACGGTGGCGGCCGCGGCGAACACCCGCATGGCCGGACCCCGGGCGGAATACCACGCCATGCCCTGCCGGTACCGGTCCCGCAACCACCCCAATGCTCTACGCGCCCAAGCGAATTCGGTGGCGAGGATGCCGAGCCCGGCGAACACGATCGCCCAGCCGGGTCCGGGATACGGAATCGCGAGGATGCCGACCGCGAGCACGGCGACACCGACCACCGCGACCCCGATCCGGTAGGCGAGATACAGCGTAGGTCGTCGCGCGAGCCCGGCACGGAAGGCACGCCAGCCGGTCGGCCGATCGGTCGAGCTCGTTTCCAGATCTGCGGTCACGTCCCCAGGGTACGAGCAATCGGCGCCCGGAATTCCGCTCCCACCTGACCGGATACGACGATCCCGCCCGGGCGGCGGCCCCGGGCGGGATCACTCGTCCGGTCGATCACACGAGTTCGGCCGCGGGCTGGCGTCCCGCGTCATCGATGTGCGCGATCCCGTTCACCGTCACCTCGACGACCCGCGCGCTGGCGATGTCGAAGAACAGGCCCGACACCGTGAGGCCGCGCTCGTCGATCGCCTTGCGGACCGCGGGGTGCCGCCGCAGCGTCTCCAACTGCACCGCGACATTCACCATGGCGAGCTGGTCGACCTCGCCGAACCCGGCCTCCCGCGCCGCGACCGCCACCGGATGGCCCGCGCGGAACCGCTCCAGGCTCGGCCGGGCGTGCGTGAGCCAGGCGTCCACACCGGGGACCTCGGCCCCGGAGTGCAGCGCCGCCATGGCTCCACACGACGAGTGCCCGCACACCACGACCGATCGGACGTTCAGATTCTCCAGCGCGAACACGAGCGCGGCCTCGACCGACGCGTCACCCTCGACGGGCACCAGGTTGCCCACGTTGCGGACGGTGAAGAGGTCGCCGGGCCCGCTGTTGGTGATGATGTTCGGCACGATCCGCGAGTCCGCGCAGGTCAGGAAGAACGAATCCGGGTCCTGCTTATCGCGCAGCTCGTCCAGGTGCGGCCGGACGACATGCGCGTGACTGCGGTGGTAGGCCGCGACGCCCGCCGCGACCGGGTTCTCGTGCTCCTTGCCGTGGCGCCATGGACCGAGGACCTCATCCCAGACCGATCGGGCGAAGCTCCGCGCGGGTGGCTTCGCCGTGGCATGCGCCATCCTGGCGCCGCCGATCTCCACGAACTCCACGCTGCCGCCCTGGTTCTCCTGGTGGCGTGCGAACTCCTCGATGGCTTCGAAAGCGGCGTGATCGAGGAAATCGACCGTCATCTCCACCGTGACGTCGGCTCCCGCGGGGATCTTCGCGAACTGCGCCGACAACTTCGGCAGCGCGAGGAAGGTGGCCGAGCCGTCGATGGTGACCAGCCAGCGTCCCGTGCCGGGGACCGGCTCGGCCTTGATCGCCACCCGGACCACCCGCCACAGCAGCAGGCCGAACGCCAGTCCGAGGCCGATCAGCACGCCCTCGAGCAGGTTCAGGAACACCACGCCGAGCACGGTCACCGCGTACACCAGCAGGTCACCGGTGCGCCGGGCCAGCTTGATATGGGCCAGCTTGACCAGCTGGGTGCCGATCACGATGAGCAGACCGGCCAGCGCGGCCTTCGGAACCTGCTCCACCACGGAGACCAGCGCCACCGAGAACACCAGAACCCAGACGCCGTGCAGCACCGCGGACGCCCGGCTGTGCGCACCCGCAGCCACGTTCGCCGAGCTGCGCACGATCACGCCGGTGACCGGCAGGCCGCCGAGCAGGCCGGAGAGCACGTTGGCCGAGCCCTGACCGATCAGCTCGCGGTCGAAGTTCGTGCGCTTGCGCGTGTGCATCTTGTCCACGGCCACCGCGGACAACAGGCTCTCCACGCTGGCGATCAGCGCGATGGTGAGGATCGCCAGCGCCAGGGCCGACCAGTCACCACTGGGCAGCGCGGGCAGGCCGATCGCGTCGAACAGCGAGCCGTTCAGCACGAGGCGCTCGGCGCCGGTCGGCAGTGCCAGCGAGAGCACGGTGCCCGCGAGGACCGCGACCAGTGGACCCGGGACCAAGCGGACTTTGGCGGGCACGTACTTCCAGCCGACCATGATCGCGATCACGACCGCGCCGATGAACGCGCCGCCGCCGTGCAGCGAGGTCAGCTGCCCGGGCAGCTCGACGATGTTGCGCCAGGCGGAGCTGTGCGAGGAACCACCGAGCAGCACATGGATCTGCTGGAGCGCGATGGTGATGCCGATACCGGCGAGCATCGCGTGCACCACCACCGGCGCCACTGCCAGTGCGGCCCTGGCAACGCGACTGAGCCCGAACAGGATCTGCAGCACACCGGCGGCGCAGACGATGAAACAGGTTGTTCGCCAGCCGAATTGGTTGATCGTCTCGGCTACCACCACGGTGAGGCCCGCGGCGGGGCCGCTCACCTGCAGTACCGAGCCACCGAGCGTCCCGGCGACGATGCCGCCGATCACGGCGGCGATCAGTCCGGCGGCGACCGGCGCTCCGGAGGCCACCGCGATGCCGAGCGAAAGCGGTAGCGCGACAAGGAAGACCACGATGGAGGCGGGCACATCGTGGCGGAGGATGTCCGTGACGCGGTCGGGTAACAGTCCGGACTTGGGGTCCGGGCCCGTAACTGCGGGCGGTGACAGTGGCGGGGCCAAATCCTGGTCGATAGCCATGACTCTCCTTCGCCGACTCGGCTGTTTCGCCGAGGTCGGTTGACGATCAACATGTCCAGCAGGGCACAAGACCGCGAACCGGCATCTCGCGGTGAAGCAGTCCCGACACAGCGATGAGTCGAGATGTAAACGCCGACAAGTGTATTAGTAAAGACTTAGCAAAGGCTGAGAAAGTGGGCAGATTGTGTGTTGTTCCCCACTGCCCGCTGGTTGTCATGACCGTGATCCACCGCACAGCACGTGACATGGCTCATGGCCGAACAACCACTGTGGCCTGGGCGATTCCGGCGACGATGTCGCCGATCACGCGTGCCGCCGGGAGATCGACGGCCCGCGTCCTGCCGAATTCCCCGACCCACGGCCGGATGCGCCCGCGATGTCTCCAGCGGCACTCGGCGCCGACCATGCCCACCCGATCCGCTGCCCACGATTCGGCGACAGCCACCGACTGCCGCTGAGGAGGAACGGATTTCGTGACCTGCCGCTGCCGACGGCCTTGCGCACGGTGGAGGCGTCCTGCGCGCGGACAGTGAAACAGGTTGCGGCTCAGGAGAAGCGAGGCGCGCCTCTCGGCGGCGACCACGGTAGCGCTCGAACGACGTGCTGCGCCGACCTGGATGACGTAGCCATCGAGCAGTTCGGCGGCCATGCGGACCACGACGGCGACGCGTGGCACCGACAGGGACGAGCGAAACAGGCGGGGCCACACGAGGAATCGCGACGAAAACGGATGGATCGACACAGCCGTTTGCAACCGGTCGATCGACCGTGCCTGCGTGCGGCGACGTCCGTGGTGCGGGATCGGTGTCGGTGGACATATTTTCTCCTTCGCCGGGTCCACACCCGGTTCATCGGTCAAACATGTTCTTGGCATCGAAATCGAGCAGCGGGCGAAGCCGGGACGTTCCTCGGTCCAGGAGGCGCGACCCGTGACGCAGAGCTCGCATTGATAGTAAAGACTTCGCAAAGCACCTGGAAAGGTTTCGGGTCGAACTGATCGCAACCGCTACCAAAATGTGATCCAGGTCACACTGGAAGCTGGGCTCGGGGACGACAACTGCCTACTACTCGGCCTCGGCGTTCGCGCCGTCTGGAGGCCCAGAGAAAAGAGAAGACCGGGCATACACTGCACCGGTCTCGCCAATCGAGTGGTCCCAGCTGGGATCGAACCAGCGACCTTCCGCGTGTGAGGCGGACGCTCTCCCGCTGAGCTATGAGACCTGACCTGCGCCCGGTGGTGCGGGGATGCCCTCCGGACGAGACGAAACATTAGCACGCGCCACCGGCGGTTCACCAAATCGCCACCGGGACAGAGGCGGCTCGTGCGCGCGGGGCCAGCAGTCGCAAGACGCCCCAGCCCCACCGAAGGCAGTCCCGCGCCGGAGGCAAGGGGCACCAAACCGGACCGACGACCCGACACAGAAGCACCCCTTCCCCCACCAACCACACCGGCCACCGGCGTCACAGTGCGCAAGGTTCTCGATTTCCCGCGTTCTACCAGCGGATTTGTACCTTTCACCTGGCGTCCGCTAATGTTCTGTCTCGCACCACGGAGGCCGGAAACGAGCCGCCGAGATGCGAAAATGCGGATGTAGCGCAGCTGGTAGCGCATCACCTTGCCAAGGTGAGGGTCGCGGGTTCGAATCCCGTCATCCGCTCGAGAGGTAGGGCCAGGCAGCATTACGCCTTCCCGCCTTTGCGCGGTGGAGTGGCCGAGTGGTGAGGCAACGGCCTGCAAAGCCGTGCACACGGGTTCGATTCCCGTCTCCACCTCGCGCGATTAGCTCAGCGGGAGAGCGCTTCCCTGACACGGAAGAGGTCACTGGTTCAATCCCAGTATCGCGCACCATCGAAATAGCAGGTCAGCCCCGGTTTCCACCGGGGCTTTCTTGTTCCCGCATCCCTGACGTGCCCGTCGCGATCCAGCGCCCGCCCGACTCGCCGGAGCGGGCTGCGCCTGCTCCGGCTTCACCCTGACGATGTACCGGACGTACATCGAGTCCCGGCCGCGGGGAAGGTCGGCTGTCGGTGGGTGGGGATACGCTGTGGCGCACAGTGCCGGAGCCGAGTCAGGGGGTTGTCGCGTGACGATCAGCGTGGAGGCCGCGCCGGATGACGACGCTGACCCCGAGCTGCTCGACCTGCGCGACGACATCTCCTTCGAGCTCGAAGAGGTCAACGAGGTGCTCGCCGAGCTGATCGCGATGCGGGCCGATCGCAAGGCCAAGGACGGCGAACTGCTCACGGCTCGGTTGGGGATCAGCGGCGAACGGCCCGAAACGCTGGCGCGGATCGGCGCCCGCTACGACCTGTCCCGCGACCGCGTGCGACAACTGCACACCAAGGCGGTGGGCCAGCTGATCCGGATGGCCCAGCAATCCGGGCACCGCGCCGCGGCGGTGCTCGGCGCGCGATATCCACTCGGCGCGCGCGACCGGCAGCTGGTGCGCGCGCTGCTGGTGGAGACGTACGCGACCGACACCGACATCGCCGCCACCGAACTGTCGTACGTGAAACTGCGGCTGGCCGGGCACGCGGCCGAGGACGCGAAGCGGATCGCCGGATTCGTCACCCAGCGCATCGCGGCCTGGCAGAAGAAGACCAACCGGCGCTTGGCCAAGCTGCAGGACGCGCAGCCACGGGGGATCAGTCAACTGAATCCCTGGTTGGATCAGGTCGAATGGCCCGGTCCGGGCGCCGCGGCCGCGCTTCCTACCGCCTCCGCGCGCACAGTGGACAGCGACGACGACGGCCGCGGGCGCTTCTACTTGGACAAGGTCGGCCGCGACGTGCCGTTCGACTCCGGCCTGGAGGCCAGGTTGCTGTGGATCCTCAACGCCAGCGACCTGGTCGAGACGTTCCAGGAGCATCCGGCGGCGGTCACCTACGAGCTCGACGGCGCCGAGCGGTCGCACCACCCGAGCATCGTCGCCCGGCTGACCGACGGCCGGATGATCCTCATCGACGTCGAGCCGCTCGGCCACCTCGGATTCCACGTCAACCGGGTGAAGGCGGCCGCGAGCCGCGCGTACGCGCACGCCAACGGCTGGGGCTGGCTGGTCTGGACGGGCAGCCGCATCGGCGTCCCCGACCTGCGTGCCCGGCCGGTCGCGGCAGCGAGCGAACGGATGTTGCGCGAGCTGGTCGAGCGCGGACCGGTGCACTGGGCCGGGCTGCGCGATGTGCGCGCGAAGACCGGCCTCGACCTGGTGGACTTCCTCGCGCTGGTGCTGCGCAACGAATGGCGGTGGGACCGAGCGCCCTTCCGGCTCAGCGCACCACCATCGCCGCCGCCAGGAACGTGACGATCAGCAGCATCGCGCAGACCGTGATCAACTGCCAGCGCTCGATGGACTGCTCCAGGTTGGCGATGGTGCCGCGCAGCGCCTTGTCCAGCCGGTCATGGTCGGCGATCGTGCGCTGGGCGGAGGCCAACGCGTCGGCCTGCTCCTGCACCGCCAGCTCCGCGCGTTCCAGTCGCGTGGTCAGCTTCACCACGTGCTTCTGCTTGTCCCGCAACGTCTTCCGGGCCATGGCCAGCGTGGTGCGCTGATTGACCAGCTCTTGGCGCTGCCGGGCGATCACCGTTGCCTGCGTCCTCGTGTGGTGTTCCCAATCGGTCACGGTGGCCCAGCCTCCTGTCCTCTCGTCCCGATAGCCCCAGACGAACTCGCCGCGCACCCAGCCCGCGATGAACTCGCGCAGCTCCACCGGCTCACGCCGGGGCGCCGCCATCGCGTGCTCGGTGTCCAGCACACCGGTGACGGCGCGGTAATCGCAGGTGGGGGGCGCGAAATCCGCGATGCCCAGCGCGTGCAGATACGGCACCCAGTAACCGGGCGGGCACAGCCAGAGCACGTCCGTGCAGCCCGCGGCGCGCAACCGTGCGGTGTGCTCCTGAGCGAGTCCGCGCTCCAACGGCCCGCTGCGGACCTCGATCGCGTACACCCGATCGCCCTTACGCCAATAGACGTCCACGGGCAGTGTTCCGATGCGCCGATCCACTTCCGCCTCGTCGGCCCCGTAGTCCAGCAGCCTGCCGCGCAGCCAGTACTTCAACCGCTGCATATCCCATTGCGCGGCGGCGCAGTCCGGACACTCGCAGGCGTAGCCCTTCGACGACCCGCGCGCCCGGCCGGAGCCGTCCCCGATACCCAACTCGGCGAGAAGCGCTCGGCGCCCGCAGGCGATCTCCGCCCGCTGCTTCGTTCTCACGCGACCACTCCCCTGCACGAACCACCGCAGGCCTGGCGACCCACGCCATAGATCAAGAGTGCGTCAGACTTGCCTACCTTGCCAGTCCCGTGTACCCCGCGCTCGGGTGCGCCACACCTGGGGTCATGGATGGGATCGGCGTCGGACTCTGCGGCACAAGGGCTTTCATCATGCCACGCGGCCTCTTCGGCCACTCCGGGATCGGTGATTGATAGTTGCCGCCATCCGCGGCAGGTCCGTTCGCGCCGGTCGGTGCGCTTCCGGACAAACCGGATCGGCGCGCACTCCGCGTGCGTGGACGTAAACCCGTGGGCCTACGCTGATTCGATCAGGTCAACGGATCGGCCTAGCGCCGATTCTTCGCGAGCCGCGGATGTCCAACTGGGCGGATAGAATCGTCCGGCCGAGTGCGAGCTGGGCCGATACGGGGAAGTGGGTACTGCATGGAGCACGGTCAGCAGACCGGCGAGTCGATCGGCGCGATGTTGTCGAGTATCGCGTCGACTCTCCGCGAGGTCAGCGAGAAGCTGGACGCGGTAGCCGCCCGGATCGACGGCACCTCGGCCGTGCCCGGCGAGCAGACCATCGAGGCTCGGTTGGCCAAACTGGAGGCATGGGTTGCGCAGGCCGGACGCGATATCTCCGGCATCGACGCCCGGGTGGAACGCCTGGAGTCCAGCGGGTCCCCGGCACCGAACGCCCCGGGCGCGGCCGACCGCTCGACCCGGTTACCCCGAGGCGCGGCGCGGCCGAACGCAGGCCAACCGGAGCGTGCGACCGCGGAACCCGCACCCGCTGCGCGGAAGAGCGATTCCCCGGAACCCGCCGCTTCCCGAAACGGCGCGCGACCACTGGAGATACCCCGAGAACCGGTGCACGCCGCCCCGGAGCCGTACTCCTCCGCGCAGTCGGGTTTCACCCCGCCCCGTGAACCCGCCATGACCACGCGGGAACCGAAGGACACGTCCGGGCAGCACTTCACCCCGCCCGCGCCGCGCGAGCAACCGTCGACCTTCACCGCTCCCCCTGCGCAGGAGCCCGTCTCGCGCTTCACCACACCGGCGACGCGTGAACCCGCCTCCTTCACCGCGCCGAGCGCGCGGCCCATCGGATCATCGGCCTCGTACTCGCAGCAGGAAAACGCCGCGTACGAAAGCATTATCGCGTCCTCCACCAGCGCCGATCGGGGCGCGGACCGCAGCGGTTCCCGCAACGGCACGGCTCCCGATGCCCCCGTCGCGGGTCTCACCGGCGCCCGCCACGCCACCGAGGAAGACCGCACGCCGGTGGAGAACACCCACGTCGACAAGCTCCAGGCCATGCTGGACGAACTCAAGCGCACGGCGGCGGCTCCGCTCGGCCGTTCCGACATCTTCGGTCCGCCGGCGGGCGAGCCGACCACGAACGGATATCAGTAGCGCGGCGACGCGCAGCGCAGGACCGGCGACTACCGGCTCTCCAGTCCGCCTCCGACCTCCTGAGCGACCTGGCTGCGCCGTTTCGGCGGATGCGCCGCGGCCGCCGAGCGCAGCAGGATTTCCTGGACGAGATCGCGAAGCCAACGGTGCCCCCGGTCGGGGGTGTTGCGCGGATGCCAGGCCAGCCCGATGGCGATCTCCGGCAGCGGCAGCGGAATCTCGAACGCGCCCAATCCGATCGCGGGCAGGGTGGCCGCGCTCAGCAAGGCGGGCGCCGAGCAGACCAGATCGCTGCCGCGCACCGCGAACAGCGCGCTGGTCAGCGTAGGGACGGTAGCCACGACCCGCCGGGTGCGGCCGTGCAAGGCGAGCCGATCGTCGATCGGGCCGTGCGCGCGTCCGTCGCGCGAAATGCTCAGATGCCGCGCGGCCGCGTACGCGGCGACGGTGACGCGATCGGTGACCAGGGGATGGTCCGCGGCGGCCACGCCGATCACGCGGTCGGCGAGCACTCGGCGCACCGTGGTCTCCGGGTCGGTGTTGTCGATGACGCCGACTTCGAGATCGACGCGTCCGTCGCGCAGTGCGGCGGTGCCGTCGAGAGTTTCTGGCACGAAGCGCAGCGTCACGCCCGGAGCCTGTGCCCGCGCCGCGGCCAGCAGCGGCGCGGCGAGTTCGGTGACCACCAGATCGCCCGCCTGTATCGCGAAGGTCCGGCGCAGCGCCGCCGGATCGAGGTCGTCGCGCGGGGCGAGCAGCGCGCGTCCCTGCTCGACCAGAGTGCTGACTTCGTAGCGCAATTCCAGCGCACGTGGTGTCGGCACCAGCGTGCGGCCCGACCGCACGAGCAAGGGATCATCGAGCACGACGCGCAGCCGGGCCAGTGTCCGGCTCATCGCGGGCGGCGAGGTGTGTAGGCGCTGTGCGGCGAGCGTGACGCTGTTGGTGTCCAGCAGCGCGTCGAGGGCGACGAGCAGGTTCATGTCCAGCGCTTCCACCCCTGGATTATCGCCAAGGCAAGGACCGATCCCTGACATTGCCCGGCGGGGCAACCGCCGGTCATCGAGGACGCCCCCGATGTCCGTCGTCGGTGTCTGGTTGGCCGGACACCGGCCGTGCGCGACTTGCGGGCTGCAAACGTCACACCATTCCTGCACTGTATGCACGAATGGTCGCGAGATCACCATCGCCGAACGACATTCCGACGCGGGAGGCACCCGGCTGGCCGCGGCGGCAGCTCCACCGCACCCGGCGGACAGGCACCGCGGGCCGCGCGCCTAACCTCTGAGGTCGGTCGCCTGGTGGCTGACCCGGCCGCTGTCGGCCTCGCGCGGAAGCGGTTCCGCGGCGATCGGGGCTGCCGGAGGCATCGTGGGCGCGGCGCCGGGCTTGCGCCGGGTCGCCAATCCGCGGTAGGACTCCGGCTTGATCCGGCGCAGCCACTGGCTGGCGCGGGTGCGCAGTGGCAGGCGGAACCTCAGGTCGGCGAGCATCTCATCGATGTTCTGGATGGAGAACGGGACAACCGAGGTGCCGTGCGCGTGATGGCCGTGCGTGCGGTCCTCCATCCAGCGCAGGCGGGCGTCGATCTGCTCGTTCATCGTCTCGGCCGGTGGCAGGTTCAGCCTGCCGGTGAGCAGCGCGGCGGTCCAGTGCGCCGCGACTTCGGCGCCGACCGTGCTGACAACCGACGAGTTGTAGCCGGCAAAGGTGAGATTCGGGACCTCCAGCGGCAGGATCTGCCGGTGCAGGCGGAAGTTGCCGTGCTCGTCGGTCAACCGGCGCTGCACGTACGGCGTGAGGAACGGGACGCGCTGATGGAAGCCGGTGGCGCACACGACGACATCGGCTCGCAGCACCTCACCGGTCGACAGCCGCACCGCGGGCGCGGCCTTGGGGCCGCCACCCAGCTCGGTGATCGTCGTGTCGCGGTGCACCACGATGCGACCGCCCGCGACCTGCTCGAAGAAACCCTCGCTGGCGAGGCTGATGGTGCTCTCGGCGAGCTCCTCGAACCGGCCGCTGGGCACCAGGCCGAGTTCGCGCAGCCGCAGGCGCTTGGTGGCCAGTTCCTGGATCAGGTCGAAGTTGCTGATCCGCACCGATTCGCCCGGCCCGTCCAGGAACCGGTCCATCCAGCCCGGCCGCAGGTAGTGGAAGTGCGCCTCGCCGAAGCGGGTCAGCATCAGCCGTTCGTAGTCGATCACCCGGGCCAACTTCCGCGGCATCTTCCACAACAGCCGCCGGGCCACCACCGAGGTGGACGCCGCGACCTCGCTCACGGCGGTGGCGATGTCGCAGGCGGACCTGCCGTAGCCGACCACGACGACCGACTTGCCCCGCACCGATTCCAGATCGAGGAACTCCGAGGAGTGGCACAGTCGGCCGCCCGCGGCACGGAACCAGTCGGCGCCGCGGTAGTCCGGCATCGCGGGTTGGCTGAACACGCCGTTGGCGATCACCAGGTGGTCGCAAGAGCTACGGTGCACACCACCCTCATCGCGAATTTCCAGCAACCACCCGCTGTCCACCGGATCGGCGGCGACGACCTCGGTCCGCAACCGCAGATGCTCGGTCAATCCGAAGTGCTCGGCGTACGCGGCCAGGTACGCCTGCATCTGCTGCCCGTCGAGGACGCGCGGATAGTCCGCGGGCATCGGGAAGTCGGAGAAGTGATATGTCTCCTTGGAGTTCTGCGTCCGCAGCCCCGGGTATCGCCGGGTCGCGCTCCACACGCCACCGACATCGGGTGCGCGGTCGAAGACCTCGACCGGAAAACCCTCCTGTTTCAGCACTTTCGCGCAGGCGAGACCTGCGATACCCGCACCGACGATCCCGATGCGGCTTCCGCTTGTCATGCGCAGGAGACTACGTCGCCAGCGCCGCACAGCAAAGTCGGCCGACCGAATCCGCTCGTCAGCGCATCGCCGGCGCACTTTCCGGGACGACGGGGAGCTCGAGCAGGCCGCGGATCAGAATGCTCTCCCGCCACCGCAGGTCCGTGTCATCGGCGGCCAGCCGCAGCCGCGGGTACCTGCGCACCAGCCTGGTCAGCGCGATGCGGGCCTCCAGCCTGGCCAGTCCGGCGCCGAGGCAGTAGTGGATGCCGTGGCCGAAGGCCAGATGACCGTTCGCCGCGCGGTCCGGATCGAACGTCGCGGGCGCGGCGAAGTGCCGTTCGTCGCGGTTCGCCGAGGCCACCGCGACGAGCACCAGCTCCCCTTCGGGGATCACGCTGCCGCCGAGCGCCACGGGGGCGGTGGTGTAGCGCAGGGTCACCATGTTGACCGGCCCGTTGTAGCGCAGCATCTCCTCCACCAGCGCCGGGACGCCGGCCGGGTCGTCGTGCAGGGCGCGATACCGGGGTGGATCGGTCAGCAGTTCGAGCACGGTGTTGCCGATCAGATTCACTGTGGTCTCGTGGCCAGCGACCAGGATGAGGAACGCCATGGAGATCAGTTCGTCGTGGCCGAGGCGCTCCCCTTCGTCGCTGACCAGCAGCAGCTGCGAGATCAGATCATCACCCAGCCCCTCCGCGCGACGCCGGGCGACCAGGCCGTCGAAGTAGTCGACGATGGCGTCGGTGGCGGTGCGCATCCCCTCCGCTGTGGACATCGGACTGTCCACCACGGCTGCCGACCATTCCCGGAACCGGGCCCGGTCCTCGACGGGCACACCGAGCACTTCGCAGATCACCGTGACCGGCAGCGGAAACGCGTACTCCGCGAGCAGGTCCACCTGCCCCGCGGCGTCCTCGGTTCGATCGATCGCGTCTAGCAAATCGTCCGCGATCGCCGCGACCCGAGGGGCGAGGGCCTCCATCCGCGCGGGCGCGAAGGCGGGGGTGACCAGTTTGCGCAACCGGGAATGCCGCGGCGGGTCGGCGTTGAGCAGATGGTGGCTCAGGCGCGGATTGATCGCGGTGACGCCGCTCCTGCCCGCCGCCGCCTGCCGTGCATGGGCGCCCGCGGCGGTGTTCGGGTCCTTGCGCACGTCGGGATGACGCAGAACGTCCCTGGCGGCGTCGTAGTCGACCACGAGCCACGCGCGCACTCCGGTGCGCAACCGGATCCGGTGCACCGGGCCCTCGGCGCGTAACTGCTCGTAGAAGGCGTACGGCGTGCGAAAGAAGTCCGCTGGCAGCTCTCTCATTCGATCGGTCCCCCTGCGTTCGCGAGTGTTGGTGCGGCCCTTCGATGGTGACAGCCGTCACCGCTCACGGCCAGCCCTCGGGCCATCCGTTCGATCGTCGTTGTCGATCGCCGCCCAGCAGCGCGAACCTGATCCGCGTACGGCACCGCCGCGGTCGGACTCGATATCGGACTCCCGAGCGTCCTTCTTGCCCGTCTCGGTAATAGTCCGCATAGGCACGCCGCCGGAGGTGTGCTCTGATGAAAGCATGAGCAACCTCCCAGTCATCGTCGACCGGGCCGGGCTGTGGGACGCGGAGGCACTCAGTGATGTTGCGGCCGCGACCTTTCCGCTCGCGTGTCCCCCGGGTGCGACGCCCGATGACATCGAGATCTTCGTCACCGACGTGCTGTCGGGCGAGCGCTTCGGCGAGTATCTGAGCGATCCGGCGCGGATCGTGCTCAAGGCTCTCGCAGGGGACGACATCGTCGGCTACGCGATGCTGGTGACGGGCGATCCCGCCGACGCGGCGGTGGCCGACGCGGTCGGCCTGCGTCCGGCGGTCGAGATCAGCAAGATGTACGTGCTGCCGGGCCATCACGGCACCGGGGTGTCGACCGCGCTGATGCGGGCGGCGCTGGAGTGGGCGCGGGACGAGGGTCATCCAGGGGCGTGGCTGGGCGTGAACCAGGAAAACGTCCGTGCGCAGCGCTTTTACGCCAAACACGGTTTCACCGTCGTCGGCACCAGGACGTTCACGGTCGGCAAGCAGGTGCACCACGACTACGTGATGCGTCTGGTCCTCTAGCCAGGGCTCACCGCAGGAAGTCGACCAGCGCGGTGTGGAAGGCGGGGGCCGGTACCGCCATCAAGTGATCGCCGGGCACCACGGCCAGCGTGCCGTTCGGCAGGGCCTCGGCCAGTCGTTCGGGTTCGGCGGCGAACGGGTCGTTGTCGCCCGCCAGCACCAGCGCGGGCACGGTGACGTCCGAGAGGTCCTCGATCGGGCGGTCGTCCAGGCCGGTCGCCACCGCCTGCATCGCGTCCATATCGGCGTGCACGGCGTCGG
>NZ_BAGF01000050.1 GCF_000308755.1 Nocardia pneumoniae NBRC 100136
ATGGGTGACCCGGTCGCCGTCGGCGGTGGTGAACTTCGCGACGGCCTGCTCGCGCAGCTGGTCCTGGGCGGTGAGGCGAACCTGGTGCTGGTGCATGTGCTCGGCCCAGGACCGCACGACGAATGCCTCGACGTAGCGGTCGATCACCCCGACATCGCGGTACAGCCGCCATTCCATGGCGCCGGTGCGCTGCCGGGACCGGCCGACGAAGGCCATGGCGGCGAGGAATTCCTCGACGTTCTCCAGTGGCACGTCGTAGTCGCGCAGGATCAGTACCGGGCCGTCGTCGGGATCGGGTTCGACCACCAGCTGGGGCTCGGGCCAGAACGCCGACGGAGTCAGGTCGATCTGTTCGGCGTCGTGCCGGATCGGCAGCCACAAGGTGCTCACCGCGCAGAACCCGAGCAGCACCGCCGCCCACAGCAGCGCGGGCACCGACCCGATGGCGTCGGCGACCAGACCCCAGACCAGCGAGCCGATCGCCTGGCCGCCCATGAACACCAGCAGGTACACCGACAGCCCGCGCGCCCGCACCCAGGCCGGTAGCAGCAGCTGCATGGTCGAGTTCATCGTGGACATCGCCAGCAGCCAGGCCAGGCCCGCGAAAACCAGGAGGGCAAGTATCACGGGCACGACGCGCAACAGCGCGGTGCCGACGGTCGCGAGTCCGAACAGGATCGCGGCCGTGCTCAGTCGCTGGGTAGGGTTCAGCAGTTGCCGCAGGCGCGACAACGCGGCGGCGCCGACCACGGCGCCGAGACCGAGTGCGCCGAGCATCAGACCGTATCCGGTGGACGACAGCCCGAGCCGATCGCGTGCGATCACCGGCAGCAACGCCCACAACGCGCTGGCGGGCGTGATGAACAAGATCGAGCGCAGCAGCACGCGACGGATCGCCGGTGCGGCCCGGATGAACCGAGTGCCCGCCTGCAACGCCGCCAGCGGACGCTCGGTGGGCAGCCGCCGGTCCATCGCCGGCCGACGCCACACCGTCAGCACCGTGACGATTCCGCCGAAGGACACCGCGTTCAGCGCGAACACCAACGTCGGCCCGGACAGCGAGACGAGCACACCCGCCAGCGCCGGACCGACCGCACGACCGACATTGATGTTCATGCTGCCCAACGCCGCGGCGGCGGGGATCTGCTCGCGCGAGACCAACTCCGGCTGAATGGCCTGCCAGGCGGGCGCGGTCAGCGCCTGCCCGCAGCCGAGCAGGAACAGCAGTGTCAACAGCACCGGAGGCGTAGTGTGCCCGGTCGCGGTCGACACGGCGAGAATCGCCGCGAGCACCGCCATGGTCGACTGCGCGCCGAGCAGCAGCCTGC
The DNA here is from genome assembly GCF_000308755.1 of Nocardia pneumoniae NBRC 100136. Lineage (GTDB taxonomy): Bacteria > Actinomycetota > Actinomycetes > Mycobacteriales > Mycobacteriaceae > Nocardia > Nocardia pneumoniae. The sequence continues at coordinate 1,329 of NZ_BAGF01000050.1, forward strand.
GCCGATCCACCAGGTCGGCGAGCACGCCGGACGGAATGGCCAGCAGCATCACCGGCAACGTGATCGCGGTCTGCACGAACGAGACCAGAGCCGCGGCGTTGGGCAAGTCGACCAGAAGCCATTGCGCCCCGACGGTCTGCATCCAGGTGCCCAGATTGGACACGAGCTGCGCCACCCAGAGTGCGCGGTATATCGGGGAACGCAGCGGCGCCCACGTGGAGCCAGGGGTCGTCGCGGCAGCGGTCACGCGCCGAAGCTTAGTCCCGCGAACGGCAGCCGCCGGTCGTCATGTCCCGCCCTTCGACCCGGGAACGCTCGGGTGTCGCCGCGAGCAACAACGCCACAAGGAGCAACGCGGCGCCCAGCAGCCCGTGGGCGGTGAGGCGTTCCCCGAGCACTGCCGCGGCCAGCACCGCCCCGGTGAGCGGCTCGAGGAGCGCGAGTACCGCGGCGATCCCGGGACCGACATCGGAGAGCCCGCGAAAGTACAGGGTGTAGGCGACCGCGGTCGGCACCAGCCCGAGCAGCAGGACCAATGCGAGGCTGCCCACGGTCGGGTCGAACGCGAGACCGCTGGTGGCCGCTACCGGAACCAGCAGCAGGGCGCCGCCGGTGAACCCGAGGCCTGTGGTGGTCATCGCGTCCAGGCCGGGCACCGGCGCCGCGTTGATCACGGTGAGCGTCGCGAATGCCGCGGCGGCCGCCGACGCGAGCACCGCACCCGCCAGCAATCCGCCCGCGCTCGCATCGCCGGACGGTATTCCGACCAGCAGCGCCAGCCCGCACAGGGCGATGCCGATCGTCGCCGCCCGCCGCCGGTCCACCGAACGTCGTCCGGTGACGTGCTCCAGCACGGCGACGACCACCGGTGACATGCCGATGGTGATCAAGGTCGCGAGACTGACCGACGCGGCCGCGACGGCGCCGAAGTAGGCCGCCTGGAAGGTCGCCGCGAGCACGGCGACCGCGCCGATTCGGCGCCACGCCAAAGGATTTCGCGGCCAGGGTTGCCGTCTGGTGGCGAGCAGGGCCACCAGCAGCAGCCCACCGACGGCGAGCCGGCAGGTGGCAACCGAAACAGGGGGAAGACCCGTGGCTCGGTGCAGCAGCGTGCCGAGCAGACCGCCGGTGCCCCAAAGGAATCCGGCGCCGACGAGATAGGCCAGCCCAGAACGGCCGGCCGTGGACACAGACGTGGACATAGAAGATCGCGCTCCTGCGACTGAAAGGGATGGGGTCGCGGAAGCGAGGTGCACGGTGATGCCGAAAATGGCGCGCACACCGGTCGGTGGCACGCTGAATACCTACACCTCGCTCAGGAGGCGGGCGGCGGAGTGACGGGGAAGCATCGGTGCACGGCACAGATAGTAACGCACACCGAAGGAGTCATCCCATGTATCCAGATTCTCCGCTCGACCGGAATTCTTGTCGTGTTTGTCGGCGGTAGACCAGCACGGCAGGCGAGTCGGACATCCGGGCATGCCGACCGGGTGGTGGCTGCCCTGGAGGGTTCCCCACACGCTCGACGTCCAGGAAGAATCGCACCGCGAGCCCGGCAGGCCGTCACAACCCGCGAAATCCGGGCCGCCGAGCGCCTCGTCGGTAGCATCGCCGCATGGCGGCACACTTCGCGCGACTAGCCCTCGCTGTCCTGATCGCTCCCTGCGCGATCGCGGCGTGCTCCAGCAACCGTCCGGAGCAGACCTCGGACGGGCCGAGCCCGGTGGGCCGCACCTTCCTCTCGACCGGCGTCGAGGGAACGCCGATTCCCGGCGGCGGGCCGCTGACGGTCAGCTTCCCCGACGGCCGTATCACCGCGGACGCGGGATGCAACAAGTTCACCGGCACGGTCACCCTGGACGACCACGTCGTGCGCGTCTCCGGTCTGTCCACGACCCTGATGGCCTGCCCGGACGATCGCAGCGGCGCCGATGAATGGCTCAGCGGACTGCTGAACTCCGAGCCCAGCTGGCGACTCGATGACACGCGACTCACGCTGCACAGCGACAACCGGACCGTGACCCTGCTCGACAAGGAGGTCGCTCAGCCGGACCGCCCCATCAAGGGCACCTCGTGGCTGGTCACCGCCCTCATCGCCGATGATGCCCAGATCCGTTCCCGCGCACTGGAGGAGACGAACCCGACGCTCACCATCGCCGAGGACGGCGCCGTCTCGGGCAGCGCCGGGTGCAATCGCCTGACCGGCAGCGCCGACGTATCGGGAGCGGAGATCACCTTCCGGATCGCCACCACGAAAATGGCGTGCTCCCCCGAGGTGATGGAGGTAGAGCAGGCGGTCCTGAAAGCCTTGGACGGCAAGACCGCCGCCACTGTGGACGCCGATGCGCTGACCCTCCGCAACGACAACGGCGCCGGCTTGATCCTGCACGCGCAGTGATCGCGGCGTGACTGCGTCCGTCCGAGCTGGCGCACCATCGTTGCCACGGCGACGGGTTCATCTCGTCGGGACGAATGCTCCTGCGGCAGTTCCGGGATCGTCGCGGCGGGCGGCGCGTCTGGAGCCGACCAGCAGCAGGGCGGCGGCGATCAGGAGGACCAGCAGGGGTGAGGGGCCGCCGACCGCGACGGTAACCACGGTCCAACCGGCCGTAATCCACGCGAGGAACGATGGTGGCGTGATGCCGCGGCGGTCCAGCCACAGCACCATCAAGCCGATCAGGAGGAATGGCACGCCGAAGCTGAACACGGTGTACCACAATGTGGCCTCGGCGTAGTTCATCGCAGTGGCATCGGCCTCCCACCCTTCTCCGCTGAACCACGCCTCGGAGTAGCGCGGGGCCGTCTGCACAAGAGCACCCAGCGTGTGCCCGACTCCCGGAAACAACACAATGAGCCAGCCCGCCCACTTGATCATGTCAACTCCCCATTTCCGTACGCGGAGCCATGGGGCTCCATCAGGTTGTCTCCGCGGCCGCTTTCCTGTGATACGCGTTCACTTCGCCGCGCAGACCGCCACCGTTGAGTTCTTATATACGGTGGCGTATAAGATGAGGCTAGCCCTTATATACGGCCCCGTATAGATGGGGAGGCATGAAAGGACTCACACCTTGGCGTCAGCTCGCACTCCACGCCAAGAGCAGGGATTGCAGAGGCTGGCCGCGAGCGGTGTGGAAACCCTTGCCGGGCCGGTGAATCGGGGCTCCGCCAGCAGGCCACCGGTCGCAGAGCAGCGGCGAAAACCGCAACAGCCCGGTATCGCTCGTCGCGATGCCGGGCTGTTGGACGCAGTCCCTGGACCGGGTCAGGGCAAGGGGCCGCCGGCCGCGATCGCCGAGAGGGTGGCGAACTCATCACCCTTGAGCGACGCGCCGCCGACCAGAGCGCCGTCGATGTCGGTCTGGGCGACCAACTCGCCGACGTTCTTGGCGTTCACCGAACCGCCGTAGAGCACGCGGACCTCCGCGGCGACCTCTGGCGAGGCCAGCAGCGCCAGCTCACCGCGAATCGCGCCACAGACCTCCTGCGCGTCGGCGGGCGTGGCGACCCTGCCGGTGCCGATCGCCCACACCGGCTCGTAGGCGATGACGATCTTCGAGATCTCCTCCGCCGTCAGACCTTTCAGCGATCCGCGCAGCTGCTCGAGGTTGTACTCGACGTGCGTGCCCGCCTCGCGGATGTTCAGGCCCTCACCGATGCACACGATCGGGGTGATCCCGTGCTTCAGCGCCTGCTTGGCCTTGGCCAGCACGGTGGCGTCGTCCTCGTTGTGATACTGGCGCCGTTCCGAGTGCCCCACCACGACGAAGGTGCAGCCCAGCTTGGTGAGCATGCTTCCACTGATCTCGCCGGTGTAAGCGCCCGACTCGTGCACCGAGACGTCCTGCCCGCCATAGGTGAGCAGGAGTTTGTCGCCTTCGATCAGCGTCTGCACGCTGCGGATGTCGGTGAACGGCGGGAGCACCGCCACGTCGACCTTGTCGAAGTACTTCTCCGGCAGGGCGAACGCGATCTTCTGCACCAGGGCGATGGCCTCGAGGTGGTTGAGGTTCATCTTCCAGTTGCCCGCGATGAGCGGTTTGCGTGCCATGCTCAGTCCTCCAACACCGCGATGCCGGGGAGCTGTTTGCCCTCGAGGTACTCCAGCGAGGCGCCGCCGCCGGTGGAGATGTGCGAGAAGCCGTCCTCCGGCAGGTTCAGCGCGCGCACGGCCGCGGCCGAGTCGCCACCGCCGACGACGGTGAACGCGCCCTTGCCGGTGGCGGTCACGATCGCCTCGGCGACCCCGCGGGTGCCCGCGGCGAACTTCTCGAACTCGAACACGCCCATCGGGCCGTTCCAGAACACCGTCCGTGCCTCGGTCAGCAGTGCCGCGAAACGGTCCACCGACTCCGGACCCACGTCCAAGCCCAGCCAGCCGTCCGGGATCTCGTGCGCGGGCACCACCCGCGACTCGGCGTCGGCGGCGAACTTGTCGGCCACCACGATGTCGCGCGGCAGGTGGATGACGTCGGCGTACCGCTCGAGCAGGCCCTTGCAGGTGTCCACCATCTCCTCCTGCAGCAGCGAGGCGCCCACCGAGAGACCCTGCGCGGCAAGGAAGGTGAAGCACATGCCGCCGCCGATCACCAGCGTGTCCACCTTCGGCGCGAGCGCCTCGATGACCGCCAGCTTGTCGGAGACCTTGGAACCGCCGAGCACGACCGCGTAGGGCCGGTCCGGGTTCTCGGTCAGCTTCGCCAGCACCTCGACCTCGGCCGCGACCAGCGTGCCCGCGTAGTGCGGCAGCAGCTTCGCCACGTCGTACACCGACGCCTGCTTGCGGTGCACCACGCCGAATCCGTCGGAGACGAACGCGCCGTCGTCGCCGACCAGCTCGACCAGCGCCGCGGCCAGCTTGCCGCGGTCGGCGTCGTCCTTGCTGGTCTCGCGCGGATCGAACCGGACGTTCTCCAGCAGCAGCACGTCACCGTCGGTGAGGCCCTCCGACCGCGCGAGCGCGTCCTGGCCCACCACGTCACCGGCGAGCTGGACGTTGCGGCCCAGTTCCTCGGCGAGCCTGGCGGCCACCGGCGCCAGCGAGAACTTCGGGTCCGGCTCGCCCTTCGGCCTGCCCAGGTGCGCGGTCACGATGACCTTGGCGCCCGCCTCGGCCAGCGCCTTGATGGTCGGGGCCGAGGCGATGATCCGGCCGGGATCGGTGATCTGTCCATTGTCGTCGAGGGGGACGTTCAGGTCGGAGCGCACGAGCACGCCCCGACCCTCGACACCCTCGCCGAGCAGCTCCGCGAGTGTCTTGACAGCCATACGCGTCAGAGCGACTTGCCGACGAGGCCGATGAGATCGGCGAGACGGTTGGAGTAGCCCCACTCGTTGTCGTACCAGGAGACCACCTTGACCTGGTCGTCGATCACCTTGGTCAGCGGCGCGTCGTAGATCGACGAGGCCGGGTCGGTGACGATGTCGCTGGAGACGATCGGGTCGGTGTTGTACTTGAGGATGCCCTTCAGCGGGCCCTCGGCGGCGGCCTTGTACGCGGCGTTGATCTCCTCGATCGTGGCCGGCTTGCGCAGCGTGGCGGTCAGGTCGGTGACCGAACCCGTCGGCACCGGCACGCGCAGCGCGTAGCCGTCCAGCTTGCCCTGCAGCTCGGGCAGCACCAGGCCGATGGCCTTCGCGGCGCCGGTGCCGGTCGGCACGATGTTCAGCGCGGCGGCGCGGGCGCGGCGCAGGTCGCCGTGCGGGCCGTCCTGCAGGTTCTGGTCCTGGGTGTAGGCGTGGATGGTGGTCATCAGGCCGCGCTCGATGCCGAACTCGTCGTTGAGCACCTTGGCCAGCGGGCCCAGGCAGTTGGTGGTGCACGAGGCGTTCGAGATGATGTTCTGGCTGCCGTCGTACTTGTCGTCGTTGACGCCCATCACGATGGTGATGTCCTCACCCTTGGCGGGGGCGGAGATGACGACCTTCTTGGCGCCCGCGGCGAGGTGGCCCTTGGCCTTGGTGGCATCGGTGAAGATGCCGGTGGACTCGACGACCACGTCGACGCCCAGGTCGCCCCAGGGCAGCGCCGACGGGCCCTCCTTGATGGCCAGCGCCTTGATCCGCTGGTCGCCCACCACGATGGTGTCGTCGCCGTCGAGCGAGACGTCCTGCGGCAGCCGGCCGAGGATCGAGTCGTACTTGAGCAGGGTCGCGAGGGTCGCGTTGTCGGTGAGGTCGTTGACCGCGACGATCTCGATGTCGGTGGTGCCGAGCGCCTTCTGCGCCTCCACCGCCCGGAAGAAGTTACGTCCGATACGGCCGAAGCCGTTGATGCCTACCCGGACAGTCACGTTATCGCTCCTCAGCTTTCCGCGGGTCATTCCGATGCCCTACTCACACTATCGCCCTGCCGTGACCTCGCCGACACGCACCTGGCATTCGCGAGGACGGCATGCCTGGTCAGACGCCTGACCAAGAAAAGTTCCGAAATCGAACACGCCCGGATTCCGCGGCCGGACGGGGTCGCGCCTCAGGCTTCGTCGAGCAGCTCGGCCGTGACGGCGGATTCGGTGTCGGGCACGCCGAGCTCCTTGGCGCGCCGGTCGGCCATCGACAGCAGCCGCCGGATCCGGCCCGCGACAGCGTCTTTGGTCATCGGCGGATCGGCGAGCTGGCCGAGTTCCTCCAGCGACGCCTGCCGGTGCTGCACACGCAGCCTGCCCGCGGCGGCGAGATGGTCGGGCACGTCGTCGCTGAGGATCTCCAGCGCGCGTTCCACCCTGGCCGCCGCGGCGACCGCGGCCCGCGCCGAGCGGCGCAGGTTGGCGTCGTCGAAGTTGGCCAGCCGATTGGCGGTCGCGCGGACCTCGCGGCGCAGCCTGCGCTCCTCCCAGACCATCCTGGTGCCGTGCGCGCCCATCCTGGTCAGCAACGCGCCGATCGCCTCGCCGTCGCGGACCACCACGCGGTCGGTGCCGCGCACCTCGCGCGCCTTGGCCGTGATCCCGAGCCGCCGGGCCGCGCCGACCAGCGCCAGCGCCGCCTCCGGACCGGGGCAACTGACCTCCAGCGCGGAGGAACGTCCCGGCTCGGTGAGCGAGCCGTGCGCGAGAAACGCTCCGCGCCAAGCCGCTTCGGCGTCGGCGATGCTGCCGCCGACCACCTGCGCGGGCAGGCCGCGCACCGGACGACCGCGGACGTCGAGCAGACCCGTCTGCCGGGCCAGCGCCTCGCCCTCCTTGGACACGCGCACCACGTACCGGGAGGTCTTGCGCAGCCCACCCGCGCCGAGCACGTGCACGTCGGAGCCGTAGCCGTAGAGCTCGAAGATCTCCCGGCGCAGTCTGCGCGCGATGGACCCCATGTCCACCTCGGCCTCGACGATCACCCGGCCGCCGACGATGTGCAGGCCGCCCGCGAAACGCAGCAGAGCGGACAGTTCCGCCTTGCGGGAACTCACCTGTGCGACGGTGAGCCTGCTCAGCTCGTCTTTCACATCGGCTGTCATCGCCACGAGACGCGCTCCTTTCCACCCAACCCGGAACGCACATCCTGACCCATGTGCCGTCCCTCGACTCGAAGCCCTGCCATTTGCGGCCGAGGTTGCCGGATCACTTGATCCAGTGCGGCGGCAAGCTTTCCGGGGTGATGCCGGTCCGTTCCCGCTTCGGCGACATCGGAGAAGGTTACTCGCGCCCGCAACTGTTCGGCAGCCCTGGCCACATGTTCCCGCTCGCGGCCCTCCGGCACCGAGCCGGAGTCCACCAGCACCTCGTCGACCACGAATTCCGGTGCGTGCTGGGACAATACATGCAAATGCCGCTCCGCGGAGAACCCGGCGGTCTCCCCCGGCTCGGCGGCGAGGTTGAGCACGAGCACTTTGCGCGCCCTGGTGTACACCAGCGCCTCGCGCAGTTCGGGGACGAGCACGTGCGGAATCACGCTGGTGAACCACGATCCCGGACCCAGGACGACGACATCGGCGTGCTCGATCGCCGACGTGGCCTCGGCACTGGCCGGCGGGTCGGACGGAATCAGCCGCACCCGCCGCACCTTACCCGGCGTCGTGGCGATGGCAACTTGGCCGCGAATGCAGCGGCTCACCCGCGGATCCGCTTCCAGCCCAGACACATCGGCTTCGATATCCAGCGCGATCGGCGACATGGGCAGCACCCGCCCGGTGATACGCAACATCCTGGCGACCTCGTCCAGCGCGGCGACCGGGTCGCCGAGCACTTCGGTGAGCCCGGCCAGGATCAAGTTGCCGACGGAGTGCCCGGCCAGTGCGCCGGTGCCGCCGAAGCGATGCTGGACGGTGCGCGTCCAGACGCCGTCGGCGTCGGCGGCCAAGGCGGCCAGCGCCATGCGAAGATCCCCCGGCGGCAGCACCCCCAGTTCGGCGCGTAGCCGGCCCGAGGACCCGCCGTCGTCGGCGACGGTGACCACCGCGCAGATCTTTCTGGTCAGCCGCCGTACAGCGGTCAGCGTCGCGTACAAGCCGTGGCCACCACCCAGCGCGACGATGCTGGGATTGGATTCCCAGCCGGTCATTCGCGCCCCAGATCTCGATGCACCACACGGACCACGTCGGCGGATTCCTCCGGGCCGCCGGTGACCTCACTCATCAATTCGCCCAGTGCTTCGGCTATCGCGACGCTTCGGTGCTTGCCTCCGGTGCAGCCCACTGCGACCGTCATGTATCGCTTCCCCTCTTGGCGGTAGCCGTTCGTCGTCAACTCGACCAGGTGGTGGCAGGTGCGCAGATAATCGTCCGCACCGGGGCGCGACAGCACGTACTCGCTGACCACCGCCTCTTGGCCTGTATGTTCCCGCAACTCCGGTATCCAATGTGGGTTGGGTAGAAAACGCACATCCAACACCATGTCGGCATCGAGCGGAACCCCGTACTTGAAGCCGAAGGACTGCACGGTGAGCTGCAGCGCGGTGGGCGCTCCGCCGCCGTAGGCCTCCTCCAGCTTCCGGTGCAACTGGTGAATGGACAGCTCGGTGGTGTCGATCACCAGGTCCGCGGCGGTCTTCACGGCCGAAAGGCGGACCCGCTCGGCGGCGATGCCCGCCGACAGGGTGCCGTCCTTGCTCTCGCTCTGCAGCGGATGCCTGCGCCGGGCGAAGCCGAAGCGGCGGATCAGCACGTCGTCGGAGGCCTCCAGGAACAGCACCCTGGTGCGCACGCCGAGCGACCGCAACTGTTCGGTGACCACCGAGAGATCACCGGTGAAGAACCGGCTGCGCACGTCCATGACCAGGGCCAGACGCCGGATCGGTGGCTTCGCCGACGCGCCGAGTTCGACCATCCGCCCGAACAGCTCGGGCGGTAGGTTGTCGGCCACATACCAGCCGAGGTCCTCGAGCACCCGGGCGGCGGTGCCGCGGCCCGCGCCCGAGAGCCCGGTCACGATGACCACCTCGACCTGCGGGTTCACCCCGGCGAGGGTGCCGGACGAGCCCGCTCGTCCCGCGCTCGTCGGTGCGGAGCCCGCGCTGCTGTTCGATTCGACGCGTGTCATGTCCTACCGGATCCGTCTCTCGGGTGCCTTCCGATCATCGCGCACCTGTCTCGGTATCGGGCGCAGACACACAACGTACGCGAAACCGAAACTTCCGGTGCACTGTCGACTGACTATTCGGACCGAAGCGCCGCAAGGACCGCTTTCGCGGTAGCCACCCCGATGCCGGGAACCTCGGTGATCTGCTCGACCGTGGCCTGCTTCAGTTTCGTCACCGAGCCGAAGTGGGTGACCAGCGCGGTCCGGCGCGCCGTGCCGAGTCCGGGCACCGAGTCCAGCGCCGAGGCGATCATCCTGCGCGAACGTTTGCTGCGATGGAAGGTGATGGCGAAGCGATGCGCCTCGTCGCGGACGCGCTGCAGCAGATACAGCGCCTCGCTGTTGCGCGGCAGGATCACCGGATCGGGCTCGCCCGGCACCCACACCTCTTCGAGCCGTTTGGCGAGGCCGATCACGGCGACGTCGGTGATGCCGAGTTCGTCGAGCACCTCGGCGGCCGCCGTGACCTGTGGTGCGCCGCCGTCGACCACGTACAGGTTGGGCGGGTAGGCGAACTTGCGCGGGCGTCCGGTGCGGGGATCGATACCGGGCCGCGAAGTGAGGTCGAGCGCGTCACCGTCGTCTTCGGTGGCGGCGAGGTCTTCGTGCTCGACCATGTCCCGTTCGCGGCGCAGCTTGAGGAAGCGGCGGCGGGTCACCTCGGCGATGCTGCCGACGTCGTCGGAGCGGCCTTCGCCCGCCGCCTCCTTGATCGTGTAGTGGCGATACTCGGATTTGCGAGCCAGGCCGTCTTCGAAGACCACCAGCGAGGCGACCACGTCCGTGCCCTGCACGTGACTGACGTCGACGCATTCGATGCGCAGCGGCGCGGTGTCGAGTTCCAGCGCGTCCTGAATATCTTGCAGCGCTTGCGATCTCGACGTGAGGTCGCCGGCTCGCTTGAGCTTGTGCTGGGCCAGGGCCTCCGTCGCGTTGCGCTGCACGGTCTCGGCGAGCGCCTTCTTGTCCCCGCGCTGCGGCACCCGAACCTTGACCGCCGAGCCACGCAGGCCCGACAGCCACTGCTGGACCTGCTCCACGTCGGCGGGCAGCTCCGGCACGAGCACCTCGCGCGGCACCACGGTGGCGGGCTGCTCCTCGGCGCCCTGCTCGGCCACGGCGACCTGTTCGCCGTAGAACTGCGTGAGGAACTGTTCGACCAGCGCGGCGAGTTCACCGCCCGCCCCCGGGACGTCGACGGCGTCGCCCGACTTGTCGACCACCCAGCCGCGCTGACCGCGCACCCGGCCGTCGCGCACGTGGAACACCTGCACGGCCACCTCGAGCTCGTCGGTGGCGAAGGCGATCACGTCGGCATCGGTGCCGGTGCCGAGCACAACCGCCTGCTTCTCCAGCGCGCGGCGCAGCGCTTGCACGTCGTCGCGGAACCGGGCGGCGGCTTCGAAGTCCAGACCTTCGGCGGCGTCGTGCATGCGCCGTTCCAGCTCGCGGACCAAGCGGTCGGTGCGGCCGGCGAGGAAGTCGCAGAAGTCGTCCACGATCCCGCGGTGCTCCTCGGCGCTCACCCGGCCGATGCACGGCGCCGAGCACTTGTCGATGTAGCCGAGCAGGCAGGGCCGCCCGATCTGGGTGTGCCGCTGAAAGACTCCGTTGGAGCAGGTGCGTGCGGGAAACACCCGCAGCAGCAGGTCGAGAGTCTCGCGGATCGCCCAGGCATGCGCGTACGGACCGAAGTACCTGACGCCTTTGCGCCGCGCGCCGCGGTAGACGAACAACCGCGGGTACTGCTCGTTCAAGGTGACCGCGAGCACCGGGTAGGACTTGTCGTCGCGGTAGCGGACGTTGAAGCGCGGATCGAATTCCTTGATCCAGTTGTATTCCAACTGGAGCGCCTCGACCTCGGTGGACACGACCGTCCACTCGACACTCGCCGCCGTGGTGACCATCTGCCTGGTGCGCGGGTGCAGGTTCGCCACGTCGGCGAAGTAGGAGTTCAGCCTGCTGCGCAGGCTCTTGGCCTTGCCGACGTAGATGACCTGCCGATGGGCATCCCGGAATTTGTAGACACCGGGTTCGACGGGAATCGTGCCCGGCGCGGGCCGGTACGTCGCTGGATCTGCCACACGATCAGCCTAGTGACCGGGACCGACAGCCCGGCACGGCGGCGTCATGGCTCCCGGACGCCGAACCACGCCTTGGCGTCCGGTTGGCACAGCAGGTGCACGACGGCCGCCGAAGTGCCGAGCGAATAGGCCGCGGCGACGACCCCGATCAGGGGCGGGATGGTCGCGAGGTCGCGGAGCGACCAGCACCCGACGACGGCCTGCAGGATCGCCAGCGCCAGCGCCAGGCTGCGCACCGTGCGCGCGCCCTCGGCGAACCCGAAGACGAGCAAGCCGAGCGCCCACGCGACGCAGAACTGAGTGGACGCCGTGGCCGCCGCGTCACCGCCGCGCGTCAGGTTCATCAGCACCGGATACGCGAGCCCGAAACCCGCCATTCCCGCGACGGCTTCCCGCACGTCCCGAACCGCCTGCGGCATGGCCGTTTCCGCGCCGACGGACGGCTCGTCACCCGAAAACGCCATGCTCACACCCGTACCCCCGTTGGTACCGAACGAACCGACGCACTGCCGAACACGCCGATTCGCACGGTAACACGGTGGCGACCAGGACACTCCGGCTTCGGCAAACGCCAGCGGTGCGCAGTGAGCGCCGGCTACTCCACGAGCCCGTGCCGACGCAGAGCGGTCAGCAGCGCGTCCGGGCGTTCGGCGGTGGGCAGGGCCTCCACTAGGGCGAATCGGCTGCCGAGCGCGGCGGCCCCGCCGTCGGCTTCGGCGCTGTCGCCGATCATCAGGGCCGCGTCGGCGGATACGCCGAGTTCGTCCAGGGCGGAATGGAATATCTCCGGGTCCGGCTTCATGGCGCCGACCTCGTAGGAGAGCGTGAACGCGCCGACCAGGCGGTCCCAGCCCCGCGCCGCGAACGATGGGCGGATGTCGAACGGGATGTTGCTCACCACCGCGACCGGAACATCCTGTGTCGCGAGCAGATTCAAGACGGCCTCGCTGTCGGGATAGGGCGTCCACTCCAGCGGGTCGAGCAGCCGGGCATACAGTCGCTCGGCGTCCTCGTCGGTGGGGACGCCGGACTTGCGCAGCACCTCCATCATGGCGATGCGATGCAGCGCGGGATCGAGATCGCGGTTGTCCCACGCGTACTTGGTCTCGGCGTCGAATTCCACGATCTGGTCCACCGGCGCCGTCATCCTGCGCATGATCTCGGCCTTCTCGTGCACGTCGAACGTCCGCCCGTCGGGCCAGGTCAGATCTGCGTACCAGGATTCGTCGTCCTCCAGGCGGAACAAGGTCCGGAGAAGTCGAACAGCACCGCCTCGATCGTCACTCGACCAGCCTACCGACGGCCCCGGACGACTACGCGTTCGTTGCGGCTGACTTCGCGACACTCACTGCGGCCAGGGCGAATTCGTCCGTGGGAAGAAAAGCTCCGTCGGTGGTCGGTAGCGGGGGATAGAGTCCCCCGCATGGGGCGCAAGCGAGGAACCTGGGTCGCCGCCGCGGCGGCGTTCATGCTCACCGTCGGGATGGCTACGGCCTGTTCGTCCGGCGAGGACCACGCCCAGGGGGTATGCGAGACGGTCCCGAACGGCACACCGGTCACCGCGTCCGCGGCCGGCCCCGCCGGAAGCGGCACCAAGGACATCAGCACCAACCCTGAGATAGCGAGCGGCTATCGCACGAACATGACGCCGGTGCGCACGCACACGTTCGCGGTCTCCACTGCCAACCCGGTGTCCACCAAGGCCGCCTGCGAGGTGCTGCGCGACGGCGGAACGGCGGCGGACGCCCTGATCGCGGCGCAGACGGTGCTGGGGCTGGTGGAGCCGCAGGCGTCGGGTATCGGCGGCGGCGCGTTCCTGCTCTACTACGACGCGAACACCAAGACCGTGGACGCCTACGACGGCCGCGAAGTGGCTCCGGCGGCCGCGACCGAGAACTATCTGCGCTGGATCAGCGACACCGATCGCACCGAACCCAAGCCGAACGCGCGCGCCAGCGGGCGCTCCATCGGGGTGCCCGGCGTGCTGCGCATGCTGGAGCTGGCACACCGAGACCACGGCAAGACCGCGTGGCGCGAGCTGTTCGACCCCGCCATCGGGCTGGCCGACCGGGGGTTCCCGATCAGTCCCCGCCTCGCCGCTCAGATCGCGGAGTCGGCGAAGGACCTCATCGCGGACGAGGGCGCCAAGGCGTACTTCCTCGAGCCGGACGGCAGCCCGAAGGCCGCCGCGACCGTACTCACCAATCCGGCGATGGCGAAGACGCTCGGCGCCGTCGCCTCCGAGGGCGCGCAGGCCTTCTATACCGGTGCCATCGCCCGCGACATCGTCGAGGCCACCAGCCGATCGTCCGGCGGGCGCACGCCGGGGCTGATCACGACCGAGGACCTGGCCGGCTACCAGGCGAAGAAGCGCACGGCACTGTGCACCGGGTACCGCGGACACGAGATCTGCGGCATGCCCAGTCCCTCCTCCGGCGGCATCGCCGTCGCCGCGACCTTGGGCATCCTGGAGAACTTCGACCTGGCCACCCTGCGGCCGGAGAACATCGATCGCGACGGCGGACGGCCGAACGCCGAAGCCGTGCACCTCATCGCGGAGGCCGAACGTCTCGCCTACGCCGACCGCAACAAGTACGTGGCCGACACGGATTTCATTCCGCTCCCCGGCAACTCGGCCCAGACCCTGCTGAACAAGGATTATCTGCGGCAACGTGCCGGGCTGATCGATCCGAACCGCAGCATGGGCACCGCCCAACCCGGCGACTTCGGCCCGGTTCCGCTGGGCGTCGGCCCGCAGCCCCCGGAGCACGGCACCAGCCACATCTCGGTGGTCGACCGATACGGCAACGCGGCGGCCATGACCACCACCGTCGAGTCCGCGTTCGGTTCCTTCCACCTGGTCGACGGCTTCGTGCTGAACAACCAGCTCACGGACTTCAACGCCGACCCGGTGGGCGCCGACGGCGTGCCGATGGCCAACCGCGTCCAGCCGGGCAAGCGCCCGCGCAGCTCGATGAGTCCCACGCTGGTGTTCGACAAGGGCCCCGACAGCGCACGCGGCGAGCTCACCCATGTCGCTGGTTCCCCAGGTGGTTCGGTGATCATCCAGTACGTGGTGAAAACCCTGGTCAACATGTTCGATTGGGGTCTCGACCCGCAGCAAGCGGTCTCCGCGGTGGCCTTCGGCGCCGGGAACAGCCCGTCCACCGGCGTCGGTGGCGAGCATCCGGCGATCAACGCCGCCGACAACGGCGACCACGACCCGCTCGTGCTCCGGCTGCGCCAACTCGGTCACCAGGTGTCGGTCGCGCCGCAGACCAGCGGCCTCAGCGCCCTGAAACGCAACGGCGCGGACGGGTGGATCGGCGGCGCCGACCCGCGCCGCGAGGGCGCGGTGCTCGGCGACACCCACCCCCATTGAGCCGACCGACACCGCACAGTCACGTCCGCCTGCGGATCCCCGTTCCGAGGGCAGCAGGCGAACGGCTTCGGTCTCCGAAAAACTCAGTTCGTCCGCAGCATCGGGTACACGACGAGACCGTGGCCGATCGCCAGCTCACCTTGTTGGTGAAACCCGAAGCGCTGATAGAACGGCACGGTCCCGTGGCTGTTGGAGACCAGGAAGCACGGCTGCTCGGCAGCTGACAGCCTCCGCTCCAGCAGCGACGTCGCCAGTCCTCTTCCCCGCGCGCCGGGCAGCGTGCCGATGGCGGCAAGATACAGGTGCGGCGTCGTGGGTCGCGCCTGGTCCATCTGCCGCGCGGCGGCCACCGCACGCGCGGTACTCCGCCCCAAGGCTCGCAGCAATATGAGCGGCTTCGCCATCGGCGACACCACACCGGCGGGTTCCCACAGCGCCACGCAGACGAGGTTTCCCTCCGCGTCGTGGGCGAGGTCGACCAGGCCGTTCTTCCTGCGCGACGCGATGCGCGACTCCCAGAACAGCGGCAAGGCTTTGTGCCGTCGCGCTGAACGCGGCCAGAAGTAGGTCATCAGCGGGTCGTCGGCGAAAGCCGCCGCGAGAACGAACGCACCCGGCTCCATACCGGCGAGGCTAGACCAGCGCCGCGACCCGCGCGAGACGGACGAACCGGGGCCGCACGCCTCGTCTCGACGCGCCCTGGGCGATCACTTGCCCTCGGAGTACTTCGCGCCGAGCTCGCGCAGCCGATCCATCGCCCGGGCCGCGTGCTCTTTGTCGTTCGAGCGGATCGCCAGCATGGGGACGTAGTCGTCGCCGACCAATTCCAGACGCGCCCAGGCTTTCCGATCCGGGAACGACACGCCTCGGATGTACTCCCACGGGAAATCGTTGTCGCCCAGGATGTTCCGCACGGACACACCGCGCGGGCCCACCCGCACCCTCGGGCGGGTCAGCAACAGCACCGCCGCGGCGCCGAGCAAGCCGATCCCGATCATCGCGATCTGGTCGGCCACCCGGAAGTTGACGCCGGTCGACCCGCTGCGCAGCCAGATGCCGCCCGCGGTGAACGCGGCGGCGATCAGCACCGCGACGACCCAGGCCGTCCGCACCGCGCGCCGCGGGCGCACCTCGAAGTCCCACTCGGCCGCAGCGCCGGGCGCCGCGACCGAGCCCGCGTTCCTCCGGAAGATACGGACGACCGGCATCGCTACGCGGACTGCCGTAGGGCGCGCAGCGTCAGCGCGGCGTCCAACGCCGCGGCCGCCGCCTGCTCGCCCTTGTTCTCATGCGAATCCGGCAGGCCCGCCCGATCCAGCGCCTGCCGCTCGTTGTTCGTGGTGAGCACCCCATTCGCGACCGGCGTGCCCTCGTCCAGCGAAACCCGGGTGAGCCCGGCCGTCACCGCGTCGCAGACGTACTCGAAATGCGGTGTGTCGCCGCGGATCACCACGCCGAGCGCGACCACCGCGTCGTGCGACCTGGCCAGCTCCTGGGCGACCACCGGCAGCTCCATGGCGCCCGCGCAGCGCACCACCGTGATGTGTTGCACTCCGGCGTCCTTGGCCACCCGCTCCGCATTCGCGACCAGCGTGTCGCAGATCTGGGTGTGCCAGCGCGACGCGACGATGCCCAAAGTGAGGTCCTTGGCATCCTCCAACGCGAAAGTCGGTACCCCGGTACCGCTCATCGATATCCGCCTTTCCGGTCTGTTCGCAGTTCAGTGGGCGGTCTCGCCGAGATCGAGCTCGTCCAGCCCGATCAGGTCGTGCCCCATCCGGTCCCGCTTGGTACGCAGGTAACGCAGGTTTTCCGCGTTGGCGCGCAATGGCATCGGCACCCGCTCGGTGATCCGCAGACCGTAGCCGTCCAAGCCGACCCGCTTGGCCGGGTTGTTGGTGAGCAACCGCATCGAGCGGATGCCGAGATCCACCAGGATCTGCGCGCCGGTGCCGTAATCACGGGCATCCGCGGGCAGCCCCAGCTCCAGATTCGCGTCGACCGTGTCGTGTCCGGAATCCTGCAGCTGGTAGGCCTGCAACTTGTGCATCAGGCCGATGCCGCGCCCTTCGTGGCCACGCATGTACAGCACCACACCGCGGCCCTCGGCCGCGACCATCTCCAGCGCGGCGTCCAGCTGCGGACCGCAATCGCAGCGCAGCGACCCGAACACGTCACCGGTCAGGCACTCCGAGTGCACCCGGACCAGGATGTCCTCGCCGTCGCTGATATCGCCGCGCACCAGCGCGACATGCTCCACCTCGTCGTAGATGCTCTGATAGCCGACGGCCTTGAACTCGCCGTGCGCGGTGGGGATGCGCGCCTCGGCCACCCGCACCACATGCTTCTCGTGCTTGCGCCGCCAGGCGATCATGTCCGCGATGGAGATCAGCGCCAGTTCGTGCTCGTCGGCGAAGACCCGCAGCTCCTCGGTGCGAGCCATGTGGCCCTCGTCCTTCTGGCTGACGATCTCGCAGATCACGCCCGCGGGCCGCAGACCGGCCATGCGCGCCAGGTCGACGGCCGCCTCGGTGTGCCCGGGACGGCGCAGCACCCCACCGTCCTTGGCACGCAACGGCACCACGTGACCGGGGCGGGTGAAGTCGTCGGCCTTCGCGTTGGCGTCGGCCAGCAGCCGCATGGTGGTGGCGCGGTCGGCGCCGGAGATGCCGGTGGTGATGCCCTCGCGCGCGTCCACCGAGACGGTGTAGGCGGTGCCGTGCTTGTCCTGGTTCATCGCGTACATCGGCGGCAGGCCGAGCCGGTCGCAATCGTCACCGGTGAGCGGCACACAGATGTAACCGGAGGTGTAGCGGATCATGAAAGCGACCAGCTCCGGGGTGGCCTTCTCCGCGGCGAAGATGAGGTCGCCCTCGTTCTCGCGGTCCTCGTCGTCGACGACGACGACCGCCTTACCGGCGGCGATATCGGCGACTGCGCGCTCGATGCTGTCGAACCTGGTCACGTCTGCTGTGCTCCATCTCGAAATAGGTGCCTCACCACAGTACTGTGTTCGATTTGCAGCGCCTGCGGCGCTGCGTGTTCGCGGCCCTCTTGTGGCTCGCGTCCGAGCGACCGCCGCTGGCGACTTCGTCGCTTGCGCGTCGGCCGCTCGGACGCGAGCCGGGCCGCGAACGGAGCATGCTCGGTCTCGCTTCGCTCGAAAAATGGGAGACGGGCCGATGCTGTTGCGTTCCGACGGTAAGCGCGGGACCTCGATGTTCGCTGTCTGCCGGTACACGGCGGCCACATGGGTGCCGCTGGCGATCTTCTTGCTGACAGGGCACCCGCTTCTGAATGGCCTCCCGACCGACAGCATCGGTGGTCCATCGATCGCGCGACCTGGGCCGTGCACCGGCCGGGCGGGGCACTCGCGGCATTGCGCCTTCTTATTCGGCTCGGGCAGGCTGGACCGAGCGGATGGGACACCGCTAGCCGCGCTGTTGGAGGCGTTCGACGTACTTGGCGATCACGTCGACCTCCAGGTTCACGGTGGTGCCGACGGTGGCGGAGCCGAGGTTGGTCAGCGCGAGCGTGGTGGGGATCAGGGAGACCTCGAACCAGTCCCTGGCGCCGGTCTCGGTGGGCTCGTCGGAGACCCCGAGTCCGGAGACGGTGAGCGAGATGCCGTCGACGGTGATCGAACCCTTCTCCACGACGTAGCGGGCGAGGTTCTCGGGCAGGGAGATCCGCACCACGTCCCAGTTCTCCGACGGGGTTCGGGAGAGCACGGTGCCGGTGCCGTCGACGTGGCCCTGCACCAGGTGGCCGCCGAGCCTGCTGTTCAGCGCGGCGGCGCGCTCCAGATTCACCTTCGCGCCGACGTCCAGCGCGCCGATGCTGGACCGGTTGAGCGTTTCCGCCATGACGTCCACGGTGAACGAGTCGCCGACGACGACGTCGACGACGGTCAGGCACACGCCGTTCACGGCGATCGAATCGCCATGTCCGGCATCGGAGGTCACCAGCTTGCCCTTGATCGTCAGCCGCGCGGCGTCGGCCAGCTGCTCGCTGGCGACGATCTCGCCGAGCTCCTCGACGATGCCTGTGAACATGTGCCCTGACTCCCTATCGCGTCGTTGTCGTCCGGTTGCGCCAACAGCGCGGGCACCGGCCGCTATTCCCGCGCCTCCTCAGCCTAATGGGCGCTGTCGGACGTAGTCCCTCCTCAGCCCGAGGGCCGGAGCGAAGGCGGAGGTACGCCTGAGGACGCCGGGTCGCAGGAGACAGCGCGCGGTTCGGGGCACGGGAGTGAACCCGACCGCAGCCGACGCGACCCCGAACCAGACCGCGGCCATGCCCATCGCGTCGGGAACAAGCGCACGCCAGGAAAGTGGAACAAAATATGTCCAGACACCCGGAAATTCTCGACGACACCGACGCGCGACAATTGTTCGGCCGAATTTCGGATACCGCACGACGCCATTCGTCCGGCGTCGTGGACGCGATCCATGATCGGTACCCCATCGCGACACGGTTATAAACGAGAATTTGCGCGCGAACGACCGGAAAGCGATATCGTTACCCGGCTGTCTTCTCCCGTTCAACTTCTCGCACGAATAGCTCGAACCGACGGATCGGCCAGGGCGCACGTCCTACGCCCCGGAAGCTCGACACATGACCTCACTACTCGAGGAAGCCGGAAAAACAGTGCGACAAATCGAGTTCGACACGGTTGGGGGCGCGATGTGACCACATTTCTCGATTCGACGCCGGAAGTACGCTGCGTGCGGTATCGCCGCGAATTCCAGCTGCCCGCATCGGTGGATCCGGGCTCGCGCCGCATTCTGCTGCACATCGGCATCGATTACGGGGCCGTCGGCATGCCCGCCGAACTCGGCGAACAGGTGCTGCGACGACTCGGCCAGGACGGAATCGCCGGGCCGGTGGTCGACCACCCACGCGCCCGGCGCTGGACCTTCCTCACCGGGCCTGCCCAGCCCGACACGCTCAGCACCGCCGTGTCGGCCGAACTGTTCCGGCTGTACGCGACGGTGGCCGGTGCGGGCAGCCAGGTCGTGCTGCCCTCGCCGGAGGACGAGCGCACCGGCTACCGCATCTGGATCCGGCCGCCCGAGGCGGCGGCGCACCGGCCGCCGCTGGCGGCGGTCATCGCGGCGCTTCGGGATGTCGCCGCGGGGAGACTCCGTGCCAGATAGGGCTTTTCAGCGCGCCCGAACTGCGGCGGCCTGCTGACGCAGGGCCTGCACGGTGGCCGCGGGATCGGCGGTGTTGTAGACCGCGGACCCGGCGACGAAGCAGTCGACGCCCGCCACCGCGGCCGCCTCGATGGTGTCGGCGTTGATGCCGCCGTCGATCTCGACCAGCAGCCGGAGTTCACCGGAATCGACCAGGTTGCGCACGATGCGCGCCTTCTCCAGCACCTCCGGAATGAAGGACTGCCCGCCGAAACCCGGCTCCACGCTCATCACCAGCAGCGTGTCGAACTCGCGCAGGATCTCCAGGTAGGGCTCGATCGGTGTGTTGGGCTTCACCGAGAGACCCGCCTTGGCGCCCGCGGCGCGGATGTCGCGCGCGACCGCGATCGGATCGTCGGTCGCCTCCGCGTGGAAGGTCACGTTGTGCGCGCCCGCCTCCGCGTACGGCGGCGCCCAACGGCCCGGATCCTCGATCATCAGGTGGCAGTCCAGCGGGATGTCGGTGGCCTTGAGCAGGCTCTCGACCACGGGCAGGCCGAGTGTGAGGTTCGGCACGAAGTGCGCGTCCATCACGTCGACGTGCAGCCAGTCGGCACCGGCGACGGCCTGCGCCTCGTCCGCGAGGTGCGCGAAGTCGGCGGACAGGATGGAAGGGGCGATCATCGGCGCGGCCGGCCGCGGGTAACTCGGGTTGGACACAACGCCGCAGTCTAATGGCCGCGAGGGTTGCCCAGCGCGGGAGTGGGTAGCCTGCATAGGGTGATCAATTTTTCGGCGGAACAGGGGCTCTACAGCACCCCGGTGGAGATTCGGGTGGCCGCGTCGGTGACACAACTGCCCATTGTGCGTGGGCTCGCCGAAACCCTCGTGCTACTCAGCGATTTCACGCTGGACGAGGTGGCCGACGTCCGACTGGCCGTCGACGAGGTCTGCTCGACCCTGATCGCGGTCGCCGCCCCGGAAACGAGCCTGAACTGCCGGTTCACCGTCGGCGACACCGAACTGCTCGTCCGGGTCGACGGCATCGCGGAGAAGCCGGGACTACCGGACCAGCGCAGCTTCGGCTGGCACGTCCTGCGCACGCTCACCGACGCGGTGGAGGCGACACAGGATCCATTCGACGCGACGGTCTCCGGATATCCGACAACGGTGGAGTTCCGTCGGGTCCGGGGGAAGGCGTAGTGGCGGACGAAGAAACCGTGTTCGACTCCCAGCACGACGACGACACCGACACGCTGACCACGGAAGACGCCGTCGAGGAGAGCGAAACCCTCGAAGCCGCGGACACCGTCCCGGGATACGACGATGTCGGTCTGCTTTTCGAGCAGCTTTCGGCGAGCGAGCCCGGAACGGCTCGGCACACCGCGCTGCGCGCGGAGCTGATCAGCCGCTGCATCCCCCTCGCCGATCACATCGCGCGCAAGTTCAGCGGCCGTGGTGAGCCGTTCGACGACCTGACCCAGGTGGCCCGCGTCGGTCTGGTGCACGCGGTGGACCGCTTCGACGTCGAGCGCGGTTCGAACTTCCTGTCTTTCGCGGTGCCGACCATCATGGGCGAGGTCCGCCGGTACTTCCGGGACAACACCTGGGCGATGCGAGTCCCCCGGCGGGTCAAGGAGACTCACCTACGCATCGGCGCGGCGATCGACTCCCTCTCCCAGACTCTCGGCCGCTCGCCCACCGCGAAGGAGATCGCGGCGGAGTTGGACGTGGACCCCGACGAGGTGACCCAGGCCGTCATCGCGGGCAACGCCTACCAGCCGAGTTCGATCGACGCGGCCACGCTCGGCCGCGACACCGACGCCTCCCTGCTCGACACCCTCGGCGAGGAGGAGTCCCAGTTCGACCGGGTCGAGGAGTACGTCGCGATCCGGCCGCTGCTGGCCGGGCTCCCCGAGCGGGAGCGGCGCATCCTCACCATGCGGTTCTTCGAATCGATGACCCAGACCCAGATCGCCCAGCAGATGGGCATCTCCCAGATGCACGTGTCGCGCATCCTCGCGAAAACCCTTGCCCGCCTGCGTGAGCAGTCCAGCCGGGAATGATCGCGCTCACCGGGCTTCGCGGTCGCGCAGTCCGCGCACCTTCGCCGCAGCGGTGAGCCACCAGGCGTCGTAGAGCAACTCGCGCAGCTGATCGGGCGCTACGCCGGACCGCGCAACCAGGTCGATTCCGCGACCGCCGGGAGTTGCGTCCCGAACGCCACCACATCCTGCCAGGTCATCGTCATGATCCGAGTGTGCCGAACGGTACAGGCACCGGCTTGGACGAATGGAATGTCAACGCGGTTTGCGCAGTGCGGCCAGGAACATGGCGTCGGTGCCGTGCCGGTGCGGCCACAGCTGCGCGCCCGGTCCGTCCCCGACGTCGGTGACGCCGGGCAGCAGCTCGCGGGTGTCCAATTGTTCGGCGCCGAGGCGTCGCACGGCGTCGGCGACGATCGACACCGTCTCCGGCAGATGCGGCGAACAGGTCGAGTACAGCACGACACCGCCGGGACGCAACAGATCCCATGCGGCAGTGAGCAATTCGCGCTGCAACACGACCAGCTCGCGAACGTCCGCCGGGGTGCGCCGCCAGCGCGCCTCGGGCCTGCGGCGCAGCGCGCCGAGGCCGGTGCATGGGGCGTCCACCAGAATGCGGTCGTAGCCCGGGGGCAATCCGCTGGCGCGACCGTCGGCGACGTGCACGTCCACCGGAAGGTCGTGCACGGCCTTGCGCACCAGTTCGGCGCGATGCGCGGCGGGCTCGACCGCATCGACCCGGAAACCGTCGATCGCGGCGATCGCTCCCAGCAGCGCGGCCTTGCCACCCGGCCCCGCGCACAGGTCGAGCCAGCGGCCGTTGTCCGGACCGTCGAGCGCGGCCCGGGTCAGCGCGAGCGCGACCAGCTGGCTGCCTTCGTCCTGCACGGCCGCCATGCCCTCGCGCACCGGTTCGAGCTTGCCGGGATCGCCGCCGTCCAGGTACACCGCGTACGGCGACCATCGGCCCTCCTCGCCACCGGTCACCAGCGCGAGTTCCTCCGCGGTGATGTCGCCGGGCCTGGCCACCAAGTGCACCAGCGGGCGGGCGTCGTCGGCGGCGAGCACGTCGCGCAGTTCTCCCGCTCGCGCGCCGAGCGCGTCGGCGAACGCCTGCGCGATCCAGGCCGGATGCGCGTACTCGAAAGCCAGTCGCCCCACGGGATCGGCGGGTGCGAGAGCCTCGACCCACTGCTCCGTGGTCTTCTCTCCGGCCCGCCGTAGCACGGCGTTCACGAAACCGGCCTTGCCCGCGCCGAACTCCGCGCGCGCGAGGGCCACCGAGGTGTCCACCGCCGCGTGCGCGCCGATCCTGGTCCGCAACAACTGGTAGACGCCGAGCCGGAGCACGTCCAGCAGGGGGCCGTCGATCTCTTCGATCGCCCTGCCCGCCCCCTCGGCGATCACCGCGTCGAGCAGACCCAGCGATCGGCACGCACCGTAGGCGAGTTCGGTCGCCAACGCCGCGTCGCGTCCGGACAACCCGCGTTCCCGCAGCAGCGTCGGCAGCACCAGATTGGCGTAGGCGTCGCGCTCGCGGACCGCTCGCAAGACATCCCTCGCGACCGACCGTGGCGGATCGATCCCTTCCCGACGGGACGGCCGGCCTCCTTGGCGCGCAACATTTTTCGCAGCGGTACGCGCAGGACGCCGTTCGGCGGTGCGATCGGTTCGTCCACCGGCCGAGCGCTGTCCCGCCGAGGCGCGTCGTTCGTCGCGATTACGCCCGCCTGCTTCGCCGCTACCGGCGCGTGAACGACCGGTGCCATTCCGGTCCCGCGTTGCGTTTTCCTGCGGCCGACCACTCTCGGTCGAGCCTCGCTGCCGTGCGGCACGCGGCCGCCCATCCCGCGACCGGTCGGTCTCGCCGGATCGTTTCACGGCATCCCGTTTTTCCCGGCGCTCGCCGCGCCCGTCGTCGTGCCCACCTCCGCGCGAGCTCACTCGACCACCACACCGGGCCGTAGCCGGGCGCCCCGCGCCCAGTCGAGCGCGGCCATCATCCGCTTGCCTTGCGGATGAACCTGATCGAGCCGCACGGCGGTGGTGGCGGTGCCGACGAAGACGCCGGACTTGCGGACCTCGATCGCCCGCTCCGGCAGCACCTCCTCGACCAGTTCCACCGGGCCGAGCTTCAGGCGGGTGCCGTCGACCTCGGTCCACGCCCCCGGCGCGGGAGTCACCGCGCGAATACGCCTACTGATGGCCAGGGCGGGCTGATCCCACCGAATATGCCCGGCCTCGACCCCGACCTTGGGCGCGTACGACACGCCCTCGGTGGACTGCGGGACCGCCTGCAACGTGCCGTCCTCCACGCCGTCCAGCGTCGCTTCCAGCAGCCGGGAGCCGCTTTCGGCCAGCCGCTGCAACAGCGTGCCCGCGGTGTCGGTGACGGAGATCTTCTCGGTCACCATGCCGAACACCGGCCCGGTGTCCAGCCCGGCCTCGATCTGGAAGGTCGACGCGCCGGTGATCTCGTCACCCGCGTCGATCGCCGCCTGCACCGGCGCCGCGCCGCGCCACGCGGGCAGCAGCGAGAAATGGAGGTTGATCCAGCCGAAGCGCGGAATGCCGAGCACCTGCTGGGGCAGCAGCGCGCCGTAGGCCACGACGGGGCAGCAGTCCGGCGCCAGTTCGGTGAGTAGCGCGATGAACTCCGGTTCCGACGGCCGCGCGGGGGTGAGCACCGGGATGCCGTGCTCGTCGGCCAGCCTGCCGACCGGCGACCTGGTCACCTTCCTTCCGCGCCCCGCCACCGCGTCCGGCCTGGTCAGCACGGCGATCACCTCGTGGCGCGGCGAATCGAGCAGACGCCGCAGCGACGGCACAGCCGGTTCCGGGGTCCCCGCGAAGACGACGCGCATCAGCCACCCAGCCCGAACGGGTTGGGCCGGCCCGCGCCGCTCATCGACCGGGCCGGGCGCACCGTCACGCCCGCGGCGAACCAGTCGGATTCGCGGATCACCCGCATCGCCTCCTTACGCTGGGCCGGATCGAGACGATCGATGAACAGCACACCGTCGAGATGATCGGTTTCGTGCTGCACGCAGCGCGCCAGAAGGCCCTCGGCCTCGAACGCGACCGGCTCGCCGTCGAAGTCCACTCCGGACGCGCGCACGCGCAATGCCCGCCGCGTGTCGTAGCGCAGGCCCGGGATCGACAAGCACCCCTCCGGGCCGACCTGTTCTTCGTCGCCGACGACTTCCCACTGCGGGTTCACCAGATGACCCGCGGCGTCGCCGGTGTCGTAGACGAACACACGCAGCCCTACCCCGATCTGCGGCGCGGCCATGCCGACCCCGCCGTCGTCGTGCATGGTCTCGGTCAGGTCGGTCACCAGCTGCCGCAGATCGCGGTCGAAGGCGGTCACCTCCGCGGCACGGGCACGCAGAATGGGATCACCGAACAGGCGAACGGGCTGAATGGTCACGGCTGGCTCCCGGGAGCGGACGAACAGGTCGATTCATTCTAGTGAGGCGACCGCAAATCCCCGATTCACCAGCCAGAAGCTGGTAGAACTCCTATGCGGTCCGGGCGGGGTGTCGATCCCTCCGCCCGGCCGCCCGGAAACGACCTGGTCAGCGAGCCGCTTGCGACGGCCGACCGGCTTCTCACCTGCAGGTTCCCACCATGTCGCCGCATTTCACGACAGAACGTGACGGGATCGTGGTGACGGCGTCAGCCAAAGCCGCTGTGAATCCTTTCGGGCCGCCGGCATCTCTTCTTGCTGCACTCACGCATAACGGCCTCGACCCTGTCCATACCGCAACCACAAGGAGCCCGCATGTCCGCTCTCCGCCCGCCGCAGCCAACTCCGGCAACGCCCGACAGCGGGCAGATGCCTCGCCGTGGCCTGCGCGTCCCGCGACGCCCGGCGCCCGCCTCGGCCGTCGTGGCGGCACTGGCCGCCAGCATGCTGCTGATCGCGCCCACCGCCGCTGACGCCGCCCCTACGGCCCGTCAGCCTGTCCACACCGACATCGAATGGACAACGGCCGATCACTTCGACCAGTCGCCGTCGCTGACAGCAACCACCCACGTCGTCACAGTCGCGGGGCTGCCCATCGCCTACCGCAGCTTCGGACACGGACCGACCCTGCTGCTGACCCCGTGTCTCGGATTCAGCATGGACGACTGGGATCCGGCACTGCTCGACCGCCTAGCCGCGACCAATCGCGTCGTCATCTTCGACTCCGACGGCGTGGGACGGACGCCAGCCAGCTCGTCGGCCATCTTGACCGTCCCACAACTCTCCGATCAGGCTTCAGGCCTGATCCAGGCTCTGCACCTGGGCCGCCCCACCGTGGTGGGCTACTCCCTCGGAGGATTCGTCGCGCAACGCATGGCCGTGGACCATACCGATGACGTCGGCGCCCTGGTCCTGATGGGTACCGGCCCCGGCGGATCACAGCAGGTGCTGCCCGATTTGCCCAGTCTGGTCCGGGGCATGCCGGCGTTCGACCCGCTTGCGCCTGCCGACCAGGTCATTCCGCTCTACTTCAGCGGCCACCCCGACGCTCTGGCTGCGTGGCGCCAACGAACAGCTCTGCGCGCCACAAGGGTCGGGGCCGACCTCACCGGCCTCAACCGTCAACGCGCCGCGATGACCGACTGGCTCCTCAACCCCACCACCAACGTCGTCAGCAGCCTCCCGGCCCTGCGGCTGCCCACTCTCATCTTGGGCGCCGAGAACGACGAGCAAGAACCCGCTGCCAACTCCACCGTGCTACATCACTACATCAGCGGTTCGGAATTGCTGATCTACCCCGGGCTCGGTCACGCGTTCCCCTTCGAAGCACCAGAGCGCGTTGCCGAAGACATCGCTCGGTTCGCTGGGTAGCACGACGGCGAGATCCAGCGGATGATCTGCGCCATCAACGCGATCAAGTCGCGACAACAGGCCCCGGCCGCAGCCAGGAGAAGGCCCGAACCCGGATCCGACGAGGGTGGCGATCGCCCACCATCCAACTCATGGTGAGACCTGATGGTGAAGTAGCACGTGTGCAGGCAGATGGTGTCACCACGGTACTGGTTGAAGGTGCGGTTGATCGGTGCGATCGCCGTCCAGACATCGACACGGACGGCCCTTTGTCGGCGCGTAGAGCTGTACGTTGGCGACGGATGGAATCTCCGATCCGGGACCGTCGACCGCAGCGGAAAGGTCGAGAAGCAAAGTTGTGCCCGTCTCCTCGACCCTTCCCCTGCCACGAATACCGGGCCGTCGAAATCACTGATGGTCTGGTGTATTTCGAACCGATGTAGTTAACACGTGATGCCGTTGCCAGTGCGTCGAACCCATCGACAACTACGTAAAAGGTTAGTACTGCATCTGGTAGGAGGAACTGAGAAGTCTCTGAGAAACGGAATCGGCGATCAAGCGCGGCACAGTGCCGAGCGGTCGGATGGGACTATGGCACCGCGGTGAATGCGCCCAATGTGGCGACCGCGCACCGGATCTCGACGACAGTGTCCCTGGCGCGGCATCACATCGATGCCGCCGGTCGGCACGTCGGCTTCCTGCACGCCGAGAAGTAGGCGCGGCGGCGGCAACGGGATTCGATGGCGCATTGTTCAAACCGCCTGTGCGCGCCTACCTGGCAGTGACGTCACTGCGCAGGAAACCGGGCAAATTCTTCGCCCTCGCGCCGTGTTCGAGCGGGCGTACGCCTCCATTGGTTCCGGTGCCACGCGGCCGATGACCGCGCGCGGGATTCCGTGGGATGCCACCGGACGGCTCGGCGAGATGCCCTGGGCAGGTCCTTCGTCGTGCGGGATGCGCCGCGACAGGGTTCGCGGCCCGTAACGGGGGTATGCCGCGAGGGCGTCGACCGGGACTCGCATCGCGAACCAGCCGGACGGGACCTCCGGTCCGCGCCGGGACCGCGGAAAGGAACGCCATGGTGTCGAGCACGCTCGCCGCGCTCTGTTCGGTGTCGGCCGAGGCGCCGCCAGGGCTGCTGCCCGCTCGTCAGCAGATGGCCTTCTCCCTGGCGTGGCACATCGTGCTGGCCTGCTTCGGGGTCGCGTTCCCGGCGATGATCTACGTCGTGCACCGGCGCGGCATCACCCGCGACGACCCGGTCGCGCTGCGGCTGGCCAAGCGATGGGCAACGGTGTCGGCGATCCTGTTCGCTGTCGGCGCCGTGTCGGGGACGGTGCTCAGCTTCGAGATGGGCCTGCTGTGGCCGGGTCTGATGGGCCGCTTCGGTGACGTGCTCGGTCTGCCGTTCGCGTTCGAGGGGCTGTCGTTCTTCGTCGAGGCCATCTTCCTCGGCATCTACCTGTACGGGTGGGGCCGCATGCCGCCGCGGCGTCATCTCGCGATGCTCGTACCGATGGGTGTTGCCGGTGTGGTCGGCACCTTCTGCGTGGTGAGCGTGAACGCGTGGATGAACAACCCCACCGGTTTCCGGCTCGTCGACGGCGAGGTCACCGATGTCGCCCCGTGGCGGGCGATGTTCAACGACGGGGTGTACCTGCAGTTCGCGCACATGTGGGTGGCCGCGTTCATGGTGGTGGGGTTCGTGGTGTCCGGGGTCTACGCCGCCGGTCTGCTGCGCGGGCGCCGCGACGCCCACCATCGGCTCGGGTTCACCGTGCCGTTCGTCTTCGCCACCGTCGCCGCGCTGGCGCAACCGGTCATCGGGCATGTGCTGGGGATGCGGGTGCACGATACGCAACCGTCGAAGCTGGCCGCGTTCGAGCTGGCGGCCACCACCGAGGGCCCGGCCCCGCTGCGTCTGGGCGGTGTTCTGGTCGACGGTGAGGTCAGGGGCGCGCTCGATATCCCCAGGCTGGGCTCGATCATCGCCCGCAATTCGCTGACCGCGCCCGTCCCCGGACTGGACTCGGTGCCCGCCGGGGACCGTCCGCCGGTGAACATCACCCACCTCGCGTTCCAGACGATGATCGGTATCGGCACGCTTCTCGTCGCCGTGGTGGTGGTGTTCTGGCTGCTGCGGTGGCGGCGGCGCGATCTGCTGGGCAACCGCTTGTTCCTGCGGATGGCGGTCGCCGCCGGGCCGCTGGCGGTGCTCGCGGTGGAATGCGGCTGGATCGCCACCGAGGTGGGCCGCCAGCCGTGGGCGGTGTGGCAGGTGCTGCGCACGACCGATGCGGCGAGTACCAGCACCGGCCTGTGGTGGAGCTTTACCGGGGTGCTGCTGGTCTATCTCGGGATGACGGTGGGCGTGGTCGTGGTGCTGCGTTCCATGGCCCGTCGCTGGCGGGCCGGCGCGGAGACCATCGCGGCCCCATACGGCCCCGGTGACGCGCCCGTCGACGAGGTTCAGCGCGTACGCGCCGCCGGGAAGCGGTGACCGATGGAACTGTCGGACGCGGTCGCTACGGCGATGTTCACCGGAGTGGTGCTGTACGCGCTGTTCGGTGGCGCCGACTTCGGGTCCGGGTTCTGGGATCTCACCGCGGGCGGAGCAACACGCGGCGGACGTCTTCGGGTGCTGATCGACCACAGCATCGGCCCGGTGTGGGAAGCCAACCACGTGTGGCTGATCTACATCCTGGTGTTCCTGTGGACCGCCTATCCCACGGTGTTCGCCGCCGTGATGACCACGCTGTTCATCCCGCTCAGCCTGGCGCTGCTCGGCATAGTGCTGCGCGGCGCCAACTTCGCCTTCCGCAAGTACTCCGCGACCATGGCCCAGGCACGGCTGTTCGGCGCTCTGTTCGCCGGAGCGTCGCTGATCACGCCGTTCTTCTTCGGAACGGTCGCGGGCGCGATCGCCTCGGGGCGGGTGCCACCCGACGGATACGGCGACCGGGTCGGGTCGTGGCTGAACCCGACCTCGCTGCTCGGCGGCACCCTGGCGGTGGGCACCTGCGCTTTCCTGGCGGGGGTGTTCCTCACCGCGGACGCCGCACGGTCGGGTGATCACGCGCTCGCCGAGTATCTGCGCACCCGCGCCTTGCTGGTCGGCGCCCTGACCGGCGTGTTCGCGATCGCGGCGATAGTGCCGATCCGACGCGACGCACCCACCCTGGGAGCTGGCCTCCTCGGACAGGCCTTGCCCCTGATCGTCGTGTCCGCCGCCGCCGGCGTGCTGACGCTGATCCTGTTGTTCGGCCGCCGGTTCGGGTGGGCACGCGTCTCGGCGGTGATCGCCGTCGCGGCGATCGTCATCGGATGGGCCTTCGCGCAGACCCCGTGGATTCTGACCGATCGGGTACTCATCGCCGACGCGGCCGGAGCACGACCGACCCTGGTCGCGCTGCTGGTCGTGGTCGGGCTCGCCACGGTCACGGTGCTGCCCGCGCTGACCTACCTGTTCTGGCTCACCCAGACCGACGGCTGACCCCCGGCAGCTCGAGGCGGCGTCGGCATAGGTGTTCCCGCACCGGGTATTCCGCGGCGGAAACCACAGAAGGAGGTGTCTCGATGACTACTCGGCTTACGCGCTGCGCTGTAACCGCGGCTATGGCCGGGGCGGCAGCGCTTGCGGCCACCGGGCTGGCGGCGGCAGCGCCGGCCAACGTGTCGATCAACGGCAACATGCAGGTGATGGGCATGAGCATCCTGCACGTCGAGGCGCAGGGACAGGGAGACGGTCCCGCGACCGGCACCTATACCGCCACCGGCCGGTTCGGCAACAACCCGCTGCCTCTGAAGGTCACCGGCCCCGTCACCTGCCTGAGGGTCAACGGCAACACCGTGTCACTGGTCTATCCGATCACCACTACCGAACCGGTCATGCTGTTCGCACCCGACTCGATGGCGATCCAGGTCACCGTCACCAAAGGTCAGAACGGTGCGCCGAACATGATCGGCTACGGCGTCCCCATGCCGACGAGCATGTTCCGAGACTGCCAGCCGGGGCCGACACCGATGGTGTTCGACGGGACGATCGACATCAGCTAGCCCGAATGGCCTCGGACTCCGGACGTGTCCGCAGCGGCAGACAGCTCGCGGTTCGACCGCCCCGAGGCCATTCCACGGCTCCCGCGGTCCTTGACCCGATCGCGCCGACGCGGCTTGTTCCGGCGCGGGATGGCACATGGACGTGGCCGCCGCCCGCGACGCACTCCGCGGTCGGGGCCGATGCATTGGCGCGGAACCGGGCCGGGCGCGGCGTGAGACCGGCGCTCCCGGGTATGCCCGCTGCATGACCGAAACCCGAACGCGTGCACCACGCCCTGGACGAGCCGTCCCCGAACGTGAGACGGATCCGGACGCCCAACTGCCGAAGGGCTCCCCGGCTGCCCGCCGATCGAGGCGTCCGCGACAAGGCCGACGCGACCAGGTCGACAACTGCCGATGACCGAGCACAACCGCTCCATCAGCGGCTACCTGGCGACGATGGCGTTCTTCGCCAGCACCGTGGCCGCGGTCGCGCTGCTCGGCAGGCTGACCCACCGCGAACTGCCACGGGCCATGAGCGTACAAGACCTCGTCGTCACGGCCTTCGCCGCGCACAAGCTGTCCCGTACGGTGACCAAGGACGCGATCACCACACCCCTGCGCGCCCCGTTCACCAGCCCTACCGGCGACGGCGGCCCCGGCGAGATCATGGAGCGACCCAAGGCCGCCGACGGCATACAGCACAGCATCGGCGAGTTGCTCACCTGCCCTTTCTGCTTCGACGTCTGGGCGATCACCGGGCTCACCGTCGGCCACGTGTTCGCGCCGCGAGCCACCCGCATGATCGCCGACGCGCTGGCCGCGTTGACCGGCGCGGACTTCCTGCACCTCGCCTACGCCACCGCGCAACAGCTCGCACAGGGTTAGCGCGGCGACCGACCGGGACTATCGCTCAGCTGTTTCGCTCGGTGGAGTCGCGGCCGACGCGGAATCGCCGTCGGTAGAGCCGGGCGGCTTCGGTGAGGATCTCGGAATCGAGCCGGGCCAGAGGTCGGATGTCGGTGAGGAGGGGCTCGTGATCGGGCCCGAACCCGGCGATCCGACCGGTCAGCAGCCACGGATAGCGGTTCTGCTCGGCGCCGAGTTCGGCGTACTGGCGGATCCTGCGCGCAATCCATTCCTCGGCTGGACGCGGCCACCAGTCCTCGGGGGCGACGGTACTGACCGACAGGCCGGGCATATCGATGTCTGCCTCGTAGTCGCGGCTGCGGCCACGCTCGACGTCTCGCTCGGGACCATGCGAGTAGCGCAGATACACCGTCTCGCCGCTGCCCGCGATCAGGTCGGCCACGTCGGACAACCGCCGCAATACCGGCAGCTGATCCCCGCTGCTCGGAGAAGACGGAACACCCGCGGCGCCGGAGACAGGTCGCGTTCGACGCGGTGGTCTCGCTTCCGCCGTTTCCGTGTCGTCGGCATCTGCCACGCCCATGAAGGTCGTATGCCCGGGCGTTGCTGTTGTATTCGCACCGCGCCTTCGCAGGAAACAGCGGTGTGATCAGTCACGGAACACTCTTCCGGCGCGACTTCGTCAGCTGCGTGCGAAGAGTCTGCTCGGGTATTCGGATCCCGTAATGAGTCCACGGCAAATGAAGGTCGTCGTCACCGGTGCCAGCGGAAACGTGGGGACGGCGCTGTTGCGGGCGCTGAGCGGGGATCGCTGCGACATCGTCGGAATCGCCCGCCGCATACCGGAGATCGCATGTGAGCCGTATGCGGCTGCGCGGTGGGTGCGCTGTGATGTCGGTGCCGCCGACGCGGTCGAGATCCTTCGCGCCGCTTTCGCGGGCGCCGACGTGCTCGTGCACCTCGCGTGGGCGATTCATCCGCGCCGCGACGACCCCCCGATGCGCAGGACAAACCTGGACGGCAGCACGAACGTCTTGCGTGCCGCGGCGCAGACGGGAGTGCCGCACATCATCGCCGCTTCCTCGGTCGCGGCCTACACCCCGGCCGGGCGGTGGGATCGGGTCTCGGAGGAATGGACGCTGTCCGGAGTGCCCGGCAGCGCATACAGCCTCGGCAAAGTGGAATTGGAGAAGCAACTGGATTCGTTCGCGGTGAGTCGGCCTTCGGTCCGAGTGGCACGGGTGCGTCCATGCGGCATAGTCCAAGCCGAGGCATCCGCCGAGCTCGCGGACTGGATTCTGCCGCCCTGGCTGCCGCGGGGGATTCTCGGCCGAAGTCTGCTGCCGGTGCCGGTGTGGCCCGGTTTTCGTCTGCAGGTGATCCACAGCGCCGATGTGGCCGCCGCTATCCGGCTCATCATGCGGCATCAGGCGGCGGGCGCGTTCAACCTGGCCGCCGAACCACTTCTGCGCGCCGACACGATCGCGGACACATTCGGGGGACCGGGCTTGCCGATGCCGCGCCGAGCACTCGGCGCCGCGGCGTGGTTCGGGTGGCGTACCGGCATCCAGCCTCTGCATCCGGCTTGGCTCGTCCTCGCCGACCGGGCCTGCTTGGTCGACACGGCCAATGCGCGGCGCGACCTGGGCTGGACTCCTCGATTGCGTGCGGATGAAGTCTGCGCCGACCTGGTGGAAGCTCTGCGCGCTGGGAAGGCCGGACACAGCCCACCTCTGGCACCCGCACGGTCGCGGATACGTGTCGGGCGTCCCTCACACCAAAGTCAATGTCCCGCTCCCCAGGTGTGACCCGCGACGACGGCTCTGGCGTTCAGCTCACCGCCGGACGGCCGGTTCGACCGTTCCGATTTCTATGCCGGTGTCGGTAGGGAGGTCGGCGAGTGTCAGCACGTTCTGGAGGTGGTGCACACCTGGCGCCAGGCCGGTCGCGGCACGAACGGCGGCGGCGGCCACCAGCGCGGTGGCCCGGGACTGGCTGCGACCACGCGCCCAGCGCGTCAGCCCGGATTGCGTCCGTGCCAGCACCGTCCACTCGTCGCTTCCCGGAAGATGGAGCCCGCGCGGCAACCCGGCCGCGCCGGGGATCCATGTGGCGAGGCCCAGCCCGATCGTCGCGATGCGGGAATCGAGGGCAAAGTAGGTGCGCACAGGAACAGCCAGGTCGCGGGCCAGGACGTGCTGATCGGAGAAGTCGGCCCGGAACAGTCGGCGCCGTCGGTGGCCGGGGACCTCGAAGGCTTGCGGCCGGGTGTAGTTGCGAATGCACTCGTTGCCGACCCGAAACTTCCGGCCGAGCAGGCGATAGGACCATTCGGTCGCGGCCGCCCCGTGCCGCTCGCCCGCACCGAGCAGCACGGCGATGTCGACGGGTCCTGGGGACTGCGCATGCACGGCGGCGGCCAGCAGATTGGTCAGCCCGGGGGCCAGGCCGACACTGAGAATCACCGGACCGCCCGGCGTCGTCCGCTCCAGCAGAGCAACGTATTCGGTGGACGCGGTGACGTCCACGAACGCCGATCCCTGCTCGGCCGCCTGCTGGGCCAAGCGCGGATCCTCGGAACCAGAAGTGTTGACGACCACATCGATCCCGTCGAGCGCTTCTCGGTAGGACCGCAATCCTGGTTCGCGAAGGTCGATGCCGACATCCGCGCGGGCCGGGTCCCGTCCGGCCACCACGACGATGTCACCGGCTCGCCGCAGTTCGTCGACCAGATGGCGGCCGACCGCGCCGTATCCGCCCAGAACGAGAACGCTTTTCGTCATGCGGCACAGCCTACTTGACTAGACCGTCACTCTAGTGAGTTTTGCCGTGTGACTGTCTCGACTACGGCGCCCGGCTGAGGATGCCGGTGCCCGCCTAGGTGACCAAAGTCCATTCACCCCACCGCCAAGGGATGTAGCGGCTGGAGGCCGCCCCGGCTTGGCTGGATCACATACCCAGCGAGGAGGCCCAGGACGAAGGAAGGGATGGTCATGTCCGAGAAGACAACGGCCAAGAAGGCTCGGGAATCCGGTACCGAGGCGGACGCTTCGGTGGCCGAAACCGAGGCACAACCGTCGGCAACCAGATCGGAAACGGCTACCACCGAGCACGATGGATTACGTGTCCCGATCCCGACGCTCGGGGTACGGATGACGAAAGTCCCGCTGCTGCCCGGGCCGCGAACGGTGGCCAGCGGTGTTTCGTCCGCGACGACGGCGGTGCTGCATCGGGTGCCGGATCGGGAGTCGCTGCTGTACTACGGCGGGCTCGGTACGGCGGCCGCCACCGGGCTGGTGTCGTGGCCCGTGGCAACGGCGATCGGTCTCGGCGTCTGGGTGGCGGAGCACGCCCGCCGCGAAGTGCCCGCAAGCCACGAAGCGTCCCCCGGCCGCGAAGCCCCCGCCAGCCGGTAGAGCCGCGTCGAACCACGGAATCCTGACATGTTCGGCATCGGCAGAGCCGTGCGATTCGTGTCCGCGCTGGCCGTGGACACGGTGCGCGCGACAACCAACGAGGCGGTGGGACGGCAGACCTGGGCCCGCCCCGGTCGCGCGCACATCGAGACCCGAGGCGTCCATCTCACCGACGCTCCCCCGGGCTATCTGGCCGACCTGCGGCAGGCAGTAGGCGACGCGACCGGTGTGCGCTGGGTGGCCGTGAACGGCATTCTCGGCGACGTGGTCGTCGATTTCGACCCCGAACGCATCGATGTGGCGACGCTGCGCGAGATCATCGCCGAGGTCGAACGCACACACGGAATGGCGGATCTGCCCCGCAACCGGCCCATGCATCCGGGTGGATTCGAGCCGGTGTTCGACGAATTGCTCACGCTCAGCGGTGACCTGCTGGGTGCGGCCGCCGGTCTGGTCGGACGGATGCTCCCGCTGCCGACACTGCCGCCGGAAAGCATCGCGCTGATTCCCGCCATCGACCTGATACCCGGCTTGCGCCACCGCCTCGACGTCCGATTCGGCGCGCTGCGCGTGGAAACCGCGGTCGCCTTGACGAGTTCGGTCATCGGCGCGGCCGCGCATACGCCACTGTCGGCCGTGGCCGATGCCGGACTGCGGGCGGTGCAATTGCCCGCGGCACTGGCGCGTCGGCATACGTGGGAATCGCAGGAGCCAGAACTCGCCGCGAATTCCTATGTCGCGGCCGCACCCGCCCAACCGCCACCCCAGGCGCGCCCGGTCCCGCTGCCACCCGGACCGGTCGAGCGCTACGCGCTGCAGGCCGGTGTCGCCACCGCTGCCATCGCCACGGCGCTGCTGCCCACCGGAGGCGTCACCAAGGCCGCCAGAGCCATCGCACTCGGCGCACCACGGGCGGCCCGGATGGGCGCGCAGGCCCACGCCGCCGTGCTCGGCCGGATCCTGTCCAGTCGCGGCGTGCTGGTCCGGGATCCGGACGCGCTGGACCACTTGGACCGCATCGACACCGTTGTCATCGACGCGAGGGTCCTCACCCAGCACGGCACCGACGACCTGGAGCCGCTCACCGAGGCCATTCTCGCGGCCGCGCACGCGGTGGGCCGCGTCATGATCGCGCCGACCGGCTCCGGCATGGCCGAACGGGTCGGCGCGGACGGCGGCATCGATGGCGGTGCGCACCTGGCCGACTCGGTGCACGAGTTGCAGGCGGAGGGACATGCCGTGCTGCTGATCGCCGACCGCAACGGCACCGGATTGGCCGCGGCCGACTGCGCTGTCGGGATCGTCTCCCCCGACCGCGCTCCGCCCTGGGCGGCCGACATCCTCTGCGGTCCGGGGCTGTCCGACGCCTGGCTCGTCTTGCGTGCCTGCGTGGCGGCGCGGCTGTCCAGCCAACGGAGTGTGCGGCTGGCCCTGCTCGGATCCGCGTGCGGCGCGCTGCTCGGCCTGCTCGGGCCCCAGCGCGGCGCCTTCCAGCGCGGCGCCCTCCCGGTCGGGGTGTCCGCACTGATCGCCCTTGGAGCCGGTGTCTGGTCCGCGGGAAGTCTGGCGCGAATGCCTTTGCCGGCGACCGCCGACAACACGCCCTGGCACGCCATGCCCGTGGCGGAGGCGCTGGCGGCCCTGCAGACAGGTCGGCTCGGATTGTCCCCCGAACAGGCCGCCCGCCGCCGCACCGACGCCTCCGATGCCGACGAGCGAACCGAGCGGCTGTGGCGGGCGGCCATCGCCGAACTGGACACCCCGTTGACCGCCCCGCTGGCCGCTGGCGCCGGCGCCTCCGCCGCGAGCGGCTCAGCGCTCGACGCCGGTCTGGTCAGCCTGGTGATGGTCGGCAACGCCGTCCTGGGCGCGATCCAGCGGATCGCGGCGAACCGGGCGGTGCGCCGGCTCGCCGACATGGGCGCGCTGCGGGCCAGGCTGCTGCGTCACGCTCACGAAACCTTCGCGCCGGCGACCGAACTCGTCTCCGGTGACATCGTCCTGCTGCGGGCCGGTGACGCCGTGCCGGCCGACTGCCGGTTGATCGAGGCCGACCACCTGGAAGTCGACGAGTCCAGCCTGACCGGTGAATCCATGCCGGTGCCGAAGGACCCCGCGCCGGTCCAGACCGACGCGGTGGCCGAGCGAGCCAGCATGCTGTACGCCGGAACCACCGTCGTCGCGGGAAGCGGCACCGCGGTTGTGGTCGCCCTCGGCCGCGCCACCGAAGTGGGACGCAGCGGCGCGCTGGCCGCCGGGGAGGAGGCCCCGGGCGGAGTCGAGGCGCAGCTGCGTGCGCTGACCCTGATTTCGATGCGCGTCGCCGTGGGTGCCGCGGCGTCCGTGCTCGGGCTGGGACTGCTGCGCGGACGGCTGGGCGCCAGCGTCGCATCCGCCGTCGCGCTGGCCGTGGCCGCCGTGCCCGAGGGACTGCCGTTCGCCGCGACGGTCGCGCAGCTGGCCGCCGCCCGGCGCCTGTCCCGGCGCAATGTCCTGGTCCGCACACCGCGGACGCTGGAGGCACTGGGCCGGGTGACCACCGTTTGTTTCGACAAGACCGGCACACTCACCGCAGGACATATCGAGCTGCGCCGGGTCAGCGACGGCCGCCGTCATGAACCGCTGGACGCGCTCGGCGGCGGCCGTCGCGCGGTACTGGCCGCCGCGTTGCGCGCCACGCCGCTCGATCCGGAAGGGCGGCCGCTGCCACACCCCACCGATCGGGCCGTGGCAGAGGGAGCCGACGCAGCGGGGACCACCCGCGACGACGGCGAGCCCGGCTGGACCATGGTGCAGGAATTGCCGTTCGAGCCCGGACGGGGGTTCCACGCGGTGCTCGGACGCACCGACGGCCGTCATCTGATCAGTGTCAAGGGCGCGCCGGAAATCGTGCTGCCGCGCTGCGTCGCCCGCCGACGTGACGGCGACACCCATCCGTTCACCACGACCGATGCCGCCGAACTGCGCGAGACCGTGGAAACCCTGGCCGAACAGGGCTTTCGAGTCCTGGTCGTCGCCGAGCGTGGGGCCTCGCAACGCGGCGAACTCGGCACCGACCGCGTCGAGCGGCTGGAGTTCATCGGGCTGCTGTGCTTCGCCGATCCGGTGCGGCCGACCGCCGCGGCGGCGGTGCGCGACCTGCGCGCCGCCGGTGTCGACGCGGTCATGCTCACCGGCGACCACCCCCATACGGCCGCGGCGATCGCCGCCGAACTCGGCCTGCGCACCTCGGGCCGGGTGATCACCGGCGCGGAAGTCGAGACGTGCGGGGAGGCGGAGTTGGCGGCGCTGGTCGCGGAGACGGCGGTCTTCGCCCGGGTCACCCCGGCGCACAAAGCGGCGATCGTGCGGGCGCTGCGCAACGCGGGCCAGACGGTCGCGGTCACCGGCGACGGCGCCAACGACGCACCCGCGATCCGGCTCGCGGATGTCGGGATCGCGTTGGGCCCGAGGAGTACCCCCGCCGCGAAACAGGCCGCGGACATCGTCGTCACCGATGAGCGCATCGAAACCATCGTCGATGCCGTGATCGAGAGCCGCGCCCTCTGGCGCTCGGTCCGCGACAGTGTGTCACTGCTGGTCGGCGGCAATTTCGGGGAGATCATCTTCACCCTGGTCTCGTCGCTGCTTTCGGCGCGTCCCGCGCTCAACGCGCGACAGCTGCTCGCGGTCAATCTGCTCACCGATCTGCTGCCCGCGCTGATCGTCGCCGCCCGGCCACCTCGCGGGGTCACCCCGGAGACACTGCTGACCGAGGGGCCCGACACCGCGGTCGGCGCGGCGCTGAACCGGGACGTCACCACGCGCGCGCTGGCCACCACGCTGTCCGCGTCGGGCGGATGGCTCGCGGCGCGCCTGCTGTGCCCGCGGCGACAGACCGGGACCGTCGGATTCGCCGCCCTGGTCGGCGGCCAGCTCGCCCAAACGATCGCGGCCGCACACGGTGACCCGCTGGTACTGGCGGCCGGAATAGGATCAGCCGCACTGCTGTTCGCCCTGGTCCAGTTCCCTCCGACGAGCTATTTCTTCGGTTGCCGCCCGCTGGGGCCGCTCGGGTGGATCATCGCGGTCGCCGCGAGCGCCGCCGCGCCGGTGACCGCTCACCGTGCGGGAGAGGTACTCGATACCGGGGGACAGAACCTTCGACCGGCCGCTGGATCTCCGTCTCGACGAGCTGACGACCGTCCCGATCCCGGGGACGGCGTCCACAAGCCCACCGGCCGGGAGCCAGAGGACCGTTTCGGAGCACGCGCCCCATCGGGATCGACGACGGTGGGGGTCACGAATTCCCGGCGATGATCACTTCGGGGATGCCGGTGCCGAGCGGAACCGGCCTGCACACCGGGGCGGGACTGCTCGGCTCCAGCACGGTGAGCAACAACTCTTGCACGAACGGGTCGTACACCATGTGGAAGTGCCCGGTGAGGTCGGACGGACACAGATCCTGCAGGGCGATGTTCCGAGCACCCGGCCCGCGCAGCGCGATGTTGTCGAACGGCTGGATCATCTCGTCCACCCGGCTGCCGACGGTGACGTACCGCACCCCCGGCACGGTGTCGCCGCCCGCGTTGAGGTCGAGCATGATCGGCGAGCCCTCGGCCTGCTGCACGGCGGCCAGCGACGTCACCCGGGCGAAGGCGTCCAGGGCGCCGGGGATCGACTGGGCGATCGGGACCAGCCCGTACATCACGCCGCCGTACGTGGGCGAGGCGAGCCCCACCCACTGCC
The DNA here is from genome assembly GCF_000308755.1 of Nocardia pneumoniae NBRC 100136. Classification (GTDB taxonomy): domain Bacteria; phylum Actinomycetota; class Actinomycetes; order Mycobacteriales; family Mycobacteriaceae; genus Nocardia; species Nocardia pneumoniae. The sequence goes on from NZ_BAGF01000050.1 coordinate 41,352, forward strand.
CGACCTTGGGCGCGCCGCCGAGCTTGTTGACGTAGTAGCGGGTCACATTGGCGCCCTGCGAGAACCCGACCAGATCGACCTTGTTCGCGCCGGTCGCCGCGAGCACCTGATCGACGAACGCGCCGACCTGGTAGGCGCTCAGCACCAGATCTTCGGTACCGTAGCTCTCCGCGCCGGGGCTGCCTCCGTAGTTCAGCGCGAACACGCAGAATCCGGCCCCCGCCAGGCGGGGCGCGATGGCCGACCAGTCGGAGTAGGCCGTGGAGTCGGTTCCGTGCGCGAGCACGATCGGCCGGGGATGCGCCGCGCTCGGTACGCAGCCGAAATCGTTGGTGCCCATCGGGGTGACGTTCGGATGGCTCTTCTGGTACCACGCGGCGGCCAGATGGTCGGGCTGCGGCGGCGCGGGCTGTGTCGGCACGTCGGCGGGGCGGAATCCGACCGGCTCGGCCGACGCCACGCCGGGACCGAGAGCCGCGGCTGCGGCGAGGGCGAAGGCCAGCACGGCCCCGCGCAAATGTGAATAACCCCAAGTTCCCAAACCGATCGGCTGTCGCATATCACAATGATCTCTCCGATCGGCTCGAAATGCCCGTTGTATCGGGGTGTTTCGCCTCCCCTACTTCTCGGGGGTCTCGTCTTCGGCGAGAATCCGGTAAAGGGACTTCCGGGCCTCGGTGAGCAATTCCGCCGCACGGGCCGCCTGCTGCGGCGTGCCGACCGCGGCCACCTGCGCGACCGCACCCATCAACTGTCCGACGAGCGCGCGCAGGTCCATCGCCTGTGCGCCGACGTCCTGCTTGACCTCCGCCCACGGATCGCCCAGTTCGTCCCGATGGGCCGTGACGTACTCGACGCCCGTCTCGGTCAGCTTCGCCGTCTTGCGCCCGGCGACCTTCTCGATGAGGACGAGACCCTCGTCTTCCAACTGCGCCAGCGCGGGGTAGATCGATCCCGGGCTGGGCCGCCAGACGTCGTCGCTGCGCTCACGGATCTGCTGAATGAGTTCATAGCCGTGCATCGGCCGCTCGGTGAGCAGCAGCAATACGGCGGCGCGCACGTCGCCGCGCCTGCCCCGGCCGCCGCGACCGCGACCGCGGCCGAAATGCGGGCCGAATCCGGGCCCGAAATCCGGGCCGAAGCCCGGCCCGAACTCGGGTCCGAATCCATGCCTTCCACCGCGGCGGAATCGCCGCCCGTGCTCGAAACCTTCCTGGCCCGGCAGCGGCCTGCGGCCCCGCCGTCCGAATTCTCGATGTTCCCTGTGTTCCATGTCGGCCTCCCAAGGCTCTCGTGTTTTTTTCACGTTATCGACGATATATCGCCAATGCATCGAGCGCAAGGGTGTCAGCCCAGTTGGATGCAACGCGCACGGACATGGCCGCCTATGCCAGGCATCACGAGAAAGCGTTGAGGAACCGCGCTAGGCCAGTCGCGAGAACCCACCGCAGCTGCCCGCGAGCGATGGACGCGCCCCGACCGAGCGGTGAACAGACCCCGGGGCTCAGGAAACGAGCGAGTCGATCCAGCGCTCCAGCCGACGCCCCTCGGCAGCCATGAGCCCGGGTTCGTGAAAGGTATTGGTCAGCAAGGAGATGCCCTGATACGACGCGATCAATGCCACCGCGAGCTCGTCGGCGTCCTCGCGGTTCATGGCCGCGAATTGCCGCTCGACCCAGTCGATCAGTTCCCGCAGGCCGACCGCCACCTCGCGGTCGAGCCCGTCGGCCCGCTTGCCCAGTTCCGCCGCCAATGTCCCCGTGGGACACCCGAACCGGGCGGCCATGTCGCGCTGGTCGACCCAGCTGCGCACCAATGCCTTGAGCCGGTCTTGCGGCGCGTCGTGCTGTTCCAACACGGCGATCAGGTCGCGCAGAGCGTGCCTTTGCGCGCCGATCGCCGCTTCCACCAGCTGATCCTTCGTTTTGAAGTAGTAGTACACATTGCCCACCGGAACGTCGGCGGACCGGGCGATGTCGGCGATCGTGGTCTTCTCGACGCCCTGTTCGTGGAAGACCCGAGCCGCGGCGGCGGCCAACCGCTCCCGCTTGCCCGCCTTCGATGCCGCTTCAGCCGAGTTAGTCACACAACTAACTATAGACACGACCGCTTCGACCGGCTAGGTTGGTGTTAGTCAGTCAACTAACTCAAGGAGTCGAAGATGATCGTTGTCACCGGAGCGACCGGAAACATCGGCGCGCCCCTCGTGCGCCTGCTCGCCGACGCTGGCGAAGAGGTGACCGCCGTTTCGCGCCGGGGCACGGACCAACCGCTGCCCGACCGGGTCCGCGCGGTGCGCGCCGATCTCAGCGATCCGGACAGCCTCTCCCCCGCGGTGACCGGGGCCGAAACACTGTTCCTCTTGATCAGCGGCGAGCAGCTGGTCGCGGGTCCGGAGCCCGAGCAGGTGCTGAAAGTCATCGCGGCGGGCGGCGTGCGGCGGATCGTCTTCGTGTCCTCGCAAGGGGTGGCGACCCGGCCCGACGCCGAGGGGTACGCCCGGCTGATCGCCTACGAGGAGGCGATCCGGGATTCGGGGTTGGAATGGACCTTCCTGCGCCCGGCGGGTTTCTTCTCCAACAGCTACGCGTGGGCGGAATCGGTGCGCGCGGAACGACTGGTCGCGGCGCCGTTCGGCGATATCGGATTGCCCTCGGTCGATCCGGCCGATATCGCCGCGGTCGCGGCGGCCGCGTTGCGCGACGACCGGCATGCCGGTCAGGTCTACACTTTGACCGGCCCCGAGCTCGCCACGCCGCGGGCTCAGGCCGAGGCGCTCGGCGAGGCACTCGGGGAGCCGCTGCGATTCGTCGAATTGACCAGGGAGCAAGCGCATTCGGCGATGCTGCGGTTCATGCCGGAGCCGGTGGTCGAGCACACGCTGACCATCCTCGGTGAGCCGACACCCGCCGAACAGCGAATCAGCGCCGACATCCCGCGCGTACTCGGGCGGCCCGCCACGAACTACGCCGCTTGGGCCGCACGCAATCGAGCGGCATTCGCCTGAGCGATAACAGCATCGTTTCGCAGCGGATTCGAGGCGGCACGCTTCTGATCCCATGTCGGCCGCGCCTGCCACGGCTGGGGTGAAGGCACCGGTTTCGACGGTGGGCGACACCGCCGGATCTGATGCGACGCGATTCCCCGCGACCGAGCGTCGACCACGGTGGCGCCCGGTCAGCCGATGTCGATCGGATCAATCTGGACGCGCAGCGGGGCGTCGGAGCGGTGTGTGCTGCGGACCGCCTGCGCCGCCCGCAGCGCCCTCGCCAGGGCCGCGCCGTGGCCACGTTCCACGCGCAGCAGCATCCGCTCGACCTCGGCAGGGGAATCGCCGGAGGAGAAAGGTTTGCGAGCGCCGTCCGGGAGCGGCACCGGGCCGAGCCGGTCGACAGTGGCGGGAAGGTCTGCCGCGGCCAGCAGTTCGGCGATGCTGTCGGCGGTGCCGTCGATCGCGGCGAGGCGAACCGCTGGGGGGAAGCCGACCTCGGCGCGGGCGGCGACCTCGGCGCGGGCGGCGCCCACCGGGTCCCAGCGGACCAGCGCCTGCACGGTGGGGATGGAGGGTTCGGCCATCACGATGACCTGGCCGTGCGGGCGGACCAGCGCGGCGGCGCACATCCAGCGGCGCAGTGCGTCCTCGGCGGCCCGCAGATCGGCGCGACTGAGCAAGGCCCACCCGTCCAGCAGCAGCGCGACGCCGTAACCGCCGGGAACCACGGGTTCGGCGCCCATCGTCGCCACAACGACCTGTGGTCCCGGCTCCACGGTGTCGAGCACCGCGCCGCCGCCGGAACCGCGGATGGGCACTCCGGGGAACGCGCGGCCGAGTTCTTCCGCAGTGCGGGCCGCGCCGATCACCACGGCGCGCAACGCGCGCGATCCGCAGGCGGTGCAGCGGAACGCGGCTTCGGTGATCCCGCACCAGCGGCACACGGGACTCTGGGCGGCCGCGCTGAAGTCTGCCGACGGTCCGCGCCGTCCACGCGCTTCCGGAAGGGCCAGCGGCCCGTTGCAGTGCCTGCACCGGGCAGGCGTACGGCATTTCGCGCAGGCCAGGGCGGGAATGTAGCCGCGACGCGGCACCTGGACCAGCACCGGCGCCCCCTCCTTCAGCGCGGCGCGGGCGGCGGCGAACGCCACGCCGGGAATGCGGACGGCACGCGCGACCGGGTCGCGTTCCAGCGCGACGTCGCTGTCGCCGGGAGCGCTGATCCGCGGCGCGGTCTTGCGCAGGACCGCCCGGTCGGCGACCAGGTCGTGCGCCCAGCCGGAATCGACCACCGCCTGGATTTCCGCGGTCCGCGCGAAACCGGCCGCCACGAACGCCGCCCCGGTCTCGTGCGCCCGCAGCATCGCCACCTCGCGCGCGTGCGGATACGGTGCGCGCGGTTCGGCGTAGGTGTCGTCGCCGTCGTCCCAGAGTGCGATCAAGCCGAGATTGCTCGCCGGTGCGAACACCGCGCTGCGCGTGCCGACCACCACGCGCGCCGAACCGCGCAGCACCGCGAGCCAGCGCCGGTACCTGGCCGCGGGACCGAGACCCGCCGCCAGTCCGACCGCCGCATCCCCCACCAGCCGGGCACATTCGGTCAGCACCCGGTCGAGATCGCGTTGATCGGGCACCATGAGGATCGCGCTGCGCCCCTGCCCGGCCACCACGGCGGCGAGTTCGGCCAACCGCCGCGGCCAGTTCTCGCCGGGAAGCGCTTGCCAGGCGGCGCGCGCCCCCTTTCCCTGCGCGAGCGCGGCGACGAACGCCGCGCCGTGGACATACCGCTCCCATGGCGCGATATCCACGTCGATTTCCGACAGTGCTCGTGGCCGCGACGACGGATCGTCGACGACGGCGTCCCGCTGCTGGCCGCTAACGGCAGCGACCGGGCGCGGCCCATCCGATGACCCGTCGACACCCGACGAGTCGACCGGGTGGGGCTGGTCAGCGGCACCCGAGTTGGGGGAAGGAGGCTCACCCGGTTCGGCTGCCTCCGATTCGACGTCCGGCTGGCCTGAGGCATTCCCCACGTCGGCCGAGTCGCCTTGCGGCTCAGACCAATCCGGAGACGGTGTGGTGGGCTTCGTTGCGATCGCACGGCCGCGCTGCGCCGAAAATGTTGTGGCGCTGCCAGTTCCAGCGGATTCACTGTCGACCTCGTCTCCGACCGGGTCGGCGGCGGTGGGGTCTCCGTCGGAGATCGGAACAGGTTGTGCAGCAGGGGAATCGGCGGACTTCTTCGTCCCCCCGGATTCGGTGCGAGCATGGCGCGGCGGGATGGCCAAGCGCAGGACGTCGGCGCGGGTGCCCGCATAGCGCGCGGCCACCGCGGTGGCCAATTCCAGGATTTCCGGCGTCAGCACGCGCTCGCCGGAGACGACGCGTTCCAGTTCGACCAGCTTGCCTTCATGGTCGCTGCGGGCCAGCCGCGCGAGCAGATAACCGTCGACGAGGCGGCCCGCGAAACGGACGCGCACCCGGACCCCCGGCTGGGCGAGCTCGTCCAGCTCGGGGGGCACCAGGTAGTCGAAGTCGCGGTCCAGGTGTGCCGGTGTCAGCAGCGGAAGCACTCGGGCAATCGGCCGCGACACGGCCGCGTTGCCCGCGGCCGGACGGTCCGCCGAGGTGGCGGGGGCGTCCGCCGCGGGTTCGTTCACTCCTACCCGGTCGGGTCAGAGGCCGATGGCGGCACGCAGCTTGTCCGCGCGATCGGTGTGCTCCCACGGCAGGTCGACGTCGGTGCGGCCGAAGTGGCCGTACGCGGCGGTGGGCGCATAGATCGGGCGCAGCAGGTCCAGGTCCCGGATGATCGCGCCGGGACGCAAGTCGAACACCTCGGTGATCGCGGTGGCGATGCGCGCCGGATCGACCTTCTCGGTGCCGAAAGTCTCGACGAACAGCCCGACCGGGGCGGCCTTGCCGATCGCGTAGGCCACCTGGACCTCGACGCGGTCGGCCAGGTCGGCCGCGACCACGTTCTTGGCGACCCAGCGCATGGCGTACGCGGCCGAACGGTCCACCTTCGACGGGTCCTTGCCGGAGAAGGCGCCACCGCCGTGGCGGGCCATGCCGCCGTAGGTGTCGACGATGATCTTGCGGCCGGTCAGGCCCGCGTCGCCCATCGGACCGCCGAGCACGAACTTGCCGGTCGGGTTGACCAGCAGCCGGATGTCCGAGGTGTCCAGGGTGGGCACTTCCAGTTCGGCGAGCACCGCGTCGACGACCTTCTCGCGGATGTCGGGCGCGAGCAGGTTGTCCAGGTCGATGTCGGCGGCGTGCTGGGTGGAGATGACCACCGTGTCGAGCCGGACCGGGCGGTCGCCGTCGTATTCGATGGTGACCTGGGTCTTGCCGTCCGGGCGCAGGTAGGGCAGCACGCCGGACTTGCGCACCTCGGTCAGCCGGCGCGACAGGCGGTGCGCGAGCGCGATCGGCAGCGGCATCAGTTCGGGGGTGTCCTTGGTGGCGTAACCGAACATCAGGCCCTGGTCGCCCGCGCCCTGCCGCTCGATCTCGTCGTCGGAGCCGCCGACACGCGCCTCGTGCGAGGTGTCCACACCCTGCGCGATATCCGGAGACTGCGCGCCGATCGCGATATTGACGCCGCAAGAATTCCCGTCGAATCCCTTTGCCGAAGAGTCGTATCCGATTTCCAGGACCTTTTCCCGGACAATTCGCGGAATATCGGCGTACGCCGACGTGGTGACCTCACCCGCGACATGGACCTGACCGGTGGTGACGAGAGTTTCCACCGCGACCCGGCTACGCGGGTCTTCCGCGAGCAATGCGTCGAGGATGGAATCGCTGATGGCATCACAGATTTTGTCCGGATGACCTTCGGTCACGGACTCACTGGTGAAAAGCCGACTGCCGGACGTGCGCACAGTTCTTCCCTCTCCCTCAACGGGTTACTCGTATCGGCTTGCGACAGTAACGCGGTGTCGCTCCTGCGCAACCCTTATATCTCAGACTATTCCAAACCACCGACGCGGCGGACCCCGACGCGCAGCCATCCCAGACAGCTGAACTCCCGGTGTCGCGGCGGTGCCGACGACCTGACGGCGCCGCGAACAATCCGCCGATCAGCTGGCAATCCTGGCAGGCGCGCGGCCGAACTCAGCGCAACAACACACTCAGCGCGTCGAGGACCCGGCTCGCGAGCAACGCCTTCGAGCCGTGATCGAGCGCCTGCTCGGTGCCGTCCGCCCCGAGCAGCCAGCCGTCGTTGGTGTCCACCTCGAACGCCTTGCCCTCGCCGACCGCGTTGACCACCAGCAGGTCGCAGCCCTTGCGGGCGAGCTTGGCCCGCGCGTGGGTGAGGACGTCGCCGTGCTCGTCACCGGTCTCGGCGGCGAAGCCGACGATCGCCGTGCCGGGCAGCTGACCGTCCCGCCGCGCCTGCACCAAACCTGCCAGGATGTCGTCGTTCTTGGTCAGCGGAATGACGTCGGGTTCGCCAGCGCCCTTCTTGATCTTGGCCGCGGCCACGTTGGTGGGCCGGAAATCGGCGACGGCCGCGGCCATGATCACCGCGTCGGCGCCGACGGCGTGCTTGTCGACGGCGGTCTTCAGCTGGTCGGCAGTGGTGATGTGCACCAGGTCGACGGCGGCGGGTGCGGCCATCTCGATCGTGTTGCCCGCGATCAGCGTGACATGGGCGCCGCGCTGGGCCGCGACACGCGCGAGCGCGTAGCCCTGCTTTCCGGAGCTGCGATTGCCGAGGAAACGCACCGGATCCAGCGGTTCCCTGGTGCCGCCCGCCGTGATGACGACTCGGCGACCGACCAGATCGCGCGGGACCGCGTCGGCACGCTCCAGCAGCAGCGACGCGAGGCCGAAGATCTCCTCGGGCTCGGGCAGCCGTCCCGGACCGGTGTCGGTACCGGTGAGCCGCCCCGACGCGGGCTCCATGACGATCGCACCGCGGGCGCGCAGCGTCGCGACATTCGCGACGGTCGCCGGATGCTCCCACATCTCGGTGTGCATCGCGGGCGCGAACAGGATCGGACATCGGGCCGTGAGCAACGTGGCGGTGAGCAGGTCGTCGGCGCGGCCGGTCGCGGCGCGCGCCATGAGGTCGGCGGTCGCCGGGGCGATGACCACCAGGTCCGCCTCCTGGCCCAGCCGAACGTGCGGGACCTCGGGCACGTCGGCGAACACGCCGGTGTGCACCGGGTTCCCGGAGAGTGCTTCGAAGGTCGCCTTGCCGACGAACTGCAGCGCCGACTCGGTGGGAATCACCCGGACCTCATGTCCGGTTTCGGTGAATCGCCGGACCAGAGAGCACGCCTTGTAGGCGGCGATGCCTCCACTCACGCCGACGATGATCCGTGTGGTCACTACGCCTCCGGCCGGCTGATCCCCGCGGGCGCGGGGAGAACGACGACGATCCGTGTGGTCACTACGCCTCCGGGGGTGTGGGTGGATCATCCCCGCCCGCGCGGGGAATTCGATACTGCGGGCTCATGCGCCGAGCACCGGGCGGCGATCACTCGCCTTCGGAGTGCTCGAGCAGGTCGGCGTGGATCTCGCGCAGCGCGACCGACAGCGGCTTCTCCTGCAGACCCGGCTCGACCAGCGGGCCGACGTACTCGAGGATGCCGTCGCCGAGCTGGTTGTAGTAGTCGTTGATCTGACGGGCCCGCTTGGCCGCGTAGATCACCAGGGCGTACTTGGACGAGGTGCGCTCGAGCAACTCGTCGATCGGCGGGTTGGTGAGGCCGACCGGCGTGTCGTAGGCGGGCGCGGTCTTGGTGTCCGTACTGCTCACTAGGGGGACTCCTGCTGTCGTGGATGTCGCATGAGCGAGGGGCCCGGCGTGGTTTCGCACGCTACCTTCCGGCGGGCCCTGATCACTGATGCGCAGGTTCGGGGGTTACGAACTCGAATTCGTGCTAACGAACAACGATACCAACTGCTCACAGGCGCTGGTGACGTCGTCGTTCACGATGACGATGTCGAACTCGTCACACGCCGCGAGCTCGATCCTGGCGGTTTCCAAGCGGCGTTCGATCACCTCGGGCGATTCGGTGCCGCGCGAGGTCAGCCGCGCCACCAATTCCTCCCAGCTCGGCGGGGCCAGGAACACCAGGATCGCGTCCGGGATCGCCCGGCGCACCGACCGCGCGCCTTCCAGATCCACTTCGACGAGTACGGGAAGGCCCTCCGCCAACGCGGCGCGGACCGGCCCGGCGGGGGTGCCCGAACGCTGCAACCCGCCGTGGATGTCCGCCCACTCGAGCAGTTCGCCCGCCTCGATCATCGCGTCGAACTCCGCGCGGGAGACGAAGCGATAGTCGAGGCCGTCGACCTCCCCGGGCCGCGGGGCCCGGGTCGTTGCCGACACGCTGAAGACCAGTTCGGGCAGTCGCTCGCGGACGCAGCGGACCACGGTGGACTTGCCCACGGCCGAGGGGCCGACCAGTACGACCAGTCGACCCTTCCGCGTGTGTTCGATCACCCTCGTCGTCAGGCGTCGAAGTCGAACCGGGCCAGCAGCGCCTTGCGCTGCCGATCGCCGAGTCCGCGCAGGCGCCGGGTGGGGGCGATCTCCAGCTCGCTCATGATTTCCGCCGCCTTGACCTTGCCCACCTTCGGCAGGGCCTCCAGCAGTGCCGACACCTTCATCTTGCCGAGGATCTCGTCGGTCTCGGCGTCGGTGAGGACCTGCTTCAGGTTGGTGCCGCCACGCTTCAAGCGCTCCTTGAGCTCCGCCCGAGCGCGGCGAGCGGCAGCCGCCTTCTCCAAAGCAGCGGCGCGCTGCTCGTCAGTCAGCTGGGGAAGGGCCACGGTTCCTCCGTCTCATCGTTCATTGCATCAACTCCTGCCAGTAACCCGGCAGTCTCAGCGACCGTACCCACGACGTCCGCCGATTGCGAACCCACCCCCCAGGTCAGCGCATGATTCCGGATGCGGTGCAGGCGCCGGGGCCGCATCGGGCGGCACGCCGGCGCCACCATGCGAATCGTACCGCCGAATCCGCGAAATAGGCCGCCAGCAGGGGTTTTTCGACAGACCAAACGGTTTGCGGAAGGGTTGCGAGACGAGGCGGCACCGATCCAGCAACCCCTCACCCGCCCTACCAGGAACTTTCTGGAAATTTCCCGCGTGTCGCGGGTTCTTTGCGCGTGTCGGGCGTCACACTCCCCCGGCGCGGGCCGCGGAAACGGCATTCGGTGCCCCACACGGAGGGCCCTACGTCGCGCCAGGCAGTCGGCCCACTACGCGGTCACCGACCAGCCCCGAAACCGACGCAGAAGCGCGCACAGACCCCGCTACGGGCCACCTCTGCGCGTGCACCTGCACGCACAGGCCCGGAAACGACGTAGACCGGCGCGCGGTGCGCCGGTCTACGTGGTCATTTCTGCAGGAACGCGAACGCGTCCTGGAGCGCGTGCACTCTGGCACGCAGTGCCGGGACGGTGGGCCCGTCGCGCAGCACCTCGCGGGAGACATTCGGGACGACGGCTCCCAGCATCGTCTCGGGGACCAGGTCACGAATCGTTTCCGGGCCGCCGCCCTGGGCCCCGACACCGGGCATGAGGATCGGGCCGTTGAGCGCGGACAGATCCGGCGCCTCGGTCAGCGTGGCGCCGACCACCACGCCCACCGACCCGAACTCGCTGCCCGCGTTACGGGCCGCGGCCTCGTCGACCATCGTCTGCGCGACCGTACGCGCGTCCGCCGCGACCGCCCGCTGCACCTGCGCCCCTTCCGGGTTCGACGTGGCCGCCAGCACGAAGACGCCGCGCTGGTTGGCCTCGGCGAGAGTCAACGCCGGTGTCAGCGAGCCGAATCCGAGATACGGCGAGACCGTGACGGCGTCCGACCCGAGGGGACCGTCGGCCAGCCAGGTGCGGGCATAGGCGTCCATGGTCGAGCCGATATCGCCGCGTTTGGCGTCGGCGAGCACCAGGGTCCCCGAGGCACGCAGCACCTCGATGGTCCGCTCCAGCACGGCGATCCCACCGGAACCGTAGGCCTCGAAGAACGCGACCTGCGGCTTGATCAGCGCGACCAGGCCGTCGAAGGCCTCCACGCAGATCTCGGCGAACTGCTCGAGGCCGTCGACATCATCGGTGAGGCCCCAGGACCGCAGCAGTTCCGGATGCGGGTCGATGCCGACGCACACGGGGCCGAACCGGCGCATCGCGTGCCGCAGGCGGCCGCCGAAGGTCTTCATGTCGCCCGATCCGTCCAGCGACTCAGCCACGCAGCACCGAGTGCAGTTCCTGCAGGGAGCGCACGCCGATCCCGCCGTTGATGCTGGCTTCGATGCCCTGCACGGCGGCCGCCGCGCCCTGCACGGTGGTGATGCACGGGATGTTCACCCCGACCGCCGCGCTGCGGATCTCGTAGCCGTCCACGCGGGGACCGGAGTTGCCGTACGGGGTGTTGAACACCATGTCGATCTCGCCGTCGCGGATCTGCTCCACGATGGTCGGCTCGTCGGCCGGGCCCTCTTCGGAGTGCTTGCGCACCCGCTCGCACGGAATGCCATTGCGCCGCAGCATTTCCGCCGTTCCCTCGGTGGCGAGGATGCGGAAGCCGAGGTCGTTGAGGCGCTTCACCGGGAAGACCATCGCGCGCTTGTCCCGGTTGGCGATAGAGACGAACACGGTGCCCTCGGTGGGCAGCGAGCCGTAGGCGGCGGTCTGGCTCTTGGCGAAGGCGGTGCCGAAATCGGCATCGATACCCATCACCTCGCCGGTGGACTTCATCTCCGGCGAGAGCAGCGAATCCACCCCGCTGCCGTCGGCGCGCCGGAACCGGTGGAACGGCAGCACGGCCTCCTTGACCGCGACCGGCGCGTCCAGCGCGACGTGGCCGCCGTCGCCCTCGCTCGGCAGTATGCCCTCCTTGCGCAGCTCGGCGATGGTGGCGCCGAGCATGATCCGCGCAGCGGCCTTGGCCAGCGGCACCGCGGTCGCCTTGGACACGAACGGAACCGTCCGGCTGGCCCGCGGATTGGCCTCCAGCACGTACAGCACGTCGTCCTTGAGCGCGTACTGCACGTTCAGCAGGCCCTTGACGCCGATGCCTTTGGCCAGCGCGACGGTGGAGCGGCGCACCGCCTCGATGTCGCTGCGGCCCAGCGTGATCGGGGGCAGGGCGCAGGCCGAGTCGCCCGAGTGGATGCCCGCCTCCTCGATGTGCTCCATCACACCGCCGAGGTAGACCTCCTCGCCGTCGCACAGCGCGTCGACGTCGATCTCGATCGCGTCCTCCAGGAACCGGTCCACCAGCACCGGATGCTCCGGGCTGAGCTCGGTGGCGCGCGAGATGTAGCCCTCCAGGGACTTCTCGTCGTAGACGATCTCCATGCCGCGCCCGCCGAGCACGTAGGACGGGCGCACCAGCACCGGGTAGCCGATGTCCGCGGCGATCTTCTTGGCCTGGGCGAACGTGGTCGCCGTGCCGTACTTCGGCGCGGGCAGCCCGGCCGCGACCAGCACGTCGCCGAACTCGCCGCGGTCCTCGGCCAGGTCGATGGCGGCCGCGCTGGTGCCGACCACCGGCACGCCCGCCTCGGTGAGCCGCTGCGCGAGACCGAGCGGGGTCTGCCCGCCCAGCTGCACGATGACGCCCGCGACGGTGCCGGACTCGCGTTCGGCGTGGTAGACCTCGAGCACGTCCTCGAAGGTCAGCGGCTCGAAGTAGAGGCGGTCGGCGGTGTCGTAGTCGGTCGAGACGGTCTCGGGGTTGCAGTTGACCATCACCGTCTCGTACCCGGCCTGCGACAGCGTCTGCGCCGCGTGCACGCACGAGTAGTCGAACTCGATGCCCTGGCCGATCCGGTTCGGACCGGACCCGAGGATGATCACCTTCTCGCGTTCGCGCTGCGGCGCCACTTCGGATTCGGCGGCGGGGTCGAGTTCGTAGGCCGAGTAGTGGTAGGGCGTCTTGGCCTCGAACTCGGCGGCGCAGGTGTCGACGGTCTTGAAGACCGGCCGGATGCCCAGCCGGTGCCGCAGCGCGCGCACACCGCTCTCCCCGGCCAGCTCCGGACGCAGCGCGGCCAGCTGCCGATCGGACAGTCCGTAGTGCTTGGCCCGGCGCAGCAGCGGCTCGTCCAGCACGGGAGCGTCGAGAATCTCCTGGCGCAGCTCGACCAGACCGGCGACTTCCGCGACGAACCACGGGTCGATGCCGGAGGCGGCGGCGACGTCCTCGATGCTCGCGCCCAGGCGCAGCGCCCGCTCGACCTGGTAGATCCGGCCCTCGGTCGGGGTGCGCAGGTCCTCCAGGATCGCCTCGACGTCGGTCCACTCGCCGTCGTCCTGGGTCCAGAAACCGGCGGCCTTGGTCTCCAGCGAACGCAGCACCTTGCCCAGCGCCTCGGCGAAATTGCGGCCGAGCGACATCGCCTCGCCCACCGACTTCATGGTGGTGGTCAGCGTGCCGTCCGCGCCGGGGAACTTCTCGAACGCGAACCGCGGCGCCTTCACGACGACGTAGTCCAGGGTCGGCTCGAAGCAAGCCGGGGTTTCCTTGGTGATGTCGTTGACGATCTCGTCGAGCGTGTAGCCGATGGCGAGCTTGGCGGCGATCTTCGCGATCGGGAAGCCGGTCGCCTTGGACGCCAGCGCGGACGAACGCGAGACGCGCGGGTTCATCTCGATGACGATCAGGCGGCCGTCACGCGGGTTCACCGCGAACTGGATGTTGCAGCCGCCGGTGTCGACGCCGACCTCGCGCAGGATGGCGATGCCGAGGTCGCGCAGCTTCTGGTATTCGCGGTCGGTGAGCGTCATGGCCGGGGCGACGGTGACCGAGTCGCCGGTGTGCACGCCCATCGGGTCGACGTTCTCGATCGAGCACACCACCACGACGTTGTCGCGGCCGTCGCGCATCAGCTCGAGCTCGTATTCCTTCCAGCCGAGGATGGACTCCTCGATGAGAACGTTCGCCGTGGGCGAGGCGGCCAGGCCGCCGCCCGCGATGCGGTCGAGGTCCTCGTGGTTGTAGGCCATGCCGGAGCCGAGACCGCCCATGGTGAACGACGGGCGCACCACCACCGGGAAGCCGAGTTCGGCGACCGTCTCGCGGACCTCCTCCATCGTGAAGCAGACGCGCGAGCGCGCACTCTCCCCGCCCACCTTGGCCACGATGTCCTTGAACTTCTGCCGGTCCTCGCCGCGCTGGATGGCGTCGAAGTCGGCGCCGATCAGCTCCACGCCGTACTTCTCCAGCACGCCCCGCTCATGCAGCGCGACCGCGGTGTTCAGCGCGGTCTGCCCGCCGAGGGTGGCCAGGATGGCGTCGGGACGCTCCTTGGCGATCACCTTCTCCACGAACTCCGGCGTGATCGGCTCGACGTAGGTCGAGTCGGCGAACTCCGGGTCGGTCATGATCGTCGCCGGGTTCGAGTTGACCAGCGACACGCGCAGGCCCTCGGCCCGCAGCACCCGGCACGCCTGGGTGCCGGAGTAGTCGAATTCGCACGCCTGGCCGATGACGATCGGACCAGAACCGATCACCAGGATGTGCTCGAGATCCTCGCGGCGAGGCATCAGGCTCCTTCCATGAGACCGGCGAAACGGTCGAACAGATATGCGGCGTCGTGGGGCCCGGCGGCGGCCTCCGGGTGGTACTGCACGGAGAAGGCGCGGCCGTCGACCAGCCGGACGCCCTCGACCGTGCCGTCGTTGGCGCAGACGTGACTCACTTCGGCCGTGCCGAAGGGGGTGTCGAACCGCTCGCCCCGCTCGCCCTCCAGCGCGAACCCATGGTTCTGCGCGGTGATCGAGATCCGGCCGGTCTCGTGCTCGACCACGGGGATGTTGATCCCGCGGTGCCCGAACTTCATCTTGTAGGTGTCCCGGCCGAGCGCGCGGCCGAGGATCTGGTTGCCGAAGCAGATGCCGAACAGCGGCAGGCCCTTGCCGAGCACGCCGCGGGTCAGCTCGACCGCCGCGTCGGCGGTGGCCGGGTCGCCGGGGCCGTTGGACAGGAAGACCCCGTCGGGCTTCAGTTCGAGGATCTGCTCCAGCGTCGTCGACGACGACACCACGTGCACCCGCATGCCGCGCTGAGCGAACATGCGCGGGGTGTTGGTCTTGATGCCGAGGTCGACCGCGACGACCGTGCACCGGTGCTCGCCGCCCGGCTCGATCGTGTAGAGCGCGTCGGTGCTCACCTCGCCAGCGAGGTCGGCGCCAAGCATGGACGGCTGGCCGTTCACCCGGCTCACCAGCTCGTCGACGTCGGCGAGCGCGTCACCGGAGAAGATGCCCGCCTTCATCGAGCCGCGGGTGCGCAGGTGGCGCACCAGCGCGCGGGTGTCGATACCCGCGATGCCGACGATCCGCTGGCGTTCGAGCTCGTCGGGCAGGGTCGTCGTCGCACGCCAGTTGGACGCCCGCCGCGCGGGGTCGCGCACCGCGTACCCGGCGACCCAGATCTTGGCGGACTCGTCGTCCTCGTCGTTCCAGCCGGTGTTGCCGATCTGCGGCGCGGCGGCCACCACGATCTGGCGGTGGTAGGACGGGTCGGTGAGGGTCTCCTGGTACCCGGTCATCGCGGTGCAGAACACCGCCTCACCGAGCGTCTGGCCCACGGCGCCGTAGGCCTGGCCGCGGAACACCCGGCCGTCCTCCAGCACGAGTGCTGCTTCTGGTGTCATCCCTCGTCATCTCCCGTCATCGTGCCGCTCTGATCCGCCGTCGAAAGCTGCCGCCACGCCGGGTAGACCGACTTGTCGTCGCCGCGGAAACCGGTATCGATCTCGGTTCCGGTCGGCAGCTTCCAGCGAATGACCAGCACACCATCTTCCGTCATCACTTTGCCCGCGTGGCCGCGTTCGGTGCGCACCGCGGTGATGGATTCCTGGGGAATCCAGATCACCGTCGCGCCGTCGCGTTCGAGCAGAATCCCCCGTTCGAACCGGGTCAGTTCCGCCGTGGCCCGGAATCCCAGGTCACCCACCGTGATCCGGTCCTGCCAGCTGGGTGCGATGGTGCTGCCCAGATAGAGGCCGGTGGTCGGTTCCAGGACCTGCGCACCGAGTTCGGCGGGCAGGGCGGGCAGGGCGCCGATGCGCTCGGCCTGCCGTGCCGCACGGTTGCGCCAGCCTCGGTACATCAGCCACAGGCACAGCGCGAACAGGACGAGCAGCCCGAGCACCCAGAGCGTTCTTTCCACTACGGACCTCCTGTGTCGGACTGGCGGAGTTCCCGCAGTCCTGCGTCATTGCGCGCCGAAGCGACCTCCGGGCTCGCCGTTCGCGCCGGGGTGCTCGATCCGCGGGTCCGGCTCATCTACGCCTCCGCATGGCCGCGCACCGCCTTGCCGTCGCGGGCGGTGACCCGGCCGCGCAGCAGAGTGGCCGTCACCCGGGCCGGGAGGGTCATCGCCTCGAACGGCGTGTTGTGCGAGATGCTGGCCAGCTCGCTGCCGCGCACCGTCCAGCTCGCGGTCGGGTCGACCAGCGTCAAGTTGGCCGGTTCCCCGACCTCGAGCGGCCTGCCCTGGTCGTCCAAGCCGACGATCTCGGCCGGACGCTCGCTCATCACGCGCGCGACTCCGCGCCAGTCCAGCAGGCCCGGCTGCACCATGGTCCGCACGATGATCGACAGCGCGGTCTCCAGGCCGAGCATGCCGGGCCGGGCCGCGGCGAACTCGCAGCACTTGTCCTGCTCCGCGTGCGGGGCATGGTCGGTGGCGACGCAGTCGATGACCCCGTCGGCCAGCGCCTGCCGCAGCGCGGCGGCGTCGGAGGCTTCACGCAGCGGCGGGTTGACCTTGTTGACCGCGTCGTAGGTCTCCAACCGGGAGTCGTCGAGCAGCAGGTGGTGCGGGGTGACCTCGGCGGTGATCGAGATGCCCTGGGACTTCGCCCATTTCACCAGCTCCACGGTGCCCGCGGTGGAGGCGTGGCAGATGTGCACCCTGGCGCCGGCGTCGCGGGCCAGCAGGGCGTCCCGGGCGACGATGGACTCCTCGGCCGCCCGCGGCCAGCCCGCCAAGCCGAGCCGGGCCGCGGTCGCGCCCTCGTGCGCGACCGCGCCCTTGGTCAGCCTCGGTTCCTCGGCGTGCTGCGCGATCAGCACGCCCAGCGAGTTCGCGTACTCCAAGGCGCGGCGCATGATCAGCGGGTCGTAGACGCAGTGGCCGTCGTCGGAGAACATGCGCACCGCCGCGACGCCCGCGGCCATGGTGCCCATCTCGGCGAGCTGCTTGCCTTCCAGCCCGACCGTGACCGCGCCGACCGGGTACACGTCGACCAGGCCGACCTCCCGGCCGCGGCGCCACACGTGGTCGGTGACTACTACCGAGTCGGCGACCGGGTTCGTGTTGGCCATCGCGAACACCGCGGTGTAACCGCCGAGCGCGGCGGCGGCGGAACCGGACTCGATGGTCTCGGTGTCCTCGCGCCCCGGCTCGCGCAGGTGGGTGTGCAGGTCGACGAAGCCGGGCAGCAGGATCTGACCCTGCGCGTCGATGATCTCGGCCCCGACCACGCCGAGATCGGTGCCGATCTCGCGGATCTCGCCGTCCGCGACGAGCACGTCGACCGGCTCGCCCGCGCCGTACCGCAGTACGCCCTTGATCAGGACGGTGGAGTTCTCCGAGCCACTCATGCCACTGCCTCCTGTGTTCCGACGAGCAGGCGGAACAGGACGGCCATGCGCATGTGCACACCGTTGGTGACCTGTTGCAGCACTGCGGCTTTCGGGGAGTCCGCGACCGAGGACGCGATCTCCATGCCGCGCAGCATCGGGCCGGGGTGCAGCACGACGGCGTGGTCGTCCAGCAGGGCCAGCCTGCGCTCGGACAGTCCGTAGGTGATCGAGTATTCGCGGGCCGACGGGAAGAACCCGCCGTTCATCCGCTCGGCTTGCACGCGCAGCATCAGCACCGCGTCGGCGCCGATCAACTCGGCGTCCAAGTGGTGCGAGACGCGGGCGGGCCAGGTCTCGACGCCGACCGGCAGCAGCGTGCGCGGGGCGACCAGCACCACCTCCGCGCCGAGGGTGGCCAGCAGGAAGACGTTGGACCGGGCGACCCGGCTGTGCAGGATGTCGCCGACGATGACCACCCGCTTGCCCTCGATGTCGCCGAGTCGCTGCCGCAGGGTCAGCGCGTCCAGCAGCGCCTGGGTCGGGTGTTCGTGCGTACCGTCGCCCGCGTTCACGACGGCCGGGCCGGAGGCGCGTCCCGCCGAGACCGCCCACTCGTCCATCCACCGGGCGATCTGGTGCGCGGCGCCGGAGGCCGGGTGCCGCACGATCAGCGCGTCCGCGCCCGCGGCATGCAAGGTCAGCGCGGTGTCGCGCAGCGACTCGCCTTTGGCGACCGAGGAACTGCTCGCGCTGACGTTGATCACGTCCGCGCTCATCCATTTGCCCGCGACCTCGAAGGACACCCGGGTGCGGGTGGAGTTCTCGTAGAAGACCGTCATCACGGTGCGGCCGCGCAGTGTGGGCAGCTTGTGCACCTCGCGGCCGAGCAGGGCCTGTTCGAACCGTTCGGCCTCGTCGAGCAGTTCGGTCGCGGTGGCGCGATCCAGCGCGGCGACCGACAGCAGATGCCTCACGCGCCCGCCTCCTGTTCCGAGCCGTGGCGCAGGTAGACGCCGTCGCGGCCGTCGTGCTCGGTGAGCAGCACCGAGATGTCCTCGGACCGGTTGGTCGGCACGTTCTTGCCGACGTAGTCGGCGCGGATCGGCAGTTCCCGATGACCGCGGTCGACGAGCACCGCCAACTGCACGGCGCGCGGCCGGCCCAGATCGCGCAGGCCGTCGAGCGCGGAACGCACGGTGCGGCCGGAGAACAGGACGTCGTCGACCAGGACGACCAGCGCGTCCTCGATGCCGCCCTCGGGTACCGAGGTGCGCTCCAGCGGCCGGTGCGGGCGGCTGCGCAGGTCGTCGCGATAGAGGGTGATGTCCAGCGAGCCAAGCGCCGGGCGGACACCGGAGAATTCCTCGATCTTGTCGGTGAGCCGCGCGGCCAGCGTGGTGCCCCGGGTGGGAATGCCGATCAGCACGACGCGCGGCGCGTCCGGCTCGCCCGCGTCCAACGCGGTCTTCTCGATGATCTGATGTGCGATGCGCGCGATGGTCCGCCCGACATCCGAAGCCGACAACAGCTCTCGCCCCGCCGCCACCCCCTCGGGGGTATGTCGCTGCGATGTCTCGGCAGCGCCGGACTTGGCGGCCCGTTCTTCGGGCACGGCCATGCCGACCTCCTTCCCCGCCTCACCGGACGGTCCGTTAAAGGATGTCTTACGGCAAGCAGACTAGCAGCGCCCCCAACCGCCGTTTCACCAGCCGTATCCCGCTGTGAGCGGCGCCACGACCGGCACGCCCGCAAGCCACATCGGGTTCAGCCGCCAAATCGGTCTCGGCAACCCGGGCCGATCCGGTTCAGCGTCCATGTCGCGCGCGAAACCCGCGGATGCGATCGACACTGACCGAAAACCGCTAGCACATACGTTCGATGAGCGGTACGCTCGGCACCATGTCCGCATCGCTGCAGGGGTCGCTGCTCGACGGGTTCGGTGACACCGAATTCGGGTCGCTTCGCGATATCCGCCGCACCATGCTCGACCGCGGCGCCTGGGTGGATCTGTTGCCCGGATGGCTGTCCGGCGCCGACGCGCTGTTCGATCGGCTGGTCGAGTGCGTGCCGTGGAAGGCCGAGCGCAGGCCGATGTACGACCGGGTGGTCGACGTGCCCCGGCTGCTGAAGTTCTACGAGGAGCACGAACCACTCCCGGATCCCGCCCTGGCCGACGCGCGCACGATCTTGTCCGAGCACTACCGGCACGAACTCGGCGAGCCGTTCCGCACGGCCGGACTGTGCTACTACCGGGACGGGCGCGACAGCGTGGCCTGGCACGGCGACACCTTCGGCCGCGGCGCGACGCACGACACGATGGTCGCGATCGTGTCGATCGGAGCGCCGAGGGCGCTGCTGCTGCGACCGCGCGGCGGCGGGGCAAGCGTGAAATACGTTGTCGGACATGGCGATCTGCTGGTCATGGGCGGCTCCTGCCAGCGGACCTGGGAGCACTCGGTGCCGAAGACGCGCAAGCCCACCGGCCCGCGGATCAGCATCCAATACCGTCCGCGCGGCGTGCGGTGACATCCCGGCCCGCTGTGCGGCGGGCAACGGCGAGACCCACTTGACCTGAACCGTTGTCGAGGTTGGAAGCTCGTCCGCATGAGCTTCACAGCATTCACGCCGCCCCTGGTCGAGGACACGACGGTCGACCACACCGACGACGTCGCCGCGATCCGGCAGATCATCGCCAACGCCGAGACCGCGTTCAATACCAATGACGCCGACCTGCTGACCGGCGACTTCGCCGCCAACGCGGCCGTCGTCAACGCGGCGGGCGCGCTGATCACCGGCTTCGACGCCCTGCTCGACGCGAACCGCCGTGGTCTGGCCGGTTTCCTGAAAGACCAGTACGCCCACTACGAGGTCGCCGACATCACGTTCCTGCGACCCGACGTCGCGATCGCTCACAAGCGCGCCTGGGCGACCACGGCCGACGGCGAGCTCCTCGACCACGACCACGCCATGATCGCGCTCTACGTCCTCGTCAAACAGGGCGATCGCTGGTACACGGTGGCCAGGCAGAACACCCTGGTACCCAAGGACGAGTAATCGGCCGTGTCACCCGTTTTCGCATCCCACCACCTACCGTTAGCCTGGCATTATGAGCAATCCTGGGGCGGGGGTCTTGGCCGTGATGCCGCTGCACACGATCAGCGAGGTCTACGGCGAGGCCGGGCTGCGCGAACGACTACTGCTGGAAATCGCCGAGTTACCGGATACACCACGGCTGGCGGCGGCGCTCGATCTCGCGGCTGATCTGCATCGCGACGATCGTTATGGACGCGAACCGTACCTCAGCCATCTACTGCGGGTGGCGATCCGGATCATCAGCTACTACGAGGTCAGGGATCCGGACGTCGTAGCGGCGGGGCTGCTGCACGATGCGGTCGAGGATCACGCCACGGAGCTGGCCGCCGACCGTCCCGGCCCGACCGTAGACGCCGCGCTGGGCACGCTGACCGACCGGTTCGGTGAACGAGTGGCCGATCTGGTGGCCGCCGTGACCAATCCGGAACCCGACCCGTCGCGCGATCGGCAGGCCCAGTACCGCGAGCACGTCGCGACCAATCTGGACCGCGACCCGTGGGCTCGCGTCATCAAACTGTCCGATTTCACCGACAACGGCGTCGGCATCCTCTACGCCACCGGCCCCGCGATGCCCAGGCTCGCCGCCAAGTACCGCCCGCTCACCGCGGTGTACCGCGACTTGGTCACCCGGCCGGATACGCCCTTGGCCGAGCACGTCCGGCAGCACATCCTCGACCAACTCGACCGCGCGGACGAGCGGTTCGACGCCATTCTCGCGCACGACTGATCGCCGCCCGAACGTCGTGACCCTCACGGCGAGCGCAGCACCGACTCGACCAACTCACGCACCGCGCCCAGTAATCGATCCGTCTCGCCCGCGCGGACCATCCGCTGCACCAACTCGCCGCTGAGCGCACCCAGCAGCAGGCGGCCGACCACCTCGGCGTCCAGGTCGGGACGAGCTTCGCGCAGCAGCGTGGTGATGTGGTTGTCCCAGAACGCGTGGAACTCCGCGGTCCGCGGATGCGGCGGCACGGTGCGGTAAGCCACCATCAGCTCGGAATTGTCGATCACCAGCCGCGTCATCGCATCGAAGTAGGCGATCAGGCGGGCATCGGCGGGCGCGCCGGGACCCAGCGGCGGCGGCCCGCTGGTGATCGCCTCCATGAGCGTGAGCGCGCTCTCGGCGACCATTTCGTGCAGCAGCCCGGCGCGGTTGCCGAAACGATGGAAGATCGTTCCTTTTCCCACCCCGGCGGCGGCGGCCACGCGGTCCATGGTGATCGCCTCGGCGCCGTGCTCGGCGAGCAGAGCGGCGGTGGCGTCCAGGATCGCGCGCCGGTTGCGCGCCGCATCCACCCGTTCCTTCGGCCGTTCGCCGCCCATCGCACCCGCTTTCTGGACAACTTGACCGTCGGTCCATATTCTCGCGGAGGTAAGTGGACCGACAGTCAAGTTATGGAGTTCGTGATGCAGGCAATCGTAATGACGAGCACCGGAGATCCCGATGTGCTCGTGGCCAGCGAGGTTCCGGAGCCACGGGCGGGCGCGGACGAGGTGGTGATCCGCGCCGAGGCGATCCCCGTGCTGTTCCCGGAGACCAAGTTGCGCTCCGGGGAGTTTCCACTCGGCGCGCCGCCGCCGCTCGTCTTCGGTTTTCAGGCGGCGGGCGTGGTCACCGAGGTCGGCAGTAACGTCGATCCCGCATTGATCGGGCAGCGCGTGATCGTGGCGACCAAGGGTTTCGGCGCGTACGCCGAATTCGTCGCCGCGCCAGCGGATGCGGTGACGTTCATTCCGGACGGCCTGTCCGCGGTGGACGCGGCGGCGGTGCTGATGAACGGATCGGTGGCGATTCCGCTCCTGGAGACCGCCGCGCTGACCGGCGTGGAGACCGTCCTCGTCGAGGCCGCGGCGACGGGCATCGGCAGCGCCCTGACCCAGCTGGCGAAGGAGTACGGCGCGGCCCGCGTCGTCGCGACGGCCGGTGGCCCGGCGAAGGCGGCGCAGGCTCGTGAGCTGGGCGCCGATGTGGTGATCGACCACACCGACCCGGCGTGGACCACGCGGTTGCGCGAAACCCTCGGCGGGGCAACGGTGGACGTCGTCTTCGATGCGATCGGCGGTGCGAGCGCCGCCGAACTGCTCGATCTCATGACACCGCTGCGCGGCCGGATGCTGGGCTATGGCTGGCTGTCCGGCGCGCCCGCGCAGGTGTCGGCGAGCGATCTGATCATGCGGGGACTCACCTTCACCGGCTGCGCCGGACCGGACTGGCTCGCCCGGGTCGCCGAGGCGGGCACCGCCGTCCTGGCCCGCGCCGCGGAGGGCGGGCTCGACGCACTGGTCGAGGCGGTGCTGCCACTGGACCAGGCGAGCCGCGCCCACCGGCTGCTGGAGGATCGGGCACCACTGGGCAAGATCGTGCTGCGGCCGGAGCCCGGCGTGTCGTAGGACGACGCGAGGCCGACGCCGCCGCGGATAGTGTGGGGTCGTGCGGACTTCCCTGGAACTCCATGTCGGTGCGGCCAACGCACTCACCGCTCGATGGTGTGCGGAGGTAGGGCAGAGCGACTTCGTCGTGTCCGGCGCGGGCGTGTGGCCATTGTCGGCCCTGCTCGCGTCGGCGGCCGAGGGTCCGGCGCGGGACGAGCTCGCGTCGGCGATCGGAGTGCCCGCGGCGACCGGGCAGGATGGGGCGCTGCGGTTGCTGCGCGATATCGAACGCGCGGAAGCGGTATCGGCCGCGCTCGGGGTGTGGGTGCGCAACGATCTTCCGCTGCACCGGGACTGGTCGGGTCGCCTGCCCGCGGGCGTCCTCGGGCGGCTGGCCGGACAGGCCGAACTCGACAGCTGGGCGGCCGAGCACACCGAGGGGCTCATCGATCGATTCCCGCTTTCCGTGGATCCAGAGACGCTGCTGGTGCTCGCCACCGCGCTTGTCGCGAAGACCCGGTGGCGTGTGCCGTTCGATGCCGGGATGCTGACGCCGAACGAAGGCCCGTGGCAGGGTCATCGCGGCCCGGGGTTGTCTCGCACGAGCGCCCGCCTCGCCGACGCCGCGATTCTGGACGTGCCGCAGCCAGTGACGCGGGTCGTGGTCGAAGGCGTCGACGATCTCGACGTCCACCTCCTCCTCGGTCCGGGTACGCCCGGCGCCGTACTCGGAACCGGCCTGGCGGCGTTGTCGGGCGCGGTGCCGATCCGCACCGGCCTGCCGGTCGGGACCAATGGGCCAGGGCTCACCGTGCGCACCGAGCCGGTCCGTGCCGCCACCGACCAGCTGCGGATCGAGCTGCCACCCTTCGAAGTTCGATCGACCCACGATCTGCTCGCTCGACCCGGCCTGTTCGGACTGACCACCGCGACCGACTGCACCAGCGGTCATTTCCCCGCGATCTCCCCCGTGCCGCTGTGCGTAGGCCAAGGCGCTCAAGAGGTCCTGGCACGGTTCAGCCATGAGGGTTTCGAAGCCGCCGCGGTGACTGCGTTCGGCTTACGCGCGGCCAGCGGGGCACTCCAGAACCACCAGGCGACCGTCATCTCGGTGACGTTCGACCGCCCCTTCGGCTTCCTCGCCGTGCACCGGCCCACGGGTCTGGCAGTCGTCGCGGGGTGGATTGCCACCCCACCCACTTCCTCTCCCACCGGTTCGGTGTAATCGGTCTCGGCTCGCAGGCGCGGCACTCAAACACAGCGCGCGAAGTGCGGTGCGTGTTCGGGTCGCACGCCGCGGGCGATCAGGAACGGCGGCACGCTGCGCAGTACGGGAATTCGACGCAGGACGCGGACCGGCAACGGGGCACGAGGCGCACCGGCGATATCGATGCGTCCGTCGAGGGCGGGTGCGATGGCCCAGGCGTGCAGGAAGCGTTGCATCGCCTGCGTCGCCACCGTCGGGAACCGCCGCCGTCGCTGCACCTTCGCCAAATCCTTGGTGCCTACCGTGCCCGAGAGCAGGGGCGCGGCGAGAATCCTCGCCGCGGCGACGGCGTCCTGGACGGCCAGATTGATGCCGACACCTCCGGCCGGGGACATGGCATGCGCGGCGTCGCCGAGGCAGAGCAGGCCGCCCGTGTACCACTTTGTCAGACGGTCGAGCTTCACCTCGAGCAGCTTCACCTGGTCCCAGCTGGTCAAGGCGTCGACACGGTCTCGGAGCCAGGGTGCGGCGTCGGCCAGGGTTCGCATGATGTCCTCGACCGGCCCGCGGCGCGCGGACTCGTCGGCGCCCTTGGCGATCAGGGTCGCGCACTGCCAGTAGTCGCCGCGGTCGAGCAGGACCGCCACCCGCCGGGCGGTGACGATCGGCAGCGCGCCCGCGGGATCGATCTCGGTGCGCGGCAGGCGGAACCACCACACATCCATCGGCGTCGACCACTTGCGGGTCGGCAGCCCGGCCGCCGAACGCAGCACCGATCCGCGACCGTCACAGGCCACCGTGAGATCGGCCTCGATCGCGCCCGTCGCGCCGTCGAGGGTCCGATAGGCGACGCCGCCGACCCGGCCGTCGATCCAGATCAGATCGGTGGCCTCGGTGTTCATCCGCAGCCGGAAGGTCGGTTCGGCCTCGGCGGCACGCGCGAGCAGATCCAGCAGATCCCACTGCGGCACCATGGCGATGTACTTGTGCTTGCCCGGCAGGTTCTTCAGCGTCACGAACGTCTGCACGCCACCCCCGACCGGCAGCTGCACCTGATCCAGTTTGCGCGCGGGCAGTTTCGCGAACTCCGCGCCAAGGCCCAGCTCGTCGAGCAGGTCGAGGGTGGTGGGATGCACGGTGTCGCCGCGGAAATCCCGCAGGAAGTCCTTGTGCTTCTCCAGCACCGTGACCTCGACACCCGCACGGGCCAACAGCAGTCCGAGGATCATTCCGGCCGGTCCCCCACCGACCACCAGGCAGGTCGTGCGTTCCATCGACTGTCCCTTCCTCGGTCGCCGTATCGCCGCAAAGGTGTCGCTGTTCGCGCGAAAGCCTAGTGCGGTGCGAGCGCCGCCGGACCTGGATCGGCGACGGTCGTCCGGTTCCGCGGCAACCTCACCCGATCTCCCTGCGCAGGACGAAGAAATACGGCTCGGCCATGCCGCGCAGGTCCATCACGCCGAGCAGGGTGTGCTCGTCCGCGCGCCGGAAGTGATCGATGATCGGCAGGTGATCGTAGATCATGGCGGCACTGGTCACGCCGCGGTATTCCACCTCGCGCAGACGCGCGGTCGGCGCGTGGGTTCGCAAGGCGGGTCGCAGGATCGGCAGCATCCTGCGCACAGCGCGCACTCCGGACAGTGGCACGCGCCCGGCCAGTGCGAGTGGCACCCGTCGCGGATCGACCGGAAACACCGCATCCCCCGCGGTGAACAGCAGCGGATGCACAGCGTCGGGGCTATCGAATTGCTTGCCGTACCACCCGGACGCCTCCAGCACGCCGTCGAGTGGATGGCCGGTGTGCAGTTCGGCGCCGCGCCAGCGCCCGGTCGTGATCGCCTCGACCCGGGCCGCGGGAAGGCGGTCGAACAGTGCCCATGCCTCCTCCGTGGTGCGGACCTCCAACACTGTCGGCTCGTTCGGGGCCATGTCTCCCAACTTCCTCCCAAAGGCAACGTTGCGATAGATATCGTATCGTTCTCTCAGGATGGCGGCTGCATCCTCCCCGCCTGTCTGCGGCCACGCGAGGACACCGTCGAGATGCTGTCATGATGTCGGATGTGCTCGAACAGGTCGATTCCCCCGATCGCACCTCGCCCGCGCGGGTCACAGCCGCGGCATCGGGAAAGACTCCGCGGCTCGGTGTCTTGGACTGGGTCCGACTGGGATTGCTGCTCGCCGGTCTGCTGTGCGTGATCACCGGACTGCTGCCCCACGACGACGCCATCGCGAACATGCGCCGGATCAGTCCTCTGCTGCTGTTTCTGGGCAGTGTGATCGTGCTGGCCGAACTCACCAGGCAGGCCAAGGTTTTCGACGCCATCGCGCATCGCATGGCGATCCTCGGTCGCGGTCACTACCCCGCTCTGTTCATCCTGTGCGTGCTGTTCGCCTCGGCCACCACGATCCTGCTGAATCTGGACACCACGGCCGTGCTGATCACCCCGGTGATGCTGGCGCTGGCTGCGCCTGCCCGCATTCCGCCGCTGCCGCTGGCCATGACCACCCTGTGGCTGGCCAACACCGCAAGCCTGCTGCTGCCGGTATCCAACCTGACCAATCTGCTCGCCGCCGACCGGGTGACGCTCACCGCGACGGAATTCGCGGCGAAAATGTTGGCGCCGCAAGTCGTTTCCATTGCCGCGACGATGGTCTGCCTGTGGCTCTGGTATTGGCGGCGCGGGCGACGCGAGAGTGATCGCTATGTGCCGCCCGACCCGATCCGACCCGCGAATTCCCGGGAACGCGCACTACTTTTCACCACAGCGGGGGCATGCCTGCTGTTCATCGTCGCGATTCCCCTCGGCGGCGACCACATCGGCATCGCGGCCACTTTGGCGGCGGGCATCGCGGTGGCCGGTTTCGCGGTCTTCGACCGCGGCGCCTTGCGGCTGTCGCTCATCCCATGGCGGCTGCTGGTTTTCGTGGTCGGCCTGTTCCTGGTGGTGCCCACTCTGAGCCGATTCGGCCTCGCCGATCTCATGCACACCTTGATCGGCGACGACGGCGGCGCGTCCGGCGCCTACCGGGCCGCCGCCGCGGGCGCCGTCCTGTCCAATGTCGCCAACAACCTCCCCGCTTACACCGCAGGGGAGGCGGTGATCCCGGCGGGAAACGGGAATCAGCTTCTCGCGCTGCTGATCGGGTCGAATATCGGCCCCATCGTCACCCCGTGGGCATCGCTCGCCACACTGCTGTGCCTGGAGTTCTGTCGCACGCATGACGTCCGGGTTCCGATGGCGCGCTTCGTGCTCACCGGCCTCGCCCTCGCGCTCGTCGCCACCACGGGCGCCGTCGCGGCGCTGCTGGTGACGGGTTGAGTGCTCCACGGCACATTCACGCTCTTGACCTCGAGCGCGGTCGAGGTAAGAGGATTGGGCCGAGGCCGAATCGAGAAACACTTCGATTCGATCTCGCACGCCGAACCACCCGGTTCCGGTGGGGCTCCCGCTGGTCCATCCGTACACCCCCAGCGGGAGTCAGCGTGTACCCCCAATCGTGCTGCGCGCCCACCCGCTACAGCCCGCCCTGGTCACCAGCCGACAAGGACAGCCGCCCAGCTGCGGGTTTCCGCTCGGGACGACCCCACCAGCGGCTGTCGTGTGTTCAGGCGGAGACGGTGATCTCCCACTCGTAGACCGTCAACTCCGAGGACCCGGTCGTGTGGACCGGGTCGGTGCGGACGATCTCCCATGCGGCATCCAGGTTTTCGGCCCGGATGACGTAGGCGCCGCCGGTGCCATCGGTGAATTTGCCGCTCTCGACCAGGTGACCACGCTCGAGCAACCCCGTCAGGAACTCCCGGTGCGGTTCGATCACGGCGGCGTCGAAACGCGGGGTGCGCATCACCAGCACGAGGTACTTGTTCACGCCTCGGGCTCCCGGCGAGGAGCGCGGGTGGCCGCCGCCGCGGCGCGCACCTGCGGCGCCACCAGGACGACCTGACCGAGCACACCGTTGACGAAGGACGGCGAGTCGTCGGTGGACAGCTCCTTCGCCAGCTCCACCGCCTCGTCGACGGCGACGACCGGTGGGACGTCGGTCGCGTGGAACAACTCCCACACCGCGATGCGCAGAATCGCGCGATCCACCGCCGGAAGCCGCGACAGGGTCCAGTCCTGCAAGTACGACTCGATGGTGCCGTCCACCCGGTCGAGGTCGTCGGCGACGCCCTCGACGACGGTGCGGGTGTAGGGGTGCACCGGCGCGACGGCCTGGTCGCGGGTGGCGAGCTCGGCGCGCTCGTCGAGCAGTTCGGCGGCGTCGACGTCCCTGGCCTCGGCCTCGAACAGCAGATCAACCGCGCGCCGGCGGGCCTTGTGCCGAGCGCCGAGCTTCTTGTACGTGGACTTCTTGTCCACGGGCTGTTCCGCCACGGTCACATTATCCCGGATCGGCTGGTCCGCCGGATCAGGCGTTGACCCGGCCGAGGTAGCTGCCGTCGCGCGAGTCGATCCGCAGCTTGTCGCCGGTGTTGATGAACAGCGGGACCTGGACCTCGGCGCCGGTCTCCAGGGTCGCGGGCTTGGTGCCGCCGGTGGAGCGATCACCCTGCAGGCCGATATCGGTGTGGGTGACCTCGAGCTCGACCGAGACCGGCAACTCGACATACAGCGGCACGCCCTCATGCGTGGCGACCTGCACGGTCATGTTCTCCAGCAGGAAGCGGGCTCCGCTGCCGATGGTCTCCTCGCCGATGGAGATCTGGTCGAAGGTCTCGCCGTCCATGAAGACGTAGTCGGTGCCGTCGTGGTAGAGGTAGGTCATGTCGCGGCGGTCGACGTTGGCGGTCTCGACCTTCACACCGGCGTTGAAGGTCTTGTCGACCACCTTGCCGGACACGACGTTCTTCAGCTTGGTCCGCACGAAGGCGGGGCCCTTGCCCGGCTTGACGTGCTGGAATTCGACGATCTGCTGGAGCTGGCCGTCGATCTTCAGCACAAGGCCGTTCTTGAAGTCGCTGGTGTCCGCCACTGTCTTCGGATCTCCTCGTTCTACCACTTGGTCTCGGGCCGACCGGCGTCAGTCGACGACGGTCAAGTCTTTGCTGGTGTGGGTGAGCAGTTCCGGGCCCCCTTCGCGCACCACGAGCGTGTCCTCGATCCGGACCCCGCCGCGGCCGGGAAAGTACACACCTGGTTCGACGGTCACCGCCACGCCAGACAGAAGTGTACCGGTTCCGGTTTTCGCGATTCCGGGCGCTTCGTGGATCTGCAAACCCACCCCGTGGCCGAGACCGTGCACGAACAACTTGCCGTGCCCGGCGGCCTCGATCACCGCCCGCGACGCCGCGTCGACATCGGCCACCGGCGCCCCGGGGCGCAGCGCCTCGCGCCCCGCCCGCTGCGCCTGCTGGACCAGCGCGTACACCTCCCGCTGCCAGTCGGTCGGCGCGCCGAGCACGAAGGTGCGGGTCATGTCCGAGTGGTAGCCGCCGACCACGGCACCGAAGTCCAGCTTCACGAAGTCGCCCGCCGCCAGCACGGCATCGGTCGGCCGGTGATGCGGGACAGCCGAGTTGGCTCCGGTCGCCACGATGGTTTCGAACGACACCGCTTCGGCGCCGTGCTCGAACATGGCCCACTCCAGATCTCGGGCCACCTGACGCTCGGTGCGCCCGGGACGCAGCCCGCCACGGGCCAGCAGCGTGGCCAGACCGGCGTCGCCCGCCGCGCACGCCGCCCGCAACTGTTCGACTTCGTAGGCGTCCTTGACCATGCGCAACTGCTCGACCAGTCCCGGCGTCGCGACGAGGTCCAAGCCGGTTCGCTGCTCGAGGAAGCCGCGATGCTGGTCGACGGTCACGACGTGGCTTTCGAAGCCGACGCGGCCGAGTTGCCACTCCCCGGCCAGCTGCACGATCCGGCGCGCGGTGGCCCGCGCTATCTCCGCCCGCAGGTCCGGGACCTGCTCGGCGACTTGGGTGCGGTACCGGCCGTCGGTGGCGATCACGCTGCGGTCCTCGGCGGCGCGGGTGTCCCAGGAGTGCACGAGCAGCGCCGCATTGGAACCGGTGAACCCGGTCAGGTACCTGATGTTCACCAGATCGGTGACCAGCAGGGCGTCCACCCCGTTCTCCACCAGCAGGCTGCGCAGCGCGCCACGCCGTGCCGCGTAGTCGGGCGCGTGGCCCTGGCGATCGGAACACATGGGTCAAAACTACCGCCGACACGCCGCGGGCCGTCACGCAACACGTGCTCGATGCGCCGCGCGCCGGTCGCGATCGGCCGGTGTGCGACCTGATGGGCTGGCGCACAAGGGTTTTCGTTTGCCAAGACGACAGTGCGGAGCATTCGCTGTTCACATTCGCTCGAATTGTGCACATTTCGGCCCGGCGCGACTTCCGGGCGCCGGTGCGGGGCGAGGGTGGAGACATGTCTCCTTTCGCGTTCACCGCCCTCGCCGCGTGGTGTGTGACATTGACCGTGCTCGACCTCCGGGAACGACGCCTTCCGAACAGACTGACCGGTTTCGGCGCGCTGGCGGTGCTCGGATACGCGTCGATCGCAGGGCAATTCACGGCCGCGGCACTCGGTGCGGCATTCCTCGCCACGCCGTATCTGCTGGTCCACTTGGCCGCACCCGCCGCGCTGGGCGCGGGCGATGTCAAACTCGCGGTCGGCCTGGGCGCGGCGGCCGCGCTCGGCGGTGCCCAGGTGTGGGTCTGGGCGGCGCTCAGCGCACCGGCGCTCACGGCCTGCGTCGCGTCCGTCGCGCTGGCCGCTCGGCACATGCGCCCGTCCGGCAGCGCCGCGGGCGACCCGCGGTTCACCGTGCCACACGGACCTTCGATGTGTCTGTCGACGCTGCTCGTCCTCGTATCGCCGGTCATGGACTCCGGCTGAGCCGCGCTGCCGCGGCGCCGAAGAGTCCCCTTCGAGGCGCGAACCGGACAACCCGTCGGGCGGATGGTGAAGCCAGCGAATACAGCGCACTTCGTCGGTACGATCAATCGCAGGCAACGACTTCCCCGAGCAGCCGCTCGAGCTGCGGTAGCGAGGTGCGGCCCTCGGCGAGTTGCCACTCGAGTGCGCCAGGACAGCGATGCAGCGTCGAGAAGGAGCCGCCGAGTGAATCCGAGGCATCCATCGCGGAGGCCGATCATCGTCGGAACCGACGGGTCCGCCGAGTCCATCGTCGCGGTGCGCTGGGCGGCACAGACCGCCGCGCTGCACGACGCGCCCTTGCACATCCAGCTCGTCATGGAGTCGCCGCCGGGGTCCGACACCGACAACCCGCCGCGTCCGGCCGCGCTGCTACGGGTGCGGGAGGCGGATGAGGCGATCGAACGGGCCGCGAACGCCGCCGAAGCCGCCGCGCACGTGGTCCGTGACATCGCCATCGGCACCGAGATCCGCACCGCGCACATCGCCACCGCCCTGATCGAGCGCTCCCGGAACGCGGCGATGCTCGTGGTCGGCACGCGCGGTGTCGGCCGGATCCAGCGCGTGCTGCTGGGATCGGTCAGCGCGGCCGTCGCACGGGATGCGGACTGCCCGGTCGCCGTGGTGCCCGCCGAGGCGCCGCTGTGGGATCGGGCGAGCACCAGCCCGGTCGTCGTCGGGGTGGACGGTTCGGGCGCCGAGCAAGCCGCCATCGAGGTCGCCGTGACCGAGGCATCCCTGCGCGGGGTCGAACTGGTGGCGGTGCACACCTTTGGCGACATCGAGGCGCCCGCGGCGACCGGCAGCGACGGGACAGCCTTGCGCCGGAGCGAGGAAGCGGTGCTGGCCACGAGCCTGGCCGGATGGCAGGAGCGGTACCCGGAGGTGCCCATTCGCCGTGAGGTCGTGCGCGACCGCCCGGAGCGACGCCTGCTCGAACGCTCTCGTGACGGCCAGCTGCTCGTCGTCGGCAACCGCGGCCGCGGTGTCCTGGGCCGTCTGCTGTTCGGCTCGGTCGGCGACGCACTGCGGCGGTCGGTCGATCGCACCATCGTGATCGCCCGCTGACCTCCCCGTGCCGCGCGTTCCGGCCCGCCGCGGGCGTGCGCGTCATCACGGCGGGCCGCGTTCCGGAGCACGGGCGCCGACATGGGAAGATGGACGACGTGCTGCGTTGGATAACTGCCGGAGAATCCCATGGTCCCGCTCTCGTCGCCATCCTGGAGGGGATGGTGGCAGGCGTCGAGGTGACATCCGAGGAGATCTCCGCGCAGCTGGCGCGCCGCAGGCTGGGATACGGGCGCGGCGCACGGATGAAGTTCGAGGCCGACAAGGTCACCGTCATCGGCGGCGTGCGGCACGGGCGCACGATGGGCGGCCCGGTCGCCATCGAGGTCGCCAACTCGGAGTGGCCGAAGTGGGTCACCGTGATGTCGGCCGACCCGGTGGATCCGGCCGAGCTCGCCGAGCTGGCTCGCAACGCTCCGCTGACCCGGCCCCGCCCCGGGCACGCCGACTATTCCGGCATGCTCAAGTACAACTTCGACGACGCCCGCAACGTGCTCGAGCGGGCCAGCGCCAGGGAGACCGCCGCGCGCGTCGCGGCGGGCACCGTGGCGCGCAACTTCCTGCGCCAGGCGTTCGGCGCCGAGGTCGTCTCGCATGTGATCTCCATCGGCACCGCGCAGAACACGACGGGCATCGTCCCGACCGCCGCCGATCTCGCCGCGGTGGACGAGAGTCCCGTGCGCGCGTTCGACAAGGATGCCGAGGCGGCGATGATCGCCGAGATCGAGGCGGCCAAGAAGGACGGCGACACGCTCGGCGGCGTGGTCGAGGTGGTCGTCGAGGGCCTTCCGGTCGGACTCGGCTCGTTCACCAGCGGCGAGAACCGCCTGGACTCGCGTCTCGCGGCCGCGCTCATGGGTATCCAGGCCATCAAGGGCGTCGAGGTCGGCGACGGCTTCGAGACCGCGCGCCGCCGCGGCAGCCAGGCGCACGACGAGATGCGGCCCGGTCCGGACGGAGTGCTGCGCTCCACCAACCGCGCGGGCGGTTTGGAGGGCGGCATGACCAACGGCGAGGCGCTGCGCGTGCGTGCGGCGATGAAGCCGA
Source organism: Nocardia pneumoniae NBRC 100136 (assembly GCF_000308755.1). Classification (GTDB taxonomy): domain Bacteria; phylum Actinomycetota; class Actinomycetes; order Mycobacteriales; family Mycobacteriaceae; genus Nocardia; species Nocardia pneumoniae. The sequence goes on from NZ_BAGF01000050.1 coordinate 74,586, forward strand.
TCTCCACGGTGCCGCGCGCGCTGTCCACGGTCGACATGACGACCGGCGCCGAAGCGGTGGCGATCCACCAGCGCTCGGACGTGTGCGCCGTGCCCGCGGCGGGTGTGGTCGCCGAATCCATGGTGGCGCTGGTCGTGGCGCAGGCCGCGCTGGAGAAGTTCGGCGGCGACTCGCTCACCGAGACGGCCGAGAACATCACCAGCTACGTCAAGCGCATCAGCACCCGCCCACACGTCCCCGCGGACAGTCGGTCGCAATGATCGTGCAGACCGATCCGCGCGCCCCGCGCGTGGTGCTGGTCGGACCGCCGGGAGCGGGGAAGTCCACGATCGGCCGCAAGCTCGCCAGGGAACTCGGTGTCGAGCTGTACGACACCGACGCCGGTATCGAGCGCGAGACCGGTCGCACCATTCCGGAGATCTTCGCCGAAGACGGTGAGCCCGAATTCCGCAGGATCGAAGAGCGGGTGGTGCGCCGCGCCATCCTGGCCGAGCGCGGCGTCGTCTCTCTCGGCGGCGGCGCGGTGCTGTCCGCGGACACCAGGGCGCTGCTGCGCAACCGCACCGTCGTCTACCTGGAAATCAGCGTGGCCGAGGGCCTGCGGCGCACCGGAGCGAGCACGCAGCGGCCGCTGCTCAACGGCGCGGATCCCGGCGCGAAGTACCGCGAGCTGATGCGCACCCGCCGCCCGCTCTACCGCGAGGTCGCCACCGTCCGGGTACGCACCGACGGCCGCAGCCCGGGCCGGGTGGTGCGGATGATCATGTCCAGGCTGGGCATGGAACCGGCGGAGCGCGCCGCGACCGAGCCCGGTCTCCGGCCGCCGTCCAGCGGAATCCCACAGGGCAGCAGCCGCTCCCGGGCCAGGCGCCGCGCCAGAGCCAGGGCGGCCGCTCGGCGCAAAGCCGCGGAACAAGGCGAGAGCACCGATACCGGGGCCGGTCCCGCGCAGGAACCCGGAGCCACCACAGCTGCTCGGGTCCGTCGCGCCCGCAGGGGGTCCACGAGCGAACCCGACGCCGCCGGCGGTGTGGGTACCGGTGACCCGTCAGCAGGCAGCCGAACCAGGCGCGCCCGCGCACGCCGTGCCCGCGCACGGGCACGGCAGCAGTCGACAACAGCACCAACAGAATCGGAGCAAGCCACGTGACAGAGCCGAGTCGTCTCGAAGTCCGGACCGCCGACCCGTATCCGGTGATCATCGGCCGCGGGTTGCTCGGCGAACTCGTCGAGTCGGTCACCGGCGCGGCCACGGGTGTGCGCACGGTGGCGATCTTCCACCAGCCGCCGCTCGCCGAGACCGCCGAGGTGGTGCGCAAGGCGTTGGCGGACACCGGCATCGACGCCCACCGGATCGAGATCCCGGACGCCGAGGCGGGTAAAGACCTCGCCGTCGCCGGGTTCTGCTGGGAGGTGCTCGGGCGCATCGGCCTGACCCGCAACGACGTCGTGGTCAGCCTCGGCGGCGGCGCGGCGACCGACCTGGCCGGGTTCGTCGCCGCCACCTGGATGCGCGGGGTGCGCATCGTGCACGTGCCCACCACGCTGCTGGCCATGGTCGACGCGGCGGTCGGCGGCAAGACGGGCATCAACACCGAGGCGGGCAAGAACCTCGTCGGCTGCTTCCACGAACCGGCCGCCGTGCTGGTCGACCTGGCCACGCTGGAAACGGTGCCGCGCAACGAGATCGTGGCGGGCATGGCCGAGATCATCAAGGCCGGTTTCATCGCCGATCCGGTGATCCTCGACCTCGTGGAGCGCGATCCGGAGGCCGCCCTCGATCCGGCCGGTGACGTGCTGCCCGAACTGATCCGCCGCGCGATCCAGGTGAAGGCCGACGTGGTGGGGGCGGACCTGAAGGAGTCCAGCCTCCGCGAGATCCTCAACTACGGCCACACCCTCGGCCACGCGATCGAGCGGCGGGAGCGTTACCGCTGGCGGCACGGCGCCGCCGTCTCCGTCGGCTTGGTCTTCGCCGCCGAGCTGGGCCGCCTCGCGGGACGGCTCGACGACGCCACCGCCGACCGCCACCGCGCCATCCTGTCCGCCGTCGGCTTGCCGACCAGCTACGACGCCGACGCGCTGCCCCAGCTGCTGGACGCCATGCAGACCGACAAGAAGACCCGCTCCGGCGTGCTGCGCTTCGTCGTGCTCGACGGCTTGGCCAAGCCCGGTCGCCTGGAAGGGCCGGATCCGACCCTGCTGGCGGCCGCGTACTCGGCGATCGCTCGCGAGGACAGCCCCAGCGGCGGCGCGGTCCTGCTGTAAGCCGGGATTCTGCGCATGGCCGGGGCCGTGCGCACTGCTTCTGATACGCGAACGGCGCGTCCCTCGGGACGCGCCGTTCGTCGTCGGCTCAGACCGCGGTGCCCGCGGCGGAGTAGAGCGACGGCGGCGTGGACCGGCCCTTGCCGCCCTGCCGCTCGGCCAGCATGCGCCCGAGGCCGACGCCGATCAGCGCGGGCACGAAGATCAGCAGGATGATGAACGACGCGCCCGCCGTCACTTCGAAGAGCAGGCCGTTGTCCCCGAGATCGAACCGGGGCAGCCAGTCCAGAATCCAGGCGACCAGACCGCTGCCGACACCGCCCGCGACCGCGGCTTTCAGCCACAGCAGGGTCAGATCGGCTCCGCGTTCCGGGTCGGGGCTGGTGGCACGGTCCCTGCGGCCGTCCAGCACGCCCCACGCCACGATGGCCCCGACCAGCACGATCAGGCACAGAATGCGCATCAGCGCGCCGTGCGTCGGCCAGTACACCATCGCGAACCCGAGCAGGACACGCATCGCCACCACCAGCGCGCCGAGCACGACCGCCCGCAACACCCAAGCACTCATGCCGAACACCATAGCTGTGTTCTCGGGTAGCGCCTACGGCTCCGGGGATCTCAGTTGGACGGAACCCAGAGGTCGTACCTACCGCTACCGTCATTTCGCGGAACGCACTGCGCCCGATCATTCCAGAGCGGCGCGTCCTTCAGGCAGCTTGCCAGCGAGACGTTCGACGCCGATGACACGCATTGGAACCCCCAGGTCGGCTGCGCCGATGCGCAGCCATCGGCCTTTGCCACCGACTGTCCGCCGAACACGAACGCGGACGCGGCGATCGCCATCGCGGTGACGACCCCGATTCGAATGCACACAACGCTCCCCTCCCTGTGAAACACATTGGCTAGCAGAATAATACGGGGGTCACGGCAGCGGAAGAGCATGGCCGCCACCAGCAGAACTCGTATCAGGTATCGGATCGATTTCCCTCGTCCAGCGCAGCCGCCATCTCAGCGCGCGGCGCTGGCTGCCCGGTGAACAGCTCGACCTGCCCGTATGCCTGGTTCAGCAGCATCTGCAGACCGCTGACCACCGTGTGCCCGGCTCGCGCCACCGCCTCGGCCAGCGGTGTCGGCCACGGGTTGTAGATCGCGTCGAGGACCACCGGGGCCGCTGCCACCGAAGCCGCGACGGCTGCCGCCGCCGTCGCCGGGATGGTGCTCACCACGGCGCCTGCCGCCGCGCATACGGCAGCGAGGGAATCCGCATCGAATCCGGCCGGAGACGCAACCATCCCCAGCCGCTCGGCGAGTTCCAGTGCACTGCGCGCCCGTCCGGCGTCCCGCGCGACCACGGTCACCGACTCGGCGCCCAGCTCCGACAACGCAAGCAGAGCGGGCCGCGCGGTGCCGCCCGCACCCAGCACGACGCCCTGACCCAGCTCCGTGACTCCGCCGCCGCGGAGCGCGCCGAGCACGCCGTCCACGTCAGTACAGTCAGCCAGCCAGCCTTTGTCGGTGCGGACCAAGGTGTTGGCCGATCCGACCAGCACGGCCCGGTCGGTGCGCTCGTCCGCATAGGCCAGTGCCGCTTCCTTGCCGGGCATGGTCACCGAGAGCCCGACCCATTCCGGCCCGAGCCCGTCGACCAGCCCGGGCAGCTGCTCGGCCGAGCATTCGATGCGCTCGTAGGTCCAGTTCAACCCGAGCGCGCGATACGCGGCCAGATGCAGCTGCGGCGATCGTGAGTGCGCGATCGGCTTGCCGAGCACCGCCGCCTTGCGACTATCGGCCACCGCTGTCCTTGGAGCTGTCGAGAATGCCGCTGCGCTGCGCCCGTGCGATCAGGCGCAGATGCTCTTGGTAGTCGTCGGTGAACAGGGTGGTGCCCTGCTTGTCGACGGTGACGAAGTACAGCCACGGCCCTGGCTCGGGGTTCTCCATGGCACGCAACGCGTTCAACGACGGCGCGGCGATCGGGGTCTGCGGCAGACCACGCATCGCATAGGTGTTCCAGGGCGTTTCCTGGGCGCGGTCGGCGTCGGTGGTCGCCACCTCGGTGCGATCCAGCGTGTAGTTCACCGTCGAGTCGAACTGCAGCATCTGATCGACCCGCAGCCGGTTCACGATCACCCGTGCCACCTTGCCCATGTCCTGGGGTTTCGCCTCACGTTCCACCAGCGAGGCGGCGATCAGCGTCTCATACGGCGTCAGTTTCGTTTCGGCGCCGGACTGCAGCAGTCCGGTGGATTCATAGCTTTTCGCGCTCGCGCTCACCAATTGCCCCAGGATCTGCTCCGGCGTCCCGCTCGGATCGAAATCCCACGTGCCCGCGGCGATCAGGCCTTCCAGCTGCCTCGTCCGGTCCGGGCAGTCCTTGACACCCTGCACCGCCCACGCGGGCACCCCGAGCGCGGCAAGGTCCAGGCTCGCGCCCGCGGCATCGAGCTGTTCGTAGGTCACGCATTTCTGGCTGGCGCCGGTGCCGATGCAGCTGGCCTCCGCGATCTTGCGGTAGATGCCGTCATACCGCCCGCCGGTGCTCATGTCGTGTTGGTCGTGCAGCAGCCGTCCCTCGGAGACAACCAGGTTGCCGACCCTGGACTGCTTTCCGACCAGGGCGGACACCGCCTCCGCGGCGGGGCTGCGGCTGGGGATGGCGTAGAAACCGGGCTGCACCGCGCTCATGTTCGAATTGCGTACGGCCGCTTCGTAGAACGCGCCCGTGCTCGCGACCACACCGCGTTCGACCATGGTCGCGGCGATCTGCTGGGCGGTGTCGCCGGGATGCACCTGCACGACCACCAGAGGTCCGGCCGGACCGGCGTAGTCGTCCGGGGCGCCCAGGCTGTCGACGAGCTTCATGCCCGCGAAAATCGCGGCACCGGCGAACAGGAGCACGAAGACACCGGCGACCATCCATAGGTTCCTGCGCCGCCGCTTGCGCTGAACGGCCTTACGCGAGGCAGCGCGCGAACGCCTGCCGCGCCGCGAGCGGGTGGGACGCTCCGGCTCGACGCGCTTCGGGCGGCGCGCCGTCTCCTGCCGAGCGGCCCCGGGGCGCCGGGCGCCACGCCGCGGGGCGGGCGGTGGCGGCGCGGGTGGCTCGTCGTCATCCACGTCATCCACGTCATCCACGTAGCGAGGGATGACGGCGGTGTCGTCGTCGTAGTCGTCGTACACGTCGCGCTCGTGCGCGGCCCAGGCCTGGTCGTCTCTGCGGTAACGCCGATCAGCTTCACGCTGTCGGAACAGTTCCTCGGCCCGCGCCCACCGATCCGTCATGCATCGTCTCCGGACGACGCAGAACGTCCCGTTTCCACCGACCTCAACACCGCACTCCGTTCGTCCAACCATCCTTGCAGGATCGACACGGCCGCCGCCTGATCGATCACCTGCCGCTGGCCACGCGCGCGAACTCCACTGTCCCGCAATGCACGTGCAGCAGACACCGTAGTCAAACGTTCGTCGGAAAGCCGGACCGGCACCGGCGCGACAGCGGCCCGCAATCGTTCAGCGAATGCGGTGGCCAGCGTAGCGGCAGTGCCCTTCTCCCCGCGCAATGTTCGCGGTAATCCAACGATGACCTCGACGGCTTCATACTCCCGCACAATTTCGGCAATTCTCCCGATATCGGGTGCGGGGGCCTCGCGGCGCCGCTGTTTCGCCCGCGGCACGGTCTCCACCGGCGTGGCGAGAATGCCGTCGGGATCGCACGCGGCGACCCCGATCCGGACGCTGCCGACGTCGACACCGATCCGTCTGCCTCGACCGGGATCGGTGGCGGGATCCGGACGGTCGGCGCCGCGGGGCGCCGACCGCTCCGGTTCTTCGGCGTCGCCCATCACCCGGCTAGTTCGGTCACCCGCGCGCGGACCGCGGCCAGGCCCGCCGGAATGCCCGAGGGATCCGATCCGGCGCCCTGGGCCATCTCGGGCTTGCCGCCGCCCCGCCCAGCGATGCTGGGGCCGAAGCTGCCGACCAGATCACCGGCCTTGATGCCGAGTTCCTGGGCGGGCTTGTTCACGGCGACCACGAACGGCACCTTGCCGTCGGTGTTGCCGAGCAGCACCACCACGGCGGGCTCACTACCGAACCGGCCGCGGATATCGGTGGCCAGCGTCCGCAGATCGCCCGCGGGCACCCCTTCCGGCGCGGCCACGGCGACCAGCAGCAGACGACCGATCCGCTCGGCCTCGTCGGCGAACTTGCCCGCCGAGGAGAGCACCGCGGCCATCTTGGTGCGCTCGAGCTCCTTCTCGGCCGCCTTGAGCCGCTCCACCAGCTGCTCGACGCGCCCGGGCACCTCTTCCGAGGGCACCTTCAGCGCGGAGGCGACACCGGCCAGCAGGGCACGCTCCTTGGCCAGGTACTTGTAGGAGTCCAGGCCGACGAACGCCTCGACACGACGCACGCCGGAGCCGACCGACGACTCGCCGAGCACCGTGATCGGGCCGATCTGCGAGGAATGCTGCACGTGCGTGCCACCGCACAGCTCCATGGAGAACGGGCCACCGATCTCCACCACGCGGACCTCGTTGCCGTAGTTCTCGCCGAACAGCGCGAGCGCTCCCATCTGCTTGGCCTTCGGCAGGTCGGTCACGAAGGTGTTCACCGGGAAGTCGGCGCCGACCGCGTCATTCGACACGGCCTCGATGTCGGCCTTCTGCTGTTCGGACAGCTGGCCCTGCCAGTTGAAGTCGAAGCGCAGGTAGCCCGGCTTGTTCAGCGAACCCGCCTGCACCGCGTTGGGGCCGAGCACCTGCCGCAGCGCGGCGTGCACCATGTGCGTGCCGGAGTGCCCCTGCGTGGCCCCGCGCCGCCAGGCCGGGTCGGCCTGCGCGAGGACGACATCGCCCTCGGTGATCTGGCCGTGTTCGACCGTGGTCTTGTGCACCCACAGCTTCTTGGCGATCTTCTGCACGTCGTTCACCCGCAGCTTCAGGCCCGACGACGCGGTGATCGTGCCGCGGTCGGCGATCTGGCCGCCGGCCTCGGCGTAGAGCGGGCTGCGATCCAGGATCACCTCGACGTCCTGGCCCGCGGTCGCGGTCGGCACCCGCACGCCGTCGGCGATCAAGGCCAGCACCGTGGCTTCGGAGGTCAGCTCGTCGAAACCGGTGAACTCGGTGGCGCCGCGGTCGACGAGCTCCTTGTAGATCGTGAGGTCCGCGTGCGCGTGCTTGCGCGCCTGGGCGTCCTCCTTGGCGCGCTGGCGCTGCTCGGCCATGAGCGAGCGGAAGCCTTCCTCGTCGACCGACAGTCCGGCCTCGGCGGCCATCTCCAGGGTCAGATCGATCGGGAAGCCGTAGGTGTCGTGCAGGGTGAACGCGTCCGATCCGGCGATCGTCGTGCCGCCCTTGGCCTTCACCGCGGCGGCGGTGTTGTCGAACAGGGTGGAGCCGGTGTTCAGCGTCTTGAGGAACGCCGTCTCCTCGCCGACCGCGACGGTCTCGATGCGGCGGTAGTCGGTGGCCAACTCCGGGTAGGAGGGGGCCATCAGATCGCTCACGACCTTCATGAACTCGCCCATCACCGGCTTCTCGGCACCGAGCAGCCGGGCCGAGCGCACGATGCGGCGCAGCAGGCGGCGCAGCACGTAGCCGCGACCGTCGTTGCCCGGGTTCACGCCGTCGGAGATCAGCATGGCGGCGGTGCGGGCGTGGTCGGCGATCACGCGGAAACGCACGTCGTCCTCGTGCCGCACGCCGTAGGAGCGCCCGGTCAGCTCCTCGGCCTTGTCGATGATCGGACGCAGCAGGTCGGTCTCGTAGACGTTGTCCACGCCCTGCAGCAGCAGGGCGATCCGCTCGACCCCCATGCCGGTGTCGATGTTCTTCTTCGGCAGCGACCCGACCGGCGGATGCCCCAGCTTCGGGCTCAGCTCGCCACGGATGTCCTGCATGAAGACGAGATTCCAGATCTCCAAGTAGCGGTCCTCGTCGGCGACCGGCCCGCCGTCGCGGCCGTGCTCGGGTCCGCGGTCGTAGTAGATCTCCGAGCACGGGCCACCCGGGCCGGGCACGCCCATATCCCAGTAGTTGTCCTTGCCGTCGCGGAACTGGATGCGTTCCTCGGGAATCCCAGCGACCCGCTTCCAGATCTCGGCCGCTTCCGGGTCGTCCTGGTACACGGTCACCCAGATCCGCTCGGGATCGAATCCGTAACCGCCTTCGTCCTGCGGCTTGGAGATCAGCTCCCAGGCGAGGCTGATCGCCCCCTCCTTGAAGTAGTCGCCGAAGGAGAAGTTCCCCGCCATCTGGAAGAACGTGTTGTGCCGCGTCGTGACGCCGACCTCTTCGATGTCGCCGGTGCGCACGCATTTCTGCACGCTGGTCGCCCGCGGGTAGGGCGGCGCCTCCTGACCCAGGAAGTACGGCTTGAACTGGACCATGCCCGCGTTGACGAACAGCAGGTTCGGGTCGGCCAGGATCAGCGAGGCACTCGGCACCTCGGTATGGCCGGCACGGAGGAAATGGTCCAGGAAACGCCGTCGGATCTCGTGGGTCTGCACAGATATCCAGCCTACCGGTGCGATGCACGCGAATATCCATCGCCCGGGCGCGGTGCGTCCCCGGGAGCGGTCGGCGAACCCGATCCGGAAGCGGCCGGGTCTCCGGCGTCATACCCACCGGCTCGAGCATCGCTCTCTCGGGTGGCCGGGCCTCACCCTCGGACGATGCGGCGCAATTTGTCGACTCGGGGGCCGATCTCGCGTTCGTGGCCGTGGTCGGTCGGGTGGTAGTAGTCGACGCCGACCAGTTCGTCGGGCGGGTATTGCTGGGCCAGCACGCCGTCCTTGTCGTCGTGCGGGTATCGGTAGCCCTGCGCGTTGCCGAGCGCGGCCGCGCCCGGGTAGTGGCCGTCGCGCAGGTGCGGCGGGACCGCGCCCGCCTTCCCCGCCGCGACGTCGGCCATGGCCGCGCCGATCGCGGCCACGACGGCGCCGGACTTCGGCGCGGTCGCCAGGTGGATCGTCGCCTGCGCGAGCGCGAGCCGTCCCTCGGGCAGTCCGACCATCTGCACCACCTGCGCGGCGGCGGTGGCCGTCTGCAACGCCATCGGATCGGCCATGCCGATGTCCTCGCTCGCGTGGATCATCAGCCTGCGCGCGATGAAGCGCGGGTCCTCGCCCGCGCTCAGCATCCGGGCCAGGTAGTGCAGCGCGGCGTCGACGTCCGAGCCGCGGATCGACTTGATGAACGCGCTGATCACGTCGTAATGCTGGTCGCCGGCCCGGTCGTAGCGGACCGCGGCCTTGTCCACGCTGGCCTCGACCAGGTCCACGTCGACGGTGCCGTCGAGCGAGGATTCGGCCGAGGCTTCCAGCGCGGTCAGCGCCCGCCGGGCGTCGCCACCCGCGATCCGGACTAGGTGGTCGAGCGCGGCGTCGGTGACGGTGTACGCGCCGTCGAGCCCGCGCGGGTCGGCGATCGCGCGGGTGAGCACCACGCGGATATCGGCGTCGGTGAGCGAGCGCAGTTGCAGCACCAGCGAGCGCGACAGCAGCGGCGACACCACCGAGAACGACGGATTCTCGGTGGTCGCGCCGACCAGCAGGACGATCCGGTTCTCCACCGCGGCGAGCAGCGCGTCCTGCTGGGTCTTGGAGAAACGATGCACTTCATCGATGAACAGCACGGTCTGCTCGCCCGCCGACACCCTGCGACGGGCCATATCGATGACCGCGCGAACCTCCTTGACACCGGCCGAGAGCGCCGAGAGCGCCTCGAAACGACGGCCGGTCGCCTGGGAGATGAGCGCGGCGAGAGTGGTCTTCCCGGTGCCGGGCGGGCCGTACAGCAGCACCGACGCCGCACCGGAGCCCTCGATCAGCCTGCGCAGCGGAGAGCCGTGGCCGAGCAGATGCTGCTGCCCGACGACTTCCTCCAGCGTGGCGGGACGCATCCGGACCGCCAGCGGCGCGCCCGCGTCCCTGCGCACCACCGTGTCGATCGAGTGCTCCGCGGGCACCGCTGCCCCGGGCACGTCGAACAAGCCATCGCTCACGACCGCGCCTCGCTGGCGGGGGGCTCCGTCGTGCGCGAATGCGCGCTGTGTCCTCGCTTCACTCGCTGACGCTCGCTCACGAAAGGTACGTTACCGAGCCACACTGACAGCACCGCATGCCCTTGCCTGAACCATCGCGGTTCGAGCCGCCGCGCGAGTCCGGGCCCCGTCCCCTAGGCCGAGTTGCGTGTCGTCGGTCGTTCGGATGTGATCAACACCCGTGACCGAAAACGTGCTCGTTTCAGATCCCGGTTCCCTCGGGAGTTTCGCTCGCCGCACCCTGCTCCGTGGTGGCGCGGCCGCAGCCACGGCCACCGCGGTATTCGGCGCCGGACGCGCGAGCGCCGCGACACCTGTGTTCCGCCACGGCGTGGCCTCGGGCGATCCGCTCCCCGACGGCGTGATCATCTGGACCCGGGTCACCGTCTCCGACGCCGCGACGCCCGGCTCCGGCGTCGGCGCCCCGGCGAGCGTGCGCTGGGAAGTCGCCACGGACGATCGGTTCGCCGCGGTCGCCGCCTCCGGTACCGCGACGGCGAGCGCAGAATCCGATCACACCGTCAAGATCGACGTCTCGGGTCTCGCGCCGGGAGCCGAGTACTTCTACCGCTTCAGCGCGCTCGGTGAGACCTCGCCGGTCGGCCGCACGAAGACCGCGCCCGCCGCCGCGGATTCGCCCGAGCGCCTCCGGTTCGGGGTCGTCTCGTGCTCGAACTGGGAGGCCGGATACTTCGGCGCCTACCGTCATCTGGCCGCGCGTTCCGACTTGGACGCGATCGTGCACCTGGGCGACTACATCTACGAGTACGGCCCCGGCAAGTACGGCGGCCGCACCGGCGCGGTACGAGCGCACGAGCCTTCCAACGAAATCGTCACCCTGGCCGACTACCGCATACGCCATGCGCAGTACAAGACCGATCCCGATCTGCTCGACCTGCACGCCGCACTGCCGTTCATCTGCACCTGGGACGATCACGAGTCGGCGGACAACTCCTGGTCCGGCGGCGCGAACAACCACGACCCCGCGACCGAGGGCAGCTGGGCCGACCGGCGAGCCGCGTCCGCACAGGCCTACTTGGAGTGGATGCCGGTCCGGGCGGCCGGTTCCGGCCCGCAGGCGCGCATCTACCGCAGGCTGCGCTTCGGCACCCTGGCCGAACTCGCCATGCTGGATTTGCGCAGCTATCGCGACCAAGAGCCGAAGCGGGGAGCGGGCTGGCGGGAGGCCGACAACCCGGCGCGCACGATCACCGGCAAGGCTCAGATGGAGTGGCTGACCGCCGGCCTGACCTCGGCGCCGGTGCGGTGGAAGCTGGTGGGCAACTCGGTGATGATCGCCCCGCTGGTCTTCCCGCCACTGGAACCGGCCACCACGGCGGCGATCACCAGCACCATGGGCATCCCGCAGTCCGGCCTGTCACCGAACGGCGACCAGTGGGACGGCTACACCGCCGATCGCGCCCGCCTGTTCCAGGCGATCGTCCAGCAGCAGATCTCCGACGTGGTCTTCCTGACCGGCGACATCCATTCCTCGTGGGCGGCGGACCTGCCCGTGAACGCGGCGAACTATCCGGGTGGCGCCACGGTGGGCGCCGAGTTCGTCGTGCCGTCGGTGACCTCGACCAGTATCGGCGACATGGTCCAGGCGAACACCGCGCCGATCGCGGAATCGATCAAGGCGGTCAACCACCATCTGCGCTATGCCGAACTGGATTCGCACGGATACGGCGTGCTGGAGGTCACCGCGGACCACGCGCAGATGGACTGGTACTACCTGCTGAACGTGGCGGACCCGACTTCCGCTGTCCGCCATGGCGCTTCGTTCGCTGTCCGCTCGGGCGGGCGGATCGAGCCACGGCAGATTCCGCTCGGCTGACGGGCAGCCCCCGAGTTCGACGAGTCCAGCCCTCGCCCGTGCCGCGAGTGCTGGACGAGTTCGGCCGGACCTAGTCCGACCAGCGCTCTTCCAGCCTCGCCGAGACGTCCTCGGCGAAGTCGCCGACGATGTCGTCGCCGGTGCACCTGGCGTCCTCGGCGAGCGCGGCCCAGCGGTTGATCAGGGCCGCCGAGCGCGGCACCGACAGCCCGTGCTCCCTGGCGGCCGCGATGCGCGTGTGATCGGCGGGCAGGAACCAGTAGGTGGACAGCCAGACCCAGATCAGCCGGGCTTCGAGGATCCGCTCGGCGAGCAGGTCGTCGTCGGCCAGCGCGGGCCACACGCCCACCACCTCGGCGCGCCATGCCTCCACCATCTGCCTGGCGCGCTCACGGGAGAGTTCGACATCGCACAGGCAGCCGGGGAAGGACACCAGCGCGTAGGCGATGTCCAGGGTGGCGTCGCGGAACCCGCCCCACTCGTAGTCGAGGAAGCGAGCGCCCTCCTCGTTCAAGATCACATTGTCCGGGCACAGGTCCGACGGGCTGAACGCGCGGAAGCGGCCCGCGGAGTACAGCCGATTACCGCGCACGATCCGCTCGGCGATCTCCCCCGGCACCTCGATGCCCAGTTCGCGCTGCAGCATCCCGGGCACCTCGGCGATCGCCGTCTCGGCCTGCTGCGCGATGCCGTCCACCCGGTGCACCACCTCGACCCGCCGCAGCAGGGCGACGAAGTCCGCCTCGCGGCCGACGGTGGCGGCGTGCATCCGGCCCAGCGCCTGCGCGAACGCCATCAGCGCGTTGCGGGCGGCCGGCTCGGCACCGGACTGCAACACCGCGGTGAGCAGGGAATTCTCCCCCAGGTCGCTGAGAATCAGCAATCGATCGGGCAGGCTGTGGGCGACCAGGTACGCACCCGGCCGCTGTTCCCGGCTGAGCGCGGTGGTGAACTGATACGACACGGTCTCACGGAGAAACGCGGAGTCGATGCTGGCGACGCCGGGCGCGAGGCCGCCGGTCCGGCGATCCTGTGCGGCCCCGCGGACCTGCTTGATGATCAGGGTTCGCGGCAACGAGAAGGCGTTTTCCGACACACGCACACGTAGGACCGTCGTCCTACCACTACCGCTGAGTTCGATCGGATCGCTCAGCTTTACCGGAGCACCCATTCGCTTTGTGAGCAACTGCTGCGCTGCGGACACGACTTCGGCGGCGCGTTCGGCCAATAGTGCGGTCATCGCCTCTCAAGTTACTCGCATCCGGTCACTTCTAGCGAGCGGTTACACAACCTTTCCGCGTCGCCCGGCGTGTCTTCGGCAAGGTCGGAGGGCGAAGGCCGGTTGCTTGACACCTTTACACCCGTCGGGTTTTCTCATCGTCAACTGCCCTGCGCCACATCGCAAACCAGTTGAGTGGAAAGGTCTTCGCATGACCGAAACCCCGCCTCCCGCACCGAAATCAGCTGGCGGCGCCCCCTCCCCGGACGACGACCAGCGCTTCGCCGCGCGGCCAGGGCAGCATGAGAGCGCCGACCCACGGACGCCGGGTCCAGGGACCGGCCAGGCCCGCCACGAGATGGCGGGCTCGGCCGGATATCCGCAGTTCCAGGGCCCCGGCGCCGCGCAATACGGCAGCGAACCGCTGGAACCGCCGCCGCCGGTGGACGCACCGCACCCCAGCTACGGCCCACCGGGCACCGGGCCGGGCTGGACGCCGTCCGGCCCGGCGGCAACGCAGCAGCCGGTCTACGGCTATCAGCAGGTTCCCGCCGGTCCCAGCACACTGGACGTCGGCCGGGCGCTCAGCTATGGCTGGGCGAAGTTCCGGGCCAACCCGGGCCCGTGGGTCGGGGTGACCGCGGGAGGCGTGGTCGTCTATCTGGCGTTCGTGCTCGTCGTGCAACTCACCGACCCGACGACCATGCTGCCGCTACTGCTCGTCTTCCTGGCGGTCATGGCCGCGGTGTGGTTGTTGCAGTCGGCCATGGTGCGCGGCGCGCTGTACGAAACCGACGGCACACCACCGCCATTCGGCGCGTACTTTCGCTTCTTGAACGCGGGAAACGTACTGCTCACCGCGCTGCTGGCATTCCTGCTGACGTTTCTCGGCTCGGCGATCTGCCTGATCCCGGGTCTGATCGCCGGCTGGCTGTGCATGTTCTCGCTGCACTTCGTCGTCGATCAGGATCAGGGCCCGTTCGAGGCGCTGAAGTCCAGCTTCAGCCTGGTCGTCGCCAACGCCTGGCAGGTCCTGCTGCTGGCGCTGGCGGTGCTGGTGGTGACCTTCCTGGGGCTGCTGCTGTGCGGTCTCGGCCTGCTGGTCGCGGGCCCGGTCGCCACCATCGCCGTGACCTACGCCTACCGCACGCTCACCGGCGGCACCGTCGCCGCGGTGTGAACCGGGCGCTCAGGACCGGCCTCGCCGCCGAACGGAACCGGAACTCGCTCAGCCCTTCTGCTGACCCGGCTTGACGTCGAGGCCCGCTTCCTTGCGCTGCAGCTCGGTGATCGGGGCGGGCGCGTCGGTCAACGGGTCGACGCCGCCGCCGGTCTTCGGGAACGCGATGACCTCGCGGATCGAGTCCTCCCCCGCCAGCAGGGCGGTGACCCGGTCCCAGCCGAACGCGATGCCGCCGTGCGGCGGGGCGCCGAAGGCGAAGGCGTCCAGCAGGAAGCCGAATTTCTCCTGGGCTTCCTCGTGGCTGATGCCCATCACCTTGAATACCCGCTCCTGCACGTCACGCCGGTGGATACGGATCGAGCCGCCCCCGATTTCGTTGCCGTTGCAGACGATGTCGTAGGCGTAGGCCAGCGCGGAGTCCGGGTCGATGTCGAAGGTGTCCAGCGATTCCGGCTTCGGCGAGGTGAACGCGTGGTGCACCGCGGTCCAGGCGGAATGGCCCACGGCCACATCGCCGCTCGCGGTCGCCTCGGCGGTGGGCTCGAACAGCGGCGCGTCCACGATCCACACGAACGACCAGGCGTCCTCGTCGATCAGCCCGACCTTGCGGGCGATCTCGACGCGCGCCGCGCCCAGCAGCCCGCGCTGCGCCTTGGCCGCGCCGGCCGCGAAGAACACGCAGTCGCCCGGCACCGCGCCGACGTGCTTGGCCAGGCCGTCGCGCTCGGCGTCGCTGAGGTTCTTGGCGACCGGACCGCCCAGCGTGCCGTCTTCGTTCACCAGGACATAGGCCAGACCCTTGGCGCCGCGCTGCTTGGCCCACTCCTGCCAGGCGTCGAGCTGGCGCCGCGGCTGGCTCGCGCCGCCGGGCATGACGACCGCGCCGACGTACGGGGCCTGGAACACCCGGAACGGGGTGTCCTTGAAGAACTCCGTGCACTCGGTGATCTCGACACCGAAGCGCAGGTCGGGCTTGTCGGTGCCGAAGCGGCGCATGGCCTCGGCGTAGGTCATGTGCGGGATCGGCGTGGGGATCTCGTAGCCGACCAGCTTCCACAGCGCGACGAGGATCTCCTCGGCCAGCAGGATCACGTCCTCCTGCCGCACGAAACTCATCTCGATGTCGAGCTGGGTGAACTCGGGCTGGCGGTCGGCGCGGAAGTCCTCGTCGCGGTAGCAGCGGGCGATCTGGTAGTACCGCTCGATGCCGCCGACCATGAGCAATTGCTTGAACAGCTGCGGGCTCTGCGGCAGCGCGTAGAAGTTGCCCGGCTGCAGGCGGGCGGGCACCAGGAAGTCGCGCGCGCCTTCCGGGGTGGAGCGGGTCAGCGTGGGGGTCTCGACCTCGACGAACTCGTGGCGAGCCAGCACCTCGCGGGCGGCCGCGTTGACCTTCGACCGCAACCGGATGGCGTGCGCCGGACCCTCGCGGCGCAGGTCCAGGTAGCGATGCTTCAGGCGCGCTTCCTCGCCCGGCTGCTCGTCCAGCTGGAACGGCAGCGGGGCGCTCTCGTTCAGCACCTCGAGCTCGGTGACGTTCACCTCGATGGCGCCGGTCGGCAGCTCCGGGTTCTCGTTGCCGCTCGGCCGCGGTTCCACGGTGCCGGTGACGCGCACGCAGTATTCGGCGCGCAGCCGGTGCGCCTGCTCGGCCGGTGCGCCCTCGCGGAACACCACCTGGGCCACGCCGGACGCGTCGCGCAGATCGATGAAGATCACCCCACCGTGGTCACGCCGCCGCGCCACCCAGCCGGTGAGAGTGACGGTCAGACCGGCATGCTCGCTTCGCAGCGAACCAGCCAAGTGGGTGCGCAGCACGGGGTTCCTTTCGACGACTCTGGCACCGGCGCGGTGTGACCAGGTGCGGGTCCATCGTAGTGAGACATATTCGACGAGTGGAAACCGATATCGCCACACGCGTGCCAAGCTGTATACGACTCGGCCCGTCCGGCGCTCGATACCGGTCACGGGCCACACCAGCCCCGCCCACCACGAGCGCGAGTCTTACGAGCGCCATTCGCGGCCCGGTTCGCGTCCGAGTGGCCGAAGCGCATGCGACGAAGTCGCGGTCTCGGCCGCTCGGACGCGAGCCTTCCCGGGCCGCGATTACGCCGCGACGCAGTCGCGGCAAATCCGACACAGGAGCGATGACGATGACCTTCAACGAGGGCATGCAGATCGACCCGGATCGCGTATCGTCCGGCGGCCCCGGCATGGGCGGCAAACTCGCGCTGGGCGGCGGTGCGGGCGGACTCATCGTGCTGGTGCTGACGCTGCTGCTCGGCGGCGATCCCGGCTCCGTTCTCGGCAACTTCACCGGCGCGCCGGATCAAAGCCAGACGCAGCCGGGTACCGCGGGCACGCCGAGCCACTGCAAGACCGGCGCCGACGCCAACAAGTACCTCGACTGCCGGGTGGCGCTCACTGCCCAGAGCCTGGACGCCGTGTGGTCGGCCGAGCTGCCGAAGCAGACCGGCAAGCGCTATGTGGAGCCGAACGTCGTGCTGTTCTCCGGCGCCGTCTCCACCGGCTGCGGCAACGCCACCAGCGAGGTGGGCCCCTTCTACTGCCCGGCCGACCGGACCGCTTACTTCGACACCAGCTTCTTCCAGGACCTCGTGGATCGCTTCGGCGCCAGTGGCGGTCCGCTCGCGCAGGAATACGTGGTGGCGCACGAATTCGGCCATCACATCCAGAATCAGCTCGGCGACATCGGCCGCGCACAGAGCGATCCGCGCGGCCCGCAGTCCGGTGCGGTGCGCACCGAGCTGCAGGCCGACTGCTACGCGGGCATCTGGGCGCATTTCGCGGACGAATTGCCCGCACCCGGCGGCGACCAGCCGTTCCTGCGGCCGCTGTCGGACAAGGACGTCGGCGACGCGCTCTCGGCGGCAGCGGCGGTCGGCGACGACCGCATCCAGCGCGCGGCGCAGGGAAGAGTGAATCCCGAAGCCTGGACCCACGGCTCCTCCGACCAGCGGCAGAAATGGTTCCTCACCGGCTACCGGACCGGTCAGGTCCGCGCTTGCGACACCTATTCGGCACCGGATCTGAACAACCCGTCCGCCTTGCGGTAAAACCGGATTCGATCGACGGCACCGCGCGCCGGTCGCCACCGCGAGCGACGCGCTGTCCTGGTCGACGGCAGTTCACCTGCGCCGCAGGCGAATACGGACAGCACCGGAAGATGGGATCGATGCGAGGAACGAAAGCCGTTCTGCTGGTTGTGATGCTGACCCTCGGGGTGGCTTCGGGCACGGCCGCGGCCGACCCGGCCGCCGACCGGCCCAGCGCACTACCGCCGATCGCGGCGCCACTGGCCCTGTTCACCCTGACCACCATCCCGGACGGCTGGCAGACTCGGACCGATCTACGCCCGCAGCTGGAGATCTTCGCCGACGGCCGGGCGGTCAGCAGTCCCGACGCCGTTGCCGCCGATCGCCGCCCGGAGACGCCGCCGAAGCGGATCGAGGGCCACATCCGGCCCGATGCGCTGAAAGCCGCGGTGGCCGAGACCACCGCGCTGGCCGCCGCGGATCTCGGTGTGCCGAGGGCCGCCGACCAGAGCAGCCGGATCATCGACTACATGCCCCAGTCCGCGGCAGAGGACGTGCACCTGGTCGTGTACGCGCCC
The DNA here is from genome assembly GCF_000308755.1 of Nocardia pneumoniae NBRC 100136. Classification (GTDB taxonomy): domain Bacteria; phylum Actinomycetota; class Actinomycetes; order Mycobacteriales; family Mycobacteriaceae; genus Nocardia; species Nocardia pneumoniae. The sequence goes on from NZ_BAGF01000050.1 coordinate 92,773, forward strand.
GAGGCCACCGACGGGCTCGGCGCCGAGCAGCAGGCCGCGCGCAAACGCTTCGCCGACCTCTACAAGAAACTGCTCGACGCGTTCGTCCCGGACAACTGATGACGATGCTCGGCCCGAGCGGATCACCGCCGTGCGGGCCGAGCTCGAATCGTTGTGCTCCGGACTAGAACTGGTCCTGTTCGTAGTCCGAGCTGATGATCTCGTCGGAATGCGTCGCACCGATGACGTCCGGCGTGGACTCCCCCAGCGGACCGGTGAGATCGTCGTTGCCGGTGGGGCTGGAGTACGGCTGCACCGTGCGCGAGTGTTCCTCGTCGTCGTTTCGTTGCCCCGCTGCGGCCGCCGGGCCACCCAGGAAGCTGTTGCCTCCGGCCGCGGTAGTGCCGGGCGCGCCGGTACCGAACGGCGTGCCGGGGATACCGGTGACGGGGCGGATCGGTGCGACCGGGGTGCCGGGCAGGCCCGTGGGCTTGGGTACCGAGGGCGTGCTCGGGGTCCCCGACCGACCGGGACTGCCGAACAATCCGGAGGGCGAACCGTGGTTGGTGCTCGGGCTCGGCGTGGTGTGCACCGACGACGGCGTGGTCAACGGGCTCGACGTGCCGGGTGTGGAGGAGTCCAGACCGGCCGCTCTGGTCGCGGTGTCGGTCGCGGCCGACTGGGCCTGCTCGAGGACCGGCTGGCCGACGTTCTGCGCCAGCGCCTGCGCGGCCTCCTGCGCCTCCGGTCCGACCAGCTGCTGCACCATGCCGCTGAGTTCGGCGGTCTTGCCCGCCAGATCACCGCGGGTGGCGTTGACCACGCCGACGGCCTGGCCGAGGTGCTCGGTGGCCGACGCGACCAGCGCCGCCTGCGCGGGCGGGGTGAGAATGACCGGGGCGAGCGCGGTGGCCTGGGTGGCGAACGACGAGGCGATGCCGAGCAGCTGCGCGTTGCCCTGCTGGACCACCGCCGCGGCGCGCTGGGTGAGTTCGGAGATATCGATGCCGCGCTGGCTGGTCTCCTGGCCCTCGACGTTCGCCTGCTGGCTCGCGGCTTGGGCGTTGCGGGCGGCCTGGCCCTGCCACACCTGCTCGACCGTGGCCATGCTGCCCCGGCCCACCTGCATGGCCATCTCGATGACCTTCGAGGACTGGCCGAGGATCGCGGTCGGATCGAGCGCGCCGATGATGCCGGTGCCGAAGCTGCCGAGCAGGTCGAGGATCGGCTTCATCAGCAAGTCCACGCCGGGCAGCGCGGGCAGTGCGACGCCCTGCATCAGCGCGGCGACCGGATCGGCGGGCAATGGCGGCAGCGCGGCCGCCGCCTGATTCACCTGATTCACCGCGGTGGCGACCGAGCTCGGCGCGTCGGCGAGGGCACCGCTCAACACGCCGTCGGTGTGCGCGAGCGCGGCCTGGACCACCGGCGCCGCCGCGGCGTTCACGTCGCCGAGCAGGGCGGACACCTCGTGCGGAACGCCGGGCGGATCCTCGCCGCCTGGAACGCCGTTCAATCCGGGAAGTCCGGCGGGACTCGCGCCGATCGTCTGCTGATCCTCGGAGATCTTGCGCGACAAGACGAATGCGGGCGGCTCGATCGGTGGCATGTCCTCGGGCAGCTGTGGCAGCGGTAGATCGAGTACCGCCCGAGCCGGTGAATCATGTAAGGCGTCCAGCACCGTCTGCTGGCCGATGGCGACGTTCTGATCGGCGGCGTGCGCGACGGCCTGCTCCTCCGGGGCGATGACCCCGCTGTCGAGCGGTCTCATACCAAGCCCCCGATCTCGCCCGTCTTCGATCCGAGCGCGCCCGCATTGGACCAGTCCATGGCGTCGAAGGCCGCCGCGGCGCTGAACGCCGACTCCGACAGCTTGGCGTACTTGGCCGACAGATCGTTGATGTCCTTGGCCTGCAATACCTGCGCGGCGGCGAACATCGCCAGGTAGTCCGCGCCGATCAGCCCGAACACCGGAACCAGCGCGGCGACGTTCTTCACCGCGTCGATATTGCCCGCCCCGGCCAGATCACCGGCGATACCCGCGTTCGTGGCGGCGAACGCCCGGACCGCTTCGGTCTCTACCGAGAGATCACTCATCGAGTTGTCCCCCCAAATCGTCGTGAACATGCGTCATGAACTTCGTCGTGACCGGTCCCGCTCCCTGCCGAATCGGCAAGGGCCGCTACGGTTGCGCTCAATATAGCGGACCTTACCGGCAAGTTTCGAGCCCGAACGCGCCCCGCGACAAGGCAATCGGCAGCGAATTGGAACGTGTTGCAAATTAGAACAAGTTCTATATTCTCTCTGCCATGAAGGTCGCAGTGACCGGCGCAGCCGGCTACCTTGGCACGAACCTGCTCCGCCTCCTCACCGAGCGCGGGCACCAGGTCACCGCCATCGATCGCGCGATTCCCGGCGAGGCGGCGGCGCCCGGCGTCACCTGGGTGCGCGGGGATGTGCTGGATCCGGCGTCGATGCGCGCCGCGCTGGCCGGCGCCGAGGTCGTCTACCACCTGGTCGCGGTGATCACCCTGGCCGACAAGAACGACCTGGCCTGGCGGGTGAACACCGAAGGCGTGCGCGTCGTCGCCGAGGCGGCGCTGGCCGTCGGCGCGCGCCGCATGGTGCACGCCAGCTCCATCCACGCGTTCGACCAGTACAGCTGCGGCGGCCGGATCGACGAGCAGGTTCCGCGGTCGACCGGCTCTTCCCTGCCGGTCTACGACCGTTCGAAGTGGGCGGGCGAGGTGGAACTGCGCAAGGTGATCGACCAGGGCCTGGACGCGGTGCTGTGCAATCCCACCGGCGTCTTCGGCCCGCTGGACTACGGCAAACCGCTGTCCCGGATCAACCGGACCCTCAAAGACGCGGCGCTCGGACGGGTGCCCGCCATGATCGGCGGCGGATTCGACCTGGTGGACGTGCGCGACGTCGCCGAGGGCCTGCTGCTGGCGGGCGAACGCGGCCGCACCGGCGAGAACTACCTGCTGGGCGGATCGATGATCTCGATGCTCGAGCTGTGCCGGGTCGCCGCGGCGCACGGCGGCAAGAAGGGCCCGAGGTTCGCCATCCCCGCCAAGCTGGTCTCCGGTGTCATCCCGGTGCTGGCGCCGATCGGCAAGCTGTTCGACTCCGACATCGTGTCCAAGGCCGCGCTCGGCGCGCTGATCTCCGCTCCGATCGTCGACCACGGCAAGGCCGCGCGCGAGCTCGGATACCAGCCGCGCTCCCTCGACGAGACCGTTCGCGACCTGGTCACGTTCTTCGCCGACCCCGCTCGGCTCGCGCCGCCCGGCGCCAGGCGGATCGCTTGACAGGCCTTAGAACACATGTTCGACTGAAGGGGTGCGGTGGCAAAGCCAAACCCTGGACGCCGAGGACGGCGCTCTGCCTGGGCTGTCCCGGGCAGGGTTGGTGCGCACTGTGCGGACACCCGAGTTCGAAGGCATCACCTTCCATGAGGTGCTGTGCAAGAGCGCGCTGAACAAGGTGCCCGAGGCGACGAATCTGCCGTTCCAGTGGACGGTCAATCCCATGCGCGGCTGTTCGCACGCCTGCCGCTACTGCTTCGCCCGCGGCACGCACGAATACCTGGACTTGGACGCGGGCCGGGACTTCGACACGCAGATCGTCGTGAAGACGAATATCGCCGCGGTGCTGCGCAAGGAACTCGGCAGGCGGTCCTGGCGGCAAGCACCGGTCGCGCTCGGCACCAACACCGATCCGTATCAGCGCGCGGAGGGCCGGTATCGCTTGATGCCGGGGATCATTCGAGCGCTGACCGAGTCCGGCACCCCGTTCTCCATCCTCACCAAGGGCACATTGCTGCGCAGGGATCTGCCGTTGCTCACCTCGGCTGCCGGCCAGGTGCGGGTGAGTCTGGCGGTGTCCATCGCGATTCTCGACGAGGATCTGCATCGCAGCCTGGAAACGGGCACGCCGTCACCGCGTGCGCGACTGGACTTGGTGCGCACCCTGGCCGACGCGGGATTCGCGGTCGACGTCCTGGTCGCCCCCGTCATCCCCTATCTCACCGACAGCAGAGCCCACCTGGAGGCCATCTTCGGTGCGATCGCCGCGGCCGGTGCGAGCTCGGCCGTCGCGTTCCCGATGCACCTGCGCGGCAGCACCAGGGGCTGGTTTCTGTCCTGGCTGGCCGAGCACCATCCGGCGCTGCTGCGCCGCTACCGTCAGCTCTACGGCCACGGCGCGTACGTGACCCCGGAATACTCGGCGTGGCTGCGCGCACGCGTCGATCCACTGCTGGCCGAGCACGGTTTGACCCCGCGCAGGCAAGCCGAACCGGAGACACGGCCCGAAACCGCGGACACGACCGACCCGCAGCTGGCATTGTTCGCCTGACGCCGCCATCGCCGAATCTCGCGGATCCGCGCGCTTCACCGGGCGCGCACCGCATCCGACGGAGTAGTTTGGCGATGGCACCTCTCAGCGACGAGGAAGTGAAGCAGGCACATGGTTTCACACCAGAATGATGTCGGCACAGCGAAATTGGAAAAGGTCGTCATTCGGTTCGCCGGGGACTCCGGCGACGGAATGCAGCTGACCGGCGATCGCTTCACCCATGAGGCCGCCGCCTTCGGCAACGACCTGGCCACCCAGCCCAACTTCCCGGCCGAGATCAGAGCGCCGCAGGGCACCCTGCCCGGCGTCTCCTCGTTCCAGATCCAGATCGCCGACTACGACATTCTCACCGCGGGCGACCAGCCCGACGTGCTGGTCGCGATGAACCCCGCCGCGCTCAAGGCGAATCTGGAGGATCTTCCGCGCGGCGCCACCGTCATCGTCAACACCGACGAGTTCACCAAGCGCGCCCTCGCCAAGGTCGGTTACACCGCCGACCCGCTGGCCGACGACACCCTGTCGGATTTCGTGGTGCACCGGGTCCCGATGACGTCGCTCACCCTGGGCGCCACCGAATCGACCGGGGTGGGCAAGAAGGACGCCCAGCGCGCCAAGAACATGTTCGCCCTCGGTCTGCTGTCCTGGATGTACGGGCGCCCGATCGGCGGAACCGAGCGGTTCATGCGGGAGAAGTTCGCCGCGAAGCCGGACATCGCCGAGGCCAACGTGCTGGCGTTCCGCGCGGGCTGGAACTACGGCGAGACCACCGAGAGCTTCGCCACCACCTACGAGATCGCGCCGGCGAAGCTGCCGCCGGGCACCTACCGGCAGATCACCGGCAACACCGCGCTCGCCTACGGCCTGATCACCGCAGGTCAGCTCGCGGGACTGCCCGTCTTCCTCGGCACCTACCCCATCACGCCCGCCTCCGACATCCTGCACGAGCTGAGCAAGCACAAGAACTTCGGCGTCACGACCTTCCAGGCCGAGGACGAGATCGCCGGTATCGGCGCCGCGCTGGGCGCCTCGCTCGGCGGCGCGCTGGGCGTCACCAGCACCTCCGGGCCCGGCCTCGCCCTCAAGAGCGAGACCATCGGCCTCGCGGTGATGACGGAGCTGCCCCTGGTCGTCATCGATGTGCAGCGGGGCGGTCCCTCCACCGGCCTGCCGACCAAAACCGAGCAGGCCGACCTGCTGCAAGCCCTGTACGGCCGCAACGGCGAATCGCCGGTGGCGGTGGTCGCCCCCCGCTCCCCCGCCGACTGCTTCGCCGCAGCGGTGGACGCGGCGCGGATCGCCCTCACCTACCGCACACCGGTGCTGTTGCTGTCCGACGGCGCGATCGCGAACGGTTCGGAACCCTGGTCGATTCCGCGAGTGGCGGATCTCGACCCGATCGACCCGGCGTTCGAGCCGGAGGGCGACGACGGCGACCCGTTCCAGCCCTACACCCGCGACCCCGACACGCTGGCGCGCCCGCTCGCGGTGCCCGGCACCAAGGGGCGCGCGCACCGCATCGGCGGACTCGAGAAGGCCGACGGCAGCGGCAACATCTCCTACGATCCGGCCAACCACGAGCTCATGGTGCGATTGCGCCAGGCCAAGATCGACGGCATCGCGGTGCCGGATGTCGAGGTGGACGATCCCGACGGCACCGCTGAGCTGCTGCTGATCGGCTGGGGCAGCTCCTACGGGCCGATCGGCGAGGCGTGCCGGCGCGCCCGCCGCCGTGGCGTCCCGGTCGCCCAAGTGCACCTGCGCCATCTGAATCCGTTGCCCGCGAACCTCGGTGAGGTCTTGCGCCGCTACCGCATCGTGGTCGCGCCGGAGATGAACGGCGGCCAGCTGGCCATGCTGCTGCGCGCGAGGTACCTGGTCGACGTGCGGCCGTGGACGAAGGTCGCGGGCACCGCGTTCTCCGCCCAGGAGCTGGTCGGCGTCATCGACGCGGCGCTCGACGGGTCGATCGGGGAGATGGAACAGAACAAGGTCTTCGCCGCACGGGCGCGGGCCACGTACAGAACACTGCCGCACGACCTCCGCCCACAGCCCGGCGCCGGGGCGAGCCCAGGCCAGGCAGCCACCGACCGCACCATCGCAGGGGGTAACGCATGACCATCGTGGAAACCTCGCTTGTCGGCACGGACCTGGGCCTGACCGGGGTGTCCGGGGTGCCGTCCGCGGACGGACCGCAGAAGGTGAAGGACTTCACCTCCGATCAGGAGGTCCGCTGGTGCCCCGGCTGCGGCGACTACGTGATCCTGGCGACGGTGCGCGGCTTCCTCGCCGAACTCGGATTGCGCAGGGAGAACCTGATGTTCGTCTCCGGGATCGGCTGCTCGAGCCGCTTCCCGTACTACTTGGACGCCTATGGCATCCACTCGATCCACGGTCGGGCCCCGGCGATCGCGACCGGCCTGGCGGTCAGCCGTCCCGATCTGTCGGTGTGGGTGGTGACCGGTGACGGCGACGCGCTGTCGATCGGGGGCAACCATCTCATCCACGCGTTGCGCCGCAATGTGAACATGACGATCCTGCTGTTCAACAACCGGATCTACGGGCTGACCAAGGGCCAGTACTCCCCGACCTCGGAGCAGGGCAAGATCACCAAGTCCACCCCGATGGGTTCGCCCGACCACCCGTTCAACACCTTGTCGGTGGCGTTGGGCGCGGAGGCGACCTTCGCCGCCCGCGCGCTGGATTCCGATCGCGCGGGACTCACCGAGGTGCTGCGCGCCGCCGCCGAGCATCGCGGCACGTCGTTCGTGGAGATCCTGCAGGACTGCCCGATCTTCAACGACGGCTCGTTCGACGTGCTGCGCCGGGAGAACGCCTCGGATCATCTCATCCCGCTGCGGCACGGCGAACCCATCCGGTTCGGCGCCGAAGGCGAATTCGCGGTCGTGCGGAGCGGTTTCGGGCTGAAGGTGGCCCGTACCGACAGTGTCGCGGAGTCCGACATCGTGGTGCACGACGCGTACGCCGACAGCCCGGAGTACGCCTACGCGCTGTCGCGACTGTCCGATCAGGGGCTCGACCATGTCGTCACCGGCGTGTTCCGCAGCGTCTCGCGGCCCACCTACGACGACGCCGTGCGCTATCAGACCGAGGTTGCACGGGAGAGGAAACCGATCGGTCCGGAATCGCTCCAGGACCTGCTCACCGGGCCGGAAACCTGGACGGTCGGGTAGCGGCTCGGCACGCACCGGCTCCGGAGGACGTGACGTACCAGGCCGCACGCGCTCGGCGAAGCCGGGCGGACGGTTGCGGGATCAGCCGAGCGCGGCGACCTCGGTGTCGGTGAGCACGATCGGCGACACCACGTCCTTGGCCCGCGCCAGCTGCACGGCCCGATACAGCGGCCGCTCCTCCAGGCCTGCGTCGCGTGCCTCGGCCTGCAATTGCTGCACCAGCATGGCGGAAACGGCCACCGCCGCGGCCAGTTGACTGGCGGCGAGCGCGTCGGCGAGCCTGCGCAGGCCGAGCAGATGCAGCTCGCGGCCGCTGCCCGCGTCGGTGTACATCGCCAGCGGGATGACCTGCGAGACCTCGCCCGCGGTGACGCGCAGGGCGATACGGCTCAGCCGCGCCGGGAACACCAGCACCTCGACACCTGTCGCCGACGACATCTCCACCTGTCGTTCCCCGAACAGCCTGCGGGCGTGAATCATCGTTCCCGACAGCCACATTCGCCGCCGCCGCAGGGCGATGGCGTACAGGACGGTGGGCGCGCCGACGACTACGCCGATGGCTACGGCGATCGGCCAGCTCACCACGGTCGCCGCCAGCAGCGCGGCGCCGAGTCCGATGCCCGATGCGGCCAGCGCGAGGCGGCGCAGCATCGGCGCGTACACCTCGGGCGCGACCAAATCGAGCCCCACCGGCGCGAGCGCCCGCTCGTCATCAGAATTCGTCGACACTGCTCCGCCCTCTCGCGACCCCGGCGTCGGTGCGCCGGTCACGCTACCGTGCCCACCGCTCGGCCGGCGGCGGGTTCGGCGCAGAGTACCCCGGTCGCGGCGTCCATGCCGCGCAACCGGTTGGCCGCGCCACTGTCGCCGCGCCGGGGGTGCGCCTATCCCGCCAGCGACTCCCGGATCACACCGACCACTTCGGCCAGCGGGATCTGCCGCTGCTCACCGGTCGCCATGTCCTTGAGCCCGATGGTGTTCTCCGCGATGTCGCGGTCGCCCAGCACCAGGGTGAACGTCGCCCCGGACCGGTCGGCCGCCTTCATCGCGCCTTTCACGCCGCGCCCGCCGTACGCGAGATCGACCCGCACGCCTGCCGCGCGCAGCTGCGCCGCGAGCACCACCAGCCGCTGTTTGGCGGCGTCACCCAGCGGCACACCGAAGACCTCGCAGCGCGCCGGGTTGCCCGCCGACTTGCCCTCGGCCGCCAGCGCCAGCATGGTGCGGTCCACGCCGATGCCGAAGCCGATGCCCGACAGGGGCTGCCCGCCGAGTTCGGCCATCAGGCCGTCGTAGCGACCGCCACCGCCGATGCCGGACTGCGCGCCCAGACCGTCGTGCACGAATTCGAACGTGGTCTTGGTGTAGTAGTCCAGGCCGCGCACCATGCGCGGGTTCACCACGTACGGCACGCCGAGCGCTTCCAGGTGGCCGAGCACCTGCTCGAAGTGCGCCTTGGCCGATTCCGAAAGGTGATCGATCATCAGCGGCGCGTTCGCGGTCATCTCGCGCACCTCGGGCCGCTTGTCGTCCAGGACGCGCAGCGGATTGAGCTGGGCGCGGCGCTTGGTCTCCTCGTCCAGCGGCAGCCCGAACAAGAACTCCTGCAGCAGCTCCCGATACTGCGGGCGGCAGGTCTCGTCGCCCAGCGAGGTGATCTCCAGCCGGAAGCCGTCCAGCCCGAGCCCGCGGAATCCGGCATCGGCGATCGCGATCACCTCGGCGTCCAACGCCGGGTCGTCGACGCCGATCGCCTCGATGCCCACCTGCTGCAGCTGCCGGTACCGGCCTGCCTGCGGCCGCTCGTAGCGGAAGAACGGACCCGCGTAGCACAGCTTCACCGGCAGCTGGCCGCGGTCGAGGCCGTGCTCGATGACCGCGCGCATCACCCCGGCGGTCCCCTCGGGACGCAGTGTGACGCTGCGGTCACCGCGGTCGGGGAAGGTGTACATCTCCTTGGTGACCACGTCGGTCGACTCGCCGACACCGCGGGCGAACAGGCCCGTGTCCTCGAAAACCGGCAGCTCGATATGTCCGTACCCGGCCAGTCGGGCGGCGCGGAGCAGGCCGTCGCGCACCGCGACGAACTCGGCCGAGCCGGGCGGCACGTAGTCCGGTACCCCCTTCGGGGCGGAGAAGCTGCTGGTCTTGGTCACGATGCTCCAGTTTCCACCACTACGCCCCCGCAAGTCCAACCGGTTCGCCGAACCGCCTCTCAGGAAGGATGCGGATCAGTCTCAGGAAGAAATGGCACACTCTTATCCCGATGTCACCGGATACGGGAGGAACGTGGTAGTGCCGAGCAACGAACAGCGACGAGCAGCGGCGAAACGCAAGCTGGAGCGTCAGCTCGCCAACCGAGCCGAGCGGGCACGCAAGCGCAAGCAACTCACGATCGCCGGGTCGGTGCTGGGTATCGTCGTCGTGGTCGCCGCCGTCACCGGGGTGTATTTCCTGACCCGCGGCGACGACAGCGGCTCCGACGCCGCCGACGCCTCGCTGTCCAGCGCCCCCAGCGCCGCCGCGCCGCCCGCGGCCAAGGCCAAGCCCGCTACGGTCGACTGCGTCTACAGCGACAGCGCCAAGCCCGCCGACAAGCCCGCGAACAAGCCGAAGGCCGACGGCATCCCGACCACCGGGGTCGATGCCAAGGTCAGCGTCAGCATGGAGACCAGCCAGGGCCCGATCGGACTGACCCTGAACAACGCCGAGTCGCCGTGCACGGTGAACAGCTTCGTCAGCCTGGCCGCGCAGAACTACTTCGACGGCACCGACTGCCACCGGATGACCGCGGACGAGGGCTTGAAGGTGCTGCAGTGCGGTGATCCGACCGCTACCGGAATGGGCGGGCCCGGTTATCAATTCGACAACGAGTACCCGACCGATCAGTACGCGCCGGACGACCCGAACGCCACCGAGAACGCGATCGTCTACAAGCGCGGCGTCCTCGCCATGGCCAACGCCGGTCCCGGCACCAACGGCAGCCAGTTCTTCATCGTGTACGCGGATTCCCAGCTGCCGCCGCAGTACACGATCTTCGGCACGGTGGACGACAACACCCTCGGCACCCTCGACAAGATCGCGCAGGTGGGCCAGGACAACTCCAACGGCCCCGGCGACGGCAAACCGAACCAGCCGGTCACGATCCAGTCGGTGCGCATCGACCGCTGATCGTCGAATTCCCGGGCCCGCTGCCGCGTCGGCAGCGGGCCCGAGCCTGGTCCGGAGTCATCCAGCCCGAGCGAGGATAGGCGAACCTTTGTTCGGCTAGGGTGTCCTTGTTCCGGAGATCGTCCGGCTCGTTCCGGCGCGCGCCGGAAATGTGCGATATATGCTGATAAGCGGCACGCTCGTTCGATTGTGCCGACCTTTGTCGGGTAACCTCGAACCAAGGAGTTCCGCAGCGTAGTCACCCCCTCGGCAGGACGACCTGGTGAGAGTGTGCGCCACGCCGCGAGTACTCCGGGTGTCCACGTTTGCAGGCGGGGACCCGCTGCACGGGACTACAGTTCGCGTGGCGGCGTCCGTGACGAAGCACCACCATCATCCATAGTGATCACTGCAGCATCGGGGAGCAGCCATGTCCGAGGAACTGGACGACATCGGCCGGGAAACCGCGGCCATGATGAGGACAATGTTGCAGCTTGCGACACTCGTCGCCTTGAAGACCCGTGAGCGTGGTCAGAAGGAAATCGAAGCGCGAGTCAAGCTCGCCGAGGCCCGTGCCAAAGAGGCCAGGGAACTGCAGATCCGGGAGGCCCGCGACGCGAAGGCCAAGGATCCGCGGAACACGGAGCTGGCCCGGCTGATCGAGAAGCCGATCCCGGAAAAGGGTGTGTCCCTGGAAAAGGACCGCTTTTCCGCGCAAGCCGAGGCCTCGCGGATGGCCGCCACGGCCGCCGCCAACGCCAGACCTGCGATGCAATACGACTCCGCGGAACGCCGCATGGCGATCGCCGCCCATCTCGCGAAAATGGGTGTCGCGCCGGAACTGGCCGCGGTGCGGATGCTGATCGAAGTAGGGCAGGCACAACCGCCTGGCGAGGCGGTGCGTACCCGTCCCGGCGAGGCGCCGACGGTCACCCGAGGGGCGAGAGAACAGGAATCTCGCGGCCTGGAACGGACCAGATAGGCAGAGGAGCGAACGCCCGCTGGAGTTGTCCAGCGGGCGTTCGTCTTTCGAGGCAAGCGCGAGAACCGCTGCCGCGCAGTCGGTTACGTGAAGTCGCCGATCGTCGGATCGCCGAACATGCCGTGCTGCGGCGATTTCGTCGGCAGCGGGCTGAGCATGTCCTTGTGCCCGTTGCGCACACTGCAGTACTTGAACGGCCCCTTCGGGTCCAACAGCTTCGCCATGTGCGGGTCGGCATGGTCCAGGAACCACACGCTCAGGCCGGTCCGCCCGTCCTGGCGGTAGTGCTCCCAGGCTCGCCACAGCGCGTCCAACCGAGCGACCGCCTCGGCGTGCTGCCACCACTCCGGGCACCACACCGTGTCGCTGAGATCGGTGACCTGCCTGCGGTACACCACCGCGAGGTAGTTCTCGACGAAATCCACCACGCCCGCGTAGATCGTCGGTTGTTGCTGCTGTTCGGTCACAGTGGCCGAACCTCCTCGATCGGTCCGTACTCCGGCGGCGGCGTCGACTCGCTCAGCGAGGGCGAGCCGATCAGGTCGGTGATCTCCGTTTTGCGCTGCGGATCATGACGCGAGATGGACTGCTTCACGGCGGCAGCGTACTCGCCCTCCCACCACGGCACCGTGCGCAGCAGCACCGGCGGCGCTCCGGACGGGAAGAGGATGGCCCGCCCGCGCGGCAGCGTCGCCAGCGCGTTGACCGTGAACGTCTTGGACGAACTCAGCGAGCGCGAATAGCTCTTGCCGCCTTTGGATTCGGAGACAGATTGCGAGATCGCGTCGTATTCGCCGAGCACGTCCGAACGTTCCTGCAGGAACTTGGTGTCGTCCACGCCGCTGCCGAGCACCTTGATGTTCGCCGCCGACCACAGAGCGTTCATGCCGCTCTCGCCCCAGCAGCGCGCGCCCTGCGCCCACGACTGCAGCACCGTCATCACCACGATGCCGCGCGAGCCGAAGTGGCTGTACTGCTTGGGCAGATCCTTCCAGCGCACCACATTCGCGGCCTCGTCGAGCACCGCGAGCAACGGAACCGCCAGTCGCCCACCGGCCGACTGCGAGGCCTTGCGCATCGCGACGTCGATCACCGCCTCGGTGAGCGCGCTCACCAGCGGGGCGGCCGAGCCGCGGCCCTCCAGCGACAAGCTGTACAGCGTTCCGTTGTTCTCCAGGAACTCCAGTTCGTCGAATTCCCTGCGGTCGCCGCCCCTGGTGATCCACGGGTGCACGTTCGACAGCTTCAGGCAGCGGATCATCTTCTTGGCGGTGCCGAAGATGCCGCTGCGCGTGCGCGGATCGGTGTTGTACTGCGAGGAGAGGCCGGAGGCGGTGTAGTGGTGGCGGGCGGCGCGCAGGAGCTCGATGGGCTCGGTGTCCTGCGGGTTGGTCACCCATTCCCAGACCTGCACGATCGGGCGGCTGCCGTTGCGGTCGCCGACGGCGGCGGCGAGGAACAGTCCGGCCAGCAGATCCTCGGCCTCGGGATCGAAGAAGGCGTCGGAGTTGGTTTCGCGGCCGTCGTCACCGTCGGCGAAGTGCCCGGCCAGCCGGGCCGCGCGCATCTCGCACCCCTCGCGCTTGGCGTCCACCCAGGACAACGGATCCCAGAACCAGCTCGGCTCTTCACCCGCGACGCCCTGCGGGTCGAAGACGAACGTGGGACTTCCCTTGGATTCCCGGACGTCTCGGGTGGCGTCCACCACGTCGCGCTTGTTCGAGGTGGCCAGCACCGGCCCGATCGCGGTGAGGATCGCCGGGATCACGCGGGAGGTCGACTTGCCTTGACGGGGGCCCCAGATGTCCAGGTGCAGATCCTCGTACGAGCCGTAGAGCATGACGCCGTCGGCCACGCCGATGCCGATCGGCACGCCGGGAACGCCGCCGTCACGCAGTTTCACACCGAGTTGCTGGGCCTTCTCCCGGACACCTGCCTCGGTGAGCATCGCGATCGCGCCGCCATTGCCCATCACGTCGGCCTTGTCGTCGACCGGCAGCCTGCCTTTGGATTGGCGCTTCTGCAGCTGCTTGCGAATCATCAGGTAGCCGACCACGCTCAGGATCACCAGCAGGACGATCGCCGTGGCCGCGCCCGGCCACTGCAGCTTTCCCCTGGCCAGGTCGGCGGCGATCGCGATCGGGTTGATCGGGACGTTCTGCGGACTGCCCGCGAGCATGTTGCCCAGATGGAGCGCGAGCCAGAGGGTTCCGAAGATCGCGAAGCCGGCGTAGATCAGGATCAGGCTGACATCGGGTCCGGGTACGGCCGGATCCGTCACCTTTTTCTTCTTCGCCATTTGTGCCTCCTGGGTCGGCCGTCCGGTGGGGAAAGCGGGTGGTCAGCGGAACGCGTCGAGCCGCCAGCCGTCGGGTGTGCGTACGACGGTGGCGATCACCGTCGCGGGCGGCAACGCCTCCTTGCGCCCGTTCGGGTAGACGACGGTCTGCTCGATCCCGATCTTGAACTGCTGGACGTTCGGATCGGTGTGGATCGGCGCCTTCTCGCCGGACGCGAACGTGAACGCCTCCACACGCGCCCCTTCTCTCGCCCAATCCGCCCACTGCAGCGACGACTTCGGTGTCTCCACCGCGGTCGGCGCCGTGTCCAGCATACGAATCAGGCTGGGGCCGAGAAACTTCCGTGCCCGGGACAGCGAGGCACCCTGACTCTCGGTGGCGGGCTCCCAGCGGTAGATCTCGCGCAGCGCCGCGACCGCCACGCCGTCGGGGGTCACCGGATCCGGCGCGGGAGCGACCTCGAGCAGGCGGGTCGTGGACGTAGCCGGATGCGCCGCATCGGATCCCGTGTCCGCGCGGTCCGCGCGGCCACAGGCCGCGCTCAGCACCGCGACGCTCAGCACCAGCATCACCACCAGTTTCGCGCGTGCACTTGCTCTGCCTTTCCAGGCTAGCCGTATCGCACCGCGCCGCGGCAGCCCCGCGACCGCGTGTTGGGGACCGCGGGTACTCATACCCGCGATTCCCGCGCTCGGCTCCGTCATGACCGTCGAGGCGCCTGCACCAATCGCTTGGTCCCTCATGCCCACGCCTCGCCGACGCTCGGCTCCGGCACGAGCGCGTGCGCGGCCGCGTTCATCGTCCGCCCGCTCACAGCACCCTCCTCGCTCGTCCGTCGCCCGGCACCGGGACTTCCGAGACGCCGCCCGCGGATCGGGCGTCCGCTCCCGGAACGGACTGGATCATCCGGCCGTTGCCGGTGTAGATGCCGACCAGCGCCGGTCCGCGCGGACCGAATGAACTGAACACCAGATCACCCGGCTGAACTCTGCTCATCGGCACCTCAACGCCTGCCTCCCATTGCTGTTCGGCCGTGCGCGGCAACGTCACGGTGCCGGAGGACGCCGCGAACACCGCGGCCGAGGTCAGGCCGGGCCCGTCCAGACCACCTCCGCTGGGCCCTTGTGGCCCGCCACCGCCCCAGACATAGGGCGTGCCGAGCCATTCGTGTGCTGCTTGGACGACCTGGTCGCCGGTCGCGCTCTCCCCCGGCGTGAACCGGCCGAGCGAGCCCGGCGCGCGGTACTGCGCCTCCATCGCGAGAATATTCCGCACATACGGCTGGGTCTCGGCGTAGTGGGCCGCGAGCTGGTTGGGCATGCCGCCCGAGGCGAGCACCGCGCCCTCGCCCGCGTTGTAGGCCGCCAGCGTCAGCGCGACGACGTCGCCTTGCACTCGGCCCTCGGACTGCCATCGCAGGATCTTGTGCGCGATCGCGCACATGTAGCGGCCCTGGCCGATGATCGCGTCGCCGTCGTCCCACACACTGGCCACGCCGTTGCCGTCGGCGTCGATGACATACGGTTGGCCGTCATCGGGATTGATGCTTGCCGCGGTGCCCGGCAGGAACTGGGCCAGGCCTTGCGCACCCGCGGGCGAGACCGCGCCGCGCCGGAAACCGGACTCCTGCCTGCCCTGCGCGGCCAGCAGCGACGGCGTGATCTGCGGGCAGATCGAACCCGCGCGCCGGTACCAGATCTCCAGTTCCTGCGGCACCTTGCCCGCGGCGAGCGCGCCACCGGCGGTACCGAAGCCGAGGCTGCACCGCGGATCGCTGGAATAGGCGTGCGCGCCACCGATGTCCGGGGTCGGCGCGCCATCCAGCCAGGGCAACGGGTCGATCTGCCGCCCGCCGGTGAACCGGCCGCCCGGCACGATCTCGAAATGCAGATGCGGCCCACTGGATTCGCCCGCCGAGCCGACCGCGCCGATGTGCTGACCGGCGGTCACCGTGTCGCCGGCGCGGACCAGCACACCCGAGTCCCACATGTGGCCGTAGACCGCGGAATAGGAACGACCGTTGGTGTCCACCGAATCGACGACGATCCAGTTGCCGAAACCCGACGCCGGACCGGCGGCGACGACACGGCCGTCGGACACCGAGAAGATCGGGGTGCCGTCGGTCGCGGCCAGGTCGACACCTCGGTGCGCACCCCCGCGGGAGCCGAAAACGTCCGAGACGGTGAAGGTTCCGATGGCCAGCGGCAGTGTGCGGCGCAGTGGGCCGACGCCCGCCGCCAGCGAGGGAGTGGCGGTCGCGGCCGGATTGGTCTGTGTGCCGGTGGGGCTCGTGGTCGACGCGGCACGCCGATCGCCCGGCGCGTAGCCGCCCAGCGGCGGCAGCGCCGACTGCGACCCGAGCACCGAGCCGCCCTCGCAAGCGTCGTCCACCGCGGGCATGACGATGACCAGCACGACGGTCACCAGTCCGAGCACCGCGCCGAGCGCGGTCCACAACACCGATTTGCCGCTCATCGCCGCACCCCGGCAGAATGCCGCGCGCAGGCGTGTTTCACGTCCGGCGCCGGGCTTCGTTGAGCGTGTCGGCCAAGGTGCGGTTCATCTCGGCGGCAGCGGCCAACTGCTGTTGCAGCAGCGCGACCTTGCGCCGCAACGCGGTCGCGTCCATGCGCTCCAGGCTGGGGCCTTCGGCCGCGCGCACCCAATTCCGTACCGAATTCGTGTGCACACCGATCTGTTCGGCGACCACGCGACAGGCCTCCGATTCGCTGCGCAGCTTGCCCGTGAGCGCGATGACCTGCGCGACAGCGGCCTCGCGCACCTCGGGTGAGACGCGGCGGTAGGAGCGGTGCGGCATCATGCGGCACTCCCCGGCGAATCCGTTCCCCGCGACGTCGATTCGGTGAATTCGCTGAAGCGCTGGTTGGTGTCGTGGATCCCGCTTTCCTTCTCCGACAGCGTGAATTCCATGTGGAACGGGATGCCGGGCCTGCGGTCCTCACCGATCTTCAGCAGGAACTTACCGGTACCGGGCGGAGACGGCCGCTGCTGTCCCGGCTTGAGCGCCTCGCCCGTCAGCGCTTGCGGTGCGGACCATCCGGTCACCATCTCCTCCTCGGCCGATGTGAACGGAACCGTGCTGTCGAGTCGTTTGATCTCCTCGGCCGGGAGCGCGCCGAAGATCTTCGCGCGCGCCCGCTCGAGGAAACCGAGTGCCTTCGCGATCGCGGCTTCCGATCCGAGTGCTTGCAGGTCCTTGATGGTGTGGCTGATCATGATCAGCGCGGTGGCGATGCCGCGCTGTAGTCGGGTCAGCTCGTCGACGCGGTCGACCATGAAGTCGCCGAGACCGAGTACCTGCCACAGCTCGTCCATCACCACCTGGAAATAGCGCTGCGGGCCCAGCTTCGCGTCGGCCAGCACGTGCGCGGCCTCGACCGAGGCGAATCCGTCGGCCCAGCAGGCCAGCATGACCGCGGCCTTGAGCTTCTTGTCGCCGGTCGGGATGTGCGAGACGTCCATGCACACCGCGACCGCGCTGGTGTCGATCGGCACGGTGGTCTGTCCGTTGAAGACCGCGCCGAACGGGCCCTGGGTGAGCGCGCGCAGCGAGCGGCGCAGGCCCTTGATCGCCTCCTGGTACTCGGCCGTGCTGTCGGCGCCCGCGTCCAGCATCAATTCCTCACCGCCACTGACGATCACGTCGAGGAGGTTCTCCATGATCGGCGGCTTGTCCGGCGTATACCCGCTGCCGGGCCGGTACAGGATGCGCAGTGCGGTGGAGATCAGCGTCTCCTCGTAGTCGCGCACGCGGTCGCCGCGCACCAGTTCCACCAGACCGGCGATCAGCGTCACCTGCCTGGCGCGCAGATCCTGCAACACCTGCAGCTGCAGGGCCGGGAACTCCTCCAGCCGCGGAACCACCGCGCCGAGCACGCCCGCGGCCAGCGGGTTGAGCTTGCCGTGCCCGTAACCGAGGTCGATCACCTGACCGCCGACCAGCTCGACCATCTTGCGGTAGTCCGGCTTGACGTCGGCCAGGATCAGCGGCGTGATCCCCTGCGCGATGCCGCCGAGCACGATGCGGCGCACCAGCGAGGATTTGCCGAAACCGTTGAGGCCGAGCACGAACAGGCTGGGCGCGGTGATGAAGCTGCCGCGCATGAACCAGTTCATCGGGTCGAAGCAGACCGGGGCCCCGGTGTGCAGGTGGGAGCCGAGCGGGGTGCCGATCAGCGGCGCACCCGCGCCGACCGACCACGGCCACAGTCCGGCGACCTGCGCGGTGGTGGCGCGGTACTCGACCGGCCGTCCGACCACGTTCATCCGTCCGCCGCCCGGCCCGGCGTAACCGCGGTCGGTGAGTTGCGCTGTGCTGCGGTCGAATCCGTCCTCGATCGTCTGCTCCGCCCTGGCCGCGTAGTTGCGGCGGCGGATGTCGTCGGTGCGGACCCGGAACTGCGCCCACGCCGCCCGCAGACCGCTGCCCTCACGGGCGATCATCTCCAGCTTGGCGCGGGTGGCGTCGTCGAGCAGTGGAGGGCCGGACTGTTTGCGCCGATCCGCCTTCGCCTTCGCGCGACGGGCCGCCTTGTCCTGGTACGGGGTACCCATGGCGCGGTCGGCCGTGTAGTCGACCTTGGCGGGCCGTGCCACCCGGCCGTTGCTGGCGCCGTTGCGATCCGGCCGCCGAGCGATGCGCTCGGTGGCCGCGTCACGGGGAACGCGGGAGCCGCGCTCGCCGTGGGCTCGGTCCGCGCCCGGTCGCGCGCGCCGCTCGGCTTCGCGTGCCGCGCGCCGATCGGACGTCTCGACGCCCGGCCGGTCCCCGCCGTTCACCCGCGCCGAATCCCGTGCGGGGTGCCGCGGCCGGGCCGGCCGCTGTCCCCACTCGTCCCGGGCGGATTGCTCGAGCCGTCTGCGGCGCGCGTCCTCGTCCCGTTCCCGTACGGGTGGCTCGTAGTCCCGTGCCATGAATCGCTCACCCCGCCAGTGCCTTCGGAATAGTCGCGTGCTCCGGCAGGATCACCCCGCAACCGAGCGAAGCCGCGAAGGCCGCCGCCTGGTAGCGGTAACACCGCCGAATCTTCAAGCGCGCCTGGGTCGACAGGTCGCGCGTGATGGCTTCGATGCGCGGCAGGTCGCCGCGCAGTGGCTCGGTGATGGTCACCAGCGCCCCGAAGCGGGTCACACCGTGACCCCTGGCCTGCTCCTCGCGGGCCTGCTGGGTCGCACCCACCCGCAGCGTCGCCGCCGCGGACACGACCCCGCGTTCGCTCTGTTGGGCCACCAGCGCGTTCTTGAAATCGTCGTCGACGATTTCGGCGGCGTCGGCGGCTGAGTGCGGACGGTACACGATCGCGATACGTTTGCGCGGGACTTCGGGATTCGGCGCGAGCAACCGCTGCAACACCCGCTCGTCGACCGCGCCCTCCGGGGCCGCGTCCATCTCCCAGGTGACCGACCGGCCACCGTCGTGCACCAGGTGATCCCACTTCTCGTCATGGGACACCGGGCCCGCGTCCGCCCAATCCAGGCCGTGCCCTTCGGGTTCGCCCGCGGCGACCTCCAGATCGGCCTGCGAGGCGGGGTCGTAGCTGCGCCGGATGAACGCGATCACCTCGTCGGCCGACATCGGCTGCGCGCGCACGCCCGCCTCCGCCAGCGCGGCGCAGATACCGGGCAGGCGGCGGCCGATCTCGACGGCCTCCTCCGCCGGGTTCTTGCGGCGCTCGGCGGTGGTGGCCTTGAACGTGATCGCCACGCGCGGCAGCAGCTGCACCCGCTCCTGCGGCAGCTCGGTGGCCAGTTCGTACATCACCTGCTGGGCGAGTTCCGGCGCCTCCGGCCTGGTGATCGTGGAAACTTCGGTCAGCAACCGGTTTCCGGTCTCCGGCACGGTGTCGATGACCGGAACGACGGCGACGATGTCGCTGGTCTGGCCGACCGAGGCCAGGAAGGTGCCCCACGCCGAGACCCATCGGTCGATGACGGGTTGGTCCACCGCCTCGTGGCCTTGCGGCCACGCCCGCAGCACCACCGTGTACTGCGCGAATTGCGGCAGGTGGATCATGCCGAAGCTGTAGCCGCCCGCGTCGATGCCCTCGTAGAGCCTGGAGGGCGCCAGCAGACCGGGCAATCGCGTGACGCCGCCCGGAATCCGGGAGAAGCGGCCCCCGCGGTACACATGCTCGCCACGACTACGCGAGCGCATCCAGTTGAACATCATCAATCCCGTCTCGTAGCCCGAACGACCTCCGGTCCGCCATACCAAGGGAACCATGACGACGACACCGGTGCCGCCGACGATCAGACCCCACTGGAAGCCGCCGACCATAGCGGTGATCAGCGCCGTGATCACGACCGCGAAGCCGAGCACGGTCTCCTCCCAGCGCAGGCCGAAAAGACCCGCGCTGCGCGGCTTCTGCCAGAGCCCGTACGAGCGCCGCTCGTAGGTGTCGGTGACTGTCATCGCGGAATGGTGCTCCTCCCGAGGTCGGGTGAACGGTTCGTCCAGCGGTCGCCCGCGACGTCACCCATGGCTTGTTCGGCCCGGTTCAGTCCGCCGCTCGCGGCCCGCGCCGCGCCGATCCGGCCTGCCGCCCTGGCCGATCCGGAGGCTACTCCGGCCGCGCCCGCGGGTCCGGAGGCGCGCGGGGCCGCGCCGCCTTGACCACCGCCACCTCCCCGGGGCGGGGTGGGCCGCGGCACGCCGCCGCCACGCGGGCCGCCCGCGCCGCCCGGCCGCGGACCGGTTCCGCTGCCGCTCACGTAACCCGCCGCGCCCGGCGCCGCAGCGCCCTTGACGCCAAC
>NZ_BAGF01000049.1 GCF_000308755.1 Nocardia pneumoniae NBRC 100136
GACCCTGCGGCAGCGACCAGTACGACGTGGAGACCCGGACCGGCGGGAAACGCGATGTACTGTGAACTACTTCTCGCGGCCGGTGAACTGGTCCATCGAGTGGTAGACGCCGACCGTGTTCAGGAACAGGTCGCGCAGTTTGATCGGGAGCAGGCCGGAGAGCGCCTTGTTCAGGCGGGAAGTCCAGGGCAGCACGACCAGGGGGGTGCCGTTCTTCATTTCACGCCATGAGGTGTCGACCACGTCCTGCTGTTCCAGGATCGGAGTGAACCAGAATCCCTTGGCGCCCTCGAACATTCCGGTGTTGATGTAGGTCGGGCACACGGTGGTGATCTTCACGTGGTCGTGCCCCGCCTGCTCCAGTTCGATGCGCACCGAGTCCGACCAGCCCAGCGCCGCCCACTTGGACGCGGCGTAGACGCTCATGCGGGGATTCGACACCAGACCCGCCGACGAGGCGATGGTGAGCACCCGCGCCTCGGTGGAGCCCGCGACCATGGCGGGCAGGAACTCGAGCGTCACGTACATCGGGGCCAGGGAGTTGATCGCCATCGTCTTGTCGATGTCGGCGCGATTCTCGGTTTCCCAGAAGTAGCTGTTGCCGCGCACGATGCCCGCGTTGTTGACCAGGATGTCGATGCTGCCGACCTGTTCGCGCACGGTCGCGGCCGCCTCGGCGATCGCTTCCGGCGCCGAGACGTCGACCACGTGATGGTGCACAGCGCTGCCGTGGCCGGTCAGTTCGGCGGCGGTCTCCTTCAGCGCGGTGTCGTTGATGTCCCACAGCACCACCGCGGCGGCGCCTTCGCGCACCGCGCGTTCGGCGAACAGCTTGCCGAGCCCCATCGCGGCTCCCGTGATCAGGACCCGTTTGCCCGCGACCGTGTTCAGTTTCATCCGTCTTCTTCCCGATCCGTGAGTCGTGCGAGTTACTTCTGCCGCAGCGCCTTCATCACGCCGAAGTACAGCGTCATGGTCTTCGCCCACATCGCCTCCGACATGCCGGGCAGCGGCGCGATCGGCAGCACCCGTTGCACCGCGATGGTCTGGGTGTCGATGTACTTCAGCAGGCCTTCGGGGCCGTGCCTGCGCCCGGTGCCGGAGATGCCGAGCCCGCCGGAGGGCGCGTCGGCGCTGCCCCACGCGGCGATGAAGCCCTCGTTGACGTTCACCGACCCCGCGTTGATCCGCGCCGCGACCGCACGGCCGCGGGCGGTGTCCTTGGTCCACACGCTGGCGTTCAGCCCGTAGGCGGTGTCGTTGGCCTGTTCGATGGCTTCATCGTCGCTGCTCACGCGGTAGATCGACACCACGGGACCGAAGGTCTCCTCGCGGTGGACCGTCATGCCGGGCCGCACCCCGGCCAGCACCGTGGGTTCGTAGAAGTAGGGGCCGAGGTCCGGGCGCGCGCGACCGCCCGCCAGCACGGTGGCGCCCTACGCGACCGCGTCGTCGACGTGCGCGGTGACCGTGTCGAGCTGTCGCTGGAAGGTCAGCGACCCCATGTCGCTGTCGTAGTTCAGCCCGCCACCGAGCTTGATCTTCTGTACGTGCTCGACGAATTCGGCGACGAAGCGGTCGTACACGCTGTCGTGGACATAGATCCGCTCCATCGACTCGCACAGCTGCCCGGCCGAGGCGAAGCAGGCGCGGATGGCGATCTTGGCCGCGCGGGAGACGTCCGCGTCGGCGAGCACCAGCAGCGGGTTCTTGCCGCCGAGTTCGAGCGAGTACCCGATCAGCCGCTCGCCCGCCTGCTGCGCGATGGTCCGGCCGGTCGCGCTGGAACCGGTGTAGTCGACGTAGTCGGCGCGGGCGATCACTTCGCCGCCGATCACCGATCCGCGGCCGAGCACTGCCTGCCACAGTCCGCGCGGCAATCCGGCGCGCACGGCGGCGTCGATCGCCCACAGCGCCGTGAGCGCGGTCTGGTTGTCCGGGCGGGCCACCACGGCGTTGCCCGCGATGAGGGCGGGTAACGCGTCCGAGGCGGCCAGGGCCAGCGGATAGTTCCACGGTGAGATGACCGCGACCACGCCCTTGGGCCGGTGCCGCACGTCGACCCGGGTGAGCACGGGAAGCACACCGCGCGGCCTGCGCGTGGCCAGCAGCCCGTGGGCCACCGAGGCGTAGTACCTGGCGTTCACGGCGACGTCGCCGACCTCGTCGAACGCGTGCGCGCGCGACTTGCCCGTCTCGGTCTGCACGATATCGAGGATGGCGTCCTGCTCGGCCAGCACGATGTCGTGGAACCGGCGCAGCACCGCGATCCGCTCCCGGACCGGCCGCCGCGCCCACTGCCGCTGCGCTTCCCGGGCGGTCGCGAAGGCGGTCTCGATGTCGCCGGTGGAGGACTGCGGCAGGTCGGCGATCTTCGCGCCGGTCGCGGGCGCGAAGACTTCGACGGCAGGGGCGCCGCCCGCGACGGCGTGCGAAAGCAACGGCCGTACCAGCGACGAGGGCAGCGCGTCGGCGGGGGCCAGCTGGGGGGCGGTCGTCATGGTCGGCCCTCTCGAGGACGGTGGGCTGCGCCGCACGCAAGCACCATTTAATGAACAGTGGTGTTAGATTAATGTCTATGTCACAGCTCGTGTCAAGCTGTTCGTCGTGGGACACAGGCAAGCCGAGGGCGGCGTTGTGAGGCGGCACGATGTCGGCTGAGACCACCACCGCACGGCGCGGGCGACCGCCGCAGACCCAGGAACAGGCCGAAGAGGTGCGCGCCCGCATCGTGCTCGCCACCGCGGAAGTGTTCACCCGCAACGGTTCCCGCGGGCTGAGCGTCGCGCAGATCATCGAGCAGGCGGGGCTGGCGCGGCCGACGTTCTACCGCTATTTCGGCAATGCGACCGAACCGCTGCTCGCGGTGCTGGACAGTTCCAACGACGGGCTGGTCGGCGGCATCCGCGCGGCGCTGACCGGCACCGATGAGCCCGTCGAGCTGGGCATCCGGCTGATCGACGCCTATCTGGACTGGGCGCGCGGCCATGGCCCCATGCTGCGTCCGCTGTTCGCCGAACTGCACGACCCGGGCTCGCCGGTCTCGGCGTATCGCGAGCGCGCGCTCGACGACATTCGCGCTCTGGTCCGCGAGACCTTCACCGAGCTCGGCCGTCCGGTTCCGAGCCCGCTCGACCTGGACGCCGCGCTGCACTTGTGCGAGTACGTGGTCTACCGCATCTCCGCAGGCACCGCGCCCGGTGCCGAACCGGACCCGGATACCGTCGCCGCCGCGCGCCTGACGATGATCCGGGTGCTGCTCACCACCCTCGGCACCCGGACCGATCTGCAGTACGCGCTGACGCTGGAGACGATCTTTCCCCCGGAGCCGTAGGCGAACCCGCGGGTCAGCGCGGAATCGGGGTGACCGGGTGACCGGCGGTCCTGCGCTGTTCGAGGCGGCGGATCAGCTCGCGCACCCGTGGGTCACGCGCGAGCATGCCGTCCAGCACCACGTTGATCACGCCGCGCAACAGCGCGTAGGGCTCCCATTGCGGCGGCGCCACGGTGCGCGGCGCGCGGCGCGCGATGCCCTCGGCGAGGGATTCCGCCGCCTCGCGCACGGTGATCCGCTGGTTGAGCGGCCAGGGCAGCAGGGCGCCCAGATCGGCGCCCAACTCGTCCTCGTCGAGCGTGCCGTGCGTCATCGCGGTGTCGACGACACCGAAGTACGCCACGCCCGCCGTGGCCCCGACGGCGGCCAGCTCGACCCGCAGCGCCCGCCCGAACTGCTCCACCGCGGCCTTGCTCACCATGTAGGGCGAGCCGCCCATCCCGGGTGCGAACGCCGCGGCGGAGGAGACGACCACGACGTGCCCGTTCGCGGCGACGATGTCCTCCAGCGCCGGGTGCACGGTGTTGAACACGCCGGTGACATTGATCCCGATGACCCGATCGAAATCCCCGGGATTCATCGTCCTGATGGTCGCAGGCTCCGGCGCCACGCCCGCGTTGGCCACCACCACGTCGATCCGTCCGAAGCGCTCGCGTACCCGGAATATGGCTTGGCGCATGCCGATTCGATCGGAGACGTTCGCCCGCACGACGAGCGCGCGCTCCCCCATCGACCGGGCGACCGCCGCGGCGGCGGCCTCGTCGATATCGATCAGCGCCACCGAAGCGCCTGAGGCGTAGAGCTTTTCGGCGAGTGCCCGGCCGATACCGGTGCCCGCGCCGGTGATCACCACCACCCGGTCCCGGACATCCAGCCGGTCCGCGGCGGGCTGGGCGGACCGGAAAAGCACGCTGCGCAGCAGGTCCATGACCACGGCGCTCACCCGACCCGCAGCTGGTAGGACTCCGGATCGAATCGGCTTGTCCGACGCCGGTATTCGAAGCTCCAGTTCGGATACAGTCCCGCGTTGCCGCCGTCGGCGGTCTGGTAGTAGCTGCGGCAGCCGCCGGTCAGCCAGGCGGTGTCGCGGCTGCGTTCGGTCACCTCGTCGAGGAAGGCGCGCTGAACCTCCTCGCGCACAGCTATCCGCTGGATGTTCCGCGTACGCATGGTGGTCACCGCATCGACGATATAGCGCACCTGCGCTTCGATCATATAGATCGCGGACTGATTGCCAGCAGCGCCGAACGGCCCGAGGGTGCAGAAGAAGTTCGGGAAGCCCGCCATGGTCGCGCCGAGGTAGCTGCTGGGGCGGGTCCGGTAGCGATCGCCGATCGATCGGCCGTC
Organism: Nocardia pneumoniae NBRC 100136; assembly: GCF_000308755.1. Lineage (GTDB taxonomy): Bacteria > Actinomycetota > Actinomycetes > Mycobacteriales > Mycobacteriaceae > Nocardia > Nocardia pneumoniae. The sequence continues at coordinate 4,682 of NZ_BAGF01000049.1, forward strand.
GACGCCGAGTATCCGATCGAAAATCGCAGGTGGGACACCGAATCCGGTGCCCCAGATGATCGTGTCCACCGCATGCTCGGCGCCGTCGGCGGTAACGATCGACCGTGCGCGAATCTCCCGGATGCCGTCGGTCACCAGTTCGACATTCGGCTTGGTCAGCGCCGGATAGTAGGCGTCGGAGAAGATCGCGCGCTTGCAGCCGATCACGTAGTCGGGCGTGAGCTTGCGGCGCAGCGCCGGATCGCGGACCTGCCGCAGCAGCTGGAGTTTCGCCAGCGCCTCGTACGGGTGCCGGAAGCGCTTGTCCACGAAGCCGACCAGGCCGAACCCCTCGATACCGGTGTAGTACAGACCGCGGATGGCCTTGCCGAGCAGGGGCATCCGGCGCAGCAGCGCTCGTTCGGCGGGCAGCGTGCGGCGATCCAGCCGGGAGACGATCCACGGCGCCGAACGCTGGAAGACCGTCAGCTTGCCGACCACCGGCTGGATTTCCGGAATGAACTGCACCGCGGAAGCGCCGGTGCCGATCACCGCGACCCGCTCACCGGTCAGATCGTGCTCGTGATCCCAGCGCAACGAATGGAATTGCGTGCCTTCGAATGTTTCCGCGCCGGGCAGCCGTGGGATCCGCGCCTCGCTGAACGGCCCTACGGCCGAGATCAGCACGTCGGCGGTCAGGTCGCCGCGGCCGGTGCGCAACCGCCACCGGGTCGCCGCCTCGTCCCAGCGCGCCTCCAGCAGTTCGACGTCGAAACGCATGTGGCGCACCACATCGTGGCTCGTCGCGACCGACCGGATGTAGCCGAGGATCTCCCGCTGCGTCCCGTAGGTGCGCGACCAGTTCGGGTTGGGCGCGAAGGAGTACGAATACAGGTGCGAGGGCACATCACACGCGCAACCCGGATAGGTGTTCGCCCGCCAGGTGCCGCCGAGATCCCCGGCGCGTTCGAGCACGACGAAATCGTCGATTCCCGCCTTCCGCAGCGATACGGCGAGGCCGATCCCGGCTATCCCTGCTCCGATCACCACGATCGGGACGTGTTCCGGATCCGCAGCCATAGTCATGCCTTCCTCCCACACGCGGGCACCATTGCCCGCCGAGCCGTGTTGCTCACCAGCTCATAAGTCCAGGTCGAGTTCGCCACCGCGCGCGCGGGATACGCAGGTCAGCATCGTGTTCGCCCGCTCGTCGGCGACCAGCAGCCGATCGCGGTGTTCCACCGCGCCCGCGAGCACCCTGGTCTTGCAGGTCCCGCAGAAGCCCTGCCGACACGAGTAGGCCACCCCCGGCAGCACCCGGCGGATCGCGCTGAGCGCGGATTCGTCGGCGGCCACGTCCACATCTATGCCGCTGCGGCGCAGGCGGATCCGGAACGGCTCGCCATCCCGCACGGGCAGCGGCGAGAACCGCTCGGTGTGCAGCGAGACCGTCGGGTCGTGCAGCGCGAGCACCGCACGCGCGGCCTCCGCCAGCGGCGGCGGGCCGCAGACGTACACCGCGGCGCCGGTGGGCGTCTGCTCGAAGATCATCCGCGCGTCCGGGACGCCGAACTCGTCGTCCGGTCGCACCACCACGTCGCCGCCGGTGTAGCGGGCCAGCTCGTACAGAAACGGCATCCGCGACCTGGTCCGGCCCAGGTACATCAGCCGCCAGGGCACTCCGGCGCGCTCGGCGGCGGCGACCATGGGCAGGATCGGCGTTATCCCGATGCCGCCCGCGACGAGCAGGTAGCACGGCGCCTCGACGAACGGGAACGCGTTGCGCGGACCGCGCACGCGCAGCCGGTCACCCGCCGTCAGCTCTCGGTGGATCTCCGCGGAACCGCCCTCGCCGTCGGCGATGAGGCGCACCGCGATCCGGTAGAACCCGCGGTCGGCGGGATCGCTGGTGAGCGAGTACTGCCGCTGGCGCCCCGACGGCAAGAAGACATCCAGATGCGCACCCGGCGTCCAGGCGGGCAGCGGCGCACCGCCCGGGTCGCGTAGCCACAGGCTCACCACCCCGTCGGCCTCCTCCCCGATCCGATCGATGACCACCTCGAAGTCGTAGCCGGTGTGGCGCACCGGGTGCGGCGGCGAAAGCAGGCGCGCGGTGTCGCCTTCCACGAAAAGCCGCTTGTACGCGTCGGCGGCCGAGCCGATCAGCCGCAGCGCGGAGCCGGGCCGGAACCGCTCGCCTACGGCGGTCACGCGTCCGCCGCCCGTGCCGCGGGCGACTGCGCGAGGTAGCGCAGCGCGTTGTCCATCGGGCCCAGCTGCGACGGATGGAAGCCGGGCCGCAGATAGCGCGGGATCTCGGTGAGGAAGGTCGTCATGCTCGGCACCACGCCGCGCACCGACGCGCTGACGAATTGCAGCGGCCAGAACCGTCCCTTGTCCGGCGACGGGTCCTTGTGGAACAGGTAGCCGCCCGAGACGACGAACAGGATCAGCAGTCCCGCGCTGGCGATCAGCGCCTGCCGCGCCTTGCGCGCGTATCCCCCGTCGACGTACATGTACGCGTCGTAGACGACGCTGCGATGCTCGACCTCCTCGGCGCCGTGCCAGCGGATCAGGTCGAGCATCGCCGGGTGCATGCCCTTGGCTTCCAGCTTGTCGTTGGTCAGCAGCCATTCGCCGATCACCGCTGTGTAGTGCTCCATGCCCGCGAACAGCGCCAACCGCTCGCACAGCCACTCGTGCTTGGCCCGTCCCGTCAGCCCGTGGTCGCCGAGCACCCGGTCGATCAGCCACGCGACACGGTCGACCATCGGGCCCACGTCCAGGCCCAGTCGCTCCAACTGCCTGCGCGCCTTCTCGTGCGAACTGGCGTGCATGGACTCCTGGCCGATGAAGCCGCGCACTTCCTCGCGTAGCCGCTCGTCCTCGATCAGGGGCAGCGCCTCGGCCAGCGCCTGCGCCATCGCGCGCTCCCCTTCCGGCAACACCAGGTGCATCACGTTGATGATGTGCGTGGCCATCGCCTCGCCGGGGATGTAGTGCATCGGCACCGTGGCGAAATCGAATTCGACGGCGCGCGCGTTGATCGCGTGCGCTTGGTCGACGTAAGCGGCAGACCCCATCTCGCACCCCTCGTCGTTGATCGGTGTTCTCGCAATCTATTATTGACATCAACCGCTGTCAACATCAGATGATGTCAATTCGATCGCTGTGAGAGGATGGCCGCATGGTCGAAGGGGACGGTTCGATTCCGGGTATGCGTCGCTGGCGCGGACGCTCTCCCGCCGATCGCGTCGCCACGCGCCGAGAACAGCTGATCGAGGCGTGCACGGAGCTGATGGCCACCGTCGGCGCCGCCGAGACGTCGATGCGCGGCGTGTGCAGGCAGGCCGGGCTGACCGAGCGCTATTTCTACGAGAGCTTCCCCAACCTCGACGCGCTGCTGACGATCGTGCTCGACACCGTGGTCCTCGGCGCGCGCGACCGGCTGCTGGCGGAGCTGCCCAACGCACCCGGCGAGCGCGACGCGATGTTTCGCCACATGGTCGCCGTCTTCACCGAATACCTCGTGGAGGACCGCCGCCGCGGCCGCATCATGTTCGTGGAATCCCAGGCAACACCGGTGCTGATGCCACGGGCGAACGAACTCATCGGCTTGTTCACGGCGCCGATCGCGCTCATCATCGGCGGGGGCAACTACGCCGATCCGGTATCCGACGAGCACGACTTCGCCCTCAACGCCAACGCCATCTTCGGCGCACTGGCCTACCTGTACCGTCCCTGGCTCGACGGGGAGATCCCGGTCTCCCGGGAGCGTTTCGACGAGCACGCCGCCGCTGTCATCGAGCGGATCGCGACGGCGCGCTCGTCGCTGCGCACCGAGACATAGGCCCAACAGGCCACGTCACAGGCGTGAGGCATACCGATACCAACACGCTCCGCGCGGCGCGGGCACATCTGCTGGTATCCGCGAACGTGACGTTTGCCGTTGGCCACGAGTGCTACTCGGTAACTGCGAAAGGGGATTCGATGATCAAAGGAGACAGCCATGTCTGATCTGGTGCGCCAGAGTTTCGAATCACCCGAGGAGACCCGGCCTTTCGAGCAGGACAAAGGCAGAGTCGATCTCGTCAACCTGGACCGCGGCCCGGTGGGCCGGGCGGTCTTCGAACCCGGATGGCGGTGGTCGGTTCATGTCAAGCCGATAGCCCAGACCGACAGCTGTCAGTCAGCCCACGTCGGCTACTGCATCTCGGGCCGAATGGTGGTAGCCATGGACAACGGCGAGCAACAGGAATACGGGCCCGGCGACTTCATGATCGTCCCACCCGGCCACGACGCATGGACCGTGGGAGATGAACCCTGCGTCGTGCTCGACTGGCAAGGCTTCGCCGACTACGCCAAGCGGTAGGCGGGCGACACCGCCGCTGACAAGTGCGCCGCCCACACGGCATGCAGGTGGCACCGCACAGCGGTGCCACCTGCACTCGCTTCGACACAGAAGCTAGTCCCGGGCCCCGGCTTCCGCGGGTCGCCGCGCCCGTTCGAAACGCATGGCCCGGTCGGCGATCCGGCCGTATCGCAGCGTGAACACGTCGCGCAGATAGTTCATCCGCAGCCGCCACGGGGCGCGGTCACCTTGCACGGGGAACAGACTCTCCGCGCGGCGCACGTAGCCGGGGGTGAAGCCGGGGAACAACGATTGGGAGCCGACCGACGGGTCGCGGACCGGCACGCAGCGCACGTATCCGTGCTGATCCATGTGCTCGAGCAGCCGCACGACATACTCCGACACCAGATCCGCTTTCAACGTCCACGAGGCGTTGGTGTACCCGATGACGAAGGCGAAGTTCGGCACGCCGGACAGCATCATCGCCTTGTAAGCCATGGTCGCCGACGGCGTCACCGGCGCGCCGTCCACCACGAGTTCGATGCCGCCGAAGACTTGCAGATTCAAGCCCGTGGCCGTGATGACGATATCGGCATCCAGCGTGGCGCCGGAGGCCAAGCGCAGGCCGGTCTCGGTGAAGGTCTCGATCCGGTCGGTGACCACGTCGAGCACGCCCTGCCGGATGGCGCGGAAGAAATCGCCGTCGCGTGCGAGGCACAATCGCTGGTCCCACGGGTTGTATCGGGGCGTGAAGTGCGTGTCGATGTCGTAGCCCGCGGGCAGCCAGCGCCGCTGCCAGCCGCGGATGCGTTTGCGCATACCCGCCGGATTGCGCCTGCTGAACTGATAGAGCGCGGTGGAGATCGCGACGTACTCGGCCCGCGCGAGCGCGTACGCGGCCCGCGCGGGAAGGAAGCGACGGACCGTGAGCGCCAGCGGGTCGCGGGAAGGCGCGGAGATGATGTAGCTCGGGCTGCGTTGCAGCATGGTCACGTGCGCACCCTGCGCGGTGAGCGCCGGGGCGAGCGTGACCGCGGTGGCGCCGCTGCCGATGAGCACCACCCGCTTGCCCGCGCAGTCGAGTTTCTCCGGCCAGAACTGCGGATGCACGATCGAACCGGTGAACCGTTCGATGCCGGGGAACTCAGGGGTGTATCCGGTGTCGTAGCGGTAGTAGCCGGCGCAGGAGAACAGGAATCCCGCCGTGAACGTGACGGTTTCACCGGTGTCGGTGCGCTCGGCGCGCACGGTCCACCGATTGTCCGCGCTGGACCACTCCGCGCGAATCACTCGGTGCCGGAACCGGATTCGGCTGTCGACGCCGTACTCCGCGGCGGTCTCGCGCAGGTAGTCGAGGATGGCGCCGCCGTCGGCGATCGACGCCTCGCCCAACCACGGCTTGAACCGGTAGCCGAGGGTGTACATGTCCGAGTCGGAGCGAATACCCGGGTACCGGAACAGGTCCCACGTTCCGCCCAGGTCCGCCCGGCTCTCCAGGAGCAGGTAGGAGCGCCACGGGAAGGCTCGGCGCAGGTGGCATGCCGCGCCGATGCCGGAGAGCCCGGCGCCGACGATGAGCACGTCGACATGCTCGGCCGCGGTCGTCATCACCTCTCCCTTCCGTCGTCGGCGAAGGTCCTGGCGGACCGGGCGGCGCTCGCCCTCTCCCAACCCTATCGCCCCAGGTGGAGGGTTCGAGACACGGAGCCCGCAAGCCTCGGAGGAAACGATGGGTTTCCTTCTGCCCCAACAAGGCTCGCAAATAGTACAGGCCGGACAGGCCGCTCGATACCAACCGGCCCCGCAGTGCGAGACTCGCAGTGAAGTCACTCACATCCACCGGTGGGCACAACTGGTCGAACGCCCACGAACAACCACCGTTCGGCAATAGCCGATCGGTAGCCATTCCGAAAGCGGTGGATTCGCCGACCCGGAGCGGCGAACTCGGTCCCGAATGGGAAACACCGCGATAAACCGATACGTGCGCTCGACTCGCAATGATGCGAACGTCATAGCCAGTCGATCACCGGTTGGTGATACCGCACGAAACATCTATGCTGGGAAGTGATTTCCGTCTCAGACGGAGCGGTCACCGTACCTATAGCCATTCGTTGTTACTGTCGGGTAGTGTCAATCTCACCGACGATCAGAGTCGATCCGGAACCGTATATGTCAACGATTTCAGGAGCGCTCGTGTCCAATTCTCGCTTCGAATCCATCGGCGCCTATCTGCCCTCGAATGTGGTCACCACAGACGAGCTACTGTCCCGCATGAAGGAACCCCCTTCATTCGATCTGGAGAAAATCACCGGCGTTCGTGAACGCCGGCGGCGTGATACTCGACCGGAAAGTCACGAAGACTCGTTCACCTTGGCCCTGAAGGCTGTCGAGGACTGTCTGTCCAGGTCACAGTATGGTCCAGAAGACATCGACGTGATCATCTACACCTCGATCTCACGTAGCAAGCATGCCACTCGCATGTATATGGAGCCCTCTTTCGCGTTGGGGATCAGCCGTCTTATCGGCGCGAAGAACGCCATTGCGTTCGATATTTCGAACGCGTGCGCCGGAATGCTCACCGGTACCTATATCCTGGACCGGATGATACGCTCCGGCGCCGCCCGGAACGGACTCGTCGTCAGTGGTGAAGCGATTACCGCGATCGCCGATACCGCGGTCGACGAGATTTCCGAGAAATACGACCGGCAGTTCGCTTCGCTGACCGTCGGCGACTCCGGATGCGCCATCGTGCTGGACCAGGCCGTCGACGAAAACGACGTTATCCACTACATCGAAATGATGACGGCCGCGGAATACGCGCACCTGTGCCTCGGCATGCCCAGCGGCAAAACCCAGGGCGTGGCGATGTACACCGACAACCGCACGATGCACAACGAGGACCGTTTCCTGCTCGGCACCAACACCCAGCGGAAATTCCTCGAGGCGCAGGGCAAGACCTTCGCCGACGAGAAGTTCGACTACGTCATCCACCACCAGTTCGGCGCCGCCGCCATTCCGTGGATGAACGCCATCGCCGAGCGTGAGTTCGGCAGCCCGATGCCGCCGGATCTGCGGGTCATCGACAAGCTCGGAAACACGTCCACCACTTCGCATTTCATGGTGTTGCACGACCAGCTCAGCCAGCAGAACATCCCCGCGGGGTCGAAGCTGCTGCTGATCCCGGCGGCCTCCGGCATCGTCACCGGGTTCGTGTCCACCACCATCTCGTCGCTGAAGGTCTGAGGTCAGTCATGAGCGTGCGCATCAAGTCCACCGGCGTCAGCCGGGCAGGCGACACCCACAGCATCATCGAGCACACCGCCCGCGCCGCCAAGCAGAGCCTGCAGCGCGCCGGAATCCGTGCCGATCAGATCGGCCTGCTGATCAACGCGGGCATCTACCGCGATTGGAACATCGTCGAACCCGCGGTGTCCGCGCTGATCCAGAAGGCGGCCGGGATCGGTCTGGAGTACGCCAAGGACGACCCGAGGACCTTCTCGTTCGATCTGATGAACGGGGCGGTCAGCGTGCTCAACGCGGTTCAGGTGGCCACCTCGGTGCTGGAGACCGGCAGCGCCGAGCACGTGCTGATCGTGTCCGGCGACACCCATCCGTCGATGACGCGTTACGTCGCCGACGACGAGTTCCCGTACGCCGTCTCCGGCGCGGCACTGTTGCTGGAGCGCACCGACGAACCGGTCGGCTTCGGCACGGTGCACACCGTGAAGGGTGAAGGCACACCGGCGGTCGAGGGCTATCTCGACACCACGACGATGGGCAACCGGGGGCGCGGCCTGATCACCGTGGTGCGGGAGCCCGGCTTCGAAGACCGACTGCTGGCGGTGGCCGTCGACGCGGCGCGCCAAGCCCTAGCCGAGTCCGATCACGCCTCGCTGAGTGAGATCGCGCTGATCGCGTCGACGCCGAGCCCGGAGTTCCCGAAGCAGCTGGCCGACGCCCTCGGCATCGACCAGAACGCGGTCCGCACACCGGATCTGCGTTACGGCGACCCGCACACGGCCGCGCTTCCCGCGGCCTACGACCTGGCGATCGCGGACGACTCGTTCACCGAGTACCGCCAGGTGCTGTTCGTCGCGGCGGGCGCGGGCCCGGCGGCCGCGGCGGTGCTGTACCGGTTGCCCGTCCTCGCCGGGGCGCCTGCGTGACAACGGGAACCTCCTGGCAGGCCATCGATCGGTTCCGTGCCGTGGTCGGCACGGACCCCGGCCGCGTGGCGGTGCGCTACGCGGCCGGGGTCGACCCCGATGGCCTGCCGGCCTACCGGCACCTCACCTATCGCGATCTGGACCTGTGGTCGGACACGATCGCCGAACGGCTGGCCGCGGCGGGCGTCGGTACCGGGACGCGCACGATCGTGCTGGTACTACCGAGCCCGGAGCTTTACGCGATCATGTTCGGGCTGCTCAAGATCGGAGCGGTGCCGGTGGTGATCGACCCCGGCATGGGCGTGCGGAAGATGTTGCGCTGCCTGCGCGCCGTGGACGCCGAGGCATTCATCGGCATCCCGCAGGCGCACGCGTTGCGCGTGCTGTTCCCGCGCAGCTTCCGCACCGTCCGTACCGCGGTGACGGTCGGCAGACGCTGGTTCTGGCGGGGTGAATCGCTGCGGGCATGGGGCCGGACCCCCACGGGTCCGGTGCCGCCGGGCCGCCCCGCCACCGAGGACGACCTACTGCTGATCGCGTTCACCACCGGCAGCACGGGACCGGCCAAAGCCGTGCGACTGACCTACGGCAACCTGGCCGCGACGGTCGACCAGGTGCACATGGCGCGCGGAGAGGTGACGCCGGAGGCTTCGCTGATCACCCTGCCGCTGGTCGGCGTGCTCGACCTGATGCTCGGTTCACGCTGCGTGCTGCCGCCGCTGATCCCGAGCAAGGTCGGCGCGACCGATCCCGCGCACGTGGTCGACGCGATCCAGAAGTTCGGGGTGCGAACCATGTTCGCCTCCCCCGCGGTGCTGATCCCGCTGCTCGAGCATCTGCGTGCCCACCCGGCCACGCTGACGTCGCTGGAGAGCATCTATTCCGGCGGCGCTCCGGTGCCGGACTGGTGTATCGCGGGGCTGCGCGAGGTGCTGCACGACGACGTGAAGGTCGTCGCCGGGTACGGATCCACCGAAGCGCTGCCGATGTCCACTATCGAATCCCGCGAACTGCTGGACGGATTGGTCGATCGGGCGCACCGCGGCGAGGGCACCTGCATCGGCCGGCCGCCCCACCGGGTGCAGGCGCGGATCGTGGCGATCACCGACGAGCCGATTCCGACCATGGCTCGGGCCGAGGAGCTCGCCGGCGAGCTGGAAACCACCCGCGGCATCGGCGAACTCGTGGTCGCCGGTCCGAACGTCAGCACCGGCTACCACTGGCCGGAACAGGCGAACGCGCAGGGCAAGATCGTCGACGGCGATCGGATCTGGCACCGCACCGGCGATCTGGCGTGGATCGACGAGCAGGGACGGATCTGGTTCTGCGGACGCAAGAGCCAGCGGGTGGTCACCGCGGACGGTCCGATGTTCACCGTTCAGGTCGAGCAGGTGTTCAACACTGTCGCGGGGGTGGCTCGTACGGCGCTGGTCGGGGTCGGCCCGCGTGGGGCGCAGCGGCCGGTGCTCTGCGTCGAAGTGAAACCGGGCGCCGACCCGGTCAGCGTCGAGCGCGCGCTGCGGGCCCATGGCGCACAGTTCGACCGCACCAGGATGATCGCCGATTTCCTGGTCCATCCGTCCTTCCCGGTCGATATCCGGCACAACGCCAAGATCGGACGCGAACGACTCGCGGTGTGGGCGGCCAAACGGCTCGGAACGGACGCATAAAACATGAAAACAACTGCATTTCGGGCAATTCCCGTACTGGGGTGGCTGTATTTGGTCGGTGGCGCGCTGGCCGCGGCAACCGACCGTGTCCCGGACAGCCGGCTCCTGCGCACGGTGTGGTGGATCGACGCGTTCCTCAGCATCGTGGTGCACGCGGCCCAGATTCCGGCGGCCCTGCGCGCTGCCGAAGGCTCGGGCCGTAGCCGGCTCGAGACCGCGGCATTGACGCAGATCTTCGGCTTGACCTGGTGGCGGACCCAGCCCGGCAAGGAGATAGAGCAATGAGCAAAGTTCTGGTAACCGGCGCGTCCGGATTTCTGGGTGGTGCGCTGGTGCGCAGGCTCGTGCGCGACGGCGAGCACGACGTGTCGATCCTGGTGCGCCGCACCAGCAATCTGGCCGACCTGCGCGACGACCTCGACAAGATCGAGCTGATCTACGGCGATCTCACCGACCCCGCCTCGCTGGAGGAGGCGACCCGCGGCGTCGACATCGTGTTCCACAGCGCCGCCCGGGTGGACGAGCGTGGCACCAGGGAGCAGTTCTGGAACGAGAACGTCCGGGCCACCGAACGGCTGCTCGAAGCCGCCCGCCGAGGCGGCACCGGGCGGTTCGTGTTCGTCTCCAGCCCGAGCGCGATGATGGACTACTACGGCGGCGACCAGATCGACGTCGACGAATCGGTGCCGTATCCGCGGCGCTACCTGAACCTGTACGCCGAGACCAAAGCCGCGGCCGAGCGCGCCGTCCTGGCCGCCGACAGCCCGGGATTCCGCACCTGCGCCCTGCGCCCGCGCGCGATCTGGGGCGCGGGCGACCGGTCCGGTCCGATCGTGCGCATGCTCGGCCGGGCCGGCGCGGGAACCTTGCCGGACCTGTCGTTCGGCCGCACCGTCTACGCCTCGCTCTGCCACGTCGACAACATCGTCGACGCCTGTGTGAAGGCGGCGGCCTCGGACGCGGTGGGCGGCAAGGCGTATTTCATCGCCGACGCCGAGAAGACCGATGTGTGGGGCTTCCTGCGCGAGGTCGCCGTCAAGCTCGGGTACCAGCCCCCGACGCGGAAGCCCAACCGCACGGCGCTCAACGCGGCGGTGGCGGTCATCGAGACGATCTGGCGCATCCCGGCCGTCGCGACCCGCTGGTCGCCTCCGCTGTCGCGCTACACCGTCGCGCTCCTGACCCGCAGCGCCACCTACGACACTTCCGCCGCACGGGATTTCGGCTACCAGCCGGTCATCGATCGCGACAGCGGACTCGCCGAGTTCCTGGCGTGGCTGGAACACCAGGGCGGGGCGGTCGAACTCACCCGAAGTCTGCGCTGAACACCCACCGGTATCGGAGGCCAGCATGAGCAACGCCACCGTCTTCCGCAGGAAGATCACTCCTACCGAACGTCTGTACTTCTCCACACGCGCGGTGACACCGCCGTTCGTCATGCACATCGCCGTCCACGGCGACGGCAGCATCGACCCGGCGGCGTTGCGGCGGGCCGTCGACGTGGCTTCGGCGGCCAACCCCGGTGCACGCCTGGTCCGCGACGGTGACGACTGGGTGGACGGTGGTCTGGCCGCCGCCGTGCGCCATGTGCCGAGCTGGTCGCTGAACTACGCGGCGCTGGAGAACGACGCGGTGCTGAACAGACCCATCGGTCCGACGCCGGACCGGACCACCGAAGTGCTGCTGCTCACCGGCGAACAGACCACCATCGTGTTCCGCGCCTTCCACGGCGTGATGGACGGGATGGGCATGCGCCTGTGGGTGGACGACGTATTCCGCGCGCTGCGCGGATACCCGCCGCTCGGCGCACCCGACCCCATCGCCGACGCCGAACTCGTGGCCCGGATCGGCGCACCCGGCAAACCCACCCTGGTGCTGCCCACATTCCGGGCCCCCACCGGGCGCGGCCGCCAGAATCGAGCCGCCGTGCGCTGGCTGCTGCGCCACCGCACGATCAACGCGACCGGAAAGGGAATCGTCGCACGGGTAGCGGCGATCCTTGCCACGGAGTCGGGAGTCGAGTCGCGCTTCATGATTCCGGTCGATCTGCGCAGGCACGACCCCGCCCTGCGGTCCACCGCCAACCTGGCGCTGCCGCTGTTCCTCGACGTCCACCCGGGTGAGAGCTGGGAGACCATCAGCGGCCGGATGCGCGGTGGGCTGCGGGAACGACGTGAGCTGAACCAGCTCGACAATGGCCGCCTGTCGAAGTTCCCACCCGGCGTGATCCGCGGGGTGCTGCGGACGAGCAACTGGCTCGGCGCACGGCTGAACCGGAACATGGTGTCGGCCACCGTGTCCCACATGGGCAGGGTCGATCTGGACGAGATGACGGTGCCCGGCTGGACGCCGACCAGTGTGCGGTTGCTGCCGCAGCACAGCGGCGCGATGCCGCTGCTGTTCACCATGCTCGAAGTGGACGGCAAGCTGGAGCTGACCGTCTCCTGCCGCAATGGCTCCGGCATCGAGTCCCGGCTGGAGGCGCTGCTGGACACGATCGCCGCACGACTGGAGGCCGAGCTGGCGACGCCCGAGGTGGTCGCGCGATGACCGCCCCGATCCGCGTCGTCCTCGCCCGGCCCCGCCTTGTGCTCGCGATCGTGGCCGGAGTGATGCTGCTGGCCGGTCTGGTCGGACTCGGCGCGTCCGACAAAGTCACCGCGGCCGGATTCGTCGATCCCGGCAGCGAGTCGGCCCGAGTGGACGAGTTGGTGAGCGAGCATTTCGGCCCGCAGAATCCCGACGTGGTCGTGCGGTACACGGCACCGGAGGGACAGACGGTCGACGATATCGGCGCCCGCGTCCAAGAGACGCTGGCCCGGATCGACCCCGCCATGCTGCAACGACCGATCGAAACCTACTGGAACGCGGGGTTCGCTCGAAAGCAGTTCCTGCGGTCGGCGGACAATCGGCACGCTCTCGCGGTGGTGTACCTGGCCGGTGACGCCAACCAGCGCGTCAGCGCGTACCCGGATATCGAGCCCAAGCTCCGGGTTCCGGGTATCGCGACCGATCTGTCCGGCTACAGCGCGATCTCCACCGAGATCAACGAGCAGTCCCAGCACGATCTGCTCCGGGCCGAATCGCTCTCGCTCCCGCTGACGCTGGCGATCCTGGTCGCGGTGTTCGGCGGGTTCATCGCCGCGTCCTTCCCGGTGGTGGTCGGCGGCTTGACGGTGCTCGGCGCGATGGGCGCGATCCGCGTGCTGGCCGAGGTGACCGAGGTGAGCACGTTCGCCGTGAACGTCGCCTCGCTGCTCGGTCTGGGCATGGCCATCGACTACGGGTTGTTCCTGGTCACCCGATTCCGCGAGGAGGTCGCCGCCGGGCACGAGCTGAAAACCGCGATCACCCGCACCTACGCCACGGCCGGTCGCACGGTCGCGTTCTCGGCATTGCTGCTGATCTGCGCGTTCGCGGGCACGTTCGTCTTCCCGCAGGCGGTGCTGCGATCACTCGGCATCGGTGCGATCACGGCGGTGGGGCTGGCCGCAGCGCTCTCGCTCACCGTGCTGCCGGCGCTGCTGGCGCTGTTCGGCTCGCGCATCGGCAGCGCGCGGGCCACCGATCGCGCCGAGCGGTTCTGGGGCCGCCTGGTCGACCGCGTGCTGCGGCGGCCGGGTCTGGTGACCGTGGTCGTCGGCGCGGTTCTGCTCGTGCTCGCGGCTCCGCTGTCCGGATTGCGGCTCGGCGACATCGATCATCGCGCGCTGCCCGAGGGCAACGAGATGCGCACTGTCGTCGAGGAACTCACCGCGCAGTTCCCCGCGGCGGGTAGCGGGGTGACCGCCGTCCTGCACGGAGAGGACGGGCCACCGCAATCGGCCGCCGTCGACGCGGCCGCGGCCGCGCTCGGCAAAGCCGAGGGTGTCCGGCAGGTGGTGCAAGTGGGTCGCGCGGAGGACTTCGTGGTGTTCCACGCGTTCCTCAACAGCACCGACCGCACCGAAGAAGCGGGTGCGACCGTGCGCGGCATGCGCGCACTGACTCCCCCGGACGGCACAGACATCTGGATCGGCGGCGACACGGCGGCCACCGTGGACAGTGTGCGTTCGATCGTCGCGCGGATGCCGTGGATGATCCTCGTCATGGTGACCGCGACGATGGTCCTGCTGTTCGCGGCATTCCGCTCGATCGTGCTGCCACTCAAAGCCGTCGCCATGGCGTTCCTGAGTCTGGCTGCCACGTTCGGCGTGCTCGCCTGGATCTTCTGCGGCGGACACCTGGCCGGTGTGCTCGGCGTCAGCACCGGAACGATCACCGCGGGCATGCTGGTGCTGATCCTCGCCGTGGTCTTCGGTCTCTCCACCGACTACGAGGTATTCCTGCTCTCACGCATGGTCGAGGCACACGACGCGGGCGCCGACACCGCCGCGTCGGTACGCCTCGGCACGGTCAAGACCGCGCGCGTCATCACCGCAGCAGCCACCCTGCTGGTGATCGTCACCGGAGCGTTCACCCTGTCACCGCTCGGCCCGATGCGGTTCCTCGGCCTCGGAATGATCATCGCCCTGGTCGTGGACGCCACCCTCGTACGGATGCTCCTGGTCCCCGCACTGGTCCAGCTGATGGGCCCGGCGAACTGGTGGTCGCCACGCCGCCGCCGTCGCCTCGTCCCGGCCACCGTCGACCGGATCGAGGAGAAGACCCCGACCACGGCGTGATCGAGGGCTGGTGGCCGCCGGCACGGCGGCCACCAGCTCGGTGTCCGTGCGGACATGGCGGGAACCTACTCGAACCGGACCGAACTGCTCCGGCGCCTCTCCGAGCTGCGTAAACGCCTCCAGGAAAGCGGACGGCGACCCTCAACATCTCCGAAGAAGACGAGCATACGGCGGACCGAAGAAGCACTTGACGCCCGAGGAAACCGCTGAGATCGCGGCCAAGTGCGAGGCTGGCGCATCCATGGTGAAGCGGAAGGCCAAGGACCACACGGCCAAAGCACGCGATAGTGAGGGGTCTCCGAGACGCGGGCGTGACGATCCGGCGATGGGGCAGACATGTATTGCCAGCGACCGCCTGAACAGTGACCACAATCTCATGCCACAGCGAGTAGCTCCCTAAACTCGGAGGTCCGAAGGCCCCCTGTAACTCAGCTCAACAACATTCGTCGCGGAGGTGCCGGTGACAGTGAGCAAGCCGAGCCGACCCGGATTTAGCGTCTCCTGAAGTAGGCCAGCAGGTTGTGCGTCAGGCGTCTCGAGGAGCGTTCCGCCGTCCGGGAGTGAAACTGCGCGGTATGGAAGTCCGCTGTTCGGCTCATGGCCGTCGAGCCACGCCACCTGCGCAGATTCGACTGTGTGTACCCACGGCTCACTACGGCCTGTACCGTCCCGGTTCGTAAACGAGATCCACAGATCATGCGAAGGCAAAGTTGGCCAGTCATTGTCCTGCGCCAGCTGACGTACTTCATCAGACCGCAGCCACCCACGAAGTTCACCCATTGTCGTGAAGCGTGCCTCCGACGACGTAACCGCCGAAATCGCTCCTGACCGTGAGGAGAAGCCAGCTCGCATAAGCATCGCCGCTGACTTATTGAGAGTCCCTGCCTCAACCGCAGCTACTGCATACCCCTCGGTTGGCGTGACTACTGTCGAGAAATCATTGAGACTATCCACTGCTGACACCTGCACCCGCACAGCCTCCATTGCCCACGGCAACCGGTAGGCCAGCGAGTCTTCGATGAATTCAAGCACTTCGCCATCATCGTGAGGAGCGATTTCCGCCATAGGCTTGCCTCGCAACCAACCTTTCAAAACTTCCTGCCAGCCTATCGGGCGCTTCTGAGGCGCGAAAGGATAAATATTCAGAGCGATTGACGCGAATGAGGTGATCGCTTCGATCGCACTTTCTCCATCTCCTTCAACTATTCCCCGGTCGGCCAGGTATAAAAACTGCGTAAGCAGCGCTGAGTTTTCGGCCAGTTCGCGCCCGGTCGCAAGTCCGACACCCGCAAGAAAGAAACCGCGCCGTTGAGATGCGGTCGTGTGACTCCAGAGAAATCTTGCTCGTGCCGCCAATCCGGCCGCGAGAACCCGTTGCGCATTCTCGTGGCGATGCAACATACTCCGCGTCCACAGCGATGAGGCTAGCGCGGTATCGAGCGCCGACTCGATACTATTATCAGCACCAACATCCCCATCGCTCAACAGGCCAAATAGAGCACAATCCAGACTAGCCAACTGTGCCCGCCACTTACGTTCAGCAGCGCCGACATCTTCCTCGTTCGAGGAGGATACTTCCGGGAACTCCCAAGCCGTGTTACCACCGACGTATTCGATTAGAGTATCGATATCAACACTATCGCCCCCCAGCTTTTCTCGCATTCGAAGGAGAAGCGACTGCACCAGTCGGATGAGACCACTACGCATGTCGCGAAGCGCCCTGTCCTCGACAAGCTTCTTCCACTTCTCTCTAACATAGGGCCGAGCGTCATACATCGGATACAGCACAAGGCCAGCCGAATCGACGAACGCTCTCCCTGCGCGACCGACAATGTTACGAAACTCCGATGTTTCAATCACATTGCCGCTTCGCGAGATACTATGGAAAATCAAACTGCTAGCGGACAAATTCAACCCTTGAGCAAGGGTTGGCGAGGAAACCGTAACCTTCAAGACCCCCTGCTGCAATAGCCTTTCGATCTCTTTTCTATACGGTGACGGCAAAGAACCATGATGAATCGCGACGCCGAGCTTCAAACATTCAAGGATGGGGTGATCGCTACCGAACCACTCTTCGCCAATCGCGAGAGCCGCCTGCAAGCGCACGGAATCAGCACTGAACACACTCTCAAGTGCACCGCGCCGGTTGAGATCAACGATGCAATCCGCATAGGATTTGACCGACCTTTTTTCAGGACAGAAGATTAGGACGGTCTGACCATCCGCAACGAGCCGCCATGCCGCCGCTAGGCACAACTCCTTCTGATCTTTCGGGAATGGCTTCTTCCGCTTGCCAATCGGAGGAACGACGGCTGACAAGAACGTTGGCACAAATGGTTCCTCTCTCCCGACGGTAATGTTCAGCCGTGCATGATCTCGTTGCCAAATAATCTCGCCGTATCTCAGCGTGGTGGGTCTCCACTGACTTGAGATCAACCCGTCAGGTCGATCATTCGTTAGCCAATCCACGAAATCTCGTACCTGGTCACCATCGGGCAGGATCGCCGATAGACACACGATACGTCTGCTATCCGCATCGGAGCGACGCAGCAGTCGTTGCACTTGGACCTCGTATCGAACCTCACGCTCGTTCTCGCCGATCATGTGCCCCTCATCCAGCACAACGAGCCCGACGTCATCGAGTAGAGACGGATCATTGCGGAGCGCAAAGTCGAGTTTTTCCGGCGTGGCTACCACGATGTCACGGCCAGCGAGAATGTCCTGATCGACTTCACTGACTCCGGTTGTTCCGTAGAGGGAGGACACGGTACGCCCGAGTGGTACGAATGTGCGTTCCAGTGCCACTTCGGTCTGTGCCGAGAGAGCCCGAAGCGGAGTCACAAACACAACTCGCTTTCCCTCCGCAAGGGTAGCGAGGATGCAAATTTCTGCGATGCGTGTCTTCCCTGCGCTTGTCGGTAGCGAAAGAACAAGGCTCTCTTGCGTGTTCAGTACACGGGCCGCCGCTTCCAACTGAGACGGCCACAGGTCAATTTCTGACCGCCGGCGCCGGAACAACGACGCGATGAACATTGCGCGCAGCGACTGCCACCCGGTTCCTGCACCATCCAGCGGCCCGACTGGGAGCACAGTGTGGAAGCTAGCCCGCCAGAGACCGCCGAGCAGGTGAATAGCAAGGCGATGACACCACCACTGGCGTACGAGATTCAAATCGCCAGCTGCGTTAAGCCCAGTTTGCAATCGACTGACGGCCTCATCAAGAAGTTCGGCCTCACCTCGCTCAAAAGCAAGCATCGCCACGCTCATTGCCCCGACGAATGCGTCCGTCAGCGCCATATCTACGACATCGATGACATCAGGAGCACGTTCATCCGGCGCGCCGCTGGTAGTCTCGGGCTCGAATACGTTCTGCAGCATCGAAAGGAGTCCTCCATCGGAGGCAGACTCAGTCCGACTACTTGTTATCAACGCCGAAAGCGTGTCGAGATCTCTCAGCATGAGAAGGACAAGACATTGTTCACCAAGAGTGATATCCGCCCGATCATGCGAGGAACTCAAAAGAGAGTAGGCCCGAGCAGAAAACAAGCCGAGGTGGTACGCGGCAGCAGCAACGACCCGATGAAATCCGCGGTCGTCATCGTGCGCCCCCCTCGCGATGACTGCCTCAATAGCGATAGCCGCATTTTCGAAGGCCTGCTGACCCAGCCCGCGATCACCATCCGCCTCAAGAAGCCGAATTCCATTACCAAGCAACGCATAGCCGTAGGACAGCAAATCGTAGCTAAGAAGAGGGTCCACCGCTGGCGCATTGGCCGGCAATTCACCATCACGCCAGATCATCCCTCTGGCCTCACCGCGAGCAAGAAGTCTTCTGCGGAAACCCGGTGAAATCGCCTCGCGGATTACCGACTCAATTGTGGAGGCATCTTCAGGCATCGGCGATGACCTTCGCATAGACGTCAGCTATGAACTGCTGATGATTTGGAACTTGAAGCCCTACTGCATAACGCCGAACACCTTCATCATAGGCCTTGGTATTGTTTCGCAGGGCGGCCCGAGGGTCGTTTTCAGTGAAGGTAAATAGCAGCTGCACAACCTGATCCTCGCCGATTCCGTGGGCGAGTAGAGCAGCGTCTATCAACCTCGCCAGATCGTCTTCACCTTGGTCGTAAAGCCGATCCGCGACGAACTCCAAAGCGTGAGGAGATGGCCGACCGTCATCACCTCGCAGTGCCTCGTCTGCCTCCGCAACTGTTGTGGAAGATAGCCGCAACCGGCTCTTGATCTCCCCCTTTAGGAATTCAATCGTTCCAGATATGGGCGTACGAATCCCGACGATGTCATCCCCCCGCATAGCCATGTTTGGGTGATCCTTCCACCGAAAGCGCGCGATCGCTCGATATCCAAGCTCCTGTTCGGCGTACTGCACCCCGAGGATCTCCCCCACGTCGCCGGATCGAGCCTTCATATCTGTTGGCAGCTTGTTTCTGAGGTACTTCGCGGCAGCTGGTCTACCCAAAGTCTCCAGGATCCCCGCGATCCGACTCGGCGAAGCATACCGTTCTGGTAGGACTCCAGCCGCCCATACGATGCCCGTCGCTGCACCGCTGGCCGACGCGGCCATGTGGACTACCCGATGCTCCCCGACCGCCTCATGGACCGGTGGCGCCCACGAACCGATAGCAACCATGCCGTGATCCTCCCAGAAGGCTCGCTACGGCAATCATCCAGGCTCCCACTAGGCCACGGCGGATCTGGCCACTGAAGTTACTCTGCCGTAAGGAATTTCACGCGAGCCAAGGCCGCACGAAGCACGGGTTTAAGGGCGATGCCCGCATCGTCGTATCGGAAGTGCCCAGCCTGCTCCCTTTGCGACGGCCAGCCTGGACTGCCGGCCACGCTGACTCCAGTTCAAACAGCCATTTGCCTATCTGCGCGCTATGACCGGAACCAGCCGGAACTTCCATCGTGTGATCATCGGTGCGATCCAGCCGCTAGAAAGCACCCGACGCAAAAGGTGGCCTCACCCTTGCCGTTGCCCCAAAGGACCTCAGCTCAAGTAGGACCACCCTCGTGGACATGGCGGGAACTTACTCGAACCGGACCGATCTACTCGAAGAGTTCGCTGAGCTGCACCAACGCATCGATCAAATCGGACCGCGCAGAGTACGGCCGTCGCAGTCACATCGTCAGGCGGTCGCAAGAAGCATCTGACGCCGGAGGAAGCAGCCGAGATTGTCACCAAGTACGAAGCCGGAAACTCAATGGCTCAGCTAAAGGTGGAGCATCACATGGCCAAGCGGACGATGGCGAAGGTGCTTCGGGAGGCGGGGGTGGAGATCAGGCCAAGAGGCCTACAGCGGAGGTCTTTAAATCGGGGGCGATCAGTTTGATGGCTATGAACGTATTAGTAGTATGCAGGAAAGTGTCCATTGAAAAGCTGATCCCAATAGTAGAAGGCTGTCCGGTTATCTCCCTTCTTATTTGCCTCAAGAGCATTCCTTGCTCTGGTGGCGGCCGTCTGCAATTTCGACAGAGCCTCGGTCCTTTTCGCATCGCTTGAGCATGGTTCAATGCGACCTGTCGACCCGGTCGGATCGTTCATCGCCGCCAGGCCGCCATCGCTCAACTCTTCCAAGAAGAAGGCAAGATCGTACGCATACACGACCGTCGTCTGTCCAGAGATATACTTGGCTGCTCTCATCTCTAAGTAAAATGAGGAAATCGGTACGTCGCGGTAATACTTCCAAGCCTTGATGAGACGCGCGAAGGATTTCGCGTACCCTTCCCCAGGCTTGGCGTTGCAGCTATTGACGTACTTGAGGTGCGACTCTGGCGTCGATTCGAGCCACTCGGTAGTGACTCCCGGGATGAGAAACTTCATCTCTCCTTCCCGGACATTCCCCTGAGCATAAGCCGGGATAACCTCACATGTTTCGTAGCCTGAGCCAAAGTTTACGACGACTGCCGGTCTGCGTACTTGGATTACCGTGTTCGGATACCGCTCTTTAAGCGTGTCTCTCACCGAGGTCAAAATACTAGAGGAATAGGCCGGTCGATCGGTCTTCAATGACACAAAGTAGTCGACGTCGCTGTAGCCCGATACTCCGGTCCCGTGGCTGAACGATCCCGACTCGAACATGCGATACAGTCCGTAAGCTGAGTTAAGTTTCGAGTACAATGAGCTACGGTGTGATGCCGCCGCAGCTCTATTGGCATCAGTCGGTACAAGCCAACTGAGAAAATTTTCGAAGGCCTCTGTCGAATCAGTCGCCATTCTTCCCCTCCTCCTCATCGATTGCATAGGTTTGGCCACCGCCAGATATGTTGCGACCGGCTCGCCGGTACGCGAACCGGGATGGAATATCTGCGGTCTTATTGATCTCGTCTCGTCGTGCAGTCAGCTCAGCCAGTTGTGCACGCGCTTCATCGAAGAGCAGCACGGGCAAGTCGATTTCGCGGCGCTGCCGTGCCGCTGTTTGCACCTCAAGGTAGGCGTTGGCCGCACTGTGGGCTTGCTGAGTTCGACGATTGCCGTTCAGAAGCGTTACAAGAGCACTGAGGCCGGCTGATCCAAGCGCGAGATAGGCGGCGACGATGCGGTTGGCGGCATCGGCGAGACCAGTTGCACCCGAAACCGCCGCCAGAAGAGCTGCGGGAATTCCCACAAGTAGATTAATACTCCGCCATAACTTTGCTTGTTCAAACTGCCCCTGCGCACTGTACATTGCGCTTTCTTCCAGCCTGTCAAGCTCTTGCTTTATGGCTTCCTTCGAACGCAGATCCTCTGATTCGCTCATTCAACCGCAACCTCGTACGAATGGTTTCGATACATCCTCTTCCCCCCAAATAATTGTTTCATGAAAGATCGGGAAACCTTACCGCGTGACTCAATAATCTGTTGCTGTATGGTTCCGAGCGCATGCATTTTTGCGACGACGGAGTACAATTCCCCTTCTATGACACCCTAGGCGGTACACCACCTCAAATTTTGATCCTTTTCATCGCGTCCGATTTCTCGCGACAAATGGTCCTCAAGCGTTTCAATAGAAAGCTCGTCAGTGAAGGGTGTCCTTTTGAGCCTATGTCAACCGTATAAATTCCTCCGCTTTCATGTCTTTAGTTAATAACTCACTAAGGAAAGTGTCAACCGTAAGAACTTCAGACTGGTCCGCGCCTCGATACGGGGCACGCCTGTCACATAGATGGGACCTATTCCAAGGCGCGCCAGCCCCACCACGGCCGGTTGCCCGCTTGGCCGCGAATGCAAGCCAACCGGTGACCCGCCTGTTCTCGCCACCTCGGGTCAATCGTCGCGACCTGCACCGCCATCGTGGTCATGCGGAACTCCCGGATGTCCCGCAGGAGCTCGAAGCCCTCCCACGCTGTGACGTCATACCCATAGACATCGCAGAATTCGCCGTACTGTTTCGCGCTGATCCAGCCGAACGACGTCCACTTGATCGCCGTGTGCACCAAGTCCCACTCGGGCGGTCCTACCGACGTTCGTTCCAGATCGAGCACGATGACTCGGCCGTCGTCGGTGGCCACGACGTTGCCCACCCAGGCGTCGCCGTGGATGACGCACCACGGCAAGCCCGTTGGCAGCCTCTCCCATCGCTGCCGTAGGTCCGCTAGGTGCTCGCGCATCCACCGTTGATCGTCGTCGGGCAGAAAGTTCGCGTTGTCGATCCGCTCATCCAGGCGCACGAACGGTGCGAGCTTGCCGAGGTCGAACGAGGCTGGCGGCGCCAAGGCGTGAAGCTGCTTCAACGCTCCGGCCAGCTGCGCAGGCGTGCCGTGATGGTGGGGTGGCAGCTCCCGCCAGAACGTCACCGACCGCCCCTCGACATCAACTGGCTGTTGAATGCAGGGAACGACCTGTACGGCGTCGATGCCGGAAGTCTCCAACCACTGCGCCACCAGAACTTCCCGTAGTGCCGCAGTTCGTTGTCCCAGTTGGCTGATCCGCACCACGGTGCCACCGGGCAGCCGGTAGATTGCGTTCTCGCCCAAGCGGAGGAGTTCGGCGTCGGCCGGATCGACTCCGGCCGTCAGGCAGGCAGCTCGGAGGATCGCGGACAGCTCGGCGCCGGATGCGTCGCTCATACCCCCGCCACGACAGCGTCGATCCGTGTCCGCAGTTCATCAGCTTCGGTGACATCTCGGTGCTGCTTGGCGAAGCCTGTCAGCTCGCGTAGATCATCCGCGGCCCGCCGCGAGCGGATATGACCAGCATCGACCAGAGCGGCCATACCGAAGGCGGCAGCTTCCTGGGGATCGCCGGTGGCCATCGTGAGCGACGCCAGCTTGATGCCGGAAATGGCGCGAGACCGCACGTAGGTATCGGTGTGGCCGTCAACGGCAGCCTGAAGGCGCTGCTTGGCTTCGGTGGCGAACCGCCCCTGTACGGCGAGGTCGAACAGGGCATGTCCGGTGTCGCCGGAATGTTGCGCAGCGTCGTAGTACGACATCCACGGCGGATCATCCTCCGGCGACGCGTCGGAAAACGCCTCGTCCGCCTGCCCTACCGCCCACATGGCTTCTTCGACGCGGTGAAGCTTGGCCAGCGCCCGTGCCCTGGCGGACTGCAACATGGCGCGTTCGGTGGCGGTCAGCCGATCTGAGCGCACCATTGCGAGTTCGATATAGGTCAAGCCGTCGTCGGGATTGCCACACCAGATGGCCTGTCGCGCCATCGAAGACAGCACTTTGCCCCTGAGGTGCCAGTCGCCAGCCTCTTCGGCACAGGTCCACGCCAGCCGGAACATGCTGCGGGCATCGGCATGGGCGTACGCGTCGAAGGCCATGAAGCCCGCCGTGTGGCCGAGGAACCCGACCGCACTCTGAAGTTCGGCCCGATGCTTTTCCGAGCAGTGGGCATTGAGCAGGCTGACGGCGTAACGGAGTTGCGCGCCAACGGCTTCGCGCACCAGCCCGCCCCCGTAGGCGTGATCCCATGTGCTGAACTCGTGGGCGGTGCGGCGGATCTGTTCAATCTCCGTCGCGCCCACTGTCGAGGGCACGGGCGTGGGCTGGATTGTGTTCAAGAGGCCGATCAGGGGCGCGGCGGCACCTGTCACCGTGACACCAAGCGCGGCGCGGAGGAAATCTTGGCGCTTCACGTCATCGAGCGTAGCGGCGGACGCGCCGGGCAGCTTGAACCACAACAGATCACCGGGGATGCCGAGCACCTGCGCCCAGCGGATGAGCTTCGACAGGTATTCGGGCGCCGGACCTTTCTCTAGGCGGCTGAGCTGGGCTTGCGTCAACCCGAGCCAACCGGCGACGAGTTCTTGCGGCAAGGTCCGGCCGTGGTACGGATGCGTCCGATACGCCGCGATAACCCGCCCCATGTGCCACGTAGCGAGCGCGTCGCGCATCTGATCGGTTTGCCAGAACCCAAACGGCACCTGCGGCGGGTGCGCCATCTCCTCGCGGAAACTGGCCTCGCAGGGGCTACAGTACGGCTGCCCGTTGTAGCTGTTCAGCCGGTTGCCGCAGCGCGTGCAGTACCGCTGCGGTTTCGGTGCCCGCGTCATCATTTGCCCCTGGGTGTGATCGGGTCGAACGCCGTTTTCCCTGGTCGGGCGGACATTACCACCGGATGCCGGTGGCGACTATACGTTCGATGCATATCGCAAAACCGCAGGTCAACCGGTGTTGTACGTTCGACGGCATTCGTACCAAACCTGACACGCCCATGTCCCAAAGGCATAGTGCCGGGCGGGAATTCGGCATATCAATGGAGTGTCCCGGTGCGCGACGGTAGGTCCTGGTATCCGGCACCAAGCCGACGCCTCACTCTTCCGGGCGCACCGGTCCCAGTGCCGGGGCTGGTGGCGAAAGCCCTTGGTGCCGGGTACCTCCATCACTTGGCGCTACCTCCGGAGGTACGGATGCCGTACGGCACGCTCGCTATCCACCAACTCGCTGCCATCACCCAGCAGGAATCCCACCTGGCGCCTGACACACCTTTCACTGTCGGGCAGGCCCACAGCGTCATGCAGTTCCATGTGGCCTGCCGGGCGAAATACTGCCCGCGTAAGGCTGCGGCGCTTCAAGCTCTAACAGATGCGGGAAGGGTCGTTCCCTCGACGAGCAGGCCTCGGTGAGCATCGCCATGATGAACGAGCTACCGCTGTTCCCGAACGCCGAACACCTCCAGCGCGCCTTCCGGGGTGACGTGGTGGCATCGCCGTTGGTAGAGCTGACCGATGCAGCCTCCGCCATGATCCCAGTGCACCACCAACGCCGCGCAGCCTTGCAGCAGATGAATGCGCCAGATGCACTGTCCACCAACGCGCTTTGTCAGGCAGTCAAGGAGTTCACCACCTCCGAAGCCCAGCTGACGACACTGGCGACCGCGATTGACCAGAGCGTGGTCAAGGTGCTCCGAAGCCGCCGACACGTCGCCGGGGTCTGGCACACCGAAACCGTTGGATTGGTTGTCTGCCGCCTCGCGGAGCTGTGGTTGAACTACCTCGCTAGCCAAACCCACGAAGACGCCTACTGGGTAGCCCGGATCAGCGATGCCTACAACTGCCTGGTTGCCGAGCTGACGACGGGGCGGCGACTGCCGCCGGACATGTGAGCAGGTGCCGCGATGCCAGAACCTTTGGAGCAGAAGACATTTGTACAGGCGGACGGCATGCTGGCGGAGTTCATGTGCCAGGTGCACCTGCTGGAGCTGACCCCGGAACGCGCCGAGGAGCTGCGATACATCCATCGGTTCCATCGCCCGGACGAGTGCATCGTGCACCTACAAGCGGCCTACCTGCTACTGATCGAGAATGCTGCTGAGTGATGGCGTCGGTTGTCTGGATTCTGTGGCGAAGCTCGGTGATCTTCACGGCGGTGCTGAGCTATCGGGTTGGGGCTTACTGGAGTTCGACGGACACTCCGGGTCGGCACCGGGCGGGGAGGGTGCCGAGTGCGACCCGTGGGAGGAACTGGTGGACGAGGAAAACGAGCCAGAAGGAACGAGCAACTCATCGCCGACCGCAGCCGGTCTACCCGCTGGTGGAGCGACGAGGACGATACCGAGGGACTTCCACGGGTACAGGACATCCGGCCTTTGACGCGGCCCACGCCGATTAGGCGTCCTCCGTGGGTCGAAGGAAATTCGCTGTGACTTCGGAGATCAGACGAAGCTGCCTTCCTGCTCGCAATGGTTTGCAGCGCCAGATTTATTTCGTAGTGGTCGACGAGGACCTGCCGCTGGTCGACCGCTACATCGAAGCAATCCGGAAAGTCATCACACACCACACCGAACTGAAGGGATAAGGATTGATGATCGAGACCACACTCTTGCAGAAGCTGACCAGTGCGGCCGACCGCGACGGCGTGCAGCAACTCGTCGTCGGAGCCGTCGTCCAACACGGCGCCGACATACTGCTGCTGCAACGGCCTGCCGACGACTTCCTGGGCGGCATCTGGGAACTGCCCAGCGGCAAAGTTGATCCCGGCGAGCCGCTCGACCAAGCGCTGATCCGAGAGGTCAAGGAAGAGACCGGGCTCGACGTCGCCGCTGTTCGCGACTACCTCGGCGAATTCGACTACCAATCCGGCAGTGGCAAGAAGAGCCGCCAGTTCAACTTCACCGTCGACGTGACCAGCTCCGAGCCAGTGAAGCTGACCGAGCACGACGCCTACACCTGGACCAGCCTGGCTGAAGAACCCCCAGTCACGGACGCGGTGAAAGAAGTCCTGCGCCGGTACCGGGATTCATAGGAGAAACTCACCGCGCAGTTTCCCGCGGGCGGGCAGCGGGGTGACCGCCGCGCTGCACGGAGTGGACGGGCATGTCGGCATGACCGGCCGAACACTCGAACGCCCCCGGATGAATTGGGGCGGCGTTCTCTGCTCAGTGAACTGGCCCAATGCGCACGCTAGCCCGCCACCGGTCATACGCCGAGCTCTCGCCTTCAATGGCGGCGCGAATGTGAGATTGCCGTCATCAGGTTGCGGATTCTCCTTCGCGCCGCGACAGTCCGCTGGCGCGCAGCACGCGGCGCGAGATGCCCGCGCGGATGGACTCGTCGGTGCCGATGATCCGGACGTGACGGCGGGCCCTGGTGATCGCGGTGTAGAGCAGTTCCCTGGTCAGCAGGGTGGATTCGGGCTCGGGCAGCACGATGGAGACGGTGTCGTACTGGCTGCCCTGGCTGCGGTGGATGGTCATGGCGAAGACGGTGACGACTGCGGGGAATTGGGTGGGATGCACCAGGTACGGTTCGCTGCCGCGTTGCAGCGCCGCCCGCAGGGAACCGTCGGGCATGCGTACGACGACGCCGGTGTCGCCGTTGTAGATGCGCGCCTCGTGGTCGTTCGCGGTCACCAGCAGCGGCTGGCCGGGGTACCACGGGGCCTGGTAGGTGTCGGGGCCCGCTCCCCCGGCGGCGGCCCACTCGGCGGCCATCCGGTCCCAGCGTTCGACGCCGAAGGGTCCTTGGCGGTGCGCGCACAGCAACCGGTGCGATTCGAGCGCGCTCAGCGCGCCCGCCGCGTCACCCTCGAGGGCCGCGCCGGTGACGGCTGCCGCGGCACGGACGACGTCGGCGCGCACCGCAGTCAGGTCGTCGGGCGCGGCCAGCGACAGTTCATCGCTGTCCGTACGCAACAGCTCGAGGGCGGCGTCCGCGTCGCCCGCCCGGACCGCGATGGCCAGGTCGGCGATCCGGCCGCCGAACCTGCGGCCGCGGGTCAGTCGCACGATGCCACCGCGCAGACGGGTGCGCTCCAGCGCGGTCAGCGCTTCCGAATGGTCCGCTGGGGCAGCAGCTTCGGGGCCGACAATCTGGTCGAGGACCGGGTTCGGGGTGGTGGCGACCGGTCCTGCGACGAGATCGGCGAGCACGGCGCCCGCGTCGACCGAGGCGAGCTGATCCGGGTCGCCGACCAGGATCAGGCGGGTGTCCGGGCGCAGCGCGGCCAGCAGCCTGCTCATCATGGTCAGTGAGACCATCGATGTCTCGTCCACGACGATCACGTCGTAGGGCAGGCGGTTGAACTCGTGGTGCTTGAACCTGGTGCCGCGCCCGCGTTGCCAGCCGAGCAGCCGATGCAGGGTCGCGGCGGTGAGTTCCGGTAGTCCCAGCGAATCGGCTTGTTCGCGAACGGCTTCCTGCAGGCGCGCGGCCGCTTTGCCGGTTGGCGCGGCCAGCGCGATACGCAGCGCGGGCAGCTTCGGGTGGGCCTTGCGGTGTGCGTCCAGCAGCGCGATGATCCGCGCGATCGTGTGGGTCTTCCCGGTGCCGGGGCCGCCCGCCACCACGATGGTCCAGTGGGTCGCGGCGAGCGCCGCCGCCAGCCGCTGGCGATCAGGCGCCGCTCCCGCCGGTGTGTCGAACAACCGGTCCAGCTCTCGACGCACGATCCGCGGGTCGACTACCGGGTGCTGGGCGGACCGCTCGGTGAGCACCCGCCGGATCGTCTGCTCCTGCCGGTAGTACCGATCCAGGTAGAGCAGCGGGCCGGAATCGTCCGGCCCCCGGGATTCGACCAGCCGCAGCGGCCGCAACGGCCCCGCCGGTCCGCCGCACACCAGCGGGCTGACCCGCAGCGCCGCCACCACCGTCGCGATGTCCGGCCACGGCAGTGTCGCCGGATCGATACCGGCGTCCCACGTTTCGTCGGCGTCGACGCCGATCTCCCGCATCCGGTGCAGTTCCAGGCACACCGAGCCGGAGCGCACCGCGCGCACGGCGAGCGCCGCGGCGAACAGCACCTCCTCCGACGATTCCCGGCCCAGCCTGCCCAGCCGCAGCGCCACGTGCACGTCGGCGGCCGACAGCACGCCCGCCTCGTTGAACGTGCGCAACAGGCCGGTTCCCCGCTGCGCCACCTGAATCGAGGTCATCGCCCGGCCTCCCCGGCCAGCAGCGCCGACAGTGCTACGACCAGATCGGCGGGCGGATACCAGTCGAAGACGCCGCAACCGGACGGCGTCTCCGGCCCGATCATGCCGCGCACGAACAGGTAGCGAACGCCACCGAGGTGACGCGCCGGGTCGTAGCCCGGCAGTCGCCAGCGCAGATACCTGTGCAGCGCAACCGAATACAGCAGCGCCTGCAGTGGATAGTGGGAGTGCAGCATCTCGGCGGCCATCCGGTCGCGCGTGTAATGCGCGACGGTGAGATCACCGGTGCCCAGCCGGTTGGTCTTGTAGTCCACGATGACGAATCGCGGCGCCGCGTCATCCGGGACGCGCAGCACGGCGTCGATACTGCCGGTCAGGTAGCCGCGCAGCGGGATGTCCTCCAGCGCCGCCATCAGGTCCGCGTACTCGTACAGGTCGTCGTCGGCCGGGAGGTGGGCGCGCAGCAGGTCGGCGATCCGCCGCAATGTCGCCGCGGTCGCGCCGGTCCGGTCTCCACCCGCCAGCGGCAGTTCGAATTCGAGTTCGGTGAGGCGGTCGCGGCAGGCGACGTCGGCCAGGCAGCCGGACCCGAGCGGGGTCCGCAGCACCGCGAGCAGCGCCGTGGCGAGCTGTTCGGGGTCCGCCTCGGCCATCAGTTCCGTCACCGCCGCGCGGCACCGGTCGCGTACTTCGGCCGCCAGATCGGCGCGATCGGTGTCGATCCGTTCCAGCACGCCGTGCACGAGCGTCCCGAATTCCGCGCCGTAGGGCAGCGCGTTCATCAGCGAGGCGACGCCGGTGGGCTCCGGTTCGGACGCGCCGATCGGCGGTGCGCTCGCGGGCTCGTCACCAGGGCCCCTGGCATCCTCCGGTTCGCTGTCGGTGTCGAGCGCGGCAGGTCCGTGCGCCGACGCGGTGAGCGCCGAGTACGAGGTGCGCCGCCACTGCTGGTCCAGGACGCGGTCGAACCGCGCGGCCGCCAGCTCGCCGAGCACGGGTTCGGTACGCACCCGCCGGATCGGGATGTCGTCGCTTGCTGCTGCCGCCGTCACCGAGACGGCCGCTCCCGCGTCCTGGGCCCACGCCGAAAGGGCGGAGGCGGCATCGGCATCCGCGGGCACGGTGGCGCGCGCGGCGACCGCGGCGCCGCGGTCGGCCCGCCCGAAGACCATCCGGTGCAGCGGGGAAGCCGCGGTGGTGATCGCCGGCGCCCACCAGGCGACGATCTGGCACATCGCCCGCGTGAGCGCGACGTATAGCAGCCGCAGCTCCTCTCCAGCCTCCTCGGCTTCGCTGCGCGCCTTGCGTTCGGCGTAACCCGCCGCGTCCGGACCGCCCACGTCGAGCACGCGCGCACCCTCGTCGTCGTGGAACAGCAGCGTCGCCGGGTACGGGTTCTTCGCGCTGTCCCAGGCGAACGGCAGGTAGACGATCGGGAATTCCAGTCCCTTGCTGGCGTGCACGGTGGCGATCTGCACGGCGGCGGCGTCGCGGTCCAGCCTGCGGCTGCGGTCGGCGACGGCGCCGGAGGCGGGATCGCGCACCCGGTCGGCCAGCCATCGGGTCAGTGCGGTAAGCCCGAGTCCTTCGGTGAGCGCGACCTGGTCGAGCAGCTGCGCGATGTGCCGCAGGTCGGTGAGCTGGCGCTCCCCGTTCTCCACGGCGAGCAGCCGCTGCGCCAGGCACGCGTCGGCGGAGATCTTCTCGAAGACGGCCGCGAAGCCCGCGCGGGTGAACAGCCGCGCGGCCTCGCGCAATTGCGCGCTGACCCGCCCGACGAGATCGGCTCCCCCGCTGTCGATCTCGGCCGCGGTGACGCCGAGCAGCGGGGTGCACGCGGCCAGCCGCACCCGGTCGCCGCGGTGCGGCTGTTCCAGCGCCCGCAGCACCCACAGCCAGTCGGTCGCGCTGCTGGTCGCGAAGACGCTTGTGCCGCCGGCGAGCACGGAGGCGACGCCGACGCGGTCCAGCGCGGCGCGCACCACCTCGATCTGCGAGCGGGTCCGCACCAGCACCGCGATGTCACCGGGTCCGATCGGCCTGCGCGCCGCGTCGCCCGGCAGCCGCATGTCCGAATCGGACTCGGCCACAGCAAGTTCCGATTTCACATCGAGCAGCACGCCGGATTCGAGCAGGCCGACGATGTCGGCGGCGAGGTCGTCGGCGACCTTGGCGCGCATCCGGCCGACGGACGGGAACCCGGACTTGTTCAGCGGCCCGGCGCCCGTGCGGGGCAGGCATCGCAGGCGCATCGGGGTGATCAGCTGCCGCGGACCGGACAACCGCGACCACGGCCTGGTCGGGGTGACCGGATGCACGCCGATCTCCTTGTGCCCCAGCGCGGCACCGCCCTGCAGGTGGTCCAGCGCGGCCAGCAGTCCCGCGTCGCTGCGCCAGTTGGTGGTGAGCTCCTTGCGGGTGTCGGCGTGCGCGACCGCGTCCAGGTAGCTGAGCACCTCGGCGCCGCGAAAGGCGTAGATCGCCTGCTTCGGGTCGCCGACCAAGACCAGCGTGGTATGCCCGTGGAACGACCTGCGCAGGATGTCCCATTGCAGCGGGTCGGTGTCCTGGAACTCGTCGACCAGGGCGACGCGGTAGCGCTCCCGGATGCGGCGGCACGCGCGGGCGCCGTGGTCCGGATCGGCGAGTACGTCGTGCAGCAGCACCAGCAGATCGTCGAAGTCGCGCAGCCCCGCAAGCCGTTTGCGTCGTTCGGTCTCCGCGCGGACGGCCTGCGCGAACGCCACACGCTCGCTCGCACCGGACTCGCCGTCGGGGACGAGCACCGCGTGCCGGTCGCGCACCGCCGCCAGCGCGAGCGTGCGGGCCTCTTTCACCGGGAACGGAGGTTCGGCGCGGGCGTAGCGGTTGAGGTACAAATCGTCGACCACGGTGGCGACCAGGTCGTCCACGTTCTCCACCAGACGGGTGCCGGGATCGTGTTCGCCCGCGAACCCGAGCTCATCGAGCATGCGCTGACAGAAGCTGTGCGTGGTGGCGATGGTGCCCGCGTCGAAATCCGACAGCGCCGTCAGCAGGCGCCGCTGCCGCAGCCGCACCTCCGCTTCGTCGGCGTCCGCCAGATACCGGACCAGCTCGTCGGCGTGTGCCCGCGCCGCGTCCGGGTCGGCCAATCCGGCGGCGACGGCGACGAACCGGTCGCGGGTGCGCTCCCGCAGCTCCTGCGTGGCGGCGCGGCTGAACGTCACCAGCAGCAGCTGGGCCACCTCGATCCCGGCCTCGGCGACGTAGCGCACGGCGAGCCCGACGATGGCATGCGTCTTGCCGGTGCCCGCACTGGCTTCCAGCACGGTCGTTCCGGTCGGCAAGGGACCGTACGGCTCGAACGCGGCGGCGTCGAACGCGGCCGCGGTGAAGGAGGTTTCCTGGACGGTCACGCGTGCCTCCCTCCTGCGCGGCCGGATGTCACGCGGTCTGCGGATGTCACGCGGTCTGCGGATGTCGTGCGCGCGTGGTGGAGCGGCCGCGCCGCGCCGACCGGATCCGGGGTACCAGCCGGAAACGACAGTCCGAGCTGCCATTCTGCCGTGCGCGCGACCGCGCAACGGCGACCAACACGCCCCGAGGCGGTGGTGGATTCCCCTGCGCCGCACCGAAGCGCGCCCACCGGACGCCGCCGACCGGCCCGATCATCACCGATCACGGCTGCCCCTGGCTTTCCGCGGCCAGCAGCGGAGCCCAGATCCGCCGGGCCAGCGCGCCGAATCGGGTGGCCTCACCCGGCTCTCCCGCGGGCGCGGGTGCCGCCATCAGGTCGTCGAGCCGGGGCGCCGGGCCCCAGACGTAGCGCAGGTGGCGGTCGGTGTGATCGCCGAATGGTCCGGGACCGTTGGGGCCGCCGTTGAATTCACGCTCCGCCGCGGCGATCGCTTCGTCGACACCCGCCCCGCGGAAGCGTCGTTCGGCGTAGACCGCGGTGGCGGTGGGCGCGACGGGCAGCGGTTCGGTCAGCCCCGCGTCGCGCAGGGCGACCAGCTCGCGCAGGATCTCCGCGGCCACCGGCGCGTCGGGTGCGGTGAGCTCACAACGCCATGCGGGACGGCCGAATTGGCCACGGCCGGTGCTCACCGCGCGCCACGACCGGTCCTCGGTGACGGCGAGGGCGAGCAGCGAAACCCACGCGCCGACACGGTGCTTCGGGGCGATCCGGGAGAAGGTGGTGCGGACCAGCGTTTCGCCGCGCACCTCCGGCACGGTGCCGGTGAGCCTGCGTCCGTTGCCCAGATCCGCCGCGATGTCCACGGCGCGCGGAGTGCCCGCGTAGTCCGCCTGCGCGACGCGCACCAACCGGTCCACGGTGTGCTCCACCTCGTCGAGGACGGCCGCGCCGAAACCGAAGGGCGGCAGGGTGCCGCGCCGCCATTCCGCCGCCCGCAACCCCGCCGGATCCGCGCCGGTCAGGCGGGCGGCGAGGAGACGCTCGCCCAGTTCCCATTTGGCGAGGCCGTCGAGTTCGATGGGCAGCCGGTCGGCGATGTCCTCCTCGTGCTCCGGGACGCGCAGGCCGAGGCGCTGCCACAGGAACGCCCGCACGGGATGCTCGGCGAACGAGATCAGGTCGGCCAGTGCCACATCCGTCGTTTCGGCGGGCGGCAGGGGTGTGGGCAGGAACGCGGGACGCGGCTGCGCGGGCCGACCGGACGCCTGCGCGCCCGCCAGCGCCGCGGTGTCGAAACTGAACGGGCGCTCGGCTCGGAAATTGCGGCGGTCGAAGTCTTGCAGCGGATGCCGCGTGACCACCGCGTCCATCGCGGCGCCGACGTGCGCCCGCAGCGCGTCCAGCAGTTCGGCGACCGGGATGGCGGGCGGGCGGTGCGCCCCGGTCACCGGATCGGCGCCGGTGTGGAACACCAGCAGCGTGTCCCGGGCCGCGAGCACCGCGTCCAGCAGCAGCTGCCGGTCCTCGCTGCGCGGATCCCGCTCACCCAGCAGCGGTTGCCTGGCCAGCAGGTCGTCACCGTCCGCGCCGCTCGCGCGCGGGAACACCTCGTCGTCCAAGCCGAGCAGCACCACCACCCGGTGCGGCACCGACCGCATCGGCACCATCGTGCAGACGGTCAGCTCTCCGGTACGGAAGTTGGCCCTGGTCGGCCGCGCCGCCAGCCGCGAACGCAGCAGCACCCCGACGTCGGCCAGCCGCAACGACACCTCACCCGCGTGCTCGGTCGCGGCGGCGAGCTCCTGCCTGGCCTCGGTGCGCATCCACGCCTGGGCATCCGGCACGTCGGTCAGCAGATCCAGCGCGCGGCCGAGCACCGCCGCCCACTCCTGCGCGGGTCGCGGACCGCGCAGGTCGCGCAGGCACACCGCGAGCCGATCGATGTACTCGGCGAAGCGTCCGGCCAGGTCGACGTCGTTGCTGTCCACGTCGTCCAGTGGCAGCGCGAGATCCAGCCAGTCTTCGGAGGTTTCGCCCGCGGTGACGCCGAGCAGGATCCGGTCCACCGCGCTGTTGAGCGTGTTCTGCGCGAAGTCGGCGAGCCCGAACGCCTGCCGCTGGCGCTGCCCGATCCCCCAGCGCGCACCGGATTCGGCCGCCCACTCGCGCAATCGTTCGACATCGTCGTCGTCGAAACCGCAACGGCGCCGGACGGCTTCGGCCGCCGCGAGGTCGAGCACCTGGGTCACGGTCACCCTCCCGTCGGCCAATTCCAGCAGCACACCGATCACCGCGAGCAGCGGATTGGTCACCCCGCGCCCCCGGTCGGCCAAACGCACCCGCAGCCGATGGCCCGGATGCTCCGAATCGGCCTGCGCCTCCGGTGATCCCGGCGTCCGCTGCCCGAACGCCGCGCGCACCAGCGGCGCGTACGCCTCCACCTCCGGGCACATGACCAGCACGTCGCGCGGCTGGAGCGTCTCGTCGGCCGCGAACAGCCCGAGCAGGCATTCCCGCAGCACTTCGACCTGCCGCGCGGGACCGTGACAGGCGTGCACCTGCACGGTGCCGTCCGCGGCCACCGCTCCCGGCGCCGGTGGCCATCGGTCGTCACGGATGCCCGCCTGCAACGCACGCAGCAAGGTCGTGGGCGAACCACCTTCCGGTGCACCGCTCTCGGTTCCAGTCACGGCGGAATGGTGTGTGTCGGAGCCGGTAGGCGTGAGCCCGGCCAGCCGCTGCTGGAGCTCCCGGACGTCGCGGGCCAGTCCGGCCAGCAGCGGATGCGACACCGCCGCGGCGCTGCGATCCTCGGCACGGGTACGCGCCGGTGGCATCCGGTCCACGCGCGACCAGAGGACCGGGCTCGGATGCGCGAGCCACAAGTGGATGTCGCGGGCGGCGGCCAGGGCCGAGACCACCGCGAGCTGGTCGCTGGGGAGCCGGGTCACCCCGAACAGCGACACCCGCGGGGGAAGCGGGACCAGATCGGGTTCCGCACGCAAGCGCGCGCAGGCGGCCTCGAGCCGCTCGGCCGGGCTGGGTTCCCCGATCTCGGCGCGCAGCCTGCGCCAGAGCATGGGTTGCCAGAGCAGGTCGTCGGGTACCGCGGCGCCCGCGCCGTCGGTGTCCCGGCCCGCCGCCCACTCGGTGATCAGCGCCGGGCGCTGGGCGCCGTAGCTGTCGAACAGCGCGGCCACTTCCGCCGCGGTCGCGTAACGCCGCCCGAGGCGGTGCTCGCGGCCCGCGCCGCTCGGCGCGCCCAGATGCCTGGCCAGCACGGCGCACCACGGCTCGGGCAACGACGCATCGATCACCCGGAGCAGCGTCCACACGGCCCGCTCCTGCGCCCACGGGTCGTCCTCGGGCGCCACCCCGCTCGCCGCGGCCAGCACTTCGGCGACCAGCGCGGCCGGTGACGGAAAGGCGATGTTCGCGCAGACACCGTCGGCCGAGTCGCCCGCCCCGAGCACCGCCGAGAGCGACTGCGTCAGCCAGCGCTCCACGCCTTTGGCGGGCACCGCGACCACTTCCGCCGCGAACGGGTCCTCCTGCGGCGACGACAGCACCCCGGCGAGCGCCTGGGCAAGGACGTCGGCGCGCTCGGCACGGTGGATGTGCAGCGGCATCTGCGCCCTCTCGGTCGATGGGTGCCGGGCAGCGCTGGCCTCGGACTTCGTGCACGTTTATACGCCCGGCGACCGACGCGCAATCGCACCGCCCCATCCGGACGGTAGTGAAATAGACCACACCAGAACGGATTACTCCGTCGTGTCATGCGGGCCGCACACGGCCTATGTGCGACAGTGCTGCACCGGGGAGGGACGAGAGCTGCACCGAAAGGCTGGTTCGCGTTCATGGATGCGATGGTGATTCCCCTGGTTCCGAAAGGCGGATTCACGGTCCGCCGAGTCGGTGACCGCTGGGAGCTCGTCAACTCGCGCCACTACGGTCGTACCGTCGTCCTCCATTCCTGGCCCCGGGACCGGCACACCGAGGCGTTCGAGCACTGCTACCGCCTCAACGGACGGACGGTCGAGGAACTGCGCGCCGCCTTCCGCTGAACCGCTCTGGCCTGCGACGACGTCGAAACCCGGTGCGAGGCAAGCACGCAAACGCCCGAATAGCACAACCCGGACCCGAGCTCAAGACGTGCGAAGGGACCCGCGATGTGCGATCGTGGTCCCTCGTGCGTTATCCGTCCCCCGCCACCCGGACCGTTCCCCGCGTGGCCGCCTCCGCCTGTGTCCTCGCCGCCACGGCGCTCCTCACTCCGAGCCTGCCTGCCATACTCCCGACCGCGGGCGCCGCGCCGCTCGCGCATACGCAGGGATGCCTGGCCGGTTTCGACTGCGATATGAGCAGCCGCATCGCCGCCGTCGACGCCTACTTGAAGAACCGTCCCGGCGTCACCGGCTACGTCGTGCGCGATCGGGTGTCCGGCGGGGTCTACGCCAACGCGAACGCGGAGAACGCGGTCTGGACCGCGTCCACGATCAAGCTCGCGATCGCCGCGGATCTGCTGAATCGGGCGCGGGTCGGCGCGATCGCGCTGTCGCCGGAAGACCGTGGCCTGCTGGAATCGATGCTGGCCACCTCCAACGACGGCGCCGCCGACGTGCTGTGGACGAAGTACGCGGGGATCGACCGGATGGCGTTCAACAACGCCTTCCGCGCCAACGGCATGACCTCGCTGGTGCCGCAGCCGACCAACACCGCGCTGTTCCCGGACTGGTCGTTCCAGAAGTGCACCGCCGCCGACCTGGACCGGCTGATGAACCACATCCTCGAGCAGATGCACCCCGACGACCGCAACTACCTGGTGGACCGGATGCGCGCGGTCGACTCCAACCAGCACTGGGGCGTATGGGGCGCGGGTGCGAAGATGCGGCCGGGCCTGAAGAACGGCTGGTCCGCCGAGCAGGGCGGCTGGGTGGTCAACTCGGTGGGCTTCGCGGGACCGGGCGAGCGCTACACCCTGGCCATCATGACGTCGCTGGGTGACGCGGGCGGCTACACCGAGGGCGCCGACACCGATACCAAGATCGCGGAGATGCTCCTCGCCGGGCGGTGACTGTGTCTGATTTGCAGCGCCTGCGGCGCTGCGTGTTCGCGGCCCCGGGAAGTCTCGCGTCCGAGCGACCGAGACTCGCGCCTGCGGCGCATGCGCTTCGGTCACTCGGACGCGAGACGGGCCGCGAACGGTGCTCGTAAGACTCGCACCCGACGGGGCTGGGAATGTCCGAATCGGCTGGGTGTTCGTTTGCCAGCCGCTGCGGCGCCCGTAAGACAGAGCAACCCACAGAGCCGGGAGGGTGCGAATCGCTCAGGTGGCGGCGCGCCTGCGCAGCGTCATGGGCGCGCCGTCCCTGGGGAAGGGGATCGTGGTGAATCCCCAGGGCATCCGGTATTTCTCCGGGATGCGCCACTCGTATTCGCGCACCAAGGCGGCGGTCACCGTCTTGACCTCGAAGGTGCCGAAGTGCATCCCGATGCACTTGTGCGCGCCCGCGCCGAACGGCATCCAGGCCAGGCGGTGCGACTTGTCCTCGCGCCGCTGCTCGCCGAACCGTTCGGGGTCGAATCGCTCGGGCTGGGTCCATAGCTCGGGCAGCAGGTGGTTGACCTGGTAGGCGAGGTCGACCGGGGCGCCGGCCGGAATGTAGTGCCCGGCGATCTCGGTGTCGCGCACGGCGCGGCGCGACAATCCCGGAACCGGCGGCATCAACCGCAGGCTTTCCTTCACGACCAGGTCCAGGTCGCGCAGTCCCTCCAGATCCGCGATGGTCGGCGGCGCGTCGCCGAGCCGTTCGTCCATCCCGAGCACCTCGGCTCGCACCCGCTGCTGCCAGTCCGGGTGTTTGCCCAGGTAGTAGGCGACCGCGGTGGCCGTGGTCGTCGTGGTGTCGTGCGCGGCCATGATCAGGAAGATCATGTGGTTCACCACGTCGGCGTCGCCGAAGACGCCGCCGTCCTCGCTGCGCGCGTGGCACAGCCCGGAGAAGAAGTCGGGCGATTCGGTGCGGCGCTTCCGCGGCAGCATGGCGGTGAAGTACTCCTCGAGCACCCTCCGGCCGCGCAGTCCGGCCCGCCAGTTGCCGCCGGGCACGGAGTGCCGGATGATGGCCAGCCCGGCGTGGGTGCAGTCGACGAACGCGTCGATGAGCTGCTGGCGCCGCGGGCCGACGTCGACGGCCATGAATGTCTCTCCGGCGATGTCGAGGGTCAGCTCCTTGATCGTCGGATACAGCCGCACGGTGCGCTCGGCGTCGCGGCCCCGCGGAACCCACCGCGCGATGCTCGCGCGCACCACCGGGGTCAGCGCCGCCAAGTGCGCCTCCAGCCGGTCCCTGGTGAAGGCCTGCTGCATGATCCGACGATGGAATTTGTGCTCGTCGAATTCCAGCAGCAGCAGTCCGCGCCGAAAGAACGGTCCGATGAAGTAATCCCAGCCCTGGCCGAAGTCGCGGCGCCGGTGACCGAGCACCTCGTCGAGCGCGTCCGGCCCCGCGACCAGCACCCGGTCCACGCCGAGCGAGGTGTTCAGCGAGACCGGCCCGTAGCGGCGGTAGCGCTCCATCATCTCGGCCGGACCCCAGCGCATGTAATGCAATGCCCGGCCCAGATAGGGCAATCCGGCATCGCCGCGCACGGCGACGGTGTCGCTGCCGCGCGGCGGCGTGGCCAGCACCTGGCGCCGTTCCGGCAGCAGCCCCAGCGCACGGTCGATGAGATGATCGTGCGGGACCTCGATCAGCGCGACATTCTCCGATTCGGCCTGCACACTGGTTTTTCGGCCGATCACGCGGTCACCGGTGACCATGGTGAACCTCCCTGGAGACAGGGTCCATCGTAGGCTTTCCGCCGCATCCGCTCGGCCGGTTCCGGCACGGCGATCCTCCCCGCGGCGATTCGCCGTCGGTGAGACATCGCACCGCAACACGCCAGGAACGGGGATCTCGCCGTGACGGTGCACGGCGCGGCGGCTACGGTTGGGCGTGTCAGGAACCGTCGCCGGGGACGCCCCCGAGGTCCATCGAGGAGCAGCACGATGAGCAGTCAGACTGTCGGGAACGGTCGTCACCGGGTGGTGGTGATCGGCTCGGGCTTCGGCGGCCTGTTCGGCACCAAGCACCTCAAGCGCGCCGACGTCGACGTCACGCTGATCTCCAAGACCTCGACCCATCTGTTCCAGCCGCTGCTCTATCAGGTCGCGACCGGCATCCTGTCGGTCGGCGAGATCGCGCCCGCCACCCGGCTCGTGCTGCGCAAGCAGAAGAACGCACAGGTGCTGCTGGGCGAAGTCACCGACATCGACCTGCACAACAAGACGGTGACCTCGCGTCTGCTCGACAAGGACACCGTCACCCCGTTCGACAGTCTGATCGTCGCGACCGGCGCGCAGCAGTCCTACTTCGGCAACGACCGGTTCGCCACCTTCGCGCCCGGCATGAAGACCATCGACGACGCGCTGGAGTTGCGCGGACGGATCCTCGGCGCGTTCGAGCAGGCCGAGCTGGCCACCACCCAGGAGGAGCGCGACCGGCTGCTGACGTTCGTCATCGTCGGCGCGGGCCCGACCGGTGTCGAGTTGGCCGGTCAGATCGCCGAACTCTCCGATCGCACCCTGGAGGGCACCTTCCACAACATCGATCCGCGCGACGCGCGCGTGGTGCTGATCGAGGGCGCGGGCGCGGTGCTCGGGCCGATGGGGCCGAAGCTCGGCGGCAAAGCCGAACGACGGCTGACGAAGATGGGCGTGGAGATCCAGCTCAACGCGATGGTCATCGATGTCGACGCCTTCGGCGTCACGGTGAAGGACTCCGACGGCACCGTCCGCCGCATCGAGTCGGCGTGCAAGGTGTGGTCGGCGGGCGTGCAGGCCAGCCCGCTGGGCAAGATGATCGCCGAGCAGTCCGACGGGACCGAGGTCGACCGCGCGGGCCGGGTCGTGGTCGAGCCGGACCTGACCGTCAAGGGCCACCCGAACGTGTTCGTGGTCGGCGATCTGATGTCGGTGCCGAACGTGCCCGGTCAAGCGCAGGGCGCCATCCAGGGCGCGACCTACGCGGCCAAGCAGATCAAGGCGGGCCTGAAAGGTCAGTCGCCGCAGGAGCGCAAGCCGTTCAAGTACTTCAACAAGGGCAGCATGGCCACCATCTCGCGGTTCAGCGCCGTGTGCCAGGTGGGCAAGCTGGAGTTCGGCGGGTTCATCGCGTGGCTGGCCTGGCTGGCGTTGCACCTGTACTACCTGGTCGGGTATCGCAGCCGGATCATCACCGTGATCCAGTGGTTCGTCACCTTCCTCGGCCGCAGTCGCGGACAGATGGCGGCCACCGAGCAGTGGGTGTTCGCGCGACTGGCCCTGGAGGCCATCAGTACGGGCGACGACGAGGACGCCGAACAGCTGGCCGCCGCGCTCGGCGCCTCCACCAACAGCCGGGCGGCGGTGGACAGGGCCAGCACCAACGTCAAAGCGGGTTAACTAGCAAACACACAGTTATTTCAATTCGTGCTGTGACAGCGCACCCGACCAATCCAGGTCGCCAGCGAATCCGAATGTGGGGCGTCGAAGTCTCCTTCCGGATGAAAGGTGATCTATGGGCACAGGCAAGCACAGAGCAGCCGACCCGCGTCGACAGAAGATGGGCTCGGTTGTCCTAGCGGGCGCGATTCCCTTGGTGGTCGCGCTGGTGGGGACCGGAACCGCGAACGCCGATCCGGTCCCTGCGGCCCCGACCGACCAGCAGACCGGCCACACCGATCAGTCGGAGCAGTGGCCCGCGGCCGAAGCGCCGAATGTGCGTCCGTACGAGGGCCTGCATATTCCGGAGGACGTGCTGAGCTCGCTGCAATGGGCGCGGCCGATGCCGGAGAAGAAATACCTGGCCCCAGTAGAGACGCTGCACCTGCCGGTTCCGGTCGCCCCGGTGCCGCCGATCGCGCCGCCGCCGGGAAAGTTGCGCTTCGGTGACGTGCAAGTCGACGCACCGGAGTGGCTCTACCGGGAGCAGGCGATCCAGCTCAACGACGGCGCCGCGCAAGCCGAGGCCACAATGGCGACATTCCTGGACTCGGTCGGCATGGAACGCACCCGATCAGACCGCATCGCGGGCCAGACCGTGGGTGCCGCGGCGATCGGTGCGGCCGCGGGAGCGGCGTTCGCAAGCCCGTTCGCCCTGTTCGGGGCCGCCATGGGCGGTGCGATCGGCGGGGCCATCGGCCTGCCGTTCGCGCCGATCGGCCTCGCCGCGGGCCCGATGGGTGCCGCTTACGGCGCGGCCCTCATGGCCGTTCCGCTCGCGGCCATCGGCGCGGGCGTCGGTGCGACGCTCGGTGCGGTGCACGCCTTCAGCGCGCCCCCGCAGGCCCTCAGCACACCTCCGGAGTCCGCCGACACTCCACCGGAGCAGGCCCACACCCCTGAGGTCGGTCCGGCCACGGAGGTGGCCAACGGTTGACAGGACCGGCGCAGTCCAGGGAGAAACCGAAAGGGTGGGAACCCGACGACACTGGCGGGCTCCCACCCTTTCTCTTTCTCCCGTCCAAGGCCGGATTACACCCGTCCTGGGCGAATTCCACAGGACCGGTACGAGAGTGTTCGTTACGACTCCCGATGAAAGCTGTGACGTATCGCTGCCCCGGCAACGGGAACACAGCATGAGAAAAGGCTCGGCGAGGACTCACTCGGAGACGGCGAGCAGCGACCCGGTGCGAGTGAACAGGCTGCCCCCGGCCGCGAGCGGCAGCCGGGTCTGTGTCAAACCCGTTGTGGCTGCCGGACGTCCGTCGGGATAGACGAGTTCGCTCTCCACTGCGCGTGGAGCGGCCAGCGCGTCGTCGGCCGATGTGCCCGCGCCCAGTTCGAGACGATGGCGCAGCAACGGGGTGTCGTCCACGTCCGCGATCAGATCTCCCCGCCAGCGGCCCGAATCCTCACCGGTGCGGCCGATCTGGACACGTTCGCGCATGCGCAGCCGGGCATCGGAGGCCAGCCGGATCGTGGTGACGGTGTGGTGCCGGGCGGCGCCCGCGACGATCATCGGCTCGGGATCGAAATCCAGCGCTCCGCCGCTGCCTACTTCGAGGCGCCACCGCGCGAACGACAGCGACGTCGTCGCGCCGGGCAACGCCAGGGTCGCCGCGGCGGAGCGCACCACCAGTTCCGCGCCCGGCGCGACCACGATCACGATGTCGAGTTCGTCACCGCCGAGCGGCGTGGCGGCGGTGCC
This sequence comes from Nocardia pneumoniae NBRC 100136, assembly GCF_000308755.1. Lineage (GTDB taxonomy): Bacteria > Actinomycetota > Actinomycetes > Mycobacteriales > Mycobacteriaceae > Nocardia > Nocardia pneumoniae. The sequence goes on from NZ_BAGF01000049.1 coordinate 46,966, forward strand.
GATCAGATGAACCGTCCGCGGACCGGTGCGGCGAGCCGACAGCCCACCGCTGGCGTGGATCTCCGGGAGCGCCGCGGCGGTGGCGACTATCCGTACCTCGGTGCGCAACAGTGGAACTCAGTGCGCGACAGCGGATTCGCCGGTGCCCGCCCGATCCTGCTCGGCGATCGCGCGTAGTTGCTCGCGCACCCAGTTCAGCACCGGCGTCGCCGCCGGGTCCTCGGTGAGCGAGACCAGCACGGTCGGGCGGCCGGCACGTACCCGAGCCGCGTCGCGTTCCATCACGCCCAGGTCCGCGCCGACCAGCGGCGCGAGATCGGTCTTGTTGACCACCAGTAGATCCGAGAAGGTCACGCCGGGGCCGCCTTTGCGCGGTACCTTGTCGCCGCCCGCCACGTCCACGACGAAGATCTGCACGTCGATCAGTCCAGAGGAGAAGGTCGCGGTGAGATTGTCCCCGCCGGATTCGACGAGGATCAGATCCAGCGGCGGGTTGGCGGCGACCAGATCGTCGATGGCGTCGAGATTGGCGGTGATGTCGTCGCGGATGGCGGTGTGCGGGCAGCCGCCGGTCTGCACGGCCGCGATCCGCTGGTCGGGCAGTACCGCATGCCTGCGCAGGAAATCGGCGTCCTCGGTGGTGTAGATGTCGTTGGTCAGCACGGCCAGCGACAGCTCGTCGCGCAGTTGCCTGCACAGCGCGGCCACCAAAGCGGTTTTGCCGGAGCCGACCGGGCCGCCGATGCCGATGCGCAGCGCCTCACCGGGGGTCCGGGTCCGCTTGGGGCGATCGTGACCGTGGTCGTGCGGCTCGCCGTCGATCAGGTGCGGGGGCATGGCGCGGTCTCCTTGACTCGAGGGGCTTCAACTGGCGAACAGTGGCATGTCGCGGCGCAGGTGACGCTCGGCGAGCACGTCTTGCAGTGGGTCGGACACCGCGGCGAGGCCGGTCACCGCCTCCGCGGCGACCCGGTCGCACAGGTCGGCGAGGCGGATCGTGCATGCGGCGATCGCGGCGGGGTCCAGCGCCAGCAAGCGCTGGGCGGCGGTCGCCGCGCCGGTGAGCGTGGTGTAGACGACAACGGTCGCGATCTGTCGCGGCGGTACCGCCGCGGCCGCGCCGACCGCACCGAAAACCGTGGACAGGTGCGGTGTCGTACCCAATGGCGACCACTCGTGCTCCGGCCACAGCTGTTTGGCCAGACGCAGCAGGCCACGGCCCTGCGCGCGCGAGGCCGCGCGGGCGCCGGGTGCGGGTGTGCGCGCGTCGGCCTCCGTCTCGGCGCGGGCCGAATCGAGTTCGCCCGCGCACACCGCGGCGGCCAGCGACGCGGCCACCAGGCCCGTGGTCCGGATCCGGCGGCGCAGATACAGCTCTACCGTCGCCGCGTCGCGGATCAGGCCGGAGGCGATGGCCTCCTCGACTCCGCCGGAGTGCACGTGCCCGCCGATCGGCAGCCGCGAGTCGGCGAGCGCGAGCACCGTCGTAAGGCTCGACGCAGCCGCATCGCTCGGACCGGATTCACGCACTCGTCGATCCTATGTCCCGGCATGTCGCACAGATGTCCAGGATGTTCCTGCGTCGTTCCGGTTGCGGTGCGTCAGCGCCGGAAAGCGCGCTCCATGAATCGCTGGGCGCGGCCGCGGGTCAGGTCGGTCCACGCCTGGACCGGCGCCGACCACCAGGGGGCGATCTCGCGCGGCTTAGCGGTCACCGCGTGGCAGACCAGGTCGGCGGCCTCGTCGACGGTGAGCCCGGGAACCCGGCTGAAGTCGGTGGGTGCGCTCATTCTGGTGTGCACCAGCGGCATATAGATCGAGGTGGTCGTGACACCGTCGGAGGCGACCTCGACCGCGACGCTGCGCAACCACACGTCGAAGGCGGCCTTGGACGCGCCGTATGCCGCCCACCGCGGGGCGGGCGGCACACGCACGCCCCACGTCGAGATGTTGACGATGTGGCCTCGCCCGCGAGCGCGCATCGCGGGCAGCAGCGTGAGCAGCAGGCGCACCGGACCGAGATAGTTGACATCGATGGTGCGCGTGAAATCGTGGAAACGGTCGTAGGACTCGTCGATGGCACGGCGAATCGACTTGCCCGCGTTGTTGATCACCACGTCGAGGTGGCCGTGCTCGTCGAGCAGTGCGCGGCCGAGGCGTTCGACGGCGTCCATGTCGGTGAGATCGGTGGGATAGGCGTGCGCGACGCCGCCCGCCGCGCTGATCTGCGCGGTCAACCGGTCGAGTTCCCCGGCGGAGCGGGCGACGAGCAGGACGGTCGCCCCCGCCGCGGCCAGTTTGCGCGCGCTGGCTTTGCCTATCCCGTGCGATGCGCCGGTGACCAGCACGATCCGGCCGTCGACCGCGGCGCGCAACGCCTCTTCCCGTGGACGCGATGTGGGGTACAGCAGACGCGTCGCCACCCGTTCGGCGATCGGCCGCCCGTTGCTCGAAGCCGGGGTCTGGTTCACGAATTCGACTGTAGCCCCGATCAGGCCGATCACTCCGGGATCGCGGGATCACCCGTTCCGCGACCTCTCGGTTGCGGCAAGTCCTGCCGGGTGAGGTAGACGGCGGTGCTCAGGCCGCAGCGTCTCGCGATCGGCGCGCGGTGGAGCTCAGCGCCGAGCCGACGAAGCGAGCCGGGCGATCAGAGCCATCGCCACCAGCGCGGTAGCCCCGACGGCCACCGCGATATGCATTCCGTTGACGAAGGATTCGCGTGCCGACTCGATCAGCGCCGCGTCGCCGCCCGCCTTCTGGATGGTCTCGCCGAGCGTGGCCGCGTAGTCGCCGCCGGACCGGAAGATCAGCGCCGCGAGCGAGCCGAGCAGGGCGAGACCCAGTGCGTTGCCCAACTCGAAGCTGGTCTCCGAGATGCCGACGGCCGACCCGGCCCGCTCCGGCGGCACCGAGGACACCGCCACGTCCGACACCAGGGTGAAGGCCAGGCCGTAGCCGACGCCGGCGATGGTGGAGCCGGTCAGATACCACCACAGCCCGCCGTGTACGCCGACGCCGAGCAGCAGCAGACTGCCGACCGCCGAGGCGAGCAGGGCGAACACGAAAGTGGCGGTGACGCCGAAACGGTGCCCGACCCGCGCGCCGCCCATCGAGCAGACGAACACCGCGATCGCCATCGGGATGCCGAGCAGCGCCGCGGCCAGCGGCGTGCGCCCGGTCACCGACTGCAGATAGACGCTGGTCAGGTAGCTCAGTCCGGCCAGCGACATCATGCCGATCAGGCTGGAGCCGATCGCCACCGAGAACGGGACCCTGGCGAACAACCGCAGGTCGAGCAGTGGTTCGTCGAGCTTGCGCTGTCTGCGGACGAAGACGGCCGAGAGCACCGCGCCGATCAGCGCGATGACAACGGCGTGCGCATCGATGCCTTCGGTGGCGGCGTGCTTGATGCCGTAGACCACCGGCAGGATGCCGCCGATGGACAGGGCGACGCTCGGCAAGTCCAGCGGTCCGAGCGCGCCCGCCCGGTGTTCCGGCAGCACGAACGGGCCGAACGCGAGCAGGATCAGCAGCACCGGGATATTGATGAGAAAAACCGAGCCCCACCAGAACTGGTGCAGCAGCATGCCGCCGATGATCGGTCCGACGGCCGAGCCGCCCGCGAAGAACGCAGTCCAGACACCGATCGCGGCGGCGCGCTCACGCGCGTCGGGGAACAGGCTGGAGATCAGCGCCAGACTGGACGGCAGCAAGGTCGCTCCCCCGATGCCCATCAGCGCCCGCGCCGCGATCAGCACGCCGGCGCTCGGCGCGAACGCCGCGATCACCGACGCGATCCCGAACACCGTGGCGCCCGCCAGCAGGATGGTGCGCCGCCCGACCCGGTCACCGAGGTTGCCCATGGTGATCAGCAGGCCCGCGATCAGGAATCCGTAGATATCGAGGATCCACAGCTGCTGGTCCGCCGAAGGGTCGAGGTCGACGGTCAGTGTCGGCAGCGCGAGGAACAGCACCGAGATGTCCATCGACACGAGCAGCACCGGCAGCAGCAGGACCGCCAGGCCCAGCCAGGCGCGGCGCGAGCCCACGGTGGTCGGCGCCGTCCCCACTGCCCGCACGTCTGTCATTCCGAACATCCTCTCGCTGGCGCGTACGTCGTACGCATGGCTCGGGTACAGTGTACGCTACGCAGTCGGGGCCCCGAATGGAAGCGAGCCGTGGGATGACCGAGATCAAGCTGCACCGCACCGCCATCGTCGACACCGCCATCGAACTCGCCGATACCGAGGGCCTGGACGCGCTGTCCATGCGGCGCATCGCCGACCGGCTCGGCGTGGGAGCCATGTCGCTGTATCGCCACGTCGCCAACAAGGACGAACTGCTGGCGTTGATGACCGACGAGGTGGCCCGGCGCAACCCGTACCCCTCGCCGGAAGAACGGTGGACCTGGCGCGACCGGGTCCGCATCGCCGCCGAGATCGATTGGGCGCTGTACCGGCAACATCCGTGGGTGCTACTCACCTTCGCCACGCCGCGCTACAGCTTCGGCCCGCAGAGCCTGGCCTGCCTGGCGTGGTTGGTGGACGGCTTCCTGGAGCTCGGCGTGTCCACCCGCGAGGCGACCAGCATGTCCTTCACCGTGTGGAACTACATCTCCGGGGCCACCCTGCCGGAGATCAGCGCCGAGTTGATGGCGCGCAAGGGCATGAACCCCACCGGCGACAACGGTCTGCGGACACTGCTGAACGGCACGGCCGAGGGGCCGGTCCCGCCGGTGCTGGCCGATCTCGCGGGCAGCGGGGTCAGCGACCTGACCCAGGAAGAACTGCTGTATGGCGGGCTCGATGCCCTGTGCGACGGGTTCGCGGCACGGGCAGCGCGGCGCGAGCGTTTGACCTCTACCTAACTCGAGGTCGCAGGCTGGTGGGCGACCGCACCACGAACAGGAGTCACCGTGCACGCCATTCGCCTGCATAACTTCGGCCCGGCCGAAAACCTGCGCTACGAGTCCGCATCCGACCCCGAACCCGCTCCAGGCCAGGTCCGCATCGCGGTGTCGGCCGCCGGAGTGCATCTGGTGGACACCATGCTCCGCCGCGGCGAGCCCGGCCCCTATGCGCTGCCGCAACTGCCCACCATCCCGGGGCGCGAGGTCGCGGGCACCGTGGACCGAGTCGGCGCGGACGTCGACCCGAGCCTGCTCGGCGCGCGGGTGGTGGCCCACCTCGGCGCAGTGCCCGGCGGTTACGCCGAGCTGGCGGTGACGGAAGTCGCTCGGCTGCACGAGATTCCAGCGAATCTGGACGCGGCCGAGGCGGTGGCGATGATCGGGACCGGGCGGACCACCATGGGCATTCTGCAGTTCACCCCCTTGGATTCCGACAGTGTCGCCGTGGTGACGGCCGCCGCGGGCGGCATCGGCACACTGCTGGTGCAATATGCCAAGAACTCCGGAGCGACGGTGATCGGGCTGGCCGGTGGGCCCGCGAAAGTCGAGCAGGTGCGACGCAACGGCGCCGACCTCGCGGTGGATTACCTGCTGCCGGATTGGCCGGACCGAGTTCGTGCCCACATCGGTGATCGAGGGGCGAGCGTGCTGTTCGATTCCGTGGGCGGCGCCGTCGCACGCTCTGGCGTGGACCTGCTCGGCAAAGGCGGGCAGCATGTGGTCTACGGCCGCTCCGGCCAGTCGAACGACGAAGGCCCGCTGTTGTTCTCAGCCGACGGACTCACCGACCGCGACATCACCTCCGAGTTCGTGGTCGGCCCGCCGATGCTGGCGCGGGCCGGTGGCGACCTGCGCGTCCTGGAGGAGCGAGCCATGGCCGAAGCGGCCGCCGGTCGGCTGCGCCCCGCGGTGCACCGCTTCCCGCTGGCTGAGGCGGCCGCCGCACACCGCGCGCTGGAGACGCGCGGAACGACCGGCAAGGTGGTGTTGATTCCCTGACCGAGGCGCTTACTCGAAGCTTTCGCCGTTGACGACGGCGTAGGCGAAACCGTCCCATCCCTTGCTACCCACGGTCTGCACGACCGTCGCGTCCAGGCTCGGTTCGGCGGCGAGCAATTCGATCAGTTCCCGGCTGGCCTGTGCGGCCGGGTCCGGCGAGTGCTCCTCGGCGACCGCTCCGCCGCGGACCACGTTGTCGACGATGATCACCGAGCCCGGCCGGGTCAGGCGCAGCGCCCACAGCACATAGTTCGAGTTGTTCACCTTGTCCGCGTCGATGAACACCAGGTCGAACGGGTCGGGGTCCTCCTCGGCGAGCACAGGCAGGCTGTCCAGTGCGGCGCCGACCCGGATGTCCACTCGGTCGCCCACCCCGGCCCGCTCCAGGTTCGCCCGCGCCACCTCGGCGTGCTGCGCGGCGAACTCCAGCGTGACCACCTGCCCCTTCGCGCCGACCGCGCGGGCGAGCCAGATGGTGCTGTATCCGCCGAGCGTGCCGATCTCCAGCACGCGCCGCGCCCGGACCGTCCTGGCCAGCAGATGCAGAAACTTGCCCTGCGGCGGTGACACGTCGATCGCGGGCAAGCCCGCCGCTTTGTTCGCGGCCAGCGCGGCTTCGGACGCCGGATCCGCCACCAGCGTGTCCACGACGTAGCTGTCCACGTCGGCCCATCCAGGTGTTGTCATGCCTGGAAGTCTGCCACCGGATTCCGCCCCGCGGATCGGCTTGCCGAGTAGCGTGCGGCACAAGGAGACGTGCCCGCTCATGACTGCGCCAGCCGACCCCGCACAGGACACGACATGACGAATCTGCCGCACGCCATCGCCGTCACCGCCTGCCTGCTCGCCCTCGGCGGCACCGCCCCCGCCACCGCGATACCCGCCGGAGGAGGGGCCGAGTACGTCGCGCTCGGCGATTCCGGCGCGGCCACCACCGGCGTGCGGAACTTCGACACCTCGGCTCCGCCACGGTGCCTCCGCTCGACCGCCAACACACCGAAGCTGGTCGCCCGGGATCTCGGCCTGCGGCTCGACGACCGCACGTGCAATTCGGCCCGTATCCCGGACCTCGCCGCCGCGCAGCAGCCGGGCATCGCACCGCAGTTCGACGCCCTCGGCCCGGACACCAGGCTGGTGACCGTGCACATCGGCGCCAACGACGCTCTGATGGCCGAACACGTGGTCGCCTGCCACGTGTCCGGCCTTTTCGGCGTCGGAGCCTGCGCCGGTCCGGCCTGGGACGCCGACATCGACGGCATCGCGGCGTCGTATTCGGCCGCGTTGCGGCAGATCTCGTCGCTGGCGCCGAAGGCGAAGATCGTCGTGGACGGCTGGCCGCGCTACGTCCGCGACGGCGGCTGCCCCGAACTGGTCGGCCTTCGCCCGTCCGACGCCGCCCACATACAAGCCGCCTTCGACCGCCTCAACACCGTGGTGTCCGGCGCCGCCACGGCACACGGAGCCATCTACGTCGACACCCGCGCCGCGTCGGAAGGCCGCGACGCGTGCGCCCCCGCCGGGGTTCGCTGGATCGACCCGGTGATCGCCACCGAAACCCTCGTCCCGTACCACCCCACCCCGCAGGGCATGCGCGGCGTCGCCGACCTCATCGTCCCGGCGATCCGCGCGTCGGGACTGCCCGATTGAGCGCCTCTCCCGGCGCCGCGGCGCCCTGGACTCCATGGGAATCCGGGGCGCGTCGACCCGGTGCTACTTCGAGAAGCTTTCCGGAGGCTGCCAGGGGCGGCCGTGCGGGTCGTCCGGGCGGGGGGCCGGGGGTTGCTGCGGAGGCTGCTGTTGCGGTGGCTGCTGCGGCGGAAAAGCCTCCTGTGGAGGAAGCACCGGCTGGTGCGGTGAGGGCTCGTACCCCTGCGGCGGGGATGTCGGCGCCAAGCCCTCGACCGGAGTGCGCGCCGTGGCCTCGGCGGCGCGCACGGCACGCTCGATGGTCGGGTCGGGCGCGGTGTCGAACCAGTCCGCGACGTCGGAGTCGTCCTCGGGCTTGACTTCCGAGCCGTCGGTGGCGGGCGGTTCGTAACGGAACACTCCGTCGTCACCCTGCGTGCCGAAGCTCTTGGCGAACCCTTCCAGCGCCTTGCCGAAATCGCTCGGCACCAGCCACACCTTGTTGGCGTCGCCGCGGGCGACCATGGGCAGCGTCTGCATGTACTGGTAGGCAAGCAGTTCCGGCGTCGGCTTGCCGGATTTGATGGCGGCGAAGACCTTTTCGATGGCTTTGGCCTGCCCCTGCGCCTGCAGGTAGGCGGCGGCGCGCTCACCCTGGGCGCGCAGAATGCGGCTCTGCCGTTCACCTTCGGCGGACAGGATCGCCGATTGCTTGGCGCCCTCGGCGGACAGGATCTGCGCCTGCTTGGCGCCCTCGGCCGTCTTGATCTGCGATTCCCGCTGACCCTCCGCGGTGAGGATCATCGCGCGCTTCTCGCGGTCGGCCTTCATCTGCTTCTCCATCGACTCCTGGATCGACGGCGGCGGATCGATGCTCTTCAACTCGACCCGCGCGACGCGCAGCCCCCAGCGCCCGGTCGCCTCGTCGAGCACGCCACGCAGCTGGCCGTTGATCGCGTCGCGGGAGGTGAGGGTCTGCTCGAGCGTCATCCCGCCGACCACGTTGCGCAACGTGGTGACGGTCAGCTGCTCGACCGCGGCGATGTAGTTGCTGATCTCGTACACCGCCGCCTGCGGGCTGGTCACCTGGAAATAGACCACTGTGTCGATATGCAGCGTCAGGTTGTCCTCGGTGATCACCGGCTGCGGCGGGAACGACACCACCCGCTCCCGCAGATCCACCTTGGCGCGGACCCGATCGGCGAACGGAACGAGGAACGTGAGCTGGCCCGACACCGTCCGCGAGTACCGGCCCAGGCGCTCGATCACCGCGGCCTCGGCCTGCGGCACCAGCGCGATCGACTTGAAGACCACCACCACGACCAACAGGACGAGGACGGCGGCAACGATCAGTACAGCCATTACGGCCCCTTCCAGACGACGGCGGTCGCGCCGTCGATCTTCATCACGTATACGGTCGTACCCGGCTCGTAGACTTCGCTCACGTCCATCGGCCTGGCGGTCCATACCTCCCCGCCGAGCTTCACTTGGCCGGAATGCTCCGCGACCTGCTCGAGCACCAGTGCAGTCTTACCGGGCAGGGCGTCCACGTTCGTCGGCGTGGGCGGTGGGGTTCCGAAGCGTCGCCGCACAATCGGGCGGACGCCGAGCAGCAGCACACCCGAGATCACCGCGAACACGATGGCGTCCGCCACGACCGACGTGCCCGCCGCGGCGCTGACACCGGCGGTGCCGAGCGCGGCCACACCGAGCATCAGCAGCGTGAGGTCCCCCGTGAGCATTTCCGCCGCCGCGAGCAGGATGCCCGCGACAAGCCAAAAAATAGCGGCCACACGACCACTGTAGTGCTCCGGCCATTCCCGCGGGACCAAGCGACATGAGTACTCGCTCCTAATTCGCCACCGGGACGCGCGCGGACCCGTTGCCCCGAAAACTTCGGCGGCGGTGCTAGCTTCAGGCGGGTGAGCGGGCGTGACAGGTATGGCGACATCTTCTCCGGACATCCCCGATCGAAGAAGCGGGCGGTACCCACGGTCACCGCGGAACGCGACCTGGTCGTCGAAGACGCCGCCACCGGATTCTGCGGCGCCGTGGTCGGTTTCGACCGCAGCTACGACGGCGAGTTCGTGAAGCTCGAGGACGCCCGCGGCGCGGTGCGCCTGTTCGCGCTGCGCGAGGCCGCGTTCCTCATCGACGGCGAGCCGGTCACGCTGGTCCGGCCGACCGCGGCCGCACCGAAGAAGCCGGCCCGCTCCGCCTCCGGGTCCACCCGGGTCGAGGGGCTGCGCGCGAGGGTGGCCCGGGGAAGCCGGATATGGGTCGAGGGTGTGCACGACGCGGCGCTGGTGGAGCGGGTGTGGGGTCACGATCTGCGCGTCGAGGGCGTGGTCGTCGAGCATCTGGAGGGCTTGGACAACCTGGCCGAGCGACTCGCCGACTTCCGGCCGGGGCCGGGCAGGCGGGTCGGCGTACTGGTCGACCACCTGGTGACCGGATCGAAGGAGACGCAGCTGACCACCGGGCTCGGACCGCACGTGCTGGTGACCGGTCATCCGTTCGTCGACATCTGGCAGGCGGTACGCCCCGCGACCGTGGGGATCGCGCAGTGGCCGCAGGTGCCGCGCGGGGAGGACTGGAAGACGGGCGTCTGCGCACGCCTGCGCTGGGGCACCCCGCAGGACGGATGGCGGCGCGTCTACGGCGCGGTGACCTCCTTCCGCGACCTGGAAACGCCGCTCATCGGCGCGGTGGAGCGCCTGATCGACTTCGTCACCGAACCCGAATAGGCGGCTGCCTCGCAGCGTCGTAGCGCGTCAGCGGATTGTGGCGACGGCCGGATGCGGGACGGTGTCCGCACGGATCCAGCGGTCGTCGCGAGCATTGGACCCGGGGTTCCGGCGCTGCTCACGAATGCCATCGCGCATGGATGCCCACCGGTAGCGCCCACCCTTTATGCTCGATAATTATGTGCTCTCCAAGCGCGACGCTGACGGTCTGGGCGAGCTCCTGGCTGGCCGGTCGCAGCGCGCCCGACGACGTTCTGGCCGCCTTGCACGCATGGGCGCCGAGGCACACGATCGCCGCGGGTGATCCGCTCGCCGGCGGCCGCACCGACTTACCCTGGTCGGCGCACGGCAACCTGCCAGGAAGCGGAGTCATGGCTCTGCTCAAGGTGATTCGCGAGACGATGGCGCAGCCGGGGTCGCAGCTGCGATTGGTGCTCCCGGTGCCGGGAGACGTGCGCGGAGTCCCCGCGGGCACGGCGTTCGCGGCCGACGCGATCGCCGCCGAGGAGGGCATTCTGATCGGGGTTCCCGGCACCGACGGGACCGGTCTCATCCCGCAGTGGGCGGACCAGGACACCCTGCAGTGGACCGTCTACAGCACCCCGATCCCGGCGGCGCCGGGCCCCGACATGTCGCTGGGCGAGGCCGAATACGCGATGCGCGAAGCGGTCCGCGATGCCGCCGACGCGCTGATGAAGCTGCACACCACCGCGCTCGGCGCGGCCGACTCCGATCCGCGCGAGCTCATCGAGGCCGAACTCGCCGACTACTCCCGGCACGACTATCCCGACTCGATTCCGTTGCGGGCCAGGCGCATTCTGGATACCGCCGACCATGTCGCGGCCATTCTCACGGTAGCGCAGCGGGAACCGGCCTCCGCTCCCACCTCCGCCAGCGCGATCGGCGCGCAGGAATCGCTGTTGCGCCCGCTGTGGGACGCGATCCGCGCGGCCAGGCTGGTCGCGGTGCACGCTTCGGCGCGAGGAAATAACTGACCTCGTCCCTGCGATCGCCGGTCCATGCGAGTATGCCCGTGAGTGGACGGGACAGGCACGTGCGTTTCACGCCATTCCCCATCGAATAGCGGCACCTTCTCCGGCGCAGCGGCGGGCCGCCTTTGAAAAACCGCAACGACGCTTCTGCGCACATCGGCTGTTCCCAAAGCCGTGCACGGCCCCGCAGGATTCTGCGCGCGGCCTGCACAGCCCGATGCAACCGCGGCGGAATTTCCCGCAGACGGCCGCCGCACGGCTCGCACGCTGGCGCGACGGCAGGGCGGGACCTGACGTCCCGGGCCCTCCCGCCCGCTACCCGGCCTTCGGATTGCCGCTGATCACTGCTGCGGCGGGTATGGCTGCTGGTATTGCTGCTGCTGTGGGTACTGCTGCTGCGATTGCGGTGGGTAGGGCTGCTGATACTGCTGCTGTGGGTACTGCTGATACTGCTGCTGCGGCTGGTAGGGCTGCTGGTACGGCTGGGCCTGGCCCTGCGGATACTGCTGCGGCGGATACTGCTGCTGGGGCTGGTTCGAGTTCGACTTCCCTCGTTTGCTCAACCAGATCACCAGGCCGATAACCACGGCAACGACTCCCAGGCACAGGATGAGACCCCCGACCGAGAAGCCGCCTTTACCGCTGCTCCGGCCGCGGCGGCGGGCTTCGGTGGCGTCCAGGGCGACGGTCCACACAGTCGAGTCGGACCAGGTGTGCGGGTCGAGCACGGCGGCGTTGGTCAGCACGTCGGCATAAGTCATCGAAAATTACCCCCAGAGGTATGAGTTCGTTGATTGGTCTCAGGCGCGAATGGATGCTATCGCGCGTGCTCAGCGTCAATTCCCAGCACTGGGACGGCGGATCGGCGCGCAGCAGCCGGGCGCGCACGGGGCGCCGTTGCGTGTGCAGCCATATCCGGGGACGCCGCCGAGGCGACGGGGTTCGGCATCGCCCAGGTGCTCGGAGATCAGTTCGACGACCAGCTTCGCGAAGCGGGGATCGGCGCCGGGCGTGGCAACCCGCGAAAACCCCATGCCCAGTTCGGCGGCCTTCTGCGCGGCCTCGTTGTCGAGATCCCAGATGACCTCGAGATGATCGGAGACGAAGCCGACCGGACAGACGACCACGGCTTCGACACCCTTGGCGGCGAGGTCGTCCAGATGGTCGACAATGTCCGGTTCCAGCCACGGCACCTGCGGCGGGCCGGAACGAGACTGCCAGACCACGTCGTAGTCGCCGTAACCGGTTGCCGCGGCACACAATCGAGCGGCCTCGGCGACCTGACGGCTGTAGAGCCTGCCGCCGTCGGGCGGCGGGCCCGCGGCGGCGTCGGCGGACACCGGAACGGAATGAGCGGTGAACACCAGCCGTGCTCCGGCCCGCTGGTCGACCGGAAGTCCTTCCCGCGCAACGCGAATCGCGTCGGCGAACGCCTCGATCAGCAGCGGGTGGTCGAAGTACTGGCGCAGTTTCACCAATTCCGGCGCGCCGTCACCGAAAGCCGCACGCGCCCTGGCGATGTCCTCGTGATACTGCAGGCAGCCGGAGTACCCGCCCCACGCCGAGGTCGGGAACACCAGCGCGGAGCCGACACCGTCGGCGGCCATCCGCGCGACGGTGTCCTCCACCATGGGATGCCAATTCCGGTTGCCGAAATAGACCGGCAGATCCAGGCCCGCGGCGGCCAATTCGCCCTCCACCGCCGTGATGATGTCCCGGTTGAGCGCGTTGATCGGGGAGACACCGCCGAAGTGCAAGTAGTGCTCGGCGACCGCCTCGAGGCGCTCGCGCGGCACTCCCCTGCCCCGGGTGACGTTCTCCAGGAACGGCATCACGTCCTCGGGCCGTTCCGGACCGCCGAAGGACAGCAGCAGCAGCGCGTCGACGGCCCGGACCACGGTGTCTCCCATCGAATCGGCTCAGCTCATCGCCATGTTCTCCGGGAACCAGGTGTTGTGGCTGGCTCCGCCGTCGACGTAGATGATCGAACCGGTGGTGCCCGGCAGCCAGTCCGACAGCAGCGCGACGATCGACTTCGCCACCACGGTCGGGTCGTCGACATCCCAGCCGATCGGCGACGCGCCGTCCCAATAGGTGTTGAGCTGGTTGAGCTTGGCGGCGTCGTCGGTCGCGGTGCCCGCGATCGCCTTGGCGGCCAGCGTCTTGATCGGACCGGCGGCGATCAGGTTGGAGCGGATCTTCTTCGCGGTGCCCACTTCCCGCGCCACGTACCGGTTCACCGACTCCAGCGCCGCCTTGGCCACGCCCATCCAGTTGTAGTACGGCATCGCGGTGCGCGGATCGAAGTCCATGCCCACGATCGAGCCGCCCTCGTTCATCACCGGAAGCACCGCGCGCGACAGCGACGCGTAGCTCCATGCCGAGATCTCGAACGCCTTCGCGGCGTCGGGTCCCGGACCGTCGAGGAACGGCCGAGCCTCCGGGCCCATCAGGGTGCGGGGCGCGAACGCGATCGAGTGCAGCACCCCGTCGATTCCCTCGGGCGCCAGTTCGCGCAGCTTGTCGGCCAGCCCGGCGAGATCCTCCTCGCTGGTGACGTCGAGCCCGATGGCAGGCGGAACCTCCTCGGGCAGTCGCTTGGCGATCCGATCGATCAGCCGCAGCCGCTCCGGGATGCCGGTGATGATCACCTTCGCGCCCTGCTCCTGCGCGACCGCCGCCGCGTGGAACGCGATCGACGAGTCGGTGATGATGCCGGTGACCAGAATGGTCTTGCCTTCGAGCAGTCCGCCCATAGGTTCTCGGTTCTCCTGAATCTGGATGGTGAGTTGGCTGCGGGCGGCCGGGAGCGGCCGCGCTACGCGTTCGGTCTGGTCAGTGGCCCATACCCATGCCGCCGTCGACCGGGATCACGGCGCCGGAGACGTAGGCGGAATCCTCGGACGCCAGGAAGCTGACCACGGCCGCAATGTCTTCGGGTTGGCCGAGCCGCTGCAGGGGGATGAACTTCTTCGCCATATCGCGCACGTCATCGGGAAGGTCCGCGGTCATGTCGGTCTCGATGAACCCGGGGGCGACGACGTTGGCGGTGATCGAGCGCGAGCCGAGCTCGCGGGTGACCGAGCGGGCCAGACCGATCACACCGGCCTTGGACGAGGCGTAGTTGATCTGGCCTGCTTGGCCGCTGAGGCCGACGACCGAGCCGAGGAAGATCATCCGTCCCCAGCGCGCACGCAGCATCGCGCGGTTCGCCCGCTTGGCGCACCGGAACGCGCCGGTCAGGTTGGCGTCGAGCACCCGGGTGAACTGCTCCTCGGTCATCCGCATCAGCAGCGTGTCGTCGGTGATGCCCGCGTTGGCCACGAGCACCTCGACCGGACCCTGGTGGGCCTCGACCTCGGTGAACGCCGCATCCACCGACTCGCTGTCGGTCACATCGCATTTCACACCGAACAAACCGTCCGGCACTCCGGACCCACGATGCGTGACGGCCACCTTGTGACCGTCGGCGAGCAGACGCTGCGCGACCGCGAGACCGATGCCGCGATTACCGCCGGTCACCAGGACCGACCGGGATGTGATGTTCGACATGGGGTTCAACCTACCTGGTCGTATGGATCGGTCATGACAGGGCCGCCGCGTTCGTCGAACCGACACTCGCACCCGGCGGTGTTCGTGAATCGGCACAACGGCAGCCCGCGTCGAAGGGAGCCCTGCTGGGTGGTACGGACATCGGGACGCGACTCGTAGCGCTAGGGCAGACGCTGGCGGTACAGCAGCCCGATGACGATTCCCGCGGCGATGACCAGCAGTCCCAGCAGCAGCCACGGACGGCTCGCGTCGCCTCTGGTCAGCTCATAACCGATCTGCTGCTCCAAGGTGTCGTAGACCCTGGTCAGCTCCTGCAAGGACGAGGCGGAATAGAACTCTCCGCTGGACAGCCGAGCGAGTTCGCGCATGGCGTCGTCGTCCACCGGCACCCGCACCTGTTCGCGGCTGCCGTCCTCGCGGGGGATCTCGACGACACCCCAGCTGGTGCCGAACGAGATCGTCGAGATCGGCACGTTCTTGGTCTTCGCGAGCCGGGCGGCGACGTACTCGTGCCGTGGGTTGTCGACGTCCTCGAACGCGGGGACGGTCTGTTTTCCGTCCGACATCAGCACGATCCGGGCGGGAGGCGGTTCCTGGGCCCCGCCCAGAACCGTGGCCAGCGTGTCGATCGCCTGCAACGCGGTGAGAATGCCTTCGCCCGTCGCGGTGCGCTCGGCCAACCGCACGTTGTCGATCGCCGCCTTGACCGCTTCGTGGTTCGTGGTCGGCGACACCATCACCGAGGCGGTGCCCGCGAAGGTGACGAAGCCGATGTTCACGCCCTCCGGCAGACCGTCGACGAACTCCTTGCCGGCCTTCTTCGCGACCTGGATCCGGCTCGGCGCCACGTCGGTCGCCTCCATCGACAGCGACACGTCCATCACCAGCATGACGGTCGCGCGGTTGCGCGGCACCTTCTTGACCGCCGTCGGCCCCGCCGCGGCGACGGTGAGGAACACCAGGCCGATCAGCAGCAGCGCGACGGCCACGTGCCGGAACGGACTCGGCCGGGAGGGAGCGACCTTCTCCAGCAGCTCCATGTTGGTGAACGTCAGCATGTGCTTGCGCCGGTTGCGCTGCACGAGGACGTAGCCGAGCGCGATCAACGCGATGACGGCGAGGAATCCGAGCCAGATCTGCGCGGTGAAATGCGAAATACTCACTGACGTGGCACCCGCCCGGTCGGGGCGCCGAAGCTGTGGCGCCGGGTGGACACGAACCGGACCACGTCGGCGATCCAGTCCCGATCGGTTCGCAGGGTGAGCACCGGAGCGCCGCAGCTGCGCAGGGCCTGTTCGACCTGCTGACGGTGGCGCTGCGCGGCGGCCGCGAAATCGGCGCGCAGGGTGGGCGTCACGCTGAACTCGCGGGTGCGCCCGGTCTCCGGGTCGTGCAGCACGACGTCGCCGATGTCGGGCAGCGACAGATCGCGCGGGTCGAGCACCTCGACCGCGAGCAGGTCGTGCCTGGCGGAGATGGCGCGCAGCGAGCGCTGCCAATCGATGTCACCCAGGAAGTCGCTGATGATCACCGCGAGCCCGCGTTTGCGCTGCGGGCGGCGCAGCGATTCGATGCCGCCGCGCAGGTCGCCGCGGACGCCGTCGCGTGCGTGCGGCGTGGTGGCGATGCTGCGCAGCAGCGACTGCGCGTGCAGCCGCCCGCCGCGCGCCGGGATGCGGACCAACCGCTCGCCGGTCGCGACGACTGCGCCGATCCGGTTGCCGCCGCCTCTGGTCAGATGCGTGATGGCAGCCGCGGCGGCGATGGCGAGATCGCGCTTCTGGCAGGCCGCGGTGCCGAAGTCGAGGCTGGCCGACAGGTCGACCACCATCCAGGTCTCCAGCTCCCGGTCGGCGATCATCTGCCGCACGTGCGGGTGGGTGGTGCGGGCGGTGACCGACCAATCCATCTGGCGCACATCGTCGCCCGGCTGGTATATGCGCGCCTCGCCCGGCTCGGAGCCGGGTCCCGGGATGAGTCCGAGGTGATCACCGTGCAGCACGCCGTCGAGCCTGCGGCGCACGGTGAGCTCGAGGGTCTTCAGCGCGACCGTGAGCCGGGGGTCGGTCAGCTCCCCTGCGTGGAAGGACGGCGGTGCGTGCGACGACATCGGCACTGGCGCGACCGGATCCGATGCCGAGGTCACTTCGGCGGGATGGTGCCCGCGGGCTGCGACGGCTGCCCGTTCGGCGGCTGCGGCACGGCCTGTGGCTGCGCCTGCTGCGGAATCTGCGGGTGCGGCGCGCTCGGCGCGGCGGCGGACGCGCCCGGCGCCACGGCCTGTGGCGCGACCTGCGGCAGGCCGACGGTCTGCAGCACGCGCTTGATCACGTCCTCCGGGCTGATCTCGTCGGCGAGCGCGTCGTAGGACAGCACCAGTCGGTGGCGCAGCACGTCCGGGATCACCTCGACGACGTCCTGCGGCACCACGTAGTCACGGCCGCGGATCAGCGCGACGGCACGGGCCGCGGCGATGATCCCGAGGCTGGCGCGCGGCGACGCGCCGTAGGAGATCCAGCTGGCCACGTCCTGCATGCCGAAGTCGGCCGGCGTGCGGGTCGCCGTGATCACCCGGACCACGTAGTCCACCAGAGCATGGTGGACGAACGTGTTGGCCGCGACCTTCTGCAGCCGGATCAAATCCTCCGGTTGCAGGATCCGACTCGCCTCCGGCGGGGTCACGCCCATCCGGTAGATGATCTCGCGCTCCTCCTCCACCGAGGGGTAGTCGACGAGGAGCTTGAACAGGAAGCGGTCGCGCTGCGCCTCGGGCAGCGGGTACACGCCTTCGCTCTCGATCGGGTTCTGCGTCGCCATGACCAGGAAGGGATCCGGCATCGGATAGGTCTTGCCGCCGATCGACACGTGCCGCTCGGCCATCACCTCGAGCAGCGCCGACTGCACCTTGGCCGGGGCGCGGTTGATCTCGTCGGCGAGCACGAAGTTCGCGACGACCGGGCCGAGTTCGGTGTCGAATTCCTCGCGGCCCTGGCGGTAGATGCGGGTACCGATGAGGTCGGTCGGCACCAGGTCGGGCGTGAACTGGACGCGCGCGAACGAACCGCCGACCACTTTGGCGAAGGTCTCCACGGCCAGGGTCTTCGCGATACCGGGAACGCCTTCGAGCAGCACGTGACCACGCGCGAGCACACCGACGAGCAGTCGTTCGACCAGGCGATCCTGGCCCACGATCACCCGCTTGACCTCGTAGATCGCCTTCTCCAGGGTCTGGACGTCACGCTCGAGGGTGCTGGGCGCTGAGGCCGGCGCATCCTTCGCCAGATTCGCCCCGCTCACACCGTCCGTCGAAGTCACCAACATCCCCGCTTTCGCCTTGGTCCTGTGCGTGCTGCCCCAACTATTCCAGGTAATCACGGCCTGTGCCGCAACGGGACCCGACATGATGGGAATTCGACGAGTCCCGGACCCGCCGCAATACCCGGAATGTCCGATATGTCAGGAGACTATGCGCACCGCGTAGGGCATGATTCCGCTCTCGCGGACCGGGGACACCTTCACCACATCGCCGGACTGTGGCGCCTCGACCATCTTGCCGTCACCGAGATACAGCGCGACGTGCTGGCTGCCGCTGGGGCCCCAGAACAGCATGTCGCCGCGTTCTCGCTCATCGACCGGCACCCTGGTCCCCGCGTTGTACTGGTAGCCGCTGTAGTGCGGCAGCGAGACCCCGATACCCGCGAACGCGTAGACCATCAGACCCGAGCAATCGAAGCCGACCTTGTTGTAGTCGCCGTGGGTGTCGGCGACGCCGCCGTCGCGGATGCCGAGGGTCGGCCCGTCTTCGTCGCCGCCGCCCCAGGCATAGGCGACGCCCAGCTGCGACATCGCCCGGTCGACCACGATCTCGATCGCCGCCGAACCACCGACCGAGGGCGAGCCCGGTCGCGGCGCGCTCCGGCGCGGCGGCGGCGCGTCCTCCAGCTGGGTGTGCGGGCGCTTTCCGGCGCCGAGCTGGGCGGCGCGGTCCTGTGCGGCCTGATCACCGGCCGCGCGGGCGGCAGCCGCCGCCGCGGCCGCGCGCACGGCCGCTTCCTCCGCCTTACGCTGCGCGTCCCAGGCCAGATAGGCGTCGCGCTGGTCCCGCAGACCGGCCACGTTGTGGCGTGCCAGATCCAGCCTGCCCTGCGCGTCCTGGCGCCTGCGCAGCAGGTCGTCGCGCTGCGCGGCCTGGTGGTCGAGTTCGGCCTTCGCCGCGGCGACCGCGTTCTCCGCGTCGGTCTTGCGCGCCGCGGCGACGTCGGCGGCCGCGTCGGCGGCCGCCTTCGCCTGCCGGGCGGCGGAATTCTTGTTGCCCTGATCGATCTGGGCGCGGCGCAGGCCGTCGAGCACCTGCTGCCGGTTCTTGGAGACCAGCCCCAGCAGCTGGGCCCGGTCGAGCGCGGCCGCGGGAGTGGCGGCCGCGAGGTAGGTGATCATCGAATCGGAGCCGGGCCGCGTGTAGACCTGGGTCGCGAACTGGTCGAAGTTGTGCCGCGCCTGGCCGACCCGCGCTCCGGCGTCGGCCAGTGCGTGCTGGGTCTCGGCGACCACCACGGCCGCCGCGTCGACGGCTTCCCGGGCGTTCTGCAGGTCGACCAGCGCCCGGTTGACGTCTTCCCGGCGCTGCGCGACCACGTCGTCGAGTTGCCGCAGTTCATGGTCGGCGGCGGCGACCTGGTTGATGAGCGTCCCCACCTCGGCGACCCCGGCGTCGACCTGGGCGCCGGCCTGGGCGATCTGCGCGTCGCTGGGATTTGCCGGAGGAGGCGGCGCAGCGGCGACCGGTCCGGTGGCGACCACCGTGGCGACCGATATCAGCAATCCCATAGCGACCCATAGCGGGCGCCGGCCGGCTAGTTCGCCGTTGTTGCGCATCACACCTCCCATGGACCGGATTCCGGCAATGCCTCACGGGCATCAGGCGAACCATGACGCACTGTGGTCGACAGATGGCCTCTGGAAACACATATTCCCCATAACGGACCATTCGAACCGTATGCCACATAAGTCACATGAACAACAGCAGTAACACTGTCGCACATCGACGATCAGCAATAGCTACAAATTTGCTGAATTCGGGTAAGACTTCCGTCTAATGAAAGAGACCAACCGGACGGAAAGTTAGCTATAGGGATACTGGAGTCCGGACCGCCACCGAGTGCGCTCATCGCAGCCTTTGCGCGGCCGAACACCGCGCCGGGAGTCCCGGCCAGTCGAGAGTGAGTACCGCGGGCGATGCCACGCGGCCGAGGGCCGATCGCTCGCCAGCGACCGGCCGACAAGCAACCGCCGCGCTAGACGGCGCGCACGTCCGGCGACTCGCCCTCCGGGGATACCCGGTCGGCGGACTCTTCCTCCCGCGCCCGCCGGGCTTTGATCCAATACAGCCCGGCGATGGCCGCCAGCGTCCCGGCCAGCAGCGTGCAGGTGATGGCGGTCCAGGAGACCGGTTCCGGTGATTCGAGACGGGCCGCGAAGACGCTCGCCGCCTCGCCGCTGTCGCCGTGCCGGAACTTCGCGGCGTCCTCGGCCCATTCCAGCCGTACCCTGCTGATCGTGTCGCTGTAGGTGCCGACCCAGTCGTCACTGAAGACGACGACGGTGCCGTGCTGCGTCTTGCCCACTTCGGTGGCCAGGTCCCGTAGGCTCGAGTCGTGTCCTGGATTGCCGGGGACCACCACGATGCTCAGCGGGATGCCATGGGATCGCGCTTCCGCGGCGACGGCCGCCAATTCCGCCTCGTCCTTGCCGGTCAGCGTCGCGACGTGATCATCGGCCAGATCGGCGTTGAGCGAGCGCACGGTGTCGGTGGTGAGGTTCGGCGGCAATTCCGCGGCCATGGGGGTGAAAACCGAGGTGTGCGGGGCGGTCATCTTCCATCCGGTCTGTCGAGCCGCATCGGCAACCGAAGCGACAGGCATCCAACACTGCAGGGTCGAGCGAGATCCCCCTTGCTGGCTCGAAAGCACAGTACGCGACGGAGTGTCGCATCACCGGCCCACGGCACGCCCAACCGGCCCCCTGGTATTTCACAGGACAAGCGTACTGTTAAGGTCGTACCGCGAGGAACCGGCGCCCTGGCGGCGCCGGAGCACCTCCGAAGACTCGGTCGCCGGCACAGCCCCGTCGGCGGCCACCCTCACAGACGAGTGGAGCTGACGTGACGACAAGTATCGATACTTTCGGCGCCAAGGGCACCCTCGAGGTCGGTAGCAACTCCTACGAGATCTTCCGCCTCTCCGCCGTGCCCGGCACCGAGAAACTCCCCTACGCACTGAAGGTCCTCGCGGAGAACCTGCTCCGCACCGAGGACGGCGCGAACATCACCGCCGATCACATTCGCGCCATTGCGAACTGGGATCCGTCGGCGCAACCGAACACCGAGATCCAGTTCACGCCCGCCCGCGTCATCATGCAGGACTTCACCGGCGTGCCGTGCATCGTCGACCTGGCCACCATGCGCGAGGCCGTCGCCACCCTCGGCGGCGACCCGGACAAGGTGAACCCGCTCGCCCCCGCCGAGATGGTCATCGACCACTCCGTCATCATCGACGTGTTCGGCCGCGAGGACGCCTTCGAGCGCAACGTCGACATCGAATACCAGCGCAACGGCGAGCGCTACCAGTTCCTGCGCTGGGGCCAGACCGCGTTCGACGACTTCAAGGTCGTCCCGCCGAGCACCGGCATCGTGCACCAGGTCAACATCGAGCACCTGGCGCGCGTCGTCATGGTCCGCAACGGACAGGCCTACCCCGACACCTGCGTCGGCACCGACTCGCACACCACGATGGTCAACGGCCTCGGCGTGCTCGGCTGGGGCGTCGGCGGTATCGAGGCCGAGGCGGCCATGCTGGGCCAGCCCGTCTCGATGCTCATCCCGCGCGTGGTCGGCTTCAAGCTGACCGGCGAGATCCAGCCCGGCGTGACCGCGACCGACGTCGTGCTCACCGTGACCGACATGCTGCGCAAGCACGGTGTGGTGGGCAAGTTCGTCGAGTTCTACGGCAAGGGCGTGGCCGAGGTTCCGCTGGCCAACCGCGCCACCCTGGGCAACATGAGCCCGGAATTCGGCTCCACCGCCGCGATCTTCCCGATCGACGACGTCACCGTCGACTACCTGCGCCTGACCGGCCGCTCGGACGAGCAGGTCGCGCTGGTCGAGGCGTACGCCAAGGAGCAGGGCCTCTGGCACGACGCCGATTCCGAACCCGCCTACTCCGAGTACCTCGAGCTGGACCTGAGCACCGTGGTGCCGTCCATCGCGGGCCCGAAGCGTCCGCAGGACCGAATCCTGCTGTCGGAGTCCAAGATCGCCTTCCGCAAGGACATCCACAACTACACCAGCGACGAGGTCAGCGGCCCCGCCGCGGCCACGCCGCACTCGCACCTGGACGAGGCCATCGAGGAGTCCTTCCCGGCCAGCGATCCGGCCGTGCTGTCCTTCGCCGACGACGACGCCGTGCTGGTGTCGGCGGCCACCGGCGCCGAGGGCCGTCCGTCCAAGCCGGTGAAGGTGCAGACCGAGGAGTACGGCGACTTCGTGCTCGACCACGGCGCGGTGGTGGTCGCCTCGATCACCTCCTGCACCAACACCTCCAACCCGTCGGTCATGCTCGGCGCGGCGCTGCTGGCCCGCAACGCGGTGGAGAAGGGCCTGACCCGCAAGCCGTGGGTGAAGACCTCCATGGCGCCGGGCTCGCAGGTCGTCAACGGCTACTACGAGAAGGCCGGCCTGTGGCCGTACCTGGACAAGCTGGGCTTCAACCTGGTCGCGTTCGGTTGCGCCACCTGCATCGGCAACACCGGCCCGCTGCCGGAGGAGATCTCCAAGGCGGTCAACGACAACGACCTCACCGTCACCGCGGTGCTGTCCGGCAACCGCAACTTCGAGGGCCGCATCTCCCCCGACGTGAAGATGAACTACCTGGCCTCGCCGCCGCTGGTGATCGCCTACGCGCTCGCCGGGACCATGGACTTCGACTTCGAGCACGACGCGCTCGGCAAGGACCAGGACGGCAACGACGTCTTCCTGAAGGACATCTGGCCCTCGCCGCAGGAGATCCAGGACACCATCGACCGGGTCATCAGCCGCGACATGTTCCTCGAGGACTACAAGGACGTCTTCCGCGGTGACGAGCGCTGGCGCAGCCTGCCCACTCCGGAGGGCAAGACCTTCGACTGGGACGCGCAGTCCACCTACGTGCGCAAGCCTCCGTACTTCGAGGGCATGCCGCAGACGCCGGAGCCGGTCACCGACATCAAGGGCGCTCGGGTGCTCGCGCTGCTGGGTGACTCGGTCACCACCGACCACATCTCCCCCGCGGGCAACATCAAGCCGGGCACCCCGGCCGCCCAGTACTTGGAGGCCAACGGCGTCGAGCGCAAGGACTACAACTCCTACGGCTCGCGTCGCGGCAACCACGAGGTGATGATCCGCGGCACCTTCGCCAACATCCGGCTGCGCAACCAGCTGCTGGACGACGTCTCGGGCGGCTACACCCGCGACTTCACCCAGCCGGGCGGTCCGCAGGCGTTCATCTACGACGCCGCGCAGAACTACCAGGCGGCGGGCATCCCGCTGGTCGTGCTCGGTGGCAAAGAGTACGGTTCGGGCTCGTCACGTGACTGGGCCGCCAAGGGCACCCGCCTGCTGGGCGTGAAGGCCGTCATCACCGAGTCGTTCGAGCGCATCCACCGCTCCAACCTCATCGGCATGGGCGTCATCCCGCTGCAGTTCCCGGCGGGTGAGTCGGCCGCGTCGCTGAAGCTGGACGGCACCGAGACCTTCGACATCGAGGGCATCACCAAGCTGAACGAGGGTGTGACCCCCAAGACCCTGAAGGTCACCGCCACCAAGGAGAATGGTGACAAGATCACCTTCGACGCGGTCGTGCGGATCGACACCCCCGGTGAGGCCGACTACTACCGCAACGGCGGCATCCTGCAGTACGTGCTGCGCAACATGATTCGCGGCTGAACCGTGTTCCGCCGACGGTAGGAACCGTCGTAGAAGGGTCCGCGCACCGCATCCGCGGTGCGCGGACCTCTCCACATTCCGCTTCGCGCCGCACCGCGCACCCCACGCGCGATGCCCGCTTCCCTCGGAGGAGCCCGATGCCCAAGGTCAGTGACGATCACCTCGCCGCCCGGCGCAGCCAAATCCTCGACGGGGCACGCCGCTGCTTCGCCGAGTACGGCTACGACGGCGCCACCGTGCGCCGCCTGGAGGAGGAGATCGGGCTCTCCCGGGGTGCCATCTTCCACCACTTCCGGGACAAGGACGCGCTGTTTCTCGCCCTCGCCCAAGAGGACGCCGAACGCATGGCCGACGTCGCGGCCAACCAGGGCATCGTGCAGGTGATGCGCGATATGCTCGCCCATCCCGAGCAGTTCAACTGGCTCGGAACGCGTTTGGAGATCGCGCGGCGGTTGCGCACCGATCCCGAGTTCCGCGCCGGCTGGACCCAGCGTTCGGCCGAGCTCACCGCCGCCACCCTGGCCCGCCTGGAACGCCGCAAGGCCGCGGGCGCACTGCGCGACGACGTGCCCACCGACGTCCTGCTCGGCTACCTCGACCTCGTCCTGGACGGCTTGATCGCCCGGATCGCCTCCGGCCACACCAACGAAAACCTCTCCGCGGTGCTGGACCTCGTCGAGGCCTCGGTCCGCTCCCCCGCCTCTCCGAGCCTTTAGGCCGTACCGTCAAAATGTCGCGTTGATGTACTCCGCCGCGTGTGTGGTCCAGAGCACATCCGTGCCCGGCATCTTGTGCGTCGCGTAGAGCACGTGCTGACCGTGCGGCCATGGGGTCAGGTACCCGATGACGCCGCGGACCGCCGCACTGTAACGGTCGAGGTTGCCGATCGGGTCGCGGTGCAGGATTTCCAGTAGCTCGGCGAAGATCAGCGGCGCGACGTTGCCGATGCGAGCACCCTCGACGAAAGAGAACGGCGAGATGCCGACGCCGATGATGCGCAACGGCGAATCCTTCGGGGCGGCGGTGATGATGTCACCGGGGTTGGCGTACTCGCGGACCGCGACCGAGGCGGGCCACGCCCCGCGCTGCCCGTGCAGACCGAAGGTCGAGGCCGGGCAGAGGTTTCCGACCGACTCACCGGCCCGCCGCAACGGGTTGGCGATGTTGACCGCGAACGCGATCTCCAGCGGCGAGCCGTCGATGTTCTTGTACTTCCCCGACCGGACGCCCTCCAAGATCCGGCTGGCGCAAATGCCGCCGAGCGAATAACTCAGCAGCCCGCAGACATTCGGCGAGTCCTGGATCGCTTTCACCCCCGCGGCCGTGCCGAGCCGCACTGATGTGTCCAGCGACGGACCCCACACATTCGGCGCGGGCCCCACCGGCACCGGCCCCACCGAAGCGGGCCAATCGGGCTCGAAGCAGCTGAATTTGTCGGTGTCGAGTAGTTTGGCGACGTCGTGCAACATGCCCGCGGGCGTTCCGTCGGAGTTCCGCGGCTCCCCGGTGCCGCGGAGAGTGATGATGTCGATCATCGTGTCCTCCTTGCACAATCGCACCGAAACTTTCGGCACGCAATTCCACGGTAAACCCGAGCGAGACCGCAGGCGTGAGTATCGAGCTACCTCATCTGACCACGAGTCTTCCCATGTAGAGCGGCATTCGACGGATCGGAGGCCGCGTTCGGCTACCGCGACTACTCCACCGGTTCCATGCTGTTCAGCAGGATTCGCGCGATCCGATCCAGTTCACGCCGCTCGCCGGCGGTCAGCACGGACAGGAGCCTGGTCTCGTTCGCGGTGTGCTCGGTGACCACGGCGTCGACGAGTTCCCGCCCGGCCTCGGTGAGGGCGACCCGGATCGCGCGACGGTCCTGCGCGTCCGCGACCCGCCGCACCAGCCCCGCCGCTTCCAGCCGATCCAGCCGCCCGGTCATCCCCGCCCGGGAGAGCATCAGCGTGTCGGCGAGGACCGATGGGTTCAGCTCGAAGGGTGCGCCCGACCGACGCAACGCGGCGAGTACATCGAACTCACCGCGCTGCAGGCCGTGTTCAGCGAACACCGCCTCGATCTCGCGCTGTGCCACCACCATCAGCCTGCCCAGCCTGCCGATCACGGCCATCGCCTCGAGGTCGAGGTCCGGACGTTCACGCCGCCACTGCGCCACGATCGCGTCGACAGGATCCGTTTTCCGTTCGGTCATGGACTGATTCTATTCGGCGGTATATAGTTCGGTAGCTAATTATCAAACGCCGAATCAAATGGAGTCCCCGATGAGCACTACCGACCCGCACACCCGAGCCGCGATCCGCCAGCCGCAGGACGCGGAAACGCTGCACACGAAGTCGGTCACCCTGAGACTGCTGATCGACGCCGAGGAGGCGGGCGGAGCGCTGAGCACACTGGAAGTGACCATGGACCGCGGGGCCGATGGCGCGGCACCGCACTACCACACCCGTTCCGACGAGCTGTTCTACGTCGCCGACGGTGAACTGCAACTGCTGGCGGGCGACCGGATCGTGACGGTGGGCGCGGGCGGTTCGATCGTGGTGCCCAAGTTCATGCCGCACGCGTTCGGCGCGGCGCCGGACAGCTCGGCGCGCATCTTGATCGCCCTCACGCCGGGCGTGCAGCGCTTCGAGTACTTCCGCCTGCTGGAGCGCATCGCGAACGGAGAATCGACCATGGCCGAGCTCGCGGCGGCCCAGGAGGAGTTCGACAACCACTTCGTCGACGCCCCCGCGTGGTGGGCCGAGCGCAACGGCAACCGGAACTGATCACCCTCCGATGCGCCGGGAACCGCAAATCCCGGTCCGCACAGTCCGATTCGGCGAAGTTGATCAAGACGTTCCGCACAGCCGAGACGAGGCAATACGATCCCCGCGGAGGCCACGGTGCACGAAAGTACAGATGCACAGCCGCCAATATCGGGCTATGGACGCGGTCGACATCCAACACACGGGATAGCTTGACGATTGCACCCTGACTATTTCCGGTCTACCGGAAATCTTTCGGCGCTCGCCCGTTCCCAATCGGAATTCGGTTTGCCACTGGCCGGTAAATCTCCCGATCCGAACCGATCCGGGTACCTACCGCGATATGATCCCTCACACGCTTGGGGGTCGTGGCAAATGGTGAGCAGATCGGAGAAACGGCTATGACCGACATAATCCGCCGTCCCGGGACGACGCCGACGAGTGACCGCGTTCCTCCGCTCCAGGGTCTGCTGGTCGCGGAATCGGACCGCGAGATCAGCGTGCGCGTCGCCGAGGGGACGTGGACGTTCCGTCGGTCCGACGTTCTGCGAGTTGTCGATTCCACTGCGCAGCACCCCGATCAGGACGGCCGCCCGGTGTCGGTGGACATTCGCGCGGGCGCCACCGCGGACTTCACCCGGCGATTGCGGATCGACTTGGTCGACCGGCCGATGACCATCCCGGAGGCGCCGTCGGAGGCGCTCGGCGACGACCAGCTGCGCCGCCTCACCGAAATCTGGGCCGACCGACTGCAACTCGTGGAGTCCCCGGGTACCGGCGGCGCGACGTTCACCTACTGCCAGACCAAATCGCTCGACGGCAGCGACGACGGCATCAACTGCGACAGTCTCGACTGAACGGCACGCGCATGGCGGCACGCCGGAGGGCTTCGGTCCTGATCGTGTCCGAATCCGATGACCTGCACGGCACCGCGATGGCGGCGACGTTACGAGAACACCATGGGCTGAGCCCGATTCAGCTCGATCTGCGTGATTTTCCCCGCGAGTCCGGCAGCTTCCGCCTGGACCGGCTCGGCACAACTCGCTCGCTGTCGCACGTGATCGGCCTCGACGACGTCCGGTCGGTCTGGTGGCGGCGACCGCACCCCGCCCAGGTACCCGCGGGGGTCCGCGCCTCGGACAACGAGTTCCGCCAAGCCGAGTGTGACGGCTTCATCCAGGGATTGCTCTGGTCCATCCCGGCCTACTGGGTCAACGACCCAGGGGCGGACCGCACCGCGGGACGCAAGATCGTGCAGCTGGAAACGGCGATGCGGGCCGGGTTCGCGGTACCGGAGACGCTGATCACCAACGACCCCGACGAGGCGCGCAGTTTCGTCGAATCCCGCCCTGGTCCCGTCGTTTACAAACGCACCGGCACCAGCCGCGGCGAGTTCGCCGAGACCAGGATCATCTCCCGCGACGACTTCGGCAGGCTGGCCGCGATCCGTTCGGCGCCGACCACCTTCCAGGACTACATCGACGCCACCTGCGACCTGCGCGTGGTGTGGGTGGACGGAATCGAGTGGACCGTGCGCATCGACTCACAAGCCGGAGTCGGCAAGGTCGACTCCCGCCTGGACACCTCGGTCGACTTCCGGCCCGACCACCTGCCCGCGGCGGTGAGCAAGTCGCTGGCCACCCTGATGGGCGCGCTCGGGCTGTCCTTCGGTGTGCTCGACATCCGGCTCGGCCGCGATGGCGAGTACTACTTCCTCGAGGTCAATCCGCAGGGCCAGTTCGCCTACCTGGAGATCAAGACCGGACTGCCCATCTTCCGCAGCCTGGCCAACCTCCTGGTGGACGGCGACGGCATGGTGGCCGGTTACTGAAGCGCGTCCACCGCGCGCCCGCGAACACCACCACCGGCTTGCCGGAGCTGTTGGTCAGGTCGGCGATCTCGGCGGGCAGGTCCGCGCCGATCCGGCGGGCGGGCTGCCACGGCAGCCGCGGATCCGGCCGGTGCGAGAGCACAAGTTCGGGCAGCGCGTCGACCAGCGGAGCCAGCCGCGCGTTCCTGGGGCGTCGCCGGATTCCGTTGTGCCTCAGGCCTATACCCGGCCAGCGGCTCCCGCACCGCGAGGTCCTTCCGTCGGCACCGTCGTGACAACAGTGCGGACGATCCCCGCGGCGCGAATTCATCGCGGCATCGGGAGCTACTGGCCTTTCCGCCGATTGGCCCCACCCCGGCTGCGGAGCTGCACATGCGACTCCACTAGCACGTTGTGGATGAAGCCATAGGAACGGCCGGTGGACCGCGCCAGTGACCGGATGCTCGCACCCGCCTCGTATTGCTTCTTCAGCTGGGTCTGTAGGCGGTCGCGCGACTTCCCGGTGACGCGTGTGCCCTTACCCAATGTGGCCTTACTCTGTGTGGGCCTGTCGCTCATGGCTTCCTCCGAGTCGCCGAGCAGCGTCTTTCCAGGCTAAGCACTCAGCAGGCCGTGATCAACGGGTTCCTGTGATGAAACTCACGCAAGCTGAATAAGTTCCAGGTATTCCGCCGACCAGTGGTCTTCCGTCCCGTCCGGCAGCAGGATCACCCGTTCCGGAGACAGCGCCTCCGCAGCGCCCGGGTCGTGGGTGACCAGCACCACCGCGCCCGCGTAGGTGCGCAGCGCGTCCAGCACCTGCTCGCGCGACACCGGGTCCAGGTTGTTCGTCGGCTCGTCCAGCAGCAGCACGTTCGCCGCCGAGGAGACCAGCCCGGCCAGCGCCAGACGGGTCTTCTCACCGCCCGAGAGGGTGCCCGCGGGCTGGTCGAGCTGCGGCCCGGAGAACATGAACGCGCCCAGCAGGCCACGCAGGTCCTGCTCACCAGCGTCCGGCGCGGCGTGGCGGATGTTCTCCCAGACTGTGGCGTCGTCGTCGAGGGTGTCGTGCTCCTGCGCGAAGTACCCGATCTTCAGGCCGTGGCCGGGCACCAAGCCGCCCGCGGTGGGCTGCTCTACCCCGGCCAGCAGGCGCAGCAACGTGGTCTTGCCCGCGCCGTTGAGCCCGAGCACCACGACCCGGCTGCCGCGATCGATCGCGAGATCGACGCCGGTGAAGATCTCCAGCGATCCGTAGACCTTGGTCAGGTTCTCCGCCATCAGCGGCGTCTTCCCGCACGGCGCGGGCTCGGGGAACTTGATCCTGGCGACCTTGTCGGCGACACGCACCTCGTCGAGTTCGGCCAGCAGGCGATCGGCTCGTTTGGCCATGTTCTGTGCCGCAGTCGCTTTCGTGGCCTTCGCCCCGAGCTTGGCCGCCTGGGCGCGCAGCGCGCTCGCCTTCTTCTCGGCGTTCGCGCGTTCGCGGCGCCTGCGCTGTTCGTCGGTGGCGCGCGCGTCCAGATACTTCTTCCACCCCATGTTGTAGACGTCGGCTTCGCCGCGCACCGCGTCCAGGAACCACACCTTGTTCACCACGTCCGCGAGCAGTTCCACGTCGTGGCTGATCACGATCAGGCCACCGTCGTGGTTCTGCAGGAAACCGCGCAGCCAGGTGATCGAGTCGGCGTCGAGATGGTTGGTCGGCTCGTCCAGCAGCAGAATGGTGTCCGAGCGGCCGCCGCTGCCATCGGAGGCGGCGAACAGGATGCGCGCCAATTCGATTCGGCGGCGCTGACCGCCGGACAGAGTGCGCAACGGCTGGCCGAGCACCCGGTCGGGCAACCCGAGGCTGTGGCAGATGCGCGCCGCTTCGCTCTCGGCGACGTAACCGCCGAGCGAGGAGAACCGTTCCTCGAGCCTGCCGTACTTGCGTACCGCCTTCTCGCGCTCCTTGTCGTCGGCCACCTCGGCCATCAGGGCCTGCTGTTTCTCCATCTCGCGGATCAGCGTGTCCAGGCCGCGGGCGGACAGCACCCGGTCGCGGGCGAGCACGTCCAAGTTGCCTTCGCGCGGATCCTGCGGGAGGTAACCGATGTCGCTGGAACGCACGATCTTTCCCGCGTACGGCTCGCCCTCGCCCGCCAGGATGCGCAGCGTGGTGGTCT
Source organism: Nocardia pneumoniae NBRC 100136 (assembly GCF_000308755.1). Classification (GTDB taxonomy): domain Bacteria; phylum Actinomycetota; class Actinomycetes; order Mycobacteriales; family Mycobacteriaceae; genus Nocardia; species Nocardia pneumoniae. The sequence continues at coordinate 77,505 of NZ_BAGF01000049.1, forward strand.
TGCCCGCGCCGTTACGTCCGACCAGTCCGATCCGGTCGCCCGCCTGCACGCGCAGCGCCGGCCCGGGGGCCGACAGCAGGGTGCGGACTCCGGCCCGGACTTCCAGGTCGGTCGCGGTGATCACAAACTTCTCCTCGCGGATCGTGGTGCTGGACGCGTGTTGCTCGATTGTGCGATCCGACGCGCACAAGAACCACCGATTTTAACCGGGCCGGACGACGCTACCGCAGCCCAGCGCCCCGCATGTGACGGCGGTAACGGCGCACCCGGACCGCTGCGCTACCGTGCGATGCCATGAGTACCGATCTATTGGGCAAGAGCGCTCTGGTCACGGGGGCCAGCCGGGGCATCGGCAAGGCGGTCGCGGCGGAGCTGCTCGGCCGCGGCGCGAACGTGCTGATCACCGCGCGGAAGAAGGATCCGCTGGACGCGGCGGCCGCCGAGCTGCGCGAGCTGGGCCACCAGGGGCAGGTCGTCGCATTGGCGGGCAACTCCGGCGTCGCCGAGGATCGGGCGGCCGCGGTCGAGCGCGCGGTCACGGAGTTCGGTTCGCTGGACGTCCTGATCAACAACACCGGCATCAACCCGGTGTTCGGCTCCCTGATGGACGCCGACCTGGACGCGGTGCGCAAGATCTTCGACGTGAACGTGGTCGCGGCGCTCGGCTACATCCAGGAGGCCTACAAGGCGTGGATGCGCGACCACGGGGGCGCCGTGGTGAACGTGGCCAGCGTGGCGGGTATCCGCTCCACCGGGGTGATCGCCGCGTACGGCGCGTCCAAGGCCGCGCTGATCCGCCTCACCGACGAACTGGCCTGGCAGCTGGGGCCGAAGATCCGCGTGAACGCGGTCGCGCCCGGGGTGATCAAGACCAAGTTCGCCGACGCGCTGTACTCGGCCGATGAAGAACGCGCCGCGAGTGTGTACCCGATGAAGCGGCTCGGCAGCCCGGAGGACGTGGCACGCCTGATCGGCTTCCTGGTCTCCGACGAAGCCGCGTGGATCACCGGCGAGACCGTGCGGGTGGACGGCGGACTGCTGTCGACCGGCGGACTCTGACCTCTCCGCAGAATTCCCGCACCGCCAAGCCGCGGCGCTACCGGAACGCCAGTGCGCCGAGCATGTCGGCGTGCCGGTAGCGCAGATACTTCTCCACCGTCTCGGGGGAGACCGCGTCGGTGGCGGTCGCGATGGTCACCACCACGAACTCCTTCTGGCTGCCGTCCTTCCACTTGCCGGTCGCGTAACCGGAGACGTAGGACCCCGGTCGCAGGATCAGGTCCGCGTCGGTGAATCGATCCTCCGCCGCGGCGGCCTGGTTCTCATCGGTCATGCCGAGAACGAACTGGGTGAGCATCAACGCGCCGCCCTCGGTGCGGAACACCATTTCCGCCGCGTACGCGCAGCCGAGACCGGTGAGCCTGTGCGCTTTCTCGATGTCGCCGCAGTCGGAGTGGTCGCGGCCGTCGACCCAGTCGGCGTGCAATTCGACGCGGTCGAACCGGAAGTCCCAGTCTCCGGCGTACTCGGTGTAGCTCAGCCTGCCGGACGACGGACCGGCCGCCCGCGTGCTGGTGGCCGCGGCGGCATGGGTCGTCGGATCGGCGGCGACGGCTTGCGTGGCGTCACGCTCGCGCGGGATCACCGCTACACCGATGCCGACCGCGACCAGGACGGCGACGACGCCGACGACCAGCCCGGCTACCCGGCCGGTTCCGGATTTCGGCGGCGGTGGCAACGGCGGCGCTTCCCACGCCGCGATCGGGTACTCGCTGGGCGGGGACGATTGCCCCCACCCATACTCCGCACCGTCGGATCGCGCGTAATCGCCTGACCCACTGTCGAATCCGGGGCCGGGGGGATACGTCATCGCGGTCGCCTTCCCACATCCCCGAGCGGCCGTCCCACCCCGTGCGGGCTCCCCCGGGCTGCCGACCGACCCTACCCGATGACGAGGATCAGAGCCGGGCGGGCTGACGCCAATCCTGGGGACCGGCAACCGGGGCGGCAGCCACACCCTCCTCGATGCCGAAACGGCGGTGCAGCTTGCGCAGCGGCCCGGGTGCGTACCAGTTCCAGTCACCGAGCAGCTCCATCGCCGCGGGCAACAGGAATCCGCGCACCAGGGTCGCGTCCACGAGGACAGCCAGCGGAAGGCCGATACCGAAGGCTTTCATGAACGTGATGTCGGAGGCGAGGAAGCCGAGGAACACCAGCGAGATCAACACCGCCGCGGCCGTGACGATCCGTCCGATCCGCTCCAGCCCGGAGGTGACCGCCAGCGCGTTGGACCGCGTCCGCTGGTATTCCTCGCGGATACGGGCCAGCAGGAACACCTGGTAGTCCATGGCAAGGCCGAACGCGACGCCGAACAGCATGACCGGAACCGTGGGCGGCAGATCGCCGGTGACGGTGAACCCGAGCAGGCCGGACAGATGCCCTTCCTGGAAGATCCAGACCAGCGCTCCGAAGGTCGCGGTCAGGCTCAGCACGCTGAGCACCACCGCCAGCAGCGGCAGCACGACGCTTCCGGTGAGCAGGAACAGCACGGCCACCATGATCAGCACGACGAACACCAGCGCGTACGGCAGGGCGGAGACCACCGCGTCGATCGCGTCCGCGTTCGCCGCGGCCACGCCGCCGACCAGCACCGGCGACGCGGTGGGCGTCGCGCGAACGGCATCGGCGATCCGGTCCAGCGCACCGGGATCGGTGGTGTCCGGAATCACCGCGAGATAGGCGGCGTTCGGCGCCCGGAAGCGGTCGTCGGCCGCGGTGGGCAGGGCGAGCAGACCGCCGTGGCTATAGCTGCCGGTGGCGGTGTCGACCCGGCGGACGTTCTCGATCTCCGACAGTTCCCTGGCGTAGGCGTCCAATCCGGCCGCGTTGTAGGCGGTGTCGGGCAGCACGGCGAACAGCCCGTTCTGCTCGGTGGCGGAGAAGTCGCGCTGGATGGTCTCGGTGACCTGGCGGTTGTTCATCGACTCCGGCAGCGAACGTTCGTCCGGGAAGCCGAGTTTCACGCCGAGGAACGGCGCGCCCAGCACCAGCAGCAGTGCGGTCACCGCGAGCCCGATGGGCACCGGCCGCATCATCACGAACCGGGCCAGGCGATGCCAGGCGCCCTCGCCCGGCGCGGGCCGGGCGGCGCGCAGGAACCACCACAGCTGACCGTTGTCGATCTTGGCGCCGAGCAGGAACAGGATCGCGGGCAGCACGGTCAGCGAGACCACCGCGGCGATCACCGCAACGGCCAGGCCCGCGTACCCCATCGACCGCACCGCCAGCAGCGGGAAGAACAGCAGGCCCGACAGCGCCACCGCGACGGTCACGGCCGAGAACGCGACGGTGCGACCGGCCGAGCGCATGGTCGCCACCACCGCGGCCGCGGGCTGCTGTCCGGCGACCAACTCGTCGCGATAGCGGCTGATGATCAACAGGCTGTAGTCGATCGCGAGGCCGAGCCCCAGCAGTGTGGCGACGTTGGTCGCGGTCGCCGCGAGATCGGTGAAGCTCGCGATCAGCCACAGCGCACCCATCGTGATCATCACCGTGATCATGGCGACCACCAACGGCAGGCTGGCCGCGACCAAGCCGCCGAAGACCAGCAGCAGCGCCACCAGCGTGATCGGGAAGGCGATGGATTCGCCGAGCACGACGTCTTTCTCGCTCTGTTGCACCGTCTCCCGCAGCAGCATCGCGTAGCCGCCGACCCGCACGTCCAGCGGGCCGTGTGTGCCGCCGAACCGCTCGGCGAGATCGCCGACCCGCTTGTCCACCTCGGACTCCTCGCCGAGGATGCTGGCCACGATCAGGCCCTTGGCGCCGTCGGTGCTGCGCAGCGCGGGCGACTTCTCGGTCCAATAGGACGCGACGCCCGCGACCCCGGACTCCGATTTCAGCTCGGCGACCAGTTCGGTCGCCGCGGTGACCGCGGCGGCGTCGTCAACCGATCCCGGAGTCCGCACCAGCAGCACGAGATTCGGGGTGGCCTGGCCGAAGGTGTCGCGCAGCACCGCGGCCGCACGGCTGGATTCGCTGTCGGGATCGATGTACCCGCCGCCCTGCACTTTGTCGAACAGCGTCGCGCTCAGTGTGCCCATCGCCAGCGCGAGCACGACGAACACCCCCAGGATCCACCGGCTGCGCCGCCTGGTCAGTTCGAACACCGCGTCTACCCCTAACTCGTTCCGGCCGTGCCGCTTTCGTCCTCGGACTGCCACGGTGTCGCCGGTTCGGCTACCTGCCCGGCACGCCATCGCGGCGCACCGGCACACCGGTCATTCGCCACCGAACCTCGTCACCGGGGCCGGATGCGTGCGCCAGCGCCCCGGAATCCTAACAACGTCGGGCGAAACTACGGTGGGCGAGAACACATTCCGGGTACGACCAGCGCTCGGACGCGCATCTCGCGCCGAGCGGCCCGAGATCACGTGCCGCCGCGTTCCGGGACGTTTGCCGCGCCGCCATCACCCTCGCGGCGCGCACGTCGCCTATTCCCGAACTGTGCGGGTACCGCGCCGAGGAGCAGAGTTCGCTGCGCCGTTGTTCCGGACATCTCGACCACAACTCCGCCGTGGTCTCGGACAACCGCCCGCGGCGCGGGTCCGTGCCGCGATATTCGCGAAGAATTCATCTGGCACGCGCCCGGCTTCGGCGTGACGGCACGGGCGGGACAACCGCGACGTCCCCGTCGAGGAGAGGCGGCGACTAGGCTCCGACCAGTCGAGGACCGAGCGAGCGAACGAAAGGCGCAGACGATGCACGCAGGCGCACTCGCGCGGACGTAGCGTGACGCCGGACCTGATCGTCTGTGGTCTCGGCCCGGCCGGACGCGCCCTCGCGCACCGCGCCGCGGCGCGCGGGCTCACGGTCATTGCCCTGGATCCCGCGCCGCAGCGCAGGTGGACGGCGACGTATGCGGCGTGGGCCGATGAACTCCCGGATTGGCTGGCACCGGAGGCGATCGCCGCGACAGTGCCGCGGCCGATGGCATGGGGCACCAGGGCGCATCAGATCGACCGCCGGTACGTGGTGCTGGACACCGCGCGTTTGCAGACGTCGCTGTCCTTGTCCGGCGTACGGACCATCGCGGACCGCGCGGTCGAGATCTCGCCGGAGCGGGTGACGCTCGCCTCGGGCGGGTCCCTTGCGGCGGCCAGAGTCGTCGACGCCCGCGGCCTCACCCGTTCTCCCGCGCGAGCCGAGCAGACCGCCTATGGCGTAATCGTGGACGCCGAGCGCTGCGCGGTCCTCGACCCGCTGTTCATGGACTGGCGCGCCGACAACGGCGCGGCGGCCGGTGAAACGCCCTCGTTCCTCTACGCCGTCCCGCTGGACGACGAGCGGATGCTGCTGGAGGAGACCTGCCTGGCCGGTCGTCCCGCGCTCGCGGGTGCGCGGCTGCGCATGCGCCTGCACCATCGGCTGCGTTCCAGGGGCATCCGGCTCACCGGTGCCGAGCCCGTCGAGCATGTCCGGTTCCCCGTGCAAGGCGGGCGTCCGGGCCCGCACACGTTCGGCGCGGCGGGAGGATTCCTGCATCCGGCGACCGGATACAGTGTCGCCGCCGCGCTGGCCGCGGCCGATGCCGTGGCGGCCGGTGCGGATGTGTGGCCGGTGGCCGCGCGGGTTGTCCACCGTCTTCGGGGTGCGGGACTGCGGGCGTTGCTGGCGCTGCCGCCCGCTGACCTCCCGCTGTTCTTCGACGCGTTCTTCGAGCTGCCCTCGGGGGCGCAACGCGCGTATCTGTCCGGCCGCACCGACCTGACCGGCACCGTCGAGGCGATGCGGACCCTCTTCGCGGCGTTGCCGTGGCGGCTGCGTCGGCGTGTCGTGGCCGCGACACTCGGGATTCCGGTTCCGTCGCGCGGTCGCCCGGGTTCGGCCATGATGGGTGCATGAGATCGATCTGGAAAGGCTCGATCGCATTCGGGCTGGTGAACGTCCCGGTGAAGGTGTACACCGCCACCGAGGACCACGACATCCGGTTCCATCAGGTCCATGCCAAGGACGGAGGCCGGATCAAATACGACCGCGTGTGCACCGTGTGCGGTCAGTCCATCCCGTACACCGATATCGACAAGGCCTACGAGTCTCCGGACGGCGACAAGGTCGTCCTGACCGACGAGGACTTCGCGAAACTGCCGGTGGCGGAGAAGCACGAGATCCCGGTGCTCCAGTTCGTGCCGTCCGACCAGATCGACCCGATCCTGTTCGACAAGAGCTACTACCTGGAACCGGATTCCAGCACGCCGAAGGCGTACGTGCTGCTGGCCAAGACGCTCGAGGAGATCGAGCGCACCGCGCTGGTGAACTTCACGCTGCGCCAGAAGACCAGGCTCGCCGCGCTGCGCGTGCGCGACGGCGTGCTGGTGCTGCAAACCCTGCTGTGGCCGGACGAGGTGCGCTCGGTCGACTTCGAATCGCTCGACGGTGTCGCGGAACCGAAGCCGCAGGAGATCAAGATGGCCGAGACGCTGGTCGAGGCCATGTCCGACGACTTCGATCCGGACCAGTTCACCGACGAATACCAGATCGAGCTCAAACGCCTGCTGGACGAGGCGATCGCCAGCGGCACCGGGAAGGTGCCCGAGCAGCCCGAGATGGTGCCGGCCGGGATGGACGCCGAGGTGGTCGACCTGGTGGCCGCGCTCCAGCGCAGCCTGGAGGCCAGCGGACGCCGGACGGCGGGCGGCGACGGTGCGGCGAAGACCGGACCGAAGAAGGCGGCGAAGAAGACGGCGGCCAAGAGTTCCGGGACCAAGAGCGCGGCCAAGAGCGCCGCATCGAAGAGCGGGGCGTCGAAGAGCACCGCATCGAAGAGCACGGCGAAGAAGGCGCCCGCGAAGAAGGCGGCCAAGAAGACCGCCGACCGCAAAGGCGCCTGAACTTTCGCCGGTGGGTCGCTTGCCTACCGGGCTGCGCGGCGAATCCGTCCACGCCACCGTGCGGGGCCGAGCGCTTCGGTGTGCGGCCTGTCGCCGAGTCGGTCGGCGGGCTCAGCCCTGGGCCGCCCGCTCCCGGCCTTCCTCGAAGAATTGCAGCAGCGCCGCCACGGTGTTCACCTGGTCGCGCGGACGCAGCGCGCCGAACGGCGCGTTCCAGAAATCGCCGTTGCGCGGCGTCCACGGTCCGACATAGGCGTACGGTCCCGGATGCGCATCGTCGCCCGGGGATACGCCATAGTTCACCTCGTCCAGCGTGCTCGCCAGATCGAAGTGCTCCGGCCACAGCACCGGCGCCACGTCAGGTGCCAGGCAGCGTAACGCCCTGTCCCCCACCGCGAACCACTCCTCGATCAGCCCCGCCGCCGACGGGTCCAGCTCGATCGCGGCGTCGGGATCGACACCGGTCGTGTCCGCATAGGACCCCTCCGGCGCTCCCGGTTCGAAGCCCGCCACTCGCGCCACGTCGCGGTAGGTCCCCTCCAGCCGGGTCCGTCCTTCCGGCCACACCAACTCATCGCCGACGACCGAGACCGGCCACCGCACACCCCCGAATCCCCCGTGCGCGGCCCGCAGCCGGATAGTGCCGAACTCCCGATACTGCGGTCCCGCTATCAGCAACTCCGCCGTCGCGTGCAGTGCCTGTCTCGACCGGAGATACGTCATCTCGTCCACTCCGGCATCATGTCCAGTTCCGCCGCCGGACCGCACGCGTTTCGCCGGATACCCGTGCCCGGCCCGGCACAGCGGCGTGACAGCCGACGGAGCGCGCGGATCGCCCGGTCCCGGCCTCAGCCGCCTCGACCGAAGACCATGGGAGGGGATGTGCGCGCCGGTCGCGGGGCGACGGTGACGGGCTGGTAGCGGCGGCCGATGATCGGTCGCGGCTGATACCGCACTGCCGGATCGGGCAGGATCGAGCGGTCGAGCGCACAGGCGACGAGGATGACCGGGCCGGAGGCGGTGACCATCGCGGGTTTCTCCTGACGCGTAATCGGCTCGACGTTATTCGCCGAGGTGGGTGATGTGCCCGAACTGGCGTTCGTAGTTGCTCATCGCATCGTTGAGCGTCTGCATCAGACGGAAGATCAACGCGGGCGGGAATTTCACCCGGGATACGACCTGCACGGGCTGCCGCATCACCGGCCCGTCGCTCTTGACCGAACCCGGTTCGGCGGGCAGATAGACCAGGAAATCCACGGTGAAGTCGGTGCGGTTGTACCAGCAGGTGAATCCGTTCGCGTACACCCCGGCGCTCAGCGCCTCGGGCACCACCACCTCGACATCGACCCCCGGCTCCTCCGCCGGGGGCGGCGGGGTCTGATCACTCATCGCGACCGCCCTCTCGCGGACCGGCGAACCGAACGCACCGGGATTCCGGTGCGCCGGTCCGTCGACGCCGTCCTCACTCGGTATCCGCCCGCTGGGTCAGCGACCCTGCAGCTGCCGGGCCTGCTGGCGGATCTGGTGCAGCTGCATCTCCCACTGGCCGGACCGATCCTGGGCGCGGCTGGCCTGGTCCTCGGCCTGCTGCGCCAGCTGGGTGGCCTGGTCGGCCTGGTCCTGCGCGGAGGCGGCGCGCTGCTGGGACTGATTGGCCTCCCCTTGGGCCTGCTGGGCCTGGTTTTGGGCCCGGTCGGCCTCGCTTTGGGCCTGCTGGGCCTGATTCGCCGCCATGATGGCCTGTTGCCTGGCCTGCTGGGCTTGCTGATTGGCCTGGTTGGCGTCCTGCTGGGCGATCTGCGCCTGATGCTGCACCTGACGAGCCTGCGCCTGGGCCTGCCGCGCCAACCCGCTGGCCTGCATCGCGTACTGCCGGGCGCTCTGTGCCTCCTGCCGAGCCTCGTCCAACCGCATCCGCAGCAACTCCACCTCCCCCCGGACATCCGCCATCTCCTCACGCCGGCCCTCCGACATCGTCCTGTTTTCCGTGGCCATGTCCTGTGCTGCCATAACCGAGCTCCCTTCCAGGAAAGTTGGATTTGCGACTGGGACGAACTCGCGTGACCGGACTCATTCTCACACCCACCCACACAGTCGTTAGCAACTTTGCAGCAACCATCAGGAAACGCTGTCGTAACATGGCCTGGCCCAAAACTTGGCAACCGTGCAAGCAATGGACCGATCTTCAGCAAATCATCGGCGAAGAGTCGGACAAGCCCCCTGCACCGTCGATCCACGCCCTACTTGCGGAACCGAGCCTCGAGCTCGGTCAGCGTTGCCTGGAGGTCGGCGGAGGCATTGGTCTTGAAGATGCCCCGATAGCCGGTCTCCGCGCGGACCGCGGCCTCCACGTCCGGATCGTGGTAGAACTGGGCGAGTCCGACGTTGCGCACGTTGTAGTTGGCCAGATACCGCACGTGCTGGAACTTGTTGAGATCGATGCGTCCTTGCGCCAGCGCGGGATTGGGCTGGTTGTAGTCGGTGAAATTGGTGAACTCCACCGTGATGCCGTGCTCGGCGGCCTTCTTCCGGTAGACCTCCCAGTGCGGCAGCGACAGGTCGTTCACCCCGATGCGGACCACGTCGGGGCGGTCCGCGCCACCGCAGCCCACCACGGCGAAGGCTAGAACGGACACGATCGGGACCAGCAGCAGTCGGTAGCTCGAGCGTATTACCAGCAAACTAGACGTTCGTACAGTTCCGGCCGAGGGTTTCGCTCACCACAATCGAAAACGTTGCCGTCCGTTCGCCCTCGTCGCTTGGATTACCGGGTTCATATCGCGACGAGCAATCGGGAGCACGAGTGAAATTCCATCGGGTACTGGCGATCCCGGTCCTGGTAGCGACCGCGGCCCTGACCTTGACGGGCTGCGGCGGCGACGACGCCTCATCGGAGAAGGTAGTGCGGATCGGCACCACCGACAAGGATCGCTCCTGGGACGTCTTCGAGCAGCGGGCCAAGGACAAGGGCATCACGCTGCGGATCACCAACTTCTCCGACTACAAGCAGCCCAATCTCGCGCTGTCGCAGAAGCAGATCGACATCAACCTGTTTCAGCATCTGCAATTCCTCGGCGCCTACAACGTCGCGAACAACGACACGCTGACCCCGATCGGTTCCACCTATATCGTGCCGCTCGGCTTGTATTCGAAGAAGCACAAGTCGCTGGCCGACATCCCGCCGGGCGCGGAGATCGCGATCCCGAACGACCCGACCAACCAGGCGCGGGCGCTGTTCGTGCTCCAGGCCGCCGGTCTGCTGAAGCTGTCGTCCGACACCAAGGCGCCCTCCCCAGCCGACATCGACAAGACAGCGTCGAAGGTGCGCGTGACGCCGGTCGACGCCGCGCAGACCGCGTTGTCGCTGGCTTCGGTCGACGGATCGATCGTCAACAACACCTTCCTGGAGCGCTCCGGCATCGACCCGCATTCGGCGCTGTACAAGGACGATCCGAAGAACCCCGCCGCCGAGCCGTACATCAACGCGCTGGTCACCCGCGCCGAGGACAAGAACAACCCGGTCTATCTGCAGCTGGCCGAACTCTGGCACGACCCGGAAGTGCAGAAGGCGCACAGCGACGTGACCAAGGGCACCGCGGTCGAGGTGCGGCGCAGCGGACCGGAACTGGAGCAGATCCTGCAGCGGGTGCAGCAGACCATCCGCGACGGCAAGTGAGCGACCCGGCCGTTCCCGCGGTCGAGTTCCGGTCGGTGACCAAGGTTTTCGGCAAGGGCGCGCAGCGCAACGTCGCGCTCGACGCCATCGACCTGCGCATCGAGCAGGGCGAGATCTTCGGCGTGATCGGCTATTCCGGTGCGGGCAAGAGCACGCTGGTCCGGCTGATCAACGCGCTGGAGAAGCCGACGAGCGGCGCCATCGAGATCTCCGGCACACCCATCACAGGGGTGCCGGAGGCGCAGGTGCGGCGGCTGCGACGCGACATCGGGATGGTGTTCCAGCAGTTCAACCTGTTCCGGTCGCGCACGGCCGCGGGAAATGTCGAGTACCCGCTGAAGGTGGCGGGCTGGAAACGCGCGGAACGCAAAGCGCGCGTCGCCGAACTGCTGGAGTTCGTCGGGTTGTCGGAGAAGGCGCGCAGCTATCCGGATCAGCTGTCCGGCGGCCAGAAGCAGCGGGTCGGCATCGCCAGGGCGCTGGCCACGTCACCGTCGCTGCTGCTGGCCGACGAGTCGACCTCGGCGCTGGACCCGGAGACCACCGGTGAGGTGCTGCGGCTACTGCGGAAGATCAATCGCGAGCTGGGGGTCACCATCGTGGTCATCACCCACGAGATGGACGTCATCCGCGCGGTCGCCGACCGGGTCGCCGTGCTCGCCGAGGGACGGATCGTGGAACTCGCCGACACCTTCGAGGTCTTCGCCACACCGCAGGCCGCGCCCACCCGGTCGTTCGTCGAGACGGTGCTGCACAATCGCCCGTCCGAGGACGAACTGCGCCGGCTCGCCGAACGCCACGGCGGGCGGCTGGTCACCGTCGACGTCGACGACCGGCGCGGTATCGGTATGGCGCTGGCCGCGGCGGCACAGGCGGACGTCCGGTTCGAAGTCGTCTACGGCGGGGTGAGCAGCTTGCAGGAGAAGACGTTCGGCAGCCTCACCCTGGCGCTGCACGGCCCCGACGACGCCGTCGACAAGGTGGTCGCCGAACTCGAACGCCGAACGGCCTGACAGGAGTCGCCATGCACACCGATTGGGACAAACTGCGCCCGATTCTGAACGAGGCCATCGGCACCACCTTCTACCTGGTGGCGATCACCTTCGTGGTCGGCGGCCTTCTGGGGCTGCTGCTGGGCACCGCCCTCTACACCACCGGCAAGGGCGGGCTGCTGGCGAACGCGCCGATCAACCTACTGCTCAACGTGATCGTCAACGTGGTGCGGCCGATCCCGTTCATCATCCTGCTCGCCGCGCTCGGTCCGGTGACGCTCGAGGTGGTCGGCACTACCATCGGCACCGAGGCGGCGGCGTTCGTGATGATCGTCGCGGCGTCGTTCGGCATCGCGCGCATCGTCGAGCAGAACCTGGTGACCGTCGATCCCGGCGTGATCGAGGCGGCGCGCGCGGTGGGCGCGGGCCCGCTGCGCATCATCCTGACCCTGCTCATCCCCGAAGCGCTCGGCCCGCTGATCCTCGGCTACACGTTCGTGGTGATCGCGATCGTCGACATGTCCGCGATGGCGGGCACGGTCGGCGGCGGCGGCCTCGGCGACTTCGCGCTGGTCTACGGCTACCAGCGCTTCGATTGGCAGATCACGTTGGTCGCGACGCTGATCATCATCGCTGGCGTACAGGGCATCCAGTTCTTCGGCAACTGGCTGGCGCGGAAAGTGTTGCGCCGCTGAGCTATCCGGCGGTCATCGTGCACACCGTCAGCCGCACGGTAGCGGGGCGCGGCACGGCGCTGCCGAGGTCGGGGAAGGGCGGTGCGCTGGGACCGAGGAACTCGATGGCCCTCCGTTCGGCATCGGCCCGCGTGATCGCCCACGCCCAGCCGTGGCGACCGTCGGCGCCGCGGACCACCGACCCGCACGCATTCCAGAACTGCACCACTGCCCGGCAGTCGCTTACACCGCACTGGGAGCGGGCAGCGGTCTCGGCCGCGGCGGCGGTCGAGAAGTTGACCGCCGACCCGATCGCGCCGGTGCTCGAAAGCGCGATCGCGCCATGGTAAGCCCCGGCGGCATGCGCTTGGCCCACCACAGGGCTACCGACTACAGCGCAGGTGGCGGCGGACACCACCGCCAGCGTGAGGGCAGCCTTGTGCGGCACCGACATGTGATCCTCCCCGTCTTCGACAGATTCAGGGCTCAGATCATCGTCCCGCTCACTCGCTATGTCCAAAACCGGGCCTTCCCATGCTGGGTGGCAGGGACCACGTCGATCACTGTGCTCGTTGTGGACCTACCCGATCGGCAACTGCCTGCCGTTGCGAGCGTGACCTCGGACCGGGCTGCTCCCCCGGCTTTCACGAGAAGCCGAGCCCGGGGCGACCGACGCGAAAGGGCCCGGACCCCTCTGGGATCCGGGCCCGGAATGTCACCGTCGAATCAGCGGACGTTGCTCGTGCAGACGACCTCGACGATCTTGCGCCGCTCAGGCTGGCGGAGCCGACGTTGGCCAGCTGCGCCGTCGGGGTGATCTGCGCGAGCCGCTGATAGGCGGCACGCTCGGCCTCGGCCCGGTTGGGACCGGACCCCGCGGCCACACCCTCGTGGCTCTCGGCCAGCGCACCGCAGCCGTTCGCCCACGAGGCCAGCACCTCGCAGTCGGCGGCACCGCAGTTGGCGAGCGCCGCGGCCCTGGCCTCGTCGAAGCCCGCCTCATCGGTGCTCACCCCGTACATCCAAGTGCTACCGCTCATCGCGATCGCCGCGTACATGCCCGCCGCGTTCGCCGAGCCCGCACCCAGCACCGACCCCACCGCAAGGCTGCTTGCCGCGACGGCAAAGCCGACCTTACCCATCAATCTCATCGAACAGTCTTTCTCTTGGGGTGCGCCCCGGAATCGGAACCCCCGCAATCAATCCCGCTGTCATCGAATCCGTCCAACGCGGATGCCGCATGCCGACCCCCGGGAGCCTGCCGCATCACAAGGACATGCGACGGGCCCGGATCGTTGCGATCCGGGCCCGATGTCGGACGCCGCTACCCGAAGGCGCGAGGACGCTAAACCGTGAACCCGAGAGCGCGCAGCTGCTCGCGGCCGTCCTCGGTGATCTTGTCCGGACCCCACGGCGGCATCCAGACCCAATTGATCTTCAAATCCTCCACCAGTCCGCTGCGCACCAGCGCGTTGCGCGACTGGTCCTCGATGACATCGGTGAGGGGGCAGGCCGCCGATGTCAGCGTCATGTCGAGGACGGCGACGTTGTCCTCTTCGACGCGCAGTCCGTAGACCAGGCCCAAGTCGACGACGTTGATGCCGAGTTCCGGGTCGACGACGTCGCGCATCGCCTCTTCGATGTCCTCGAGCAGCTTGATGTCCTCGGCGGACAGCTCGGCCTGCTCGGTCGTGTCGGTGGCCGGTGTGTCACTCATGACGCTTCCCCGTTTCCCATCGGACGCTTCACTTCTCTTCTGCCGTGCGCGCGGGCTGCTCGGGGCCGATCCGCAGGACGGCGTCCTTGAACGCCATCCACCCGAGCAGCGCGCACTTCACCCGCGCGGGATACTTCGACACCCCGGCGAGGGCGATGCCGTCGCCGATCACGTCTTCGTCGCCTTCGATGGTGCCGCGGCTGGAGATCATCTCGCTGTAGGAGTCGACCACCTTCAGCGCCTGCTGCACCGGCAGCCCGATGACCTGATCGGTGAGGATCGAGGTGGCGGCCTGGCTGATCGAGCAGCCCTGCCCGTCGTAGGAGACGTCGGCGACGTCGCCGTTGCCGTCCAGTTGAACGCGCAGGGTCACCTCGTCGCCGCAGGTCGGGTTCACGTGGTGCACCTCGGCACCGTACGGCTCCCGCAGCCCGCGGCGATGCGGGTGCTTGTAGTGGTCCAGGATCACTTCCTGGTACATCTGCTCCATGCGCATGTCTTATGCAACTCCGAAGAAGCTCTGGGCCTTCCGCACCGCGGCGACCAGCGCGTCCACCTCGGCGAGCGTGTTGTAGACCGCGAACGAGGCGCGGGCGGTGGCGGCGACGCCGAAGCGCCGGTGCAGCGGCCACGCACAGTGGTGGCCCACCCGGATGGCGACGCCCTCGTCGTCCAGGATCTGGCCGACGTCGTGAGCGTGGATGCCGTCGACCACGAACGCCACCGCGCCACCGCGGTCGATGTTCTCGGTGGGGCCGATGATGCGCACGCCTTCGATCGCGCCGAGACCCTCCAGCGCCGCGGCGACCAGCGTATGCTCGTGCGCCGCAACGGCGTCCATGCCGATCTCTTCCAGATACCGCACGGCCGCGCCCAATCCGACCACCTGCGAGGTCATCGGTACGCCCGCCTCGAACCGCTGCGGCGGCGGAGCGTAGGTGCTGTGGTCCATGAACACCGTCTCGATCATGGACCCGCCGCTGATGAACGGCGGAATCTCCTCCAGCAGCGCGCGGCGGCCGTAGAGCACGCCGACGCCGGAGGGGCCGAGCATCTTGTGCCCGGAGAACGCGGCGAAGTCGACGCCCAGCTCGCGGAAGTCCACCGGCATGTGCGGCACCGACTGGCAGGCGTCGAGCACCACCAGCGCGCCGACGTTCTCGGCCCGGCGCACCAGCTCGGCGACCGGGGCGACGGCGCCGGTGACGTTGGACTGATGAGTGAACGCGACCACCTTCGTGGCGGGCGACAGTTCCAGCGAGTCGAGGTCGATGCGGCCGTCCTCGGTGACGCCGTACCACTTCAGCGTCGCGCCGGTGCGGCGGGCCAGCTCCTGCCAGGGCACCAGGTTCGCGTGGTGCTCCAGCTCGGTGATGACGATCTCGTCGCCCGGGCCGACGTGGTAGGGGAACCGGTCGTCGGCGAAGGCGTAGGTCACCAGGTTCAGCGACTCGGTGGCGTTCTTGGTGAACACGATCTCGCCCGCGTCGACGCCGACGAACCGCGCGATATCGGCCCGGGCGCCCTCATAGGCGTCGGTCGCCTCCTCCGCCAGCTGGTGCGCGCCGCGGTGCACCGCGGAGTTGCTGGTGATCAGGAAGTCCCGTTCGGCTTCCAGCACAGTGATCGGCCGCTGCGCGGTCGCGCCGGAGTCCAAGTACACCAACGGTTTCCCGTCCCGAACCGTGCGGCTCAGGATCGGGAAGTCGGCCCGGATGCGGGCGACGTCGAGGGTGCGGACCGTAGCGGTCATATCAAGCTCCAGCGGTAGCGGTCTGAGTGAAACGGACGTAGCCGTTGGCGTCGAGTTCCTCGGCGAGTTCGGGACCGCCCTCGGCGACGATGCGGCCGCCGACGAAGACGTGCACGAACTGCGGCTGGATGTAGCGCAGGATGCGGGTGTAGTGCGTGATCAGCAGGACGCCGCCGTTCTCGCGCTCCTTGTAGCGGTTGACGCCTTCGGAGACGATGCGCAGCGCGTCGACGTCGAGGCCGGAGTCGGTCTCGTCCAGGATCGCGATCTTCGGCTTCAGCAGGCCCAGCTGCAGGATCTCGTGGCGCTTCTTCTCACCGCCGGAGAAGCCCTCGTTCACGCTGCGGTCGGCGAAGGCGGCGTCGATCTCCAGCTCGCTCATCGACTCCTTCACCTCCTTGACCCAGTGCCGCAGCTTGGGGGCCTCACCGCGGACGGCGGTGGCGGCGGTGCGCAGGAAGTTCGACATCGAGACGCCGGGAACCTCGACCGGGTACTGCATGGCCAGGAACAGGCCCGCACGCGCGCGCTCGTCGACCGACATCTCCAGCACGTCCTCGCCGTCGAGCGTGATCGAGCCGGAGGTCACCGTGTACTTCGGGTGACCGGCGATCGCGTAGGACAGCGTCGACTTGCCGGAGCCGTTCGGGCCCATGATCGCGTGCGTCTCACCGGAGCTCACCGTGAGGTTCACGCCCTTGAGGATCTTGATGGGCTCGCCGGTCTCGTCAGGGTTGGCGACCTCGACGTGCAGGTCCTTGATTTCCAGGGTGGTCATCGAATTCCTTAGCTGTAGAAGGTCTGGTTCGTTCATGCGCCGATGGCGGCGAGCTCGGCCTCGATGGCCGCCTCCAGCCGCTCCCGGACCTCGGGTACCGCGATCTTCTGGATGATCTCGTGGAAGAAGCCGCGCACCACCAGACGGCGGGCCGCGTCCTCCGGGATGCCGCGGGCGCGCAGGTAGAACAGTTGCTCGTCGTCGAACCGGCCGGTCGCGGACGCGTGTCCCGCGCCGACGATCTCGCCGGTCTCGATCTCCAGGTTCGGCACCGAGTCGGCCCTGGCCCCGTCGGTGAGCACCAGGTTGCGGTTCACCTCGAAGGTGTCGGTGCCCTCGGCCGCGGCGCGGATGAGCACGTCACCCACCCAGACGGTGCGGGCATCGCCCTTCGGCGAGTGCGGGTCGCCTTGCAGCGCACCCTTGTACAGCACGTTCGACTTGCAGTTGGGCACCGCGTGGTCGACCAGCAGGCGCTGTTCGAAGTGCTGGCCCGCGTCAGCGAAGTAGAGGCCGAGCAGTTCCGCGTCGCCGCCGGGGCCGTCGTAGCGGACGTTGCCGGTCAGCCGCACCAAGTCGCCGCCGAGGGTGACCGAGGTGTGCCGCAGGGTGGCGTCGCGGCCGAGCTTGGCGTGGTGCGCGGTGACGTGGACCGCGTCGTCGGCCCAGTCCTGCACGGCCACGACGGTCAGCTTGGCGGAATCACCGAGCACGAATTCCACGTTCTCGGCGTAGGTTCCGCTGCCGCGCTGATCGATGACCACGGTGGCGTTGGCGAAGCGGTCCAGGCGGATCTGCAGGTGCCCGTAGGCGGTCTTGCCCTCGCCGGGGCCGGTGATCGTGACGGTCACCGGTGCGGCGACCTCGACCTCTTTCCCGACCGACACGATGGTGGCCTGTTCGAAGCCCGAGTACGCCTGCGCCGCAACGCGATCCGAGGGCACGCCGCCCGCGCCGAGCCGGGCGTCGGCGCGGTCGACCGTCTCCACCGTCACGCCGTCGCCCGCCGCGACCTCGACCGTCGCGCGGCCGTCGCGGACCGCGGTGCCGTCCTGCAGTCCGCGCAGGCGGCGCAGCGGCGTGAACCGCCACGCCTCGTCCTTGCCGGAGGGCACTTCGAAGGCGTTGACGTCGAACGAGGTGAAGACCTCGCCCTTGTTGAGCGCGGGGGTACGAGCCTCGGCCGCTTCGGCAACGTTCTCGATTGCCATCAGCCGACGGCTCCTTCCATCTGCAGTTCGATCAGGCGGTTGAGTTCGAGCGCGTATTCCATGGGCAGTTCCTTGGCGATGGGCTCGACGAAGCCGCGCACCACCATGGCCATCGCCTCGTCCTCGGTGAGGCCTCGGCTCATCAGGTAGAACAGCTGGTCCTCGGAGACCTTGGAGACGGTCGCCTCGTGTCCCATGGTCACGTCGTCCTCGCGGATGTCGACGTAGGGGTAGGTGTCGGAGCGGCTGATCGTGTCGACCAGCAGCGCGTCGCACTTCACCGTGGACTTCGAGCCGTGCGCGCCCTTGTTCACCTGCACCAGGCCGCGGTAGGAGGCCCGGCCGCCGCCGCGCGCCACCGACTTCGACACGATGGTCGAGGACGTGTGCGGAGCAAGGTGCAGCATCTTCGCGCCGGTGTCCTGGTGCTGGCCTTCACCGGCGAAGGCCACCGAGAGCACCTCGCCCTTGGCGTACTCGCCGGTCATCCAGACCGCCGGGTACTTCATGGTGACCTTGGAGCCGATGTTGCCGTCGATCCACTCCATGGTGGCGCCCGCCTCGGCCTTGGCCCGCTTGGTGACCAGGTTGTAGACGTTGTTGGACCAGTTCTGGATCGTGGTGTAGCGGCAGCGGCCGCCCTTCTTCACGATGATCTCCACCACCGCGGAGTGCAGCGAGTCCGACTTGTAGATCGGCGCGGTGCAGCCCTCGACGTAGTGCACGTAGGCGCCCTCGTCGACAATGATCAGCGTCCGCTCGAACTGGCCCATGTTCTCGGTGTTGATCCGGAAGTAGGCCTGCAGCGGGATGTCGACGTGCACGCCCGGCGGCACGTAGATGAACGAGCCGCCCGACCACACCGCGGTGTTCAGCGCCGAGAACTTGTTGTCGCCGGCCGGGATCACCGAACCGAAGTACTGCTGGAAGATCTCCGGGTGCTCCTTGAGACCGGTGTCGGTGTCCAGGAAGATCACGCCCTGCGCCTCCAGGTCCTCGCGGATCTGGTGGTAGACGACCTCGGACTCGTACTGCGCGGCGACACCGGCGACCAGCCGCTGCTTCTCCGCCTCCGGGATGCCCAGCTTGTCGTAGGTGTTCTTGATGTCCTCGGGCAGCTCGTCCCAGGACGCGGCCTGCTTCTCGGTCGAGCGCACGAAGTACTTGATGTTGTCGAAGTCGATGCCATCGAGATTGGAGCCCCAGATCGGCATCGGCTTGCGCTCGAAGATGCGCAGCGCCTTGAGCCGCTGCTCGAGCATCCACTCCGGCTCGTTCTTCTTCGCCGAGATGTCGCGGACAACCGCCTCGGACAGACCTCGTTGCGCGCTGGCGCCGGCCACATCCGAATCGGCCCAGCCGTAACCGTATTTGCCCAGGGAGGCGATGGCCTCTTCCTGGGTGAGCGGTTGCACCTGGTCGGTGGTCGTCGTCATTCGGCACTCCTTCCGGAGTCGTTCGTTCGTACCGCTGCGGGCTGTGCAGCGGTTGGTGCTGACGTTGTGGTGTGCGCTATCGGTGGAACCACCAGCGGCACGTGCGTGGTGCACGCGCAGTCGCCGTTGGCGATCGTCGCCAGCCGCTGCACATGCGTGCCGAGCAGCTCACGGAACGCCTCGAGCTCGGCCGCGCACAACTGCGGGAACTCCTCGGCGACGTGCGAGACCGGGCAGTGATGCTGGCAGATCTGTACGCCCGTCCCCACCTTGCGGGTGGTGGCGGCGAAACCGGCGTCGGTGAACGCCTCGGCGATCTCCTCGGCCTTGGCCTCGGTCTGCTCCGGGGTGTGCTCGGCGACCGGTTCGATCCCGGCCACGATAGTGCGTGCCCGTTGGCGGGCGAACTCGGTGATGGCCTGGTCGCCGCCGATCTTGCCGAGTTGCCGCATGGCGGCTCCGGCCAGATCGTCGTAGGCGTGGCCAAGTTTGCCCCGTCCCGCCGCGGTGAGCTGGTATTGCTTGGCCGGGCGGCCGCGACCCTTCTGCTGCCACGGCGCCGATCGGCTGGCTCGTGCCTGTCCGGACTCGATCAGGGCGTCCAGATGCCTGCGCACGCCCGCCGGGGCCAGGCCCAGCCTGCTCCCGATGGCGGTCGCGGTGATCGGCCCTTCCTCCAGCAGCAACTGGACGATGGCCGCCCGGGTATGTCCCTCGCCGCCGACCGTCGCGGGCGCAGCGGCCGACCCGGCGCCGGCCTTGCGACCGGCTCCTGCGTCGTCTCTCCGCAAACCCACGGTTTTCACAACATCAGTGTGGCGGAATTCGTTCCCGAAATCTAATAAGGGTGCCCTGAGTTCCTCACCCCACTGACCTGGGCGAATCACGCGGCGCGGAGCGGTCGCAGAGGACGGCCGCCCACCCGCCGCCTGTGCTCGTATTCCCCCGGCTGACCTGCGGATAGTCGACGCCGAACGAATCCGGTCGGCGATCGCTCGCCCCTCGCCGAACGGTCATCGCTCCGGGCGAGCGCGACCGGCCCGGTGACGAGCGAGCGGAGTGCGATTGGTCACAAGCGGCGATTACCGCACGGCGACCAGCTTCATCGGCGTCTCCAGGAGCGCGTCCACGGCCTCGTCCCACGCGACCGTGGCGGTCGTGACCAGCGCCGGATCGAAGCGGCCCGCGGCGACCAGATCGAGGACCGCGGGAATCACCGGACGGACGTGCGCGCGGCCGGTGTGGAAGGTGCAGCAGCGGCTGTACATATCGAGGATCGGCAGCGCGACATCCTGCAACTGGACGCTGACGCTGGTGCACCACCCGTCGTAGGCGGCCGCGCCGATCGCCGCGCGCAGCGCCTTCGCCCCGCCCGCCGCCTCCACGACGATCGGGAACCGGCCGACGCGAGCGTCCGGCGGACCCTCG
Source organism: Nocardia pneumoniae NBRC 100136 (assembly GCF_000308755.1). Classification (GTDB taxonomy): domain Bacteria; phylum Actinomycetota; class Actinomycetes; order Mycobacteriales; family Mycobacteriaceae; genus Nocardia; species Nocardia pneumoniae. The sequence goes on from NZ_BAGF01000049.1 coordinate 98,060, forward strand.
ATCGCCTCCGCGCCGAGTGACTTCGCGATCTCCAACCGCTCGGCGGAGTCGTCGAGGTAGACGACGCGAGCGGAGCCGAGGGCCACCGCGAGCCCGGCGGCGTACAAGCCGATGGAGGGGGCGGCGGGGCCGCCGATCACCAGGACTTCGGCGCCTGGGTCGGCGGCGAGTTGCGGCCCGACGCAGCGATAGGCGTCCGGGATGTTGTCGCTGGCGCTGGCCACGGCGACCGGATCGACGCCGGACGGCAGCGGGACCAGCATGGCGTCGGCGTGCGGCACCAAGGCCTGGTCGGCCCACAATCCGCCCCAGCCGAGCCCGCCCATGGCGCCCAGCCCGAAGGTGGACAGCGGCGGATGGCTCCGGCAGTTTCCGGTCCGGCCCCGCGCGCATGCCCGACAACTGCCGCAGGAGATCTGGAAGGGCACGACCACGCGATCGCCCACGGTGATGTCGCGGACCTCGGGCCCGACCGCGACCACCTCGGCGACGCCCTCGTGCCCGAACGGGTACGGCCCGGGCAGCGGGAACGCGCCCCGCAGGACGGCGGGATCGATGTCGCAGGTGGCCAGCGCGACCGGCCGCACCACGGCCTGGCCGGGCCCGCTCAGTTCGGGTTCGGGGTGTTCTTCCCAGCGCATTTCGCCGGGACCGGTGAGCATCAGACGCTTCATCGTCCGAGTGTCGCTAGAACGTTCTTTCTAGTCAAGGTTTACGCCGTCTCTCCCTGTTCGTGGGGCATTTCCGAAATTTTTCCGGTCGCTGCCGGGCCCGGCGCATCATCTGATGCGGCTCCGGCGCCGTTCGCGGCGAACGTCGAGCGGATCAACCGTTCCATGGAATCCGCCACGGTCCGCAACGGCGCGTCCGACTGCCTGATCCGGGCCAGAATCGTGGCGCCCTCATAGGCGGCGACCACGGTCGTGGCCAATGCCGCGGCTTCTTCCCCGCCGAGGCCCAGCTCGGTGAGCAGCCCGGCGAAAGCCTGCTCCATCGCGTCGAAGGCGCGGACGCAGGCCGAGCGCACCGCGTCGACGTCGCTGCCGCCGTCCAGCGCGGGCGTCCCGATCGGGCACCCGTCGGTCCAGTCCGAGTCCGCCAGCTTGGCGATCATGAATTCGAACAGCGTCGCCATGGTGGCGAACACGTCGTTCGGAGCCTGCCGGATCATCCGGCCGGTCAACACCCCGGTGCCGGTGATCGCGGCGACCGCGATCTCCTCCTTGCCGCCGGGGAAGTGGTGATAGATCGAGCCGTACGGCAGTTCGGCCGCTTCGCTCAACGCCTTCAGCCCGAACCCGTGGTACCCGTGCCGCGCCAGCAGCCCGCACGCGGCGACCTCGATCCGACGCCTGGACTCCGAAACCATGCGTCGATTGTGCCCCGGCAACGGGAGGGGTCCAGATCGGAACCAGCGGTGCCCGTTCGCGGTGGGCGCCCGCCACCCGAACTAGGCTTCGTCTCGTGGCGGTACTGGAGGGCGCGCGGCGCAGGACACTGGCGTTCGGGCGCCGGGCACTCGGACTCGACGTGCCCACGCCCGATCAGACCATCGCGGTGCTGCATCGGGACGAATCGGAAGTACCCGGCCTCGACCGCAAAGAGCTGGCACAGCTGGACCGGATCCGCCTCATGGGCGCGACGGGCACCGTGCTGATGGCGATCAGCGCGCTCGGCATCGGCGCGCAGCCGGTGCACCAGAACCCGACCTCCGGCGTCCGCGTGCTCGGCATCTTCGCCCGCGCGCACACCGGCTCGCTGGCCATGTGCATGACCGGCACCGTCGTGGTGGTGCTGGCCTGGCTGCTGCTGGGCCGGTTCGCGGTGGGCGGCATCGGCGGCTCCCCCATCCACCGGCTGACCCGCTCGCAGCTGGATCGCACGCTGTTGCTGTGGATCATCCCGCTCTCCGTGGCGCCGCCGCTGTTCAGCAACGACGTGTACTCCTATCTCGCGCAGAGCGAGATCGCCGCGCGCGGCATCGACCCCTATGAGGAGGGGCCGGTGGCGGGGCTGGGGATCGACAACGTCCTCACCAACAACGTTCCGACCATTTGGCGTGATACGCCCGCGCCTTACGGTCCGCTATTCCTCTGGATCGGTCGCGGGATCGCCGAACTCACCGGCGACAACATCATCGCGGGCGTGTGGGTGCACCGGCTGCTGGCGCTGGGTGGTGTCGCGCTGATCGTCTGGGCGCTGCCGCGGTTGTCGGTGCGCTGCGGCGTCGCGCCGGTGAGCGCGCTGTGGCTCGGCGCCGCCAACCCACTGGTGCTGTTCCACCTGGTCGGCGGCGTGCACAACGACGCGCTCATGCTCGGGCTGATGCTGGCCGGACTCGAGTTCTGCCTGCGCGCCATCGAGGACACCCACCCGTTCGACGGCCGCGCCTACGCCTGGCTGATCAGCGGCGCGGTCATCATCACGCTCTCCTCATCGATCAAATTCACCTCGATCATCGCGCTCGGCTTCGTGGGGATGGCGCTGGCCCGCCGCTGGGGCGCCTCCCTGCGCACCGTCGCCATCGCGGCCGCCATGCTCGGCGCGATAGCCATCGGTACAACCCTTTTCATCAGTTCGGTGAGCGGGCTCGGCTTCGGCTGGATCTACACCCTCAACACGGCCAGCGTGGTGCGCAGCTGGATGTCGCTGCCGACGGTGCTGGGCATCATCACCGGATTCGGCGGCGTGCTGCTCGGACTCGGCGACCACACCACGGCGCTGCTGAGCATCACCCGCCCGATCGCGGCGCTGGTCGCGGGCTTCTTCACGGTGCGCATGCTGGTGGCCACCGGCACGGGTCGGCTGCACGCGGTGGGCGCGCTCGGCGTGGCGCTGGGCGCCATCGTGCTGCTGTTCCCGGTGGTGCAGCCGTGGTATCTGCTGTGGGCGATCGTGCCGATGGCCGCGTGGGCCACCCGCCCGGTGTTCCGCGTTCCGGCGGTGGCGTTCTCGGCGATCGTGAGCGTGATCCTGATGCCGCGCGGCGCCGATCTGGAGGTGTTCCAGATCGTGGGCGCCGCGATCGCCACGGTGATCGTCGGGGTGCTGTTCATCGTGATCACGCGCAACGCGCTGCCCTGGCGCGGGCAGACGGGGGTGTCGGCTCCGTCACAGGTGCCCGCCTCTTACGGTGTGACATCGTGACCGAGCGCAGCGAGGGAACCATTGGACACCGCACCAACGGGCACGACGCAGCCGAACGCCAGCGAGGCGGAGTCGTGACCGTGCGCAGCGAGGGAACCATCAACACAGCACCTTTGGGCGCGACGCAGCCGAACGCCAGCGAGGCGAAGTCGTGACCACATCCGGGCCCGCCGTTCGCGTCGACGGTGTCGTCAAACGCTACGGCGAGACGGCGGCGGTGGACGGCTTGACGTTCGACGTCGAACCAGCGCAGGTGCTCGCGCTGCTCGGGCCGAACGGGGCGGGCAAGACCACGACGGTGGAGATGTGCGAGGGATTCGCCGCGCCGGACGCGGGCGCGGTGCGGGTGCTGGGCCTGGACCCGATCGCCGATTCCGAACGGCTTCGTCCCCGTATCGGCGTCATGCTCCAAGGCGGCGGCGCGTATCCGGGCGCGCGAGCGGGCGAAATGCTGGACTTGGTGGCCGCCTACTCGGCCGATCCGCTCGACCCCGACTGGCTGCTGCGCACGCTCGGTCTCCAGGACAACCGGCGCACGCCTTACCGTCGTCTCTCCGGCGGCCAGCAGCAGCGCCTCGCACTGGCCTGCGCCCTGGTGGGCAAGCCGGAGATCGTGTTCCTGGACGAGCCGACCGCGGGTCTGGACGCCCAGGCCAGGCTGATGGTCTGGGAACTCATCGATGCCCTGCGCCGGGACGGGGTCACCGTCGTGCTGACGACGCACATGATGGACGAGGCCGAGCAGCTCGCCGATCACCTGGTGATCATCGACCACGGCCGCATCGTCGCCTCCGGCACTCCGGCCGAGGTCACCGCGCACGGGGCCGCCGGGCAGCTGCGGTTCTGCGCGCCGGCCAAACTGAACTTGGAGCTGTTGAAGGCGGCGCTTCCGGAAGGCTTCGCGCCCAGGGAGACCGCGCCGGGCACGTATCTGGTGGAGGGCGAGATCACTCCGCAGGTGCTCGCGACCGTCACCGCGTGGTGCGCGCGGATGGACGTGCTGGCCACCGACATCCGGATCGATCAGCGCCGTCTCGAAGACGTCTTCCTGGAACTGACCGGACGGGATTTGCGGGGATGAGCACGCACGATTCGACCGCCAACCGCTTCACGCCTGGCACCTTCACCCCCGCCCCGCGCCCAAGTTCCCGCGCCGCGATGATGCTCGCGCAGACCCGGCTGGAGCTGATCCTGTTGCTGCGCAACGGCGAACAGCTGCTGCTGACCATGTTCATCCCGATCACGCTGCTGATCGGTCTGAGCCTGCTGCCGTTCGGCGATCTGGGCACGCACCGGGTGGACACGATCGTGCCCGCGGTGATGATGGTGGCCGTGATGTCCACCGCGTTCACCGGTCAGGCCATCGCGGTCGGCTTCGACCGTCGCTACGGGGCGCTCAAGCGGCTCGGCGCGACGGCGCTGCCGCGCTGGGGCGTCATCGCGGGCAAGAGCGCGGCGGTGCTCATCGTGGTGGTGCTGCAAGCGGTCCTGCTCGGCCTGATCGGCGTCGCGCTGGGCTGGCGACCGGAACCCGTCGGGCTACTGCTCGGAGCGGCGGTGATCGCGCTCGGCACCGCCACCTTCGCGGCGATGGGCCTGCTGCTCGGCGGCACGCTCAAGGCCGAGGTGGTGCTCGCGCTGGCGAACATCCTGTGGTTCGTCATGCTCGGCATCGCCAGCATCGTGTTCGCCCGAGACGACCTGCCGACCGCGGTGAGCGTGCTGGCCCGGCTGGTGCCCTCGGGCGCGCTGGCCGTCGCCTTGGAGGACGCGATGCGCACCAGCGTCGACTGGTTCGGCCTGGCCGTGCTGGCGGCGTGGGGCGCGGTGTCCGGTGTCCTCGCGACCCGGCTGTTCCGCTTCCAGTGAGCCATCCAACGACGGAATGTAGTAGACCGGGTGCGGCGGCAGGATCGGGCCGGGCTACCATTTTCGACGTGCTGTATCGCGCGTTCCTGCGACTCGTCGACAAGCTGCCGCTGCCCGCACTGCGGGTGCAGCGCCTGATCGCGGTCGCGGTGATCCTCTCCCAGGCGGGCATCTCGGTCACCGGCGCTGTCGTGCGAGTCACCGCGTCCGGTCTCGGTTGCCCCACCTGGCCGCAGTGCTTCCCCGGCAGCTTCACGCCGGTCGCCGTGTCGGAGGTTCCTGCCATCCACCAGGCCGTCGAGTTCTCCAATCGGCTGCTCACCTTCGTCGTCTCGCTGTGCGCCGGGCTCGTCGTGCTCGCGGTGACCCGGGCGCGGCGACGCCGCGAAGTGCTGGTGTACGCGTGGCTGATGCCCGGCGGCACGGTCGTGCAGGCGATCATCGGCGGTATCACGGTCCGCACCGGCCTGCTGTGGTGGACCGTCGCGACGCACCTGATCGCGTCCATGGTGATGGTCTGGCTCGCGGTGGTGCTGTACGCGAAGATCGGCGAACCCGACGACGGCGTCGACACCGTGCAGGCGCCCGCGCCGCTGCGCTGGCTCACCGGACTCACCGGCGTCGCGCTCGGCGCCGTCTTGATCGCGGGCACCCTGGTGACCGCGGCGGGTCCGCACGCGGGTGACAAGAGCATCGAGCGGCCCGTCGAGCGGCTGCAGGTCGAGATCGTCACGCTGGTACACCTGCACTCGCAGCTGCTGGTGGGATACCTCGCGCTGCTGATCGGCCTGGCGTTCGGCCTGTTCGCCGTCGGCATCACGCCCGCGGTGCGCACCCGGCTGCTGGTGCTGCTCGGATTGGTCTGCTCGCAGGCGCTGGTCGGCGTCGTGCAGTACTTCACCGATGTGCCCGCGGCGCTGGTCGTCGTGCACGTCGGCGGGGCCGCGGCCTGCACCGCCGGTACCGCGGCGCTGTGGGCATCGCTGCGCACCAGGGAGCGGGTCGGCGCACCCGCCCCCGCTACGCAGGCGGCCTGAACCACGTCCCCGGGTACCGTGGTCGTCCGTGTCCGCGCCTGACCCGGAACCCCGAGCACCCCAGCCGTTTCCCGACCTCGACCCGCACGCCCACGGGCTGCTCGACGTCGGAGACGGCCAGCGCGTCTACTGGGAGACCAGCGGTAATCCGACCGGCAAACCGGCACTGGTCGTGCACGGCGGCCCCGGCGGTGGAGGACGGCGGGGCGCGCGGAAGTCGTTCGACCCGTGGGTCTACCGGATCGTCCTGTTCGATCAGCGCGGGTGCGGGGAGAGTCTTCCGCACGCTTCCGACCCTGCGGTCGACATGGCGCACAACACCACCGACCACCTGATCGCCGATATGGAACGGTTGCGCGAGCACCTCGGCATCGATCGATGGCTGCTGTACGGCGGTTCCTGGGGGTCGACGCTGATCCTCGCCTACGCCCAGCGCTACCCGGAGCGGGTCAGCGAGATCGTGCTCGTCGGGGTCACGATGACCAGGCCCGAAGAGATCGACTGGCTCTATCGCGGCGTGGCGCGGCTGCTGCCCGAGCAGTGGGAGACCTTCCGCGCCGGTGTTCCCGTCGCCGACCGCGACGGCGACCTCGTCGAGGCTTATCGCAAACTGATGGAAAGCCCCGACGCGGCGACGCGGGAGCTGGCGTCGCGGCGCTGGTGCGCCTGGGAGGATGCCGTCATCGCCCATGAAGGCCTCGGCAGCCCAGGGCAATACAGCGCCAAGCCGGACGCGGCGCAACTGGCTTTCGTCCGGATCTGCACGCATTACTTCGCCAACGCCGCCTGGCTGGAGGACGGGCAATTACTGCGGGACGCCGACCGGCTCGCGGGGATCCCCGGCGTGCTGATCCACGGCAGGCTCGACCTGAGCGGTCCGCTGTACACGGCCTGGCAGCTGGCGCAGGCGTGGCCCGACGCAGAACTGCAGGTCATCGAGGATTCCGGGCACACAGGAAGCCCGGCCATGCGCACCGCCGTCCTGCGGGCCATCGACCGGTTCGCCTGCTGAGGGCGATGACGGCGCGGGACGGGCAACTCGTCACCCGTCTCGGTGTCGGTCTCGGACCAGCAATCGGTCCCCGCCGAACGTCTGGTTCGGCGGAACGAAGGTCTTAGGTCCCTGCCATCGAGGCCCGGCGACCCCGTTGCGCGCGGGTGGTCGGCTGCAAATGTGAAATCAACCACGTCGCAGCGATCACCCGGAGAACAGATGAGCCCGCTCGCCGACCGTCAGTCGATCGTCGTCGGAATCGACGGCACCGCCACCGCGCTGGCGGCCGCCCGCTGGGCGGGTGCCGTCGCGAACCGCCTGCGCGCCCCCCTTGTGCTGCTCGGTGTCGCTCCCACCATCGACTACCCGCTGACCTCGTCGACCGCGATCAACCTGGTGCCCGAACTCCGGGCCGCGGCGAAGAACAAGCTCGACGAGGCGGTCGAGGCGGTACGCGCCGATCAGCCTCGGCTGGATATCCGCCAATTCGTCGAAGACGGCATGCCCGCACGCAAGCTGATCGAGCACAGCGCCGTCGCCCGCATGATCGTCGTCGCGGCGAACTTCAGTGACCGGCTCACCACTTTGCTCCTGGGATCGACCACCCTGACGGTCGCGAACAAGGCGGCCTGCCCGGTGACGGTATGGCGTGGCAGCACCGACGAGCCGCTGCCGGACGGGCGCCCTGTGCTGGTCGGCGTCGACGGCAGCCCCGCCAGCACCGCCGCGGTCGGCGAGGCGTTCGAGCTGGCGGCGGCGCTGGACGTGGAGGTCATCGCGTTGCACGCCTGGAACGACCCCGACCTGCTGCAGTGGACGCCGGTGCCCGACGCCTGGGAGACACTGGCCCAGCAGGAGGAGGAACTGCTGTCCGAGCGCATGGCCGGGTGGAGCGAGAAGTACCCGGATGTCACCGTCACCAAAGTGGTCCAGAAGAACACCCCCGCACAGGCGCTGCTCGAATTCGCCGCGAGCACGCAGCTGGTGCTGACCGGCAGCCGCGGGCACAACCGCCTCACCGGGCTCCTGGTCGGGTCGACCAGCCAGAATCTCCTGCACCACGCCCCTACCCCGGTCGTCATCTGCCGTGAACGGTAGCGCACGGAGGAGCCCGGACCTCATGCCCGACAAGCCACCCGACAACCGCGACAGGGAACTCGCTCCCCTCGCTCCGATCGCACTGGTACTCGGCCTGGTGATGATCGTCGCCGCACTCCTCGCCGTAGTCGAAATCCCCAGATGGGCAGTGGATTACGGGATCATGGTGGTCGCCGTGAGTGTCCTCTACCTCGGCGTCGCCGCACGGCTGGTGTACTGGAGTGTTGGCCAGCTGCGGAATCGCTAGCGACTGACTCGCGCGCGTTCACGGTTCGCAGAACAATCACACGCCAGGTCGCACTGGTTCACGCACATCCCGCCCAGGTGGCGCCTGAGCAATCGGTGCGCTCGCCAGCTACAGCGTCTCAGCAACGTCCCGTGCATCGGTCTGCCAGAATGCTGCACATGAGTGCGGAATACGCGGGGCTCATCGTCTGGGACGTCGACGGCACCCTGATTCCTGCCGACCTCCGTTGGCTCCGAAGAGCTGTCGCGCGTACGTATGCAATCCAAGAAGCGGATGTCATCTTCCCCTCTGCACGGGTGCACGGCTACACCGACGAGTCCATCGTCGTGGACACAGCCATCTCTTCAGGTATCTCTCCCGAGTTGGCCGAGCTCGGAATCGAACGTTTTCCTCGAGAGCTGGCGCAGGTCATGACTGAGGGCGAGCAAGAATTCGTGCGAGATCAACCTCCGTATCCGGGAACAGCCGATGCAATCTCCTCTCTGGACGAGTACGGGTTCGTTCAGACCGTTCTGACCGGGAATCTCCGTGCCGCTGCGGAATTCAAGCTCAGGGTTGCCGGTCTGGATTCGCACTTGGACCTGGATATCGGCGGATTCGGGTCCGATGCGAGAGACAGATTCGAGCTTCCCGCAGTGGTCGCCAAGCAATTTGCCGCGCGGTATGGCGATGCGCTCGACGCTGCACGAACAGTTGTCATCGGTGATGCGCCGAACGATATCGCTTGCGCCCGGCACGCCGGATTCCGTGTTATCGCCGTCGCGCACCGGATCGGTCGTGACGAACTCGCGCAACACTCACCCGATGCGATATTGGATGACCGGGAATCGAATTCCGTACTTCCTACGGTGCAATCATTGATCGGCCGCAGTTGATCATCCTGTGCGGCGGCTTGCTGCCACGGCATCGGTGTACAGCTCGGTGGTGAGCTGATCGGAGGAGATGCCGAGCACGGCCAGCACCGCACGGAGATCGGCGAGTGCGTTGTCGAGGTCCTCCTCGGTGTCGACCTGAGTCTCCAGTTCCAGGAACGTTCCCTCGATCTCAGGGACTGTGACTACCGTTGCGAGCATTTCGCGGCCAGCGGCGGTGAACTGATGATTTTCGCACTGCTTGGTGAAGGAGATCTGCGGGCGGTAGCCCAATCGCCGGATGATCTGCTCCATCACGTCGGGCGCTGATGAGCGATGAGGAGGCAGCTGAGCTGCTGATTGGGCACCGTTATTTCCGGCCGCACGTCACACCGATTCAACTGCTCAATCGAGCGACCGACCCGATGTTGCCGAAGGTCAAGCCGCACACTTTCGAGATGCTGAGGCTCCTGGACGGGAGAGGCCTGACCAATTCCCCGATACACCGGATTGAGCCGAGCCTGCGAGGGGTCTTGCATCACGCGTTTGGCCGGACGCTAGAGCATGCCGTTTCTCATGCGGAGCGGATTGTCTGAAATGGAGTCGAGAGTGATCGAGGCCGCTGACTGTCGAGGGACCGGTTACGGCCGACGCATTGCGCTCGTGGCTGATCAAGCCGCATCAGCCGGTGACGCCGATCGTGACGCGCAAGGTGCACGGCATCACCAACGCCGACCTCGCGGACTGCCCGCCGTGGCACGAAGTCGCTGAGGAGATCGACTCGGAGCTGTTCGGGCGAGTGCTGGTCGCCCACAACGCCGCCGTCGAACGGCGAGTCCTCGCGGCGCACCTTCCCGCTGTATCGACGCCAGATCAGGATGCTGCTGGTTCGCAGCACACTCGAAGACGCCGAACCATTAGTAGCATGCACGCTAGCCATGGCGCCCGACCTGGTGGAGATGCGCGACCGCTTCCCGAAGTTGACCCGACTGTGGGATCAAGTCCATGACGACTTCTGGAACACCTACCGTCCTCCGACCTGCCTTCGCTCTATGTCCGGGGCTTACGGAGACCCGGCCAGATGACCAACCGGCTTGGGGATTCGAGGAACCGAGCCCGCGCTGCGCCTCAGGGAAGTTCTTGCGCGCGTACTCCTCGTTGGTGGACCCCGCAATTCGCGATAACCCGGACGCCGGGACGGTTGATCTCCTCGACGGCCGACCGTGGACATCAGTTCGCGGTCTCGTCACCTGAACGGAACCGACAATCGTGACAGTATCTAGACCATGCCGATCGCCACCAGTTCGTTCGACCACGCGCGCTTGACAGTGACCGACATCAAGAGATCGCGGGCCTTCTATGACGCCGTCTTCGGCTGGCCGATCGCGTGGGAGTGTCCCGCGGACGCAGACGAAGCCACACGTGAGCGATTCGGATTCCTCTTCGGCGGCGTGATCTATCAGATGGGGGATGCACTGCTCGGACTTCGCCCGGTCGCAAGCGACGAGTTCGACGAAGATCGAGTAGGACTCGACCATCTCGCCTTCTCCCTTGCCACCCGGTCGGATCTCGATGCGGCGGCTGCCCTGCTCGACGAACTCGGCATCGCTCACGAGGGCGTGAAAGACCTCGGTCCCATGTACATCCTGGAATTTCGCGATCCAGACAACATCGCGCTGGAATTGGTCGTACGCAAGCGATAATCGAGCAGGCACGGCACCGCAGATGCGCATCGCCGCTCCCACACAAACGGCCGGGCAGACACCGCGGCCGCAACCAGCTCGAGGTCGACATCGATCGATTCCGCAAGGGAATGCACGTCTCTCGCGAAACCGGTGAATCGAAGAACACCCACTCCTGGCGTGACACGATGATCGTATGGACGCCAAGGGAAATCCCGTGCTGTATGCCCTTGTGACCGGCTCCCCCGCCGCCCGGGATGTCGGCAAGCTGGTCACGATGGCGCAGGCGGACGGATGGGAGGTCTGCGTGATCGCTTCACCCTCCGGAACCCGTTTCATCGACATCGACGAACTCACCGCGCAGACCGGGTACCCGGTGCGCAGTGAGTACAAGGAGCCCGGCACACCGGATGTCCTTCCACCGCCGGACGGCATGATCGCCGCGCCGGTCACCGGGAACTCCGTCGCGAAATGGGCCGCCGGGATCTCCGACACGCTGCCGCTCGGGCTGCTGGTCGAAGGGCTGGGTAAGGGGCTGCCGATTGTGGCGGTGCCGTTCTCCAATCGCGCGCAGATGAGCTTTCCCGCGATCCAAGACGCGATGCGCAAACTGTCCGACTGGGGCGTCACGGTACTGACGGGCGAGGGCGAGCCGCATGAGCCGGGCACCGGAGAGTCACTCATCCCCCGGTTCCCATGGCATACGGCCTGGCAAGCGCTGCTGGCACACCCACGCGCCGTTGACCGAACTAACCCAGGGTTGGGGCAGTCGAGGCACCCGCGTTCTGCACGGTGTCGGTAGCTTGCCCGCGTGATCGAATCGGAGAAGAGCCACCGCGACCTCGCCACTTTGGTGGTACCCCGCGACGGCCGGGTGGTATCGACCGGAGAGTGCAGCGAGCCCTACCGGTTGCTCGATGCCGACGGCGAGTTGGTAGAGCCGGTGAGCTTGTTCCTGCGTGAACTGCTGGCAGGGGGCGATCTGCGGCAACACTACGTTCGTACGGCATGGACCTGCTGCGGTGGTGGCGCTTCACGCAGGCCGTCGAGGTCGACTGGGATCGGGCAACCCGAGTGGAGGCGCGCGACTTCAGCTGCTGGATCCAACGCGCCCATGCCCTTCGAAATCCGATGGATGGGTGGGCGCATGAGCGGGTCGGGCGCTACCGGCCGAAGGTGCCGCATCGGATTCCACGCGCGATTCCCGATCAGCGGTTCAACGCCCTCGCCGCCACGGCGCTCACCGACGCCAACACCTCGATCGGCTTTGAAACGTCTGTGGTCGTTTCGAACCACGCACAGCGGTGTCGGTTAGAGGCGTGTCGCGGTGTGGACGAGGTCGGCAACGGCTTTGGATCTGCTGTGTGGTGGCCAGGCGATGACGGTCGTGACGGCCGGTGCGTCCGGCACGGGCACGACGGCGTGGTCGTCGCGTAGCTGGTCTCGGAGCGACTCGGGCACGACCGCGCAGGCCAGTCCGAGCGCGATCAGTTGGAACAGTTGGGTGTGGTCGCGCACCTGCGGGCCGGGGCCGTCCGGATAGCTGCCATCCCGTCCAGGCCAGCGCGGCAGGGGCAGGTCGGTCTGGGTGTTGAGCTCGGCCAACGACAGATGCGTCCGGTTGGCGAGGGGATGACCCGCGGGCAGGACCACGACCTGTTGTTCGGTGCGCAGGTCCTCGGTGTCGAATCCGGCTGTCGTGTCGTAAGGCCGGTGGAGCAGAGCAACGTCGGCACGCCCGGTGCGCAGCAGACTTTCCGGCTGGCCTGGCCCGCACAGCATCACCTCGACGGCCACGGCGCCCGGTTCGGCGGCGTAGGCGTGCAGCAGCTTCGACAACAGTTCCCTGGAGGCTCCGGCCTTGGTGGCCAGCACCACACCGGGCTGCTCGGCCGCGGCGCGGCGGGTGCGCCGCTCGGCGGCTTCCACCGCGTCGAGCGCGGTCCGGGCCTCCCGCAGCAGCACTGCCCCGGCCTCGGTCAAAGCGATGGCGCGAGCGGTGCGGTGCAGCAGAACGACTCCGAGCCGCCGCTCGAGCTGCTGGATGGCTCGCGATAGTGGTGGTTGCGCCATCGCGAGCCGTTGCGCCGCCCGCCCGAAGTGCAACTCCTCGGCGACGGCGACGAAGTATCGCATCTCCCGCGTCTCCACCAGCTCATCGTATCCGGCGCTGACCACGATCAATACCCGTGCGGTATCGCCGCCCACCCGACCGGTCTTGGACGCTGCACCCGCAGCCGCAGCAGGATCGGCGGTGTGAGTGAACAGACGATCGCGCTGGTGACCGGCGCGAACAAAGGAATCGGATACGAGATCGCCGCGGGCCTGGGCGCCCTTGGCTGGCGAATCGGGGTGGGCGCGCGAGATCAACAACGCCGCGACACCGCGGTGGAGAAACTGCGCGCGGCCGGGACCGATGCATTCGGCGTACCGCTCGACGTGACCGACGACGCAAGTGTGGCCGCTGCGGCCGAATTGATCGCCGACCATGCCGGAGGGCTCGACGTCTTGGTCAACAACGCCGCGATCACCGGCGGCGTGCCGCAGACCCCGACCACGGTCGATCCCGCGACCGTGCGAGCTGTCGTGGAAACCAACGTGATCGGGGTCATCCGGGTCACCAACGCGATGCTGCCGATGCTGCGCGCCTCGGCCTCACCGCGAATCGTCAACATGTCCAGCAGCGTCGGTTCGCTCGCCCTGCAAACCACCCCAGGCATCGACATGGGCCCGGTTCCCGCCGCCTACTTGGCGTCGAAGACCTTCCTCAACGCCCTCACTATCCAATACGTCAAGGAACTGGCTGATACCAACATCCTGATCAACTCCGGCTGCCCCGGTTTCACCGCCACCGACCTCAACGGCTTCCGCGGCGTCCGCACACCACAACAGGGCGCGGCCATCGCGATTCACCTCGCGACCCTGCCCGACGACGGACCGACCGGCGGATTCTTCGACGACGCCGGAACGGTGCCGTGGTGAAGGCAGTCAGATACGACGAGTTCGGTGGAATCGAGATGTTGCGGGTCGACGAGGTCGACCGCCCCGTGCCCGACGACGGGCAGGTCCTGGTTCGGGTAAAGGCGGCAGGCATCAACCCCGGTGAGGCGGCCATCCGCACCGGCGCGATGGCCGACATCTTTCCCTCGACGTTTCCGTCCGGGCAGGGCAGCGATCTCGCCGGGGTTGTCGCCGAGGTCGGTGCCGGAGTCGACCGATTCTCGGTCGGCGACGAGGTGATCGGATTCTCCGAGAATCGGGCCGCCCAGGCCGAGCTGGTCCTGGTCGACGTCGACAACCTCACACCCAAACCGAACGGCGTCCCTTGGGCGGTGGCTGGCGGCCTCTACGTCGCCGGGGTGACCGCCTGGGGGGCAGTACATTCCGTGCAACTCGACAAGGGGGAGACCGTTGTCGTCTCCGCGGCAGCCGGAGGAGTCGGCTCGCTCGCCGTTCAGCTCGCTCGCCGTGCCGGAGCCACCGTCATCGGCTTGGCGAGCCAGCACAACCACGAATGGCTGCAAAGCCACGGCGTGATACCGGTCGCCTACGGTGACCACGCCATCGACCGGATCAAAGCCGCCGCACCGGGCGGCATCGATGCCTTCATCGACGCCCACGGCGGCGGGTACGTCGAACTCGCCCTTGCCCTGGGCGTCGCGGTCGAACGGATCGACACCATCGCCGATTTCGCGGCGGCCGCGAAGTACGGAGTCAAGACCGAACCCGCAACCAACGCCCCGCCGGGTGCCGAGGTACTCGCCGAATTGGCCGCCCTGATCGCCGAAGGACACCTCGAAGTCCCGATCGCGAACGTCTACCCCTTGGCACAGGTCCGCCAGGCCTACACCGAACTCGAACGCCGACACACCCACGGCAAAATCGTGCTCGAGCCCTAACCTGGACCAGCACAATGCAACCCGCTCCCAGAGGCACTCTCAACCACAGGATGAATCCTGTCGGGACTGTCCGGTCGGCCACCCGAGGGCCCGCGACAACCCGGACGACATATCCGATATTCGGCATGAGCGTGGGTTCGGGCGACTCCGGGATGGGCATGGCCGATTAGTTCAGAGAAGCCTGGCCGGGGTGGACCAGCGGATGTCCCACTGACCGCCGCCTCTGACAGAGCGGTGAACCGCCGGTCAGGATGACGGGCGGTTCAGCGCCCGCTCGATAAGACGATCGGCATATCCGGCGGCGTGGGGCCGGTCGGCGAAGGCGCGGCGCAGCCCGGTACACGCAGCCCGCAACTCCGGCGTCGGCCCGCTCTCGGCGAGCAGCACTACCAGAGCTTCCCAATGACCCACCTGTTTGTCCGGCAACGCGGACAACTCGTCGGCATAGCGGCCTGGTTTCAGCAACTCCGCCGACCGGCCCGCCGCCGCTGTCACGGCGGCGAGGAGATCAGAACGCAGCCGGTCCACGTCCGTGCCGTCGGTCACGTGCCACCGGTCGGCGCCGCCCGCTGACGTAACCCGGCCTTCGAGGATCCGGATACCGTCAGCTTCGCTTGCCTTGTCGATCGGGCGAGCAGCCCTGTGCTTCCACTCCCACCACGCCCTCGGCACCACGGACGTATTGATGTAGAACTGCTTGGCGTCCCAGCTCGAGCCGTGCGAACCCTGTTTCTGAACCACGGCGGCTCCCTCAGCGGTGACAAGCCTCCAGAGACCGCCGGAACCGCGAAAGCCCATCGGCCGAAGCGCGGCGCCGACATCCCGCATCAGGCTCTTCACGACCGCGTCGAGATCAAGCATTCTCCGACGATATAGCGCTCGATGGTGGAGCGTATCGCTCGCCGATGCGACACACCTGAAATCGGCGGCGGCTTCGTGTCGATGGAGGTCCGCGCGACGTTGCGGGATGCGGCTGCATGAGGTCGGTCGGCGCACTCTCTCCTGAGCAGCGCCCATTCCCGCCGACCGGCAATGCCGATCAGCCCGGGGTGCGGTCAGCGGGCGGAGGCGTTGGGACCGATCCACTGGTCGAACAGCCGGTCCACCTCACCTGTTGCGAGCTGGGTCGCCAGATAGGCGTTGAGCGCGGTGGACAAGACCGCGTCGTTCTTCCGCACCAGCAACACCTTGCCGAATGAGTCGAATGGCGCTTCCGGGTGGAGCACCTGGAGGTCCGGGTGCTGGCGGACGCGGTAGCGGCCCTCGACGGCGTCGGTGACGAATACGTCGGCGCGGCCCTGTTCGATCTCGCCGAAGATCGTCAGATTGTCCGGCCACAGGGTGAGCTGCGCCTCGGGGAAGTTCTTGCGAGCGAAGTCCTCGTTCGTACCACCGCGGTTCGCGATGACCCGGACGCCGGGACGGTTGATCTCCTCGATGGTCGAGTACGCGGCGCCGTTGGAGCGGCGGGTGATCGGGGTTTTGCCGTCGGTGCCGTAGGTGATCGAGAAGTCGGCGAAAGTGCGGCGGGACGGCTGGTCGGAGATGCCTCCAACGGCGATATCGCAGTTCCGCTCGGCGAAATCGGTTTTCAGCGTCGCCCACGTCACGGGCACGAACTCGATCGGACGGGCGAGCGCGGCGGCGAATCCGCGGGCGAGATCCACGTCCACCCCGCGGTAGCCGCCGTCGGCGACCGCGTACGGCGGGTAGTCGCCAGGGGTGCAGGCACGCAAGGCATTCGACGTGTCCTGCGCCGCCGCCGGAATCGCCACGGGGACAAGGGCGGTGCACCCGGCGACCAGCACCGCGCCGATGCGGCTCGACAGCCGCGTCATCCGGCTACGCACCGATCACTTCTCGTTGCGCGCCTTGGGGAAACGGGTCTGCTTGGCGACCCAGCCCGCCATCTTGGCCCAGTGGCCCTTGCGGGGCGTGACGGTCGAGGTGAGCTCGCGATCCCATTCGTCGGTCTCGGTGAGGCCGTCGACGGTGGCAACCAGATCCTTGGCGGCGTCCAGGTCGGGCACGACGCGGTCGCCGAGGACGCCGTCGGCGCCGACCAGGGTGAGCCGGACGCCGGCGCGCCCGATCGGCTGGAGCACGGCCGTGGCGGAGCCGCCGTGATCGGCGACGAATCCCTTGACGGACTCCACGAGGGCGCCCGACAGCTTCGTCGGGGGCGTGGCGGTTTCAGCACTCATGGCAGGCAGTTTACCGACCGGTAGGATGCGGTCCAGCCCCTCGGGTGTACAACTGGATCTCATGCGCGCCATTCAGGTTTCCGAGCACGGTGGTCCCGAGGTCCTGAAGTACGTGGAGGTGCCCGATCCGCAGATCGGGCCGGACCAGTTGCTGGTCGATACGCAGGCGATCGGTGTCAACTTCATCGACACCTATATCCGCACCGGGCGCTATCCGCAGGACGTCCCCTACATTCCCGGAGCGGAGGGCACCGGCGTCGTCGCCGAGGTCGGCGCGAATGTCACCGATTTCTCGGTCGGCGACCGGGTCGCCTGGGCGGCCGCGCCGGGCAGTTACGCTCCCAGAGTCGCGGTGAACGCCGCTGTCGCCATCGCGGTGCCGGACGCGGTCGATCCGCCGGTGGCCGCGTCCGCGCTGTTGCAGGGCATGACCGCGCACTACCTCATCGAATCCATCTACAAGCCGGAGCCCGGTGAGACCGTGCTGGTGCACGCGGGCGCGGGTGGTGTCGGGCTGATCCTGACCCAGCTCCTCACGGCACGCGGCGTGCGCGTGATCACGACCGTCTCCTCCGACGACAAGGAGACCCTGTCCCGCGCGGCGGGCGCGGCCGAGGTGCTGCGCTACGGCGACCAGCTCGCCGACCAGGTGCGCAAACTCACCGACGGGATCGGCGTGGCCGCGGTCTACGACGGCGTCGGTGCGGCGACTTTCGAATCGAGTCTTGCCTCGCTGCGCGTGCGCGGCATGCTCGCGCTGTTCGGCGGCGCGAGCGGGCCGGTGCCGCCGTTCGACCTGCAACGCCTCAGCACGTCCGGTTCGCTGTTCGTCACCCGGCCCACCCTCGCGCACTACACCCGCGATCGGGCTGAGCTCGCGTGGCGGGCGGGCGATGTCCTCGACGCCATCGCCAACGGTACGTTGAATATCCGCATCGGCGCGACCTATCCGCTCGCCGATGCCGAGCAGGCCCACCGCGACTTGGAAGGTCGCAAGACCACCGGTTCCATTGTCCTTCTTCCGTGAACTCGAGCAGAGGGCGATCGACGGGTGGCCCACCGTCAAGTTTCCTTCACGGCAAACAAGCGCCCGGGCGATGACTCCCTGAGTCGCCGCAACCGAACAGTCTCGTACGTCGAGTCGTACCGCGCGGTGTGGATGAGGCCGTCGAGCCGGAAACGCCCGCCGCGATGACGGGTGACATCCCCGGCCGAGCCCCGGGCACGGATCGGTCGGCGCGGAGAATCGTCCGCGCCGACCGGAACATTGTCAGGTGAGCTGTCGCGTCACTGGTTCGCGCCGGCGATACCGCCGATGATCCCGCCGATGACACAGCCGGGAAGTGCCCCGACGATCAGGAAGAGAAGGCCGATCAGCGCGCCCACGGCGCAACCGATCAACACGCCGGCGACCGTGGTGCCGGCGTCACCGATGAACTGCGGTGCACCCGGCTCCGGTGTCGCCGTGCCGATGGGAGTCAGGGTCAAGGTCGTCGCGGTGGCATCGATATCGGGCGCCACCCGCACCTCCTGGCCCGAGACGCTGCGCAGCGTCGTAGGCACCTGGCCGATTACCGAACCGTCCGGTGCCGCCACGGATACCCCGGTGGGTGTCAAGACGAATGAACCCGAGGCAAGGGTGACGGTCGCGCTGGACCGGTCGGACGCCACCGCGGCCGTGTACGCGACGCCCTGGTCGACACCGCTTATTTCCGGACCGGCCACGCCCGCCTCGCCATGGCCGGTCGCGGCCGTGACGCCCAGTGCGGCGGCGGAAAGAAGTGCTGTGGCGGCGATTTTCGCAATGATCATGATGGTTACCTGCAATCACGAGTCGATTCACCGCGGCCCCGAACATGAGCGCCCGGTTGCGGTCGTCGAATCGGCAGCACGCGGGGCGTGGCAAATCGGGATCCAATTATGCTGCCCTGAACAGGGATCCGGCCCTTCGGCACGTCCCTGATGAACAAACCGGGCTGTTCCCATGGTGCGCTCGATCGGACCACAATGGAATACCCCGGTTTTCAGGTGGCCGGGTCAGCCATCAGCGTAACCAGGCGGCAACCGCGCGGCTATGCCGCAGGCACTCCTGCGTCTCGAATTCGAGCTACCCCGACAGCTTCCGCTCGACGGCCTACAGCAATCATTCCGCGATTCCATGCAGGGCTCAGGGATCGGACTGCTCCATCGCGTCCCGTTCCGCAACACCCCTGCCTCTCGATGAACGACCCTGTGCTGCACCCGCTTCCATTCGACTGAGCTGCGCGACGGCAATGTGCTCAGTATTGATCTGCAGGTCGGTGTCGCTGGGTGACGCCGGTGGCGCTGCGCTGCGTTTCGGACGGAATCAGCTGGGTTCCGGGATATCCCGCCCGGTCAGCCCCCGGTAGATGAAGCGAGTCAGGCCCTCCACGGCCTGTTCGTCGGTCAACGCGACCGTGCCGTCCTCGACCGCGAGCAGCAGGCTCTGGGTGAGCAGGAACATCATCGCCAGGCTGGCGTCAGGTGTGCTCGGCAGCTGTAATCCCTTGCCGGGGAAGCCCGCCACATGGTCGGCGATGTCGGTGCGCTGCTGGACCGCGAAGTGGGCGACCATACGGGCGAAGTCCTCGTTGACCAGCGCCGCCTGATTCACCGCGCGCAGAACCGGCCCGTGCTCTCGCGCGAAGGTCCAATACCCGGCGACGTGGTAGCGCACGGCCTCCGGATCGCTGAAATCCGGGTTGTGATCGGCCCCTTCCGCGCGCTCGTCACCCGCGGCGGCCAGATCGTTCAGCAGCGCTTGGAGCAGTTCTTCCTTGCTCCCGAAGTGGTTGTAGAACGATCCGGCCGCCCGGCCCGCCTCCGTCGTGATGTCGGTGATCTTGGTGTTCAAGTAGCCGCGCTCGGCGAACAATCGCAGCGCCGCGGCTTTCAGCGCCTGCTCGGTTTCGGCCGACTTCTCCTTACGACTCAGCGACACCCGCCTCACCTCCTTGACAGGGAAACGTACCAACCGCGACACTGAATCAGCCTTCACTGAATCAGAATTCATCAGGAGTATGTCGTGTCAGGACTCGTTCTCGTCGTGGGCGCCGGACCCACCGGCCTCACCCTCGCTCTCGACCTCGCCCGCCGGAACATCCCGGTGCGAATCATCGACAAAGCCGCGACGTTCTTCGCGGGCTCCCGCGGCGACGGCATCCAGCCACGCACCCTGGAGGTCTTCGACGATCTGGAAGTACTGGACGCGGTGCTCGCGGCGGGGATGCCGACACCGGTGATGCGCGTTCATCTCGACGGAACGTTCGTCGCCGAGCGCAGGATGTCCGAGCCGGTCGAGCCGACTCCGGCCGTCCCCTACCCGAATCTGTGGGTGCTCGGCCAGTCCAGAACCGAGGCCATCCTGCGCGATCGGCTCGCCGAGTTCGGCGTGCAGGTGGAACTCGGCACCGCGCTGGTCGACTTCCCCCAGGACGACGACGGCGTCACCGCGACCGTGGAACACAACGGCGCGCGAGAGAGCGTGCGAGCCGCCTACCTGGTCGGCGCCGACGGCGGCAAGAGCACCGTCCGCAAGACGCTGGGCATCCCGTTCGAAGGCAGCACCGACGAGTCGATCCGCATGCTCCTCGGTGACGTGCGCGCCGACGCGCTCGACCACGAGTTCGGCTACTGGTTCGCCGCCGCCGCGCAGCCGATGGAGGGAATCGCGTTGTCACCGCTGCCCGGTGGGCGCCAGTTCCAGTTCGCCGCGCCGCTGGCCGACGACGCGCAGCCGAGCCTGGAACTGCTGCAGGAATACGTGGACCGCTACTGCGGACGCGACGACGTCACCCTCACCGACCTCACCTGGGTGACGGTGTGGCGGCCGAATGTGCGTCTGGCGCAGCGGTTCCGCGAGGGCCGGATATTCCTGGCCGGTGACGCCGCGCACGCGCACCCACCCACCGGCGGGCAGGGCATGAACACCGGCATCCAGGACGCCTACAACCTCGGCTGGAAGCTGGCCGCCGCCCTCGCCGGAGACGACACACTCCTGGACAGCTATGCGGCCGAACGCCGGATGGTGGCCGCCCGGGTGCTCGGGCTGAGCTCCGAACTGCTGGACAAGCTGGTCGACGGCGCCGAGGACGCGATGGAGCGCGGACCGGAGACCCAGCAGTTGGACATCAGCTACCGCGACCCCGCGGTGCGCGCGGCGCTGGCCGTCGGCGATCGCGCGCCGGACGCGCCGCTGAAGGATGACGCGGGACGCCCGGTGCGGCTGTTCGATCTGTTCCGCGGGCCGCACGCGACGCTGTTGTCGTTCGGCGCTCCAGTCGAGGCCGAGCCGGGCGTGCCCGCGTATGCGGTGGTCCGCCTGGGAACCGTGATCGCGGGGCCGCACGTGGTGGACGTCGACGGGCACGCGCACGCCGCCTACGCCGCGACCGAGGGCACCCGGATACTCGTGCGGCCGGACGGCTACGTGGGCGCGATCAGCTGAAGAAGCTGCCGATGGTGTCCCAGCCGAGCACCGAGTCCACCGCGAGGCCGCAGAACACCACGGCCAGGTAGTTGTTCGACTGGAGGAACAGCCGCAGCGGCTTCACCGATTCGCCGCGCCGCACGCCCGCGTACAGCTGGTGGGCCATGAGCAGGAACCACGCTCCGGCCACCAGCGCGACGGCCGCGTAGATGACGCCGGTCGCCGGCACGAGGGCCAGCGTGGTGAGCACGGTCAGCCAGGTGTAGATGACGATCTGCCGGGTGACGGTCCGCTCGGTGGCCACCACCGGCAGCATCGGCACCCCGGCCGCGCGGTAGTCCTCCTTGTAGCGCATGGCCAGCGCCCAGGTGTGCGGCGGCGTCCAGAAGAAGATGACGCCGAACAGCGCGATGGCGGGCCAGCCGATGCCTCCGGTCACCGCCGACCAGCCGACCAGCGCCGGCATGCAGCCGGCGGCGCCGCCCCACACCACGTTCTGCGAGGTGCGGCGCTTGAGGCCAAGCGTGTACACGAAGACGTAGAACAGGATCGTCGCCACCACGAGCAGGCCGCTGAGCAGGTTCGCCTGCCACCACAGCCAGGCGAAGGAGCCGAGGCCGAGCGCGACGCCGAAGACGAAGGCGTTCGACGTCGGCACCGCCTCCCGGGCCAGCGGCCGCTTGGCGGTGCGCTTCATCATCTTGTCGATGTCGGCGTCGGCGACGCAGTTGAGCGTGTTCGCGCTCGCCGCGCCCATCCAGCCGCCGAACAGCGTGGCCAGGATCAGGCGGATGTCGACGGTGCCGCGGTCGGCGAGCAGCATGGTCGGGATCGTGGCGACGAGCAGCAGCTCGATCACCCTCGGCTTGGTCAGCGCGATGTAGGCCAGCACTCGCCGCAGCAGCCGGGACGGTAGGCCCGGACCCGTGAACCGGTCGGCCAGCGCCGTCGCGGAGGAGCCGTGCGCACCATCGCCACCCGGCTGTCGCCCAATCCGCACTGTCTCTCCTCGCACGCTGTGCATCGCATCCGGCATGGACCAGCAGCGCTCGTCCCGCTGGTCCGGATGTGCCAGTACCGGACACCCGTCCGCCCCGGCGCCCCCTCCGACCGGTGCGGCGCGACTACTACTACAAAGGATGGTAGACCCCTGCCGCCCCCGCCCTTCTCCTCGCCCCCGCGCAACGGCACGGGAATGTGACCGACCAGACCGGGCATTCCGCGCGTTCGATCATCCGCCATCGAGGCGGTCGTACTCCTGTATCCGAGGAGTTCTGTTCACGCGGGTTACGTCCTGCCGCGGAATGCACTTCGATTCGGGTCTGGAGTTCTCGGCCGCTCGGAGGAGGCCGCAACGTGAGCGCGAACACACAGCACGGCACAGCCGATGCACGCCCGCAGGCACCGTTACCGGCCGACTGCCGTACACCCATCGATCGACGACACTCCAGGCCCGTCGATACGAAGCGGTGGGAGACCGTTCACCGACCGGCTCGCCTCGCGAGGGGCGAAGCAATCACGAACCGCGGCTGTCCCGGCGCGAGCCGCAACGGGGGTGCGAACACGCAGCGCCGCACGCGCCGCAAAACGCCACGGCAAAACAACACAGGGTTACTGCTGTGCCGGTCACCGCGCACATCTAGGGTAGTTGGGTAAACCCGGTATGCACGCCGTAGCTGCCGCGCGATCATCGCCGTCAGAACCCACCCGCCGTCGACGAACCAATGTCAGGAGAACCTCGGTCGTGTCGATCACAGACGACATCCGCGCCCTCACTCAGCCGAACCACCCGGACGACTGGACGGATCTGGACACCAAGGCTGTCGACACCATTCGGGTCCTCGCCGCCGACGCGGTGCAGAACGCCGGAAACGGTCACCCCGGTACCGCGATGAGCCTGGCGCCGCTGGCGTACACCCTCTACCAGCGCACCATGCGCATCGACCCCACCGATCCCAGCTGGGTCGGCCGGGACCGGTTCGTGCTGTCGTGCGGCCACTCCAGCCTCACCCAGTACATCCAGCTGTACCTGGCGGGTTTCGGCCTGGAACTGGACGACCTGAAGAACCTGCGCAAGTGGGGCTCGCTCACCCCGGGTCACCCGGAGTTCCGCCACACCGACGGCGTCGAGATCACCACCGGCCCGCTCGGCCAGGGCTTGGCCTCGGCGGTCGGCATGGCGATGGCGGCGCGGCGCGAGCGTGGTCTGTTCGACCCGGACGCCGCACCCGGAACGAGCCCGTTCGACCATTTCATCTACGTGGTCGCCTCCGATGGTGACCTGGAGGAGGGCGTCACCTCCGAGGCGTCGTCGATCGCGGGCACCCAGCAGCTGGGCAACCTGGTCGTGATCTACGACGACAACAAGATCTCCATCGAGGACGACACCACCATCGCCTTCACCGAGGACGTCGCCGCGCGCTACGCGGCCTACGGCTGGCACGTGCAGGTGGTCGAGGGCGGCGAGGACGTCGTCGCCATCGAGGCCGCGCTGGCCGCCGCCAAGGCCGAGACCGAGAAGCCCTCGATCATCGTGCTGCGCACCATCATCGGCTACCCGGCGCCCGGCAAGATGAACACCGGCTCCGCGCACGGCGCCGCGCTGGGCGCCGACGAGGTCGCCGCCACAAAGAAGGTGCTCGGCTTCGACCCCGAGCAGAGCTTCCAGGTCGACCCGGCGGTGATCGCGCACACCCGCAAGGTCGTCGACCGCGGGCGGCAGGCGCACGCGGAGTGGCAGCAGTCGTTCGACGCGTGGGCCGCGGCCAACCCGGAGAACAAGGCGCTGTTCGACCGCCTCACCGCGCGGCGGCTGCCGGAGAACTGGGCCGCGAATCTGCCCAGCTACGAACCGGATCCGAAGGGCATGGCCACCCGCAAGGCCTCCGGCAAGGTGCTCGCCGCGCTGGCCCCGGTGCTGCCGGAGCTGTGGGGCGGTTCGGCCGACCTGGCCGAGTCCAACAACACCACCATGCCCGACCAGCCCAGCTTCGGGCCGGAGTCGATCTCGACCGGCATGTGGAAGGCCAACCCGTACGGCCGCACGCTGCACTTCGGTGTCCGCGAGCACGCGATGGGCGCGATCCTCAACGGCATCGCGCTGCACGGCCCGACCCGCCCCTACGGCGGCACCTTCCTGGTGTTCAGCGACTACATGCGCCCCGCCGTCCGCCTGGCCGCGCTGATGCGGGTGCCCGCGATCTACGTGTGGACCCACGACTCCATCGGCCTGGGCGAGGACGGCCCCACGCATCAGCCGATCGAGCACCTGGCCGCGCTGCGCGCCATCCCCGGCCTGAACGTGGTCCGTCCCGGCGACGCCAACGAGACCACCTACGCCTGGCGCACCATCCTCGAGCGCGACAGCAGCGAGCACACCTCGCACTTCTCGGTGTCGGAGCCGCCGCACCAGGACGGCCCGTCCGGGCTGGCGCTGACCCGCCAGGACCTGCCGATCCTGGAAGGCACCAGCTACGAGGGCGTGTCGAAGGGCGGTTACGTCCTGGCCGAGGCGTCCACCGGCACCCCGCAGGTGATCCTGATCGCCACGGGTTCGGAGCTCCACCTCGCCGTCGCCGCCCGCACTACGCTGGAGGAGCAGGGCATCGCCACCCGCGTGGTGTCGATGCCGTGTGTGGAGTGGTTCGACGCGCAGGACAAGGCGTACCGGGACGAGGTGCTTCCGCCCGCGATCGCCGCACGCGTCGTCGTCGAGGCCGGTATCGCCATGCCGTGGCACCGGTTCGCCGGTGACGCGGGCGAGATCGTGTCGATCGAGCACTTCGGCGCCTCCGCCGACTACAAGACCCTGTTCCGCGAATTCGGCTTCACTCCGGAAGCCGTCGTTGCCGCCGCGCAGCGCACGCTCGAGAACGTGAAGGGATAGCGCTCATGGCTCAGAACGAAAACCTCGCCGCCCTGTCGGCGGCGGGGGTGTCCGTATGGCTCGACGATCTGTCCAGGGACCGGATCCGCTCCGGCAACCTGGCCGAGCTGATCGACACCCGTGGCGTCGTCGGGGTCACCACCAACCCGACGATCTTCCAGGGCGCGCTCAGCCAGGGCCACAGCTACGACAGCCAGCTGAAAGAGCTTGCCGCCCAAGGCGCCGACGCCGATGCCGCCATCCGCACCATCACCACCGACGACGTCCGCGCGGCCTGCGACGTGTTCGCTCCGGTCTTCGAAGCGACCGGCGGCGTGGACGGCCGGGTCTCCATCGAGGTCGATCCCCGCCTGGCGTTCGACGCGGACAAGTCCATCGCGCAGGCGGTCGAGCTGTGGAAGATCGTCGACCGGCCCAACCTGTTCATCAAGATCCCGGCCACCGAGGAAGGTTTGCCCGCGATCACCGCGGTGCTCGCCGAGGGCATCAGCGTCAATGTCACGCTGATCTTCTCGGTCCAGCGCTACCGCGCGGTGATGGGCGCCTACCTGGACGGCGTGCGGAAGGCGAAGGTCGCCGGGCACGATCCGGCCAAGATCCACTCGGTCGCCTCGTTCTTCGTGTCCCGGGTCGACACCGAGATCGACAAGCGGCTGGAGGCGATCGGCACCGAGGAGGCGCTCGCGCTGCGCGGGAAGGCCGGTATCGCCAACGCCCGCCTCGCCTACGCCGAGTACCAGGACGTGTTCGACGGTGGCAAGCACACCTCCACCTACACGAACCTGGCCGCCTCCGGCGCGAATCGCCAGCGGCCGCTGTGGGCGTCGACCGGCGTGAAGAACCCGGACTACTCCGACACCATGTACGTCACCGAGCTGGTCGCCCCCAACACGGTGAACACGCTGCCGGAGAAGACCCTCCAGGCGGTCGCCGATCACGGCGAGATCCGCGGCGACACCGTCACGGGGACCGCCGCGGCGGCCAAGGAGGTCTTCGACCAGCTCGTCGCGGTCGGCATCGACCTGGACGACGTGTTCGCGGTGCTCGAGCGCGAAGGCGTGGAGAAGTTCGAGAAGTCGTGGGAGGAGCTGCTTTCCGCCACGGCCGCGGAGTTGACGTCGGCCGCCGCGTCCGGCTCTGACGCGTCCGGGGACAGCTGACCGATGGCCGGTACAGCGCCCACGGGTCGAGCGGCCGCGAACGATTGGCACAACCCGCTGCGCGACAGCCGGGACCAACGGCTTCCGCGCATCGCGGGACCGTGCAGCATGGTGATCTTCGGGGTCACCGGTGACCTGTCCCGGAAGAAGCTGATGCCGGCCATCTACGACCTGGCGAACCGGGGGCTGCTGCCCCCGGCTTTCGGGTTGGTCGGCTTCGCTCGCCGCGACTACGCCGACGAGGACTTCGCCTCGGTCGTCCTCGACGCGGTGAAAACGCACTCGCGCACCCCGTTCCGCCAGGAGGTCTGGGACCAGCTCGCGGAGGGCATCCGCTTCGTGCAGGGCACCTTCGACGACGACGCCGCGTTCGACCGGCTCGCCGACACCCTGGCCACCCTGGACAAGGAGCGCGGCACGGGCGGCAATCACGCCTTCTACCTGTCGATCCCGCCGAAGACGTTCCCCGTCGTGCTCGACCAGCTCTCCGAGCACGGCCTGGCGCAGACGAAGGGGCTCGACGAAGCGGGCCGCAAGCCGTGGCGCCGGGTGGTGATCGAGAAGCCGTTCGGGCACGACCTGGAAAGCGCCCAGGAGCTCAACGCGCTGGTCAACCGGGTGTTCCCGGAGGAGACGGTGTTCCGCATCGACCACTACCTCGGTAAGGAGACGGTGCAGAACATCTTGGCGCTGCGCTTCGCCAACCAGTTGTACGAACCGATCTGGAACGCCAACTTCGTCGACCACGTGCAGATCACCATGGCCGAGGACATCGGATTGGGCGGCCGCGCCGGCTACTACGACGGCATCGGCGCCGCGCGGGACGTGATCCAGAATCACCTGCTGCAACTGCTGGCGCTCACCGCCATGGAGGAACCGATCAGCTTCGAGCCCAAGCAGTTGCAGACCGAGAAGATCAAGGTGCTCTCGGCGACCAAGCTCATCGAACCGCTGGACGAGACCACCGCGCGCGGGCAATACGCGGAGGGCTGGCAGGGCAGCGAGCACGTGGTGGGACTGCTGGACGAGGAAGGGTTCGATCCGAATTCGCGGACCGAGACCTATGCCGCGATCAGCCTGGAAGTCGACACCCGCCGCTGGGCGGGCGTCCCGTTCTTCCTGCGCACCGGCAAACGATTGGGGCGCAGGGTGACCGAGATCGCGGTGATCTTCAAGCGGGCGCCGCACCTGCCGTTCGACCAGACCATGACCGAGGAACTGGGGCAGAACGCGCTGGTCATCCGAGTGCAGCCGGACGAGGGCATCACCACGCGGTTCGGCTCGAAGGTGCCGGGCTCCAGCATGGAAGTGCGCGATGTCAACATGGACTTCAGCTACGGTGAGGCGTTCACCGAGTCCTCTCCCGAGGCGTACGAGCGCCTGATCCTCGACGTGCTGCTCGGGGTGCCGTCGCTGTTCCCGGTCAACGCGGAGGTCGAATTGTCCTGGCGGATCCTGGATCCGGTGCTCGAGCACTGGGCCGCCGATGGCAAACCGGAGCCGTACGAGGCGGGCACCTGGGGTCCGGCGTCGGCCGAGGAGATGCTCGCCCGCACCGGGCGGGAATGGCGGCGGCCGTGATCGTCGACATGCCGGAGACCAAGACCAGCGAGGTCACCAAGCGTCTGGTGCAGCTGCGCGAGAGCAACGGCGTGATCACCATGGGCCGGGTGCTCACCCTGGTGGTGTGCACGCTGGACAGCTCGGAGGCCGAGGACGCTATCGACGCCGCGAACGACGCCAGCCGCGAGCATCCCTGCCGGGTGGTGGTGCTGGCACGCGGTGACCGGGAAGCCGCCACCCGGCTGGACGCGCAGATCCGGGTGGGCGGCGACGCGGGAGCGGCCGAGGTGATCGTGCTGCGCCTGCAGGGCGAGCTGATCAACCACGAAAGCAGCGTCGTCATCCCGTTCCTCCTGCCGGATACGCCGGTGGTCGCCTGGTGGCCGCGCGGAGCCCCGGAGTTCCCGTCCAAGGACTCGGTGGGTCGGCTGGCGACCCGGCGCATCACCGACGCCACGTTCGCGGCCGATCCGCAGGCGGCGATCAAGAAGCGGCTCGGCTCCTACGCGACCGGCGACTCCGATCTGGCCTGGAGCCGGATCACCTATTGGCGCGCACTGCTGGCCGCCGCCATGGACGAGCCGCCGTTCGAGCTGGTGGAGTCGGCGACGGTGTCCGGTCTGCGCGACGAACCCGCCCTGGACATGCTGGCGGGCTGGCTGGCGGCCCGGCTGGGCTGCCCGGTTCGCCGCCGCACCGGACCCTTGCACGTGGAACTGCACCGCCGCACGGTCTCCATCGCGATCGAGCGACCGCAGACCGGCCGCACCGCCACGCTCACCCGCACCGGCGACCCCGTGCAGCGGATCGCATTGGCGCGCAGGGAGACTCGCGACTGCCTCGCCGAGGAACTACGCAGGTTGGACGCCGACGACATCTACGCGGAGGCACTGGCCGGAATCGAGAAGGTGATCTATGAGTGACCACACCGATTCACCCTTTCCCAGCGACACCGTCGAGGTCCACCTCGACACCGAGTCACTCGTCGCCGCCGCGGCGGCCCGCTTCGTGTCGGTCGTCGCCGCCGCCCAAGCCCAGCGCGGTGCGGCGTCGGTGGTGCTGACCGGCGGCGGCACCGGCATCGCCCTGCTGGAGCAGGTGCGCAAATCGCCCGGTGACATCGACTGGTCCCGGCTCGACGTGTTCTGGGGCGACGAGCGTTTCGTGCCCGCGGGCGATCCGGAGCGCAACGACCTGCAAGCCAGGCAGGCCCTGCTCGACCACGTACCGGTGGACCCGGCGCGGGTGCATCCGGTAGCCGCCTCCGACGGCGAGTACCCCGACCCCGTGGAGGCGGCGGCCGAGTACTCCACGGCCGTGCACGCCTATCTCACCGAGCACGGCGCGTTCGATCTGCATCTGCTCGGGATGGGCGGCGAGGGGCACGTGAACTCGCTGTTCCCGCACACCGACGCCGTGCGCGAGGACCACGAGCTCGTTGTCGCCGTGACGGATTCGCCGAAGCCGCCGCCGGTGCGGGTGACCCTGACCCTGCCCGCGGTCCGGCGGTCGCGCCACGTCGTGCTGGTGGTCGGCGGCGCGGCCAAGGCCGAAGCGGTCGCCGCGGCCATCGGCGGAGCCGACCCGCTGGACATCCCCGCGGCCGGTGCGACAGGTATCGACTCCACCACCTGGCTGCTCGATCGCGAGGCCGCGGCAGCGCTGCGCTGAGACGGGATTTCATCCGGAGTTCTTTATATCCGCAGGAAGAATAACGGCTGATAATCGTCCGGACGGTGTAGTTGTACGAGATGATCGTGCGGTGACCGACCAGGGAGTGGATCTGGACGAGCGGTTGCGCACCGCGATCGCCGCACTCGCGCCGCGGCCGAGCCGCCCGGCGAGTCAGCCGATCGGGCCCGGCAGTGCGGTGACCGGCGCGACCTGCCTGGAACTGTTCGAATCGCAGGCGACGAGCAGGCATCTGGATCTCGCGGCGCGACACCTCGGCAGCGCCCGGCGCGGTTATTACAGCATCGGGTCCTCCGGTCACGAAGGGAACGCCGCCTTGGCGGCGGCCCTGCGGACCTCCGATCCCGTTTTGCTGCACTACCGATCGGGGGCGTTCTTCGTGCACCGGGCGCGGCGCGTACCCGGCCTCGACCCGATCCGCGACGTGCTGCTAGGGGTGGTCGCGGCGGCAGCGGATCCGATCTCGGGCGGGCGGCACAAGGTGTTCGGCAGCGCGGCGGCGAACGTCATCCCGCAGACCTCCACCATCGCGTCGCACCTTCCGCGCGCGGTCGGGTTGGCCTTCGCGATCGATCGTGCCGCGCGACTGGGCGTTTCCAGCCCGTGGCCCTCGGACTCGGTGGTGCTGTGCAGTTTCGGCGACGCGTCGGCGAACCACTCCACCGCGGCCGGGGCGATCAACGCCGCGATCCATACCGCTCACCAAGGGATTCCGATGCCGATCCTGTTCGTCTGCGAGGACAACGGCATCGGCATCAGCGTTCCCACGCCACCGGACTGGATCGACCAGGCGTACGGCCATCGGCCCGGTTTGCGGTACTTCAGCGCGGACGGTTGCGACGCCGTCGACGCGCTGACCACCGCGAGCACCGCCGCGCAGTGGGTCAGGGACAACCGGGCGCCCGCGTTCCTGCGTCTGCGGACCGTCCGGCTGCTCGGTCACGCGGGTTCCGACGTGGAGGCCGCCTACCGCCGCGCCGCCGATATCGCCGCCGACGTGCTCCGCGATCCGGTGCTGGCGACCGCGCGGCTGCTGGTCGATTCCGGCGTGGTCACGCCCGCCGACGTGCTCGACCGCTACGTCGACCTGGGTCGCCGCGTCGCCGCGACAGCCGAAAATGTCCGCGCGGAACCGAAACTCGCCTCCGCGGCGGCGGTGATCGCGCCGATCGGTCCTTCTCGCCCCGCCTTGGTGCGGGCGGACGCGCTCAGAGCCGATCCCCTGCCGGACGACGGTCGCTCCGAAGCGCCGAGCCGGGCGGATCGGGCGATCCCACGCACCGATGCGTTTCACCGCACGAACACGAACGGCTCTGCCGCGCAGGGCGATCCCGTGACACTCGCTCAGGCGATCAACAACACGCTCGCAGACCTGCTGGCTCGCGATCGCGATGTGCTCGTCTTCGGGGAGGACGTCGGCCGCAAGGGCGGCGTGTACGGCGTCACCAAGGGATTACAGAAGACGTTCGGCGCGCGCCGCGTATTCGACACCTTGCTGGACGAGCAGAGTGTGCTCGGCACCGCACTCGGCGCGGCGCTGGCCGGGTTCGTACCGATTCCGGAGATCCAGTATCTGGCCTACCTGCACAACGCCGCCGACCAGATTCGTGGCGAAGCGGCCACGCTGTCGTTCTTCTCCGACGGCCGCTACCGCAACCCGATGGTGGTGCGGATCGCCGGATACGCCTATCAGAAAGGGTTCGGCGGTCACTTCCACAACGACAACTCGATCGCCGCGCTGCGCGACATCCCCGGCGTGATCGTCGCCTCCCCATCCCGCGCCGACGATGCCGCGGCAATGCTGCGGACCTGCGTGTCCGCCGCCCGCGTGGATGGCAGGGTGTGCCTGTTCCTGGAGCCCATCGCGCTCTATCACACCCGCGACCTGCACACGCCCGGCGACGACGGCTGGCTGGCGCGCACGTCCCGCACTGAGCACGTCGAGATAGGCCGAGCCCGCGTCTACGGCGACGGCACGGACCTGACCTTGGTCAGCTTCGCCAACGGCGTGCCGATGAGCCTGCGCGTGGCGCGACGCCTGGCCCGACACGGTATCCATGCCCGCGTGCTCGACCTGCGCTGGCTGGCTCCGCTTCCGGTGGACGACCTGGTGCAACACGCACGCGCGACCGGCCGGGTCCTCGTCGCGGACGAGACCCGCCGGAGCGGCGGCGTGTCCGAGTCGATCTGCGCGGCCCTGGTCGATGCCGGTTTCGCGGGAGCGCTCGCGCGCGTCACCAGCGACGACAGTTTCGTGCCGCTCGGCCCCGCCGCCGATACCGTGCTGCTCGACGAGGACCGGATCGACGCCGCGGCGCGCGCGCTGATGGGCCGAGCGGCACAGCGGGGGCTGCCGGACGAAGTTCGTCCAGCTCACGCCAGGCCGATCGAAGACTGAGGGGCCGCATGCGCAGCCGGACCAAGTCCGTCCAGTCCTGCACCAGCCGTGCGAAGACTGAGGCAGCCGCACGACAGGCGTAGCCGGACCAAGTCTGTCCAGTCCCTGCGCCAGCCGTGCGAAAGCTGAAGCAACCGCATGACAGGCGCAGCCAAGTCTGTCCAGTCCCTGCGCCAGCGGTGCGATGGCAGAGCAACCGCATGACAGGCGCAGCCGGATGTCCGCAGTTCTGCGCAGACTCAGCGAAGGCGCGGCAACCGCCGCGACGCACGCGCGGCGCGCCGACGCTCGGCATTCGCGGGAATTCGATTCGGGCAGGGAATAGTGGAAATACAGTGAGGTGACGGTGACCAGCAGCGGAAGGACACGGCAATGACCACGATGTCCATGCTCGGCGAGGTACGGCCGGAGCACGAGCACACAGCCGACGGCGATCTGGTGCTGCTGCACTACCTGCGTTCCTTCCACAAGCCCGTTCTGGACGTGTGGTCGGCGGCCACCGAGCGCGGCCAGCTGTCCCGCTGGCTCGGCTCTGTCTCCGGCGGCAATGGCAACCTCACCATCGAGTTGCTCGACGGTCCCGTTCCGGGTCCGGTCGCGGTGCGCGTCGACCATTGCCAGGCCCCGCACGAACTGGTGGTACACGTCGACGGCTCCCTCCTCGAAGTCCGCATGAGCCAGGTCGGCGTGGTCACCACCGTCGAACTGACCCGCCGCCACGTCTCCCCCGCCGACGCGGCCGTCATCGGCCCACGCTGGCAATACCTGCTCGACCGCCTCACCGCCTACCTCGACTACCAGCCGCTGCCGCGGTGGTCGGACTACCCGAAGCTGACCGAGGAATACCGCTAGGCGGCCGCCTTGGCCCGGCGGTTCAGTAGAAGAACCCGGCGATGCCCCAGCCGGGACGGGCCTGGGCCTCGCGGATCCATTCGACGCAGGACTCGATGGCGGCGAGTACCTCGTGGTCGACCTCCTCGCGTTGCGGTGGCGTAGTCGACTCCCACTGCACCAGCGCTTCCGCGCACTGCTCCGGTGTCCATTCGCCGTAGCCGGGCAGATCGTCCGGTTGGGGCAGCGCGGGCGGCAGCGAGTGGTACATGAAGTCGCGGACGCTGATCGCCTTGATGCCGAGCGTGGCGAGTCCGTCATCGATGTGATCGAGCCAGCGGCCACGGAACGCGGAGAAGTAGCGGTTGTCGACGAACCGGCCGTAGAACTGGCAGATCGTCTGGTAGGCGTAGCCGTATTGGAAGCCGTAGGACGGATCGAACGGGCCGCCATCGATGACGGCGCGCACCGCCTCGTAGCGGGTGGGCGCGCCAGCCGCGATCTCCTCGGCGAACCAGTCGTCATCGTGGGTCAGCTGTGCCTTGAACCGGCCGCCGATCATCCGCCGGAGCTTGTCGTCCCTGGACCCGATGGCGGCGGAGACCCTGTCCAGTTCGACGACGTAGATGCTCAGGCTATAGCTCATTCACCAGACATTAGCGGTGCCCACCGACAGCGAACCGCGCTGGCCTCGAAGAGTTTTCAGATCAGGCGGAGATCTCGGAGGGGTGCGCCGCCAGGTGGCGCAGATGCGCGGTGAGCAATGCGTTCACCTCGGCGGTCCGCTCCAGCTGCACGAGGTGGCCCGCGTCGGCGATCTCGGTCACCGCGCGCAGATCGACGACATGCTCCCGCATGGTGGCCAGCGGATCACGGCCGCTGAATCCCTCCATGTCGGGATCGCGATCGCCGTACAAGAAATAGGCGGGCACAGCGACTTTCGCGTCCGCGTAGTCGGCGCTCAGTTCCCAATTGCGGTCCAAGCTGCGGTACCAGTTCAATCCGCCGGTGAACCCCGTGCGTTCGAAATCTCCTGCCAGCGTGTCCACTTCGTGTCCGCTCAGCCAGCGCCACGGCAGCGCGGGGGCCTCCGGCAGCACGTCGAGGTAGCCGGTGCCTTCCGCCGGGAAGCGCCACGTGTCCAGATAGTGATAGTCGGCGCTCAACGCGAAATACACGCGGGTGAGAAATTCCCGCGGGCACGCGCCGAGTTCCGCGTCGGCGACGCCGGGGGTCTGAAAGTAGTGCAGGTGCAGGAAGTGTCGTGCGGCGGCCTTGGCCCACAGCTGCGAAGGGGCACGGGGCGGACGGGGCGCGAACGGATTGTTCAGGACGATGACGGCGCGCACCCGCTCCGGGGCGCGCAATGCCAGTTCCCACACCAGCGCGGCACCGAAGTCCAAGCCCACGAACACCGCCTGCTCGGCGCCGATGTCATCGAGCAGACCGAGCAGGTCGGCGCAGACGGCGCGATTGGTGTACGCCTCGAGGTCGCCGGGCGCGTCGGTCTGTCCGTAGCCGCGCAGGTCGGGCGCGATGGCACGATATCCCGCCGCGGCGACCGCGGGGAGCTGGCGGTGCCAGACGTACCAGGTGTGCGGAAAGCCGTGGCAGAAGATCACCGGCTGCCCCTCCCCCTGCTCGGCGAGGTGCATGCGGATACCGTTGGTCGTCACGAACCGATGCGTCAGCTCCACTCAGGCCTCCTGAACCGTGGACTAGAACACGTTATCGTTTCACGGTAGTGTTCCGATTCCGTGAGCGGAATAGCCGACGGGCTCGAAGGCAAGATCGCGGTGGTCACCGGCGCCAGCCGCGGTATCGGCAAGGGGATCGCGCTGGAGTTGGGCGCGGCGGGCGCGACCGTGTTCGTCACCGGGCGCTCGACCGCCCAGGGACGTTTGCCCGGCACCGTGCACGCGACGGCCGCCGAAATCGACGCGGCGGGCGGGGTGGGCATACCGTTCGTCTGCGATCACCGCGACGACGACGCGGTCGAGCGGCTGTTCGAACTGATCCGCACCGAGCACGGCAGGCTGGACGTGCTGGTGAACAACGTCTACAACTCCCCCGCCGCGGCCCGGTGGCTGGGCAAGCCGTTCTGGGAGGTTCCTCCGGCGGCCTGGGACGAGACCTTCGACGTGGGCGTCCGATCACATTATGTGGCAAGTGTTTTCGCCGCGCCCCTGCTGATCGAATCGGGCGGACTGATCGTCAACATCTCCTCGCCCGGGGCGCGCAGGTATATGCACAACGCCGTATACGGCGTCGCGAAGTGTGCCCTGGACCGGCTGACCGCCGACATGGCGCACAATCTCGCGGGCACCGAGGTGACCGTGGTCTCGCTCTGGCCGGGCATCGTGGATACCGAGCTGCTGCAACTTGTTCCGGCCGACGCGCACGGGCACCGGCTGGTCACGCTGCCCGGCGAGGGCACCTTCGACCTCGCCGAGGCGCAGACGCCGCGCTTCACCGGCCGCGCCGTCGTCGCGCTGGCCACCGATGCCGGGCGCCGCTCGCGCACCGGACTGCCGTGGCGAGTCGCCGATCTCGCGGAGTACTACGGTTTCACCGACGTCGACGGGCGCGTTCCGCGCACCGATTGACGATCGGAGCACGCCGATGCGCTGCCCCGGGGACGGGGGGCGCGGTAACTCCGATCAGGCGAACTTGATCTCCAAGCCGATGCCGAGGATGGCGATCAGCCAGATGACGCCGGTGAAGATGGTGACGCGGTCGAGGTTCTTCTCCACGACCGTGGAGCCGGACAGACTGGACTGCACGCCGCCGCCGAACAGGCTGGACAGACCTCCACCCTTGGCGCGGTGCAGCAGCACCAGCAGCACCAGCAGCACGCTGGTGATGATCAGGAGGATATCCAGGAACATCCGCATGCCGGACAGTGTATGCGGTCGGTGCGATCGCACCGAATCAGGCACTGGGCGTCGCCGCGCCCGCTCCTAGTGCGGGTCGATCGCCACCAG
>NZ_BAGF01000048.1 GCF_000308755.1 Nocardia pneumoniae NBRC 100136
CTCGCGTCGCGCGAAGGCGATGTCCCGTGCGCTACGCACTGACAACCGGCCGAGCGAGGCCGCCGCGAAGAACAGGATCAGCGCACCGAGACCATAGAAATAGGCCAGTTGTAGCAGGGCACGTTTCAGATCGGAGGTGGCGACGGGGTCGCCGACATCCCCGATTCGCAGCGGGTCCGCTAATTGCGGTCCGATCACGAACCAGAAGCCCGCCGCCACTGCCAGCCACCCGCCGAAGCTCGCCACGAGCCGGTTGCGGCTTGCCAGCATGAGCAATCCGCCGATGATCGCGGCAACGCCAGGCAGCACGTGCAGCCACCCACGCGCCGCAGTCCATACCCATGGCTCGTCCGGAGTGAACGCGAAGTTGATGTACGGCCCGACGAACGGGATCAGCGCACCCCACACGCCCAGAAGTAGCACCGCGAGCCCGCCGAGGGCTCCTCGGCTACGTGGAATTCGGAGCAGGCGTCCGCGGCCTGCATAAACATCGTCGTCGACGTCCGTCATGACGCCTCCATTCGTCGAAGTAGATGCGTCTACCGCCTACCCGTTGCCCACCGCGATACGCACGAACACCGCAGACGGGGGTCCACAGCATCCGTGATCGACGGTCGTG
>NZ_BAGF01000047.1 GCF_000308755.1 Nocardia pneumoniae NBRC 100136
ATGAGGTCCATCATGAACATCCGCCACGCACCCCTGTACCTGATCGCCCTCGCCGTCGCGGCCGCGGTGCTGATCGTGATGGGAGTACCGGTCACCACACTGCTCCTGCTTTTGATCGTCTTGGCCTGCCCGATCATGATGATGCTGATGATGGGCGGCCACGGAGGGCACTCGCACACCCCCGATACCCATGGCCACCCCGGCGACGTCCAACATCACAATCCGACACGCTGACCATCCCAGCGCTGGAACACACCACTTAGCGAAACCGGATCCCAGCATGCGCGGACATCGGCTGCGCGTGATGGGAGTGATCTCCGCGGGCGCTACTGCGCTGCGCGGGCGCGTTCGCGCTCCAGGGCGCGTTCGCGCTGTTGTTCGAAGCGTGGGATTCGCACCTGTTGCATGTCGTCGAGGAATGCGGCGAGTTTCTCGCGCGCTTGCTCGCCGCGTGCTCCGAAATCGTTGCGGCCCATGATGTTCCATTGCCTGACTACCGGGAGCAGCACTTCTTCCAGGTGCTGGCGCAGGTCGTAGACGCCGTGCTTGGCCATCAGCACGCCGTTGCGGCGGAAGTCGGGCATGCCTGCGCCCGGCATCCGGAAGTTCTCCACGATGGTGTCGATAGCTTCCATCGCCTGGTCGGGTACCAAGTCGAGGGCGGCGCCGCAGATGGTGCGGTAGAAGATCATGTGCAGGTTCTCGTCGGCGGCGATGCGCTGCAGCATTCGGTCGGCGATCGGGTCGTCGCACACCCGACCGGTGTTGCGGTGGGTGACTCGCGTGGCCAGTTCTTGGAAGCTGACGTAGGCGACCGAGTGCAGGAATCCGGCGCCACTCGCGATATCGGTTTCGCTTGCACCGGAGGAGAATCCGTTGGTCATGTGGGCCATTCGGGCCTGCTCGAGAGCAACCGGGTCCACGCCGCGAGTGACCACCAGATAGTCGCGGATCACCGTGCTGTGCCGCATCTCCTCGGCCGTCCAGCGGCCGACCCAGGTACCCCAGGCGCCGTCACGGGAGAAGTTCTCGGAGATCTCGCGGTGGTAGGAAGGCAGGTTGTCCTCGGTGAGCAGATTGGTGATCATCGCGGCTTTCGCCACCTCGGTGAGGGAGGACTGCTCGGGAGACCAGTCCGCACCACCGAGCGTGGCGAAGTTTCGCCCCTCGTCCCAGGGCACGTAGTCGTGGGGGTTCCAGTCCTTGGCCATCGACAGGTGCCGGTGCACGCAGTCCTCGGCGATCGGTTCCAGTTCGGCCAGAATCTCTCGCTGCGTCAGGTCCCGTGCCAATGCTGTTGCCTGCCTCTCTTTTTCGAAATGCTTCGAATCGGTCGGCATACACACCACCACGGCCCCCGCGCGGAGCACAGGGCCGAAGGCCCCGGGGAGGCGGGACCGAATACCCATTCATCCGATGACCGCGACAGCGACAACGGCGGAATCGGGCAGGTGTTCGCCGCAGCCTATGCCGGGGCGGCGGTCCAGCTGTCTGGGCCGAAGACCTCGTAGTGGATGTTGTCTGCCGCCACGCCGTTTGCCAACAGCGCCTCGCGCATGCCGAGCATGAAAGGCAGGGGCCCGCAAAGGTAGGCCCGGGTGCCGGCTGCGATGGTGATCTCGCCGAGGTCGGCGCGGCCTTCCCATAATCTGTCTTCGGGGCGGCGGGAGCCGAGATCCTCATACCAGCGGTACATGACCGCGA
Source organism: Nocardia pneumoniae NBRC 100136 (assembly GCF_000308755.1). Classification (GTDB taxonomy): domain Bacteria; phylum Actinomycetota; class Actinomycetes; order Mycobacteriales; family Mycobacteriaceae; genus Nocardia; species Nocardia pneumoniae. Next base: position 1,705 of record NZ_BAGF01000047.1, read on the forward strand.
ACGGCAGGCGCTCGACGAGTTCGGCCAGTTCCGCGCGATGAGCATGGCTGCTGGGCGAGCGATCGGCATGCAGTACCGAGATCGGGCGGGGTTCAACGACCCCAACGCCGGGGTTGGGGGCCGTTGAGCCCATAGGCCGATGCCCATTGGCCCTAAGTCGCGCCTCGCGCCGACCAGATACTGGATGCCGGGCCGTGAGCACCACGGAACAACAACAACTGCGGGCATCGGGGACGTCATCAAGGCGACGGCATTCGGATATTCCAAAGCCGTTGCGGCTGCCATACGTTGGCGGGGACGGAATTTCCAGGGTGTGCACCGCGCGAGCTCATGGGAGGGCAGCGCCGCACCGCCCGGGCGCGGCGACGCCGAGGCCATGGCTCGGCTATCTCGCGTGCATGACCGCTATACCCGCGAGTCGACTGAAAGGCAGCTGAGATGACCGTCCAACACCGTCTGGATCCTCACGACTCGGTCTCGGCGGCGGTGATAGTTGGGACCGACGGCTCACCGGCCAGCGTCCGTGCCGTAGCTTGGGCCGCCCAGACCGCGGCCGAGCGCGGACGTCGTCTGATCGTGACCCACGGCTATGATCTTGCCGCCGCTTGCTCGGTGTCGGGCTTCTACGACGTGCTGGTGCCCTCGGTCATCGAGACCATCCGGCACCACGGGCAAGAGGCATTGGCCCGCGCGGAGCGGATCGCCCGCGAGGCGCACCCGGGCCTCGAGGTCGACACGCAGTTGTCCGACCGTAACCCCGCCGAGTTGCTGATCGACCTGTCCTCCGAGGCGCATTTGGTCGTTCTCGGCGCCACTCGGGGGGTCGGGTACTTCGCCCACCTGGGGTCTACGCTGCTGGCCGTGGTCAGCCAAGGCACGGGCCGCATCGTGGTGGTGCGCCACGAAGGCACTGAACAGGTCTCTCGCAGCGGCCCGGTAGTGGTCGGAGTGGACGCAAGCCCGGTCGGGGAGTCCGCGATCGAAGCAGCGTTTCACGAAGCGTCCGAGCGTGACGCTGAACTCGTGGTGGTCCACGCCTGGAGCGATTTGTCCGAAGGACGCTTCGCCGGTACGAGCTATCTCGACATCCCGATCGCCGAGCTGGAAACCGCCGAACACGCCCTTCTGTCCGAACGGCTCGCGGGCTGGCATGAGAAATTTCCCGACGTCGCGGTCACCCGCCGGGTCTATTTATCCGGGCCCCGCAACCATCTCACCGAATGGTCGAAAGCCGCGCAACTGATCGTCGTCGGCAGTCGCGGCCGCGGCGGCTTTCGCGGGCTGCTGTTCGGCTCGACGAGCAATTACCTTGTCCAGCATGCGCATTGCCCGGTGATGGTCGTCCACCCGGACTGATCACCACACGCCGGTCGGACGATTCGATGACAAATACTTGCGTCCCACGCCCGGTGCGCGGAGGTCCCTGGAGTGCGCGTCCAAGGGGTGTTCGGGTGAGGTCACACATTACGGGTTCTACAACACCGTCGTCGGCGTCGGAATCCTGATCGGCAACCTCGCCACCGGCGCAGTAGTCGGCGCCGCGCTCTACGCCGGGGCCGACTGGGCGGTCCGGGTCGGGCTCACAGCCATCGGCGCGCTCGCCGCGCTGGCGTTGCACGGACTCGACCGGTCGGAGCCTGCGGAGGCGAGGGCGTCCGTAGTCGTCGATCCGCATGCCACGACGAGTGAGCGGCACGACCACACTCTGGACCGGACAACGCCACAGCTCAGCCCTCCGGGAGGCCGCCGCGATAATCGGATCACGAATGACGTAGAAGTGTGCTGATTGTCGAGGTCGGAGCGGTCTCCGAGCCACGCAATGGATAACGACGACGGGTTGACTCGTAGCGCGGCGGCCCACGGCGGAGGCGCATCCGCTGGCGCGTAGCCGTCGCCATTCGCTGGCTCCGCGGCCTCCGCGACCTCCGCCTGGTTCGCGTCCTCGATGTATTGTGTGAGCCTATGAACACTCCGAGGTTGCGGATTCGCCACGATTTGTGTGTTGTGAAGAGGTGACCAACACTTCCGGAGACGCGTATCCCCTCGCGGACACGATGACCACCACGGTCGCGGCGCACGACGGCGCGACGGTGCTGACGGTGGCCGGGGAGGTCGATCTGGCGACAGCCCCCGCCCTGGAGAACGCGATCGAGGCCATTCTCAGCGGGAAGCCCGCAGCCCTGATCATCGACCTCACCGCGGTCAGCTTCCTCGCCTCGGCGGGCATGGCGACGCTCGTCGCCGCCCATCAACGTGCGGGCAGCGCGACCGCGATCGCCGTGGTCGCCGAAGGTCCGGCGACCAGCCGCCAGCTGAAGATGACCAGCCTGGATCAGGTGTTCGCGCTACATTCGACGCTGGACGCGGCGCTCGAGGCGCTGCGACCGAGCTGACCGGGGCCTTCGCCGCCGTCGCACCCGGCGACGGCGGCTTCTCTCACACCAGTTCGCGCAGCTGCTCGATGAGCTTGACCCGTTCGGCGGCGGTCGCCGCCATCGGGACGACGTTCAAGACCGTGACGCCCGCCTCCCGGAAGGCCGCCACCCGTTCCTTGACGTATCCCGCCGGACCGACCAGCGAGATGTCCCGCGCCAGCGCGTCCGGGACGGCCTTCGCCGCGGCCTCCTTCTCGCCGGCCAGGTACAGCTCCTGGATGCGGTCGGCCTCCGCCCCGTAGCCGTACTTCGTGGCCAAGGCGTGGTAGAAGTTCTTGCCCTTGGCGCCCATGCCGCCGATGTACAGCGCCAGGTGCGGCTTTACGAACTCCAGCAGCGGCTCGACGTTGTCCCCGATGGCCAGCGCCGGACCGGCGAACACCTCGAGGTCGCCCAGAGCGGGGTCACGCTTGGCCAGGCCCGCGTCGAGCGAACCGCCCCAGACCTCCCGCGCCTTCTCCGGTAGGAAGAAGATCGGCTGCCAGCCTTCGGCGATCTCGGCGGCCAGCTCGACGTTCTTCGGCCCGAGCGCGGCCAGCAGCACCGGAATACGGTCGCGGACCGGGTGATTGATCAGCTTGAGCGGCTTGCCCAAACCGGTCCCCTGCCCGGCGGGCAGCGGGATCTGATAGTGCTTGCCCTGGTATTCCAGGCGCTCGCGCCGCCACACCTTCCGGCAGATCTCCACCAGCTCCTTGGTGCGGCCGATCGGCGCGTCGTAGGGCACGCCGTGGAAGCCCTCGATCACCTGCGGACCCGACGCGCCCAGGCCGAGCAGGAAACGGCCGTCGGAGACGAAGTCGAGGCCCGCCGCGGTCATCGCGGTCAGGCTCGGGGTGCGCGTGTAGATCTGCAGGATGCCCGAGGCCAGCTCCAGACGCGTGGTCTTGGCCGCCAGGTAGCCGAGTGCGCTCACCGCGTCGAACGAGTACGCCTCGGGGACGAACACGATGTCCAGTCCCGCTTGCTCGAGGTCGGCGACTTCGGCCGCCGCCTCCTTGAAGCCCCCCGAGTAGTTGATGCCCAATCCGATCCGCATGGCACTCAACATAACGGCGACTATGCGCGGCCCGCGCACCGGCCACGGAGAACGCCCGTCAGGGCGTGGTCGCGGCCGGATCCGCCGGTGCGACGGGGTAGCGTCTATCCCTGGTCCCACTCTCGCCGTAGAACGAAAGGCAACATCCCCGTGTCGCAGCCCAGCACGTCGTCCACGGACACTGCGCCGTCCTTCGGCGAGGTCGGCCTCGCGCAGTACCTGAACGATCTGGCCGCCAAGATTCCCGCGCCCGGTGGCGGCGCGGTGGCCGCGCTGCACGCCGCGCAGGCCGCCGCGCTGGTGGCGATGGTGGCTCGCTACACCACCCGCGCCAAGGACGCGGACAACCGTCCCGTGGTCGACCGCATCATCGAGGCGGCCGACGCCGCCCGCGAGCGGGCTCTGGCGCTCGCCGACGCCGACGCCGCGGCGTTCACAGCGGTCGGCGCCGCCTACAAGCTGCCCAAGGACACTCCGGATGACCGCGCCGCCCGCACCGCGGCGATCAACGCCGCGCTGATCGAAGCCGCCCGCGTCCCGGCCGCGGTCGTCGACGAGGCCGACGAGGTGCTGTCGCTGGCCACGGAACTGTTCCCGATCGGAAACCCGAACGTGGTCACCGATATCGGCGCCGCCGCCGACGCCTGCCGTGCCGCCGCGGCCAGCTCGCAGCTCAACATCGAGATCAACGTGGCGTCACTGCCCGCGGCCGACGGCGATCGCTTCGCGCCCGTGCTGATCCGTATCGAAGAGCTGATCGCACGCGCCGACGCTCTGCACGCCGACGTCGTGCACGCGGTACGCAAGTAAGCGCGCCCGAGACGCGTTCAGGCGGGCGGATTCCAGGCAACCAGCACTATCTTGCCGCGCACCCGCCCGGATTCGCTGATCCGATGCGCCTTCGCGATCTCCGGCAGCGGCAGGACCTGGTCGATCGTGGCGCGCAGATGTCCGCGTTCGACCACGGTGGTGATCTCGCGTAGTGAGACGCCGGACGGTTCGACGTAGAAGCGCTCGTAACGCGGGTCGCCCTCCGCGTCCGAGCCCTGGGTGTCGATCAATCGGCCATCGGGGCGCAGGACGGCGGCGGAGCGGGAACCGTATTCGCCGCCGACCAGATCGAGCACGATATCGACGTCACGGACCGCGGTGTCGAAGTCGACTGCGGTGTAATCGATCACGTCATCAGCACCGAGCCCACGCAGGTATTCGTGGTTGGCGGCGCGTGCGGTGCCGATCACGAACGCACCGCGATGCTTTGCGATCTGCACCGCGAGGTGCCCAACACCGCCCGCGGCCGCGTGCACGAGCACGCGCTGCCCCGCACCGAGCGCGGCCAGCGCCTGCCAGGCGGTCAGCGCCGCCGTCGGCAGTGCCGCCGCGTGCACGAAGTCGATGTTCCTCGGCTTCAGCGCCAATGTATCGGCCCGCGCCACAACATATTCGGCGTTGCCGCCGCCGAACACCATGCCGTACACCGGATCGCCCACCGCGAAGCGGTCCACGCCGGGACCGAGTTCGTCCACGACACCGGACACATCGAGTCCCAGAGTCAGCGGCGGGTCACCCAGTCGGCCGACCAGCCCGGCGCGCACCTTCCAGTCGGCCGCGTTGACGCTGGTTGCGGCGACCCGCACCAGGACCTCCCCCGGGCCGGGCCGCGGCCGATCGACCTCCGCCACGTGAAGAACTTCCGGACCTCCGAACGAATTCTGCGTGATTGCGAGCATGCGACGATTCTGCGAGGGCTTGGTACCTTATGGGAAGAAGGCACCTTTCTGATATCGAGGTACCCAATGGATACTGGCTGTGATCGGTCCCAGTCGCCGAGCTTGGTGGAGAGCTACCTACACCATTGCCCCGCCCGGGAAGTGCTGGCCGTCCTCGCCGACAAGTGGGTCATCCTCGTGCTGAGCGTCCTGCGCGACAACGACGGGCCGATCCGCTTCAACGATCTGCGCCGCCGCCTGGACGGCATCACTCAGAAGATGCTCACCCGCACACTGCGCAACCTGGAACGCGAGGGACTGGTGCGCCGCGCGGTCTACCCGACGGTGCCGCCGCGGGTGGAGTACTCCCTCACCGAACTCGGTTCGAGCATCGGGGCGCTCAGCCACGCCATGGGCGTGTGGGCCGTCGAGCATCAGCAGGAAATCCTCGCCGCGCGAGCGGAATTCGACGCGCGGTCGGCGGCCGAACCGGAGCCGGTGCCCGCACACCCGCCCCGCTGACCGAGCCCGGCACCGGCGTCTGTTTCCTTCGCCGCCGAACGGGTAGGCGACCAGTGGTAGGCGAATCCTCCGGGTCAACTGGACCACGGACCACATCTATCCGTAGCCGAGTTGATCATGCGGGCTTAGAATGTTTCCTTGCCTACCACACCATCTCGAAGGGGTGGACGCCATGAGGAGCGCAATTCGGTACCTGTTCCTCGCGACCGTGATCGTGGCACTGGCCGCGTTCGGGTCGGGCGCGGCGGCAGCGACGGTGATCGGACGTCCATCGGCACCAGCCGTGGCGTCGATCGGACCTTCGAACGGCCAGGTGGTGGGTGTAGCTCATCCCGTGACCATTCGCTTCGCCGCGCCCGTGACGGATCGCGCACGGACGGAACAGTCCATCGATATCAGAACAACCCAGCCACTCGCGGGCACGCTCGCGTGGACCGGCGATCGTGAAGCGGTGTGGACGCCGACCGGGTTCCTGCCCGCCAATGCCGGCATCGTGGTCTCGGTCGGCGGCACGCGCACGGAATTCCGCACCAACGCGGGCGTTTTCGCGGACGCCGACATGTCGGCGCACACGTTCACGGTCACCATCGGTGGCACCGTCGTGCGGACCATGCCCGCCTCGATGGGCAAGCCGGGCTGGGAAACCCCGTCGGGCACATGGCCGGTACTGGAGAAGTTCCGTTCGGTCGTGTTCGACTCCCGCACCATCGGCATTCCGCTGAGCTCGCCGGAGGGCTACATCATCAATGGTGAGTTCGCCGAACGCCTCACGTGGAGTGGTGTTTTCATTCACTCCGCCCCGTGGTCGGTGGATCAGCAGGGTTATGCGAACGTGAGCCACGGTTGCATCAACCTCTCACGTGACGACGCCGAATGGGTCTATCACACCCTCGGTATCGGAGACCCGGTGGTCACGCACTGGTGATCGGAAGCTCGAGCGCAGCAAGATTTTTCACTGAAGGCCCGGCTGAGGATTTCGCCCGCGGATGTGCCCGAACCAGGTACCCGGCAGTATTCTCCGGGGTGCGCGGGGTAAGGACGCGGCACCACGTTCCCGCAACCCGAGCATGCGGATAACCTGACGGGGAGCTGATGAAGGGTGGGGCGATGGATCGACCGGAGATGAGCGCACGACCTGGCTACGACCGCGAGAATCGGGGGATGACCGGCAGCCCCGGCTTCCCGCGCGGGGGCGGCGAGGACTACCAGGGTGAGTGGTCCGCCTGGGTCGACCAGGCACCCGCGGCCGTGCAGCCACCGCCACCAGGATCCGCGCCCGAGGCCATGCCGTACGAGGACGAATTCACCGGGTTGATCGATCGCTCGGGCACGCGGCGGGCGAGTCGACGGTGGGCGACACCGCTGCTCGGCACGCTCGGCGTCGCCGCTCTCGGCTTCGCCGCCTACATGCAGTTCGGCACGGGCGGCTCCGGCCAGCCGACCGGACCAGCGCCGTCTGCGCAGGCCACCGCGTCGGCGGCGACGCCGATCACCGAGTGCCCGGCCGAGCGGGTCGGCAACCGGATCCAGGGCAACGGTGCGGGCGGATTCGATTCCGGCCCCGCGGTGATCTTCGCCTTCCAGTACGCCTACTATGTGCTCCGCTCCGGCGAGCAGGTCCGCACCACCACGACCGCCGACGCCGCCGTGCAGAGCGCCGACGCCATCCAACGGGGCATCGACACCATCCCCGCGGGCACCACGCATTGCGTGGCCATCACCCCCGGTGCGTTCGCAGGCCAGTACGTCGTGGTCGTCACCGAACATCGCCCGGGGCAACCTGCGGTGACCTACAACCCGCAGCTCGTCACCACGACCAAGGACGGCAGCCGCACTCTGATCAGCGCCATCAGCCGCGGCTGAGTCCCGCGCTCGGCAGAGGCTCGCAGCGGAGGCCGGTGCAGGGTGGCGAGGGTACTCAGCCCTTGCGGCCGTTTTCGGCGGCGGTGACCACGTGGCGCATGAGCAGGGCGGTGGTCACCGGGCCGACGCCGCCCGGGACGGGGCTCAGTCCCGCGGCCTTGCCGCGCACCGAGTCAGCGTCGACGTCGCCGACGATCTTGCCGTTGGGCGCCTCGTTGGTGCCGACGTCGATGACCACCGCGCCCTCGCGGACGTGCTTGCCGGAGATCAGGCCGATGCGGCCCGCCGCGGCGACGACGACGTCCGCGGTGGTGGTGACGGCCGCCAGATCGGCGGTGCGGGAATGGCAGACCGTGACCGTGGCGTCGTTCGCCAGCAACAGCTGGGCGAGCGGCTTGCCGACGATGTTCGAGCGACCGACGACCGCGACGTGCCGACCGGCGAGCGGGATCTCGTGATGCTCGAGCAGTTCCACCACGGCCTCGGAGGTGGCCGGGACGAAACCGTCCAACCCGGCCGCGAGCAGGCCGAGCGACAGCGGGCTCACGCCGTCGACGTCCTTGGTGGCGACGATCGCCGAGCTCACGTCGTCGAGACGGACACCGGCAGGAAGGGGGGTCTGCAGCATGATCGCGTCGGTGGCCGGGTCCTCGCCGCGCGCGGCCAGCTCCGCGCGGATCGCGGCCACGGTCGCGTCCGGACCGAGATCGACCGTGTCGCAGGCGATGCCGAGTCGTTCGGCGGCCTTGCGCAGCGAGTTCACATACCAGGCGCTGGCCGGGTCGTCGTTCGCCACGACCAGCGCGAGACGCGGCGCGCCCGGGCCGTCGGTGAGCGCGCTGGCGCGAGCCTTGGTGTCGGCGTTGATGGCGGCGGCGAGTTCCTTGCCGGACAGCGAAACGGTATCCACGTCGACACAGCCTAATGGGCGCACCCACCCGAAGTTCGTCGCCAGCCCCACGCCGAGTCGCGTCAGGCCGAGTCAGCCGCCGACGCCGCCGGACGAACTGTCTCTACAGCCCGCTGCGGGCCGAGCGAGGGCGACGCAGCCGCAGGAGGCAAGGCGCGTCCGGAGGAACTCCGTCCACAGCCCGCACCGGCCCGAGCGAAGGCAGCGGCAGCCGCCTGTTCCGGCGTGCTCTGCGCTCCATGTCGGCAGGTGGGCGCGCAACACCATCGCGGTCCGTCCGGCAGTTCCCTTATGCCGGGTTCGATCGCCCGTATCGTGATCTCTGTTTGCCCCAACTGACTGCTAGTGCGTGCCAACCCGTTCCTCAGCGGAAAGGTGTCGACTGTAGTGAAGATCTCGAGGCAAGTGAAACTTCTGGTCGCGACGTCGTTCGCCGCGTTGTCCCTCACCGGTCTGGCCGGTGTTCCCGCGCAGGCCGCGCCGGACACCGCCGCCCTCTACAACTCCGCCCAGCGGCACTTCACCAACGGCGACGACGCGGCGGGCCGCGCGGACCTGCGCACCCTCATCGGCGCCGACCCCGATGACGCCGAAGCTCTCTCCCTGCAGGCGATCTGGTCCGACTACGCGGGCGACCTGCCCGCGCTCATCGACGCCATGACACGGCTGCGCGTCGTCGATCCGGCGATGGCGCAGGGCACCGACAACGTGCTCGGCGCCATCCGCGCCGCGGTCGCCACCCTGCCGAACCCGCTGCCAGCGCTGGCCGGGCCGGAGACGGGCATCGTCGTTCTCGGCTATGGCCTGCTCCCGGACGGATCGCCGCGCCCGGAACTGGTGAACCGGCTCACCGCCGCGTGGCTGCAGTCGATCGCCGCGCCGTTCTCGCCGATCGTCGTCACCGGCGGCAATCCGCAGAACGGCATCACCGAGGCCGGGGCCATGCGCGACTGGCTGATCGCCCACGGTGTGCCCGCCGCACGGATCCACGTGGAGAGCGGCGCGGGCTCGACCGTGCAGAACGCCTTGTTCAGCACGCGGATGCTGCGGGATGTCGGTGCGACGAGCGCGATCGTGGTCACCTCGCCCAATCACATTCGCCGGGCCGTGGCCGATTTCATCGTGGCGGGCACCCGGGTGGTCGGAGCGACGACCTCGCTGGAGCAGCTGGTCTCCCAGCTACCCCCGCCGGGCAGGTCGTCGCAGCGCGGCATCTACCTCGACGCCACGCGCACCTTCCAGCTGAGTACCGCACGCTGACCCGCGATGGGGACCCGGTCCCTGCGGGTCCCCATCCCCCGGAAAATGCGTTGGCGCAATCACCCGTGCGCGCGGCAGGATGGCGCGGTGACGTCAGCCGGAACCGATGTGGTCGCCCAGCTCCGCGCGGCGGGCTGTGTGTTCGCCGAGGAGGAGGCGCGGTTGCTGATCGCCGCCGCGGCGGAGACCGGCGCCGCGCTCGAGGCACTGGTCGCCCAGCGCGTGCACGGCACCCCGCTGGAGCATGTGCTCGGCTGGGCGGAGTTCCACGGGCTCCGGGTCGCCGTGTCCCCCGGCGTTTTCGTGCCGCGCCAGCGCACCGCGTTCCTGGTCGACCGCGCGGTCGAGCTGGTCCGCGCCAAGACGGGTCACCCGATGATCGTCGACCTGTGCTGCGGCTCCGGCGCGCTGGGGCTGGCGGCGGCCACGATCCTCGCGGCCGAGAGCCGCACGGTGACACTGGCGGCCGCCGATATCGATCCGGCCGCGGTCGAGTGCGCCCGCCGCAATCTCACCCCGCTCGGCTTCCCCGTTTACCAGGGTGACCTGTTCGAGGCTCTGCCGGAGGAACTGCGCGGCTGCATCGACATCCTGCTCTGCAACACCCCCTACGTTCCCTCGGCGATGATCGCGCAAATGCCTCCGGAGGCCCGCGATCACGAACCGCGCACCGCCCTCGACGGTGGATCCGACGGCCTCGACATCTTCCGCCGCGTCGCCGCCGACGCTTCCTCCTGGCTCGCCCCCGGCGGCCACCTGCTGGTCGAGTCCAGCGAGGACCAAGCGCCGCTCGCGCTGGCGGTCCTGAGCGAACACGGCCTCGTGGGCGACGTCGCGGAATCCGGCGAGCACTACGCGACCGTCGTGATCGGCACCCGTCCCTGAGCAGTCTCAGCTCAAATCTTGACGTTGGCCCACTTCGCGGATCGGGCCAGGACGTCGGCACCCGCGCCGGTAGCCAGAGGGGCTCGTCCCTTGTTCGCGCTGGGGTGTTCTCCTCCTCCGATCAGGTGGTGTTCGCGGAGGGACACATGCTCTTCGCCTCGTGTTAGGCGGTGAGATGGGCGCGCAGTGCTCGGGCGAACCAGGTGAACACCGGTTCCAGATCCGCAACCGCAGGCCAGTCGTTGATGGCCGCCACCAGCTGCCAATATCGCGCTACCCGAGGATCGTTGGCCACCTCCAACCGTTCGAGCATCCAACGCCGCAAGTCACCGTCATCGGCCTTGCCGAAGGCCTCGGCGTAGCGTGCGGCCAGGGTATCGACAACCGGCGCCGCAGCCGCCGATTCCGGTGCGACTCCCGCCGCCAGCGCTCGGCCTACTTCCGCCCGCACGGTCTCTGTCAGATCGTGATGCAGGCCGGTGGTGTCGCCTTCGGCGCGTTCTTTCGCCTGGTATTCGGCCATGCGCCGCACCCCTGTCCGGAAGTCGTTGTCCTGCACCAGTTGCACCAGCTCCATCCACGCCTCGACCTGTTCGGAGGTGGGCTCGTCGGGAAGGTCAGGCATGCTCGAGCGCAGCAATTCCACCATTGGCAGGTTCCTGGTCGGTTGCGGCGATGTTGGTGAGCATGACGGCCGTATTGTGGGCACGGCGCCTGGTGTGCGGGAACCCTTCCCGCGCACCAGGCGCTCGCGTATTCTCAGTTGCTCCCGCCTCTCCGAGCGGTACGCCAGCGTCTGCCGAACCCGTTATCGGCGTGCGGCGTTCGCGGCCGTGATGAACTCGATCTGGGCGGGTGACGGTCCGCAGAACTCGCCCTCGATCCGGTCGGCCTCGCCGGCCTGCATCCGGTACAGGCTGTCGCGCAGGCCCGCATCACCACCGTGGAACCCTTCCAAGAGCTCCATCCACTGCGCCGCCAATTGCTGCGCCTCGGGTGAGGCCGGGTCCATTCCCACTGCGATCGCCGCGTCGACCTTTGGGATGAGCTCACCCCATTCCGCTTCGGCTTGCCGAATGTGCTGTTCACCGAGCTCTTCCCGACGCCGCGCGAGCTGCGTCAACTGCTCTCCGGTGAAATACTCCTTGAAGGTGTCGTCGACCATGACGGTCCTCCTGATCAATTCCAGGAAGCGATCCGCGGATGCGTCCGGCCTGCTCTCCGCCGTAGCGGCCAGTGCCGCGACCAAGGCATGAAGTTCCTGGGTCGCGGCCAGCTGCGCGGCCAGAAAGTCGCGATGAGCAGACAGCACCTGCGTCATCGCCACAGTGCCCTCGAGCAGGTCCGTGATCTGGTCCAGTCCCAGGCCCAGTTGACGCAGGGCCAGCACCTGGTACAGACGCTCGACATCGCCGGCGGTGTAGAGCCGGTGTCCGGTGCTGGTCCGCTCCGTTGGGTGTACCAACCCGATACGGTCGTAGTGATGCAGCGTCCGCACCGTCAGCCCGGCCTCGGCCGCGAGTTCACCGACCTTCCATACGCGCTCGGTTCCGTGCTGGTCCATCCGTTTCATCCCACTTCCACCGACGCACCTTGCGCCGGTGTCGCCGACGGTAGAACCTGACCTTACGTCAGGTGCAAGCCGAAACACGTCCGTCGAATCCAGCAGTCACGCTGTGCCGACACATCCTCAACTGCCGCATGCCACGCTGCGCGGACCGGCTTCCACGGCCCCGCAGGGCTACTACCGTGGCGCCCGCTACCACGGCGCTATACAGTGTCCACCGGCTCGACAAGGCGAACAGCCCGGTCGTGCAGCGGCCCGTACGGGGCTTTCTCGTGTTTGAAAGGTCATCAGTACTCTCGCGATGTGTCTGGCACCATGCGCCCGGCGTCGATCAATACTTGCCGGGCGGCTGCCTTCCGCGGGCACAGGTCGGCGCGGCATCCGCGATGGTGCTGCATGGTGGCGTGCGCTTCCGACACACTCATCGGATGATCCGGTGCCTCGTGCGCCCAGCCGCTCGGCCACACCGAGCGTCGGCGGGGTTCGGCTGCTCAGCCCGCATGCGCTCGCGGCGGCGTTCAGCTCGCCACTCGTCCTGCACTCGGTCGATGATCGCTTGCGCCGATGTTTCGTCCGGCTCGGCTTTCCTCCACCAATTGAATCCCACCACTTCTCCCCTGCTGATCGCTTGCCATTGGTGAGGCACCCGCCGCCGGGGAACCGATGAAGGATCGGATCGACCCGGCGGCGAGGCCGGTATCCACCTTGTGTGCCGAGCTGCCTGCGAAGTGCCACAACGTGTGTCACCGTGGAGGCATGAGCGATGCCGGGATCGGGGAACGTACCGCCAGGGCGCGCAAGCTCGCTCGGCTCACACAGCCACAGCTTGCGCAGAAGGCGAACGTGTCGATGTCGCTGCTGCGCAAGGTCGAGCGCGGCGCACGCCCCGCCTCGCCCGCGTTCATCGCGGCCGTGGCCGGTGCCCTCGGGGTGAACATCGAGGACCTGACCGGGCAGCCCTACACCCCGGCACGCGACGATGCCGGGGCACACGCCACCATCCGTGAACTGCGCCGAAAGATACTGGCGTTCAACAACGAACCACTGAGCGCACCGACCACCTTGGAAGAGCTGACCGCGGCACTGCATCGGGTTCGGGAGAGCAGACGCCGGGGCCGGTATGGCGACCGTATTGCCGAACTGCCGGACGTGATCCACGGTTTGCATGTGCTCGCTCGCGACGAGCCTTCCGGGCAGCGACTGGAGACGATCTATTCGACGCTCGCCTACGCCTACAACAGTGCGTCGTCGATCGCCTACCGGTACGGCTACCTGGACCTCGCCGGGCTGGCAGCCGAGCGCTGCGTGTGGGCCGCTGAACGCAGTGGCGATCCGGCGTGGCCGATCGCGGCGGAATACCATCGGGCGCTGATCCTGCTGTATTCCGGCGCGTATGCCGGTGGGTTGCGGATCGTCGAGCGCGCGTACGCCGCCAGCGAGCAGTTGCCCACAACTCCGGAGGTCCTCGCGGTGCGGGGCGCGCTGCACCTGCGGGGGGCGATCCTGTCGGCCCGTGCGCTCGACGCCGACACCGCCGACGCGCATCTGCGGGAGGCACGCCGGATCGGTGCGGCGATCAGCTCCGACCAGTATGAGGAGTACGGGACCGGGTTCCACCTGCCGAATGTCGCAATCCACTCCGTCGCTGTGCCCGTCGAGCTGTCCGATGGGGCCACGGCCGTATCCCGCGCCGAGAAGATACGCCTACCGGCGTCGGTCGCACCTTCCCGCGCCGGACACCACCTGATCGACGTATCACGGGCATGGCTGCTGCACGGCGACAAACAGCGAGCACTCGGCAGCCTCGAGCAGGCGCGCAAGATCGCGCCGGAGTTGACCCGCAACCATCCTCAGGTGCATGAAACCGTGCGCGTGCTCGCACGCGCACGGCGCAGCACAGACGGATTGGCGAGCTTCGCCAACTGGGCCGACGTCAAGATAT
>NZ_BAGF01000046.1 GCF_000308755.1 Nocardia pneumoniae NBRC 100136
GGGATCACCAGTCGCCTCCAACCGACCGACCTCCGGCACGACAAGAACCGACAGATCGCGTTCACACCCCTCATCACGCACGGCGCGGAAAGCTAGCAGAAAACCTCGCTGAGCTGCAAAGATTGCGAACATAGTTCAGTCAACATGTGCAACCTGCGCTGGATGGATGAATCTGCGCCGCTGGCACGGGCGACGCGAGTGAGGACGAGCCATGATGTTCTGGTACGGCGACGGCCTGAACGGGCAGGAGGTCGGGCAAGTCCACGCTGCTGCGGCTGTGCAATCGGCTGGAAGTGCCCACCTCCGGCCGGGTCCTGTTCGGCGGCACCGATGTCGTCGAGCTGGATCCGCTGCGGCTGCGCTGTCGGATCGGCATGGTGTTCCAGCGACCCACCCAGTTCCCGGGGACGATCGCGGAGAATCTGCGCAGCGGGTGTGCCTGTCGACGAATCGGCGGTAGGCGTTGTCGAGCGGGCGTCGCTGGAAGACGTAGCCGTCCTCGACCGCGACTATGGATCCGATTGACTGCCTCCCTACATGCGGCACGACGCTGTTGCACATGATCAAGGTTGGGCGGGCCTGTCAGGAACTTTGGGGTGGAGGTGAGTCCGAACAGGTGCTGAAGCAGCCGCAGGCTACTTCAGCGAGGCGGGAGCACGTTGAACAACAACATGTCTCGCCCTGTCGGGGGTGAGGTGGATGTCCGGATCGCGCATGAGCTGGTGGAGCAGGCGCGCGCGGCGGCCGAGTAACTGCGCCGCCTCCGGCTCGATAACGCCCCCCATCCCGGTGACACCGCTCACCACGCGTTGGACAACCCGGCAAGGCCGCTGGCATGGGGGGCGTGGAGGCCGCTACGAAATCCGAAACCGATTGTGTGCCGCAGGTGTCGACGGACAATACCTTCGACATTCACTGATCCAGGACCGTTCGCGCGGCGCCTGCTGCTTGGAGGGCAGTCGGAATGTTCGTTGAACCGCTGTCGAGGCATCGCTATTTTCGGACCGCTGACCCCGAGGTGGCCCGGGCCGGGATGAGTGGCATTCTGCGTGAACACCGGCTCGACCCGGGCGCTTCCACCATGGAGGCCAGCTGCAATGTCGTCCGGTACGGCGATGTCGGCCTCGTCTACAAGCATTACGGGGTCCAGGTTCGGATCCGGACCGAACCCATCGAAACCTTCCGCCTGGTTCAAATACCGCTGGCCGGGTGGGTCCGGATACTCAACGGGACCGCGGATATTGCCTCCGACCCGGCGGTGGCCTCGGTTCCGGACCCGGACGCGCCCCTGGACATGAACTGGCACGAGAGCAGCAGGCAACTCCTCGTCCGATTCGACCGTGCCGCGTTGGACGACCATTTGCGGCGGATGCTGGGCCGGCCGCCGACCCGTCCGCTGCGGATGGCCATCGCCATGCAATTGCGGTCACCGGCCGCGCGCATCTGGTTCGAATCGCTGCGCATGCTGCAGACCGACGCCGAAGGCCCCGGCCTGTTCCTGGATCCGCGGCTGCGGCCGCAAATCGAGCAGCTGATGATGTCCCAATTCCTGCTGGCCCAGCCGAACAGCTACTCGGAGCTCCTGCTCGACGGCGCCCCCGGAAAGTCGACGCCGCGTCCCATCCGCCTGGCGGAGCAACTCATTACCGACCATGCGCACGAACTGCTCACAATCACCGACATCGCGGAGGCAGTGGGACTTTCGGTGCGGAGCCTGCAGGAGGGCTTCCGCCGATATCTCGACACCACACCGACGGCGCGATTGCGTGAAGCCCGGCTGGTGGGCGTGCACACCGCGCTCGTCGCCGCGGACCCCACCCTGACGACGGTCGCCGCGGTGGCCGCGGACTGGGGGTTCTGGCATCTGGGCCGTTTTTCGGCCCTGTACCGGCGGCGATGGGGTGTGCCGCCGTCGGTGACGCTGCGCGCCTGACCCGCCGCCAGCGCCGAACCTGCCGCGCAGCCCGGACAGAACTCGCGCGAGGTGGATAGTCGCGGGCGGCCCGGTCCACCCATCATGAATGCGGCGGATTTCCGCCGCACCGATCTCGGTCCCCATCGGCTTCGAAGGGTCAAACATGTTCTCACTCAGAGTGTTTCGCCGTCTCAGCGGCGCGGCGGCGGCCGCCCTCGCGGTCGCCGGGTACGGCGCAGCCCTCGCGCCGACGCCGGCGTCGGCGGCCTACGACTGCCCGGGCGGACTGTTCTGCGGCTACGACCACCGCAACGGCACCGGCATGTTCGTGCAGGTCGACAACAACTGCCTGCTGCACGACATCGGCAACGAAGGAAACGGAGATCGTCTGAGCTCGTACTGGAACCGCACCGGTAATACGGTCGGCGTCTACAACTGGACCGGTCAGGAGTGGCAACTGCTCGTCTCGGTCCCCGACAACAGCAAGGGCAATGTGCCCGCCGACGGCGACAACAAGGCCGACGCCCTGTGGGTCTGCGGCTGAGGGTTGCAATTTGCAATACTCGGAAATCCTCCCGGCGCGCAGCCGGGAGGATTTACTGTCTGTCGGCGGATTCGATCCTACGGCTGTTCGACGCCCGGATTCGGGCCGTACGCAGTGCGAGTGCACTGCGGCCCGCGCCGTTCAGCCCCTCGCCGGTCATCCACGCCTGATCAGCGTCCACGCCGTCAACTCCGAACCCCTACCGGATCATGGATCCAGTACGGGCGGATCGCCGCCGGACGGTTCGCGGGGCCCGGCGCGGACACGGTGCGCAACTCGGTCACCCTGCCGGACGGCACCCGGGTCAACGGCAACTATCTCGTCCGTGGTGAGGCGGCACGGCGTGTCGCCGCCGATCTCGTCGCGGATCGCCCGGCGGGGCGCCGACGCGAGCCAGATCGAGACCGGCGGCGACCCGATGTACGCGGTGACCGCGGCCGACGGGGAGCGGATACTCCACGCGGCCATGACCGCGCTGCCGGCACGGTGCTGCCCGGTCGGCCACCCCTCCTTCAGCACGATATCGACCTGCGGTGCATCGTGGCCGGCCAGTCGGCGGCGACCGCGCTGCCCGGCGACCCCTAGGAGCACATCTGGTAGGCGGGCAGGACGGCCCAGCCACGGGCCCGGCTCGGGCCCGGCTGATGGTCGCTTCGTCGGCCTCCCCATAGGCGTCGAAGAACCGACTCGCCACACCGGCAGGCAACAGGATCCAGGCGGCGGAAAGATCAGTCGCGGGATCGCCAGCGCACATCTCGCCGAAATCGAACCGATCGACGGAGCCGAGCACCACTTCGTTCGCGGTTTCGTGGGCCTCCCGGCTCGCGCGTTGTAGTCCATAGGGGCCGCGAACCTGTCCGCTTCGCGACACCGCGCTGTCCGGGGCTCTTGCAGCGTCGGACCGGTAGCTGCCGATGATCGAGGCCGGGCGGCGAACTCATCGGCGCGGTGCTCCATAATCACGGTGCATCGGCCCTTCTCGCCTTCGACAACGACGGCGACGATGCTTCCTCAGAGGGAACGGAACGGTTTTGTTCGCCTGTCAGCGGCCAGTTGGAATTCCCCCCAATACGGCCACTTAGCGGAGAGCTATCTGGCCGCCGGGGCTAGCAAGTAGCAAACGATCGGGGGCGGAAGCTGGGCGAAATGCGGCATGAGCACGCGCTCGGGTGCACCCGCGTGACGTTCATGTGCGGCGACGTCGACGACCGGATTTGTGGAGTCCGAGCCTCAGACCGACCCTTGGGGATAAGCGAGATCGTAGGCGCGGGAAAGTTTCTTGGGGACGACCATGCGCCAAGCATCGACGACGAGTTCACGGGCCTCGGTCGGGTCCAGGGCCGCGAGGTTGGACTCGATCCAGTTGAAGCGCATGTCCGATGCCGATGGCATCTGAAACTTGTGCGGCTCGCTCGCGACGAGGGCCGCTCGCTCCTCTCTGGGGAACGCGAAGCCCATCACGGTCTCGTCGAGTGAGAACGCCACGTAGACGATTTGCTTGACGCGGAACTTCAGCCTGCCACGTACATAGACCTGGTACGAGCGTTCCAACTCGGCCCCCAGTGGGCTGACGTCTTCGATTACCGCCATGGTCGGACTCCTTCGGTTCCGCGTGAATGCGACCTCAGGAACTGGTGCCCGCCACCGCCGCTGCGGCGCACGAGCTTTCGCCACGTCGGCAGGTCAGTCATGTCTGGACTCCTGTCTTTCGGTCTATCCAGAAGTTTCGACGAGGGAGCCACCCGAAATTCATCGGTGCAGTCGAGGTCGTGTACACGCTCCTGCGGACGCCCTGTACTCGGCATGATGGTGCGATCGGCCAGCGTCGGACGCGCACTACTGCTCGTTGATCTTGCGAGGTGCCGCGCAGGGCCGGTTCGGTCAGCGCGATCAGCGGCATTAAGGTGTGTTCCGCTGGCTCAGGATGCCTCCCAGCCGGGCGGTTACAGGGCGAGCATGGCGGCAGCGACCTGGTCGGCCGCGGCGTGGCGCAGAGCGGTGCCCATGTCGTCGAGGACGAGCAGTCGGGCCCCAGGGATTTCGGCGGCGAGGACCTCACCGTTGCCGACCGGGAAGAACGGGTCGGCGCGACCGTGTACCACGAGCGTGGGCACGTCGAGCTCACCGAGCCGCTCCCGCCAGCGCGGGGCGCAGTCGATCCGGGAGAACACCATCCCGAGCTGGTTCGCCTGGTGCACCGCGGGATCGCTCGACGGTGTCCGGTCCCAGATTCGGGCCGCCGTCGCCCGCGCCTGCTGCGGATCGTTACCCATCGGCTCGGCGCCCTCGGCGGCGAACGCCGCGACAGCATCTCGGTCGGTCCAGTCCGGCCGTGGGCGGGAGAACAGCGCGCCCATGACCGCGGGGTCGTGGTCGGGCAGGTCCTCGTCGACCGGGCCCGGCGCCACCGGCCGGGTGCCGGCGAGAGTCAGTGCGGAGAACATGTCCGGGTGGTCCAGCGCGGCGACCTGAGCGACCATCCCGCCGACGCCGACACCACCGAGGTGGGCGGTCCCGGCGCCAAGCACCTCGACCAGCGCGACAGCGTCGGCGGCGAGATCCCGCAGGTCGTATGCCGGGTTCTCCGGGTCGAGGGTCGTCGACGCGCCGGAGTCACGCAGGTCGTAGCGGACCACGCGCCGGCCGCCCGAGGCGAGCCGCTCGCACAGCGCGTCGGGCCACGACAACATCGTTGTGCCACCGACCAGCAGGACCAGCGGATCGTCCTCGCGGCCGAAGCTCTCGATGCCGAGATCGACACCGTTTGCCCGCACCGACGTCATGCCCAACCGAAACGGTCCCATGCCTGAACTCCTGTCTGTCGGTATCTCCAGAGGTGTAGACGACAGGTTCACCCCAAAGTCATCGGTGCAGCCGAGATCGCGTCCACACTCCCGCAATTGCCACGAACCCGACAAGAGCGGTTGTCCCGACTGAATGCTCGCGGTATGCCATGTCGCCACAACTGGCCGCTCACGGGGAGTCGCAACTGGCCGTACTTGGGGAACTCCCGGTGGCCGCTGACATTCACCTTTGATGATTCTGCGTTATGAGGGTGGATGTCGGTCGGCTGGGGCAGTGCCCGGTTGCATGGATGGACGGGTTTCGGTTTCGGCCCCGGAGATGCCTGGTGGAGGGCAGTGGGTCCGGTGGGTGTCGGGTGAACGACCGATACCTCTCGGGGGGATCGCTGCGACCATTGGTGTAGGTGTCTGATGCATCGGACAGGATCGGGGGAAGTCATGGGATCGTCGCGTTTGCCGGTAGCTCGCCTGTTGACGGGGCTTTCCCGGGCTGGGGGGGTAGGGCGTGAGGCATCCGAGGACCTGGGTCCTGGACACCCACGCAGCGAACCGCGCGCCTACCGATGGGCTCGCTGGTCCAGCTGTACAGCCACGGCCTGCGAAACGCCATCGTCAGCGCGATCCGTGCCGGGGGCCTGCTTCAGGATCAGGTGTCAGCGCCAATATCGGCCAGTCAGAGGGAGTCTCGGGGCGGGCGCGCCCATCGCCCCCTACCCTCCGGCAATCGGCATGAGGGGGCGTTTGGCGTCGGCGTGGGGAGTGCCGGTGCCTGGTGTCGCGTCGCAGTCCAACCTCTGGCGAGTTCTGTGGTGCTCCCGCTGCAGGTGACGCCGACAGCTCGTCATGCGTTGATCTAGTGAGTTCGGCAGCAGCGCTGGCCTTTTCGGGAGGAACGGGCTGCACGCGAGTTCACGCCATGGCGCGGGGCCGCTCAGCGGTGCCCGCCGGTGTGATCGTGGGAGCAGGTATCAGTGCGATGGCCGTCCACGGTGGTGGCCGCCTGCCCTGCGCCGTGGCCTTCCAGGGCCGCGAACGGTCCGCACTGGTTGGCGGTGATCCAGACATGGACCATCGGATTGCCCGCGCCAGGGTTGATCGAGTTGAGCGGGCAGTTGCCCTGGGTGTCGGTAACACCGGCGACCTGGGGACCGTCGGCGCCCGTCTTCCAGCAGAGGTTGTCGTGGACGTGCCATTGCATCAGGGGCCCGCCGTAGTCCACCAGCTCGGTGTCGTCGATCTTCTTGCCCTTGGCGATGTACATCGCCGAGACCAGGGTCCGATCGGCTCCGTCGACGCGGTAAACCAGGGACTCCGGGTGGGTGGCGTCGAGGAATCGGTCGTCGCGGATGTAGCCGGTGTTGACGTAGTGCTCGTAACCGGTGGCCGAGTCGCCGATGGAGCGAAAGCCCAGTGCGCCGATGGAACTGACGTCGGCGAACGCGGGCAGCTGGTCGAGGGTGCTGCGGATCAGAGCGGTCGCGCGCTGCTCCTGCGCAGCGGTCACGCCCGGCACGCCGGACACATCGATCGGGGTCGCCGGATCCCACGGCCGCGGCCATGCGGTGCCGGTCCCGTAGTCGTGGTCGGTGTGGCCGCCGCCGACGGCATGGGTGTGGCCGCCCTCGTCGTGGCTGTGCACATGTCCGGCGCCGCCGAGCATCGCCGCGACAGCGAGGGCGCCGCCTAGACCGGCGGCGGTCGCGGTCGATGCCGTGGGCAGTGTTGCCCTGGGGCGAGCCAGGGTGACGGTTGCACCGGCGATCGCGAGCAGCCCCAGCGCCGCGCAAGTGCTGTCGAGGAACTGCGGCGCCTCCGCCGTGTCGAGGCCGTCGGGCCACGGCAGCCCCCCGAACCGGGTGTACCCCCAGATCACCACCGCGACGAGGTTCACCCCGATCACCGTGACCGGCATGGCCTTTCGCGTGCTCACCGAAGCCAGCAGCCCGGCCGCGCATTGTGCTGCCGCGAGCACGACCATCAGCCGGGCGAGGGTGGCGTGCTCGGTATGCAGTCCCGCGGCGAACAGGTGCAACGCACCCGCCCCGACCGACGCCGCACCACCGAGCAGCAGGAATCCGTTGCGCCCACCAGTCATGTTCGATCTCCTTCGGTCGCCCTGGACGCTACCGGGCCCGGGTCGGGCGACGCTCCCATGACTTGTGAGAGATCTCTGTGGTTTTCGCGCCCTGTCACGGCGCCAAGCCGCGGTACACCGATCCCGAGACGGCGGCCCTTCTGCGTGCGCGGTCATCGGCTACTTAAGACACGTGCAGATGATGTTGGGATGTCACCGCATAGGGGCCGTCGCTGCACTCGGTCACGATGATCACCTCATCGGTCGTCTCGATCGCCAGGGCCTGATTTGGTTCCCAGCCAAGTTTTCAGTGGCGAGCTGTCCGATAACCGCCCGTTGCCACCGATGGTGGTGACCGAGTCGTACATCGCCTGGGCGTGCTCGGGCACAGCGGGTTCCCGGCTTGCGGAACGGGCGGAACACAGGCTGCGGGCCGCGACGGGGCCGGAGCGCTTCGAGCTCGCGCCACCGAACATTCCAGAATCGACTGGCCAGTTCACAGCTCTCCTCGTTGGCCGAGATCATCGGATGAATCCCCCACAGCGCCCCCTCCGACAGGCAGCGTTCCTTCCAGGATCCAGGCCCCCGACAGCCTGGTCAACCGATACAAACCTCGATCCGCCCCATCCCCGAGCAGGCTGGACGGCCGACAACAGCTTCCTGATTGCCCACACGTGTCCGGACTCGACTTCTACCACACGAATAGGGCACCTACGCCCTGGATCAGGGCAGGAATGCACCGTATCGGTGCGAAAAAGCCCACCTGAAGTAACAAAAAACGCGCATTCAGTGCATAGATGCACTGAATGCGCGTTTTTTCGTGTCCGGAGGGGGACTCGACCAGTACGCACGCGTGCTCCGTCGACAGCAAATCCTGGTTCTGCCGTGAATGTCGACCTCGTGGCCACGCTGGCGAACTGGACGCGCCTCTATGCGCCGGAACCCGTGATGATGCGAACCATTCGACGTTCCGCCACCCACCGCTGCCATGAGTTCGAGCGGCAGCTCGGCCATGTCGATCGCCGCCCTTGGGCGACAGCGCGGGAGTTTCCTGCCGGGCCGGTGATCGCGTGCTCGGCCTATTCGGCAGCCACCGTGATCTGGGCCTCGTCGACCTGAACGTCCGGCGCTGTCGGATTCGCCTCGGCACGCACAACGATGCGTGCCTTGTCGATCCCTTCGGCCTCCAGTTCGGCCGCGATGTTGTCGCCCCGCGCCTTGGCCAGAGATCTGGCGGCAGCGATGTTGGAGTCGTGGGCGTAGGTTGTGATCTGTATTTTCGTGTCGTTCCCCTTCAGCGGGATCGCAACCGCTTTGATGGTGGCGACATCCACCGGGCCGAGATCCGAGCTGCCATCGTCGAAGGTGATCGGCGCGGCGGCGATTGCCGCGTTGATCACATCCTGGATCTTCTGCCGCGCTGTTCAGGGCCGAGCTCACGACAGAGGACGCCGTCGCCCCGATACTGCTCCGCATATCGTGCGTCTTCTGATTCGTCGGCGTCGTCGAATTCGATCCGCTGTCGGACCCACACCCTGCAGTGATGATCAGAACCACCGCGGTCATCGTGATTCCCCTGACGCTTGTCCTGGATAATCGGCCTACTCCTGTATTCGGTGGAGAATTCCGTTCGCGTCCTTTGATGCCTGGACGTCGGCGCTTCGGCAAGGTCGGACTTGTTGGTCCGTCTGGGCACGTCGATCGGTGGCGCCCCGCACAGTGATATTGGCACAGGTGGTGCATCCGGAGTGCCGTTTCTGTGGCGCTCGCGTGTCCCGGCCGGGATGAGCTCGGACATCGTAATCGACTAAGTCGACGTGGTTGCGGCAATCTCGGCGTAGCGTTCGATTCGTCTCCACCGAGACCAGTTCGCACGACCATTCCTGACAGAACAAGCAGAAGGACAGTGAGCGCGGTGCGGTCCGTGAAGTTGTCGGTGGCATTGGCTCGCGAAGTATCCATCGCGCGCACGCAGGCCGCGGCGGGCCGGCTGCGCGGAACGCCGTATGGACGGACGCTGCGCCGTGTGATCGAGGGCCTAGCCGAGATCCAACTCGTGGACCGATCGCTGGCGCTCGCCGCCCAGATCTTCACGTCGGTGTTGCCGGTGATGATCGCCGCATCCGTCTTCAGTGGCTGGCATGCACCGGCGAAGGCGATCAACGACCAGTTCGGCTTCGATTCCAGATCGCTGTCCGTCGACGGAACCTCCCTTGCCGCCGATCCGTCGATAGCCGCGTTCGGTGTGGTCGGCCTGCTGATGGTCCTGCTCGGCGGCACGTCGTTCGCACGGGCTCTCGCGCGCATGTACGAGGCGGTCTGGAAGGTTCCCGCCATCGGTCCGCGCGAGGCTTGGCGGTGGCTGGCCACGCTGCTCGCGGTAGCCCTTGCCGCCGGGCTGGTGGGGCAGACTCGTGGACTCGCGCAGATCGGTTACGCCGGTCGACTGCTTGCCTTGCTGGGTGAAGTGGTCATCTGGGTGTTCGTCTGGGTGCTGGCCCCCTTTCTTCTGACGAAGGGAGCGTTGACCGGGCGTCTGCTGTTGGTGTCCGGCGTGCTCACCGCGGTCGGACTGACCGCGGTCCACGCGGCAGGCCGTATCCTGTTGCCTCGAATCACGACGAACGCCCAAGAGCATTTCGGTCCGCTGGGGTTGGCCTTCACTTCGGTGAGTTGGCTTTTCGTTATGTCGCTGGTGATCGTGGGCGCGGCATCGATCGTCAAGGCACTGGCTCTGGACGAGACCAGCATCGGTCACTACCTGCGCGGCCAGGCCAGCGGCGACCGGGAATGATGCCGACTGGGCAGCCATGGGCCCGGCATGCGGCCCGTGGTGCGGCCGCCCACGTGCGGTCCTGTCATCACTCGACATCGGGCTCGGCTTCCCCTCACGCGCGCCGATCCCTCTCGTCGCGCAGGGCGACCGGTCGGCGAGGCAACAGACCGGTGCCGAACAGTGCCGCGACCGCGAGCAGAGCGGTCACGGCGAATGCCACTTGCAGTGCCTCGAGACGGGCCTCGGAGTTGACCGCGAGAATGGCGTCCGCAGTGGTGTCATCGATACCGGCGCTGTCGAGCGCGGCCGCCAGCTGGCTGTCGGACAGGAACGGCACTCCGGCAGCCAAATCCGTGGTCGCTTGTTCTTGCACGGACACCGGGACAGCGGCGTTGTTCTCGATGCCCGTGATAACGGTCGACGTGAGCGTGGCAATCAGAATCGAACCGATCAGCGCGGTGCCCAAGGACGCACCCAGAGTGGTGGCCGTGTTCTGTAGTCCCCCGACCTCGGAGCTCCGCGAATCGGGCACGGCCGACACCGTGACGGCGCCCAACTGCGAGGCCAACGCGCCCAGACCCAGACCCATCAACAGCATCGGGATCGACACGACGCCCGCGTTGGCGCCCGGGTCCATCCCGGCAGCGAGGATCAGAACGCCGACGATCATCGCGCCCAGACCCAGCCGAACTACCCGGCGCGGGTCGGCACGCGGCCGGAACCGGGGGATGCCCGCGGCGGCCAAGACAAGTGCGATCGATAGCGGGAGAATCCGCACCCCGGTCTCGAGCGCGCTGAGTTCGAGCACCACCGACAGGAACAGCGGCACCGAGAAGAACACCCCGGCTTGGACGGCGAACTGCGCGAAGAACATGATCGACCCGCCGACCAGTTGCCTATTCCGAAACAGCCCTGGATCGACCAGCGGATCGCGGCCCCGCTTCACCAGATACGCCTGTCTTTGCAGGAACAGGTACAACGTCAGCAGGCCACCGATCAGCAGCCAGATGACCGGCGACAGACCGAGTACGACAGGTCCGCCTGCCTCGGGTCGCACCCAGCCCCATTCGCTCGACCGCAAGACCCCGTATACGACCGCGCCGAGGCCGATCACGGACAGAAGCGACCCGGCAAGGTCCAGCCGGACATGGATCGCAGGAGCGTCCTCGACCCGGCGCAACACCACGAGAATCAACACGACGATGACAACTTCGCCGAAGAAGACGTACCGCCACGACGCGAACGTGGTCACGGCGCCACCGAGCAGCGGGCCGACGGCGACCGCCATCGCTCCCGCCGCCGCTACCAGGCCGTAGGCCGCGGACCGGCGTTCGGGTGCGAAGTTCCCGGCGACGAGGGCGACGATCGCGGGCATGATCAGGGCGGCACCGATTCCCTCCAGCAGCGACCACCCCAGCAGAAGAATCGGCAGATTGGGTGCCAGCCCGGTGATGAACGAGCCGGCACCGTATACAACGAGGCCGAACCCGAACGTCCGGCGTCGGCCGAGGATGGCGCCCACCTTGCCGCCCGTGATCATCAGCGAAGCCATCACCAGCGTGTACAGGGTGATGGCGGTCTGGATGCCGGTGATCGTGGTACCGAGGTCTCGGGCGACAGTGGCCATGGAAACATTCATCACGGAGCTGTCCAGCGTCATCAAGAATTGCCCCGACGCCAACACAACCAGCACGAGTGAGCTCGACCTCACTATCGGCGCCGACGACATCTGACGCTCCTCTCCTGGGCATCCGCTGGTTCCCGCTGACGTGTGAACCGCCACGCCCGCCCGCTCCAGCACACCGGGATCTGATCCGCCTATATCGGCAGGACACCGGACACGAGTGGTAGTGCCACGGTCAGATGGCTCAAAGATCTCGGTCTTCCAACCAATCCATCACCTTGCTTGCGAACAGTCGCCCGCCCCAGAACTTGAATGGCGGTCCGCTCAGGAGGTCATGGCGGGGCGGAAATGCCGATCCATCCGGTTCCGGTACCGAAAAAGTTGGCAGCGAGTGAATTCGAGGTTTCCGGGTTCATCGATTTGGGGTGCCCTGCATCCTACCTGCGGAGACAGCCGGTTCGCGGCAGCAGGCCATAATGTGCGTTGTCCGAGGCGTCGGCTGACACGCGCCACCAACAGGGCATGCCCTGTTCCCGGTCAATTCTGCCGACCGTTCTGTTTCAATTGACGAATGTGCAGGTGGATGGCGTACTCAGGGGAGCCGATCCTCGCCGAGGACCTGTTGTTCCGGCCGCGACATTCGTTGATCGACCAGAGTCTGCACGCGCGCCTCGGACCGACTACCACGAACGGTGACGGCTTCGGAATCGGTTGGTACGGAGAAGGCGCCGAACCGGCGGTGTTCAAGAGCATCGAACCGGCGTGGAACGACCGGAATCTCCGTGAGATAGCGGGCCAGGTGCGCACTCCGTTGTTCTTCGCGCATGTGCGTGCGTCAACCGGAACACCGGTACAGCGCAGCAACTGCCATCCTTTCCGGTATGGGCGGTGGTTGTGGATGCACAACGGCGCTCTGCGGGGCTACCGGGAGATCAGGCGCGACCTGGTGACTGCGCTGGACCCGGCATTGTTTCCCGACCTAGAGGGATCCACGGATTCGGAAGCCCTGTTCTTTCTCGCCCTGACCTTCGGCCTGACCGACGATCCTATCGGGGCCGTCGCCAGGGCAGTCGGCTTCGTCGAAGACATCGGGCGTGCGCACGAGGTGGACAATCCGGTTCAGATGACGGTCGCGACGACCGACGGGGAGTCTATCTGGATCTTCCGCTACTCGAGCGAACGGCAGACGCGGTCGTTGTTCTTCTCGACGAAGATTTCGGAGTTGCGCGCTCTGCATCCGGAGGTAGAGGTGCTACACCGTCTCGGTGACGCGACGCGATTCGTGGTCTCCGAACCTTTGCGCGACCTTCCCGGGGCATGGAACGAGGTGCCGGAGTCCTGCGCCGGGGTTGTTCGAGCGGGAGCGGACGAACTGCGACCATTTCAGCCGATCCCACCAACCTGAGCCGACCACTGATCAACCATCGGACTCGCGGTGCCACGCCAGCGCGCGAAGCCGGACCCAATCGAGGGTGGGTGGGGCGGCGCGAACCCCTGGACGGTTGCGTGGCACCCGAACTCGCATGTTGTTGCTCCGCCACTCCTTACACCTCCCGCCATGCGGTGATCGTGCCGTCATCAATCGCCTTGCGCAGCGCGGCGTGATCGCGTGCGTTCTGGTCGGCGTAACTTTCAGCGAATGCGAACATCGCTTCCTCGAAGTCGTCATGCGCGTCGAGGTAACCGGCGATCGCGAACCGGTCGCCGGCGCGTGCGTGAGCGTGGGCGAGCGCACAGGCGCACAGGCGCCCGTAGCGAGTCATCAGTTCGGGGGACATGGTCCGGATGTCGGCGGATCCTTTGCCGTCCCGCAATTGGCGGACGTAGAAGTCCCGCACCACTCCGTCTTCGCCCGCGCCCTGCTGCCAGCCCAGGAAGATATCGCTGGCAGCTTGCATCAACCGCTGCCCGGCCACCACACGTTCGCCCTGATTGTTGAACGACGGGCCGTCGAGGTGCTTCGCGATGACCGACGGCTGGGCTTCCTTGACCTGCAGGAACAGGGGGTCGTTGCCCGGCCCGCGGAGAAGGACGATCCATGCGCGGGTGCCAACGCTGCCCACACCGACGACCTTTCGTGCCGCTTGAACGTATTCGAATCGGTCGAACAGAACTCGGCGATCGGGCTGCAACGTGTCGCGGTAATGACCGAGCCGTTGGATCAGCGCCCGGTTCAACTGCTCCGCGTCGGCGCTGGTGAAGATCTCCTCGATAGGAATGATCAGCGGCGGCGTGCTCCTGATCCGCGGCTGCCCGTCCACGACGGTGGTCAGCCTGGACAGCGCTTGGACGCTGTCTCGGCTCCAGGACTTGTCGATCGTCTTCTTTATGCGTTTCCTGGTTGGGGGATCGAGGACTTCGCGCAGTTCATCGAATCTGGAAACGGCGTCGATATGGGAGTACCAAACCGCAAGCTCTCCGCAGGCGGACTGGCGATTCATGATTTCGCGGTACTCGGCGGCGCAAGCACGGATGTACTTCCTGCGTTGTTCAGCGCTGTGGTTGTTGTCGCGCCCGGCGACCGCGAGGCTCGCGACGAGTCGCTTGACGTCCCATTCGAACGGACCAGGGTAGGTTTCGTCGAAGTCGTTCAGATCGAAGGCAAGATTGCGTTCCGGCGTCGCGAAGAGTCCGAAGTTGCTCAGGTGGGCGTCGCCACACAGTTGAGTGATCGAGCCGCTGGTCGGGGCGCGCGAAAGATCCTCGGCCATGACCACGGCCGCGCCGCGATAGAAAGCGAACGGCGCGGAGCCCATTCGCCCGTACCGCACCGGAAGGAGCTCGGGAATGCGTGTCGCGGCTTGGGTTTCCAGCAACCCGAGCGGATCGCGATCAGTGCTGGGCTCGAACTCGGCCAGCACGCCGGACGGTGTCCCGCGCGGTAGGGATTTGCCGTTTTCGGCACGGTCGGCACTGGTCGATCGGTCGGCCGCGTCAGTATGCTCGTCGGGCTCCGCGACGGTGGGATCGTTTCGCTCCGTCATGGCTTCGGCCCACAGTTGCGTGTCCTGCTCGAATCGGGAAGCCCGTTAGACGCGTTCGGGATTCCATGTCGTGACCGCCCAGATCACAACGATGTCGAGTGCGATGATCAGCACCGACCACCACGGGTAATACGGCAGCCACAAGAAGTTCGCGAGAATTGATATCGCCGCGAAGACGATCGTGGCAATTCGCGCCCAGCGCGCTCCGGTGAACAGGGCGAGTCCTACCGCCGCCATCAGCACTCCGAGCACGATGTGGATCCAACCCCAGGTAGTGAAATCGAACTTGTAGATGTACTCGACGCCTGCTACGAAAACCTCATCCTCGGCTACCGCGGCGATGCCTTGGAACAACTGGAGCAGGCCGACGGTGACGAGGATGATGGCGGCTCCCATCGAGGTTCCTGCCGCGACTCCCTGTTTGACCGACGAATTCTCGGACATGATTCGCTCCTTTCCCTCGACAATCCGATCAGATATGAACGATTCTCCACCTGGTCCACTCGACGGTGTGCGGCATCGCCGATCTGTGCCTGATGTTTTGTGCTCAGCGACCAGGCGCACGGCGATCTCGATCGAACCCGATCGGGCCGGCGAGCAGCATGAAATCACGCGTCGGTGCGGCGGTGCTCGATCCGCTCGCCTGCGCGGATCAGTGGGTCAGGACGACCTTGACCGCTACGACGGTGGTGGCCGCGCACACCAATAGCACCGCACCGAGCAGCGTCGAACGATGGGGCCGCTCACCGTGGAGTCGACCGATGACGAAGACGATCCCGCCGATCCGCACCAGCATGGCCGACTCCGCCAGCACCTGCGCGAGGCGTGGTTCGATCCACCCGACCGCCGCGGCTGCGAGAATCACGCAGGGCAGCACCGCTGAGCTGAGGATGGGCAACGAGTCGCGCAGGTCCGCCCATCGTTCCTGTGGGGACAGAGCATGGCTCTGGCGCACCGATTGACCGACGCCTTCGGCGAAGGCATGTGCGATGAACGTGGAGAGGGCGGTACCGAGGACGACCAAGATGCCGACGTCCTCGGCGGACGGCGTTACCGGGATCAAGGCAGCGAGTATCAGGACGTTCCCGTAGATGTACGCGCTGATCCGGCTGGCCGCGTTCCGGCGGTCGAGTGGAACACCCCGGGAGAACAAGGGGCCGTGCAAGAGCTCGTGTCTGTTGCCTTCCATCAGTCCTCACAGTGTTCAGCGGCGACACCGGTCTCAGCATCGGTGGGATTGAGGTTGTCGAACGGTTGCTGATCCAGTCGCTCGTCGCGCGATGCTCGCCGTGATCGCACTCGAAGCCTTGCCCGATATGAATTTTCTGCCGAGGTGGAGACTGCCAGTCTATTAGCCGCAAATTCGCTCTGGAACCGATCTACTTTCGTCAGTCCGCACCTGTTCGTCGGCGGCGCGGCGCACACTGTGAGAGACAGTGCTTCCGAAGAGGGAGGGGCGGACGCTCGGGCGAGCCACTTCTGGACATCCGGTTACGCCCGATTCCCAACGCCTACCCATCGATCGCCGAGCATGGCATCGTCGGCGACCTGCAGACTACGGCACTGGTCTCGTCCGCGGGCACGATCGACTGGTGGTGC
Source organism: Nocardia pneumoniae NBRC 100136 (assembly GCF_000308755.1). GTDB lineage: Bacteria > Actinomycetota > Actinomycetes > Mycobacteriales > Mycobacteriaceae > Nocardia > Nocardia pneumoniae. Next base: position 16,321 of record NZ_BAGF01000046.1, read on the forward strand.
ACGCCCCGGTTCGATTCACCCAGCATCTTCGCCTCGCTCCTGGACAGCGAGCAGGGCGGACATTGCGGGCTGGCCGCCGATGTCGCGACAGAAGACATGGCGATCCGTCAGCTGTACCTGCCGGACACGGCGATCCTTGTCACTCGGTTCATGGCGCCCGAAGGGGTGGGTGAGGTCGCCGACTTCATGGAGCCCATCCGCGATTCCGAACCCACCGACCGGCATCGGCTGGTGCGCGTGGCCCGGGTGGTGCGGGGAAGCCTGCCGCTGACGCTGACCTGCCGCCCACGATTCGACTACGGACGCGCCACGCACACCCTTGAACGACTCGGCGACCGAGCCGCGGTCTTCCACGGCCCCGGCACGGACTTGCATCTCCAGGCCACCGATCCAGTGCTGCTGCAGGCCGTGGACGGCGACGTCACGGCCCGTTTCACGCTCTCCGAGGGGCAGATCGCCGTGCTGGTGTTGACCAGCATGGCGAGCGACGGTCCGACGCCGCCGCATCCATCGCGGGAGGATATCTCCACCGCCTTGGAACAGTGCCGGGATTTCTGGCAGTCATGGCTGCGTTCATCCACCTACCGGGGCCGGTGGCGGGACATGGTCAACCGGTCCGCGATCACGTTGAAACTGCTGACCTATCACCCCACTGGCGCGCCGATCGCCGCGGCCACGATGGGCCTGCCGGAGCAAATCGGCGGCGAGCGCAACTGGGACTACCGCTACACCTGGGTCCGCGATGCTTCATTGTCGGTCCGGGCGTTGATCGACCTCGGCTTCACCGACGAGGCATTAGCCTTCCGGCGCTGGCTGCGGGATCGCCTCGACGCCGGCGACACGGCATCCGGTGAGCCGCTGCAGATCATGTACCGGATCGATGGTGACCCGCATCTGGAGGAGGAGGTACTCGACCATCTGGAGGGCTACCAAGCGTCGGCGCCGGTGCGGGTCGGGAACGCGGCGGCCGACCAGATCCAGCTCGATATCTACGGTGAGGCCGCCGACGCCCTGGCTCAGTCTTGGGACATCGGCGGCATCTGGGGATGGCGGTCGTTCGCGAACCTCACCGACTGGCTGACCGACCACTGGGACCGGCCCGACGAGGGGATCTGGGAAACGCGCGGGGGCCAGCAGGAATTCACCTATAGCCGACTAATGACGTGGGTGGCGTTCGACCGAGGCATCCGGTTGGCCACCGACTACTCGCGGCCCGCCGACGTTGCCCGCTGGACCCAGGCGCGGGACGCGGTGTTCGCGCAGATCGTCGAACGCGGTTGGAGTGCGAAGCGGCAGGCATTCGTGCAGCACTACGCCACCGATGTGCTGGATGCGTCACTGCTGCTGATGCCACGCATGGGATTTCTCTCGCCACGGGATCCGGCATGGCTGAGCACTCTCGACGCGATGGACGACGAACTGGTCAGAGACAGCCTCGTCTACCGCTACGACCCGGAGGCCTCCCCGGACGGTCTGCGTGGCGTCGAAGGAACCTTTAACCTCTGCAGTTTCTTGTATGTGGAAGCACTCGCCCGTGCCAGCAGGGTGCCTCAAGCCCGCTACGCCTTCGACAATATGCTCACCTACGCCAATCATGTCGGGCTGTTCGCCGAGGAGATCGGTCCTTCCGGCGAGCAACTGGGCAACTTCCCGCAGGCATTCACCCACCTGGCCCTCGTCGCAGCCGCCATGGCCCTCGACGAACAAATCGACCGCGCCGAGGCCCGGACCGCGGCGACGTCCAGATAGGCCGAACAGGCGGATGCCCGATACCGGTGTGTCCAGCCCGCCCCGCGGTGCACTCGTTCCGCTGGCGCTCGCGCAGTTCATCTGCAGCTTCGCCGGTTCGAACATGAACGTGATGATCAACGACATCAGCGCCGACTTGAACACCACTGCGCAGGGCGTGCAGACCGTCATCACGATCTTCCTGCTCGTCATGGCGGCGCTGATGATTCCCGGCGGTAAGCTCACCGACCGCTACGGCCGCAAACGCTGTTTCGAGCTGGGCCTGATGATCTACGGTGTCGGTGCCGTGTTGAGTGCGCTCGCTCCCGGCCTGGGTGTGCTGATTGTGGGCAACTCGATTCTCGAGGGCATCGGCACCGCGATGCTGATACCGCCCGTCTATATCCTCACAACCCTGTTGTTCACCGAAACGACCTCGCGGGCACGAGCATTCGGCGCGATCATGGCGCTGGGCGGCATCGGTGCGGCGGCGGGACCGTTGCTCGGCGGAGTCATCACCTCCGCGCTCGGCTGGCGAGCGGCGTTCGCGTTCCAAGCATTGGTGGTCGCACTCATCGTGCTGCTTGGTCGGCGCATCGCCGACCCCTTGCCGCCGGACCCGACCCGGGCCTTCGACGTCGGTGGCGCAGTTCTGTCGGCGGCCGGTCTGGTCCTGCTGGTGACCGGCATCCTGGCAGCCGACGACAACGCCTGGCTCATGCTCGCCCTGCTCATGCTCGGCGTGGTGGTGCTGGCGTGCTTCTTTCTCAGCATTCGTGCCCGGGAGCGATCCGGACGCGAACCACTCATCTCGACCGGTCTGTTCCGCAACCGCACCTCCAACCTGGGCCTGATCACCGAACACATCCAGTGGCTACTGTTGATGGGAACGTCATTTGTTGTGGCGGCATACCTGCAAGTTGTGCGGGGGTACAACGCGATTCAGACCGGCGTGATCTTCACGGCGGCCACGCTCGGATTGCTGGTGTCGTCTCTGGCCGCCGCACGGCTGGCGCGACGGCGTGCTCAGCGGACCCTCATCATGGCGGGTTTTCTCGTGACCATCGCCGGCATCGGCGTACTGCTCGCGCTGGCCGGGACTCTCGTGAACCCCTGGGCATTCGCCCCCGGCCTGCTGCTGATCGGGCTCGGACTCGGTGTCATGCTGACCCCGGCGGTCGATGTCGTCCAGTCCAGTTTCGGCGAGGACCAGCAGGGCGAAATCTCCGGGCTGTCGCGTAGCGTGTCCAATCTCGGCTCCTCGCTCGGCACCGCCATCGCAGGCACCATCCTCGTAGCCGGGCTCACGAGCCACGCCTACGCCGCTGCGATGATCGTCTTGGCCGCGATCGGAGCGACAGGATTCGTCGCCGGGGCGATGCTGCCTCGGAACGCCCCAGCGGCCGCGTAAAGCCGTGGAGCCGACGAGAACAGGATGTCCCGGTGGCGTTCCGCTGTGGCCGGAGCGGTGAGTCCCCGCATCATTGCTGGGAGACTCACCGCTCCTCGATAGCGAAGCAGCGCAGCCGAAGCGGGCTGTTTCGCATGTTTGTCCGCCCATATTCATGCGGACAGCTCGAGCGTATGGATATATATCGTCATGACCGAAGCTTTGACATCCCGAGTACATAACACATGAATGCTTACAACACCGTTCGTTGTTCGAACTGTGATCTCGCGACCTATCCTCGTGCCGTACCGCATCGACACGCACAGCCCAGCCTGGGTGATAGTTTCCGCTGCGCATTCTGTTCCGTCGCGCAATGGCGTAGAAACGGAACTCTTCAGGATTCAAGTATTCTGGCCTTCTCGGCTTCGAACTCGGCATCGGTGAGCACACCCTGCGCTTTGAGTTGGGCAAGTTCCTTCAATGCGGTGATCCGGTCCATCGCCACACCGCCGCCGGATGGCGGTGCGGGCGCGGGCTGAGGTGCCGCGTACTGCACGTCAGAGGCGTACTGCGCATCCTGTAGCGCCCAACGCTGTCCCTGCCGTCGGGAGACGCGATTGGAGACAGCGGTCGCGGTTCCGGCGACCACGGCGGTGCGGGCTACGCCGCGAAGCAGTCCGGGCATGACACTCTCCTTCAGTCGGGCCGACGATGTTGATCGTTGCCTTCATCGGGATTCAGCCTCGATGACATCGAGGGACGACAGGATGCTCTCCACCGGGATGCGTCCGGCGGCCACAAGTTCGGCGCCGTTGCGGCGCAGCGCGGACGCGAATGGCGCCGCCCACCTGTTCTCGTAGACGAGGATCGCGGCCGAGCATCCCGGCTCGAGCGCCCTGCCCGCCTCCTTGCGGTCGGCGTCGTCGAGCAGCCCCGATCCCGCCTCCGCGAAGAGGGTGATGTCGATGTCTCCTTCGAGACCGAGGTCGGCTATGTCGACTCCGGAGAGGGAGCCGTCGGCGTCCTTGCGGACGAACGCCAGGTCCAACACCCGGATGATGCCGCGCTCGACGAGGTCGCGCAGCAAGGGCAGGGCCGACCCGTTCGGAGGCCGATCGGCGGGAAATTCGATCACGAGATAATCGACGGGACCCAACGTATCGATATCGGTTCCGGTCACTGTAGCCCTCTTTCTGTCACAAGAAAGGGGTCATATCGACCCCGACTCTGTTACAGAGCTCCCTTGGAAATTGCTTCGAATCGATTGTCGCCCTTCGAGAAGGAATCCCGGACTCATCGGCTCAGTGGTGCTAATGTCGGTCCCAGCGTACGCCTTGATCATCACCAGGTCGCTGTTTTTCCGCTGGGCGTCGCCGGGGCTCTCACCGGATTCGATCCGGTGTCGGCCCAATGCTTTATCCGAGTTCTGCCTCGAATGAACCGCCGTACCAGCCGACTGCGCTCTCCTCCGGTCATCGCTCTGGACATCGATAGTGCTGGGCAGTCTCTATCTGGAACTCCCGCAACCTCGGCGGACCGCTCCGCCGAGACCGGCGGCGCCGCCCTCACCGAGACCGGGGCGGCGCCGCCGACCCGACCGCACGACAGCGGGTGCGTCGTGGCCGACGAAGAGTTTCGCACGGGCCACCGACAGCGACGGCGGCGGAAGTGCCCGTATCCGTTCTCAGTGAGGGGTACCGATGGCCTCTGATGCGCGAGAGGACACGCCCGGCGGCAAGTTGACCGCTGACGAACGCGCCGAGCTGGAGCGGCTGCGCGCGGAGGTGGTCGCTCTGCGGACGAAGGGTCGCGGCGCGGAGCAGCCGGTGCGCCGACCGCCCCGGCATGGGTGGCGCTGGACCGCGGTGGCGATCTTGACGGTGCTTGTCGCCGTTCTGGCGATCACCACAGTGGTGTCGCGGTTCGTGCGCGGGGAGGTGCTCGACACCGATCGGTATCTGACCACGGTGGCACCGCTGGGCTCGGATCCGGTGTTGCAGACCGAGGTGTCCAACACGATCACCGATGAGATCTTCGCCCGCGTCGACATCGAGGGCCTCACGGCCGATGCGCTGTCCGCCCTGACCGACGCCGTTCCGGCGACCGCGAACCGGCCGCGGGTGGATCGCGCGGTCGAAGGACTGGCACCGGTGATCACCCAGCAGGCCCGCGGCTTCGTCAACGACACCGTGCTGTCATTCGTGCGCAGCGACCAGTTCGAAGACCTGTGGCTGCAAGCCAACCGCGCCGCTCACACCGCTTTGGTGGCGGTGGCAACGGGGCACGTCGGCCCCGAGTCGGTGACCGTCGACGAGAACGGCACGGTGACCCTCTCACTGCGCACGGTGATGGAGAACGTGAAGGCCCGGCTGCTCGACCGTGGCTTCACCTTCGCCGAGAAGATCCCCGCGGTCGACAAGCAATTCGTGTTGTTCCGATCCCCGGAGCTGGTCCGGGCACAACGGGCGGTCGACAGGCTCGACAGAGCCTCGGCAGTGTTGCCGTGGGTGACGATCGCGGCCGCAGTGGCCGCGATCGCCGCGGCACCTCCGGGTCGTCGCAGGCGCGCCTTGGTCTTCGTGGGGCTCGCGCTGGCGGTGGGCATGGTGATTCTGGCCATCGCGCTGATCGTCGCCCGCGCACTGTATCTGGACCGGATTCCGGCCGACGTGCTGTCACCGGACGCGGCTGACGCGATCATCGACACGGTGCTCGTGCCGCTGCGAACCGCGCTGCGCGGAGTCGCCGTGCTCGGCTTGGCGATCGCACTGGGCGCTTACCTCACCGGAGACTCGGTCTCGGCCACCGAGGTGCGCCGTCAGTTCGGTCGCAGCATGGACACGGTGCAGCGGTTGCGTCGATCGCGTCCGCCGAACCCGGTGGAGACATGGGCTTTCCGGGCCCGTGCGGCACTGCGTTGGGCGATCCTCGGCATTGCGGCACTTCTGCTGGTGTTCTGGCGCTACCCCACCGGGCTCGTGGTGGTGTGGATCCTCCTCGGCGCACTGCTGGCGCTACTCGCGCTGGAACTGCTGATTCGTCCCGCCCGCGCCTGGCAGCAACAGGAAGAACCCGGGACGGACGACGATGCCACGGCCATAGTGCGAGCCAACAGATAACCTGGCGCGGCCGGAGACCTCGGCCAGGCTGAACGCTGGATGCGATCCGGCTCAGGCTCGGCCGGGCCGCCAGGTCGTCACCGCCCAGATCACTACGACGTCCAAGGCGATCACCACGGTCGACCACCACGGATAGTACGGCAGCCATAGGAAGTTGGCCAGGATCGACAACGCGGCGAGGAATACCGCTATCACCCTCGCCCACATGGCTCCGGCCATCAGTCCGACTGCCGCGATCACTATCAAGATACCGAGAACAAGATGGATCCAGCCCCAGCCGGTGGTACTCAATTCATAGGTGTAGTTGGGCCCGGACACGAAGACATCATCCTTGGCGATGGCGGAGATTCCCTGAAAGATCGACAGGATGCCGGCGGATAACAAAAGGACCGCGGCGCCGATCGACGTCCCGGCCGCGACTGTCTGCTTGACGGAATGCTCATCGGTTGCTGACATTGCCGTTCACCTCTTCTCATCAGGCGCTGTATGGATGGGATCCGTCAGTTGCGGTAGACCTCGCCCAGTTCGAACGAGACCGCCGAACCCGCGGATCGACTGCGAACGGCGGCTGAGCAGAGCTGCCTGCGCAGAATCGTGAATCGTTGTGCGGGAGGGAAATAACCGGGGAAGCACCGAGAATGAGAATGGCGCGTCTCTGCCTCTCGGGTCGCCTGCCACACCCGGGTTCCATCAGTACTCGACGCCCAACAGCGGTCGCCGATACCGGCGCTCGCCTCATCGGGTAAGCATACCTCAGCGATATTCTGGCTACCTCGAAATCGAATCCACCGGTGTAGTTGCTGGGCACGGGAAGGTCACTCGGCGCCGCCGCGGGCGCCGTTCGGACGGTCGCGTGCCTGCCGATTCGATGCCCGCCGCACAGTTCGCAGGTGGTCCCCGGAGGTAGCTGGGCGGTGTCACTTCATCAGTGCGACGTTGCGCCAGAAGTTGATGAGGCTTTCGGTTCCTCCGAACAGGGTGGTGAAGTTGGTCGAGTCGACGACAACGATGTCGCCCGCGCGTCGGTTGGTGGGCGGCAACCAGATGAGGGCGTTGAATTCGGTATTCCCCTCGGCGGTGAACGGATGGGGTCGATCGAGGTCGATCGGCTGACGCGCGAGCAGTCGCACAGACTCGCTCGCGGGTGCGGTGAGGTGATAGTGCGGGAGGTGGGGATGGAAGTTCAACGTGGTGACGTCATCGAGCAGTTTCAGGGCATCGAGGTCGCGGAATGTGGTCAACGGAGCAATCGATTTCGTGGCTTCGACGACGGCGGGACGAAGTCCGTACATGTTCTGCACCGGAACGTCGAGGGCTTTCATCAGTGAGCGGGTGTAGGCGCTGAAGCGCTGTTGCCGTGGCACCAATGGGTCGCCATGGTGGTCGTATTCGACTTGGCGTTGCTGGAGGTCGTCGGTGCAGCCCACGTCGTGGTGTGGTGCCAGGATCAGACAGGTGTCTTCGCGTTGTAGCCACTCGTCGATGGCCGCGATCTCGTCGGGCGAGGCTGCTGCCTGACCGAGTACGTGGTCGAGGCCGAAAATCATCAGAGTGTCGGTGTCGGCGAGGACGCGTTCGTCGATGCGGAGTTCGAACCCGGCTTGGTCTATGCGCTGGAAGACCGCGACGGGGTGGCCGGTGGCCTCTGTGGCGATCTGCTGAAAGGAGAGCGTGGAGCGGTGGAACAGCTCCAGCGTTCCCGCGATGCCTTGCAGGAAGTGAGCAGTGTCGTATTCGGGTGTCTCGTAGGCCGGCCAGGTGGCCTGGCGCACTTCGGTCATGGTGGAGAAACGGTTGTCCAGCGCGGTGGGGTCGCGCTGGGCTTCCCAGGGATAGCTCCAAGTCCAGTAGATGCTCAATCGGCGATTGCCGGGAGTGTAGGGGCGTGGCAACTGGGATTGGTTGTAGGTGCGCGCCGGGGTGATGGTGCTCATGGTTCTAGCTCATTGTCGGTGAGGGTGCAGAGGTAACGCAGGGCGCGAAGACCGGGCAGGAAGAAGTACGCGCCACCCCTGAGGGTTGTGAACGCCGGTAACCCCTTGATGGTTCTGCGAATCGGGCGTTTGGGAATCTTGTATTCCAGGGTTCCGTCTTGATTGCCGATGATCGGGTCGCGCTCGTTGCCGAGTTCGTGGAAGGTTTTGTCGTTGATCCACACGTTCTGGGCGAACTCGAATTGGCGCACCAGGCTTGCACACAGCACGAAGGCCGCGATTCCGCGCTCGGCGCCGTCGTCGGGAACGTCTTCCGGGAGGTGCGGCCCGTAGGTGGCGCCGCGGCGAATCAGGCGCCGCCGTTGCATGTTCACAGCGGTGTCGCGGGGATTCAGCCTGCGGATGTGCGAACCCAGTGGCGCCGCGTAGCCATGGGGGTCCATCTCCTTGTAGTTGAAATCGTTGTTGCGCTGCATATCGGCCCCGAGTTCGGGGTCGTCCTTCTCAGGGGCGAGCACCAAGGGGGCGCCGCTTCGCCAGCGACCCATCAGTTTCGCGGCCAGCAACTCTTGCTCCTCAGGGGTGTCGGTGTGCTCGGCCAGAAAGTCGCGAAATCGCCCGACGTGCTCCTGTAGGCGCCGGTAGGCCATGTAGCTGCCGTTGCGCGACAACACCTCCGGTCGCGGCAATCCAACGGGAGAGCCGTTCTCGTCGGGATATCCCAGGATGAACTCCCCGGCTTTGATCGGGGCGCCCGTGCCCGGCGTCGGCTGTTCACCGGAGCCTTCGATCACCGGCTGCGACAACCGGTCGCGGTAGCCGAAATGGTCGTGTGCGTACTCCAACGGCGGAACGGCCGCCACGTCCAGCGACGAGAGCACCGTCACTCCCGCGCAGGCGACCAGTTGGTCGTGCGCTTGGATACAGCGAACACGTTCGGCGTCGTCGCGGGCGAACAGGATGGCGATCGCGTGCAGCTTGTCGCCGGCCAACCCACCGACCCAGCGGTCGGGGTGATCGAGCCCGATGTCACCGAGAATTTCTGCCCGTGCTGCCATGCCTTGCCGGAACTCCTCGGGAAACGTCGCCAACGACTGATCGGGCACGCCGAGTGCCCGCAGCCCGGTCCAGGTGAACGCAAGTGTCACCCATTGGCGGGCGGTACTCACGAGGCGCTGTGCGTCAGCCGCCGAGGCGACACGGCCGACCATGCCCGATAGCCACGCCCGTCCACCGTCGCCACTGTCGAACGACAGGAACTCGTAGCGTCCGGTCAGCGCGGGCACGCGGGTCAGCACGATGTGCTGGATATCGTCGGTTTCGAGCATCATCGAACCTCGTGGTGCTACTGCATCTGGTCGAGCATGTCGGAGAACGCCGCCTTCACGCGCAGTGCCTTCTTGATCTCTTCCGCGGTCACATACGGGTACTCGCCGTACTCCAGGAAGCTCGGAAATTGATGCTCACGGAAGAACTTGACGACCGCGTCGGTATCGGTCTTCCAGTTCGGGGGGAACCCTTCGAGGTTCACGAACACGGTCGTGATACCTGTCGACAGGAACAGGGCGATAGCGTCCTCGACGTACTTGTCGAAGTCGGTGTCGAAGATCCCTTGGTACTGGAAACACAGCCCGTCACCGATGTCGAACAGCACCCACCGCAGGTAGTGCAGCCGCAGCGGCGCCAGCACAGTGGGGTCTTCTTCGACCGCGGCCTCGAGCTGTTTACCGTACTCCCGGATCGCCTCCTCGCGACCGGGTTTGACTCTCGCGATGATCGAGAAGCCGTAATTCGCCGGTGTGCGGGGGAATATCGGCCCGTACCGACCCTGCTCCAGCTCGAAGTACCCTTCCTTTGGAATGGCCATCGCCGTCGGCTTGGACCAATCCCGATAATCTGTGGTCATGTCGCCTCCGTCTCCAGCGGGATGGCTCCAGTGGCACGATCACGAAGAAGTGATCCAATAGCGGCCGATCTGTCACGATGAACCCGACATCATCAAAAAATGATTCCGGCGAATGGCAGGAGTATCATCGCAGGCTCCCGGCCGGCCAGCCAGCTGGTCGGCCAGTCCCTTCGGTTCGGCACTTGCGGGCTTCTTCATTCGAATCGCAATCAATGCACTTTTGAACAAGATTCGCGTGGAGCGTACCGCCGCCAGCGGGTGGTAGCGACAGCTAGCGCAGGATGTGGCCCGGATACTGACCGCCTCGCGGCGGTGCTCACACGGTGATTCTAGCAGGCGGGCCTCCGCGATCATGCTCAGTGCCCCGGTGTTCACTCCGCACTTACACAGTCGAACTGTTGCACCTCGCAAGGGTTGCTAATCCTGTACTATATGCTCCGTATTTCTTCTCGAATCCGGCGCCGAAGACGTTCAGTGCCCGTTTTCGCACCGGACTTGCAATGTGTCGCCCGAGCGCGACCCATGAATGGGCACTCGCTGCTGAGAACAAAGTCCGCTTTTCGACGGAGGGGCCGCCCGGCGGTCAGATTTACTTCGCAGTCGGAATCCACGGATGGCAACTACACGGGAAAGATCCGCCCGAGGAGGTTCACAAAATGGATTCGTTCTGGGACTACGTGTGGTACACGATCCTTGTGTTCGCCTTCGTGGCGTACCTGATCGTCCTGTTCCAGATTCTCGTCGACCTGTTCCGCGACCACTCCGTCTCGGGCGTCGCCAAAGCCGTGTGGGTGATTGCCCTGGTGGTGTTCCCGTACCTGACGGCGCTGGTGTACCTGATCGTCCGCGGGCGGGGCATGGCGCTACGCGGCCAGCGGGCACAGGCCGAGGCAAAGCAAGCCACCGATCAGTACATCCGGCAGGTCGCGGGTAAGTCCCCCGCCGAGAACATCGCCGACGCCAAGGCTCTCCGCGACTCCGGCGTCATCACTGACGTGGAATTCGAGCAACTGAAGGCTCAGGCGTTAGGGCATCCCGCAGCACACAATGCGCCGACCGGTCAGTGACGGCGCGGGTTTCCTGATGTCCGGTGCCGGTTGGTAGTCCGACACCCGGGGGCCATCTATCGCGCGGGACCGCAGGGATCCCGTGCGCACTCCGCCTCGGCCAGGGTATAGACATGTGCTGTTGCGGTCGGCTGAGGATCGGGCAGCGCCCGGATCTGGCACAGCAACGTCATCCGGCTCACGGTCGCGGCCAGGTGCCGGGTCAGCCGCGCTCCAGCGCGGCCGCCCAGCGCCAGGGCGACCGCGCATAACGCACGCTGCAGGATCAGTGTGCGGCGGGCGTGCCTGGCCGCGAGCTGTGGTACTGGCGAAGGTTTGCCGCAGTCGGAGTTGTGGCAGAACAGCCTGCGGACCCGCAGCCCGATCACGACCTGGCGGGCGGTGTCGAGGTGTCGGACAACCACCGCTGGTAACGGCTGTGGACCCGACCGGCCAGCGTCCCGCAGCCGGGACAGCCGACCGGATACTCACTGGTAGCGGCCTCGACACTGTCAGACCCGCCGCGCGGATCGTCTCGATCCGCAACCCCTCCAGATGCGGGAACAGGACCCTCATCGGTCCAAGATCCGAACACCCGCGACATGACGAACTATCAACG
>NZ_BAGF01000045.1 GCF_000308755.1 Nocardia pneumoniae NBRC 100136
GACCGAGCTGAACACCACGAGCTGCCCTTCGCCTTGCGCGCGCAGCAGATTCGCCAGGCTGGTGAGGACGCTGACCTGCGCGACGAAATCAATGTGCAGGATCGCCGTCGCGTGGGCGGGGTCTTTCTCGGCACGTCGCTGATCACCGAGCACGCCGAACGCCAGCACCGCGATGCCGATCCGTCCGTGTTCGGCGGCGACCTTCTCCAGCAGCGCCGGATGACTCGCGGTGTCGTCGGCGTCGAACTCGATCGTGTGCACGGCGCTCGCACCGGCGGCCGCGATCTCCGCACGCTGCTCGGCCAGCTCATCGCTGTGTCGCGCCGCGAGAATCACCACCCGCCCCGGCGCCAAGCGCCGCGCCACTTCGAGCCCGATTTCGCTACGCCCGCCCAGGAGCAGCACCGCCCCGTCGACCAACCCACGCGTTCCCATGCGCCACAGTCTGTCACTTGTCCGCCGCGCCATCGCACACCCCGGTGACCTGTTGTCAGCGGTTGTACCGAGCGGTGATGAATGCCGAAGCAGCTTGTCGTAGGTCGCGCGCCGGTGCGAGCCCACCCCTGGCCTCGCCAGAGGTCGGTACGGCGTCGCGGATGGCAAACACGGTCAAGAAGGACATCGATTCGGTCGAGAGCGCTGCCCGGTCGGGCTGCCGCGTGGCGGGTACTCGGCAGGGGCTACGGTCGGAGGATGCCGACCACTACCGCCGAATTGTCGCCCGCCGCCCTCGAGTTCGTCGCCGAACGGCACCTCGCCACGCTGACGACGTTGCGGGCGAATGGGACGCCGCACGTGGTGGCGGTCGGGTTCACCTGGGACCAGGACGCCGGGATCGCCCGCGTGATCACCAACGACGGCTCGGTGAAGGTGCGCAACGTGCGCCGTTCGGGATACGCGGCGGTCAGCCAGGTCGACGGCATCCGGTGGCTCACGCTGGAAGGCCCGGCGACCGTGCTCGACGACCCGGACAGTGTCGCCGACGCGGTGCGGCGGTACGCGGGCCGCTACCGGGTACCCAGGGAGAACCCGACCCGGGTGGTGATCGCCATCCAGGTCCGGCGCGTGCTGTCCAGCAGCACCCTCGTCGCACCGGCTACCGACGGCAAAGCCGAAGGCAACGGCGCCACCGCTTAGCGGTACGGTGGCGACCGCGTCCGCGCGTCACAGCACCGTGAGGCCGTGCGGCTGGTTGTTCAGCGACTCGCTGCCGTCTTCGGTGACGACGACGATGTCCTCGATACGCGCGCCCCACTGGCCGCGGAAGTAGATGCCGGGCTCGACGCTGAAGGCCATGCCCGGCTGCAGGACGAGGTCGTTGCCCGCCACGATGTAGGGCTCCTCGTGCACCGAAAGGCCGATGCCGTGGCCCGTCCGGTGCACGAAGGCGGAACCGAAACCGGCCTCGGTCAACGGATTTCGCGCTGCCGCGTCCACGGCGGCGGCCGTCACACCGGGGCGGACGGCCGCGACCGCCGCCGCTTGGGCGCGCTCGAGCGCGGCGTACCGGGAGGCCACCTCAGCATCGGGTTCCCCCAGCACGTAGGTGCGCGTCGAGTCCGAGTAGTAGCCGGGTTCGACCGGGCCGCCGATATCGATCACCACCACGTCCCCGGACTCGATGCGCCGCTGCGAGACCCCGTGGTGCGGGTCGGCGCCGTGCGGTCCGCTGCCGACGATGACGAACGCCGCCTCGGTGTGCCCCTCCGCCACGATCGCCTCCGCGATGCGGCGTCCGACCTCCGCCTCGGTGCGGCCGACCTGCAGGAACTCCCCCATCCGCGCGTGCACCCGGTCGATCGCCGCACCGGCCCGCCGCAGCGCGTCCACCTCGGCCTGGTCTTTGATCATGCGCAGTTCGCGCAGCACCGGAGTAGCGGACACCGGGAGGCCGGTGAAGGATTCGGCCAGCGGCAGCAGATGCAGCGCGGGCATGGCGTCGGCGACGGCCACCCGGGAACCCACGTGCAGCGCGGACTTCACCAGCGCATACGGGTCGGTTCCGTCGACCCAGTCCAGGACCCGCAAATCCAATTCGCCCGCCGCCGAGGCATCCAGCGAAGCCACTTCCAGTTTCGGGATCACCACCGACGGGGTCGCCCCGTCCGCGGGGATCACCAGGCAGGTCAGCCGCTCGAACGACTCGGCCGCCGACCCGATGAGGTAGCGCAGGTCCGGCCCTGGGGTGATCAGCAGGGCATCCAGATGGGCGGCCCGGATCAGCTCCACCGCCCGCTCCAGCCGAGCACCGTAGACGTCCGCCGCGAACCTGGAATCCGTATGCGAGCTCATTCGTCCGACGTTACCCGCCACGCGTGCCGGAGCAACGCCGAACTTCGCCGGGGGGTGTCGGTGCGGGCGAGTAGCCTCAGCGCGTGACCTCTGTTCCCGGTGCGCCCCTGTTGCTGTTGGACGGTGCCAGTCTCTGGTTCCGCGCCTTTCACGCGATCCCGGAGAAGATCACCGCGCCCGATGGCCGGTCGGTGAACGCGCTGCGCGGTTTCACCGACATGGTGGCTTCACTGATCACCAAGTACGCACCGGCCCGGCTGGTGGTATGCCTCGATCTGGACTGGCGGCCCGCCTACCGGGTTGAGCTGGTGCCGTCGTACAAGGCGCACCGGCTGGACACGTCCCCCGAGGCCGCACCTGGTGCGGAAATGGTTCCCGACAGCCTCACTCCGCAGGTCGAGATGATCCTCGAGGTGCTGGACGCGGCAGGCATCGCCACCGGCGGGGCGGCGGGCCTGGAGGCCGACGATGTCCTCGGCACCCTGGCCACCCGGGAGCGCACCGACGCGGTGATCGTGGTCAGCGGCGACCGCGATCTGCTGCAGCTCGTGCGAGACGATCCCGCGCCGCCCGTGCGGGTGCTCTACGCCGGGCGCGGGCTGGCCAAGGCGGAACTGTTCGGCCCGGCCGAAGTCGCGGCGAAATACGGTGTGCCGGTGCGCAATGCGGGCCCGGCCTACGCCGACCTGGCCACGCTGCGCGGCGACGCCTCCGACGGCTTACCCGGGGTGGCCGGTATCGGCGAGAAGTCCGCAGCCACGCTGATCTCCCGTTTCGGCTCCCTCGACGCGCTGCGCGCCGCGGTCGAGGACCCCGACGCCGAGCTGGCCAACGGCATCCGCGCCCGACTCCGGGCCGCCGAGGACTACCTGAAGGCCGCCGCGCAGGTGGTCCGTGTGGTCCGCGACGCCGACGTCGCGCTCTCCCGCTCCGACGTCCTCCCTGCCGAGCCCGTCGACCCCGACCGGCTACGGGCCCTTGCCACCGCCTACAACGCCGAAAGCCCCGTGACCAGGTTGATCACCGCGCTCGGGGCACGCACCGCCTGAGCCCGATACGAAGGAGCCACGGCGCGCGCCATGGCGATAGGGCCGCGGCGAAGGCGCCACAAGATAAACCGATCCGCGTCCAAGCGGCCGACAGGTCCGCGACGAAGTCGCCAGCCGCACTCGCCCGATCGCCCCCTCGCATCACGGCGCACCCAGGTCGGGCTGCTACCACCCCACGCGACCACCTCGGACAAAGCCCCGTTTTCGAGCGAAGCGAGACCGAGCACGTCCGTTCGCGGCCCGGCTCGCGTCCGAGCGGCCGCCGCGTCCGCGACGCAGTCGCCCAGCGGCGGTCGCTCGGACGCGAGCCACAAGAGGGCCGCGAACACGCCGCGCCGCGGGCGCGGCAAAACAAACACAGTCAGCTGGGCCGGCCGACCTCGTAGGTGCCGTCGTCCTTGGTGATCTTGATGGTGACCTTCTTGGCCTCACCACTGACCTTCACGTCGCACACGAACGTGGCGTCGACCTTGACCTCTTGGCCGGACGGGCAGGACACGTCGCTGACGTCCTGGATGCCGTAGGAGTCCGACAGCACCTTCTTCACGCCGTCCTGCACCGCGGCCTGGTCCAGTTGATCCTTGGCGGTCAGCAGCAGCACGAGGCCGACGATCGCGCCGAGGACGACGACGCCGAGCACGGACAGGCCGATGACCAAACCCTTGCCTTTTCCGCCCTGCGGCGGCGGCTGCTGCGCGGGGGCGCCCCACTGCGGCTGCTGCTGACCCCACTGCTGCTGGCCCTGCTGACCCCAGTCCTGCTGCTGCGGCTGGCCCCATTGCGGCTGCGCCTGGGCGGGCTGCTGACCCCACTGCGGTTGCTGGGGTTGCTGTGGTTGCTGTCCCCACTGCTGCTGCGGCTGACCCCACTGTTGCTGCGGCTGCTGCTCACCCCAGTGCTGGGTCGGCTGGGCCGAGGCCGGTGTCTGCGGTTGACCGCCCCACTGCTGCGTCGGACCCGCGCCGCCGGGCGCCTGCTGTCCACCCCACTGCTGGGTGGGATCGTTGCGTCCCTCCCCGGGTTCGTTCGGTCCGTAAGGGCCGCTCATCTGCTTGCCTCCACTCGCATCGTTGTACACACGGTAGCCCCCCGCATGGGCCTCGTCGCATGACACGACTCTTCCGCCACGGTCGGTACGCGAAAGAAATCAAATCACAATCGAATCCGCCGTGTTGACATTGGCGGCGTTCGCGGTGTCCGCTACGCGCGCCACCGAACCCGTCACCGACACCGGTCAGGCGGCGTCCACCGCGACGACACCCCGCCGGATCGCCCGCACCGCCTTGGCCGCCGTGGCGGCGACCTCCGGGTCGTCGGCGGTGCTGTGGATCTGGTCGAGCAGATCGATCACCTGCCTGCACCAGCGCACGAAGTCGCCCGCCGCCAGCGGTGCGCCCTGATCACCGCTGGCGAGCAGCGACTCGGCCAGCCCGTCGCCGCGCGCCCACTTGTAGACGCCGGTGACGAAGCCCAGATCCGGTTCCCTGGTCGGCGGCAGCTTGTGCCGCGCCTCGTCGGTCCGCAACTCCGACCACACGCCGATGGTCGCGCCGACGGCTCGCCGGATCGGCGCCGTCGGTCCGCTGGCGCCGAGATATCCGCCTTCCTGGCGGGATTCGTACACCAGGATCGACACGACGCCGGCCAACTCGGCCGGACCGAGGCCGCGCCACAGTCCCTGCCGGAGGCATTCGGCGACCAGCAGGTCGCTCTCCGCGTAGATGCGCGCCAGCCTGCGCCCGTCGGGGGTGACCTCGCTGTCGCGGACGAACCCGCGTTCCTCCAGCAGACCGAGGATCCGATCGAAGGTGCGCGCCAACGAGTTCGTGGTCGCGGCGACCTTCTGGCGCATGGACTCGGTTTCCCGGAGCAACCGGTTGTAGCGCTCGCCGACCCGGGCCAGCTGCTCGCGGTCGGGCCGGGTGTGCGCCGGATGCGCGCGCAGGCTGCGACGCAGCGTGGCCAGTTCCCGGTCGTCGGCCGCGGCGGAACGATTGCCGCGCCGCGGCCTGCCCGGCACCGAGATACCGGTGCTGCGCAGCGCCGAGGCCAGGTCGCGGCGGGTACGCGCGGTGCGGTGGTCCACCCGGCGCGGCAGACGCATGTGGCCGAGCGCTTCGGCGGGCACCGGGAAGTCGGCCACCGACACCCGGCCCGCCCACTTGTCCTCGGTGAGCACCAGCGGACGCGGATCCCCCGGCGTCGCGTCCGGCTCCAGGATCACCGCCAGCCCGGCGCGGCGCCCGGAGGGAATGGCCACCACGTCGCCGCGCCGCAAGGCGCCGAGCGCGTCCACCGCCGCGCCCCGCCGGTCGGCGCGGTTCTGCTGGGACAGCTGCCGTTCCCGCTGCTTGATCCGCTCGCGCAGGGCCAAGTAATCCAGGAATCCGCCTTCGGCGCCGCCGAGCTGGTCACGCAGCTTGCGCAGCGCGGCCTCGTTGCGCTCGATGCCGCGCACCAGCCCGACCACCGAGCGGTCCGCCTGGAACTGTGCGAACGACCGCTCCAGCAGGGCACGCGACTCGTCGGCGCCCATCCGGTCGATGAGGTTGATCGACATGTTGTAGCCCGGCCGGAACGAACTGCGCAGCGGATAGGTGCGGGTGGAGGCCAGGCCAGCGACCGCGCTGGTGTCCACCTCTGGCTGCCACAACACCACCGCGTGGCCTTCCACGTCGATACCGCGCCGCCCGGCCCGCCCGGTCAGCTGCGTGTACTCCCCCGGCGTGAGTTCCGCGTGCGATTCGCCGTTGAACTTGACCAGCCGCTCCAGCACGACGGTGCGCGCGGGCATGTTGATGCCCAGAGCCAGTGTCTCGGTGGCGAACACGGCGCGAACCAAGCCGTTGACGAACAGTTCCTCGACGGTGTGCCGGAACGCGGGCAGCATCCCGGCGTGGTGCGCGGCCAAGCCGCGATGCAGCGCTTCGCGCCACTCCCAGTAGCCGAGGATCTCGAGATCGGCCTTGGGCAGGTCACCGGTGTGCTTCTCGATGATCGCGTCGATCTCTTCGGTCTCGTCCGCGCGGCCCAGGTTCAGGCGCGACCGCAGGCACTGCGCGAGCGCGCCGTCGCAGCCCGCGCGGCTGAAGATGAACGTGATGGCCGGCAGCAGGCCCTCCTCGTCCAGCTTGACCAGCACCTCGTGCCGCGGCAGCGGACGGAAATCACGCCGTGGGCCACCTCGGCCGTTGCGCGGGGCGGCCCAGCCGTTCATCCGGTCGGCGGCTTCGCGATGCCGGATGAACCGCACCAGGTCCTCGTCCACGAGGACTTTCTGTTCGGTGGACTTGGTGTCGAACAGGTCGAACATCCGCCGCCCCACCATGACGTGCTGCCACAGCGGCACCGGCCGCGTCTCGTCGACCACGACCGCGGTGTCGCCGCGCACGGTCTCCATCCAGGCACCGAACTCCTCGGCGTTGCTGACCGTGGCCGACAGGCTCACCAGCCGGACATCCGGCGGCAAGTGCAGGATGACTTCCTCCCACACCGCGCCGCGGAACCGGTCGGCGAGGTAGTGCACCTCGTCCATCACCACGTAGGACAGGCCGCGCAGCGCGTCCGAGGAGGCGTACAGCATGTTGCGCAGCACCTCGGTGGTCATCACGACCACCGGCGCGTCCGGGTTGATCGACTGGTCGCCGGTGAGCAGTCCCACGTTGTCGCGGCCGTGCCGCTCGGTGAGGTCGGCGAACTTCTGGTTCGACAGCGCTTTGATCGGCGTGGTGTAGAAACACTTCCCGGCAGCGGCCAGCGCCAGATGTACGGCGAATTCTCCGACGACGGTCTTGCCCGCGCCGGTCGGGGCGCAGACCAGGACGCTGTGGCCCCCCTCGAGCGCCTTACACGCGTCGCGCTGAAATGGATCCAGCCGGAACTTCAGCTCGGCGGAGAATGCGGCCAACTCGCCCGTCTGCGACCGATGATCTGTCACTCGTCAGAGCGTATCGGAGTAGTCCGACACAGGTCGTGCGGATTTCTCCCCCGGAGTCGTGATCGACTCCGCCGGGTCGATCGGCTCGGGCGCGCCCAGCTCGGAGGCTTCCTCATCCGAGAGCGCGCCCCAGCCTTCGCGCTCCTTACGCGCCCGGCGCAGGTCGTTGATCCGGGAGAATTGGATGGCGACCTCGAACAGGACGGTCAGCGCCAGGGCCAGCGCCAGCATGGAGAACGGGTCCTGCGGGGTCACGATGGCGGCGAAGACGAACAGCCCGAACGTGATTCCGCGCCGCCAGGCCTTGAGCTTCTGATAGGTCAGGATCCCGACGAGGTTCAAGCCGATGATCAGCAGCGGGGTCTCGAAGCTGACCCCGAAGATGATCAGCAGCTGGATGATGAAGCTGAAATACTGCGAGCCGCTCAACGCGGTGATCTGCACGTTGTCGCCGATGGTGAGCAGGAAGCTCAACGCGTGCGCGATGACGACGTAGGCCAGCACCGCACCAGCGGTGAACAGCACGGTGCCCGAGGACACGAACCCGATCGCGTACTTGCGTTCCTTGGCGTACAGGCCAGGGGTGATGAACGCCCACAGCTGATACAGCCAGATCGGCGCCGCGAGCACGATACCGGCGGTCATGCCGACCTTCAGGCGCAAGGTGAACTGTTCGAACGGCGCGGTGGCCAGCAGGCGGCATTCCCCGTCGGGGCTCAGCGCCGCGCGCGCCGAGGCGGGCAGCGAGCAGTACGGCCCGCGCAGTATCTCGCCCAGGCTCTCGATGCCCAAGAACGAATGCCCGTACCAGAGGAAACCGAGCACGGTGGTGGCGATCACCGCGGCGATCGAGACCAGCAGGCGGTAGCGCAACTCCTGCAGATGCTCGACCAACGACATGGTGCCGTCGGGATTGGTCCTGCGCTTGCTGCGGCGCGGATCGAACGGGATTCGCATGGTTGGTGATCGCCCCTGGGTTGGTGTGCCTCGCTCGGCTCGGCAACAGCACTACGACCGGAGTGAGTTCTTCCTCACTCCGGCACGAGCGGACCCGCTCAGACCGACTTCGGCTCGGTGCGGGGCTCGGTCGCCGACGGCGTCGCCTGCTGCCCGGCGGGCAGCTGCGGTGCGGGCTGCTGAGCGGAGGCACCCGTGTTCGGCGCGTTGCTCTCGTTCTGCATCTGGCTGACCTCGCTCTTGAAGATGCGCAGCGAGCGGCCCAGGCTGCGGGCCGCGTCGGGCATCCGCTTCGCGCCGAAGAACATCACGAAAACGACCGCAATGATCAGCCAGTGCCAGATGCTCAGACTGCCCATGATCTACCTCCCAAGACTGTGATGTCTCGATGCTACCGGACCGTGACGTGCGCGAACGCCGCCGTCACCGCTAGTTCGCCCGGCGTTCGGCCGACCCGCCCGCCGCGGCGTCGCGCAACTGGCCGAGCAGTTCGGGACCGGTCCAGGTGCGCCGGTCGCCCTGTTCGGCGGCGACGATCAATTCGATCAGCCGCTGATTCACCGGCGTCGGCATCCCGACCATCGCGCCCAGCCCGACGATTTCGCCGCACAGCCAGGAGATCTCGGTCTTGCGTCCCAGCTCCAGATCGTCCGCCATGGATGAGCGCGCCACCGGATCGATGGCCAGGACCTGCCCGGCCACCCGCTGGAACAGGGCGTTGGGGACGGTCAGCAGCGCGGCCATCACACGGGGTGGCAGCGGGGTCAACCGCGCCGGGCGAATGCGCGCCCGTTTCATCGCCGCGAGCGCTTCGCGCTGGGTCAGCGCGAGGCAGCGGCGATAGTCGCGGTCGGCGAGTTCCTCGCGCAGCGGACGCCCGGACAGCGCGTTGATCGGGTTGTTCAGATTGAGCAGCAGCTTCGCCCACTGCACCGCGCGCAGATCCGGATACCGGCGCAAGCCGAGTCCCGCGCGCTCGAACACGTCCAGAAACGGCGCGAGCGCCGGGTCGTCCTGCACCGCGAGGCCGCCTTCGGTGCCGCGGTGGAAGCGTCCGCCGGGATGGTGCACGACGTTGAACATCACCATGCCCGCGAGCACGACGCACTGCGGCAGGATCTCCCGGATCACCGAGTCGTTGCCGATCCCGTTCTGCAGGCTGAGCACCACGGTGCCCGGCCGGATCTTCCCGCTGAGTTCGCGCACCGCCTCCGCTGTTGCCGCCGATTTCACCGTGACGAGCACCAGATCGGCCGATCCGGCGTCATCCGGCTCGGTGGCGACCCGGAACCGGTCCGCCGCGAGCGCGTCGTCGCCGCCGTCGAGGTCGGTGAGCCGCAACCCGGACGCGGTGATCTCGTCGAGCATCCGCCTGCGGCCGACCAGGGTGAGGTCCGCACCGGCCACGCCCAGCTTGCCGCCGACGAAGGTGCCGATGCTGCCCGCGCCGATCACCAGCACGCGACTTCTCACGCCGTTCCCGCCTCTCCTGCCCGGTGGGAGACCGGCACTCGAACCCTCATCGGGCCTCCAGGTATCCGGCTTCCTCGTAAGCCGCCAGGGCGGCGTTCGACCGCTCGCGCACGGCGGCGACCAGTTCCGGCGGACCGAGAACGGTGACGCCTGCGCCGAAACCGAGCAGCAGCCGTGCCATCCAGTCCAGGGTGGCGAACCGCATGGTCGCCTCCAGGCTGCCGTCCGGGTGCACCGCGAGCCGGTGCATCGGGTATTGATCGAGTACCCAAGCGTAGTCGGCGTGGATGCGCAACCGCGCCAGGGGAACGGCCGGATCGTCCTGGAACAGGTCCAGGCCCGCCGTCGCGTCGGTGGCGTGTTTCGGCGGCCGGGCGGGCTCGTCCAGTTCGGTCGCGGCCTCGATCCGGTCGAAGCGGAACAGCCGCACGCCTTCGGCCTGCCTGCACCAGGCTTGCAGATAGCTGTTGTCGTCCACGAGGACGATGCGGATCGGGTCGACGATGCGTTCGGACACGACATCGCGGCTGGCGGAGTAGTACACCAGGCGCACCGCGCGACTGACCGCCAGCGCCGAGCGCACGGCGGCCACGGCGGGCGCTTCCCGCGGCGGCATGCGTGACTGTTCGTCCTCGGCGGGCGCCGACCGGCCCGCGATGGCGGATTCGATCTTGGCGATGGCCGCGTGCGCCGCTGTCGGGTCGACCATGCCGGGCATGTCCACGATCGAGCGCAGCGCGACCAGCAGTGCGGTCGCCTCGGTGGAGGTCAGCCGCAACGGCCGGTCGATACCGGCGGAGAAGGTGACCTCGATGCTCTCCTCGGAGAAGGACAGGTCGATCAGGTCGCCGGGGCCGTACCCGGGCAGCCCGCACATCCACAGCTGGTTGAGGTCGCTCATCAACTGTTTTGTGGTGACACCGAGGTCGGCGGCGGCCTCGGCGGCGCTGATGCCGGGATGGGCGATGAAGTACGGGATCATGTTGAGCAGCCGCGACAGCCGCACCGAGAGCCGGGAACTCATGCCCGCACCTCCGTGTGGTCGAACACCGAGCGCAGCCGGGCGATGACATCGGTCCGGAGGGCCTCGGGAGCGAGCACCACCGCGTCCGGGCCGAGACCGGTGATGAGCCGGGCCAGCCAGTCGCGGGAACGCACCGGCAACTCCACCACGGAACCCGGGCGGCCGCCGATGGTGCGCTCCCCGGTCACCTCGCCGAGCCTGCGGATCTCGCGTCCCCGTCCCTCGGCCACCCAGACCGTGGCCGTCCCGCTGACCGGCGCCGTGCTGGTGACCTGGTCGACGATCGCGCGCAGGTCGACACCCTCCGGCTTGCGGACCGCGTTGCGGGGCCCGTGCGGGGTCACCTCGTCGCCGATCCGGGACAACCGGAAGCTGCGCACCGCGTCGCGGGCCCGGTCGTGCCCGACCAGGTACCACCGGCCGTGGTGGGTGACCACACCCCACGGCTCGACATCGCGCATCAGGTACGGGGCGTTGATCGCGCCGCGGTGCTCGAAGCGCACCGCCTGCCCCGCGTCGATCGCGGCCAGCAGCTTGCCCAGCACCGGTTCCGATCCGCGGGTGCGGGCCGGTACCGCGGGCACCGAAGCCACGGCGGCGTCGGTCTCCACATGGATGCCCGCCGCGCGCAGCTTGAGCAGCGCGCCCTCCGCGGCGGCGGCGAGCTCGGGCGACTCCCACATCTGCACGGCCACCGCGACGGCGGCGGCCTCCTCGTCGGTGAGGTCGATATCGGGCAGTTCGTAGGCGTCCCGGTTGATCCGGTAGCCCTCGATCGTCGAGTACCGGCTCACCGGTCCCACTTCCAGCGGGATACCCAGATCGCGCAGCTCGTTCTTGTCCCGCTCGAACATCCGGCTGAACGCCTCGTCGCTGGCGGAGTCCTCGTATCCGGCGACACTGTCCCGGATCCGCTCAGCGGTCAGGAACTGCCGGGTCGACAGCAGCGCGATGACCAGATTCATCAGCCGCTCGACCTTGGATATCGCCACGCGAGACAGAGTAATCGGCCCGTGGCACGGTAAGCGCCCCGGAGCATGATTCCACTCGGAGTGTTGTCAGGCTATGAGCTCGACGCGGCACGTCAGACCGGGAGCCTTGCTCAGCTCGGCGTCCGAGGTCAGTAACGGGATGACGAGTCGCGTGGCGAGCGCGACGTACAGACCGTCGTAGAGCGTGATGGTATGGCGCAGAAGCCACGCTTCGGAGGCGAGCCAGCCGTGATGGACGTACCGATGATCCACCACCGTGGCCAGCAGGCGTAACCCCGTCGCTGCCGCGGCATCGCTGATCCGTCCTTGCCGCTCGTGACGCCGCAACACGCTGCCGACCTCGGCGTCGATCAGGTGCGGCGCATGACTGATCGACGATTCGAGCAGCTCCACGATCGCCGTCCCCACCGCGTCCTTGCGCAGCAGCGCCGCCGAGAAAAGCGCCACTCCTACATGGACGCGATGAGGCGATCCACGCGCTCGTCGACCGACCGGAACGGGTCCTTGCAGAGCACGGTGCGCTGCGCCTGGTCGTTCAGTTTCAGGTGCACCCAGTCGACGGTGAAGTCGCGTCCCGCCTCCTGGGCGGCGGTGATGAAATCGCCACGCAGCTTGGCCCTGGTGGTCTGCGGCGGGGTGTCGACCGCGGCGTCCACGGCCTCGTCCTCGGTGACGCGCTTGGCCAGACCCTTACGCTGCAGCAGGTCGAACACACCGCGTCCGCGCTTGATGTCGTGGTAGGCCAGGTCCAGCTGAGCGATCTTGGGATCGGACAGTTCCATGCCGTACCGGTCCTGATACCGCTGGAACAGTTTCCGCTTGATCACCCAGTCGATCTCGGTGTCGACCTTCGCGAAATCCTGCGCCTCGACCGCGTCCAGGGTCCGTCCCCACAGGTCGACCACCTGGTCGATCTGCGGATCGCGGTCCCGGTTACGCAGGTGCTCCACCGCGCGGGCGTAGTACTCCCGCTGAATGTCCAGCGCGCTGGCCTGCCTGCCGCCGGCCAAGCGCACCGGTCGGCGGCCGGTCAGATCATGGCTGACCTCGCGGATCGCGCGGATCGGGTTGTCCAGGGCGAAGTCGCGGAACGACACGCCCGCCTCGATCATCTCCAGCACCAGGGCGGCCGTGCCGACCTTGAGCATGGTGGTGGTCTCGGACATGTTGGAGTCGCCGACGATCACGTGCAGGCGGCGGTACTTCTCCGCGTCGGCGTGCGGCTCGTCGCGGGTGTTGATGATCGGCCGCGAGCGGGTGGTCGCCGAGGAGACGCCCTCCCAAATGTGCTCGGCGCGCTGCGACAGGCAGAAGGTGGCGGCCTTCGGCGTCTGCAGTACCTTGCCCGCGCCGCAGATCAGCTGGCGGGTCACCAGGAACGGCAGCAGCACATCCGAGATCCGGGAGAACTCGCCCGCACGGACCACGAGGAAGTTCTCGTGGCAGCCGTAGGAGTTGCCCGCGGAGTCGGTGTTGTTCTTGAACAGATAGATGTCGCCGCCGATGCCTTCTTCGGCCAGACGCTGCTCGGCGTCGATCAGCAATTCCTCCAGGACCCGCTCGCCCGCACGGTCGTGGGTCACCAGTTGCGCCAGGTTGTCGCACTCCGCGGTCGCGTACTCCGGGTGCGACCCGACATCGAGGTAGAGCCGGGCACCGTTGCGGAGGAACACGTTCGAGCTACGGCCCCAGGACACCACCCGGCGGAACAGATACCGGGCCACCTCGTCGGGGGACAGTCGACGGTGACCGTGGAAGGTGCATGTCACACCGAACTCGGTCTCGATCCCCATAATTCGTCGCTGCACACCATCGACATTACAGCCATGTCAGGGTGTTGCGTGGGGCACCGAACAACCCGTATGCATACGTCTTCACAACGATTTGGCCCGCTTTGTCGGAATTTGCGCGCCCGAAATGGGGG
This sequence comes from Nocardia pneumoniae NBRC 100136, assembly GCF_000308755.1. Taxonomy (GTDB): domain Bacteria; phylum Actinomycetota; class Actinomycetes; order Mycobacteriales; family Mycobacteriaceae; genus Nocardia; species Nocardia pneumoniae. Next base: position 13,649 of record NZ_BAGF01000045.1, read on the forward strand.
TTGCGCCGGAGGATGGACACCTCGGCGCCACATACGGGCATGACGACACGGCCCGCGAACGAGCGTCGTTCGCGGGCCGTCGCGCCTTTCCTCGGCCGGTGGCTCACTCCGCGGAGGGAGTGTCCTCCCCCGAGGCTTCCTCGTCCTTCGACGCGGGTTTGCCGTCCTTCGACGCGGATGCATCGGCCTTCGGGCTCAGCAAACGCTCCAGCGCGGCGTTGGTGACCCGGCGGAACGCGCGGCGTGGACGCGCCTGCTCCAGGGTGGCGACCTCGAGCGAGCTCACCCCGAGCACCCGCTTCTCCTTCTCCGCGCCCTCCGGCACGCCCGCCTGCAGCGCGCGCACCGCGACGCCGACCGCCGCGGCCAGGTCCAGACCCGGCTGGTAGGACGACTTCAGCGCGGTGACGATCGGCTCGGTGGTGCCGCCCATCACCACGAACTCCCGCTCGTCCACGATCGACCCGTCGAAGGTGATCCGGTACAGCACCGACTGCGCGGCCTGCTCCGGATAGCCCACCTCGGCCACGCAGATCTCCACCTCGTACGGCTTGAGCTGGTCGGTGAATATCGTGCCGAGGGTCTGCGCGTAGGCGTTGGCCAGCGCCCGGCCGGTGACGTCGCGGCGGTCGTACTGATAGCCGCGGATATCGGCCTGCAGGATGCCGCCCCGGCGCAGATTCTCGAACTCGTTGTACTTACCGACCGCGGCGAACCCGACCCGGTCGTAGAGCTCACTCACCTTGTGCAGCGTCGCGGACGGGTTCTCCGCGACGAACAGCACACCCTTGTCGTAGGTCAGCACCACGACGCTGCGCCCCCGAGCGATGCCTTTGCGCGCCAGCTCGGTCTTGTCGCGCATGATCTGCTCGGCCGACGCGTAGTACGGCAACGTCATGATCAGGCGCTCCTTTCCTCGGCCGCCTCGCGGTCGGCGACGATCCCGCGGGTGATCTCCGCGAGCCGCGACTCGGCCACCTCGACCGCACCCTCCTCATCGATCATGATCGCCGTCGGGAAGATGCCGCGCACCAGATCCGGGCCCCCCGTCGCGGTGTCGTCGTCGGCCGCGTCGAAGAGCGACTCGACGGCGATGCGCAACGCGCGGTCATGATCGATTCCCTTGGCGTACAACTTCTTCAGCGCGGACTTCGCGAACACCGAGCCGGAACCGACCGCGGCGTATCCGAAACGTTCCTCGCTGCGTCCACCCACCACATCGAACGACACGATGCGACCCGCCTTGTCCGGATCGGTGGCGTCGAGGTCGTAGCCGACCAGCATCGGCACCACCGCCAGACCCTGCAGGGCCGCCGGCAAATTCTCCCGCACCATCTTCGACAGCTTGTTCGCCTTGCCGTCGAAGGTCAGCGGTACGCCCTCGAGCTTCTCGTAGTGCTCCAGCTCCACCGCGAAGATCCGCACCATCTCCACCGCCATGCCCGCGGTGCCCGCGATGCCCGCGGCGGAGTAGCTGTCGGTGATGTACACCTTTTCGATGTCCCGGCTGGCCAACAGGTTTCCCTGGGTGGCGCGCCGGTCACCGGCGATCAGTACACCGCCGCGGTAGCTGACCGCGACAATGGTGGTGCCGTGCGGAGCGATGTCCTTCGCGGAAGTGCCGCCGGAGATTCCGGCGGCACCCTGTCCGAACCTCATGGCTGGCAAGAGGTCCGGAGCATGCATGCGGAGGTAGTCGGAGAAGGAGGAGAGGGCGTACCCCAGGTGGAGCCGCGAGGGGTCACCGACTGTCACTGGCCACCTTTCTGCACGTACGCGCGGACGAAGTCCTCGGCGTTCTCCTCGAGCACGTCATCGATCTCGTCGAGCAGGTCGTCGGTTTCCTCCGCCAGCTTCTCGCGGCGCTCCTGACCGGCGGCGTCTACACCGTCCGGGCCCTCGTCCTCGTCGCCGCCCCCGGCGCGCTTGGTCTGCTCTTGTGCCATGGCAGCCGACCTCCTCTGTCCTCATCATGACGGGACCCATCGTGAGCACGATCCCGATCATGAGCATTGTCCGTGCTCGTCCCTCAACACTACCTACCAGCGCCGACAGTGTGCCGATTTTGTCGCCGCGCTGTGTCAGGTGGTCAGTTGCTCGACCAGGTCGGCGGCGGTGTCCACCCCGTCGAGCAGCTTGCCGACATGCGCCTTCGTGCCGCGGCGCGGTTCCAGGGTGGGGATGCGCACCAGGGAATCGCCGCCCAGGTCGAAGATCACCGAGTCCCAGCTCGCGGCCGCGATATCGGCGCCGAAGCGACGCAGGCATTCGCCGCGGAAGTACGCGCGGGTGTCGGTGGGCGGGTTGGTCATGGCGTCCAGCACCTGCTGTTCGGTGACCAGTCGCTTCATCGAGCCACGGGCGACCAGGCGGTTGTAGAGGCCCTTGTCCAGCCGCACGTCGGAGTACTGCAGGTCCATCAGGTGCAGCTTGGGGGCCGCCCAGCCCAGGCCCTCCCGGTGGCGCATGCCCTCGAGCAGGCGCAGCTTGGCGGGCCAGTCCAGCAGGTTCGCGCACTCCATCGGGTCGCGTTCGAGCAGGTCCAGCACCATGGCCCAGTTCTCGATGATGTCCTGCACGCGCTTGTCGTCGTTGCCGGTGCGGTCGACGAACTTGATCACCCGGTCCAGGTAGACGCGCTGCAGCGCCAGGCCGGTGAGCTCGCGCCCGTCGGCGAGCGCGACGGTCGCGCGCAGCGTCGGGTCGTGGCTGATCGTGTGCACCGCGGTGACCGGGCGGGCCAGTTGCAGATCCGACAGGTCCTCGCCCGCCTCGATCAGGTCGAGCACCAGGGCGGTGGTGCCGACCTTCAGGTAGGTCGACATCTCGGCCAGGTTCGCGTCGCCGATGATGACGTGCAGGCGGCGGTACTTGTCGGCGTCGGCGTGCGGTTCGTCGCGCGTGTTGATGATCCCGCGCTTGAGCGTGGTCTCCAGACCGACCTCGACCTCGATGTAGTCCGAGCGCTGGGACAGCTGGAACCCCGCCTGATCGCCGGACTGGCCGATGCCGACCCGGCCGGACCCGCAGACCACCTGGCGGGACACGAAGAACGGCGTGAGCCCGACGATGATCTGGTTGAACGGCGTCTCCCGGCTCATGAGGTAGTTCTCGTGCGTGCCGTAGGAGGCGCCCTTGCCGTCGACATTGTTCTTGTACAGCTGTAGCCGTGGCGCCCCCGGAACGCTGGAGGCGTGCCGTGCCGCGGCCTCCATCACCCGCTCGCCGGCCTTGTCCCAGATCACCGCGTCCAGCGGGTCGGTGACCTCCGGCGCGGAGTATTCCGGGTGGGCGTGGTCCACGTAGAGCCGTGCGCCGTTGGTGAGGATCATGTTGGCCGCACCGACCTCGTCGGCGTCGATCACCGGAGCCGGTCCGTTCATCCGGCTCAGGTCGAATCCCCGCGCGTCACGCAGCGGCGACTCCACCTCGTAGTCCCAGCGGGTGCGCTTCGCGCGCGGTACGCCCTCGGCCGCGGCGTAGGCCAGAACCGCCTGCGTGGAGGTGAGGATCGGGTTGGCCGACGGCTCGGTTGGGGTCGAGATGCCGTATTCGACCTCGATTCCGATGATGCGCTGCATGGTGTCGAGCCTAGGCGACGCGGCCCGCCGTACCCGCCGCGACCGGCGGAGTTGAATGTCATACCGCAGGTGGTACTTACGGAGGACCCGTCGCGGCGCAGGTCGGCGCGATAGTCTGGGCATGACCGAATCGATCGCCGACACGCGCGGCGACACGCCGGGCCGCCGCGGCGCGGCGGCTGCGCGGAACTCATCAGCACCCGCCCGACTCGTCGCCTTGGACGTGCTACGCGGCATCGCCATTCTCGGCACGCTCGGCACCAATATCTGGATCCTGACCGATCCGCAGGGACTGGTCGGCTACCTCCAAGAGCTGGGCCGGTCATCCGGCGGATGGATGTGGACCGAACGGGTCCTCCAGCAACTGACGCAGGGCAAATTCCTCGGGCTGCTCACCATCATGTTCGGCATCGGCCTGGCCATCCAGCAACGCTCGGCGACCAGAGCAGGGCGGCGCTGGCCGGGCAAGTACCCGTGGCGCGCGGGACTGCTGTTCCTGGACGGCCTGCTGAACTTCGTGTTCGTCGCCGAGTTCGACGTGCTGATGGGCTACGCCGTGACCGGCTTGGTCGTCGCGTTCGTACTCGCCACCGGAGAGCGCGCGCAGCGACGCTGGCTGGTCGCGGCGGCAAGTGTGCACGTCGCCATGCTGACCGCGATCGCGATCGTCATCGCCATTGTCGACCGAGGGGATTCGGCAGTGGATCGGACACTGGACCCGAACCCGTACGCCGACGGGTCGTTCTGGGATCTCGCGTTGTTCCGGCTGGAGAATGCGGGCCTGTTCCGAATCGAGGCAGTTTTCGTGTTCGCGATGTCGGTCGCGCTGTTCCTGGTGGGCGCCCGGCTGTTCCGTGCGGGGGTGTTCGGACCGGAGGGCGCGCGGATCCGCAAGCGGCTCATGGCCATCGGCTTGGGCGTTGCCGCGCCGATCGACCTGATCGCCGGTATCGCGGGTGGCGGCGATCTCATCCTGTTCACCCGCTACGGCAGCGCTCCGTTCGTCTCCCTCGGCATTCTCGCGGCGGCAGCCGAGTGGTACGTCCGGCGGCCCGAGGCCGGATTCGCCGGGCGGCGCCTCAGCGAGATCGGCCGGACCGCGCTCAGCTGCTACATCCTGCAGAATCTGGTGGCGTCGGTCCTGTGCTACGGCTGGGGATTCGGGCTCGCCGCCCGCGTCTCGACCGGCGACCGGGTTCCGTTCACCGTCGGGGTCTATCTGCTGGTGGCGCTGATCATCGCCGTCGGCGCACACCTGTGCTTGCGCCGCTTCGAGCGGGGGCCGGTGGAGTGGCTGTGGCAAGTCGGCTACCGGGCACTGGCCCGGGAGCGATGACGTCCACCAGATACTCGCACGGACGAATCCGGCTGCGTCACTTCCCTCTCGCCGGATCACAGGAGCGAACTCATCGCGTTGGCCGTCGAACTCCACCGCTCGGCGGCTCGGCCGACTTCGGAGCGGAACCGGACCGCGTAACCGCACGGACCGACCGGCTGGTCGCGCGCTGAGCAACTGCTGCACGTTCGCCAGATCCTGGCACGAGCAGAACTCGCGAATCCGCCGGACCAGGAGCGGCAAGATCCGCCGGCCCACCCACCGTCGAACTGGGGCAGAATCGAACGTATGGCAACGGCAACCTGGCACGGCCGCGTCCTCGCGACCAGCGACGACACCATCATCGTCGAGGGCAACCACTACTTCCCGCCGGATTCGGTGCGCTCGGAGTTCTTCCAGCCCTCCGACACCAATACGTTCTGCCCGTGGAAGGGCACCGCCAGCTACTACACCGTGGTGGTCGACGGCGAGACCAACCCCGACGCCGCGTGGTACTACCCCGACCCGAAGCCCAAGGCCGCGCAGATCAAGGATTACGTCGCCTTCTGGCGCGGTGTGGACGTGATCGACAACTGACCCGGAATCCGCCTCGGCCCCGCACGCCGGGTCGCTGCGCGCGCCTCGTTCCGAGTCCGCGTGGCGAGTCGGCGGGTGACATGTCCTCGACCGGTGCGTGACGCCGAGTCGGCGGGCGAGTTCGCTCCACATGCGAGCGGCGATCGGCACAGCGCGAACGCCGCGTGCGCGAAAACGCTGGTTGTCGACGGTGACCTGGCCGCGCAGGTCGGCGCCTTCGTCGACGATCTCCTCGAGGCGAAAATGGCTCGCGTTCAGCCCATCCGGTTCTCTATCGTCGTTCTCGGTTGCGCAAGGGGCGCACCGGATTCTCCGGATCGCGTTCCCCGCGTCGGCGCAGCCACGTCCTTCAGGTGGGCGCAGACCTTTCAAGTCTGTTGGGGTTCGATTCCTCTCCCGATGTCCTCCGCCATGGCCACATGCGCCAGACGCGGCCCTGCGGGCCGACCGGCACCGTCCGGCCACGCCCCCGCCGCGTCTCCGCGGCCGTGGCGGAGGCATCCGAAGGACAACGCGGACAACGACTTTCGGGGGAAGGAGTGAGACCATGTACACCACGGTGATGGAGTGGCAGCGCACGCTGCTGTACCGGGACGGCACGCTGGAGCGGGTTCTGGAGCCGGGACGGCACCGGTACGACGCGAAGCGCTGCACGCTGATCGAGATCGACATGCGCCCCCGGCTGCTGTACGTCACCGGGCAGGAGTTGCTCACCCGCGACGGGCTCGCACTGCGCGCCAGCTACACCGCGCAGTGGCAGGTCACCGACCCGGCCGCGTTCACCACGGGCGCGCAGAACGCGGAGACGGTGCTGTACGCCGCGGTCCAGGACGCCGCCCGCGGCGCGGTCGCCGCGCACACGCTCGAGGAGCTCATCGCCGATCGCGGCTTGCTCACCGGTGATCCCGGCGAGATCGGGGCGGCCGTGGCGAACCTGGGCATCCGGGTCGACGGAGTTCGCGCTCGCGATCTGATGCTGCCCGGCGAACTGCGCAAGGCGGCGCTGGAGACGGTGCTGGCCAAGGAACGCGGCCGCGCCGAACTGGAGAAGGCGCGTGCGGAGGCGGCGGCGTTGCGCTCGCTGGCCAATACCGCGCGGCTGCTCGAGCAGCACCCGGCGCTGCTGCGCCTGCGGACGCTCCAGGTCGCGACCGTGCCCGGTGCCCAGGTGGTGCTGGACCCGCGCGACAACGCCTGACCGCCACGCGACACCACCGCCCGGACGTCGAGCCGTTGGACAAGGCCACGGCTCGGCGTTCGCGGGTGGCTCGGGTCGCTTGATTCGCGCCGAGCCCGGACAGTGACGCCGTGCCGTCCGGATGGCCGCCGTACCCACTACGACGCCGAGCACAACGGTCGGTCGGCGACAGCAGAATGATCCGCCGCCAGGTGTGCTGAATCCGCTCGGAAGCGCTGGCCACCGGAACTGTCGTAAGCCGGAGTCCATTCCCGCCCGGGCGACGACCGCCCGACCGGCTCGGACCCCACGAGCACCCCTGCGACTCAGTCCGCCGCACGGGCCTCAACGTAGTACTCGGCCGAGATCGCCTTCAGCACCTGTCGGACACCCAGCGGCGCCCAGCTCGCCGACCGGTCGTGCCGAACCACCGGGTCGGTCAGCTCGACGACGCGTCCGCGGGTCTCCAGCGCGAATCCGCCCGCGGCGCAAATGTTCTTGACCCAGTCGACGTTTCGCCCGTACGTGAGCGCGATGCGGTAGGCGCCGTCCTGGTCGAAGACCATCACCGGCGTCCGGTAGGACCGCCCGGACTTCCGGCCTTTGTGCAGCACGATGCCGAAACCGGGCGCCCGGCCCGCGACCAGGCCCGTGGTCGGATTGGTGACATGCCGGTTGAAATTCGCCAGTGCGTGCGGAAGCACCATGGGCGGCGATCCTCTCTCAGGGTGGCGTGCGGTGTTCACGTTACTCTCGATCAATGTCCGCTCCCCCGCATCGTGACGCGCCGTACGCCGGGGACCCCCGCAGCGAACCGATCGCGGTCTACGACCCGGCGGGCAACCCGATCGGCGCCGCCGAGCGCGCTACCGTCTACCGCGACGGATTGTGGCATGCCAGTGCCGGCGTGCTGCTGCGTTCACGCGACGGCGCGCGGGTCTACGTGCACCGTCGCACCGACGCCAAACTGGTGTTCGCCGGTATGCACGACTGCCTGGCGGGCGGGGTGGTCGCGCCGGGCGAATCACCGCGCGACACCGCCCTGCGCGAACTGGCCGAGGAATTGGGCGTCACGCCCGATCCCGCGGAACTCGCCCCGGTGGCAACCGTTACTTGGGACGGCGAGTGGGACGACCGGCCGATGCGCTGCCATCTGTTCGCGTACGAACTGCGCTACGACGGACCTGTCCGGCACCAACCCGACGAGATCGCCGAGGGATGGTGGTGGACCGACGCCCAGTTGCGTGCGCGTCTGGCCGACCCGGATTGGCCGTTCGTCCCCGACACCCGCCTGCTGATCCCGGACCTGCTCTCCGCAGGCCAGCCGGAGGACGCGGCGGGGTCTACACCGTGATCAACTGGACGAGGCGACCGAGCCCGCCCACGCGGCGAACGCGCCGGGGTTGCGGGTCTGCAGCAGCACCCGGCCGGGACCGGTGAAGTCGAACACGAATCCCTCGCCGGACTTCAGCGACTGGATCGAACGACCCGAAACCGCCCGTCGGATGGTGAAATTCATCGCCAAGTCGTAGGCGACCACATGACCGGTGTCGATCGTGATCGGCTCGCCCGGCTGTAGATCGATGACATCGATCGCGCCGAACACCCCGACGACCACCTCTCCCTCACCGTGCGCCCGCAGACCGAAGCCGCCCTCGCCGCCGAAGAGGTTCGCGAAACCACCCCATTTGCCCTCCACCTGCACACCGGAGGAATTGGCGATCCAGCCTCCGCGGCTGATGAAGAACGGCCGGTCCTGGGTGATCTGCAGGTTCAGCATGTCGCCGGGCAGCGCGGGCGCCACGTCTACCCAGCCGCCCTGCGGCGGCGCGGTGAACGTGGAGACGAAGAACGATTCGCCGGCCAGCACCGACCGCTTCAACCCGGCCAGGATGCCGCCTTCGGCCTTGGCCTGCAACGTGACTCCCGCCGAATGGGCGACCATCGCGCCGCTCTCGACGCGCATCGGCTCGCCCCCGGCGAGAAAGCACCGCGCGACGGTCGAGGCAGGGCTGTGGCGCAGTTGTACCTTCATGCCCGCCGACCCTACCCCCGATTCCGGATCGTAAGGGTGGGCGGATCCACGCCGCACCGCGACGCCATCTCGGCCGAATCGGCTCGCGAATACGGGCCGGTGATCCTCAGAGCAGGTCGCGCAGCGCGGCCTCGTCGCGCGCGACCACAGCGGCGCCGTCGGCGGTGAACACGATCGGGCGCTGGATCAGGATCGGATGTTCGACGAGCGCCTCGATCCACCGGTCCCGGTCGGTGGCGGTGCGCCCCCAGCTCGCCATGCCCAGGTCCTTGGCGATCTGTTCCCCGGTGCGGGTGATGTCCCATGGTTCGGCGCCCAGCCGTCGCAACACGTCGCCGAGTTCGTCGGCTGTCGGCGGCTGGTCCAGATACTTCCGCACGGTGTAGTCGACACCGGCCTCGTCCAGGAACGCCGTGGCGTTGCGGCTCTTGGTGCACCGCGGGTTGTGCCAGATCTCGGTCTGCCCGGAAGTCATACACGCAGGGTACCGAGGGGCGCGGGCCGCACGCCGAGCACTCCGCGGTCCAGGAACCGGGACCATCCCCGTGCGGACGAGACAGTGGTGCGCCGCCGCCACTGTGCCGCCGGTCTCGGGCGAGACTGCGCATCGCGCTGGAAGATCCGATACTGGGAGGATGAGCGAGGCATCTGTTTCCGATTCATCGTCGTCCGAAAACCCTTACGGCACACCGACCACGTCCGGTCCCGAACCCATCCGGTCGTACCAGAACGTGGTCAATCGGATCGTGCGGACACTGTTACGCGTGCCGGGCATCTCGCGCGTCGTCGGTAAACGGCTGATGATCTTGCACGTCGTCGGGCGCAAGTCGGGCGCGGTCTACGACGTGCCGTTGGCCTACACCAAGCACGGCGAGACTCTGCTGATCGGAACCGCCCTGCGGCCCTGGGTGAAGAATCTGCGCGCGGGCGACCCCGTGCGGGCATCGTTCGGCGGCAAGCCCCGCACCTTCGATCCGGTGGTGCACACCACCGAGGCCGACGTGCTGCGGCTGTATGAGATCGTCGCGCGGGACAATCCGCAGAACGCGAAGTTCAACGGCATCGGCTTCGCCGCCGACGGCTCCCCCTCGAAGGCCGACATTTATCAGACCTGGCAGCGGGGCGGCGTCGTGGTCGAGCTGACGCCGCGCTGAGCACTACCGCCTCCTCGACGACCGCCAGGCCATCGTGCTGTTCGTCCGCCCGTCGTGGTCAGCGGCGGCACGATCTGTAAACGGTTGCCCGCGTTCGACCGCCGCAGCCTGAGCGCATTCGCCGCCGCGTGACCACGGCAATCGGTTCGGCGATCACCCGGCGCCGCGTATGGAGCAGCGGGCCGGTGCCCGGATAGTGCACAGCCCATCCAGAAGTCGAGAGGCCGCATCCGCAGGGTCCGAGCCGGGTGCGCCGACCGATGTGTGCCTGTGCCGCACGGTGGGTAATCGGGCCGTACGCCCACGCCGCGCGAGGTGAAATGGAATGATTCGCGCTGCATCGTCCGGTGCGCAACCCGAATGAAGGAGATTCCCAGCGGTGAGCAAAGTGCAGGCGCGACAACTCGTCAACGGTCGGCGCGCGGGGCGCCGTCGCTTACCCTGGCGCTCGCTGCGGGTTATCGGCATCGTGGCCGTTGGCGCGACGGTGGCGGTGTTCACCGCTGGCGGCGTCTCGGCGAATCCGGGACCGGCACGGGAGCAGGCGCCGGCGACCTGCGCCGCTCCGGTCGCTGGTCAGCCGAACGGCAAGCAGTGGCCCGCCGAGCCAGGTCTCACCATCGACCCCAACGCCGGGTACACGGCGACGCTGGCCACCACCTGCGGCACCATGACCATCGCGCTGGACGCGGCGCGCGCGCCGCGCACGGTCAATTCGTTCGTGTTCCTTGCCGGTGAGCAGTACTTCGACCACACGAAATGTCACCGGATCACCACCGAAGGCATCTACGTCCTGCAGTGCGGTGACCCGACGGCGACCGGTACGGGCGGCCCCGGCTATCGCTTCCCCGACGAGAACTTGGCGGGCGCCACGTACCCGGCGGGCACTGTGGCGATGGCGAACGCGGGCCCTGGCACCAACGGCAGCCAGTTCTTCCTGGTCTACCGCGACAGCCAGCTGCCGCCCGACTACACCCCGTTCGGTCGGGTCACCGCGGGCATGGACGTGCTCACGTCCATCGCCGCCGCGGGCGTCAAGGACCGTTCGGGCGACGGCGCACCCGCCGTCGACGTCGTGCTCGATTCCGTTGTGACCGTACGCAACTGAGTGACCGCGCGGTGGCGGCGCGGTGCCGCCACCGCGTGTCCGGTGGGGATCAGCCCTCGCGCTCCTCGAAGTACACGACCTCCCAGAGATGGCCGTCCGGGTCTGCGAAATAGCCCGCGTAGATGCCCCACGGCCGCTGCCGCGCCGAATGCACGATGCTCCCGCCCGCCGTGCGCGCGAGCTCCAGAGCCTGGTCCACCTCCGCGCGGCTGCCGACGAACCACCCGAGGCTGATCGGCGAACCGTTGACCCGATCGAGCGGGACGCCCGCGTCCTTGGCCAGGTCCTCGCGCCCGTACAGGGCGAGGATGAGCCCGTTGTCCAGCGTGAACATGGCGACCGAACCGCCGGGATTCTGATCATCGCCGACGAATTCGGTCCCGACGATTCCCGGCGACGACAAGCCGAGCTCCCGATAGAACCGCAAGGCGCGCTCCACGTCGCGCACACCGAGGGTGATCACATCGAGTCGCGCCTGCACGGCGGCACCTCCGAACTCTCGACCGACTATCTGCCGAGTCGAGTCAACTCTCTTGTCGGCCGGAGGTCTTGAACGAATCGGACATCGGAACCGGACGAGTCTCCTGCGGAAGGTTTCGCTCGGCAGACACTTTGCGGCGCCGGAGCACCAGCGTGAGAACCGGCTCGACGATTCGGCTGGCGATCGGGCCGAGGACCGCCATCAGCAGCACGTAGGTGGTGGCCAAGGCGGCGAACTCGCCGGGAACGGCGCCCGAGGAGACGGCGAGACCTGCGATGACGATCGAGAACTCGCCATGGGCGACCAGAGCGGTGCCCGCGCGCGCCCGACCGTAGCGGCCCGCACCGGCGCGCTTGGCCGCCCACCATCCGGTGGCGACTTTGCTCGCCGCCGTGACCAACGCCAGTAGGCAGGCCCAGCCCAGCACCGGCGGGATGGTCGCCGGATCGGTGCTCAAGCCGAACAGCACGAAGAACAGCGCCGCGAATAGATCACGCAGCGGTTCCAGAACCTTGGTGGCGTTGTGCGCGGTCGAGTCCGAGATAGCGATGCCGAGCAGGAACGCGCCGACCGCCGCGGACACCTGCACCGCGGACGCCGCTCCGGCCACCAGCAGCGCGGAGCCCAGCAGCTTCAACAGGAAGATCTCACGAACCTCGCTGTCGACGATCGCGGAGACGTAGCGGCCGTAGCGCAGCGCGACGATCAACACCACCGTGACGGCGATCAGGGCGATGCTCAACGTCTTCAACCCGGCGAGGAAACCGACACCGGCCAGCACAGCCGTGAGCACCGGCAGGTACCCGGCCATCACCAGGTCCTCGAACACCAGGATGGACAGCACCACGGGTGTCTCACGGTTGCCGAGCCTGCCCAGATCGTCGAGTACTTTCGCGACGATGCCCGAGGAGGAGATATACGTGACGCCCGCCATCGCGATCGCGCCGGTGAAACCCCATCCGAGCGCGAGGGCGACCAGTACGCCCGGGGTGGCGTTGAGCACGATGTCCATGACGCCCGCGGCCCAGGATCGGCGCATGCCCGTGACCAGTTCCGCCGCGGTGTATTCCAAGCCGAGCAGCAGAAGCAACAGGACGACGCCGATTTCGCTGGCGAGGTGGATGAAGTCGTCGACCTGCCGCAGCTCGACCAAGCCGCCGGTGCCGAACACCAGCCCGCCGATCAGGTACAGCGGGATCGGGGACATGCCGATGCGCGCGGCGATCCGGCCGAGCAGGCCGAGGCCGAAGAACACTGCGCCCAGCTGGATCAGCGCGAGTGCGGTCTCGTGGGCCACCATCGCCGCTCAGCCGTCGGACAGGACGGCGGCGGCGGCCTCCAGGCCCTCCACGGTGCCGACGACGACGAGCACGTCACCGGCGGTGAAGGTGAAGTCCGGACCCGGCGACGGGATCGGCTGCCCGCCGCGCACCACCGCGACGATGGATGCTTTTGTCCGGGTGCGCATCTGGGTCTCGCCCAGCCTGCGCCCGTCGTAGCGGGAGCGATCCGGAATGGACATCTGGCGTGTGGTCAGGCCGGTGAACTGGCGGTGCTCTTCGCGCAGCTGCTCGACCAGCTGCGGCGCACCGAGCAGATTGGCCAGCACGGCGGCCTCCTTCGCGGTCAGCGGGATCTGCACGGTTTCGTCGGCGTTGTCGTCCTTGCTCACGATCAGGTCCATCGTGCCGTCACGATGATCGATCACCCCTATCCGGCGCCGCGTGTTGGCCAGCGGAAACTCCTTGCGCACACCGATACCCGGCAGGGGTGTCACCTCAACGTTCACCACTCCACCCTATCGACCCGGGCATCCGCCGAGTCGGCAGGTGACCGAATTGTCCGTATCAATCCACCTTCCGCCCGACACTCCAACCCGCTTGAGGGCTCGTGGTTTACCACGCGTGGTAAGAGAAATGGCGTGTCTCGTACATCAGCTCGTCGCCTAGCCGTCACTTCCGGCTGCCGATCCGGCCGCGGCGCGCGAGTCCTGTGACGGTCGCCCGTGTGGTGAGCCGGTTGCGACGACCGGGTGCGGTCGTCGTCGCGGCGGCACCGCCGCCGGGCGCGAACGACGATGGCTACCGGCACGATCTGGACGGGCTGCGCGGGGTGGCGATCGCGCTGGTGGTCGCGTTCCACATCTGGTTCGGACGGGTCTCGGGCGGGGTGGACGTCTTCCTGGTCCTGTCCGGGTTCTTCTTCACCGGCTCGCTGCTGCGCGGCGCGGAATCCACGGGCACGGTCCCGGTGCTGCGCACCACGCGCAGGCTTGCTCGTAGATTGCTACCGGCCCTGGTGACCGTGCTCGCCGCGGTCGTCGCCGCGACCGTTGCGCTGCGTCCGTTCACCCAGTGGGGCGAGATCGCCGCGCAGACGCTGGCGTCGCTGCTGTACTGCCAGAACTGGTATCTGGCGCTGTCCTGGTCGGACTACCTGGCCGCTGATCCGTCCGTGAGCCCGCTGCAACATCTGTGGTCGATGGCGGTGCAGGCGCAGTTCTACCTGGCCGCTTTGCTCGGTGTGGCGCTCACGGCGCGGCTGTGCAGGCGGCTCGTGGGGTCCGCCGCGCTGCGGCCGGTTCTGGCGCTCGTCCTCGCGGCGGTCACGGTGGCCTCCTTCGTCTACGCGGCGCACGGCACTGCCGTGTACCAGGGCTGGAACTACTACGACAGCTTCGCGCGCGCCTGGGAGCTGCTGGCCGGTGCTCTGGCGGCGGTCGTGGCGCGCTGGCTGTCGCCCCCGCGGCCGGTGCGCGTCGCCGCGGCCGTGCTCGGCGTGATCGCGGTGCTGACCTGCGGCTGGCTGATCGACGGCGCCGACCGTTTTCCCGGTCCGGCGGCGCTGGTTCCGGTGGGCGCCGCGCTGGCGTTGATCGTGGCGGGCAACAATCTGCCCGCCGGTTCGCGCCCCCTGCCCAACCGTCTGCTCGGCGCGGCGGGCGCCGTGCGGCTGGGCGCGCTGGCCTACGCGCTGTACCTGTGGCACTGGCCGATCCTGGTCTTCGTTCTCGCGCGGACCGGAACCGCCACCGTTGGTCTCGTCGGCGGACTCGGCGTCATCGCGGCGTCGCTGGTGCTGGCCTACCTGACGAACAGGTTCGTCGAAGAGCCGCTGCGGATACGATCGGCCGACCGGGCACCCGCTCGCACCGGCCGAACCGGCCGGATGGTCGTCGCGCTCGGCCTCGCCGTGCTCACGATATCGGTGGGCGAACACGTGGTGACCCGGATGAATCCGCCGGAGGCGGTGGCCCTGCTGGATCCGGCGCACTATCCGGGAGCCGAAGCGCTGGTCAATGGGGCGAGCACGCCGCAGGTGCGGATGCGTCCGACCGTATACGAAGCCCCCGCGGACCTCGCCTATCCGGCGCGCGACGGCTGCATCGCCGACTGGGACACCCGCGACGTCATCACCTGCACCTATGGCGACGCAGACGCGCACCGCACGGTGGCGGTGGTGGGCAGTTCACACGCCGAACACTGGGTGCCCGCCCTGGACGTGCTGGCCCGCAAGCACGGCTTCCGCGTCGAGGTCTACCTGAAGATGGGCTGCCCGCTGACCGTGGCGGCGGAACCGAGGTACAAGGGCGAGGCCATCCCGGACTGCCGCGACTGGTCCGTCGAGGTGATCGACCGCTTAGCGGTGGACCGGCCGGAGTGGGTGTTCACCACAGCGACCCGCCCACGCGACGGTGTCGGCGACGAAACCCCGGCGGATTATCTGGACGTGTGGTCGCAATTGGCCGAGCGCGGGCTCAACGTGCTGGCCATTCGCGACACTCCGTGGCTGCGCCGCGACGGCGTGCGGTATCGGGCGATCGATTGCCTCGCGCAGCAGGGCGACCGGATCAGCTGCGGCATGCCGCGCACGGCCGCACTGGACGAGGTCAATCCGGCCCTGCAGTTCGCCGCCTCGTTCCCCAACGTATTCCCGCTGGACCTTTCCGACGCGGTCTGCGAACGCGAGGTGTGCGCGGTCGCCGAAGGCAACATCTTGATCTATCACGACGAGCACCACCTCACGGCCAGCTACTCGCGATCGCTCGCCCCGGAGCTGGGCAGGCAGTTGTCGCCGATCCTCGGCTGGTGGTGACGCGGCGGGTCAGTTCAGCCGCAGCATGTCCGGCCATGCCTGCGACCACGGCGTGCGCGGTCGCGCGCACCGCCAGAGGGTGACACCGCGCGTGACGCCCGGGAAGCCGAGCCGGGCGTCGACGCGTCCGATCGAGCTCACCTCGGCACAGTGCGCTCGGACATCCTCCTCGGCGCCGCCCACCCACAGGACCGTGGTCGCGTCGTCCGGCGGCGTGCCGAAGTAGCCGAAACCGCGGTTGGGGCTGTAGACGGCGGGCAGGCCGTAGGCCGTCCGGTAGACATCCAGCGCACTCGCTTGCCAATACGAATCGGCGACCACCACGGCCGACGCCCGCTCCGGTTCCGGCAGTGCGCGGTAGGCGGCCGCAGTCTCCGCCGCGAGTTCCGACCAGCCGAAACGCCCGTAGACCGCGATCTCCAAACCCGCCTGGGTCTGGGTGTCCACGGACTCGATCTTCGATTCCGGGCGCAAGGGCAGCGAGAACACGACCAGCGCGGTGGACAACGCGACGGCGGCGGCGGTGGCGATCCCGCGCGTACGCCCCCGGTTCTGCGTCCAGCGCACCGCGCCCACGGCGATCAGCGCGCCGTAGCAGCCCGCGGCGTAGTACGGGCGTCCGTCGGTCGCGACGAAGATCGCGATCAACACCAGCGGCAGCAGCCCGAGAAACCGGTAGGGCCGCCAGGATTCGGCTCGAAACAGCGTCCACACCGCGTAGATCAGCAACAGGCCGCCGAGCAATCCCGCCGACGCCAGCGCCAGCGGCAGCCAGACGTAACGGCCGCCGATCGTGGCCTGCTCCGCGGCGACCACTCCCCCGAGACGCAGCTGCGGCCATCCGTGCGCTGCCTGCCAGATCAGGCTGGGCGCCGTGGCAAACGCGACGATCCCCGCGCCCCACCACAGGGATGGGCGGCGCAGCAACTCACGAGGTCCGTAGCACGCCACACCGATCGCGATCGCGATCCAGAAGAACGGAATCAGCCACTTGACCTGCATATCCACCGCGGTGACCAGCGCCGCCGCCAGCAGCAAGCCGTCGCGGCGGGTGCGGACCCAGCGGATCACCAGCCAGCTGACCACCACCCACAACGCGGTGTCGATCGTGTTGGTGGCCAGCTGGTCGCCCTGCACCAGCAGAAACGGCGACGTGGCGTACGCCGCGGCGGCCAGCACCTGCGCGGCGCGGGTGCCGCCGAACTCCCGGGCGATCTGCGCCGTCACCACCACCGCGGCCACGGTGACCAGCACGGCCGGGATTCGCAGTGCCACCAGGGAACCCGGGGCGAGCAGATCCATCATCCGGGCGATCGCGGGCACCAGGGGCCCCTGGTCGGCGTAGCTGACCACCAGCCTGCGTCCCGCGGCGACGAAATACAGTTCGTCGCCGAAGAATCCGTACCGCCCGATCGAGACCAGCAGCGCCAGCGCGGCAAGCGCGGCCACCGCGCCGACACCGCCGAGCGCGAAGGGCGGCAGGGGCTTCCCGGAATCCGTCCGGCTGCGTTCGGTATCCAGTACCTCAGTCATCATCGGCCGCCTTCCGCGTCGCCATGTCGAACAACGTGCACAGATGCGCGGAATACGCGTCTATCGGGAAGTCCGGTTCCCGCACCGCGCGTCCGGCAGCGCCATCGATGGCGTCGCGAATCGACTTGGCCATCAACAGCGGATCGAACTGCCCGAACTCGCCGCCGCGCTGTCCCTCGGTGAGGATGTCGACAAGCGGGACGATGATGTCGCGTTCCCCGTCGGCGGACGCGAACCTCGGATGGCCGTCGGCGTCACGCAGATTCGTCACGACCTCGACGAGCGCGGCCACGTACGTGGTGTTCGCGGCGATGAAGCCGAGATTCGATTCGAGGTAGGCCAGCAGCTGGGCACGCGCGCCGACGGCCGCGCCCACCCGCGGCGCGATGTACTCCGCCGCCGAGACGTACAGCTGGATCACCAGCTGCGTCATCAGATCGTCTTTCCCCGCGAAGTGATAGGAGATGACGCCCTTGGAAATTCCGGCGTGCTCGGCGATTCGCGCCAGCGACGCGTTGCCGTACCCGACCTCGGAAATCACCTCCACCGCCGCGGCGATGATCTGCCGCCGCCGCGCCTCCTCGATGAACGACCTCCGTTGGCCGCCCGACTCATTTTCTGGCCGCATGGTCAGATTTTAGCACGGGCGGCCAATACGCGGCCTAACGCGCGGCGGCTCGCGCGGCATCGAATGGCGCGCGATCGAAGATGATCCGGATATGCGTGATCCGGCCATCGACGACGGTGTGGCATTCGGCGGCAGGCGCGCTCGGGACCGGAACGGTTGCGGTGTCATACATCAGCAGCGCGGTGCGGTCGTCGCCGAACGACGCCAGCAATGTCGCGTCGATCAGGAGATCCCTGCGGAACGGTTCGAGGAAGCCGCGGAATGCCGCAACCCCCGCCAACCGCCCCGAGGGCGCATCGCAGACGATGTCGTCGGCGAGATACGTCATCGCCCTGTCGAAGTCGAGTCCGGTCCAGGCGTGGTAGAAGGCCAGCGAGGTCCGCAAGGCAGCGCTGTCGGTGGGGTGGGACATGGTGTTTCCTTTCCGTGGACGCATCGGTTCGAGGCCGTGCAATTCGTACTGACACCACAGGCGAGCGGGACGGAACGCGCCGCGTGGAAGAAATCTCGGCATGACACGATGACCGGTGTGCAACGGACCCCGCTGGACCAAGCGCGCGCTGGCGACGAGCAGGCTTTTCGCGCTCTCGTCGATCCGTACCGGCGCGAGCTCGAGCTGCACTGTTATCGCTTGCTCGGCTCGCTCACCGATGCCGAGGACATGGTGCAGGAGACCCTCTTGGCGGCCTGGCGGGGCCTGGCGGGGTTCGAGGAGCGCTCCTCGGTGCGCACTTGGCTGTACCGCATCGCGACCAACCGCTGCCTCAACGCGCAGCGGGATGCCCGTCGGCGGCGACCACCCGAGCCGACGCCGCCGTTTCGGCCGCCAGAGCCCACTCGACGGGGTGAATTCCGCTGGTTGCAGCCCTATCCGGACAGCAGGCTCGACGTCGCCGATCCGGAGCCCGGTCCCGAAGCCAGGTACCAGGCCGCCGAAGCGGTCGAGCTGGCTTTCGTCGCGGGGCTGCAGCGGCTACCGCCGCGCCAAGCCGCCACCCTGGTGCTGCGCGACGTACTCGGTTTCCGCCTTGCCGAGGTGGCCGAACTCCTCGACAGCACACCGACCGTGGTCAAGGGCAGCCTGCAACGCGCACGCGCGACACTCGACCGGCACCGTGGTCGGCTCGACCGGCGGCCGCCCGCACCCGCCGAACTCGACCTCGCCCGGCGTTTCGCGGAGGCCTACCTCGCGGGCGACGTCCACGGCGTGGTCGATCTGCTCACCGACGATGCTTGGCTGTCCATGCCGCCCGCACCGCATGAGTACCGCGGTCGGGACGCGATCGCCGCGTTCTTGGGCGCATCCATCGCCTACCGCGGCGAGCGGCGGGTCCACCTGGTCGGTGTCCGGGCCAACACCCAGCCCGCGTTCGGCGCCTACCTCGACGACCCGGCGCACCCGGTGGCGACTCCGGCCGGGCTGATCGTGCTGACTCTCGCAGGCGATCGGATCAGCGCGATCACTCGTTTCCATCTCGACGATCTCTACCCTCGGTTCGGGCTTCCCGGTCATCTGCCGACCTCGCCGCGGGCCTGAGGCCGACTTACTCACGAATGCGCGAGAGCCGCGCCTCCAATGGAGACGCGGCCCTCGGTGATTCCGGCGAACCTTACAGGTACTGACCGGTGTTCGACTCGGTGTCGATGGCGCGGCTGGCGCTGGCGTTCTTGCCCGTGACCAGCGTGCGGATGTACACGATCCGCTCGCCCTTCTTGCCCGAGATGCGTGCCCAGTCATCCGGATTCGTGGTGTTGGGCAGGTCCTCGTTCTCGGAGAACTCGTCCACGATCGAATCGTAGAGATGCTGGATGCGCAGACCGGGGTTGCCGGTGTCGAGCACCGCCTTGATGGCGTACTTCTTGGAGCGGTCCACGATGTTCTGGATCATGGCGCCGGAGTTGAAGTCCTTGAAGTACAGGACCTCCTTGTCACCGTTGGCGTAGGTGACCTCCAGGAAGCGGTTGTCCTCGCTCTCGGCGTACATCCGGTCGACGACCCGCTCGATCATCGCGCGGATGCACAGCGCCTTGTCGCCGCCGAATTCGGCCAGATCGTCCTCGTGCAGCGGCAGGTCCTCGGTGAGGTACTTCGAGAAGATGTCCTGCGCCGATTCCGCGTCCGGACGCTCGATCTTGATCTTCACGTCCAGGCGGCCCGGGCGCAGGATGGCCGGATCGATCATGTCCTCGCGGTTGGAGGCGCCGATCACGATGACGTTCTCCAAGCCCTCGACACCGTCGATCTCCGACAGCAGCTGCGGCACCACCGTGGTCTCCACGTCCGAGGAGACGCCGGAACCGCGGGTGCGGAAGATCGAGTCCATCTCGTCGAAGAACACGATCACCGGAGTTCCCTCGGACGCCTTCTCGCGAGCCCGCTGGAAGATGATACGGATGTGCCGCTCGGTCTCGCCGACGAACTTGTTCAGCAGCTCGGGGCCCTTGATGTTGAGGAAGTACGACTTGGCTTCCTTGGCATCCTCACCGCGCGCCTCGGCGATCTTCTTGGCCAGCGAGTTCGCCACCGCCTTGGCGATGAGCGTCTTACCGCAGCCGGGCGGGCCGTAGAGCAGCACGCCCTTCGGCGGACGCAGCGCGTACTCACGGAAGAGGTCCTTGTGCAGGAACGGCAGCTCCACCGCGTCGCGGATCTGCTCGATCTGCCTGCCCAGACCGCCGATGTCGCTGTAGTCGACGTCCGGGACCTCTTCCAGCACGAGATCCTCGACCTCGGCCTTGGGGATGCGCTCGAAGGCGAATCCGGCCTTGGTGTCGACCAGGAGCGAGTCGCCCGGGCGCAGCTTCCGGATCGGGGAGTCGGGATCGTCCAGGTCGTCGAGTTCGGCGATGTTGGCCAGCGGACCGGCCAGCCACACCACGCGCTCCTCGTCGGCATGCCCGACGACCAGGGCGCGACGTCCGTCGTCGAGGATCTCCCGCAGGGTTCCGATCTCGCCGACCGCGTCGTAGTGCCCGGCCTCGACGACGGTGAGCGCCTCGTTCAGGCGGACGGTCTGGCCGTACTCGAGCGTCGAGGTCTCGATATTCGGCGAACACGTCAACCGCATCTTGCGACCCGAAGTGAACACGTCGACCGTCTGATCGTCGTACACACCGATCAGAATCCCGTATCCGCTCGGTGGCTGACCCAGCCGATCGACCTCCTCACGCAGCGCGACCAACTGCTGGCGCGCTTCCTTGAGTGTGTCCATCAGCTTCGTGTTGCGAATGGTCAGCGAATCGATGCGGGCTTCCAATTCCCGTGTGCGATCCGGCGAGTCGGCGAGTTGCCTTCGGAGTGCAGCCGCCTCGGCGCGTACTGCCTCGAGTTCTCTCCAGGCCGCCGAATCCGAATTCTCGATGGGGCTCATGTGCTGCTCCTCCCAGTCCCGGTCTATCAACGCTACCGGGCGCGACCCGTTCTCGCTTTCCGACATGGTTTCTTCGTGATCACATCTGGGCCGCGATCGGCCGCAGGACCACCATGTTAGCCTGCCCTAACAAGATCTCGGCGAGCCTGCTCGCCACCGAGCCGAAAGGTTGCTGACCATGCTCCTTCCCGCCAGAACTCTGCGCGTTTCCGTTGCCACCGCCGCGGCTGCGCTGGCCATTTCCTGCGGCCTGGCGGCGTGCGGCTCCGACGACGACTCCGCCGCCACGGCCACCTCGGCGGCGTCGGCCACCGCGACGTCGAGTACCCACGGCCACGGCGACCATGCGGCCGGAGCGCCGACCGCCGAGACGCTGCAGGCCGTGCTGGTCAAGCTCGCCGACCCGGCCGTGCCAACGGCCGAGAAGACGAAGCTGATCGTCAACGGCGAGCAGCGCACGGCGAACATCGACAAGATGAACGCGGGCCTGCAGGGCTACGCGCTCACCTTCACGGTCGCCGACATCACCACCCAGGGCACTACCGCGAATGCGCAGGTGACCATCGCCTCCCCGCACGGCTCCGCGCCCGCTGTGCCGCTGACCTGGGAAAACGTCGACGGAACCTGGAAGCTGTCGGACGCGAGCGGCTGCCTGCTGCTCGGCTTCGCGCAGGCGCCCTGCGTTCCCGCCTGAGCCGGGCGCACCCGGCGGCCGGGCGACCGGCGCCCGCCCGGCCGCGCTCATCCCTTCGAGGGCCTGCGCTGCGGCTTGGGGGTGACGGTGCCCTCGGCCAGCCTGCGGGCGCTGACGAGGAAGGCGGTGTGGCCTTGCATGCGATGCTCCGGACGCACGGCGAGGCCGACCACATGCCAGGGCCGCACCAGTGACTCCCAGGAGCGGGGCTCGGTCCAGCACTCCTGCTCGCGCAGCGCCTCCACCACCTTCGACAGCTGGGTGACGGTGGCCACATAGACGATCAGCACGCCGCCCGGCACGAGCGCCTTGGACACCGCGGGCAGCGCGTCCCAGGGCGCGAGCATGTCCAGCACCGCCCGGTCGACCGGCTCCCCGGCGTAGTCGGCCACGTCGCCGACCGTCAGCGACCAGTTAGCCGGACGTTCGCCGAAGAACGTCTCCACATTGCGGACGGCGTGGTCGGCGTGGTCGGCGCGAATCTCGTAGGAGATCACCTCACCCTGCGGCCCCACGGCGCGCAGCAGCGAGCAGGTGAGCGCGCCCGAACCCGCACCGGCCTCGAGCACGCGCGCGCCGGGGAACATGTCGCCCTCGTGCACGATCTGCGCGGCGTCCTTCGGGTAGATCACCGCCGCGCCGCGCGGCATGGACAGCACATAGTCGATCAGCAGCGGACGCAGCGCCAGGTACGGCGTGCCGTTGGTGGAATGCACCACACTGCCCTCGTCGGCGCCGATCAGGCTGTCGTGCTTGATCCCGCCGCGATGGGTGTGGAACTCCTTGCCCGGCTCCAAGACCACCGTGTACAGGCGCCCTTTGGCATCGGTCAGCTGCACCCGGTCACCGACGCTGAATGGCCCGGTCCGTCTGGCCGTCATGAATCTCCGTTCCCCTGGTTCGAATCCGTGCTGTCGCGCACCGGCGTGTCGGTGCCGCGGGATAGCCTGCCAGGTATGTGCTCGCCCGTGTCCACGCCCCCTGCCGACGACGCGCAGGCGTCCGAGCCCGGCGCGGCGGCCAACCGCGCCAGACCCGCGCTTTCGCCTTCGCGGGCAATGGATTTCAAGCAGTGCCCGCTGAAGTACCGGTTCCGCGCGATCGATCGGATCCCGGAGCCGCCGTCGCGGCACGCGGTGCGCGGCACGGTGGTGCACGCGGTGCTGGAAGACCTCTACGGGCTGCCCGCGGCCGAGCGCCTGCCCGAACGGGCCGACGCGCTGGTGCCCGCGGCGTGGGCGCGGGTGCGCGCCGACCGGCCGGAGGTCGCCGAGCTGATCGTCGACGAGGAACTCGACGCGTTCTTCGCCGAGGTGCGCGCGCTGGTGGGACGCTACTACCGGCTGGAGGATCCGACCCGGTTCGATCCGGAATCGCGCGAGGCGCACGTGGAGGTCGAACTCGACGACGGCGCGCTGCTGCGCGGGTTCGTCGACCGGATCGACGTCGCCCCGAGTGGTGCGCTGCGGGTCGTGGACTACAAGACCGGGCGCGCGCCCGGGCCCATGCAGGAGACCAAGGCGCTGTTCCAGCTGAAGTTCTACGCGCTGGTGGTGCTGCGCACTCGCGGCCTGGTGCCCGCCCAGCTGCGGTTGATCTACCTGGCCGACGAACAGATCCTCACCTACACCCCCGATGAGCAGGAGTTGTCCCGCTTCGAGCGCACACTGTCGGCTCTGTGGACGGCCATCCTGGAGGCGGGCCGCACAGGGGATTTCCAGCCCAACACGAGCTGGCTGTGCTCCTACTGCGATTACAAGCCGCTGTGCCCGGAATTCGGCGGCACGCCCCCGCCCTACCCCGGCTGGCCCACCGGCGGTGCGGCGGAATCACCGGACGAGACGCTGGCCGAGGCGGTGTCCGACTGAACGGTCGACCCGTATGCAGCAGGTCGGTCCGACGGTGGTGCCGTGTGCGCGGAGACGGGCGCGGCCACACGTACCGCCCGACAAGGCCGCGGCGTCGTGAACCCCGCGCCATGGAGAACGCCTTGCCGCCGATTTCTACCGGGTACCCGACCGAACCGGGGAGTGGCCCGGCATCGCCGATGCGGTTTCGGCGAACAACCTCCGCGAACACCCGAGCACAGGCCCGGGTACGGGATCTTCCGGCACCGTACCCGGGCGTTGCGCTCAGAGGGTGAAGTCGCGGAACAGCAGGACCGAAAGTCCAAGGCCGACAGCCAGGTTGACGACCGCCGCGGAACCGAACACCACGATCGGCCGCCAGCCCGCCTCGCGCAGTCCGCGCAGCGAGAACTCCAGGCCGATCGAGACGAACGCGAGGATCAGGAACCAGGTGCGCAGATCGTTGACGATCGCGATGTGCGCCGTGCCCGACTTCTTGTCCACGGCCTGCAGATACAGCGTGCCGATGATCGAGGCGGCGACGAAGCCGAGCACGAACTTCGGGAACCGCTCCCAGAACTGGCGCGCCGACGGCCGCACGGCGCCGGGTGAGCGCTCGACGCGCAGCGTGAAGTACGCGGTCAGGGCGATCGCGACGACGCCGATCAGCGCGTTCTGCGTGGTCTTCACAATGGTGGCGATCTGCAGCGCCTTCTCCCCCGCGATGGCGCCGGAGGCCGCCACCGCCGCCGTGGTGTCGATATTGCCGCCGATCCAGGCGCCCGCCACCGCGTCCGACAGCCGGAACACCTCCGCCAGCCAGGGCAGCAGGAAGATCGACGGGAGCGCGAAGAGGATCACCAGCGAGGCGGCGTAGGCGATCTGCTCGCGGCGCGCCTGCACCGCACCCGCGGCGGCGATGGCCGCGCTGACGCCGCAGATCGACACCGCGGAGGACAGCAGCGCGCGCAGCTTGTCGTCCAGGCCCAGCCGTCCGCCCAGCCACCAGGTGAAGCCGAAGACCGCCGTGATCAGCAGCAGCGCTTGGAGAATGGACGGACCCGCGGCGGTGACCAGGATTTTCAGGTTGATCGACGCGCCGAGTAGCACCACGCCCGTCTTGATGAAGAACTCGGTGCGGAATCCCGCCGAAAGCCGATCGCGCAGAGCGAGTTTGCCGAGCACGACATTGCCGATCAATCCGATCGCGATGGCATACACCGGGTATTCGATCGACTTGGCGACCCGCTTGACGGGGGTGTCCGCCGCCCACTGCGGGACGTGGGTGTCGAAGTAGCGGGTGAGCGCGCCGAGCACGAGCACGACCGCGACGCCCGCCGCGACGGCTCCCGCGGTCGGCCGCGCCACCGCCTGCACCGCCGCGGTTTCCGACGACGGCACCTCCGAACGCGCCGCCGCGTCGGATTCGTTCTCCCGCAATACTTTCGGTTCGTTCGCCGCTCCGGCGCCTTTCTCGGACATCACGGCACCAGCCAGTCCGGGATCACGCCGAGCAGCACCAGCGCGATCAGGATCAGGCCGACGATCGCGGCCAGCCAGTCCTCGTTCCAAGTGAATGTGCTGCCCGAGCTCTCCTCGGGTGATGGCTGTGACACGGGGCACTCCTTGCGTTCCTCATCGAGAGGCCGCACGGTAGCAACACCTGGTCACAGCGCACACCGATTGCGCTCAGCGTGAATGAATCACGCGAACCGGACGATTCCGGCGTTCAGAATGCGCGGCAGGAGCGAATGTCTGTGGCCAGGATGGCTTTCGCACCCAGATCGGCCAGCTTGTCCATCAGCTCGTTGCTCTGCTTCCGGGGAACGAGCGCGCGCACGGCGACCCAGCCGGTGTCGGCCAGCGGAGCCACCGTCGGCGACTCCAGTCCGGGGGTGATGACGAACGCCTCGTCGAGCAGGTCCTTGGGGCAGTCGTAGTCGAGCATCACGTACTGCTGGGCGAACACCACGCCCTGGATGCGGGCGACGAGCTGGTTGCGCGCCCGGTCGCTCTGATCGGCGTCCTTGCGTTCGACGAGCACACCCTCGGAATCGCACAGCGACTCCCCGAAGGCGACCAGGTTGTGCTGGCGCAGGGTGCGCCCGGAGCCCACCACGTCGGCGATGGCGTCGGCGACGCCGAGCTGGATGGAGATCTCCACCGCACCGTCCAAGCGGATCACCTCCGCCTCGATGCCGCGGCGGCGCAGATCGCTCAGCACCAGGTTCGGGTAGGAGGTCGCGATGCGCTTGTCGTAGAGGTCTTCGACCTTCCACTCCCGTCCGGCGGGGGCCGCGTAGCGGAAGGTGGAGCGGCCGAAGCCGAGGGCGAGCCGCTCCTGCACCGGCGCGCCGGAATCCAGGGCCAGGTCACGCCCGGTGATGCCGAGATCGAGTTCACCGGAACCGACGTAGATCGCGATGTCCTTGGGCCGCAGGAAGAAGAACTCGACTTGATTGGCCGGGTCCAGGACGGTCAGGTCACGCGAGTCGGTGCGCTTGCGGTAACCGGCCTCGGCCAGGATGGAGACGGCGGATTCGGACAGGGCGCCTTTGTTGGGGACTGCGACGCGCAGCATGGGGAGTCCTTTCGGGAGGAGAAACCGGGAATCGGACGGCCGTCACAGATGTCGGTACACGTCCTCGAGCTTCAGCCCGCGGCCCACCATCAGCACCTGCACCCAGTACAGCAGCTGGGAGATCTCCTCGGCGAGCGACTCGTCGCTCTCGTGTTCGGCGGCCAGCCACACCTCACCGGCCTCCTCGAGCACCTTCTTACCCTGGGTGTGCACGCCTGCGTCCAGCGCCGCAACGGTTCCGGACCCCTCGGGGCGGTTGACCGCACGATCCTGCAGCTCGGCGAACAGGGATTCGAAGTTCTTCACGAGGAGCCATTGTTTCAGACCCGGATGCGGGCCTGTTGCTCCGGCCCACGATGGCCACCGATGCCGACCGCCCGGCTCTCCACCCGTTCGAGGTGCGCAAGAGCCGGGCGGGACGCGACTAGTTGCCGGAGAGCAGCGCCGTCAGATCCGCCACCGCCGTGCGCAGGTGGTCGGCGAAGGCGTACATCTGGTCGGCGACCGGCTTCGGCGTGGCCAGGTAGATATTCCAGCGGTCCGGGAGCAGGACGTAGGCGACGCCGATGCACCGGGAGCTGGTGGAGCCGAAACCGAAGTAGCGGATGTTCACCGACGGCGCCGAGCTGGTGCTCAGGTAGTCGTCACGCATGATGGTCCAGCCGGGGCTGTCGTAGAGCGGGATCGGATCGGTGACGCCCAGTTCCGCTCCGCGGCGGCGCTGGATCCATTGCAGCTCCCACAGGTGCTGCTCGGGCGCGTCCCCCGCCTGGCACTGCTTGGCCCGCTCCACGTGCGCGGCCGCCGCCGCGCGTGCCGCGGCGAGCTTCATCGCGGCGTCGGCGGACGGGTCCTGCATGGTGTCCACGAAGGCGATCATCTCCGGGGTGACCACCCGCATGGCCTCGGTGCGGCCGTTGCGGTACTGCCTGGTCGCGATGGACTCGTAGGTGGCGCCGGTGAGTCCCTTGCTGCGCCGGTGGGCGAGCTGGTAGCTCAGCTGCGCGAACGCGTCCGGTGAGATGCCCAGCTGCTTGGCGCGGGTGGTCCCGAAATCCGGGAAGGACACCGTCTGGGTGGCGTTCTCGGCGGCATAGCGGGCGAAGTCGGCGCCCGCCGCGGCGATGTCGGCGCGCTGCGCCGCGTCGAGGACGAACTCGATCGGCTCGACCGGGGGCAGCCCTTGCGCCTGCGCGCCGGAGCGGGTGGCGTGTTCGGCCACGGGGGTTTCCAGCAGGGTGTCCACGAACGACAGGATGGTGGTGCCGTCCAGTCCGCAGTGCTCGACGTTGATGCCCGCCTGCCCGTCGCCGAAGACGATGAACGACACCGATTTGTCGAACCACCGGTTCGCGCTGTCCCCGTGCAGCAGTTGATCGCAGGCGTGCAGTTCGTCGCGCGGAGCGAAGTCCTCGAGACAGATGGCGAACAGCGCGGTCTCGACGGTGTCCAGCGCCGCGGCGTTCGCGGGCTCGGCGAGCAGCCGCTGCCTGCTCTGCGCCCATTCGGCGCGAGCCTTCGTCGTCAGATGTCCCACCGCGCTGTCGGTGCGGGCCGGGCGCGCGCCCGCCTTCAGGACCGCGCGCAGCCCGTCGGCGAGATCCTCCGGCGAGTAGGGCGCCCCGTCCGGGCCGATCACGTCCATCCGGAACATGCCGCCGCGGAAGAACACCACGATGTGCCGGGCGTCCGAGGGGCCGGGCCACTCGTCGCTGTAGGGCACCCGCACCGAGTCCTGCTCGGCGCCGGGAATCCTGGTCTCGGAGAACAGGTACTTGTTCTGCCACATCGACAGCTGCTGCCCGCGCTGGGTCACCGGCGGGATGGCCTCCTGGTCGAGGGCCAGCTTGTAGCCCACCGCGGCGGAGATGATGCCGGCGGCGCGATCCACCTGAGTCGCGGCCGTGGAGGTGGCCAGCGGCGTGTCGTCCCGGAACAGGAAGAAGAAGTTCGCGTTCAGCGCGATCCGGTCCCGCCGGCCCAGATACCGCGACGGCCAGAACAGATCCAGCCAGCTGCCGACTCCGGGTGTCGCGTCGTACTCCGCGAGCGCCGCGTGCAGGACGCGGCCCGGCCCGTCGGCGCGCAGCAGGTCGTCGACCGCTGCGCGGGTGGCGGCGAGTTCGTCGGCGGTCAGCAGCGGCTGGCACCACTGCAAGAACCGGCCGCAGCTGTCCTCCAGCGTCGGCAGGGGCACCCTGGGTAGGTGGTCGTCGGCGGCGAAGGTGCGTTCGGTCAATGCGGATCCTCGGTGTCGGCGTGATGTTTCGGCAGCGGCCTGGACACGTACAGGGTGGCATACAGCCACCCCTGGTCTTCCCGGCCGGTGGTGTCGATCCCATTGGCGGACAGGGTGTTCAGCACTCGCGCCTGCTCGGCCTCGGAGGCGAACCTGCGCTGCTCGTACAGCCCCGGCGCCTGTTCGGTTCGGTAGCCGAGCGCGGCGAGTTCCGCCGCGATCGGAGCGAAGTCGAACATGCGCAACACGAAGTGTGCCATCCACGGCCGCCTGCGCGGGTGTGCCGTGGCCACGCGGGTCAGCGTCTTTTCGGTGACATATCCGATGCAGCCGGTGGAGACCACCAGATCGGCGGTGGCCAGCAGCGCGCGCTGCTCGTCGGTCGGCTCGCCGGACTCCAGGTCGGCGTGCACCACGTCGTGCACCAGCCCGGCCTCGTGCGCGTAATCGAGCGCGGGGCGGGCGGCGTCCATGCCGACGAAGCGGACGTCGGCCGGTCCGGCACTCGCCGCCAGCCGGGCGCGGTCGCGCTGGATCAGACCGGCTCGGTCGCAGCGGGCGTCGGCGTAATGCTCGGCCAGGTCGCCGATGGTCGTGTCGAAGCGCAGCAGCGCGGCGTTCACGCCATAGGAGCAACCGATGTCCAGCACCGTCGGTGTGGTGACCCGCGCGGAGGCGCGGTACTCCCGGATCTGCTGTTGGAAGAACGGCTTCGCCAGGTCCGGAATGCGGTAGTCCAGATCGGACATGCGCGCGTAGTAGGCGCGCGGATCAGGGCGGTCGTAGATGTCGTCGAAAGACGCTTTCCCGGTGGTGTCTAACGGCACTGGCACTTGTCGGTCCTCTCGGGTCGAGCTCGGTCAGTCGAGCCGTTCGGCTCAGTCGAGCAGTCGATCGCCCCGGACAGCGTCGGCCGCGGCGGCTAGGTGGTCGGGTAGCACGCGGCCGAAGAGCTGCCGGGTACGCTCCACCGTGCCGACCATTCCGGGGCGATCGGTGTAGGCGAAGATGGCCGAATGGCGCTGGCGCGCACCGCTGACGGGTGAGACGCGGTGCAACGAGAAGCGACCGCGGAACAATTGCAGGTCGCCCGGACGCAAGTCGAGCCGCTGGACGAAACGGTCACCGGAGCCGGTCAGCACCGCCCGCACGTCATCGAGGTTCTCCGCCTCGGGTGTGCGGATGTTGGGGCAGTATTCGAAGACGCCACCGCTCTCCGCCGGCTGGGTCAGCATGGAGACGGTGAATTCGTTGGTGTCGAAATGCCAGGGATGCGACATGCCCGGCGCGACGACGTTGAGGCACAGTCCCGCGAGGGGATCGGCGAACTCGTGCAGCTCGGACAGGCCGAAGCAGTCGGCGACGAACCGCTGGAACAGCTCGTCGGTGTAGAGGCGGTGGATCAGCGCGTCGGCGGGGATGCGGTCGCGCGGCACGAACGCGTTGCCGCGCTCGAGCACGATCCGGCCCGGATGATCCTGCGGCAGTTGCGTATCCAGCGGAATGTTGTACGCGTTGACCTGCTCGACCTCGTAATACGCGTGCGGGGCCATCTGCTCTCCCTGCGCCCGCAGGGTGTCGGTCAGCTCCGGCCGGATGAAACCGCGCAATACGGTGCAGCCGCTGTCGGCCAGGTCCGCGCGGGCGTCGCGCACCACGGCACGCAGACCGGGACCGTCCGGGTCCGCCAGAGGAAACCGTGCGGTATCTACGATCTCGTCGAGTACGCCCAACGCTGCCATGGCGTCATTTTGGTGCAGCGCCCGCCGACACGCCCGAGATTCGGCGAGATTGCCGGTGATCACCGTCACACGTACTATCTGCGCGCACTCACGTTGCGGCACAGTAACTCTCGGCCGCTGGAACGATTCAAACGCGCACGCGTAACGTCTTTTCGAGGTCGCCGACGGTCAGCCCGACCAGCGAGTCGCGGAATACCCTCCCTCGCGCCGGGGGCACCGGAACCTCGCACGGAACCACTATCAGCGCGCAGCCCGCGGCCTGGGCCGCGCGCGCACCGGTCGGCGAGTCCTCCACCGCCACACAGTGTTCCGGGTCGAGGTCGAGCAGCTCCGCGGCGCGCAGATAGACGTCCGGCTCCGGCTTGCCGTGCGCCACCTCGTCGCCGCACACCGAGACATCGAAGAAGTCGCGACCGAGGGTGTCGAGCCCGAATTCCGTGAGCGACCGCTTGGTATTGGTGACCAGCGCGCTGGGCAGACCGGCCGCGCGAACCATGGCCAGCGCGTCCTTCGCGCCGGGCCGCCACGGGATGGGGCCGGTCATCAACTCGGTCACCCGCTGCTCCAGGAACTCCCCCGCCGCCCGCAGCGAGGCCGGGGTCGGCTCGATGCCCAGACCGGTGAACATGATCCGCAGGGCGTTCGGGCCCGACGCGCCGATCAGCGCGTGCCGGATCGCGTCGGTCATCTCGTGGCCGTGCTCGCGCGCCAGTTCGCGCACCGCGATGTCCCAGAGTTTTTCCGAATCGAGCAGCGTGCCGTCCATGTCCCAGAGCACTCCGGCCAGTCGCGCTGTCACGTTCGGTGTCTCTCCTCTGCTCAGGTGCCCGATGCGGCGATTTGCAGCTTGGCACTGTCCCCGACGACCTCGATCCATCGGTTCTCCGAGGTCGTCGTGCCGTTGTTCAGGGTATAGGTCAGTGCGACCACCGCCCGATTCGCGCCGCTCTGCGTGACCGAGCCCACGCGGACGGAACGGATCGTGCCCCAGAAGCGCACATAGGAGTCGTAGCCGGTCTGCGCCTGGTAGCCGGGCGACAGCTGGGTCCATGCGCCGGAGACGTTGGCGGGCAGCATGCCGTAGTAGCCCTGGATGAAGGAGGCGATCCGGTCCGGCGTCGGCGGGCCGGACTGGGTGGTGGTTCCGGTCGCGGTCGGGCCGGTCGTGGTCGACGGGGCGGGCGGTGTCGTGGCCTGGGGCGAGGGAGTCGGCGTAGGTGAAGCGGAGCTCGGTCCGGGCGTGGGGGTCGCCGGGGGCGTCGTGGCCGGGGCGGGTGGGGCTGGCACGGCCACGGAGGTAGGCGTCGACGCGGGCGTGGGCACGGCCGTAGCAGGCGCCGGAGCCTGTGCCGGGGCTTGCGCCGGAGCCTGTTGCTCGCCCGGCGCGGCCGCATCGGCCGACGGCGAACTCTCGGCGGCCACACCGGGAAGCACGACTGCCGATGTCGGTGTGGCGCCATCTCCCTCGCGGTTCCCGGCGTTCACCGTCGCGACGATTCCGGCCAGGATCAGCACCCCCACCACCGCCGCGGCGGCTACGGCGAGCATTCGGCCGCGGTTGGACCCGACCAGGACGCCCGGCAAGGTCGCGGCCACGCGGCCTTGCGCCGGGATCGGGGGGCGTTGGGCGGCAACCGGCTGCGGCGCGGGCGGACCCATGATCGCGGCGGGCACGACCGCGGTGGCGCCGGTGTCGCTGGACTTCTCGGTCGACGCGGTCACGGTCCGTTGCGGCAGGACCGTCGTCGCGGCCGTGCCCGGGGCGGGCATCACCTTGGTCACCGGCGCGGGCAGCTCCGGATTCCGCCCGGCGGCAACGGCTTCCAGCGCCTCCTTCGCCTCGTGCATGGTCGGCCTTGCGTCGATGGTCGGAGCGAGCAAGCGCATCAGCACCGGAGCGAGCGGGCCCGCGGACTCCGGCGGCGGGACCTCGGCCCTGGCCACCGCGTGGAGCAGCGCGAGCGGGTTGTCGCCCTCGCCGAACGGCGGGCTGCCCTGCACCGCCGCGTACAGGGTGGAACCGAGAGCGAAGACGTCGGAAGCCGGTTCGGGATTCTCGCCGCGCGCCACCTCCGGCGACAGGTAGGCGGGTGTGCCGGCGAGAAAGCCGGTGGCCGTGACGGTCACGTCGCCGACCGCGCGGGAGATGCCGAAATCGGTGATCTTCACCGTGCCGTCGTCGGCGACCAGGAGGTTGGCCGGTTTGACGTCGCGGTGCATGATGCCGGCGTCGTGGGCGGCGGCCAGGGCGCTCGCGGCCTGTGCGCCGATCTTGGCGACCTCCAGTGGAGGCAGGGTGCGGTTGCCCGACAGCTTGGCCGCCAGGCTCGGCGCGTCCAGATACTCCATGACCAGCCATGGCTGGCCGTCTTCCTCGGCGACGTCGAAGACGGTGATGGCGTTCGGATGGTGCAGACGCGCCGCGATCCGGCCCTCGCGCATGGCGCGCAGCTTCGCCTCCAGCGCCGCCGACCCGGACAGTCCGGGACCGAGCAGCAACTGCTTGACCGCCACGGTGCGCTGCAACCGCACGTCGGTGGCTCGCCAGACCACGCCCATGGCGCCGGTGCCGATCGGATCCGTGAGCCGGTATCGTCCCGCGATCAATCGATCCGCCGTCATCGTGGTGTGCCTCTCCTACTTACGCGCCAAGCCGTTCCGCACTCCGCGCGTAAGCCCCGGAGAAATCTCCGAAACACGTACGCGCCGAGGTGTTTTGCACCACCGAGCAGAGACGCGAACGCATCCGCCGACTGCTCCGGATGCAGTTACAACGCCTTCGACAATGGCACATCCACCCGACAGACATCCACCTACCCGCGCCGATATGGGCGATCGCCCAGGTCAACACCGCGCGCCCGCGCCCGGCGACGCGCCGTCCGGGTGCGCGCATCCGCACCGGATACGACATCCGACCAGGTAGCAAAGGACCTTCCCGCGGCCTATCGGGTGGCAGACGGCCGACACCATGGACGACCGCCCGACCGAGAACACCCCGGAACCGTGTCAGGAACGGCGATCCCATCAACCGATGACATCGCCTGCTCACACGATCGAAGGCCCGTCGACCCCGAGGCGAGTTCCGATGGATACAGCACCGGCCGATCGGCACCCACGCAGCGATGCCCTCGCCGTAACAGCCCAGACACTGCCGCACAGCCGACCCGGCTCGTCCTCCGAGTAGGCAGGCGGCAGGCCTACGCCGACAACCGGTTCAGGCGTTGAAGTACTTCGCCTCCGGATGCAGCAGGACGAAGGCGTCGGTGGATTGCTCCGGATGCAATTGCAGCTCTTCGGACAGGACGACGCCGATGCGGTCGGCCTCGAGCAGGTCCACCAGCTTGGCGCGGTCTTCCAGATCGGGGCAGGCGCCGTAGCCGAAGGAGTAGCGCGCGCCGCGGTAGCCGAGTTTGAAGTACTCCAGCACGTCGGCCGGATCGGATTCGGCGACCGCGTGGCCTTCCAGGACGAGCTCCTCGCGGATGCGGCGGTGCCAGTACTCGGCGAGCGCCTCGGTGAGCTGCACGCCGATGCCGTGCACCTCGAGATAGTCGCGGTAGCTGTCGCCCGCGAACAGCTCGTTGGCGAAGTCGGCGATCGGCTGGCCCATGGTGACCAGCTGGAACGGCAGGACGTCCACCTGGCCGATTTCCTTGGCGTAGGCGCGCGACCGGATGAAGTCGGCGATGCACAGGAACCGATCGCGCTGCTGGCGCGGGAAGGTGAACCGATACCGTTCCGGCGCATCGGGATGCGGTTCGGTGAGCACGATGACCTCGTCGCCTTCGGACACCGCGGGGAAATAGCCGTACACCACCGCCGCGTGCTGCAGCACGCCCTCGGTGCTGAGCCGGTCCAGCCAAGCGCGCAGACGCGGCCTGCCCTCGGTCTCCACCAGTTCCTCGTAGCCGGGCCCGTCGCCGCCGCGCTGCCCGCGCAGGCCCCACTGCCCGAGGAACAGCGCCCGCTCGTCGAGCAGGCCCGAGTACTCGTGCAGCGCGAGACCTTTCACCACGCGCGTGCCCCAGAACGGCGGCACCGGCACCGGCAGGTCCGCCGCGACGTCGGAGCGCTCGGGTACCACGACGGGCACCTCGGCCGCCCTGCGTTCCGCGGCGATCCGCTTGGACCTCTCGTGCCGCGCCTTGCGCTCGGCGGCTTTCTCCCGCTCGGCGATCGCCTCCGGGCTGTCCGGGTCGGGGCCGCCGCCGCGCTTGCGGGTCATGATGTCGCCCATCAGCCGCAGGCCTTCGAACGCGTCGCGCGCGTAGTGCACGTCGCCCTCGTACACATCGGTGAGGTCGTTCTCCACGTATGAGCGGGTGAGCGCCGCGCCGCCGAGCAGCACCGGGAACTGCCCGGCCACGCCCTTGGCGTTGAGTTCCTCGAGGTTCTCCTTCATCACCACGGTGGACTTCACCAGCAGGCCGGACATGCCGATGACGTCGGCCTTCTTGTCGATCGCGGCCTCGAGGATGGTGGAGATCGGCTGCTTGATGCCGAGGTTGACCACCTCGTAGCCGTTGTTCGACAGGATGATGTCGACCAGGTTCTTGCCGATGTCGTGCACGTCGCCCTTGACCGTGGCCAGCACGATGCGGCCCTTGCCGCTGTCGTCGGTCGCCTCCATGTGCGGTTCCAGATACGCGACGGCGGCCTTCATCACCTCGGCGGACTGCAGCACGAACGGCAGCTGCATCTGGCCGGAGCCGAACAGCTCGCCGACCGTCTTCATTCCCGCCAGCAGGGTCTCGTTGATGATCTGCAGCGGCGGCACCTCGGTCATGGCCGCGTCCAGATCGGCCTCCATCCCCGCCCGCTCGCCGTCGACGATCCGCCGCTCCAGCCGCTCGAACAGCGGTAGCGCGGCCAGTTCCTCGGCCCGCGACGCCTTCGACGACGACGTGGACACGCCCTCGAACAGCGCCATCAGCTTCTGCAGCGGGTCGTAACCCTCGGCGCGGCGGTCGTACACCAGATCCAGCGCGGCCTGGCGCTGTTCGTCCGGAATCCGGCTGATCGGCAGGATCTTCGACGCGTGCACGATCGCGGAATCCAAACCGGCCTCCACGCATTCGTGCATGAACACCGAGTTGAGCACCTGCCGGGCCGCCGGGTTGAGACCGAAGGAGATGTTGGACAGACCCAGCGTGGTCTGCACCGCCGGATGGCGGCGCTTGAGCTCGCGGATGGCCTCGATGGTCTCCAGGCCGTCGCGGCGCGACTCTTCCTGGCCCGTGCCGAGGGTGAAGGTCAGCGTGTCGATGATGATGTCGCTCTCCGACAGGCCCCAGTTGCCGGTGATGTCGGCGATCAGCCGCTCGGCGATCTCCACCTTCTTCGCCGCGGTGCGGGCCTGGCCCTCCTCGTCGATGGTGAGCGCGACCACCGCGGCGCCGTGCTCGGCGACCAGCCGCATGGTCTGCTGGAAGCGCGACTCGGGGCCGTCGCCGTCCTCGTAGTTCACCGAGTTCACCGCGCAGCGCCCGCCGAGATGTTCCAGCCCGGCCTGCAGCACCGCGGTCTCGGTGGAGTCGAGCATGATCGGCAGCGTCGAGGCGGTGGCCAGCCGGGCGGCCAGCTCGGCCATGTCCTGGGCGCCGTCGCGGCCAACGTAGTCGACGCACAGGTCGAGCATGTGCGCGCCGTCGCGGGTCTGGTCCTTGGCGATGTCCAGGCACTTCTGCCAGTCGCCCGCCAGCATCGCCTCGCGGAACGCCTTGGAGCCGTTGGCATTCGTGCGCTCGCCGATCATCAGGATCGAGGCGTCCTGCTCGAACGGCACCGCGGTGTACATGCTCGATACGCTCGGCTCGTGCACCGGGTCGCGACGCTCGGCGATCGGCGGCAGCGTGGGCTCGACCTCGCGCAGCGCCGCGGTGACCTGACGGATGTGCTCGGGCGTGGTGCCGCAGCAGCCGCCGACCAGCGCAAGCCCGAATTCTGTGACGAACCCGCGCAGCGCGACCGCCAGCTCCTCCGGGGTGAGCGGGTACTCCGCGCCGTTGGCGCCGAGCACCGGGAGTCCGGCGTTCGGCATCACCGAGACCGGCACCCGCGCGTGCCGGGACAGATGCCGCAGGTGCTCGCTCATCTCGTCCGGGCCGGTGGCGCAGTTCAGGCCGATCATGTCGATGCCGAGCGGCTCGAGCGCCGTGAGGGCGGCGCCGATCTCACTGCCGACCAGCATGGTGCCGGTGGTCTCCACCGTGACGTGCGTGATGATCGGGATCCGGCGGCCGAGCTCGGCCATCGCCCGCCTGCTTCCGGTCACCGCCGCCTTCACTTGCAGCAGGTCTTGGCAGGTCTCGATGAGGATGGCGTCGGCGCCGCCGTCCAGCATGCCGAGCGCGGCCTCGGTGTAGGCGTCGCGCAACGCGGCGAACGGTGCGTGGCCCAGTGTCGGCAGCTTGGTGCCCGGGCCCATCGAGCCGAGCACATACCGCGGCGTACCGTCGAAGGACGGGCCCATCTCGTCGGCGACTTCGCGGGCCAGCCGGGTACCGCGCTCGGACAGGTCGCGGATCCGGTCGGCGATGTCGTAGTCGGCGAGGTTGGACAGGTTGCAGCCGAAGGTGTTGGTCTCGACCGCGTCGGCGCCCGCCTCGAAATAGGCGCGGTGGATCGAGCGCAGCACGTCGGGCCGGGTTTCGTTGAGGATCTCGTTACAGCCCTCCAACCC
This sequence comes from Nocardia pneumoniae NBRC 100136, assembly GCF_000308755.1. Lineage (GTDB taxonomy): Bacteria > Actinomycetota > Actinomycetes > Mycobacteriales > Mycobacteriaceae > Nocardia > Nocardia pneumoniae. Next base: position 50,509 of record NZ_BAGF01000045.1, read on the forward strand.
GCGGAAATCGTCCAGGGTCAGATCGGTGGCTTGCAGCATGGTGGCCATCGCACCGTCGCCGATGACGACACGGCGGCGCAGCGTGTCGAGTAGCGTGGTGTCGAACTCGGCGGGGATGGACGCAGACATGCGTTCCAGCGTAGTGGGCAGGCCGGACAATCCAGGCCACCCCGTCGAAGCGTGGTGTCCTGTACCACAGTGGTCGTGCCGCCATGTCCGCCCCAGGCGAGGCGAACACAGCACCGATCCCACCGGCATACGGCACGCCGGGTCGACGAACGCCGTAGGCTGACCGAGTGAACGCCAGTGAAACTCCCGATCCGGAACTGCCGACGTTGCGGGATCCAGTACTGGTCGCCGCCTTCGAGGGCTGGAACGACGCCGGGGACGCGGCCAGTGGCGCCGTCGAACATCTGGAACTGATCTGGGACGCCGAACCGTTGGCCGAACTCGACTCCGAGGACTACTACGACTATCAGGTCAACCGGCCGACGGTACGCCAGGTGGACGGTGTGACCAGGGAAATCCAGTGGCCGTCGACGATGCTGTCGGTCTGCTCGCCGCCGGGCAGCGATCGTGACGTGGTGCTGCTGCGCGGCATCGAACCCAATATGCGCTGGCGCAGCTTCTGCGGCGACCTGCTGGAGTTCATCGAACAGCTCGGGGTGCAGACCGTCGTCATTCTGGGCGCGCTGCTGGCCGACACCCCGCACACCAGGCCGGTGCCGGTGACCGGCTCGGCCTACAGCAAGGAGGCGGCCGAGCGGTTCAATCTGGAGCAGACCCGCTACGAAGGCCCCACCGGGATCACCGGCGTGCTGCAGGACCAGTGTGTGAAGGCGGGGGTGCCCGCGGTGTCGTTCTGGGCCGCCGTTCCGCACTACGTCTCCCAGCCGCCCAATCCGAAGGCGACCATCGCGCTGCTGCACCGGGTCGAGGACGTGCTCGACATCGAGGTCCCGCTGGGCGAGCTGCCCAAGCAGGCCGAGGACTGGGAGACCGCGGTGAACGAGATGACCGTGGGCGACGACGAGATCAGTGAGTACGTGCGTTCGCTGGAGGAGCGCGGCGACGCCGCGGCCGACGTGAACGAGGCGATGGCCAAGATCGACGGCGACGCCATCGCGGCGGAATTCGAAAAGTACCTGCGTAGGCGGGGTCCGGGCAGCTTCGGGCTCTGAGCTCTCCGGCCGCGGCGGCCTCGGCTCGCGCGGCCGCACGCTCCGTTCACCGGAAGTTCGCCAGGGGGCCGCCTTCGGAGCGGAAAGCGGCCGCCTCCTACACTCTCGCCGGTGACCGTGCTCCCGATCGTCGCGCATCTGCGCAGCTTCGACGACCGGATCGCCGTCCACTGCCCCCATTCGGATGCGGCGAACGCGGTCGCGGCGCAGCCGATGCCGCAAGCAGCGCAGCGAGTCACCTACGCTCGCCTCGCCACGCTCGTCGAGGACTACGCGACCGAACTCGGACCGGGCCGCCGCCTCGTCGCGCTCGCCGCGCGCAACGATCTCGCCTCGCTCGTGGCGTATCTGGGCGCCCTGAGCGCCGGATGCGTCGTGCTGTTGACCGGAGAGATCACTGCGGAGTTGCGGGCGACCTACGATCCGGACGTCGTCATCGAGGCGGGCCGTGCCGAAGTGGTCCGGGAGAGCTCCGCGCATCGCCTGCACCCGGAGCTCGCGTTGCTGCTCAGCACGTCGGGTTCCACCGGGTCACCGAAGCTGGTCCGGCTCTCGGCGACGAACCTGCGGGCCAACGCCGCCGCGATCGCCGAGTACCTGGCGATCGGCCCGGGCGACTGCGCGGCCACCACGCTGCCGATGTACTACTGCTACGGCCTCTCGGTGGTGCACAGTCATCTGTTACGCGGCGCGAGCCTGCTCCTCAGCGACCGGTCGGTATTGGACACGGAGTTCTGGCGCGCGTTCCGCGACTGCCGCGCAACGTCGTTCGCCGCCGTCCCCTACACCATCGACCTGCTCGACCGCATCGGGTTCGTCGGCATGACGCTGCCGCACCTGCGCTATGTCACCCAGGCGGGCGGCAGGCTCGCGCCGGATCGGGTGCGCGAGTACGCCGCGCTCGGCCGGCGATCCGGCTGGGATTTCGTCGTCATGTACGGCCAGACCGAGGCGACCGCTCGGATGGCCTATCTGCCCGCCCATCTGGCGACCGAGCATCCCGACTGCATCGGAATCCCGATTCCCGGCGGAGAATTCACTCTCGAACCGATCGAAGAAGACCCGGACGGGACCGGCGAGCTGATCTATCACGGCCCCAACGTGATGCTGGGCTACGCCCGATCCGCCCGGGATCTCGCCCTCGGCCGCACGATCGGCTCGCTGCGCACCGGTGACCTCGCCCGCCGCACCCCGGAGGGGCTCTATCAGGTGGTCGGCAGACGCAGCCGATTCGCCAAGATCTTCGGCCTCCGCATCGATCTGGAACGCCTCGAATGCCGCCTCGCCGCCGCCGGATTCACGGCGTGCTGCACCGATGACGACGCGCACGTGATCGTCGCGGTCGAGAACCCCCGATCCGATCCCACCGAGATCGCGGCGCGACTGGCCGGGTTGCCCGCCGCGGCGGTCCGGATCCTTCCGGTCGAGCGGATCCCGCGGTTACCCAATGGCAAACCCGACTACCCGGCTATCCGGCGATCGGCCGAACCCGCACAGCAGACGCGCGACGTACGCGCCCTGTACGCCGCGACCCTCGGCATCGACCCCGCGCGGATCCGGCCGGACCGCACGTTCGTCGATCTCGGCGGCAACTCGCTGACCTATGTGACCACCGCGGCCCGGCTGGAGCGCATGCTCGGACACCTGCCCGCCGACTGGCCGAACACGTCCGTGGCGGAGCTGGAACGGATTCCGGAGAGGCGCAGGCGCTTCGGACGTGCGCTGGACACCGGAACGCTGCTGCGCGCCGTCGGCATCGTGCTGATCGTGGGATCGCACGCAGGCGCGTTCGTGCTGTGGGGCGCGGCGCATGTGTTGCTCGGCGTCGCGGGATTCAACTTCGCGCGCTTCGCGGTGACCGCGGCACCGCCCGCCGAGCGACTGCGCCACACTCTGCGCACCGTAACGTCGATCGCGGTACCGACGGCGGCCTGGGTTGCGCTCACCCTGGTGTGCAGTGATTACTACGGCTGGCAGAACGTGTTGCTGCTGAATAAGGTCCTCGGCCCCCGCGACAGCCCCACCGCAGGGCACCTGTGGTTCCTCGAGGTGCTCGTATACTTCATGCTCGCCGCCGCGCTGCTCATCCGGATCCCCTGGGTGGACCGTCTGCAACGGGCCGACCCGTTCTGGTTCGCGATGACGCTGGTCGCGGTGAGTCTGGTGTTCCGTTACCAGGCGTTCGGCCTGTATCCGGCGAAGGATGTCCCGTTCTCCCCGCTTGCGGTGTGGCTCTTCGCGCTCGGCTGGGCGGCGGCGAAGGCGAGTTCGGCGTGGCAGCGGGTCGCGGTCAGTGCCGTCGTACTGGTCACGGTGCCGGGGTATTTCGGCGTTCCCGATCGGGAAAGGCTGGTCATGGCGGGTCTGCTCGCGCTGGTGTGGTTGGCCGCGATCCGCGTTCCCGCCATCGTCGCCGCCTGCGCCGCTGTGCTGGCCGATAGCTCGCTGTTCGCCTATCTGCTGCACTGGCAGGTGTACCCACTGTTCGGTCGGTACCACCTCATGGCGCTGCTCGCATCTCTCGCGGCGGGTGTGGCCGCGGCCAAGGGGGTGGCGATACTGCGGCGATGGGGATCGAGGAGATTCCGGGCAATCCGGTCGAGCCGGTCAGCTCTCCACGGTCCAGACCCGAGCCGCGGCCTCCTGAGCGAGTTTCGCGATCAGGATGTCGCGCGGAATGGTCTGGCCGGCAAAGTGATCGAGTGAGGGAACCACCACGTGGTGCGCGTCGGCGCGCTTGAGTTCCGCGGTGAGCTCCGCCAAGGCCGTCCCGTCACCCCCGGTCGATTCGTGGAACGTCGCGGCGAAGCAGAGCCCTTCTTCGCGAGCGAGGCTGCTCATCGCCGCCTCCAGCTCTTTGCTGTGGCCATCGGCCAGATCGTCACGCAAGTATCCATAGATCAACGCTTCCACCCGAACCTCCGTTGGATTGGGATCGCTGTTCTCTGAAGTGGATCCACCCGTTCTACGGGGTTACTGCGCTTCGTGCAAGAGCAGATGTACTTGCAGTTGCTCTGGCGCGGATGCCTGGCAAACTTTCCGCGTCGATGTCAGCATGCACCATGCGGCAGCGCGAATCGAGCTGTCAACCCGATGACATCTGTCTGCCCTATCGGGGCCACCAAACGTTAACTGGTGCGATACTACAGACGTGGCCGCTACTGACGATCGACCCGTCTGGGCTGTCCGGATGCGTTCCGAGCGTGACGCGAGGGGGTGGTCGCAAGCCGACGCTGTTCGCGTGATGCGCGGAAAGTCATCGCACAACCTGCCGACGGACAGCACCCTCCTACGCAACTGGCGCCGTTGGGAATCGGGCGAATCACGCCCGGACGACTTCTACGCGCCCATCATCGCCGCCACCTTCGACACGGTGACCGCGGCGTTCTTTCCCAAGGCCAGACCGAACCGGGACGACGAATTGCTCTCCGCGACGGGCATGGACACCCTCGAGTTCCTGGGCAGACTTCGCATCTCGGACGTGTCCCCGGTGACACTGGAGGCCATCCGGATCACCGCCGAGCGCCTGTGCTGCGAATACTCCTACGCCGACCCGCACGAGCTGCACACCGAGGGCACCGCGTGGTTACGCAGGATCACCTCGTTGCTGGACGGTCGCCTGACCTTGGCCCAGCACCGCGAAATCCTGGTCCTCGCCGGATGGGTCGCCCTGTTGGTCGGATGCGTCGACTACGACCTCGGCCGGCGCACCGCCGCCGAGGCCACCCGCCGCGCCGCCCACTCGCTGGGTCAGGAGGCCGAGAACACCGAGATCACCGCATGGGCAGCGGAAATGGCCGCGTGGTTCGCGCTCACCCAGGGCAACTACCGTGGCGTGATCGAGACGGTGCGGCCGACGCTGGAAGTGAGCCAGGACCTGCGCGTCGGCGTGCAACTGGCCGCCCAGTGCGCCAAAGCCTGGGCCAGGCTGGGCAACCCGCGGGAGGTGGAGTCCGCGCTAGCGGAGGGGCGAGCAATCTTGGAGCGACTCGACCATCCGGCGAATCTGGACAACCATTTCGTCATCGACGCGCAGAAGTTCGACTTCTACGCGATGGACTGCTGCCGGGTGGCGGGCGAGGATCGGCTCGCCGAATCCTACGCACGTGAAGTGATCCGGAACGCGACCCGCCCCGACGGCACGGTGCGCAACCCGATGCGGATCGCCGAGGCGCACCTCACGCTGGCCGTGGTCGCGGTACGCAACCGTGATCTGGAAACGGCGGTGGCCGAGGGCATGCGCGCGTTCGCGGGCAGGCGACGCTCGCTGCCGTCGCTGATGTGGATCGCCGGCGAAGTCGCGCGCGAGATCATCGAGCGCTACCCCGGCGATCCGCGCACCCGCGCGTATCTGGAACAGCTGCGCTCGCTGTCCGTCGAGTGAGCCGGGCTTGCCCGCAGCCTCGGCGAACGGTGACGAACCGGACGCGTCCACGCCGAACACCGGAACGTCGTGCAGGCGGCGACCAGCCCGCTACTACCCTGTTCCCGGTGACCGACTCCGATGACGGCTGCGCCGACGACCGCTGGGACGAGCGGCTGCGGCTGTTCTCCTTCGCCACCGCCGAGCGCCGCGCGGACTACCTGCGGGTGCTGCGCGCCTTCGACAGCGCGCGGGCGGCGTACGTGGTGTTGCTGCACGCGGACGACGTCGCGGAGTGGATCGAGCGCAACGGAAGCACCCTGCGCCCACCTGATCTGGGCAATGAAAACCAACCGGTCGCGAATGGGCGGGGCGTCGATCGCGCCGAGCAGCGGCGAAATCCGCCCAGCGATGCACGGCAGGAGTCGGAAACCCCTGCGCCGGACCATTCCCCGGCTGCCGAACGCCCGGCGGCGCCGCGCCTGACCGCCGCCGAGATCGGTCCCCTGCTCGACCAGCTGCACCAATGGGGCGTACTGCAGCGCAGTTACGACGGAACCCGCGCCGCGACCCTGGCCGAGTATCGCAACCGGCACTACGTCTACCAGTTCTCCCAGGCGGGATTTCAGGCATACCGGGCGGTCGCCGGTGTGCTCAGCGCACGCCTCGACGAGGCCTCGCTCTCGCGGCTGGTGCTGCCGGAGCTGCTGGCCGATCTGCACGCGCTGGCCCACGCGAACCGGGCGGGCGACGCCGAGCGGGTCTACCGCACGCTGCGTCGACTCGATGCCGCGCTGTCGGATCTGGCCGCCCGCGCCGCGCACTTCTATCTCGGACTCGGCGATCTGGTCCGGACCACCGAGATCACCCCGGAGTCTTTTCTCGCGCACAAGGACGCGCTGCTGGCGCACATGCGAGAGTTCAGCCTCGACCTGGCCAGGTTCACCCCGCGACTGGCGGCGGCGATCGCGGAGATCGAGGAGACCGGCGTCGAGGAGCTGATCGCTCGCGCGGCGCGCTGTGACGAACGAGTGCTGCTGAGCGTCACCGAACGCCGGTCGGATTGGCAGGCGCGATGGGACGGGCTGCGGACCTGGTTCGTCGCCTCCGGCGGCGCTGAACCGGCGGGGGCGACGGAAGCCGAGCGGCTGCGCGAGGCGACCATGAGCGCCATCGCCGCGGTGCTGTCGCTGCTGCGGCGGGTCACCGAGACGCGGCGCGGTGGGGTGAGCCGGGAATCGGCGCTGCGGCATCTGGCCGCCTGGTTCACCGCGGCGCCGAGTGCGGACAGCGCCCACGCGCTGTTCGACGCGGTGTTCGGGCTCGGCAAGCCACGGCATCTGGCGATGGAGCACCCGGACGCCGACCTGATTCCGGCGATCAGGTCCTGGTGGGACGCACCGCCGTTGGAGATTTCGCGCACGCTCGCCGAAACCGGGCGGCCCCCGTCCGCGGGCGCGCCCGCGCGGATCCACCGCAACGACGCCGGGATCCGGCGACTGCGCGAGGCCCAATTGGACGCGCAGCGGTCCCGTGCCGAGGCCGCCCGGTCGCTGGCCTCCGGTGACGTGCACGAGCGGGTCCTGGATGAACGGGAAACCGAAGTGCTGCTGCGCCTGCTGGACGCCGCGTCCACCGCGTGGGTTCCGGTGCGCGGCCGGGTGGCGGGCAGCACCGGTTCCGACAGCGGGGTCACGCTGACGGTGTCCGAGCACGAGGGCCCGACCGTCGTGCGCACCACGCGCGGGCTGCTGCACTTGAACAACCGGGCACTGAAGATCGAGCAGACGACCAAGACGCGGCCGCGCGCGTCCGGGGAGCGTGGCTGATGCACGGACGCACCATCGACTCGCTCGCGCTGGACAACTATCAGCGCGCCGCCCGCGTCGTCCTGGCCAATCATCTGGTGACCCGCACCTATCCGGATCGGATCGCGTTGCCGCTGATCCGCCGCTGGGCCACCGAGCTGCGGGAGGATCTCGCCGAATTGTTCGGCTACCGGCTGGAAGTCACCGAGACCACGGCGCGGGTGTTCCCCGTGCTGGACCGCCTCGACGCCAGCAGGCCGGCCCGCACGCCTGCCGAGCGCGTGTTCGACCGCAGGCGCTATGCCTATCTCGCCTTGGCGCTCGCCGCGCTGGGCCGCGCGGGTGATCAGATCACGCTGTCCGAGCTGGCCGATCAGGTGGCCGCCTACGCGGGCCGGGTGGACGGCCTCGACCTGTCCACGGACCGGGCCTCCGATCGCGACGCGTTCGTCGACGCGGTCGGCTGGCTGACCGTGCGCGGGGCGCTGACCTTGGCCGACGGCGACGCGGGCGGGTGGGCCAGCGATCCCGACGCCGGTGAAGCGCTCTACGACATCGACCGCCCGGTGGTGTTCGCGTTGTTCCGGCCGCCGCGAGCGTTGCAGCATCTGCACAGTGTGCGTGGATTGTTCGCCGAGGAAGCCACCGCCACCGGCGTTTCCGCGCATGCCCCGACCACCGCGGAGATCGCCCGCCGGGTGCGCAGGGCGCTGGTCGAACGACCGGTGGTCTATCTCGATGACCTCGCGCCCGACGAACGTCCGGTGCTCGCGCAGGACCGGATCGTCGCGGATGTGGAGCTGTTGACCGGCCTGCGTGCCGAGCGCCGCGCCGAAGGCGTCGCGCTGATCGACACCTCGGGACGGCTGTCGGACACGCGTTTCCCGGGGACCGGCACGCTGGCCCAGGTCGCCCTGCTGCTGGCGGGGGAGATCGCCGATCGCGTGCTGGACATCGACAACCCGCTGCCACGCCGCCTCGGCGCCCCGCACCCGGGTGGGGCGCTCGCCGAGGAACTGGACGCGGCCATCCCCGAATCCACCCTGTTCACACCGCTGACCCAGCCGCGCTCGCCGGATTCGCCTCCCGCCGAGGCCGGCTCGCCGGATGCCGAGCCGGAGCAGGAGGACGCGCCGGTGGCGAGTACCTATCCCCTGGTCGACGCGGCGTGGCTGCGCGAGACGATGCAAGCGCTCGCCGACCGCTACGGCGCCACCTTCGCTGCGCAGTGGCAGGCCGACGTGCCGCGTCTCACCACGGAGGTGGTGGCGCTGCTGGAGCGGCTGCGGCTGGTTCGGTGTGTCGAGGAGGGACTGCTCGTGCTCCCCGCTCTGGCCCGCTACCGCGGCGCGGTCGTGACGGTGCGCACCAAGCGGGCCGCGGAACTGTTCGTCACCGCGGCCGACACCTACGGGCCCGGCGGCGCCGGGACGGAAGGGAACTGACGGATGTCGCTCATTCACGGAGGAGTGCGGTTCACTCCCACCCGCGCCGGGATCGTCAACCTCTGGGACTACCGCGACCAGGAATTCTGCTTCGCCGACGGCAGATTGGTGCTGCGCGGGCCGAACGGGTCGGGCAAGACCAAGGCGCTGGAGGTGCTGTTCCCGTTCGTGCTGGATGGGCGAATCGAGCCGCGTCGGCTCAACCCGTTCGCCGGCGAGGAACGCACGATGAAGTCGAACCTGCTCTACCGCAAGCAGGACTCGGCCTACTCCTATGTCTGGATGGAGTTCGCGCGCGGTCGCTGGGACGACCCCGAAGTGGTCACCGTCGGTATCGGCATGCGCGCCACCCGGTCCTCGGACAAGGTGACCCGCTGGTACTTCGTCGCCGACGGCCGCGTCGGCGTGGATTTCTCGCTGATCGGTCCGGACGACCGTCCGTTCACCCGCAAACAACTCGCCGAACAGATCGGCAGCGACTCGATCGTCGACCGCCCGGTGGACTATCGCAACGCCATCGACGCGCGCATGTTCGGTCTCGGCGCGCAGCGTTACGACCAGCTGATCAACCTGATCCTCACGCTGCGCCGCCCGCAGCTGGCCAAGAACCTCGATCCGCGCGGGCTCTCCCAGGCGCTGACCGACGGCCTGCGCCCGCTCGACGAACACCTGATCCTGGACGCCGCCCGGTCGTTCAGCGATATGGAGGAGGTGGCCCGAACCCTGGAGGGGCTGGTCCACGCCGACACGGCGACCAGGGCTTTCGTCGAGGTCTATCGGAAATACCTCGCGGTCCAGGCGAAAACGGACGTAGACCAGGTGCGGGCCCGGCTCGACGCGGTCACGCACGCGAGCACCGCGCTGTTCGCGGCGACCGCGCTGCGCGAGCGCAGGGAGACCGAACGCGCCGCCGCCGAGGCCCGAGCGGAGGACGCCGACCGCGCCTACGAGCAGGCCCTCGCCGATCGGGAAAACCTGCGGCGCTCCAGCGCTTACGAGGGCAAGCAGCAGCTCGACGACCTGGCTGACGCGGTACGGCGGCTGGAGACCTCGGCGGGCGTGCACGCCGACAAGGCGCTGAAAGCGCAGCAGACGGTGGACCAGCGCGCCGCGGAGGCCGAACGCGCGCGCAGCGCGGTCCGCGCCGCCGCTGCCGCGCTCGCCCGCGGCGAGGACGAGCTGCGCGCCGCCGCCGAGGACGCGGGCATCGCATGGACGCCGCTGCCCGAGACAGCACGGGCCGAACAGCTCACCACGGCCGTGCACAGCCACGCCGAGGAGCGCGACGCCGACGTACGGGCGGTGCGCAGGGCGTTGGGTGCGGTTGACGCCGCGGCCGCCGAACGCACCAGGGCCGAGCGGCTCGCCGAGCGTGCCCGCGAACTGCGCGACGCGGCCGCCGCCGAGGTCGCGCACGCCGAGGCGACGGTCGCGTTGGCCCGCACCGAGGCCGCGGGCGCGCTGCGCGGGTGGTGGGAGGAGCACCGTGCGATCTACTCCCCCGTCCGCGCCGGGCTGTTCGAGGCGCTGAACTCCGCGGTGACCGAGGCCGGTTCGGACGCCGCCACCGTCGCCGAAGTGCTGGCGGAGCGGGCCGAGCCCCTGCTCGACGAGATCCGCGGCCGTCGTCAGGAGGCCCGCGCGCGGGCGGCGACGGCGGCCGCGCGGGTCAGCGAGCTCACCGCCGAACGCGAGCGCGTCGCGGCCCAACGCGACGACGCCCCACCGGCATACGCGGCCCGGTCCGGCCGTACCGGCCAACGGCCGGGCGCCGCGCTGTGGCGTCTGGTGCGCTTCGCCGACGATGTGCCGCCCGAGACCGCGGCAGGTATCGAGGCCGCGCTGGACGCCGCGAACCTGCTCGACGGCTGGGTCTGCCCACCGGACGCGCTGCCGGGGGATTTCGAGTCGGATCAGTTCCTGGTGCCGCTGCCCGCCGCGGACCGGCCGACCGGCCGCACCCTCGCCGATGTGCTGGTCGTCGAGGACGATTCGGACGCGCTCACCGTGCCAAGGCAGGCCGTAGCCGACGTGCTCGCCTCCATCGCCCTGCACGACGGCGCGGACCGACCGGACGCGGCGGTGACGATCGAGGCCAGCGGTGGATTCCGTCAAGGCGTGCAGGTCGGCAGGCACCGGAAGGCCGACGCGGAGTACATCGGTGCGACCGCAAGGGCCAGGCGCCGCGAGATCCGCTCGGCAGAGCTGACCGCGGCCATCGCCGCCGCGGAGGAGGAGCTGCGCGTCTTCGAGCGGCAGGAGGCGGACGCCGCCGCGGAACTCGCGCGAATCTCCGCCGCCGCCAAAGGGCTTCCGCGTCCGACCGCGGTGCTCGCCGCGCTGCGTGCGGTGTCGGAGGCCGCGGGCATGATGCGCTCGCGTGCCGAAGCCGCCGCCCACGCCGAGCGCGAACTCGACCAGTCGATCGCGGAATTCTCCGCCGCGGAGAAGAAGCTGCGCGCCACCGCGGCGGCGCACCGCACCCCGCGCACGGGCACCGAGATCGACGCCCTCGCCGCCGCGATCCGGCACTTCGAGAACACCGGCGCCGGACTGCTGCGGCTACGCGGCGACCACGAGCGGGAACGCGAGCGGGAACGGGAAGCCGATGACCGCCTGGCCGAGGCCGCCGACCTGGCCGAGGCGTTCGTGGAGGAAGCGGAAGCCGCGCAGTCCGGCTACCGGGAACAGCTGCGCAAGCTGGAGACCCTGCGCGAGGCGCTCGGCGCGGGCGCGGCCGACATCGATCGCGAGCTGGAGCAGGCCAGGCAGCGGATCGAGGCGACCAAGGCCGAGCAGAAAGCCGCGCGCAAGGCCGCCAACGAGGCCATCGAGGCGGTCGGTGACGCCGAGGCCGCCTACCGCACCGCCCACGAATCGCTCGCCACCGCGCTCACCGAGGTGCTCGCGGAGGTGAAAGCCCTTGCGCCCTATGCCCAGCCCGATCTGCTTACCCTGCTGGGCGCGTCCACCGACGGGCGCTGGCCCGGTAGCGACGCCGCGTGGTCGACGCCCGAGCAACTGCTGTACCGGATCTCCACTGCGGGACCACAGGCGCAGCCGGGGGTGCTGCCCGACGAGGTCGCCGAGCTGTTCGACGCCCTCGCCGCCGCCACCGCCTCGGTTCGGGCGAGCGAGGCGGCACGCAAGTCCACCCGCAGCGCGGTGACCGCGGCGCTCCAGGAGTTCGACGCCGCCCTCGCCGGTTCCGGCCGCGACTACCGGCTCCAGTGGGACGCGGCCGACGGCCTCACCGTCGTGCAGGTGCAGGACGAGCACGGCGTCTCGGCGCTCGCCGAGTTCGCCGACCGCGTCGACACCGCGCGCCGCGATCAAGAACTGCTGCTCACCGACGCCGAGCGGCGCATCCTGGAGGACGCGCTGCTGACCGGCCTTGCCCAGCAGATCCACGAACGCACTAGCGACGCCCGCGATCTGATCGCCAGGATGGGCGCGGAGATGAAGCAGCGGCGGATGTCCTCGGGCAACACCATCGGCGTGCACTGGCTGCTCGCCGACAACCTGTCGGACTCGGCGCGGGCGATGTGCAAGCTGCTGGACCGGGACGCCTCGGCCCTGACGGCCGAGGACCTGGCGGCGATCCGGGCGCATTTCGCCGCCGAGATCCGCGCGGCGCGGGCCGCGCACCCCGAGCGCTCCTATCCCGAGATCCTCGCCGCCACCCTGGATTACCGCAGCTGGCGGGTGTTCTCGTTCACGCTGATCTCCGCCGACGGCAGCGAGGACAAGCTCACCGTGGCCAGGCACAGCGCGCTGTCGGGTGGCGAGCAGTCGGTGTCGCTGCACCTACCGCTGTTCGCCGCGGCGCACGTCATGCTCGATTCGGCCGACCCGCAGGCGCCGCGCCTGCTCGCGCTGGACGAGGCGTTCGCCGGTGTCGACGACAACGGCCGTAGCGAATTGCTGGGGCTGAGCGTGCAATTCGACCTCGACCTGTTCATGACCGGCTACGACCTGTGGATCACCTATCCGCACGTTCCAGCGTGCGCGCACTACGACCTGGCACACAGCGCGGCCGAGAACACCGTCAGCGCGACGCTGCTGGTGTGGGACAGCGGCGAGCTGCTCGCCGAACACGACGGAACCGATCTGACCGCCGCGCTCGGCTCACCCGACCGCCGCCGAGTTCCCACCACGATCGAAGGAGGGCTCGAACTCGCGCCGGTGACCTGATCAACGCACGCTCGCGTCCGGCTTCATCGGCGGGCAGTCCGCGCCAGGCAGGGTGGCCAGTTCGAAATGCCACCACTCGTTGTCGAACATCCGGCACAACCCCCAGCGGTTGCCGTTCGCCTCCAGCCACTGGGCGCCCTGCCGCGGACCGACGTCGATCGCCTGGCCGGAGACGTGCGTCGATTCCTCCGGCGGCAGCACCCAGCGGCGCGCGCCGTCCGGGCCGTAGGTCGCCACACCGTCCTCCCACAGCGCCTGCTGCTGGGCGCGCGTGCGGTATCCGGACGTGATGGACAGCGGCACACCCTGCGCGTGCGCCTCACGTTCGGCGAGCGTGTACGCAAGGGCCAAGGCGGGCTCGAGCCCTTCGGTCCCGGTCGCCGAGCCCACCGACTCCCGCTGCTCTATGCCGCTGAGGTCGGCCTGCGCCTGCCCCGCCAGAACGCCGGTCGCGACCAGCGCGGGCAGCACCGCCACCGATAGTCGCGCGAGCAACCGACTCCGATCACGATTCCGAAGCACCATGCGCTGATGCTATCGTCCGCGGTCGCCTATGCCGGGTTTGCCCCGGTTTGCCGGACCGCTGGCCTCGCCGTACCGCAGGAGACTGCCCTGGGACGAGCCCGGCACGTCGCGACGGCGAGTAGCCCGACGTCAACCATGCGCCCTCGACGGCCGGGTGCGCGCGGAGCCATCCCCAAGAGACCTTGTGGACAACATTCAGCGAATTCCACAGCTAACGGCACTACTTCACAGAATAGTGCCCTGATATGTCCGATATGTGCCCAATTATCCTCAGGCAGCAAATGTTTCGCTCACATGGAAGACTTGCTCTCCACAATGTATTCCAGTGTTGTGGATCACGCTGGATGGGTTGGCGCTATCACTCCCGGATTGTCGGAATCCCCAACACTTCTGAACAAGCCCGCCGGACCCGGCCGATCACGTCAAGGCACATCCGGGCCATTCCCCAGCAGCTTTCCACCCTCGGGAGGCATTCGGTTCGACTCGAATTTCACACTTCCTCCCCATGCGGAGATCGAGTCGGGAGCCACACGAGCCTTCGTTGACCGCGACAGCGACGGATCGAGCGACGCCCGAAATCCTTTGCTACCCAAGCGCCGCGAAGGCAACAGGCGCAGACGCACTGCGGACGGCTTCCGGCCTGCGCCGAAGAGCCGTCCGCGAGTGACATGCGACTGTGCACAGAGTGTGAGCATTTCCACATTTCGCTCCACAATATGTGAAGACCTACCGCACCGGACATTCCGGCCGAATCACGCGTGCGGGGGACCGTCCGGTACGCTCGGCCGCGTCGCCGCCGCGGCTACGCGCCGCCGACCGCGGCGAATCGCTTCCGCCGCTTGCCGATAGCGTCCGATCCGATCCAGGATCTCGCCGCCGTGCGCCCGGGCGTAGGCGAGCGCGACCCTGATCTTGCTCGTGTGCAGATCCGACTTCGCGCTGAGCACCGCGATACGGCGCTCCACCGGACCGTCCAACTCCCGTAGGCGCGCAACGACTTCCCAGATGTCGGGTCCGGCGGCCAGCGCCGCACGCCGATCGTGCAGCGGGCCACGGAAGACGATCCCGGGGTGGTCGAGCTGATCCACGCCCTCCTGGATCAGCCGATCGAGTAGCACTGTGCAGGTGGTTCCCTCGCGCGCGGCGCGTTCGGCCAATCGGCGCGCGGCCGACTCCGACACGCACAACGACGTGGACTCACTCCTGGATGTACCCATAACCACTCCTCGACCCGCATCGGTACCGGTCAACGACGTACTGCGTCGTGGGTGCCCGGTGCGACGGCGAGGCCACCCGGCGATCGGGGTGACATCGCCGTGTCCGCGGACTGCCGCCCGCGGCGGGGCGTGGCTCAGACGCGCTCCTTGGAGCGGGTGCGCACGCGCAGCGCGATGGGCTTCTGTGTTTCGGCGAAGAAGTCGTTGCCCTTGTCGTCGACCACGATGAACGCGGGAAAATCCTCGACCTCGATCTTCCACACCGCTTCCATGCCCAGCTCGGGATACTCCAGCACCTCGACCGACTTGATGCAGTCCAGCGCCAGCCGGGCGGCGGGGCCGCCGATGGAGCCGAGGTAGAAGCCGCCGTGCTCCTTGCACGCCTTGGTCACCTGCGCGGACCGATTGCCCTTGGCCAGCATGACGAACGAGCCGCCCGCGGCCTGGAACTGGTCGACATAGGAGTCCATCCGGCCCGCGGTGGTCGGACCGAAGGAACCGGACGCGTAGCCCTCCGGGGTCTTGGCCGGGCCCGCGTAGTAGACGGCCATGTCACGCAGGTAATCGGGCATCGGCTCGCCCGCGTCGAGGCGCTCCTTGATCTTGGCGTGCGCGATGTCGCGCGCGACCACCAGCGGCCCGGTCAGCGAAAGCCGGGTCTTGACCGGGTATTTGGACAATTCGGCGCGGATCTCGTCCATCGGCCGGTTCAGGTCGATGCGCACCACGTCACCGCCGAGGATGGCGTCGGTCTGCTCGGGCAGGTACTGCGCGGGCTCGCGCTCGAGCTGCTCCAGGAAGACGCCTTCGGCCGTGATCTTGGCCAACGCCTGCCGGTCCGCCGAACACGACACGGCGATGGCGACCGGGCAGCTGGCGCCGTGCCGCGGCAGACGCACCACCCGCACGTCGTGGCAGAAGTACTTGCCGCCGAACTGCGCGCCGATACCGAAGGACTGGGTCAGTTTGAAGACCTCTTCCTCCAGTTCCAGGTCGCGGAAGGCATGTGCCGACAGCGACCCCTCGGTGGGCAGGTTGTCCAGATAGTGCGCCGAGGCGTATTTGGCCGTTTTCAAAGCGAATTCGGCGCTGGTGCCGCCGATGACGACCGCGAGGTGATAGGGCGGGCAGGCCGCGGTGCCGAGCGAGCGGATCTTCTCGTCCAGGAACTCCAGCATCCGAGTGGGATTCAGGACGGCCTTGGTCTCCTGGTAGAGGAAGGACTTGTTCGCCGAACCGCCGCCCTTGGCCATGAACAGGAACTTGTAGGACGGGTGCGCCGGATCGCCTGCCGTGGAGTACAGCTCGACCTGTGCGGGCAGATTGGAACCGGTGTTCTTCTCCTCCCACATGGTGATCGGCGCGAGCTGCGAGTAGCGCAGGTTCAGCTTGGTGTAGGCGTCGAACACGCCCCGGCTGATCCATTCCGCGTCGTCGACGCCGGTGAGCACGCCCTCGGACTTCTTGCCCATGACGATCGCGGTACCGGTGTCCTGGCACATCGGCAGGATGCCGCCCGCGGAGATGTTGACGTTCTTGAGCAGATCCAGCGCGACGAAACGGTCGTTGCCGCTGGACTCCGGGTCGTCGATGATCTTGCGCAGCTGGCCCAGGTGCGCCGGACGCAGGAAATGGCTGATGTCGTGCATCGCCGTCTCGGTGAGCAGCCGCAGCGCCTCCGGCTCGACCTGCAGGAACGTGCGCCCGTTGTGCTCGAACGTGCTGACGCCCTCGGTGGTGAGCAACCGATAGGGGGTGTCGTCCGCGCCGATCGGCAGCAGGTCTGAATAGCGGAACTCCGGCGCGGTCACCAGTCGCACTCCTTCGGATGGGCCCGGGCGCCATGAACGGCCGGGCTGGTCACGAGCACAGCGAGCCTAGCCACCACCGCGCGCGCACCGATGGTTAGGCAACCCTATCTCGGACAGTTGGCCAAGAAAGGTTGCACGTTCAACCCCGGTGATGCTACCTCTCATCTCTGAGAACGCGCTCGGGCGTCCGGTCGCCCGGCCGCGCGCAGACTGTTCGCGCGCCGCACACGGCGAGGCCGAACGGTCTTTGTGATCACGCAGAGTTTGGAGCGCTATCGTGACCGATCCCCATTGGCTCGATGAGGTCGAGATGCGCGCCTGGGTCGGTTTCGTGCGCACCCGCGACCTCATCGCCGCGGCGGTCGGGCGGGATTCCACCAGGGAGTCCAACCTCACCTATGTCGAATACTCGGTGCTGGCCAACCTGTCCGACGCCCCCGACCACCTGCTCACCTTCGCCGATCTGGCGGCCGCCCTCGAGTGGTCGCAGAGCAGGCTGTCGCATCAGATCACCCGGATGGAGAAGCGCGGGCTGGTCGCGCGGGAGCCGATTCCCGACGACGCCCGCCGCACCGCCGCGCGGCTCACCCCGCACGGCGCCGAGGTACTGACCGGCGCCGCGCCCGCGCACGCGCGCAGCGTGCGCAGGCACATGATCGACGTCCTCGATCGCCAGCAGCTGGCCGCCCTGGCCGATATCTATGACACGTTGCTCGCGCATCATCGACGATCGGCGACCGAGAGCTGACTCAGGCGGGCGCGGCCGCCCCGCGATCACCCGAAGTGCCTGCCGAATCGGCTGATTCGGGCACACCGAGCGCCAGCTCGAAACCGGCGGGCACCACCACATCCGAGCGGTCCAGATCGGTGACGCGGGTCTTGCGCAGGCCCAGCAGCGCCGAATCGATGCCGCCGCGCAGGATGTCCAGCACGTTCTCCACACCCGCCTGCCCGTTCGCGGCCAGGCCCCACAGATACGCCCGCCCGATCAGCACCGCACGCGCCCCCAGCGCCACCGCCTTCACCACGTCGCTGCCGCGGCGGATGCCGCCGTCGAGCAGCACCTCGATCTGCGAGCCCACCGCGTCGGCCAGCACCGGCAGCGCGCGGACCGCCGCCGGAGTGCCGTCGAGGTTGTTGCCGCCGTGGTTGGACACCGAGATCCCCGCCACACCGGCGTCCACCGCCCGCAGCGCGTCGTCGACCCGCATCACGCCCTTGAGCAGCACCGGGCCGTCCCAGTGCGCGCAGATCCAGCGCACGTCCGCCCAATCCGGCGCCTGCGTGCCCATCCATTCGCCGTAGGCGCCGAAGAAGCCGGGTGCGGGGCCGTCGCCGACAGCCATGTTCGGAGCGGTCAGGTCCGGGATGCGGCCCGAGCGCACGTAGGTGGCCAGCCACCGCGGACGCGCCAGGGTCTGCGGTGCGAATTTCAGCATGGTGCGCAGGTCTAGTTTCTCCGGGATGACCGGGCTGCCCCAATCGCGCCCGTGCGAGAACGACCAGTCCAGCGTCAGGATCAGACCCACCGCCCCGGCGGCTTTGGCGCGCGCCATCCGATGCAGGATCTCGTCCTTGCCGCCGCACCAGTACAGCTGGAAGAAGGTGGCCGGGTTGGCCGCGACCACCTCTTCGATCGGCTTGCTGGCGAACGAGCTCAACCCCATCGCGATCCCGCGCGCGGCCGCGGCACGCGCGACGGCCACCTCACCGTCCGGATGCACCGCCTGCACACCGGTCGGGGAGATCAGCACCGGCATCGACAGCTGCTGGCCCAGCACGGTCGTCGACTGATCGCGCTCGCCGATCGGTCCGGCGACATGCGGCGCGAAACCCAGTTCGGTGAACGCCTTCTGGTTGTCCTCGATGGTCTGGCCGCGCTCGGAACCGGCGATCAGCGCGCCGTACACCGATTTCGGCAGCCGCTTCTTCGCCCGCCGCTGCGCTTCGGCGACGGTCTCGAACCACGGATTCATGTTCCGGTCCTTTCCGGGGAGTTCTCCGGCCACCAGAGCCGGGTTCGGTCGAGCAGGTCGGCGCAGAGGTGATCGAGCAGGGCGGCGCCTTCGGCCTCGGTCGCCCCCGCCGGGTCGCCGAGCACGCCGTTGGCGCTCACCGCGCGGACGCCCGCGGCGCGCAGCACCGGCAGCAGCTCGGCCAGCGGACGCGGGTCACCCGCCGCGGCCCGATCGGCACGCACTCGGTCCGGCGCGAGCGCCAGCTGCAACGCGGTCTCCGACCGCCCCGCGTGCAGGTCGCCGTCGAAGCGCGGCAGGTAGACGCGCACGTCGCGGGACTCGGCGCGCAGCAGGTCCTTCGCCCGACGCAGCGGTTCGAGGTTGCCGCCGTGCCAGTTCACCAGCAGGATGCGGTCGAAGGTGTCGGTCGCCGAGCGGCACAATTCGACCACCAGCAGCTCCAGCGCCGCCTGCCCGATCGAGAGCGTGCCGGGAAAACCCGCGTGCTCGCCGCTGGCGCCGTAGGGGATCGCCGGTCCGACAAGCACATCGGATCGTGCGGCGGCCAGCCGGGCACACAGCGCGGCGGCGACGTCGGTGTCGGTGGACAGCGGCAGATGCGGGCCGTGCTGCTCGGTCGCCCCGACCGCGACGGCGAGGATCGCGCCCGCGGCGGCCCGCTCGCCCGCCTCGGGCCAGGTCAGATCCGCCAACATGCGGCGAGATTATCGTCAGTCACTGACATAATCAAGAGTCGTGACGGCCGAGCAGAATCAGACGATGCGGCAGAACCGGACCACGCGCGGACGCCCACGCGGCACCACCAAACGCGAGCTCGAACTGATCGCCATGCGGCTGTTCACCGAGCAGGGCTTCGACGAGACCACCGTCGAGCAGATCGCCGCCGCCGCCGGCATCAGCGGACGCACGTTCTTCCGCTACTTCCCCACCAAGGCGGAGGTGCTCTGGTACCAGTTCGACGACGAGGTCGCCGCACTGCGCGCGGCCTTCGCCACCGTCGCCGACGACGTCCCCATGATGACCGCCGTGCGCGGAGTCGTGGTGAACGCCAACCGATATCGCGCGGAAGACGTCCCGGAACTGCGCACCAGGATGCAGCTCATCAGCACCGTCCCCGCGCTGGCCGCCACCGCGGGCGCGCACTACGACGCCTGGGAACGCGCGGTGAGCGCCTTCGCCGCGGAACGGCTCGGCGAACCCGAGGACGGACTCATCCCGCTGGCCGTCGGGCGCACCACGCTCGCCGCGGCCCGAGCCGCGTTCGACGCCTGGCTCGCCCGCGCCGACGCGGACCTCACCGTGTATTTGGACGAGGCGCTCGCGGCGCTCGAGCGCGGGTTCGCTACGGTGCCGTGAGGGCCGCCACATCCGAACAACAGGCGAACAACCGGCAGGTTTCGTCGGCGACGCGGGTGGGGTATGACTAGGCTCGGAATCGGCGAGCAGCCGAAGCACGAAGATCCCGACTCAACCGTCGAAAGGGGCAGGAGTTTCCATGTCCGAGGTGTCCATGAGCCTTTCGGCGGATTCCCTGACCGCGGGACCGGTCGACAATCTGCTGCCGCAGCTGGTCGAGCACCTGCGCCAGAACCGCACCGCGCTGCGCGAGGAGTGGGCCCGGCGCATCACCGACGCCCAGCTGCTGACCGCGATGACCCCCGAGGAGATCTTCTCCGAGGCGACCTCGGTCTACGACAACTACGTCGAGGTGCTGGAGACCGGTAGCGTCGAGGCCCTGCAGGCCTACGCCAGGGACCTGTCCGAACGCATCATCCCGCGCGGCGTCGAAACCGACGAGGTACTCGGCATCGTCCTGTTGCTGCGCGACGTGCTGGCCCGCTCGCTGTTCGAGAAGTACCAGGCGGACTTCGAACTGCTCAACGCCGTGCTCGACGCCTACGAGCCGGCGGCCAACCGCATCGCCAACACCGTGGGCGTCTCCTTCGTCCAGGAGCGCGAGCGCGTCATCCGCCAGCAGCAGGAGGCCATCCGCGAGCTGTCCACGCCGGTGCTCCAGGTGCGTGAGCAGCTGCTGATCCTGCCCATCATCGGCGTGCTGGACAGCCAGCGCGCCCGCCAGCTCACCGAGCAGCTGCTGCGCGCCATCCGGGCCAACCGCGCGAAGGTCGTCGTCATCGACATCACCGGTGTGCCCGCGATCGACTCCACGGTGGCCAACCACCTGGTGCAGACCGTCGACGCCTCCGGACTGATGGGCGCGAACGTGATCATCACCGGTCTGTCCTCGGAGATCGCGCTGACCCTGGTCACCATCGGCCTCGATCTGTCGAAGATGAACGCGGTCGGCGACCTGCAGGGCGGTATCGAGGAAGCCGAACGCCTTCTGGGTTACGAGGTTTCCCGCGTCACCGAACGGGTCACCGAACGCGACGGCCGCTGATCAGGCGGGCGGGCACATGCCGGTTCCGATTCTCAAACAGGGTACGTATCTGATCGCGTCGGTGCAGTCCGCGCTGACCGACGCCGATACCGAACGCCTGCAGGACGACCTGATGAAACAGGTCAGCAAATATCGGGCACACGGCATCATCGTCGATGTCACCGCAATCGACGTGATGGATTCGTTCGCCGCGAGATCGTTGCGTACCATCGCGCACATGACGCAGCTGCGCGGCGCCGAAACGGTGATCGTCGGCCTGCAACCAGAAGTCGCGTTCGCCATGGTGCAACTCGGTCTCACCTTCGAGGACATGCACACCGCTCTCGATCTGGAAGAGGGACTCGCCTGGTTGGACCGCAAAACCCCAGCCCGTCGCCAGCGAGACGGTCGTGACAGTGGCCGCTGAGAACGTGGTGATCGCGGTCAGGGTGTCCGGGGACATCGTGACCGCACGTCAGGCCGGACGCGAACTGGCAGCAAAGCTCGGATTCACCCTCACCGATCGAACCATGATCTCCACGGCGATCTCCGAAATCGCTCGCAACATCACCAGTTACGCGGGCAGCGGCGAGATCCGTTTGCTGGTCGATGACCGAGAAGGCCGCCAAGCGCTGGTGGTGCAAGCCGAGGATCAAGGGCCCGGGATCATCGACATCGCTCGCGCGCTGGAGGACGGCTACTCCACCGGGCGCGGTCTCGGGCTCGGCCTGCCCGGCGCCCGGCGGTTGATGGACCGGCTCACCGTCGACTCGGCGCCCGGACGCGGCACCCTGGTGGAGATGTGGAAGTGGGTGCCCAACGGTGCATGAGGATGGGCTCATCGGCCGGATCGAGTGGGCGGTGGCCGGTCGCGCACTGCCGGGCCAACAGGTCTCCGGTGACCGCGGCGTGGTCCTCGACACCGGCGGCGGCACAGTTCTTTTCGCCGTCATGGACGGGCTCGGGCACGGCGCCGCCGCCGCGGACGCGGCCGACCGCGCCGTGCGGGTACTCGCGGAGAACCGCGCCGAACCGCTCGACGTGCTGATGGTGCTGTGTCACCGCGCGATGGCCGACACCCGCGGAGCGGCGATCTCGCTGGCCCTGTTCGACGAGCGCGACACGGTGCGCTGGCTCGGCGTCGGCAATGTCGAATCCCAAGTGCTGACCGCGGGTCCCGCCGGTCTGACCGTGCACGCCACCGTGCTGCTCACCGCGGGCATCGTGGGCTACCGGCTACCGGCGAACCTCCAGCCGCAGTCCGTGGCCGTGCGCCCCGGCGACCTACTGCTGATGTGCACCGACGGCATCGTCTCCGAATCCGCGTCCAGGATCGACCTTTCCAAATCCACCGCCGACATCACCGCCGAAATCCTGGCCCAGCACGCCAAGGACACCGACGACGCACTCGTGCTGGCCGCCCGGCACCGCGGTGCGAGGGGAGCGCCGGGGCGCGCGGCAATGGCAGAGCCGCGCGGCAGCGAGGCGCGGGCATGAGCGCACTGCTGGCCGATTTCCTGGACGCCTACGCGGACGCGCTACGGCGGCACCTGCATTCGCCCAGCCAAGCGGGTCTCGCCGAAGGCTACGAACTCGGCAGGCGCGCGCTGGTGGAGGGCATCAGCCTGCTCGATCTCACCGAGAATCACTTCCGGGTCGTCCAGGACGAACAGCAGCGGCACGACGCCGCGCCCGAAGGCGGCGAGTCCGAGAACCGGGTGCCCGAGCACGCGCTGGAATTCCTGTTGCAGACCCTTGTTCCGTTGGATATCGCCACCCGCGGCTATCTCGACGGCACCCGCCGATACGAGCAGCAGCGTTCGCGCGCCGACGATCTCGCCGGACGGGACGCCTTCCGCACCGCGCTGGTCGAATCGCTGCAGGACGGCTTCTTCGTCGCCGACGCGCAGGGCACCATCATCGAGGTCAACACCGCCTTCGGCGCGCTGACCGGCTACGGCGCCGCGGGTGTCCCCTATCCGCTGCCGCATCCGTGGTCGAGCCCGGAGGGAACGCGCTATCCCGATCTGGGCACCGAGGCACAGCGTTTCGTCATCCCGATCCGGCATCGCGACGGGCGCAACGTGTGGCTCGCGGTCAGCACCAGCGCGCTGATCAGGCCGGAGGGCAACGAGCGGATCTTCGTCGGCACCATTCGCGATGTGACCGCCGAACACGACGCGCAGGCGCGCGATCAGGCGGCCTCCCGGCTGGCGACCGCGGTCGGTGCGGCGACCAGCGTGGTGGAGGTGCTCGCCGTCGGGCTCGACGAACTGCGCCGCACCGTGGGCGCGGAGACCGCGGTGGTGGCGGTGTGGCCGAGCCGCAACGCCGCGCCCGAAGTGTACGTTTCCGGCGCGGGCGCCGACGGTGCCTCGCACAACGGCGCCGCCTCCCTCGACGACCGGTCGCGCGCGCTGCTGGACCGGGCCAGGCGCAGGCCGCCGCGCAGCCTGCTGGCCATCCCCGAGGGCGCCGAGAGCTCCGAGGGCATCGTCGCTCCGCTCGGTGAGACCGGCGACGCCGCCATGTGGTTGCGGTTCGCCGCGCCCCGCGCGATCGGCGCCGCGGACTGGACGCTGTTCTCCCTATTGATCGGCCACCTCAGCCTCGCGGTTCAGCGGGCGCGCAACTTCGACCAGGCACGCGCCACCTCGCTGACCCTGCAACGGGCCATGCTGGGGCCGATCGAGCTTCCACCGCGCTTCTCGGTGCATTATGAGCCAGCGCTGCCGCCGCTGGAGATCGGTGGCGACTGGTACGACGTGGTGCCGCTGCGGGACGGCACCATTGGCGTGGTGGTCGGCGACTGCGTGGGTCGTGGCCTGTCCGCCGCGGTGGTGATGGGCCAGCTGCGGACCGCGGCGCGCGCGCTGCTGCTGCGCGGCGCCGGACCGGCGCAGTTGCTCGCCGAACTAGACACGGTCGCCTCGCGCATCCCGGGCGCCATGTGCACCACGGTGTGCGCCGCCGTGCTCGACCCGGTACGCGGGCTGGTCCGCTACAGCAGCGCCGGGCACATGCCACCGATCCTCGCCGATGTCGGCAGGACCGGCAGACTGCTCGAGGGTGGCCGATCGGTGCCGCTGGCGACGTTCGATCCGCCGCGCCGCCCGGAGGCCACCACGGCCGTGGCGCCCGGCTCCACGTTGGTGTTGTTCACCGACGGCCTGGTCGAACAGCGCGGCGTCGACATCGATGAGGGGTTCGCCAAGATCGCCGCGGTGCTGGCCGACACCTCGGGACGGCTGCCGCGCGAGGTCGCCGACGCGGTGCTGTCGCGGCTGCGGCCCGCGGCCGGATACGACGACGACGTGGCCATGGTGGTCTACCGCCAGCCGCCCGCGCCGCTGCGACTGGACGTGCCCGCGCACGCGGACGAGCTCGCGGTCCTGCGGCGCACGCTGAAAGGCTGGCTGGCCGCCGCGGCGGTGCCGCACGACTTGGCCGCCGATCTGGTCGCCGCGGCCAACGAGGCGTGCAGCAACAGCATCGAGCACGCCTACCGCAACGGGGACGCCGGGCGGGTCCTGCTGTCGGCCACCTGCGATATCGACACCGTCGTGATCGTGGTCACCGACACGGGCAACTGGAAGCCACGCGCCTCCGATCCCGGCTATCGCGGTCGCGGCATCGACATGATGCGCGCGCTGACGGAGGAACTCGACATCGACAACTCGGGACCGGGCACGACGGTCCGGATGTCGGTGACATTGCCCGCGATCACCTTCCCGGTGGCCAACCCGCTTCGGGGCACGAACCGGCGGATTCCCGGGTGATCGTGCGGCGATAGGGTTTCCGCCAGCCTGCGGCACACGCGGTGCTCACCTACCTTTCGTTTTCGATGAGGCGCAGGCCGGTGACGATGTCGGGTTCGATGGCGATCACCGCATCGGTGACCCCGTCGACCCATGGCCGCAGCAACTGCTCGTAGTGGGCGGCACGGGCGGGATCGGTGACCGGGTGCGCCAAGCCGACCACGACGACCGACCATCCCAGATGCCGGACCGGGTCGATCTCGTCAGCCTCGTAGGCCACCACTACCGGGGAGTTTCCGCGCACCGCGGTGGTGAGCCCGGAAGAGAGCCGGGTCCGCACGATGATCGCGCCGCGGTCGTCGACCAGGTGATTGACCGGACGGATGGCCGGTAAGGCGTTGCGGGTGAAGACCACTCGGCCGATCGGCACCCCGGCCAGCAGTCGCATCGCTTCCGCGCGGTCGAGCGCGACGGTCGCACGGGCCGTGGGCCCCGCGGTGATTCGCTCGGTCATGAGTCGGCCCCCAGCACGGCCGCCACCGACACGGCTTCAGCCGACTCCAATTCGGAAGTACTCACCCGGCACCGACTCGCTTTCCGTTCCGGCGATCACCACTACGACCCTGGCGAATATCCCCGGATCGGCGCGTCCCCGAGTAGGGCCGAAAGTCCCCGTGCCGGATGACCAGCGCACCGCCGCATGCCCGATCCGGACATGACCCGGCACATTTACCGGAAGAAGAGCGTCACGGTGACCGCCACGGCGATGGCCGCGGCCGCCAGGGCGGCGGTGACAGGCCAGCCGAACCAGCCGACGGCGGCGGCACCGAAGGCGGTGCCCACGCTGCCTCCGATGAAATAGACGACCATGTAGGCGCTGTTGAACCGAGCCGGGGCCGCCGGGTCGATGGCGAGAACCGTGCTCTGGTTGGCTACCTGGGCCGCGAACAGTCCGGCGTCGAAGAGGCCGAGGCAGATGAGGGTCATGACGGTATTCGACAGAACGACGCCAAGGGCCGCCGCCGCCGAGACGGCGAGCACGAGCCCGAGCAGGACTACTCGCCGCGCGCCGACGCGATCGGTCCACGCCCCGGAAACGCGCGTGGCGGCGACGCCGAGGAGTCCGGCGAGGGCGTACATCCCGATCCGTTCGGGCGAATACGAGAACGGCGGCTGGGACAGCGCGACCGCGATTCCGGCCCAGATCGTGCAGAAGGCGAAGAACCAAAGGGCGCCGCGACCGGCCGCCACCCGGAGTATCGGAAATCGGGCGTATAGGCCTGGGATTCCTCGCAAGGTCGCCAGATAACTCCCGGTGGCACTCCCCTCCGCGGCGGGCAGCGCGAAGTAGGCGGTGACCGCGATAGCCGCGCACGCCACTGCGAACACCGAAAGCATTCCGCGCCAGCCGATCAGATCCGTCAGCCACCCGCCGACAATCCGCCCCCCGAGAACCCCGGCGGAGATACCCGCGGTCACGACTCCCAGTACCGTGGCCTGCCGCCGCGGTTCCGCGAAACGCCCGGCGACCGAGCTCAATTGCGCACCGACCGAGGAGCCCGCCCCGATCAGGCCGACGACCAGGCCGAGCAGCCAGGGCGAGCCCACCACCGCACCCGCCGCCAAAGTGAGGGCCAGCGCACCGAACTGGGCCGATACCACGATCCGCGGCGCGAACCGGTCCACCAGCGGTGCCAGTAGCGCCAGCCCCGTCAGATAGCCGATCGGCCCGCACGCCAGAGCCGTGCCGATCACCGCGAGCGAGGCGTGCAGTGAACCTGCCACCTCCGCGATGGCCGGTTGCAGCGGATAGGTGCTGGCGGTGCCGAGCGCGGCCGCGAGCGCCATGAACCACACAATCGGTGTCCGCAGCACCGCGACGCGAGTGCCTGGAATCAGATCGGTTTCCATGGCACCGACGGTAGGAACGCCGAGACCAGGATTCTGGCGGAAAACAGACGCCACCGTCGCCCGGAGCCGGAGCTGATCCAAGCCGCCGGTGTCGACCGTCAGAGGGTCAACGGAGCGGTAGGCGGGAAGGTGACCGGCAATTCGGCCAGCGCCCGGTGGAAGGGGCCCGGCCGCCAGTTCGGCGCCTGGTTCGGCAGGTTCAGTTCGATCTCCGGCAGTGCGTCGAGGAGTTGGTCGATGGCGTCTTGCGCGATCAGGTAGGCCAGCGGTCGCGCGGGGCAGGCGTGCGGGCCGAGGCCCCAGGCCAGGTGGGAGCGGTTGCCGGTCAGGTCGTCGGCGCGGATCGCGGGGTCGTTGTTGCAGGCGGCCATGCTGATGACGACGGGCTGGTGCGCGGGCAGCCAGACATCGTCGATGAGGATCGGATGGCGCGGGTAGGTGATCAGCAGGTTCGCCAGTGGCGGGTCGTTGAACAAGACCTCGTCGAGGGCATCGCGGGACGACAGGTTGCCGCCGAGGATGCTGTCGCCGAAACGCTCGTCGGTGAGCATCAGCAGCAGGGTGTTGGCGATCAGGTTCAGCTCGAATTCGATCCCGCTGCCGTAGACCTGCAACGCATGTTGGGACGCCTCCACGTCATCCAGCCGGGCGGGATGGTGCAGCAGTACCGAGGTGATGTCGCGTTGGGGTTCGGCGCGTTTGAGCGCCACCAATCTCATCACCGCCTCCCCGACCATCCGGTTGCCCTTCTCGGCGTCGATACCTTCGAGCAGGGCAGCCGTACCGGCGGCGACCTGCTCGCCGATCTCCGGGGGACAGCCGAGCAGATAGTTCACGACTTGGAATACCAGAGGGAACACGTACTGGCGGATCAGGTCCGCGGCGCCGTCCTGGCAGAAGGAGTTGATCAGCGGAATGGCAAGTCCCTCTACCACGGAGTGGAGGGCGTACAGATCGACCTCATCGATGCTCGCGGTGATCGCCCCTCGGTAGCGGGCGAAGTCGGCTCCGGCGCTGCGGCTGGCCATCGGCCGCCACTCCATGAGCGGGAGAATGGGGCAGTCAGCGGGAATGTTCTTCTGCCAGGCGCGCGGGTCGGCGGGAAAGTGCTCGGGATCATTGAGGATCCGCACCGCGGTGCTGTAGCCGACCACCAGGGTGGCGGGTACGCCGGGTGACAACTCCACCGGCGCCAAAGATCCATACCGCCTGCGCATTTCCCGGTAGGCGCGGTGTGGATCTGCCGCGAACTCCGGCGAGTACAGGGGCACCCGCGGGACGTCGGAATCGATCGGCGAGCCGTGGACGACCGGGCACGACTGGGCTGAAACCTGAGACCGCGGCGTACTCAAGAAGCGAACTCCCAACTGCTGGTAATGCACTGCACGATTGCTGAACTACCGGCTCCCTGCCCTGAGGAGGACCCGGCCACCGGGTCCGAGCCGGAACCGGTCGATGGTATAGCGCACGAAACAACATCGACAGGGCAATGCGCGGCCGGACTCCCGCCCGGCCGCGACACCGCGATGGGCAGCAAAAGCGATCGGTGTCAGACGCCGAGAGCGTCCAGCGAATCATGATCGTCGATCGCCGTGGTGATTCGCCTCAACAGCGTCAGGCAGGTCTCCACCGGCTGCATCTCGGGTTGATACGCCGCTCTGCCGATCGTGAACGCCCAAGCCGCCGAGTCTGTCACAGGCAGCCATCCGCGGGTAGGGTGCTGGATCGAACGGCGGCACGGATTGGAGCGGACTGGTGCATGTCCATCACTTGGACGCCGGGGGAACCCGCCCCTTTGGAGGCCGTTTGTTCGACGGCCGACCAGGGGTCCTGCGCCAGGCGGACGGAGCGTGTCATTGCCTGTTGATCGAACATTCGGCCGGGTTGGTCCTGGTCGACACCGGTTACGGCGAGCAGGCAATGGTGCGGCCGGATGCCTGGGTGGGTCGGAAACTCATCCGGCAATCGAACCCTGTTCTCGACCGCCCGATCGTGCGACAGGTAGAGGAGCTGGGGTTTTCTCGTGATGACGTCCGGGACATCATCGTGACGCACTTGGACCTCGATCACGCGGGCGGCCTCGCCGACTTCCCGCACGCGACCGTGCACGTTCACCAGGCCGAACTGGACGCTGTCGGAGGGCCGTTCGGCCGCCGGGAAAGGTTCCGGTATCGGCCGGTGCAATTCGAGCACGGACCGAAGTGGTCGGCCTACAGGGAGTCCGGCAGCCGTGGCGAGGGCTGGTTCGGGTTTCAGGCGGTGCGCGAGTTGCCAGGTCTGCCACCGGAAATACTGATTGTTCCGCTGGCGGGACACACACGCGGCCATGTCGGAGTCGCCGTGGACACCGGGACCGGCTGGCTGTTGCACGCAGGAGACGCGTACACCTACCACGGCCAGATGGCTGCGAAGTCCTCAATGCCCATGGGGACGCGGATCTTTCAGTGGTACGTGGACACTGGACGCCGGTCCCGGATCGAAAATCAGCGGCGGTTGCGGCAATTGGCTCGCGATCATCGTGACGCGGTGACGGTGTTCTCCGCGCACAGCCCCACGGAGTTCGAGCGACTGCGCCATTGAAATCCACTGTCTCGCGTCGTCGCCGAACCATTGCGTCAATGCCTGGGTGGCAGGGATCCATGGCGACCTGGCGTCGGCAATCCGCTGTAGGCGAGGTGGTTATTCGCGGGTGCGTACGGCGTGGAGGTATTCGGCGATGGCCGCGCGGTTGCGCGTGAGGCAGTCGATGCGGCGGGACATGCGGGTGAGTTCCGCTTCCAGCAGTGCGAGCATCTCCGGGGTGGCGTCGTCGAGCACGATCGAGCAGGGCTTGTCGAGGCAGGGCAGGATCCGTTTGATGATGCGAGTCGGCAGTCCGGCATCGAGCAGTCCCCGGATCTGCCGAACCCGGTCTACCAGGCGCTCGTCGTAGCTGCGGTAGCCGTTCGGGCAGCGCTGCGCGGCGATCAAGCCCTGCTCTTCGTAGTAGCGCAGCAGCCGGCGCGAAGTGCCGGTCCGCTCGGACAACTCTCCGATGCGCATGTGTTCCACCTCATAGTGACCCGAGTTGACCATCACATACATGTGAAGGTTTCAGCATATGGTTCATGAAGATAGGTATCACCACCTTCGTTACCGACGAGGGGATCAGCGCTCCGAAGCTCGGCCCGGCGCTCGAGGAGCGCGGGTTCGAGTCTTTGTTCTTGGCCGAACATTCGCATATTCCAGCGAGCCGGAAGTCCCCGGCCCCGGGCGGAGGCGAGCTGCCGCGGACGTACTACCGCGCGGTGGATCCGTTCGTCGCCCTCGCCGCCGTCGCGGCCGTCACCGAGCGGTTGCTCCTCGGGACCGGCGTGAGCCTGCTGATCCAGCGCGACGTCATCCACACCGCCAAGGAGGTCGCGACGCTCGACCTGATCTCCAACGGGCGATTCGTATTCGGCGTCGGTGCGGGCTGGAATCGGGAGGAGATGGCCGATCACGGCACCGACCCCCGCACCCGCGGCGCGCTGCTCGACGAGCAACTCGACGCCATCCGAAAGATCTGGACCGAGGACCTCGCCGAATATCACGGTCGCTTCGTCGATTTCGACCCGATGTACGCCTGGCCGAAACCGGTGCAACAGCCACATCCGCCGATCTTCGTGGGCGGCGGGCAAGCAGCGGCCGAACGCGCGATCCGCCTCGGTGTCGGCTGGATCCCCGCCGCGGTGAGCGATCCCGCCGCGATCCCGGCTCAGCTGTCCCAACTCGGCGGAAACGACGTGCCTGTCACGGTCGCATTCGTCGCGGCCGATCCGGCCCTGATCGAGGGCTATGCCGAGGCCGGGGTGCAGCGATTGCTGTTCAGCCTGCCGACCCTCCCCGAGCCGGAAACACTGCGCGCCCTCGATGAAATCGCGAAGATAACCGACCACTACCTGGCCTGAAGCGCGACCCCACGCGCCAGGTCTTGCCTTGACATCGACGACAAGGTTTAGCGTTGCGACGCCGGTGCGGTGCGCAGGTCGCCACCGCGCCGACGCGCACACGAAGGAGAGTCTGTGAAGTTTGCGATCAGCTACAGCACGCCATTCAACGGGACCGATCCCGACCGGCTCGTCAGATTCGCCCAGCATGCCGAGAGGTCCGGTTTCGAGGCCCTGTATCTGCAGGACCACATCGTGTTGTATCCCGGCGCGTCCTACGGCGCCGGGGAACTCCCCCCGACATTGCCCTACTTCGATCCGCTGGACTGTCTGAGCTTTGTCGCCGCAGCGACGCGACGGCTACTGCTCGGCACCGGTGTGCTGTTGCTGCCATACCGCCACCCTGTGGTGCTCGCCAAACGCTTGGCCACCATCGATGTCCTGTCCAGAGGGCGCATGCGACTGCTCACCGTCGGACTCGGCGCCCTGCCGGGCGAGGCTCAGGCGATGGGGGTGGACTTCCACACCCGCGGCCGCCGCGCCGACGAGGCGATCGATGTGCTGCGGCTGCTGTGGTCGGGCGGCCCCGAGGGGGTCGGGTATCACGGCGAGTTCTTCGCCTTCGACAATCTCTGCAGCTACCCGAAACCGCATGAGGCGGCAGAGCTTCCGATCCACGTCGGCGGATCCAGCCGGGCTGCCGCCCGACGCGCCGGTCGACGCGGCAATGGCTACTTCGCGGGCGGGATGCTCGACGAGGCCGAGCGTGATCTGCAGATCGAGCTGGCCCGCAAGGAAGCCGCGGAAGCGGGCCGTGACCCGGCCGCCGTGGAGTACACCCGCTGGGGCTCAGCCGATCTGTCGGTCGAGCAGGTCCAGCAACTCGAAGAACGCGGTGTCACCCGGATCGTCGTCAACCTGCCCCCGGCGACCGCCGACGAACAGCACGACCGAATGTCGGAATTCGCCGCACGATTCGATCTCGTGGCGAATGGTCGCTCCTGAATCGCTTGCGGTGCGGCCTCACCCATCCGCCACCGAGGCGTCGTGTTCATCCACCTTGCGAACTCGGGTGGTCGCCGCGGTGACGAGCTTGCCCTCGTGGTTCTCGGCGCGCAGTGGGGCGACGGGGCTGCCGTCATGGTCGACGAGTGTCGAGTGGGGTTCGTTGTCGGTGAAGGCGTGGCGTTCGCCCCATTGGCGCAACGCTACGACGATGGTGAAGAGGTCCTGCCCGGCTTCGGTGAGTTCGTAGCTGTGCCGCTTGCCGCCGGGGGTGGTGCTCGTGGTGAGGATGCCGTGGTCGACGAGCCTGCGCAGGCGATCGGTGAGGATGTTCCGGGCGATCCCGAGCCGCTGCTGGAATTCGGTGAAGGTCGCCGCGCCGTCCATGGCGTCGCGCACGATCAGCAGGCTCCAGCGATCGCCCACGATGTCGACAGTTCGCGCGACGGGGCAGGTGGGATCGGTCCACTCGCGGCCGGAACCGAGCGTCGTGGTCATGAGCCTCCTCGCAATCGGTTGCAATTCGAAACCATTATTCCCTACCCTCAAATGGTTGCATTTTGCTACTGATTTGGAGGTGCGGTGACGACAGGAGTCACAAGGTCGCAGCGATTTGTCCTGGCGTTGGTGTGCGCGGTGGCCGTATCGACGATCTATGCGATCCAGCCGGTACTGGAGACAGCGGGCACCGGCCTGGGATTGGCGCGCGAATCGCTGGGCGGGCTGGTCGCCGCCGGGCAGATCGGCTACTTCATCGGTCTGATCCTGCTGGTGCCGCTCGGAGACATGGTGAATCGCCGTCGGCTCATCACCGTGCATCTTGTACTGACCGCGGCGGGAGCCGCGGTCGCGGCCGCCGCCCCAAACGGTGTCGTCGCGGTGACGGGACTGGCGATCGCGGGCCTGTTCGCGGTCGTGGTTCAGGTGACTGTCGCATATGTCGCCGCCGTCTCCGCGCCGAGCGAGCGGGGCCGCAATATCGGCGCGGTCACCTCGGGTGTGGTGATCGGCATCCTCGGCGTCCGGGTCCTCGCGGGCGTCCTGGGCGACACGGTCGGCTGGCGTGCCGTGTACGCGCTGCTCGCCATACTCTGCGTGGCTCTGGCCCGCACCGTCCGCGCGACACTCGACGCGGACCACAGAACTCCCGGCGCACGGTACGCGCAGGTGCTGGCGTCGACGGGGCGGCTCGCTCGCACGGACCGCCTGTTTCTGAGCCGAGGCATGATCGCCTTCTTCCTTTTCGCGTCCTTCGGAACCCTCTGGAGCGGGCTCGCCCTCCCTCTCGGCACCGAGCCCTGGAACCTCGGCACCACGCAGATCGGCCTCTTCGGATGCGCCGGACTGGCCGGAGCGCTCGGCGCCGCCCGCGCGGGACGATGGGCCGACTCCGGTCACGCACAGGCGATCACCGGTTCCGCGCTGGCCTTGCTCGCCGCCTCCTGGCTGCTCATCGCCCGGACCGAAACAACCCTGTGGCTGCTCGTCATCGGCATCATCCTGCTCGACTTCGCCGTCCAGGCAGTGCATGTCAGCAGCCAGCACCTGCTCACCGCGGCGCATCCCCACCACGCCAGCAGCGTCATAGGCGCCTACATGGCCTTCTATTCCCTCGGATCCGCCCTCGGCGCGATCACGACCACCTGGGCATACAGCACCTGGGGATGGTCGGCCTCCTGCTGGGTCGGGGCGGTCTACTCCCTCGCCGCACTGGTTCTGTGGGGACTGGCGCAGGTCACCGCCATCACCCGGCGCAGTACGGCGAGTTCGCCACGACCTCGATCGAAGTGTCCAGAAGCGGCGCAGCGGGGACACGGCCGGGGCGCCGCCGCAACTGCTCAGATGCGAAGAAGGCGTGCCGTGGGAGGCTGCGGCTGATCCCGGGTGGCGCGGAGGTGGTCGGCCCGATCGAGTCGAATCCGCTTGTGCCAGCGGGTGTCCGGCGCATTCCCAACACTGGTGAATTACTGGCTATCAATCGGCCTATCCTCCCGTTACCGCGCCGGATCGCGGCCCGACAGTCGGCGAGCGCCCGATCCGCGAACGACCACTACCTTTGGGGCTGGCGATGACCCGATTCGCGCACTTCGTGGGCAGCGTGCCCGCACCGTTGACGACCAGCGACCGCGACGTGCTGGAATGGTTCGTCCGGCACAGCCGCGGCCAGCGGTTGACGGGAGTTCCCCGGGACCTCGATCCGAACTGGGTGGTGCAGTATCTCCGCGACCGGGAAAGACACCTCGACGTCTTCGAGGTGGTGCGTCGCGGTGACTTTGCCGATTACTCCGACATGCGGGCCTACGGCATACGCCGCGGCCGCACACTCGAACCCCGACACGTGTCGATGGATCGCACGGAGCGGATTGCGGAAGTTGTCACGGAATTTCGCGCGTTGCGGCGCCGCCACCCGGAACTGGCGGACACGCCACTGCAGATCAGTCAGCCGAATCCGCTGGACATGGCGCTGTTCGTGTTCGCGGGCGCGGCGGTTGCCGACGGTCTTCCGCTCGGACGCGCCCTGCGCACATCGCGACGGTCACGCCCGCG
Source organism: Nocardia pneumoniae NBRC 100136 (assembly GCF_000308755.1). Taxonomy (GTDB): domain Bacteria; phylum Actinomycetota; class Actinomycetes; order Mycobacteriales; family Mycobacteriaceae; genus Nocardia; species Nocardia pneumoniae. The sequence goes on from NZ_BAGF01000045.1 coordinate 84,541, forward strand.
CTGCGCGCCTTGCCGGTGTTCGTCGAGGCCGTGCTGGCCGAAATGGCGGGTCTGGTAGCGGATTACGGCGACCTGCTCACCTGGCAGGTGGAGTCGCCGATCGCTCAACTGGCGCTGGTGAAGGCGTCGCGGTTCGGCGCGCAGGCGCCGGTCGGACGGTTGGTGGCCGGACAACTCGCGGGATTCCTTGCGCGGGCATACGACACCGGCGCACAGACGGTTCTTCACCTCTGCTATGGCGACTACCAGCACAAGGAACTGCTCGCACCGCGCAACCTGGCGCCGTCGGTGAATCTGTTGAACGCCGTCGCACGAATACTGCGCGCACGCGGAGTCCCGCTGCCGCCCGCGCACATTCCGTGTGCCTACGGTGCTCATCCCGCGCCGCTGGACCCGGCCTTCTACCGGCCGCTGCGCCGCTTGGACGCGAGCTGGCGCGTCATCGCCGGGGTCGTGTCACCGGCCGGCGTCGACGGCAGCCTCGAGGCGCTGCGGCTGTTCGAGCGGGCCGCCGACCGCCCGGCGTACGCAGTGGCGACCGCGTGCGGTCTCGGACGATGCAGCGTCGAGGAGGCGGAGCGGGCCGCGGCGGTCACCATCGCGACCGCCGAAGCGGCTCCTTTCGTTGCGGCGCAAGCCTGAGTGGTTCCGGCACCCGGCGCGGACGTTACGGCTGCTCCGAAACAGCGTGCCTCCGCGAAATGCGTGCCGATCAACTCGCATACACAGTTGCGGAGGCTCCCGCGAAAACAGCGACACCGTCACAGTGTGCGGTGAGGGATATGGTCGCCTGTCCGGTGGCGTCATCTATCGCTCGGACCGTGCCGCCGAAGGTGATCTCGGCGACGCGGTGGGGATCCACGAGAACCGGGCTCGCGAACTGCACGTAGTAGCTGACGACACAATCCGCGACGCCGAGCCATTCGGTCAGGCACGCGGCGCCGAGCCCCATCGTCAGCATGCCGTGGGCGGTGACCGCGCGCAGCCCCGCATGCCGGGCGGCTTCGTCGCTCCAATGAATCGGATTCACATCGCCGGAGACACCGGCGTAGTGAACGAGTTCACCACGCGACAGGCGGAATACGCGCTGCGGAAACTCCCGCCCCACCGTCAAATTCGGCACAGCGGCGTGTGCCCCGGCCGCTGTCGCGGGCTGCGACGATCGCACGGGTTGCGGCGCGGGACCGGTCACTGCCGGTCCGGGAAGGTCGAGCATGGCGAGGGCCGCCACGGTCGGTGCGAGTTCGTCAGCGCGCCCGGCGAGCGTGGTGTGCACGGTCTGCACCAGGTTCGCCAGGCCGTCGCGGATGACGGTGGTGACCGCTATGAGGTCACCGCTCGGTGTGGATCGACGCGAATCGACGATGATCTCGTGTGTCAGCCGATCCCCTGCGACTACGGGGCGGTGGCAGCGAATGTCCTGATCCACCTGGAGTAGGCGCGCTGGGTCGTAGCCGTCGAGCGCGGCCCGCATCTGCGACCGTTGCGTCAAGGAGCCGACCGCCGAGGCGAAGGTGATCGGCGCGACCAGCCCCGGATGGCCGAGCGCGGCGGCGGTGGCGTCGTCCCAGTGCGCGGGATGGAAATCCTGGACGGCGCGGGCGAAATCCCGGATCTTTTCTCGGCCCACCTCGTAGTGGTCGGCAACGTCGTAGCTACGGCCCACGGTGGGGTGCGGGAACATGATCGTCTCCTCGGGTCACCGTGGGGTACGAGCGGCGAAGATCCGTTGGCCGTGCGCGGCCAACGCGTGCTCCGGCCCGGGCAGAACCAGCCACGCGGGCAGACCGGCCGCGATGAGCTCGGCGCGCCATTGGGTTTCGGTCAGGAAGATGCGGTCGGTGCCCGCGCGGACATCGTCGCGACCGGGACGGACACCGCCGGGACGGGGGGACATCAGGAAATGCATGGAGGTGAGCAACTGGCAGTGCTCGCGACAGGACTCGATGACGACGAGGTGACCGCCGGGGCGCAACAGCTGGTTCAGCCGTCCCAGCGCCATGCCGCAGTGGTGGGCATTGTGCAGCGCGTTCGCGGCCAGGATGATGTCGAAGGACCGCTCCTGCGGCAACTCGGCGTTGAGATCGAGCAGGTCGAACCGCAGCCAGGAGTAGCGCGAGAAGCGCGCCCGGGCGGCATCGAGGAAGAACGACGACACATCGGTGAAGTGGTATTCGACGGGGAGGCCGTCGAGTAGCGGGAGGAGGTCGGCGGTGGTCCCGCCGACACCCGCGCCCAGTTCCAGAATGCGTACGGGGTGGCGGTCGGCGGCGAGTGCGTCGACAGCGCGGGTGACGACCGCGCCGGCCGCCGCGTTCAAGTATCGGTTGACCGGGTTGTCTCGGTATGCGGCCTCGGCGGTGAGCAGGTCGGCGTCCGGGAACAACAGTTCCTGGGCGAGCACTCGGTCGCGCAGCAGATCGAGCACACGGCGGTTGGCGGCGGCGAAGAAGCGCGCGAGCTGCGGGGAGAACCCGAGGTCGACGCATACTCGGTGGAGATCGACGCGGTGCGGCGCGGTGACTTCCCGAAGGGACGAGAAGGTGTGTCCCTCTTCGTGTTCCAGCCACCCGTTCACGCTGAGCATCCCGAGCCAGCGCCGCAGCAGCCAGCGATGTCGCGGTGCGACATCCAGCGCTACCGCGATGTCGTCCGCGGTGCGCGCCGTACCGCCGGACAGCGCTGGCCGCAGCGCGGCGGCCATGGCGCGCAACCCGAACAGGTCGAGGTCGTCGCGCGCGGAAAGGAGGTGCCGCGCGTCGAAATCGGCGACCGCGTCCGCGGCGCGCGCAGCGATGTCGAGGACCTCGCCGGTGGTCATCGCGCACCGTTCAGCGGCGGGATGTTGTGATTGCAGCGGAACAGGTTGTCGGGATCGTAGATGCCTTTGAGCTGCCGCAGTCGCGGATAGGAATCGCGATGGTAGGCACGGCGCACCCGTTCTGGTGACGCGGTGTCGTCGAGGATCCCGATGTAGGGCCCGCCCGCCGAGCAGCCCTGCAGCGCCGCCAGGACCTCGGCGATCCACCGCCGCGAGGGGTCCAGGTCGGTCCCGGTCGGCCCGCCGGAGAACATGACGGCGTGGTAGGCCGCGTCGTGGTATCCGAACGCGGCCGCGTCCACCGGCATACGGCGCAGCGCGCCGCCGAGTTGATGGACCGACACGAGCGAGTACGGGGTGGGCATGCCGGCCGCGAGGTCGACGAGCGAGTCGATGGCGTCGTCGTCGAATGCGCGCAGCCATTCGGTTCCGGTGGCGGTGCCGTGGCCTTCGTGAAACGCCTGCTCGGTATTGCGTTGCAGCTGCGGGTATTCCAGCGGCCGGATGAGGTCGAGCTCCGGTTCGCCCAGACGCTTCAGTTTCGCCAATTCCGCACGGGCCCGGTCGTCGGGCCCGAAGTAGGCGACCGTGACCGCGGCCATCGGCGGCCCCTCCGGCGCGGTGGGCGGCCAGTGGAGCATGGTCGCGCGCAGCGCCAACTCGTCCGGGGCCTGCGCGCAGAGCTCACGGAACGCACGGAAGACGGTGCGCCCTGCCTCCAGCCGGAACAGCAGCGTGCCCGCGTGCACGGAGCCGATCGGATGCAGTTCGAACTCGACGGCCACGACGACACCGAAATTGCCGCCGCCGCCGCGCAGCGCCCACAGCAGGTCGGGGTGGTGCTCGGGGGTAGCGTGCACCAGCTGTCCGTCGGCCAGCACCACGTGGGCGGAGCGCACGCTGTCGCAGGTGAAGCCTGCCATCCGCTGTAACCAGCCGCTGCCGCCGCACAGCGTGGAACCGATCACGCCGACCGTGGACACGTCCGCCCCGGTCACGGCCAGGCCGTGCCGATGACAGGCACGATCGAATTCCGCCCAGCTGACGCCCGCGCCGACGGTGGCACGCCGGGCGATCGGATCGATGGTGACCGTGCGCAGTTCCGAAAGATCCAGCAGCAGTGAGCCGTTCGCCGCCGCGTGCCGCGCGACTTCATGGCCGCCGCCACGTATCGACACGGCCATCCCGTGCCGCCGCGCCGTCATGACCGCGGCCCGCACGTCAGGGACTCGGGCGCAGCGCACGATCGCGGCGGGCCGCTGGTCGACGGCTGCGTTCCACCGTTGCCGGGCCCGGTCGTAACCCGGATCGCCCGGGGCCAAGACGGCGCCGCGGCAGGTCGCGCGCAGGTCGGCGAGATAGTCCGTCGAGTGGGTAGGGATCATGTGGCGGCGAACTCCTCGGAGACGACGATGGGAGGCTGTGCCGTAGCGCCGCGCAGCAATTCGAGATAGTCGGTGAGGACTTCCGGTATCCGGCGGCGCACGTAGCGCGTGAACGGGTCGTTGCAGGCGGCGTCCGTCGGATCGGCGCGCACGGCTTCCAGATCCGCCTGGTGTTCGGGGCGGCCGACGGCCAGCAGCCGCGCGTCGGCCGAGTCGAGCAGGACCGCGCATTCCGGCGGCAGCGCCGCCGCGAGCGCAGCCGGGGCGACCGCGTCCGCGGCCTCGTGGTCGAGCAATGCGTTCGGGATGCCGGTGACCATGGTCGCGTCCCCGCGTACGGTGTCGGCGAGCGCGGCGATCCGGTCGGCGTCGCCGCGACCGGGAAGGTCGCGCCAGGCGACGGTACGGTGCGGGCCCGGCGCAGGCGCGTCGGCGGTCAGCACCACGTCGTAGCGGTATCGGGTCAGCTCGGTATCGTCTCGCATCGGCTTGGCGTAGCACGCGACCCGCACCTGTCGGGGATGCCTGCGGGCGATCCGAGCGAAAAGCCGGGGATCGCACAGCAGCTCTTCCTCCGCGTCGAATCGGGCGGCGGCCCGCCGAGCCAGGTCGTCGGCACTCAGGCCGGGATCGCGGGCCAGTTCCAGCCATCGAGCGAAATCCCGCGCCCCGAGGAGATTGCGGATGTCGCCGACGACGACGGTGCCGCCGGGCGCGACCGCGTCGAGTGCGTCATCGACGACGGCGGTGAGGTAACGCTCGTCCGGGAAGCACTGGGTCACGCTGTTGAGCACCACGCAGTCCGGTCGCCCGCTGGGGTCCAGTGCACGCAGTGCCGCCCCGACCTGGTCGGTGGTGAGCTCGTGCGCGGCGGCGCGCAGCACCGACACCCCTGGAAGCCGTCGAGCGCGCAGCCGTTCCACCACGGGCGCGGCCGGGTCGAGCCCAAGATAGCCTCGCGTGGACGGATACAGCCGGTGGACGAGAAGCCCACTGCCGCAGCCTATCTCGAGGACGATTTTGGGTTGCCCGCGACGGACCAGGCCGACGGCGTGGCCGATCCACTCCAGCATGTGCTCGCGCGGGAACGCCGCGCCGGTGTCGGAGGCCCGCCATCCGGACAGATCGAGATCGTCGCCGTGGCGTAGCTCCTCGGAGGAATAGACGTACTCGTACACGCGCCGCCAGTGCTCGAGGTACTCGATGAGCAGCGCCCCGGGAGCGGGCCGCACCGCGACGGCGTCGGCAGCGGGGCGCACCACGAGCGCCGCCCGCCGCCCGTCCCACCACGCCGAATCGACCCACGGGTGCCGTCCGAGCGCGGCGGCCAGCTGATCGGTCACGGCTTGCGTTCCTCCGCCACGGCCGCGAGTTCGGCCGCCGCGAACATCCGGTACACGCGTTCGGGATCGTTGGCCGCATGCGCTCGCCCTCCGTGCACGTCGCGCCAGAAACGCTGCACGGCGCTGTCGGGCCGCAGCGCGCGGCCCCCGGAGCTTTCGAACAGCCGGTCCATGGCGGCCACCGCGCGCTCGGTGCCGCGGACCTGGTCGCGGCGCAGGCGCAATCGGTCACGCGGTCCGATGGGCCGGTCGGCCGCCGCCAGCGCGTACAGTTCGTCGATGTTGTGGGTGATCTGGCGCCAGGCGGCATCGATCTCGGTGGCGGCGAATGCGATTCGCTCCAGCGTGGCCGGGTCCTCACGGAACTCGTCACCGCGGTATCCGGTGTCCTTGCGGGCATCGCCGGGCAGTGCGGCCCGCACCCGGCCGCTCTGCTGCTCGAGATACGCCCGATAACCGCCGCGCGCCATGCCGACAATGGCCGCGGTGATGGCGCTGGTGTGCAGGCAGCCGAACGGGATCCGGTACAGCGCGCCGTCGTTGACCTGCTGACCCGGCGTTCGGCATGCGGTCACCGCGTCGGAGGCGAGCACCCGGTGTGCGGGCACGAAAACCTCGTCGACATGGATATCGTTGCTTCCGGTGCCGCGCAGGCCCATCGCCTGCCACACGTCCGAGACGAGATAGTCGGCGGCGGGCACCAGGAATGTGGCCGAATCGACCGGTTCGCCCTTGTCGAGGACCCGCGCGCCGAGCAACGCCCACCGCGCGTGGTCGCAGCCGGAAGCGAATCCCCATGTGCCGCTGAGCCGGTAGCCGCCGTCGACGGGAACGGCGGTGCCGGTCATGGCGTAAGAGGAGCAGATGGGGATGTCGGCATCCGACCCCCACACTTCGTCCTGGGCGCGACGGTCGAACAGCGCCACGTTCCAGGGCGACACACCGAGGACGGAGGCGACCCACCCGGTCGATCCGCATGCCGAGGCCAGCTCGGCGGCCGCGGTGTAGAAGATGGCCGGGTGCGCCTCGTGCCCGCCGTAGCGCCGCGGGCGCAGCAGGCCGAAGAACCCCGTCGTGGTGATCTCTTCCAGCGACTCGATCGGAATCCGCCTGGCCTGCTCGGTGTCCTGGGCGCGCTTGCGCAGCGTCGGCAGCAGTTCGCCGACCGCGGCCAGTACCGCGGCGGTGGCGTCGTCGGTCATTGCGTTGTCCTCCCTAGCGGGTCGGGTGATCAGGCATGTCCGGTGGGCCGTCTCGTCCGTTCCGTGCGACACCGGATACGGCGATCGGTCAGCGGGTGAAGCGCAGCAGCCCGGTCGCCGGGTCCGCGTCGGCCAGCCGCAGACCGGCCGTGCGCGCCTCGGCGGTGAGGCGGTCGGCGTCGGCGGGCCATACGTGGTGCTCGGTCCGCACCTCCTGCACCAGTTGGTCGCCGTCGTAGCTGCGGTAGGTCATCCGCCAGACGAGAGACTCCGCGTCCACCGGGTCGGCTCGGCTCCAGCCCTCGTACCGCAAGTCACCCGCCCTGGCGGTGGTGTACCGGCGTTCCGCCGACGGCTCGACGCGCCCGGGTCGCTGCACTTCCACCACGGCGTCGGCTCCTGGGGCGAGCGAGTCCGCGATGGCATTCCATACCCGGGTGCGGGTAGCGGGGTCGAAGTGCCCGATCACCCCGAGAGCGATCACCGCCGCGCATCCCGTGGGCAGTCGTGTATCGAGGAATCCGCGCGGCAGCACGGTGATTCGCGCGCGGAGATCTTTGCGGGCGGCCAGTCGCGACAGCAGCACCGCGCGCATCGCCGCGGCCGGTTCCACGGCCACGATCCGCGCGTCGGGCAACGCGTCGGCGACCAGCATCGTGGACAATCCGGTGCCAGCCCCGATATCGGCGACCGGTCCGGCGATGGTGTCCACCTCGGCCAGCATTCTCGCCAGCACGGGTTCCACGCCGGCCACGTAGGGTGTGGCCATGAGGTCGTAGAACTCCGCGGCGGCGGCATAGTCGTCGGTCACGGCTGCTCCGAATCGCCCAGGCTCGCGAGCAGTTCCGACACCATGTGGGCCACCGTCAGGACGGCAGGCGGTCGCAGCAGCGCATAGTGGTGTGCCGCGACCGGCCGGGTGTCGATGACGACGCCGGTGTGCGCCGCCCACCCGAGGTCCTCCAGATCGGAGCAATCGTCGACGCCCATGCCGACCCCGGAATTGTGCGGTGCGGGCAGATCGGCGCGCACCAGGAGCATCTCGATTCCGTCGCCGTCGAGATGACCGGTGTGATGTGCGCCGAGCGCGCGCAGATGACGCCGGAATATGTCTTCCCTGGCCTGCTGGTCGGCCCGGTCGCCGCGCTCTACGAGGCCGGCGGCGGCCAGCCTGCGCCGGATCTCGGCTCGCTGCTGTTCGTCCGGATGCCGATCGAAATCGGCGCTCAGCGTGCCGGTTTCCAGGTCGAGATCCAGGAAGGCGGCCAGCGAGCCGAGGTAGCGCGTCCAGAATTCGCGGCCGTCGACATGATGGATGCGATCGGCGATATTCGAGTCGAGCATCACCAGCGCCTCCACGGTGTCACCGGCCGCGCGCAGCCGTCGTGCCAGCTCGTGGGCGATGATCCCGCCCATCGACCAGCCGCCGATCCGGTAGGGGCCGGTCGGCTGGTGAGCGCGCACGACCCCCTCGTACACCCGTGCCAGATCGGCGATCGTTTCCGGTCCGGGAGCACCGGCCAGTTGCGGGTCCTGGATTCCGATGACCGGTGCGCGGGTGTCGAGACCGCGCGCCAGATCGACATAACAGAGCACGTCGCCGCCGGTGGGGTGGATGAGGAACAGCGGCCGTCCGACGCCGTCGCGCAGCGGCACCAGACAGTCACCCGGCGCCGACGGCTCCGCGGCTTCGCGCCGCGCGGCCGCGGCGACCGCGGCCAGCGTGGGATCGGCGAGGAATTCCCGTGGTGTCAAGGCCAATCCGAGCTCGGTACGCAGGCGGTTGAGCATCCGGATGGCGAGTACCGAGTCACCTCCGATGGTGAAGAAGTCGGTGCCGCGGTCGAGGTCACCGGGGACGTCCACCATCTGCTGCCACAGTCCGGCGACGGCGCGCTCGGCATCGGTGGCGGGCGGTCCGCCTACCACCGCAGGTACCGGTGCGGCGACGAGGGAGGCGGGTCGCTCGGCATCGGGTACCTCGAGCGGCGCCGTCCAGGTGCCGGGCCGGTCGACGAGCGCGGTGATCGTGTCGCACACCTGCGCGAACAGCGTGTCGAGCACGCCAGGGGGGAACAGTTCCGCGACCGCGTCCAGGTTCACCACCACCGAGTCGTCCCAGTCCCACTGGAACACCTGCATGTCCAAAGCCACTTGCGGCGTGCGTACACGCTGGTAGAAATCCCGGACGACGACCGCGTCGGGGGTGCCGCCCGGCGGATTGAGCCCGAGGGTGCTGTGGAAGACGACGGGCGCCTGGGGTGCGGTGTCGCGCCTGCGCCGCGCCAGTTCCCGCAACACCTCGACGCCGGTGACCTGTCCGTGGTCGAGCATGGTGGCGATGGCCTCCTGCACGGTCCGGGCGGCGGTCAGGAACGTCGGTCGCGCGGGCAGGGCGATGTCGAGCAGCACGGTCCCCGCGTAGGGGCCGATGGCGTGATCGAGATCGCGCGGAAGGTGCAGGCGGTTGAGATAGAGCACGTTCAGCAGGAAGCGGCGGTGCCCGGCCATCCGGGCCAGCGCCGACGCCCAGCAGGTGGCGAACACCGTGGTGGGTGTGATGTTGTACTCTGCGCAGCGGTCGCGCAGGACCGCCATGCGCTGGCCGGATACTCGGAATTCCCGTCGTTCCAGCGCTTCCGGACGTGCCTGATCGAACGGCACCGCCAGAGGTAACGCGGGAGCGGGCGGGAGATCGTCGATGCGTTCCCACCACCAGTCGCGCTGTGCCCGCCATTCCGGTTCGCCGCGCTGGCGCGAGATTGTTTCCACGTAGTCGCCGAAATGCGCGGTGAGCGCGGGCAGCACCGTATTGGGTTCGTCCAGGTAGGTGAACAGCTCGGTGAACATCAGCTGCACCGACCACCCGTCGGCCACGAGCAGGCTGCAGACGATGTGCAAGCTCAGTTCGTCGCCGGGAAGCCGGACGGCGGTGACCGCGAACGGCCACGGATCCAGCCGCGGGCCGATGCGCTGCGCCTCGGCGCGGATGGCGGCCAGCCGCCGGTCGATCTCACCGCCACTGGCCCCCCTCAGGTCGAGGTGGACGATCGGGAGCGCACCCAGTCGCGGATCGTCGAGGGGCAGTACCTGCTGCGTGCCGTCCGGAAGGAAGACCGCCCGCAGCATGGGCTGGCGTTCCACCTGCCGACGCACCGCCGCATCCAGGACGGTCGGATCGATCCCGGCGAGCCGGAAATCGACATAGTTGTGCGCCGAGTCGTAGCTGAGGGCGTACCCGTGCTGCTGCCCGACCCAATAGGCCTCTTGCAGCGGAGTGAGCGGGAACGCTGCGGCCGGGTCGGCCTGCCGCGCCAGCTCGACAGCCGTCGCCGAGGTACCGGAACGGCGTTCGGCGATCAGCGCGACGAGGTCGGCGAACGACAGATCCCCGACCAGCTCCGCCACGGGCACCGCGACACCGAGTCGCGTGCGAACCATGGTGGCCATGCGCACCGCCAGAACCGAGTCCCCGCCCAGACCCACGAACGTGGAGTGGGATTGCACGGCAGCGATGTCCAGGCCGAGGACCTGCGCCCAGATCTCGGAGACAGCGGCGGCCACGTCCTCGTCGCGATCCGCTTGGCGCACACCGGAATCCGGTGCGGTCCACGCCTTCGGATCACCGGCGAGGCGGCGCAGCCACTCCACATACGAGGCGAACGCGGTGTCCGCGGCCGCCGGATCGAGGACGGTCTCGAGGACGTCCCACTGGAGTTGCACTCCCCCGGCGTGGACGAACGCCTGATGGTCGAGCCACACCTGGGGTGTCTGGCTCACGCCGTGCACGATTCTGCCCGCCCACTCCAGATCCGGGGCGCCGCCTACCAGTTGAGCCACATCGAGGGCGCTGGTGAACACCACCGGCAGCAGGCGGCGCTGCCCGGTGCGGGAGGACAGTTCGGCGAGCAGATCCAGCGCCGAATACTCGCGGTGATCGATGTCGTCGAAGAGTCGCCGCTGTGTGCGGACGACCCGCTCTCGGAAGGATCCACCGGCGGTGCGATCGACTTCGTGGGCCAGGAGCGTGGTGAAATCACCCACCGCGCCGTCGATTCCTGGCAGCGCCACCGGCCGGTCGACCAGGGTCAGCGACAGGGTGAACCGCTCGTCACCGGACCAGGCGGCGAGCACGTCCGAGTACGCGGTGAGCAGCACCGCGGACGGCGTGACGCCGTGCTCTGCCGCCAGCCGCCGCAGCCCATCCCATTCCTGTGGTGCGAGCCGGGCCTCCCGGCGGCCGAACCACGGCTGCGCCTGCGTGCGGGTGTGGGTCGGGAGGTCGGGCGCCGCGGGCAGGCTGTCCATCCGCTGCCGCCAGTAGTCGATCGCGCGACTGCGGTCCGCGGACTCCGCGCGGGTCTCGGTATATGCCACGTAGTCGGCGAACCGCGTCGGCAGCGGCGGCAACACCGCGGCCGGATCGGTGTAGAGCAGACGCAGATCTCGGTCGAGAACGAGGAAACTTCCCGCATCGCAGACCAGCGCATCGATGCCGATGAACAACCGGGTGGTGGTGTCGTCCAGCAGCGCGGCCCGCACGTCGAACAACGGCCAGCGGTCCGGGCGGTGCACCCGATGCGACAGCCGCCGCCGCAGGTCCGACAGCGTGTCCTCACGTGCGGCGCCGGCGGAGCCGGTGAGGTCGTGGCGGCGAATCCGGAACTCCGGCACCTGGGCGAGGATCCGATTACGCCCGTCCTCGGTGATGACCGCGCGCAGCATCTCGTGCCGCCGGATCACCTGGTTCCACGCCTGCTCGTAACGATCCAGATCCAGCTTGTCGCAGTCGTATTCGAGGTAGATGTGGCAGGACACGTCACTCAACCCGAATGCGCCCGACCGGCCGACCCAATATGCGTGCTGCACCCGGGTCAGCGGGAACGTGGCGTCGACGACCGCACCATCGTCCGGACGTTCGATGGCGGTGGCAGACGGTTCGGGTGAATCCGGCGCGGCCGCGGCGGGCGACGCCGGTCGGCGACCTCGCAGCAGCGCGGAGAAGGCGGCCACGGTCGGGTGCGTGAGTAGCTCCCGCATGCGGATATCGGTGTGTTGACCTTCGTTGAGGATGTCCAGCATTCGGGTCGCCAGCATGGAGGTTCCACCGAGTGCGAAGAAGTCCGCCTCGGCGTCGGCTATCCGCTCGCCCAGCAACTCTTCCCAGAGCGCGGCGACCTGCTCCTCCTCCGCACTCGCGAGCGTGCGCGATGCGGACGGTTCCACGGCGGCGGCCGTTGCCTCGGACGCGCTCTTCGCGCTCACCGGAGCAGGTGCGGCCGGTGACGTCGCCGGTAGCGGGCTGCCGTTCCGCGTCGGCGATTCGGTCCGATGGTTCGTCTCCGTCGCCGCCGACCGGCCGTCGGGCATCACCGGCTCACGGGTGGGCATCACCGCCGACAGTCCGAGGGCCGCTGGGGCCTGCGCCTCGGATCGTGCGAGCACCGTCGCCGGAGCTTCGAGTCGAATGCCCGCGCCATTCGGTGCGGGAGGCGCTGCGGACCGGGTACGGGGCGCGGTCGGTGCCGTCTGCGTTCCAGTGGGCGGGTCGATCCACAGACTCCGGCGTTGAAAGGGGTAGGCGGGCAGACGAGTGCGGCGGCGGCGACGATGCATGGCCTCGACGTCCACGGCCGCGCCGCTACACCACAGGTGACCGACCGCGGTCAGCAGCGCGGCGCGATCCGGGGCCGAATCACGGGTCTGCTCTTCGGGTTCCGCGAGCGTGCTCAGCGCCGCGGTCAGATTGGCCGGGGCGTTGCGTCGTGCGAGCGCGGCCAGCGAGCTGCCCGGTCCGACCTGCATGAGAGTTGTCGGAGCCGCGGCAGTCGCGGCTTGCAGCGCGGCCGCGAACAACACCGGTTCCCGTAGATGCCGCGCCCAATGCTCGGCGTCCAGCGATCGGATCAGTCGACCGGTGCGGGTGCTGTAGAGCGGCAGCGTGGCCGGAGCGGACGGTACGTTTTCGGCCGCGGTGCGCAGCGGCTCGACCGCCGCGGCCACGGCGGGAGAATGCAGTGCGGCGTTGATACGCAGCCTCCGGGCGCGGATCGCGGCTCGATCGAGGGCGGCCGACAGCGCCTCGATGGCGTCGACCGGTCCCGACACCACACAGGCGTCCGGGCCGTTGACGGCGGCGAGCGCGATCTCGGGGTAGCGGCCCACAGCGGCGCGCGCGTCCTCCTCGCCGAGCGCGACCGCCAGCATCGCGCCGGGCGCGGCATCCGCCAGTGCGCTGGACCGGACCGCCACCAACCGGGCGGCGTCCGGCAGGCTCAGCACTCCCGCGACGACGGCGGCGGCGTATTCGCCCAAACTGTGGCCGATGACGCCGTCGGGCTCGATGCCATAGTGACGCAGGATCACCGCGGTGGCGAGCGACACCGCGAACAGAGCTGGCTGTCCGTAGCGCACGCCGTCGACGTCGTGCCGGGCAGCGCGGCCGCTCACGATCTCGCGAATGTCGTAGTCCAGCAACGGCAGCATCGCTTCGGCGCATTCATCGATATGCGCGGCGAACACGGGCTCGTCGCGGTAGAGCCCGGCCCCCATACCCGAATACTGCGCACCGGCACCTGGAAACGCGAAGACGATGTCCGGTCGCTTGGACGGTAACGGCCCGGCGGCAATGGGCCGCGGATTCGGATCGTCGCCCGACAGCAGGGCCGTGGCACGCCACCCGGTCTCCGGATGTCTCCCGCGCGACACGGTGTAGGCGTAGTCGGCTCTGGTTTCGGCCGTCCCATCGGTGTCGGCCCGCGCGATTTGCTCCTGGCATCCGGCTTCCGTGACCGCCGAGACCAAGAGCAGTTGCGCGCGCGGGTCGGGGTCGCTGGAGCCGCTGTGCACGGGGGCTTGTTCGAGCACCACGTGACAATTGACGCCGCCGATGCCGAACGAGCTCACCCCGGCGATCCGGGTGCCATCGCGTTCGGGCCAGTCCCGGGTGTGCTCGACGGCTTCGAACAGCCCACGATGGCGTTCCAGGTCAGGATGGGCCGGAACCGCGTGCAACGTCGCCGGAATACGCCGATGCGCGAGGGCGAGGGCGGTTTTGATCAGTGACGCGATGCCTGCCGCACTGTTGGTGTGGCCGATATTGCTCTTGACCGACCCCAGCGCGATCGGCTGCGGCGCCGTTCGGCCGGTGAACACCGCGGCCAGCGCCGACAGCTCGATCTGATCGCCCAGCGCGGTCGCCGTGCCGTGTGCCTCGATCAGGTCGACCGCGTCGATCCCGACATCGGCGACCGCGAGCGCCTCGGCGATGGCCCTCGCCTGTCCGGCCGCCGACGGAGCGGTGAATCCGGCCTTGCCGCCGCCATCGTGGTTCACCGCGCTGCCGCGCACGATCGCGTAGATCGGGTCGCCGTCGGCGAGGGCGTCCGCGAGCCGCCGCAGCACCACCATGCCCACGCCCTGACTGTGCACCATGCCGGTACCGCCCGCTCCGAACGCCCGGGTGTGGCCGTCGGCGGAGAAGACCGCGTCCGGAACATGCAGGTAACCGCGTCCCTGGGGGACGATCAGCGACGCGCCGCCCGCCAGGGCGGCGTCGCATTCCTCCGACAACAGCGCCTGCGTGGCGAGGTGCACCGCGACCAGCGAGGTCGCGCAGGTGGCCTGCACCGCCACAGCGGGACCGGTGAGGTCGAGCCGGTAGGCGATCTGCTGGGGAAAATAGTCCGTCAGCGTGCCCGTCTCCGCCTGCAGCCGCCCGATCGGATCTCGTTCGGCGTTCAGGCGATAGGCGGCGAGGTTGTGCTCCAGATAGTCACTGCGCGAGGCCCCGGTGAAAACGCCGACGGCGCCGAGGCCAGCGCCGACACGGTATCCCGCGTCGCCGAGCGCGTCCCACGAGCATTCCAGCAGCAGCCGCAACTGCGGATCCATCAGTTCGGCGTCGCGCGCGAGAATCCCGAAATGCTCTGGCTCGAAACGATCCTGCCCGTCGATCACCGCACCGACCGGCACGTAGTTGCGGTGCGCGCGCAATTCGGCGGACACGCCGCGCGCGGCGAGCTCCGCGTCGTCGAACCGGGTGAGGCCTTCCCGGCCCGAGGCGAGGAGATCCCAGTACGAGGCCAGGTCGGGTGCGCCGGGAAAACGGCAGGCCATGCCGATGATGGCGACGGCGTTGTCGTCGTTCACGATTCGATCTCCATTTCCGAGTCCACCGCCAGTTGTCCGCGCATCATCGCCAGCACCGGGCACGAGGCCTCGACGAGCCGATGCAGCTCCCGATACCGGGCCGGTGTGTCGGGGCCACCGACCCGAGCCCGGATGTGCACGCGCCCAGGCTGTGCCGGATCCGTGAGCCCGAAGACAGGACCGAGATCCACGTCGGCGGTGACGTCCACCGACAGCGAGTGGATGGCGATACCCAGCCGTGCCGCGTGAAACCGGTAGGTGACCGCCTGACAGCTGCCCAGCGCGGCCAAGGCCATTCCGATCGGGTCGGGACCGGCGTCACCGCCGCCTGCCGCCACGGGTTCGTCGACCACGAGGCTGCGGCGGCCGATGCGCACCCGCATCTCGGTCGGGGTGCCCGAGCGGTGTTCGGTATGGACGGTGAAACGCTGTCTGCGGTCGGCCGCGCGGCCGGAAGCGGCACGCAGCCGGAACACGGTGTCAGCGAACGACATCCGCGAGCCTCCCTTTCGATCGGTGCGCACGCCGGCGGCGTCCGCGCGCTGCGGCGTCGGTGAGATCGATCGGCGCGGCGCCGGATCGGCTCGTCGACGGGTCGGGGGCGACACGGTCGGCGATCCAGTCCGCGAGTCGCCGGACGGTGCCGAGCCGGAAGATGTCCGGGACCGTGAGCGCCGGGGTGAGATGGCGCAGCCTGCGATGAGCGCGAACCAGGGTCAGAGAGGTCGCGCCGAGATCGTGGAAAGGGGTGGTCGCCGCGACCTCGGGGCCCAGTAGATCGGTGAATACCTCGCTGATCACGGCCTCCACGCGCGCCCGGGCGGCCGTGGCGGTCGTGGTGGCGGCGGTGAGGACGAGTTCGGCCGCGTCGCCGTAGCGGGCCTCGGCGACGAGCCCGCCGGCCGTGGCCGAGGCGTGCAGTCGGCCTACCCACTCGTCGGCGTGGTGCGCTGTGGTGCCATCGATGGGTTCCGCGCGCAGCGTCAGCGTCAGCCCGAGCGCTTCGGCCTGCCGCGCCGCGTGCACCAGCCAGTCGTCGGCCGGTGTCCACACCTGGTCCCCTGCCCGGTCCGGTGCGCTCGCCGGAAAACAGGAGGCCGCAGCCGCCGCACCGGTCGTGACGTCGGCTACTCGCGCGAGAAGTGTTTCCGGATCGACCTTCTCGGGCGTGGGACGATCGTTGCGGCCGGACCTTACTGCTCGACCGTTCTCGACCGGTCCCTGGGACGCCGCGGCGGTCGCGACGGAACGGAACGGGTTCGGCAGCCGGGAATGGTCGACCTTCCCGTTGGACGTCAACGGCAAGGCGTCCAACGGCACCCACCGGGACGGCACCATGTAGTGCGGCAGGTGTCGCGCCGCATGGTCAGCGAGTTCCGCGGTGTCCACCGGTGCGGCGCCCGCCACGACGTACGCCACGAGCTGCGGCCGGTCGTCCGCCCCCGGCACCGCCGCCGCCACACAGCGGCGAACTCGCGGATGCCGGGCGAGCACGGCTTCGATCTCGCCCAGTTCTATGCGGTGGCCGCGCACCTTGACCTGCCGGTCGACGCGGCCGAGGAACTCGATGGCCCCATCCGGACGCCATTTGCCCAGGTCGCCGGTGCGATAGAGCCGCTGGCCCAGCCGGTCGTCCCGGATGAAGCGGCGCGCGGTCTGCTCGTCGTCGCCGACATACCCGCGTGCCAGACCGGCTCCGCCGATGTGCAGCTCACCGGGTACGCCGACCGGACACGGTCGGCCCTGCTCGTCGAGCACGAGGAAGGACTGGCCGCGCAATGCCGTGCCATAGGGGATGCTGGTCCATTCGGGCCGCACCTCCCGGATCGGATGACAGATCGACCAGATGGCGGCCTCGGTCGCGCCACCCAGACTGATGACCCGCACATGGTCGCCGATCACCGCACGGAGCCGGTCCGGCAGCGACAGCGGAATCCAGTCCCCGGACAACAGCAATACGCGCAATGAGCGCAACCGCGCCGCCGCCGCCACATCGGCCTGGGCGTATTCGACGAGCATCTCGGCGAGCGCGGGCGCGGTGTTCCACACCGTGACCTGATGCGCCGCGACGAGCTCGCACCAGTGCCCTGGGTCGCGCAGCCGCTCGGCGTCCGGCAGGACCAGCGCGCCACCCGCGCCGAGCACGCCGAAGATGTCGTACACGGACAGATCGAAACTCAACGCCGACAGCGCGAGCACCCGGTCGCTCGGGCCGATGCCGAAGCGCTCGTTGATGTCATCGATGGTCGTGCGCGCGGCGCGATGTTCCACCGCGACGCCCTTCGGCTCACCGGTCGATCCGGAGGTGAAGATGACGTAAGCCAGAGCGTCGTCCGCAGTGGCGATCGGCTCGGCCACGGTTACCGCACCGGAGGCGGCTTCCAGCGGATGCGCGGTGACGTTCTGCGGAAGTTCGACGCCCGGTGCGGTCAAGGCGTGCGTGATTCCGGCGCGGCGACAGACCGAGGCGATCCTCGATGCGGGCCAATCGGGCTCGACGGGCACGAATGCCGCCCCTGCCCACAACACGGCGTACACGGCGACGATCTGTGCCGCCGACTTCGGGGCGAGGACCGCCACCCGGTCATGTGGCCGGACCCCGGCCGCGATCAGCCGACCGGCGAGTGTGCGCGCCCGCGTGGCTATCTCGCCGTGCGTGAGCGTCTCCCTGGCGGACAGCACGGCAGCGGCCTCGGGCCGCGTCGCCACCTGATCGCGTTGCGGGTCGATGAGCAGCCCGGCGCCGAGTCCGGGCGGAAGCGGTTGCACCTGCTGGAAGTGCGGGTTCCAGCCCAGGTCCACGGTTTCCCAGGCGTCGTCGTCCTCGGCCAACCGACGCAGCAGGCGGGCGTGGGCGGTGAGCATCTGGGTCACGAAGTCGGCCGGGAAGACCTCCTCGACCGCGTCCCACGCCAGCCGAAGTCCGCCCGCCTCGTCCCAGACGATGTGGTCCAGGGTCACCTGCGGGGTCTGCGAGACGCCGAAGATCTCGTCGCCCAGCCATCCCGCGGCCGGGCCCTCGGCCTGGCCCAACCCCACGCCGCTGGTGAAGACCACCGGATAGCGCGGGGCCAGGTCGGGGAACTGCTCGCGCTGCACCTCGACACCGCTGTAGGAACGGTGTTCCAGATCGGCCCAGAACCGGGCGTTGACGCGGCGGGCGAAACCGGTGAAGCCCTGCCACGAACCCGGGTCCGGCGACGGCATCTCGACCAGCGCGGTGGTGCTGAAATCCCCGACCACGCCTTCGATGTCCGCGGTGTCGGGCCGATCGAACAGGGTGGCGTTGAGGCAGAACGCGTCGGTGGCACCCCAGCGCGACAGGGTGAGGCCGAAGGCCGCGAGCAGCACGGCGGTGGGGCTCAGTCCGCGCCGCGCCGCCTGCGCGGTGAGGGCCGACCAGTGCGACGGACTCAGCCGTTCTTCGTGACGGCGGAAGCGAGCGGTGCGAATCGTTTCCGGTGCGGCGGCGTAGGGCAACCGAGGACCGGGTGGCAGGACGGTCAGTCGCTCCCGCCAGTACGCCTTGTCCCGTTCTCGTCGCTCCGTTTCGGCCATCCGGCGTGCGCGCAGTACTCGAAGGAACGTGGTCGGCGGCGCCGCCGGCACGGCGTCGGGATCGGCGACGAATCGCCCCCACTCGCGCATGAGCTGAATCCAGCTCGCCATGTCCAGCATCATGATGTCGAAGCCGACGTACAGCCGTATCGCGCCGGATGGCAGCAGCGCGGCGTGGATGTCGAACAACGGACCGGTGGCGGTATCGCGCACCTGATGCGACTTCTCCTGGCGCAGCCGCGCCAGTGCCGCGGCGGCGTCGCTTCCGGGATCCCGCAGATCGGTGATCTCGATGCGGTAGGGATCCCCCGCCGGCAGCACCCTTTGCCGGCCATCGTCGGTGACGACGGCCCGCAGCATGTCGTGCCGGGCGACGACCTTGTTCCACGCCGTCTCGAGCGCGGCGACCTCGGACCACGCGTTCGCCGCCACGAACCGCTCTGGATCACGGTCGAACTCGAAGTAGTAGAAAGTGGCCACTCCGCCGAGTGGCATCCCCTTCTCCCGGCCGACCCAGTATGACGCCTGAATCGGGGTGAGCTCCTCCTCGTCGACGGCGTCGGACACCTCGGCGGCGGATGACACGGCATCGGCGACAGACGTGTGATCGAGTGTCCCACCGCGATTTTCGACCTCGGTGGCCAAAGTCTCGAGTGTGGCTCCGACAAAGGAAGCCAGCGGAACACGGACGCCTGTGCGTTCGGCCAGGCGCAGATGCAGACGGGCGGCGAGGAAGGAATCCAGTCCCAGTTCCTGCAACGGGCGCCGCGCATCCACCGCGCTCGCGTCGATTCCGAGAACCGTTGCAGCGCAACGGCGAACTACGTCTACGGTGGTCGCCATCTCCAGCCCTTGCTCGGGAAAACCAACGCGCCTACACTAACCAGTAATGACAATCTTTTTCAACAACGCGTTGGACTGCTACCGGTTATTGGGGCGGTCGGGACTGCGCGTGTCGCCGATGGCATTGGGCACCTTGACCTTCGGGTCCGCCTGGGGATGGGGGGCGGACAAGCGGGAGGCCCGGCGGATCTTCGACGCGTATGTCACACGCGGCGGCAACTTCGTCGACACCGCAGGCAACTACACCGGCGGCACCGCCGAGGAATGGCTCGGCGAGTTCGCCGCGGCCGACCGGGACAGCCTCGTCCTCGCGACCAAGTACACCGCGCTGCGACGGCTCACCGACCCCAACTCCGGTGGCAACCATCGCAAGAACATGATCGCCTCGGTCGAGGCCAGTCTGCGCCGCCTGAACACCGACTATCTCGATCTGCTCTATCTGCACCTGTGGGACGACCTGACCCCGGTCGAGGAAATCCTGCGCGGCATGGACGATCTGGTGCGCACGGGCAAAGTGCTCTACGTCGGCATCTCCAACACCCCCGCCTGGCAGATCGCCCGCATGCAGACCATTGCCGACCTGCGCGGCTGGACGCCGCTCATCGCCGTCCAGCTCGAATACAACTTGGCCGAACGCACCGTCGAGCACGACATGCTGCCGATGGCACGTGCGCTCGGCCTGGGCGTCGTCGCCTGGTCGCCACTGGCAGGTGGCGTTCTCACCGGCAAATACACCCGGGACGATCTACCGTCGGACGCACGCAAGCCGACGCTGGGGACATCCCGGAAGGAGTTGATCCTCGCCGGTGAAGGTCTCACCGAACGAGCTCTGGCCATCGCCGACGCCGTGCGCCGCGTCGCCGAAGAGCTCGGCCGATCACCGGCGCAGGTAGCCCTCGCCTGGACGCTGCGCCAACCCGATGTCACCGCGCCCGTTCTCGGCGCGCGCACCCTCACACAGCTCGAGGACAATCTCGGCGCGCTGACCGTGCAGTTCGAGGACCATCAACTGGAGTACCTCCGGAAAGCATCCGCCACCACTCCGGGATATCCGCACAACGTCCTCGCACGCCCCATGGCGCGCCGGACCATCGTCGGAGACATGCGCATCGAAACGCGCTCCACATCCTGACACCGATCACCGACGTCCCGAGGAAACGATTGTGGCTCTCTTCGACCTGTTCATCGACCACCTGCTGCGCCGACCGCGAGGGCGGCTGGCCCGGATGATGTGGCGCGACATGAAGTCTCACCGCGAGATCTTCCGCGACACGCTGGCGGCGCTGAACCTCACCCCCGACGACAACGTGCTCGAAATCGGCTGCGGCGGCGGCACCTTCGCCACACAGGCGCTCGCGCTCGGCTGCCGGATGACCGCGGTCGATCACAGCGCCGACATGGTGGCGCTCACGAAATCGGCCAACGCGGACGCCGTGCGCGAAGGCCGACTCGAGGTCATCGAGGCAGCCGCCGAATCGCTACCCCTCCCGGATCGGCACTTCACCTGCGCGACCGCGATGAACCTGCTGTTCTTCGTTCCCGTTCCGGCCCTGCTCACCGAACTGCATCGCGTCCTCGCACCGGGCGGACGTCTCGTCCTGCACACCGTCGCGCCCGAACCGCCGCGCTCGGTCATGCCCGCGCCGCTGGCCGAACGCGTGCGCTTGCACTCCGACACCGAACTCGTCGCCATGCTCGAAGCGGCAGGCTTCCACCAGCCGCGCGTCGAGCGAGTCCGCGACGCCTACCAACTCGTCACGGCGGCACGGCCGAGCTGAATGAACGCGCTAGAACAGA
The DNA here is from genome assembly GCF_000308755.1 of Nocardia pneumoniae NBRC 100136. GTDB lineage: Bacteria > Actinomycetota > Actinomycetes > Mycobacteriales > Mycobacteriaceae > Nocardia > Nocardia pneumoniae. The sequence continues at coordinate 105,641 of NZ_BAGF01000045.1, forward strand.
TCAGCCAGCTTGGCAGCCACTTCCGAGCTGGACTCGTTGTCGGTGTCGATGACCAACGCCTCACCGCGGGATCGACGGAGGACAGCTGTCTCCTCAGTGGAGCGAGCAATTGTTCGCATCTGTTGCTGAGCCGACGCCCCGACCAGTGAATCGCCCGCCAGCTCAGGACCGTGACCGCGGGCGCGCTGTGCGATCCTCTCGGCCAGCGCACTCGGGGATGCCTCCAGGTACGCAATGGTGACAGCCTCGTCTGCGAAAGCATTCCGATATGGATGCGGCGTACCCCGCGCGACGACAACCAGCGCTCGCGCACCTGCGTCCCGGTAGCCGCGCCAGACCCGAATGAGGTTGTCGACTTTGGCGTTCGGTGCCGAGTCCGACTGGTGGAACCCGAGCTGATCCACGTCGATATACGCGGCCGGGATGTTGCGACTCCACAGCATTCGGAAAACTTCCCATCCCACGGTCGATTTGCCCACCGCGGTCGGACCGGCGAGAAGCAGCACCGATGCCGGACCCTCTGGCGCAGGCGCTATGGGTGCCGAGGCCGGTCGCAGGATCGGGTGCGTCTGCGTCGCGAGAGGAACCCGGTCGGCCAATGCCTCGACAACCGCGCCGGGGGACATGGTCGTGATATCCAACGGCAAACCCACCGCACTGCGGTCGAGAGCATCGGCGAACGCTATCGCCCCCTCGAGCCGTTCCACAGAGGATCCGCGCTCGAGGTAGCGGCGCCGCAGTTCCTCGCGTGCGCAGCGTAGGCGCACCAACGTGAACTCGACGTCGCGAGCCGTGCGAACGTACGGGTCGATCCCGCGATGCGAATCGACGACGCCGGACACAATGAGTTGCTGGGCACCGTGGTCGCGAAATGTATCGATCACCGCGATGAGATTCGTCGCCTTAAGACGATGGTATTCCGGGTCGCCTGGCGGTGCCGGAACGAGCAGTCCGAGTTGATCGATATCGACATACGCGACCGGTCGGCCCCGCGCCGTCGCCCACAGGTACAGCGCCCAACTCACTGTCGATTTGCCGACGCCCGGCGCGCCGGTCAGCCACAGTACCGACATAGGCCGCAATCGAAATCCCTTCGTATCCCCGATCGAGCCGCCCATGATCCCGGGTGCGACTTCGGCCGCTCAACCAAATTTCCGCCGATACATGCAACGGTCTCAACTCTGGGTCTCCCGACGTTCGCCCGCGTCGCCGAGGTCGGCCGCCAGTCCCGATCCCGATCGCGCGGAAACCCTCGCCCGCGCTACCAGCGACTCACAGCGCCAGATCTACACTCTCGCCCGGATGGGACCGACTCGGCACCTCCAGAGTCCCGAAGGGAAGTTCGAGCTCACGATCGTTGACGGGACACGGTTACGAGCACTTCTCGACATGCGGGCAAGGGTTCACACGATCTGGTCGAGGACGGCTGCCATTTCGCGGGACTGGAGTATGACACCTACGTGGCCGGCGGGCAGGCGGGGTATGCGTCCCCACGTCTCGGCCCCCATCGACCACCGGTAGCCGAGCGGCTGAAACGAGAAAGGCTCCGCACCGTAACGGTGCGGAGCCTGCAAGTCACGCTGGATCAGATAGCGCGGACGTCCTGAGCCTGCGGACCCTTCTGGCCCTGCCCGATCTCGAACTCCACACGCTGGCCCTCATCGAGGGTCTTGAAACCCGAGCCACCAATGGCCGAGTAATGCACGAAGACGTCAGGACCGCCTCCGTCTTGAGCGATAAAGCCGAAGCCTTTTTCGCCGTTGAACCACTTCACGCTGCCTTGAGCCATGCTGTACTAATTCTTTTCTGTAGATGAGCCGCGCAGATCACTTCGATTAGCCCGGTCTCGCGTCCCACTATGCCACACTTCGAAGACTCGCACGTCCACGGCTCGAGACTGTAGGCAGCGTCACTGATCGCGCGCCGTCTCCCAGGTGCCCCTCTGTCCACCTCCCATGAGGCGCGGATGCAGGCCCGGACATCGAGCTGCCTGACGCAGGGGCAGCGCCCCCGGCGCGACGCCTCGCCCAGGTCGTCGCACGCTGGGACGGCGCCGCACGGATGCGTACGAGGCGATGGGCAGATGACCGAGCGGCCAGTGCCGCTGCGTCTTCCGTGCAATTTCACGGTACGCTGAAATACGTTTCAGCAGGTGCTGAGACCGCATCAGCAGGCGATCATGCGCGATCGCGGAACGGGCGGAAGGGGGACAGCAGGACATGGCGGCACGAGCTGGGAGGGGGCCGCGTGGGGAACGCGGCGCGCAGGCGGACCGTATCTTGACGGCGGCCCGCAAGTCCTTCGCCGAGCGGGGCTACAGCGGGACCTCACTGCGGTCGGTGGCTCAGGCCGCCGATGTGGATCCCACCCTGGTGAACTACTACTTCTCCAACAAGACCGGACTGCTGAAGGCGGCGCTGGAGCCGCCGGACGCCTTCGGTGCGGGCATTGCCGAGGCCGCCCGGGCGCCGCTGGAGGAGCGCGGGCGAGCCTTCGTGGAGGCGGCGCTGCGCATGTGGGACGACCCGGCCACCGCGGAGGTCCTGCGCTCGATCATCCTCGCGGCAAGTCACGAGCCCTTCGCCATGGAGCGGCTTCGATCCGTCTTCTCCGCGCTCGTCCTGCAGGTCGTGTCGGCGAGCCTTCCCGACGCCGAGGCCGAGCTACGCGCGGATCTGGTCTCCACGCAGATCGTGGGCCTGGCGATGACACGTTACGTCTGGGCGATCGACCGCATCGCCGACATCCCCTCAGAGCAGGTCGTTCGCCTGATCGCGCCGACTGTGCAGCACTACCTCACGGGCGCACTGGGCGAGGACATCCCGGCGAACGCCTGACCGCTACTGACTGCCGGGGCGGACATCGCCGGTCAGCCCGCTGGTTTCCAGCGCAGACCGCCGATTGCCGAATCTCCAAATAATTCCCGCACCATGGGATGACCTGCGAGGACGGTGCACCTGCCCCGGTCCGCAGCCCCCTCGGGCATTCACGACCCCGACACGTACGACACGGTCAGCGGGCGCGGACCCGCCATATTTTCACGGCACATGGAAATTACTCTTGTCCGCAGTCAGCCGGTGCGCGTACGGTGAGGACAGTTAATTTCAGTACACGTGGAAATGAAGGTGCCATGGTCCGATTCAAGGCCGCTGGAGTGGAGCCCGGTCAGCGTCAGCTCAACGGACCGCAGACCACCGGGCGTCAGTACCGCAACCTGTCCCCGGCGCTCCACGGGACGACACGCCAGGACAATGTGCCCGTCCCGGTCCGCGACGGCACCCAACTCCTGGCCGACATCCACCGGCCCGACGCGGAGGGCAGGTTCCCCGCCCTCATCGCGGCGGCCCCCTACCCCCGCCAGCTCCAGGATCTGGGCGCCCCCGCGGCCATCATCGAGGCCGGTGCCAGCGACTTCTGGGTGCCGCGCGGCTACGCCCATGTCATCGCCAACCTCCGGGGCACGGTCGGCTCCGGCGGCACCTACACCTTCTTCGACGAGCAGGAGCGCAAGGACCTGTTCGACTTGGTCGAGTGGGCCGCCGGGCAGCCCTGGTGCGACGGAAGGGTAGGCATGATCGGCATCAGCTACTACGCCATGAGCCAGTTGGAGGCAGCCACCCAGCGCCCGCCGCACCTCGAGGCACTGTTCCCCTTCAACGTCACTGTCCAGGTCCGGGAAGCCGCCTACCACAACGGCCTGTTGAGCGAGGCCTTCATCACCCCCTGGATCCATGCGCTGGGCGTCCTGTCCGCCCACGGCGACCGCCTCTACCGCAATGGCCTGTCCCGTCTCCTGCGCCGGTTCCTCGCTATCCCCGCCGTCCACCGGCGGTTCAGCCGGACCGACGCTGTCCAGGTACACCGCCGCCTGGAGCAGGTCAGCCGCTTCCGCCACGACGCCCAGCCATGGAATGCCCTGCTCGAGGCGGTGGCGACCGAGCACCCCACCCGCGATGCGTGGTGGGACGAGCGTGACCTGACCGGACTGCTCGCCGATGTCGACATACCCGTCTACCTCGGCGGCGAGTGGTCCAACGTCCCCCTGCACCTGACCGGGCTCTTCGAAGCCTGGGACGCCCTCGCCCACAACCAGCAGGTGCGCATGGCCATGCTCGGGGACCACAGCCTGCCCTGGCCATGGGAAAGCATGCACGTCGAGGCCCTCGCCTGGTTCGACCACTGGCTCAAGGGCCGGGACACCGGCATTCTCGAAGGCCCTGCCATCCGATACTGGTTGCCCGGGGCCGAACAGTGGCACACCGCCGACTCCTGGCCTCCGCCGGCCACCCACACCGCCTTGGCTCTCAGCGCCGATGGCTCCCTGACGACCGACGAGCGGCCGGGCGAACGCAGTTACGCCACCGACAGCGCGAAACCCCTGCCAGGGCAGCTGAGTTGGACCAGCGCCCCCCTTCCCGACGACATCGACATGGTCGGCCACCCCGAACTACGGCTCACCGCCACCAGCAGCACGACCGACACGGCATGGATCGTGCTCCTGCAAGACGTCGGCCCGGACGGCACGACCGCCGACATCACCCAGGGCTGGCTGCGCGCCAGCGTGCGGCAGGTCGACGAGGACGCGAGTGAGACGGGTCGGCCCGTCCTCCCAGCGCGGGCGCAGATCCCCATCCCTCCGGGCGAGCCGGTCGACTACCGCATCCCGCTGGTCGCCAACGCCCGCCGTTTCCAGCGCGGGCACCGCATCCGGCTGATCCTCACCAGCGACGACAATCGCAAGGAGTTCCAGCCCATGCTGCGGTTCAGTCACGCCCCCGTCGGCGTGGTGTGCGTCAACACGGTGCACTCCAGCTCACGCCTGCTCCTTCCGATCCTGGACGGCGAATGAACGGGATGCGCTGCGGCCGCGACGATCCGGCGGCCCGCTCGTCTCGATCACCCTCCGGGTGAGCCGCGGCGTGGCGCACCAAACCCCTGTTCACCGCGGCGCCCCCTAGGCAAGACCGTCCCGATCTCATGGAGTTCGCTGATGACCACTACATCCACCCGCAAGGCGAGCCCGAGCCTCCTCCGCCACACATCCGCGATCGGCGGCGCCGTCCTGGTCACAGCCCTGCTGTGGGCCGCAGCCCACAGCCTCGGCGTCGAACTTCGCGTCGATGCCCGCAACGGACGGCCGCCCCAGACCGTCGGCCTGCCCCTCGTCGTCGGCAGCACGCTCGTCGTCTGCCTGCTCGCCTCGGCGACGCGGAAGTGGCTGGACCGGTTGACCGACCGGGCCCCGACGGTCTGGACCCGACTGACCGTCACCGTCTTGCTGGTATCGCTCGCGCCCCTGACCTACGTCCAGGCATCCGGCAGCGCCAAAGCCACGCTCGCCCTGATGCACCTGGCAGTCGCCGCCGTACTCGTTCCGCTCCTGGCTCGCGGAAGCGGCGACCGCCCCGGAACGCAGCAGCACGCCAGCAACCAATCGATCCGCTGAGAGCGCGGAGCGTGATCCGTCCGCGGCCCGGAACGTCGAAGGATCCGCTGCTGAAGGCGCGTGAGTTTCTCGATCATGGCAGTACAGAGAGGTCGGCAAAGTGATGCAATGCCATGTCACAGTCCGATTCCCGGGTTGGCCGCCGATGCATTACAAGGCCGACTCCGTGGCAGCGCATACTTTTGCGAAGGCAGCATATGAAATGGGACTTGCAACAATTCAAATCGATCAGGATATGCGCGAAGCATTGCGGCCCATGCCTTGTCAGCGGCTCTGGCAATGAACAAACATGCCTGATGCCGCGTGCCGCAGCAGCTGATGAGCTCGGTCGGAGCCGAATCCCGTGTCGTGCCAGGCTGTTCGAGATCCAGCCGAACTCGACTCGGACTCGAACACACCCCACCGCTCATCGCCGACCGTACCGTGGATGGGCGGTGGCTCATGGATGCCGAACGCGAGTTGGCCACTACCGGGGCATGGGCATGTTCGGGTCAGACCAGTAGGCGGGGTCGCGGCCGTAGTTCGGTGTCCGGTACGCCAGGTCCCATGGCGCGCCGGGGACGATGAGTTCGCGCCAGGGAGCGACTTCGACGTAAAGAACACGCATCGCATTGAGCGCCGCGAAATGCAGGGCGGGCCCATCGGTGCTGACCGCGTCCTCGGCGACGGCAACCTCGAAATTGCGTTCCAGACCTGCCCGAACGGTCGCCTCGACACACACATTGGTCTGCAACCCGGCGACGATCAGCCGACGGACGCCCATACTGCGCAGGATCGGGTCGAGTTCGGTGTAGGCGAAGAAGCTGTGGCGGGTTTTGTCGAGTACCAGGTCATTCGGCTGCGGTGCCACGGCATCGATGATCTGTGATCGCCAGAGCCGATCCTCGGCCGTCAGCCTCGGCAACAGCGGGGCGCGCAAGCGTCGATGCCGGGCGGAGCGAGGATTCAGCGCCAACGACCCCGCCGGGCTGGGAAGTTGACGGGAATACACCACCGGGACGCTCATCGAGCGGGCAGAGTCGGCCAGCTCACGGCACGCGGTCACCACCTGGTCCAACTGCCAGATCGGCGGCCAACCCAGCGCATCGCGGACGTCTTGGACGAGATAGCTATTCTGCAGGTCGATCAGCAACAACGCAGTGTCGGACAACGGCTCCCCCAACTGACGAACACAACTGATCCTCGGACAAGACAGCGTAGGGCCTGCCCGCATCACTGCGCGGCGGTTCGCCTGAGCTCGGGTTGTATGAGCCGGTGAACACACTCCCTGGTCCGCCGCCACGTCGCCGCCATGCTGGACTGGCGCACCGAGGATTGGGGGCTGCCGATCAACCAGACCGACATGGCCGCCACACTCGTGGGCGCGCTGCTCGCGCCGTTCATCGGCGGCCTCGTACTGGGAATGATCCCCTCCCGCAGCGAAACCATGGCCGCCGCGCACTTGACCCGGTACGTCGGCTGGCTCATCGGTGTCGAGGAACAGTGGCTTCCCACCGGTTTCCGGGATGGTGTCGCGATCCTGCACCACTGCCTCGGTGCCATCACCAACCCCAATGACACCAGCCGCCGGCTCGCGCTGCCGATGGCTGATGACCCGCTGAACTGGCACTATCCGAACCTGCCCGGTCTGCGCGGTCGGATCGCCCGCGCTCAGCACTTGTCGGTGAGCAGTTCGTTCCTCGGACCCAAGGCCATGAAGATCCTCGGGCTGCCCGCCTACATGCCCCCGTGGTATCCCGCGCTGCGTATCCCGGTGAACCTGGTGCGCAGCGCGCTGGTGCGCTGGTGCGGGGCATCCCCGGCGGAATGGAGCGCGCGGCGGTGCAGGGCCGGCGTGAGCGGGCTTCCCTCGCCGCCGTGCGGTCATCCGGGTCGGCCGGCGGCCGGTGGGTGTGGCCACTCATCCGGAGCGACCACTGGCATATGTCGCCAACTCCAAGTCCGATACTCTGTCGGTAATTCGTGGGGAAGAACAAATCGCGGCGGTCGATGTGGGTTCACGGCCGTTCGGCGTGACCGCCGATCCCCTGAACCGGATCTGGGTCACACACGACGCCGGTGCCGTGTCGATAGTCAATGCATTGAGCAACACCGTAACGGCGACGGTGGAGGCCGGCTCGCGCCCAACCGGGGTCGCCGTCGACCTCCACAGCGGCCATGCCTATGTCGCCAATAGCGGTGAGGACACCGTGACCGTCATCGAACCATGAAATAGCCGCACGCATTCCCGAACTCGACCACTCGCATACGATCGTTCACCAAAGCCGTTCAGCGACAACCGCAGCACGCATTACCCCGCATTCCGACTCGAACCGCCCAACCACGGTCGTGCCGGCGCGAGCGTCGGCTGGCCTGACGGGGTATTTCTCGAACCCGCGGCCTGGAGAATCGGTAATTCGAGTAGTCCGTTACTCACGTCGAGCCGACCTCCGGGCAATATTCTTCCCCTCTACCGGGCGATCCGCCGGAAGGGGCACTGATGGCGAGCGTTGACACCGTTCTGCCGATACCGGCAATTTCCCGCCGCCACCTGCTCCGGACTCACCACGACCGTTCACATTCCGATTGCTGCGTCCCGAGGGCTGGCTCACCTCGGCGAGTCGGCGGGCGTAGTGCGGAGCGCTTGGTGCGCGCACTGCCTCACCCCAGTTCGGGCAATCAGAGATGTCGCCGTACCAGCCGATTCTCGCCCCATACCCGGGCTCACTGCCGACCAACGCCTCGAAGGGATAACGAATTATGGGACTCAAAAGCATGCTGCTCACCTCGCCGAGCCCCGACCAACAGCTGGAGAACTGCTTGGTTTCCGATCCGGCACATATCGGAGAGGGAATCAATGCCGTCGGCGAGCACGTGCGGCGGATTCAGATCGCGCTCAACGAGGTCGACGATGCCGGTCTGGAAGTCGACGGTATCTATGGGGAGGACACCGGTGACGCGGTCGAGGACTACAAGAACGTGCGCCACATTCTGGCCCCCGGGCAGACCCAGGCCGACCGCATCGTCGGCAAGCGAACGATCAAGACCCTCGACGAGGAGGTGTTCGAATTCGAGAATACGACGCCTCCGGAATCCGGCTTGGTCTCGCCGACCGCGGCGGGCCTGCCGCACGATCACCAATCGTGCCCGACCCCGCCGCGGGTGCGGCACGCAGGACCGGACGGGCGCGCCGAGCATCGTGGTACGCCGATCAATCCCATCGGCACCGCGATGAAGATCAACATCTATGGCGAAGGCGAAACGGACTATGTGGGCTTCGCCGACTTCGCCACCGAGCCTCAGTTCGCTCTCGGCCGGCCGATGACCTCAACCTTGGTCGATGGATGCGCCAGCGACATCTGTGTACGCCATTCACCGCTCAGCGCGGTGACCCTGAGCGAGATCCGGCGTCTGGCTCAGTCGGCGCTGGTCGGTGGATGCCGGTTCACATACGCATCGAACCGAGAACTGTTCCTGACCCCCCGCGCGGACATCCTCGGTCTCGGCACGGTCATCCAGCAGCACCGCATCGCCGATCCGGACCATCCGAACAACCCCGCGAAGGACATGGAGGTGTGGGTCGTCGACATGTTCTGAATGAGAGCGCGGCATCGGCGAAACGTGTGCGTAGGCCCGAATGCGACAGGGCGATTCAAGTAGTTCGCTACTCATGTGGCTTCAATCACACGAATCTATCTTCAGGGTAGTTGACCAGCGATGCAGTCCGATCGCCATAGCTAGCCAGGAGGTAGCGTGGACCCGAAAGAGCTGTTGGCCCGGGTGGCGGGCCTGCTGTGGGGGTTGGCAGACCGGTCGGCGGCTTCGGTGGCGGACACGGTGGACGCATTGCCTGAGCTTGCGGGCGAGACCGAACCCGCATTGCGGGGCAAACTGCTCGAGCCGCTGGCGGATCTGCCGCGGCGGGAAAGCCTGCTGAAATTGGCGCACGATCTGCTGGGGAATCCGACCGATGCGGGAGCGCCAGTTCGCGCGCACGGGTGGCAGCGGGCCCAGGGCGCGCGGCGCGGGATCGCCTTCGTGTTGGCCAAGAACGGGGCGCGGGCTGTTCTGGCGGTGTCGCCGGGGCCGGTGGTCGATCTCGTCGTCACCCCGAACGCGGCCCTGGACCATACCGTGCTCGGCCAGGAACTCGATCTGCGCTTGGATGTCCGGACCACCGGTGCGTGGACCGCGTCGTTCGCACCGGGTGCCACCGCGGTGGCACCGAATGGCGAGGCTCATATCACCGTAGGGAAGAAACAGCTCACGGCGGGTTCGGGCGGGCCCGGTGTGTCGACCGGACGCGTCGAGGCGGTCATGGAGGTGTCGACCACCGTCGCGGCGCATGTCGACATCACGATCCACGAGTTCCAGGCCAGGTTGCTGCCCGCCGCGCTGGCGGGTTTTCTCGGTCGTAGCACCGGCGCAGCCACGACGCCAACTGACTTGACGATCACACTGAGCCGTGACAAAGGTCTGCGTTTCGCCGAGGGCGCCGCTCGCGTCGAGAAGAAGGTGAACTTGGAACTGCCCGGCATCTCGCTGCGGGGCTTCGCCGTCGAACTGGGCATGCGGGGAGATCGATTCGAGCTGACACCGACGGTTTCGCTGCTGGCCAAGCCGCCCGCCCTGCCGCTCAGCGCGGATCTGGACGGACTCGGCGTCGGCGTCCCGATGCTGCTGCCGGACCGGTTCGGTGCGGGTACCGACGTGCTGCCCACCTTGCCGAGCGGTATGGGGATCGCACTCCTGCTGGGCCCGGTGTCCGGCGGCGGCTTCTTCCAGCAGCGACCGGGCGACGCGTACGCGGGCGGCATCGATGTGAATCTCGGTGTGGTACAGGTGAAGGCATTCGGGCTACTGCAGTTGCCCTCGGGCGGCAAGCCGCTTTCCTTGCTCGTCTTGATGGGCGCCGAATTTCCCTATCCCGGAATTCAGTTGGGCTTCGGATTCGCGATCGACGCGGTGGGCGGCCTCGTCGGCATCCACCGCCGCGCGGACACCGACAGGCTGCGCGAACTCGTCAGCGGCGGCAACGTGGACCGGGTCTTGTTCCCGGGCAACGCGATCGCGCGGTCCGACGAAATCGTCGGCGCGCTGGAGGGTGTCTTCCCAGTTGCCCGCGGTCGTTTCCTGGTCGGCCCGATGCTGCGGATCACCTGGGGCGGCCGCCTGTTCAGCGTGGCCGTCGCGGTGATCATGGAGTTGCCCGGGCCGGGGCGGACGCTCATCCTCGGCCGGGCGTTGATCGCGCTGCCGGATCCGGCGGTGCCATTGATCCGTCTGCAGGGCAGCGTGTTGGGGCGGATCGCTCCCGGAGTACCGGTGGTCGAATTCACGGTGTCACTGGCCGGATCGTGGATCGTCGGTATGCCGGTGACCGGTGAGGTCTACGCCCTGTTCCGTGGCGGCGACCAGTCGGCATTCGTGCTGTCGGCGGGAGGTTTTCACCCCAAGTACACCCGGCCACCCGGTGTGCCGCCGCTGCAACGCCTTTCGATGGATATCGGCGGCGGTGTACTCGGTCTGCGGGCCGAATCCTATCTCGCGCTGACCTCGAACTCGGTGCAGTTCGGCGCCGAGTTGCACCTGGATGCGACGGTCGCCGAATGCGGACTGGAGGGCTGGCTCGGGGTGGACGCACTGTTCGTCTGGGAGCCGGTGCTGACCTTCAGCGCGCACGTCTACGCCGGTGTCGCGGTTTTGGCGTTCGGCGAGCGTCTGGCGGGTATCGGCCTGGACTTCACGTTGGAAGGCCCTGCCCCGTGGCACGCTTTCGGCAGGGGCAGTATCGAGGTGCTGTTCTGGGACGTCTCGCTCGATTTCGATGTCCGCTGGGGTGATCCGGCGCCGCCTGTGCGATCCACTGAGAACATTCCGGAACTCTTGCGCACGGCGGTCGCCCGGCGTGACGCCTGGACGGTGGTACGACCCGCGAGCGAACGAGCGGGCATCCGATTCACCGACAGGGCAAAGCAGGAATTGGCGCAAGGCGTCGTGGCCCACGCCGATTCGGCCCTGCGGATCACCCAATCGGTGGTGCCGCTCGATAAACCGTTCAACCGATTCCACCGATTGACCGTGCCGGATCAAACCTGGCGGATCGCCGCGGTCCGTTTCGGAACCACCGACGCCCCCAAGCGAAAGCCGGTGCCCGAACGGTTCGTGCCCGGCGAGTACTTCGCGATGACGAACGACGAACAGCTGACCCGGCCCGCGTTCGAGGAGCTCATCGGTGGCTTCGAACTCTCCGATACCGAACCCGAACCCGGTGGCGCACACCTGGTGGACGACCGTTACGAGACCGGCTACGAAGTCGAGGCCGGCTGGTTCCCGAGCCCACTCGGGAATATCCGAATCCCTCTGCGGCTCCTCGCGTCCTTCCCCGCCGAACTCTTCGCCCGACCGATTCGCCCAGCCGAACGGGTGGATCGCTGGCGATTGGCGCAACGTGCCATGGGCAACCGGGCACCGAAGGTGGTGATGAAGCGATGACACGCCGCTGGTTCCTGTCCTCGGTCACGATCGGCGCGGCCGAATCCGCGAAGTCGGTGACGAACGCGCGGCCGACCTTCGAGCCCAAGGTCGATCTGGTCCGAACCGTGGACGGCCGCCAGGACGGTCACACCTTGACCGGTCCCGCCTTGCAAATGCTCGGCCCGGGAGACACCCTCGGCTTCGAACCGTCGATGGTGGTGCGTCGCGAACCGCCGCCCGGCCGGTCCGACGCGATCGAGGATTACCTTGCGCTGATCGAGTTCTCCGACGCCGCCTTGCCCTGGTTGTTCAGCACTCCAACCCCGGTGCGGATGCCGTGGCTGACGTTGCTGGTGCTGCGCGCGGGGGAAGGCGAGGTACGCCCGGGCAATCCGCTGCCGACCATCGACGTGCCGGCCGCCGCACGACCGAATCTGGCCGAGGCCGCGTCCTGGGTGCACGTCGAGGCCAGGGTGGAGGGTGACGGACCGCCGAACGACGCAGTGAAGCAAGACGTCCGCACCGGACTCGACACCGTGATCTCCCGCGTGATCTGCCCGCGCAGACTGTCGAAGGGCGACTGGATCGCATGCGTCGTGCCCACCACCAAGGCGGGCGCCGCAGCCGGGTTGAACAAGCAGATCCCGGCGGACGGCGAGCGGCCCGCATGGACATCGGGACAGGGTGGAGTGGTAACCCTGCCGGTGTACGACTGGTGGGCCTTCGGAGTGAGCGACGGCGGTCAATTCGAAACGCTGGCGCGCAAGATCAAGCCGATCGTCGCCGAAAACGTGCCCGGCTTGGGATCTCGCCTGGTGAATGTACGCACGCCATGGCCGCACGAGGTACCGCCCGCGGGCACTCCCGCCGAGGTCACGGTTGCGGTGCAGGGCGCGCTGCGCCTGCCGGGACCGGCGACGCGGAAGGAGGCCTGGAGCCACCGGGCGAGCCAAGACTCCTTTCTGGGGCACATCACCGATCGCGTCAACGCCCCAGCTGCCCGTCGCGAACGGCTCGGAAGACCGCCGGACGAGGGGCCCGCGGCCGTCGCGCCGCCACTGTACGGCGGCAATCACGCGGGCACCCACCGTATTCCGGTCGGAGGCTGGCAGCAGTCACTGAATACGCAGGTGCGGTACCGGGTGGCCGCCGCCATCGGCGCGCGCTATGTCCAGTTGGAGCAGGAATTCCTGATGGCTCGGGCCTGGGAGCAGGTCGGCGCGGTGAACGAGGCGAACCGGCTGCTCGCCGCCACCGAATTGGCCGAACAGAGCGGTGAGAGCGCCCAAGGCAAACACATCGCCACCATGGCACCCGCGGCGCTCACCGGACTTGCGGATGTGATGAGTGCGAAAGTACCTGTTCCCATGGCCGAGTCGATGCGGAAAGCGCTCGCGCGCTCGGCGGCACCGGGCGGTATGGAATCGACCGCTTTCGTCCGGCTCACTCGCCCCCACGGTGGCTTGGCCCGGCGCTGTGCCCGCGCGGCGGGCACCGTCACCTCCGCCATGGCGACCGGCTCGATGCTGACGACCTCGGTCGGCGGCACCGAGGTGGTGCCCGCCAAACCCGCGCTGTGGCTGGCGGCCACCACCGCGGCGACCAGTGGACCGATGGCGGCGGCCGCTGTCGCCCGCGATCCCGCGTCGCTGTTCGCCGCGCAGACAATGGTGGGACTGCTCGGTGTGCAGCAGGAGTCGTTCGCCGTGCGTGGGGCTTTCACGGGCGGTGCGGCGGTGGCGCAACTGGCCGCGGTCGGCGCGACCATGTCGGCGTCGATGGCGGGCGCGGCCGAACCGGTGCCGCGCGCGATGCTGTTGCGCGGATTGCGCCGCTCGATCAGCGCGGAAGCGCTCACCGAGCCGAAGGCTGTGGAATTCGGCGTCAGGACGGGCATCGCCGTCCTGGCCGACAGCGTGCGCACCGCCATGGCTCCGATGGGCAAACAGTTGGAGCGCATCGCGGGGCTGATCGGCACCACCGCGCTGCCCGATCGCGACGGCGCCGACACGCGCCCGCTGCGCCCGATCATGGCTCACCCCGAGTTCGGTTTTCCGATCGCCGCCGAAATTCTCGAACGCTGGCCGGAGTGGGCGATTCCGGGTATCACCACCTTCCCGGACAACAGCGCAACTCTGCTGCAGATCAACTCGCCTTTCGTGGAATCGCTGCTCGTCGGGTTGAATCAGGAGTTCAATCGCGAGCTGCGCTGGCGCGAATACCCGACCGACGAAGCCGGAACGCCGTTTTCACGGTTCTGGCCGCCGGGCGGCGCGCAGCCGCAATACGGCGAGATCGCACGCTGGCAACCCGAGGTGGCGCTGGGGGAACACGTCCCCGATCTGAGCGACCTGCTGGTGCTGCTGGTCCGCGGCGAGGTGCTGCGGCGCTATCCGGGCACCGTGGTCGTCGCGGCCAAGTCGGTGGACCAGCGGGTGGAAAGTCCGCTGGTGCGCTGGCAGCACCCGCGTTTCGTGCTGCCCGTCGACGAACGCACCAGCCTGTTCTGCTTCAACCTGAAGCCGCAGCAGGCGCGGAACGAGAAGTGGATGTTCGTGGTCCGCGAGCCGATGCGCGGCACCCAATTCGGCTTCGACCCGACGACGCGACCTGAGTACGAATCCTGGTCCGATCTCGGGTGGGATCGAGTTCCACAGGACGACCACGGATTCGTCGAAGTCCGCACCGGTGGTGTGGTCGCATCGCCGAGCAGTCCGGAGCCGGCGACCTGGCCGGGGGCCGACTCGGGCGACTTCGCCCGGATCGTCTTCCAACGCGCGTTCCAGGTGGCGTTCTCGCCTAATCGAATGCTTCCGCCGCAGTAACAGGAGTCAGCCATGGTACGGACACACACCGTCGTCGCCGGGGATACGCTCTCCCGCCTGGCGCAGCGCTTCTACGGCAATGGTGATCTGTTCCCGGTACTTGCCGCGGCCAACGGCATCGTCGACCCGAATCGCATCACCGACGGCCAGGTGCTCGTCATACCCGAAATATCCCGCACCCATACCGTGGCCACGGGTGACACGCTGTCCAGACTGGCGCAGCGCTTCTATGGTGATGGCGACCTGTTTCCGATACTCGCGGCCGCGAACGGGATCGCCGATCCCAATAAGATCCGTGTCGGTCAGGTACTGGTTGTCCCGGAACTCATGGCGGGGCCCGGTGGAACAATGGTTCCGTCGATGGGCCGCATCCATACCGTCGTCGCGGGGGACACACTGTCTGGGCTGGCCGAACGGTTCTACGGCAACGGCAATCTGTCCCACATCATCGCCGCCGCCAACCACATCGCCGATCCGGACGTCATCGGAGTGGGGCAGAAACTGATCATTCCGCCGATCACCCGCACTTACGTCGTGGTCCAGGGCGATACTCTGTCCCGTCTGGCCCAGCGATTCTACGGTAAAAGCGAATTGTTCCCGATCATCGCGGCCGCCAACGCCATCCAGAATCCGGATCGCATCGTCGTCGGCCAGGTGCTGATCATCCCGGATATCGGCGGCGGTCCCCCGGCCCATGGCGACAGCCCATTCATGTTGCGGCGCGCCATGGATCTGATCCGGCTTCAGCACGACAACAAACTGGCGCTTGCCGACGACAAGGAGTTCGAACTCGGCCGGGTTCGCGCATGGGTCGCGAGCAACCCGCCAGCGGCGGAAATCCCGCACGGCAATACGCCGCAATCGATCCTCGATTCGGTGGAGATCTCGCAAACCCGGCGCCGCACTGAACTCGATCAGCTACGCGCCCGCCTCGCCGAAGCCACCGAAACCCTCGCCGCGGTCCTGGATTCCGAGGAGCCGCTGTTCGGCACCCACAGCGCCGAGCCGATCGCGCTGCTTCCGGTGCGGTTGGAGACGAAGTGGACCACCGACGGCCGCAGCATCAAGGTCCGCGTCTATCCGGACGACATCCACATCGAGAGCTTCGATCCAGCGCTGGCCCCCGAGGAATTGGCGGCGGCGCGCAAGTATTGGGAACACCCGGGCGAGATCGCCTGGCAGCAGCTGCTGGATACGGTGAATCCGATCCGGGCGGCATGGGTGACCCGGGCAGCGCGGCCCGGTGCGCCGGATCCCACGCTGCGTCCCCCGGGCAGGCGCCGCATGCCCCAGGTGAGCACGTTGCCGACTCGCTGGCGTTTCCTCGGCATGGTCGGTGGTCTGGTCGTGGTCGACCGGACCGGTGCCGACATCCCGGATCCGCTGCCGCTCGGCTTCCTTGCCGCCGACGAAGCGGCTCCCGACCGCGCACATGCCTCCTGGGCGATAGATTTCGACGAGGCCGTCCGGCACGGCATGGGTGTGGTGCTCCGCCTGCCCGAAGGCGTCGACCACCTCGACGAACTGTTCGTCGTCGGGGTCAGTCAACGCGGCCACGAGGCGGCGGGCGAGCGGCTGCGAGAGAATCTGCGCGGGCACGCCTTCTCCGACGGTCTCGCTTTCCTGACCCCTGGCACACCGACGAACAACACCCCGCAGAGCCGCACGTCGTGGTCGTCGCGGCCCAGCGGGCGCCCACCGGGACCGACGCCGGCGCGCAATCCCGATATCGCGCGGCGTTTCCATGTGGTCCAGTCCGACGACACCCTGTTTCGACTCGCGCAACGCTTCTACGGTGACGGCGAACTGTTCCCGATCATCGCGGCGGCCAACCGTATTGCGGACCCGGACGTCATCGAGGACGGTCAGGTGTTGATCATCCCGGCTCGTCCCGGTGAGCCGGAACCGAATCCCTCCGACGCCGATCGGCTGGCGCGCGCCCTCGGACTCCCCGACGCCGCGTTCCTCACCGAATGCGACGGCGCGGACGGGATCGGCGATACAGCCGCCGGTGCGCTGTCGCTGTTCGCGTGGTGGGGCCTGGCGCAGGAATTGATCCGGGACCAGAATCTGTTGGACGGCCAGGACATGACGCCGGGGCTGCGCGCCTGGCTCACCATCCGAGACCACCTGATCGACTTCGTACGCGGCCGCGGGCCGTTGCCGACCATCCGGGTCGGTCGCCAGCCCTACGGCGTGCTGCCGGTGTCCACCCTCGATGAATGGGTGCCGGACGGGCCCGAGGACGCGGCCGCCGCGTTGCTGCCCTGGCTACTGCGGTTGCGGCATCATTGGCGCGGCGCGCTGATCTCGGGCTGGATTCCGCGGGTAACCGACGGAGTGCCCGCGGACCGGATCGCGGCCGAAATCCTCTCGCGCATACCGGTGTCCAATGACATGGTGATCCGTCGCGTCCTCTCGGCCACAGGCGGCCGGGAGAAGTTCGACAAACTCAGCCTGCGCGCACCGGGCCCCGCCGTCGCTATCGGTGGAATTCTGTCCGGCCTGCGCTGGGCCACTCCGACCGAGGATGTCAGCAATCTGGCCTGGGTCTCCGATACCAAGCCAGCCAACTCCGAGCTGGTCGCGAAGCGGCTGGCCCCGAATCGGGCGCAGTACCAGGATCTGTTCGCGCACAGCCGCGATCGGTTCCGTGACGCCGTCGCCGTCCTCACCGGCGAGATGACGCACGAGGAGTTCACCTCGCGATGGCCGATCACCATCGACGGCGTCTCCCCGGACCGCCCGAACACTATTTTCGGCAATGTCGGTTTCACCGACGACACCGGATCCGCCGTGGACTTCCTGCCGTGGCTGGTCGATGCCGGGCAGCTCGCCGGGGGCTCGGAACCGGATACGCTGGACCTCGCGCTGGCGATACCGGCGACGGTCGACCGGCTGCTCAGCCAGTTGATCATGGCGCCGCAGACGCCGCAGAGCGATCTGGACGCCATTCTGGACTTCGGCCGCCGCGGTCTGCCCGCCGCCGGCCGGGTTCTCGCCGGGCTCGAAGCGCTGACAACGGTGGCGGCCGAAGATTTCCTGCCGCTGTTCTTCGAGATCCTGGACCTCGCCTCGCACCGATTGGATGCCTGGATCACATCGCTGGCCACGCAAAGGCTGGAGCGTACGAGGGCCGCGGGCGCCGCCGGGATCCGGCTCGGCGGCTACGGCTGGGTGGAGAACCTGCGTCCCGGAACGGCCCGCGAATCCGATGGCTATATCCACGCCCCGTCCATGCATCATGCCGCCACCGCGGCCGTGTTGCGGTCCGGATTCCTCTCCCACGAGGGAGATTCGACGCTCGCCGTCGATCTGACCTCACGCCGGGCCCGTACTGCCCGCTGGCTGCTCGGCGGGGTGCGGCGCGGGCAGAACCTCGGCGTATTGCTGGGCTACCGATTCGAGCGCGCACTGCACGACGCTGGCCAGGACGTGCTGAAAGCAGCCTTCCGCAAGGTCTTCCCGACGCCGGTCGTCCCCGAACCCGCAGACGGCAACGAACGGCCCGATCTGTGGGAGCGCAGCTCCGAGGCGATCGCCGCCGCCAATGTCGTCGACGGCATGGCGCTGGCGCGCGGGCACGCCGCGCGGGCGGTGTTCGTCCTGCTGGCCGAAGGAGGCTACCCATTCGGCAACACGGCCCTGCCGTCGCTCGCCGCTCTGCCCGGCGTGGTGGCGCCGATGCTCGACGATCTGGTCGATTCCCTCGACGCTGTCGGTGACCTGCTGCTGGCCGAGAGCGTGCACCAACTGGTCGGCGGCAACCAGATGCGCGCGGGTATCGCCGCAGACAGCCTCGGTCGCGGTGAGGACGTCCCGGACCGCTTCGACGTGCTGCGCACACCGCATCGTGGGCGTGCGATCACGCATCGGCTCGCCAGCGTGCTGCCACCGAATCCGCCGCGCCCGCCCGGATGGGGAGTCGACGCCTTCTCCCGGCTGGAGCCGCGGGTCGAGGCGTGGGCGGCCGACCTGCTCGGCCCCGCGGCGAACTGGCGCCTGACCGGAACGCTGCGGAAAGATGGAAGTGGCGAACCGTTCTCGGCCACCGCCGATGCTCTCGGGCTCAGTGCGCTCGGTCTGGTCTTCGACGTGGCGGTTGGTGGGCAGCGCCGGATCACCGCGATTCTGGCCGACCGGCATGGCATGCCGGGGGCCACCGCCGAATTCCGCGGTGATTTCGCCGAATTGCATGCCGTCGCCGAGCGAATCAACCGATTGCTCAGCGGCGCTGCGGCTTTGCTGCCGCGACATCTGCTCGGTGATCAGGTTCGCGCACCGTCGCCCGACGTGGAGGAGGTGCGCGGCCGGGTGGCCGCCTTCCTCGCCGAGGTGGACACTCCGGCGCGGCGGGCCGCGCTCGGCATCGTCGGAGACATCCCGAAGCAACTGCGGGAGTTGGCCGCCGATGCCACCAGCCAGGGCTGGCTCGGCGCGGTGGCACGCCTGCTCGCCGACTTCCTCGGCACCTCGATGCCGCTCACCGCCGAGTTGCCCGGGGTGGCACTGCCCGCGCCCGCCGCGACCGGTGCGGCTGTCGCCGACTGGGTCCGCCGCTTCGCGACCACCCGCCCCGGCACCCGGACATGGCACGAAACACTGCTGATCGCGGGCGTGCGCGCCGGGCGGCCCGCGTCGCTGTCGGCCTCGCAAACTCCCGCCGACGGGCACTGGATCGGCGCGGCCTTCCCGGCGCTCCAACGTCCGCCCACCCGGCAGCATCTGGTGCGCCATACCCCGTTCGCGTTGCCTGCGGGCCAACCGCTGGCCGGTCTGGTCTTCGACGAGTGGGTCGAGATTCTGCCCGGTTCGGATGCCATGGCCGGCACGAAAACCGGTTCCGACCCGGTACCCGTGGAATCCGAACTGACGGGGCTGTCGTTCCATTTCGATCGGCCGGATGCCAAAGCGCCGCAGGCGATTCTGCTCGCTGTGCCGCCCAACCGGGAGCGCGGCTGGACCGCCGACGGGTTGGCCATGGTGGTGCGTGACACTCTCGAACTGGCCAAGCTGCGCGCGGTCGATCTCGCGGATCTGCCCCTGGTGGACGACGTGGTCCCGGCCGTGCGGATCGACGGCCAAGGCCAGCAGCACGGCGTCGTTGTCGGCAGGTTCTGGCGTGAGCTCGCGGAGGAGTGAACGATGGCACGGCGAATGACCGATATCCTGGGCAACCCCAGGTTCCGGCTCGACGACCGCTACCGGCTCGAGCCGCTGTCCCGCAGCCGCGAGGTCGCCACCGGGCTCGGTGCCCGCGTACACGATCCGGCTTGGGCGCTCACCAGGCAGTGGCAGTTCGGTGAATTCACCGGCCAGGACGCGGGATCACCGGTCCTGGTGGAACTGTCGGGGCACAGCACGATCATCTCCGCGTGGCGGCCCGCTGGTCGGCAGGGAGAGCTGGAGGTCGACCGGACCTGGCACGCCTACGACCCCCGATCAGGCCCGCTGGACGAAATGGTGGAATCCGAGGACCTGGCGAAACCGGATGACCTGCAGCGGCTGGAGGGCGGGGCACACTTCCTGCGGCTCCTCGACGAACACGGACTCGGATCGCGAGCCGCCGATGTGCTGGCCGCTTATGGATTCCGGAATCCGCCCAGCGGTGCGGCCGATCTGGTGACACTGCTGGCCGCGAAGGTGCCCGACGCCGACCGGATCGCCACCGAGCCCAGCGTTCCAGGACTGGAAACCGTGCGAGAAGAGTGGCTGAGCTGGTGGAATAGTCTGTTCCAGGCCGCCCTCCCCGATACCTTCGACCCACACCGGTTCGAACATCGCGTCGACTTGAGCTTCGGCGACAAGGTATTCCACGCCGAGGAGTATTTCGGCGACGGCCTCGACTGGTTCACCGTCGACGCCGATCCGGCCGCAATCGCCGCACCGCCGGGACCCGGCGGCCCCCAGGCATCGCTGCGCACCTTCCACCGCGAGGCCATTCCCGCCACGGTGCGTTACGGCGGGATCCCCGCCGACCGATTCTGGGAGATGGAAGACGCGCAAATAGATTTCGGCTCGACCGATGTCGCGACACTGGATACCGGGCGGCTGCTGCTGATCGCCTTCGCCGAGGTCTACGGCAACGACTGGTTCCAGCTCCCGCTCGAGGTGCCCGCGGGCTCACTCACGGTGCTCGACCGGTGCATTGTCTCCGACTCCTTCGGTGGGAAACACGAAATACACCGGGCCGGAAGCGAAGACCAGGGATGGAATCTCTTCACCGTGTCCGGCACCCACGACGGATTACTTGTCATGCCCTCCGAACGCGGCGCGGTCGGTGAACCGCTGGAGACGGTGGCGCTGTTGCGCGACGAAATGGCCAACTTGGCGTGGGCGGTCGAACGAAACTACACCGACGGCCACGGCGTGCGGGTCGACCGGCGCGAAGGTTGGCTGCGGGTGGCGCCGGAAGGTCCGCCGCCCACCGAACTCGGCGCGTACGCGGTCCAAACCATCGTCCCGGACTTTTGGTTGCCGCTGGTGCCGCACGCGGTCGGTCCGGCCGAAATCCGGTTCGCGCTGGTGCCGCTCCTACAGCCCGGTTTCGATTCGACACCGCGCGGGCGGCTGTTGCGTCCCGGGGAGTGGGTGCACGAAGAGGAGATCCCCCGCGACGCCGCCGTGGTCACGCGGCGCACTGTGTTGTCGCGCTGGTTCGACGGATCGTGGCACTCCTGGGTGCGGCGTGAGAAGAACCCCGGCGGCGGCGAAGGATCCAGCGGCCTGGCCTTCGATATCGTCCGTCCCTCGGAACCCTGGCCGTGAGCGGTAACCGGCCGCACCATGTCCCGATCACGGTTGCGCGTGACCGGGACATCGAGGACGTCGCAGACGGTTCGGGAGCTCACGAGCAAGCCGGTTGGGCGGCGCCCCCACCTCGAGCGGACATTCGTAGAGCCGAATGTGACACGCCGTCAAAATGCCCAGGCGTTCACTTCCTGGGCCTCAGGTTGTACACGACTCCCTCCAGATCATTTACCGTTTTCTTCATGATCTGATCCACATCCGAACCGCTTCGCAGCTGGAACCAGTTATCGTATGACGTTCCATCGAGGTCGTGGATAAAACTGATGAGGTCGATCTTGGTCTTTACGTCCCTGAGGGCGGAGAGCTGCATCCTGTTATCGGGACTGAAGTACGCCACCAGATACGGATCCAACATACTTTCCTGCTTCCCCATGGCGACGGGCAGGTCGTACGAGAGCCCACCCAGATCGCTATTCGCCTTCGCGATGACCCGATCCACATCCGCACTGCTTCGCAGCTGCCACCAGTCGTCGTATTGCGTTCCATCAAGGTCGTGAATAAATTTCAGGAGCTTGAACGTAGTGTTTGTGTCAACGAAGGTGGAGAGCTGCCTCCTGCCGACATCGAGACTGCAGTACGCCACGACGAACGGATTCGGATTTGCCATGTCGATCACTCCTCATGTCAAGTGTCGGTGACGATTTCGGTACCGGCCTCGTAGGAGGGCTGAGTCCGGGCATGGATCCCATGGAGACAGCAACATTCTAGCTAACCCTCCTGGGTCTGCCGCCCCTTTCATGTCAGATTTCCGAAAATACGATCTCGAGCGGCACGGGAGAGCGTGCTCGGACCCTTCGACAACGAAACAGCCTGATCGTGTCGCAGGACCGAAATGTGGAACCCCATGAAGGTCGAGGCAGGGTGCTGAGGGCCGCAGCCGATGTAGAGGTTGTGACCCGGTGAGGTCGAAGTCGGCTGATATCAACATCTTCCGCCGATCAGCGCCGCGGCCGCCCCAGCACCAACGCGGTGTGGGGTTCGCACATGGCCGTCTCGGCCGGGGACTGCGTGACGTCCTCGGGCACGCGGATGCTGGTCGACCTCGGCCAGCGTGAAGTTTCCGCGGCGGCGATCGTCAGTGAGCAGATGTGCGCGGGCATGGTGATCGAGGCCGCCGGGTCGGCCGCGGGGAGGCTGCGGGGGGTGTAGTCAGCGCAAACACCTGAGCCAGGTCTTGGCAGACCACCGACGACCGTCTGGATCGATCGAGGAACGGTATCGGTTGTGCGGCGGATCGGCGGAGATGCTGGTCGTCGGTTCACGGGCGGCGGGTAGCTGCCGCATGCTGGCGGACAGAGGTCGGCCCAGCACCCGGTAGAAGGGAGATAAGACGGTGGCAGTGGGACGTCGGCGGCTGCTGATCGGCTTCGCTGGTGTGGGTGGCTTCGCCCTGGCCGGATGGGGGTGGGCGCGAGAACTGGCGCCGCCACCCAAACCCGCCACAATCCGATTCGATCCCGCACCCGGCACCCACGATGTCCAAGCGCGCAGTCCCGCCACGACCACCGTCACCGACGGGACGCTGCGGTCGGTCGAATGGATCGATGAAACGGGCAGATCGCTGCCGGGCGTATCGGCACCCGATCGTCGAGCCTGGACCAGTGCCGAACCCCTCGGCTACGGACACACCTACACCGCGAAAGCCGTGGCTCACGGCGAAACCGGCGACGTCACCGCGACGACAACCTGCACCACAGTGCAACCGCGACAGCTCATCGACGTCTCCCTACGCTCCGCCAATCTCGTCGAGCTGGCCGAAAACGACACCTACGGAGTAGGTTTCGTGCTCGTCGCTCAGTTCGGCGAACCCGTCGATCGGGCAGCCGCGGAACGTCACCTGAAGGTCACCACCGAACCGGCCGTCGCCGGCGGGTGGTACTGGCTCGACGATCAGAACGCGCACTGGCGGCCGGAGCACTTTCACGCACCGGGAACCAGGATCACGATCGCGGCCGAACTCTTCGGCCGCGCGCTCGGCGAGGGCCGCTACGGCTTGCGCGACCAACGGGTTTCGGTGGTCATCGGTCCCGCGCACGTCGCGATCGCCGACGACGAAACCAAACAGATCGAGGTCTTCGACAACGGAAACCTTGTGCGCACCATGCCTACATCGATGGGCATGGGCGGCACCACGATCGTCGGCGGCAGAGCCATGTCGTTCTGGACTCGCCCGGGCATCTACACCGTGCTGGACCGAAACAACCCGGTGATCATGGACTCCGCCAGCTACGGCCTGCCCACCAGCTCCGCCCTCGGCTACCGCACGAGCATCGACCATGCGGTCCGCATCAGCCACGACGGAATCTTCGTACACGCATTGGCCGCGAGCATGTGGGCCCAAGGCAACACCAACGTCTCACACGGCTGCCTGAACATCTCCCCCGACGACGCCGCATGGTTCTACGACTTCGTCATCCCCGGCGACGTAGTCGAGGTCCGCAACACCGGCGGCGACCCCCTCGATATCTGGCACAACGGCGACTGGAGCATCCCGTGGACCGACTGGCTTCGCGGTGGCGCCCACACATGACACGAACGACAAACAGCGGCTGATCTGGTTCGCCATCCCAGAACCTATCGATGGCTTCGACCGGACGGGCACGGCAGTCAGCCCCTCACGCCAGGGCCAGGACCTGTCGTCGATGGAGCACGTGCACTTGGTGCTCGGCGATGTCGCCGAACTGGATCTCGGTGCGCTGCGGCGGGACCCGTGGCTGCTGGTCTATGAGGGCTTCGACCCGGCGCACGAGGGGCATCGGGAAGCGCTGACCGTCTTGGCCAATGGATATCTGGGCACCCGAGGCGCGGCGACCGAACACCGCGCCGGCTCGGCGCACTATCCGGGCACCTATCTCGCGGGTGTCTACAACCGGGTCACCAGCACGCTGCACGGCCGTGTGGTCGAGGACGAGCACATGGTCAACACCCCGGACTGGACGATGCTGGACCTCAGCATCGACGAGGGGCCGTGGTGGTCGGCAGGTGGTCTGAGCGTCCGGCAGGAGCGACACGAGCTGGATCTTCGCACCGGCGTTCTGACCAGGACGATGCAGCTGGTCGACGCGGATGGGCGGGTCCTGCACCTGAGTCAGCGTCGGCTGGTGTCGATGGCCCGCCCGCACGTGGCCGCGCTGCAAACCACTCTCCTCGCACAGGGATGGTGCGGTCAGGTCCGGGTGCGGTCGGGTATCGATGCCGGTGTCAGCAACTCCAACGTTGGCGAATATCGGGCGCTGAACACCCCGCACCTCAGCCTCAGGTGCGCTTCGAAGCTTATTGGGTCCTGATCCCTATCTTCGGGGTCGTACCCGGCAGTGGTGCGGCGCGTTCGACCGGTCGCGGTGAGCTTGGACAGTGTGTTTACACGTTAGGGCGGGTGAGCGCATCATCGAGCGGAACAGTGTTGCGTGCGGAGAACTTGCGGCGGGCGCGAAGTTCGGCCCGGGTCCGCGGCCGGTATTTCGGTTCTCGGCCGCAGCCGCACGGTTCGAAACCCTCGTAACGCAGTCCGGCGCCGACCACGGCAGCGACTACCGACCAGGCCCGGGTGTCACGGCGAGGGGGCGCCGCGAAATCATGCCCCGCACACAGCATCGGTGTACCGCATCGTGGGCAGCGGTGCGCTACGCCAACAGTCGGCGGGTGCCGTTTGAACGACACCCGGCACGCCACGCACACATAGTGCAGTTTGTAGTGCACGAAGGCGTAGGTACACATGAAGCGACGGTATCCCGGATTGGTCCGGCCCGGCCACCGCTTGCCACCAGCGCTGGGGAGTTCTCGTTGGCCGCCATTCTGCTCGGTCGACGCTTTGGGCCGGGGGTTCGATCTCGGTCAGGCCGGGAGGGGCGGGTCGATCGCTCGTCATGCGTGGCGTCGCTATGGGGCGCTCACCGTGCACGATGCTCCCGTCAGCTGACCTCGGCGGGTTCGTTCGCACAGATGACCAGTGCGAGCAGGGCAGCCTGTCCGATTCCTGGCACCGCCAATGTAGAGGGACTCCCGGTACGACTGGAGTTTCCACCAGCCGGAGAGTCCCTGTGCCAGTGTCGCTTATCTGCTCGTGTTCGTCGTGCCCGGCTGACAAGTCGCCGGCCGAGTAGCCGAGGTGCCCGTTCTACCCGTTCTCGTCGCTGACCGACCCAGCTCCGAAGAGCCCCGGTGACGGATAGCAAGTCGTGCACGGACAGCGCCGTCACCGAGGGAGTCGATCCGTTTGCCTCGCGGTCCGGCGCGGGACCTGTGTCGCGCCGTGATCGGCGCCTGCTCGCTGTTCCTTGAAATCGCGTGTCTGGCTCCAGGTTTCGGCGGCGACCGGCGATGTGATCGTAATGGCCGGTCCGGCGATCGTGGCCGCGCCGCCCGACCGTCGTCGCCATAGGGGATCTCGATCCCACGCCAACCGAGGAAGTCCACGACACCGTCCTCCCGAGTCCGCCCATCGACCCCAGCGCCGGTAGTCGCGGTCGATGTCGAACGGCTCCCGCACCGCGTCCCGGCCGGCCCGAGGATCCTGTAGGGCGGTGTCGAACAGCTGTTTCCACGCCTGCGCGTGCAGGGCGGCGGTGTCGGTGACCACACCGTCCATGTCGAAAATGACCGCGTCGTAGGGCGGCGTGGCTCCGGCGACCAGGGATTCGCGCCGCGTCGCCGAGGCAGTGCGGGTGTCGCGGCCGGTCATGTCGCCTCCGGCCGCCCGGTCGCAGCGGGACGGGCGCCGTGTGGCGCAAACGGCCAGTGCCAGCCGGTGATCTCGGGCATGTCCTGGCCGTGGGCGCGGATGTACTCGCGGTGCTGGATCAGCTTGTTCTTCAACATTTCTCGCGCGTGGGCGGCGATCGCCTGCAGCCGCGGCACACGCTCGATGACGTCGATGGCGAGGTTGTAGCGGTCGATCTGGTTGAGCACGCACATGTCGAACGGTGTGGTGGTGGTGCCTTCTTCCTTGTAGCCACGGACATGGAAGTTGTGGTGGTTGTTGCGCCGGTAGGTCAGCCGATGGATCAGCCACGGGTAACCGTGGTAGGCGAACACGACCGGGGTGTCGGTGGTGAACAGCGAGTCGAACTCACGATCCGACAGCCCGTGCGGATGCTCCCGGTCGTCCTGCAACCGCATCAGATCGACCACGTTCACCACCCGGATCCGCAAGTCCGGAAACAGTTTCCACAGAATGTCGACCGCCGCCAGCGTCTCCATCGTCGGCACATCACCCGCGCAGCCGAGCACCACATCCGGCCGCACCCCGTCGTCGTTGCTCGCCCACTCCCAGATGCCGATTCCCTTGGTGCAGTGCACGATCGCGTCATCGATGTTCAGGTACTGCGGCTGCGGCTGCTTTCCGGCGACGATCACATTGACGTACTGGCGGCTGCGCAGGCAATGATCGGCCACCGACAACAGAGTGTTCGCGTCCGGCGGCAGATACACGCGGATCACGTCGGATTTCTTGTTGACCACATGGTCGATGAAGCCCGGGTCCTGGTGGGAGAACCCGTTGTGGTCTTGGCGCCACACGTGCGAGGTGAGCAGATAGTTCAGCGACGGGATCGGCCGCCGCCACGGAATCCGGTTCGTGGTGCGCAGCCACTTCGCGTGCTGATTGAACATCGAGTCGACGATATGGATGAACGCCTCATAGCAGGAGAACAACCCGTGCCGCCCGGTCAGCAGATAGCCCTCCAGCCAGCCTTGGCAGGTGTGCTCGGACAGGATCTCCATCACCCGCCCGTCCGGGGCCAAGTGGTCGTCGGTCGGCAGAGTCCTGGCATTCCAGGCACGGTCGGTCGCCTCCAAGACGGCGCCGAGCCGGTTGGAGTTGTTCTCATCCGGGGCGAACATCCGGAACGTCGTCATATTCTCCCGCATCACATCCCGCAGGAACGCGCCGAGGATCCGGGTGGACTCGGCCGTCGCCGCGCCCGGTTGCGCGACCGGTGTCGCGTAGTCACGAAAATCGGGGAAGTCGAGGCCGCGCACCGTCGGCCCACCGTTCGCGTGCGGGTTCGCGCTCATCCGCCGCTCCCCCACCGGATGCAGCTGCCGGATTCGGGCCACCGGGGCGCCGGTCGTATCGAACAGTTCCTCGGGCCGGTAGCCGCGCAGCCACTGCTCGAGCACCGCGCGGTGCTCCGCCACCCGCGCATCACCGAAAGGCACCTGATGTGCGCGCCAATAGTCTTCCACCGGCAATCCGTCGACCTGTTTCGGGCCGGTCCAGCCCTTCGGGGATTTCAGCACGATCATCGGCCAGCGCGGCCGCTGCGTGACACCGTCGCGCCGGGCGCGCTGCCGGATCGCCGCGATCTCGTCCAGACACCGGTCCAGTGCGGCGGCGAACGCCTGATGCATCTGCTCCGGGTCCGAACCGGCCACCAGGTACGGGGTATGCCCGAAGCCGCGCAGCAGATGGTCGAGTTCGTCGTCGTCGATGCGCGCCAGCACGCTCGGGTTGGCGATCTTGTAGCCGTTGAGATGCAGGATCGGCAGCACCGCACCATCGCGCCGCGGATTCACGAACTTCGTCGAATGCCAGCTCGCCGCAAGCGGACCCGTCTCCGCCTCCCCGTCGCCGATCACCGCGGCCACGATCAGATCCGGATTGTCGAACACCGCCCCGTAGGCGTGCGTGAGGGAGTATCCCAGCTCGCCACCCTCGTGGATGGAGCCCGGGGTCTCGGGTGCGACGTGGCTGGGAATGCCGCCTGGGAACGAGAATTGGGTGAACAGCCGCTTCATCCCGGCCTCGTCCAGCGACACCTCGGGATAGGTTTCGCTGTAGGTGCCCTCCAGCCAGGCCGCCGCCACCGGCCCGGGACCGCCGTGTCCCGGGCCCATCACATAGATCATGTTCAGATCCCGCGCCGTGATCACCCGGTTCAGGTGGGCGTAGATGAAATTCAATCCCGGTGTCGTGCCCCAGTGACCGAGCAGCCGCGGCTTGATGTGCTCCGGCCGCAACGGTTCCCGCAGCAGCGGGTTGTCCATCAGGAAGATCTGGCCCACCGACAGATAGTTCGCCGCCCGCCACCACGCGTCGATGTCTGCCAGCTGCTCTGACGTCAACGGTTGTGCCGCGGACCGAGTTGCGACTTCGGCTTCGGCTCCACGAGTCATGCTGGTCACTCCCGACCGTCCACGCGCAGGCACCTGCTCAGGCCGTGGCGATCGGGGGCGTGCCGGACCCCAGGATCTTCAGACGCCGCGCGTACTCCTCGTCATCGATCTCGCCGCGCGCATACCGGTCGGCGAGCACCCGCTGCGGAGTCGGCCCCTGCTGCGGCACACACACCTCACCGCCAGCCGGACCCCCTCCCACATACCGGACCAGCATGACGATCCCGCCGATTACCAGCGCCCAGAACACCACCATGCCAACGGTCATCAGGCCGTACCCCCACCCGTTCAGACCGTCGCCGTACCAGAACATCATGGCTCCTCCTCACTTGCGGTGCCCACGCTGGCGGCACCGATCCATCCCTCCAGCACAGATTGCGTCTCAACCGGACCGGGAGGATAGGGCCGATCGGCCCATCCCCCCGATTACCTACGAACCCACACAGGAGTCAGCTGAGCAGATCACCCGCGAACCCACGGCGCTGCTGCGCATCGGCCCCATTGAGACGTCAACGGGGTTCGTGACGAGGTGCGTGACTACGTGGTCGAACACCTCGGCGACCCCGAGGTATTCCTGGCGTATGCGTCTCGGTACGGCCATGCCCTGATCGACCGTTAACTCTATGTCGCAGAGTCGTGGACGTCGGATCGGGAGCGCTGCCGCGACGCCGGGATCCCCGACGACGTGGAGTTCGCGACCAAGCAGCGACAGATGATCGCCATGCTCGAACGCGCACTGGCCGCGAAGGTGCCGTTTGCTTGGTTCACCGCCGACGAATCCTACGGGCAAGCTAGCTACCTGCGCGAATGGCTGGAAGACCAGGACGTGTTCTATGTGGTGGCCACCCGCGCGCGCGGACCACCGGGTGACCACCCGCGCGGACCGCATAGCCCGCACCGACGAATTGGTCGCCGAGTTCGCCGAGCAATCTCTGCAGCGGTTGTCTGTCGGCGCCGGCTCCCACGAACCCCGCGAATACGACTGGGCACGCCGCCAGATCGACGGAACCTGGGCGACCGGGCGCGGGCATTGGCTTCTGGCCCGCCGCAGTACCAGCGACCCCAGCGAGATCGCCTACTACATTTGCTACGGCCCGGCCACGGCGCGACTGGTCGACCTGGCCTGGACCGCCGGGTCGCGCTGGCAGCTGGAAGAAGCATTTCAGCAGCCCAAGAGCGAGGCCGGACTCGACCACTATCAGGTCCGCACATGACCGGCCTGGTATGCCCACATCACCTTGTCGATGCTCGCCATGGCCTGGCTAGCCGCAACGAAAACCCGTGCTGCAAAAGGGGAACCCGCAACCTGGACGAGGGCATGATCGCCCTCGCGCTACCGGAGATCTGGCGCCTGCTGATCGCGTTGGTGCTGACACGGCTCAATCCCGCCGATCACATCTGGGGCTGGTCACGCTGGCGGCGCCGCCGACAGCGCCAAGCCCGGCTGTCGTACTACCGACGACGCGGCCACCCCCTCACGTAAAGGCCGATGCAACACAGATCAGGATCACAAGGGCAGCATGTCCTCGCGGAGGGCATGACACACCCGCCACTGGGCGTCCGAGCCTGAAGGCCACGGGAACCCGCCACTACCGAACACCCAGTTCAGGTAGGACACGAACGGCATGGTCGACCCGGCGACGAAAAGCCCGTCGACACATCCGTCCGGAAGCGCGATCCCGTACGGATCGCCTCCACTGACGTTCTCCTTGTGGTACCTGTCCGGCGCGAGCGGCAAGACGAACCGCCGTGCCCCAGGATGCCGATCGTTCCGTTTGCTCCAACTGTCGAGTTCGTCGGTGAAGTAGCCGCGTATCGACGATTCGGGATAGTGCGACCCCTCGACCTGGATCACCAGTGGATCGCCCGAGGACGACTCCGGCCAGTCCGGATGCGTGCCGACCAGCCACACGTCTCCGACCAGCCGCACCCATGACAGCAGCGTCATGGGCACGGAATCGAACCGTTCACGAAGCCAGCTCGCATGCTCGGCTGCCCTCGCCGTGGCCGGTATGAACGGCACCACCTGCGTCTGGTCGTCATCGTTGGTGTGAAACTGGTAGCCGCCTTCGGAAAGCCGATCGACGATCACCTCGATATTGCGCCGGGCCCGTAGCGCCATCTCGTCACAGACCAGTTGCGCTTCCTCGGCAAGGTCGAAATCGAGGATCGTACTGCCCAACTGGCGTAGTTCGTGCCAAACCTGTTCCCGTTGCCCGTCTCGATACCGCCTAAGCCAGTTGGGCGATGACATCGTTCCCATGCACTGACATACTGCCAGCTCAGCCTTGGAAACGTCACGATCCCAGCGTCCAGTACCCCCCCTGCACGAAGCCAGGCCAGATCAGTCACCACCGACCTACGCACCACACGCTCTGATTGCATCTCTACTGGGGCCGAGTGCAGTTGCAGTATTAAGGCATTCACCGGAGCGTACAAAGTCCCTGCCGACACAAGAATCCCCGCCGGAGGGTGATGGAAGAAGGACATCGACGCCGACGCTGCAGCACTCGCCTACCAAAGGGCGTTCGGGTATGACGACATCCCCTGCGAGCCGGCCGGGGAGGTCTCGTCGTCTGGTGCGTCCGACGTTGACACCCGGATCGCTACCGTTGCGACGGCTGTCATGCGTGTACCCCGGCTCGATAATCATGATATTGCGGCGGCGGGTTCGATCAAGGCTCAGAAGAGGGCCGTTTACATTGCGCGCCATCGGCCTTCTCTGGCGTACCGGTCCGGTGACGCCGGGCCAGTACGATCGTCCCCGGTCCGGAGGCGGCGCCGGGGCCGGCCAACGCGGTCACGTTCGCGGCGGTCAACGGCGTCCGGCATGTCGAGCAGCAAACCTCAGGCGTGCACTCCCGGCCGCACTCCTTGTGTACCAGGCGCACCGGCGGTCCGCCGGGTGGTGTGGCCCACTTGTCCCCCCAGGCCATCAATGCCAGCAACACCGGCACGAGGTCGCGCCCGGCCTCTGTGAGGTGGTATTCGTACCGCGTCGGCCGCTCACGGTAAGGACGGCGTTCTACGATACCGTCGGCGATCAGCCGTGAAAGCCTGTGGGTCAACAGGTTCCGGGAAATGCCGAGGTTTTCGGCGAGGTCGTCGAACCGGCGCAGGCCCAAGTGGAGATCGCGCACGATCAGCAGCGTCCACCATTCCCCGACTCGCTCCAGCGACTGCCCGATCGAGCAGTGCATCTCCGCGAAACTGGTCCGTTGCATGAGCAGAGTGTAGTGGGTTGATTCATTGAACTCTACCGGGTTAGCGTGTTGGCGTCAGATAGTTCAATGAAAGGACTGACGAATGCCGTTCGTGGAGCTGTTCGTTCCCAAGGGCTCGCTCGATCAGGAGCGCCGAGAGCAGATCGGAGGTCGCCTGGTGTCGGAGGTGATGCTCGCCGAGGGCGCACCGGACACCGAGGCGGCCCGCTCGATCTCCTGGCTGGTGGTCAATGAGATCGACGCCTGGTTTGTCGGCGGTCGGCAGCTGCCAGCCGGTGAAAAGCCGAAATATGTGGTCCGCGTTGGTGTTCCGGCTGGTTCGATGAACGATCGGAAGCGGGCCGACATCGTGCGTCGGGTCACGCGAGTGCTCGCGGACGCGGATACCGAGCCGGAGCGGTTCACCGAGCCCGGCACCGCGTGGGTGCACATCAACGAGATACCGGAGGGCAATTGGGGTGCGCGCGGCGAGATCGTGCGCATCGAGGACATCACGGCGCTGGTGGCGCACACCTAGTGCCGCGTCACGCGACGTTGGGTAGGCAATCGGGGTATCGGATCTTCGAGCCGACGGCGAAGTCGCGGATCGGTGAGGGGTCCTCGTTACGCCGGCGAATGTAGTTGGCGATGGCGGTGCCCTGTTCGTCGTGGCTGCGGTGGTCGGTGCTGTTGAGGGCGAAGTACCGCAGCCGCGGCGAACTCGCACTCGATCCGGTTCGGATAGGACGAATATGTCGGCAGGAATACTAGTTCCGCCGCGTTGGCGCGCACCATTCGCGGACCTCGCGACGCTTGTGGACCAGTAGTCGTCCAGGACAGGGACAGTGTGTTCGCCAGCCGTCCCGTGGCCGCTTCGAACCGAGCGCCACGCGGCATGACAGCTTGCGTGTGCTTCGAGCGGCGCCTCGAGTCTCGGCGATGTCGGGTGGCGCCTCACATTTGCTGTTGCTGCGTCGTCGGATTACTGGACGCGCAGGGTGGGCTTGCCCGGGGAGTGGATCGGCCCAGAATGTGGAACGGAGACAAGATGACCTCGAATGAATCCCAGATCAGGGCGTTTCTGGAAGAACGTACTGAGGCGCAACGGTCGAAGGACATCGATCGCCTCATGTCGTTCTATTCACCTGACATCGTCTACTACGACGCCGTTGCACCTCTCCGGTTCACCGGGACCGATGAGGTGCGCCGCAATTTTGTGCGATGGTTCGACGGGTACATCGGGCCCATCGGCTTGGAAACGCACGACCTGACTATCGTCACAGCTGAGGACGCAGCCTTCGCCAATATGCTTCATCTGGACTCTGGAAAGCGCCGAGGCGGAATCGAATTGCCGATATGGGTGCGAGAGACTGTCTGTTTGCGACGATCGGATGACACCTGGGCGATAACGCACGAGCACATCTCGATTCCGATCAACCCGGCGAACTTTCAAGTTTGGTTCGCTTCCGAGAAGGACGCGCCTGCCCGACGTGGTGGACGATCGATATTCGGTCTGGTCGCAACCGGCTTGGTTACACGTTTTGGCCTGCGGAGAGGCGCGGCCTCGATAACCGGTTCGCACATCGCGGGAAGCGGCAGTTCGGTGCATTCGTAGGGTCGGGACTGAGGAGAAAGACGGCGGCAGTGGTTGCGGGCAACCGGAATCTGCGGAGGTCACCGAGGTCGGTAGGACCCGCACTGGGGTGCGTGCGGCCAGGAGTGCTGCGTAAGCCTGCATCGCATCGCTGTCCGCCGCACCCGTTCGGGTAGCTGTAGAAGTCGGTAATGCGGCGCGGCAGTATGTGTAGTGGTGCACGTCACGTCGACGCGGGTGTCACACGCCCAGGGTCGGCGGTGTCTGATGCCCGACCAGTTACACCACTCGGGAAGCCGACAGGTATGCCTCGAACGGCATCGTCCGGCAGCCCGGCGGCGACGAGTTGCTCGGCCGGATCGAGGAGGAGCCCGAGTCGCCTACACGTCAGGAGAAGCAATGAACCTGGCCCTCTGGATCGTCGCCGGGCTGCTTGCCGCCCTCTCCTTGTTCGGTGGCGCCACCAAAGCGTTCATGCCCAAGGCCAAGCTGGACGAATTGGGCGCGAAGTCCGGCGGGGATGGACCGAGCATGCAAGCGCCGGTTTCGTCAGAACCCTCGGGCCCCTCGAGATCCTGGCTGCGGCCGGCTTGATCCTGCCCGCCGCGCTCGACATCGCACCGGTGATGGTGCCGGACTCGGCGCCGAGCGCGGCGTGCTGTTCAAAAACGCTCTCGCCCTGGAAACCTCAGCTCGGGTCCAGGTGGTCGTGATGGACAAGACCGGCACCCTCACCAGAGGCGAGCCCGAAGTCACCGACGTCGTCACCGGCGGTGGACCTACCGCGAGGTCCGGCGATGACATGCTGCGGTTGGTGGCAT
>NZ_BAGF01000044.1 GCF_000308755.1 Nocardia pneumoniae NBRC 100136
GTGGTCCGCGTCTCGGACGGATGTACCGCACGGGAGACAGCGGAGTCCTCCTGGCCGGCCCGTTGGCCTCGACCCTGGCTCACCCCGATAAGCGAAGCGAACCTCCAATAACATAAGGTACACAATGCCGAGAAAACCGGCGGTTGGTTACGAAAACTCGCGATAACTTAGCGTCCGCGCGACAACTTTGTATCCAGGGTACCGGCCTCCGCGGCGATACGCCGTGAGTCAACCTCGACCGGCTCCACCAGTGATGACACGTGGGCGTAGCCCCTTGGCGCACATCGCATCACCCGGAGCTGCCCCAGCAAATGGCTTCTAGCCCAATCCGCTTCGCGGTCTCACGAGCGCCGGGTGCGCTGCGGTTTGCGCGCGGCTTCCTCGGCCACCTCGGCGCGCCGGTCGGCAGGCACCAGAGCGCGGATGTCCTCCCGCGATGCGATCATCAGTTTCTGCAGGACCGCGGCCATCTGGGCGTCCACCGTCTTGAACGAGCTGCCGCGCCGCGCGGCGATCGCGGTGTTGGTCCAGCCCGCCGCGGCCAGGACGGCGACCTCCTGTTCGGCCGTCGACAGCTCTTGCCAGCGCGAGGGCCGCTCGCGCCGGACCGGGTGGTCGACGGGCAGGCGGTCCAGCGCGAGGGTGCCCAGCGCCAGCTGTGCCACCTCGCCGAGTTCGGGCCGCAGCAGCGCGCCCTCTCGCTCGGCCGCCGCGAAGGCCGCCGCGCCGAGGACTTCGCCAGCAGTCGTTGCGGCGGCGTCGGTTTCGGCGGCGAACGGTCCCAGATTGGCGATGTCCACGCCGAGTTTGTGCCGCAGTGTCGCGGCGCCTCCGGCGAGACGGGCGATGTCACGCGCCCATTCCGTCACGACGTCCGAGCGCTCGCCGGCCGCGTCGGTGATCAGGCGCGCCAGTGACCACGCGCGGAGGTGGATGGCCCACACGGCGCCCCACTGATCGCGCATGGCCAGCTGGTTGGTCAGCGTCGTATGCCCCACGGCCAGCGCATCGTTCGGGTCGCCGTGTTTGGTCAGCGCGATCGCCCAGGCCAGCTCGGCCCACGACTTGGCCCAGCGCGCCCCGGACCGCTCCGCGTTGACCAGGTGCCGCCGGGCGATCTCCAGCGCCTGCGACGCCGTGCCGAGGAACGCGGCGGCCAACGCCTCGAACAACTCGCTCATCGCGGCGCCACCACGGTCGCCCCCCGCGGCGAATTTCGTTCGGGCGCGGGCGAGAACGGGAATCGCGCGCACGTCGCGGCGCACCAGCAGCAGTTCGCTGCCCCTGGTGAACTCGACCACGGCGGGCAGATCGAGATCACGTTCGGGGTGTTCGCGCCACCCGGAACGCGTGGCGGGGTCCGGCACGCAGGTGACCACGCACTCCTCCAGCATGCGCTCGGCGTCGCCGTGCACGCCCTGGCACATGCTGATCCACCCGATCAGTGCCAGCGCCGCGATCTGCAATTCCACCGGCTGCGGGTCGAGGCTGCGGCTGGCGGCGAGCGTGCGTTCGGCCCATCGGCGCGGTTCGCGCAACGAACCGGTGAAGAACGGGCTGCGCAAAGCGATCAGCCCGACCGCGATCTCCAAACCGGTCGCGGCCTCCCCCGGCGTATCGAGGCTCCCCTCGATGGCGCACAGCAGGTTGTCCCAGGCCGCGCGTGCCCAGTCCAGCAGATCCTGCTCGGCCGGGCCGAACCACTCGGCCTGCGCCGCGACGACCTTGTCGCGGTAGTAGCGACGGTGCCTGCGCGACAACCGCTCGAATTCGGCGCCGCGTTCGCGCAGGCGCTGCTGGGCGAACACCCGGACGCTCTCCAGCAGCGAGTAGCGCACCGTGGTCGCCGTCAGGTGGACCGAGACCAGGGACTGGTCCGCCAGCCGCTCGAGCAGCTCCTCGATCTCGACGCGGGCAAGGCCGCCGGGGTGGTCGTCGGCGCAGACGGCTTCGATCGCCTCCAGCTCGGCGCCGACGTCGAGTGCGGGCAGGTCCGGATCCTCGTGGTCGACGTCGTGACCGGCGGCGAAGACCGACAACCGCTCGAGCAGCAGGCGCTCCTTGTCCCGGCACAGGTCGTAGGACCAGCCGATGACATCGCGGATGCCCTGGTGCCGTGCGTCGGCGCCGACCCGGGGTCCGTGCGACCAGCGCAGCCGCCGATCGCTCGCCTCCCCGTTGAGATCCCGCAGGATCATCGCCAGCGGCTGACGCAGCAGGCGCGCGGCGGCCAGCCGGATATACAGCGGGTGATTGTGCACATGCCTGCAAATCGCCTCGGCCAGCTCGATATCGCCGTCGGCGATGGTGTGCCCGGTCAGTTCCGCGCGGCCGCGGAACAAGGTCAGCGCCTGTTGTCTGGACAGTGCGGGCACGGGCACCAGTTGCTCGTCGACCCAGCCGATCGCCTCGCGGCTGGTGGCCAGCACGGTGAGCCCGGGCGCCGCGTCGAGCAAGTCGGCGATCACCTGGCCCGCGCCGTCCAAGACGTGCTCGCAGTTGTCCATCACCAGGATCGTCTGCAAGGCGCGCCCGACCGCGTCGCGGCGCCGCAGCGTGTCCAGAACCGCCTCCCAGGCCGACCGTCCGGAGAAGTCGGCGTCGATCAGCGACCGCGCCACCTGTTCCTCCACCGCGGCCGCGTCGGCGCCGCGCGACAGCAGGGCCAGGCGCACCCAGTGCACCGGCACCCGCCGCGCCCGGTGGAACCGGTGCACGGCCTCCGCCGCCAGCCTGGTCTTGCCGATGCCGCCCGCGCCGATCAGGGTGACCAGGCGGGTCGCGCCGAGCAGCGACATCCCGATCTTCTCCAGCTCGCGTTCGCGGCCGACGAAATCGCTGGGGGCCGCGGGCGGGAGACCCGGACCCGACGCACGTCTTACCGACACAGCAGTGCAGCGTAGTCGGCCGGCGATCCGCCAGGACTCTACCGATGTGCCGCACCCACCTATTCTTCGACGATTTCGCTATCGCCGCCGTCGATCTAACGACCGAAGGGACACCATGATGGGACGGATACAGGTACTCGGAGCGGGTGAATGCGGGCTACCCCTGGCCCATTGCCTCCTGCGTGGCGGTAGCTCGGTCACGCTGGTGACCGACCGCGACGCCGAGGCGATCCTCGCGGGGACGGTGACCAGCACCCAGGTCAAGTTCCCTTCGACGCTCGACCTCGAATCGGATGCCGGACTGGGCTTCTGGCGGACGAGCGCGCCGAACATCGAGGGTATCCGGTTCACCATGGCGGTCGACCGGGCGGTCGTGGCCACCTGGGCCGGACGCTTGCCTCGGCCGGCGCAGAGCGTGGACCAGCGGACCGTCTTCGCACGCTGGCTGAGCGAATTCCTGGCCGCGGGCGGCGACCTGCGCGTCGCCGACCTGTCGGTGCCAGAAGTCGACCGCGCCGCCGCCGACTACGACCTGACCGTGGTGACCCGCGCCTCCCGCGACCTCGCCGCCTGTTTCGAGGACGATCCCGCGTGGACCGCGCCGGCCGCGCCGCAGCGGCGGCTGGCGGTGCTGTACCTCGACGGCGTCCAGCCCGATCCGCACCACCTCGGCACCTACACCGCGCTACCCGAGCACGGTGAGGTGATCTCCTACCCCGGACTGACCGGTCGGCCGGGCCAGGAACGCCGTTGCGAGATGATGCTTTTCGAGGCGCGGCCAGGCGGCGCTCTCGACGTCTTCGACCAGCACGGCACGCCGGCGCAACGATTGCGGCAGGCCAAGCAGCTCATCGATGAGCACCTGCCCGCCGAACTCGCCGAACGGTATCGCGACGCCGAGCTGACCGACGCCGGAGCGACGCTGGTCGGGGCCGTGACACCGGCCATGCGCAGACCGGTCGGCACCCTGCCCTCGGGCAGGCCGGTGCTCGGCGGCGGCGACGTCGTCTGCCGGATGGACCCGGGCGGTGCGCAGGGGGCCAACAATGCCGTGCACTGCGCCATCCGCTATGCCGAGGCGATCCGGCACACGTCCGACGGGCCGTACGACAGGGACTGGATGGAGTGGGCGGCGGCGCCGTGGCTCACCGCCGTCGCCCACCCCGCGGCGCGATGGACCGCGACCGTGCTCGACCCGCCTCCGGCGTTGCGGGAGATGATGCTGGCCGCGCAGCACGATTCGACGCTGGGCGACGCGTTCGCCGCCACCTTCGCGCGGCCGTCGAATCTGGCGCGGTTCGCGGCGGACGCCTCATCCTGATACGTCGCGGCGCGGGTGTCACAGTTGCCAGAGGGGGGTCGCGGGGAAGGCGACCGGAAGCGCGGCCAGGGCTCGATGGAAAGGCCCTGGCCGCCAGGCCAATTCGTGCACCGGGACGGCGGGCCTCAGTTCCGGCAGCGCGTCCAATAGCTGGTCGATCGCGTCCTGCGCGATCAGGTAGGCCGGGCTGCGGGCGGGACAGGCGTGTGGTCCGGCACCCCACGCCAGATGCGATCGGTTGCCGCTGTGGTTGTCGACGCTGATCGCCGGATCGTTGTTGCACGCCGCGAAGCTGATGACGACCGGTTGATGGGCCGGCAGCCAGACATCGTCGATCAGGATCGGCTGACGCGGGTAGGTGACGGAGAAGTTGGCCATCGGCGGGTCGGTGAACAGCACCTCGTCCAAGGCGTCGCGGGTCGACAGGCTGCCGCCCAGCACATTGCCGCCGAAACGGTCGTCGGTCAGGATCAGCACGAGGCTGTTGACGATCAGGTTCTGCAGCGGCTCGATGCCCGCACCGTAGAGCACGACGAGTTGGTGGATCACCTCCGCGTCGTCGAGGCGGGCCGGGTGCTCGAGCAGGCGGGTGGTGACGTCGTCGCCCGGTTCGGCGCGTTTGAGTTCGAGCAGCCGCAGCAGCGCGGCGCTGAGCAGGCGATTGCCCGCTTCGGCGTCGACGCCGTCGAACACCGCGGCGGTCGCGGCGGCGACCTCCTTCCCGATCTCC
Source organism: Nocardia pneumoniae NBRC 100136 (assembly GCF_000308755.1). Lineage (GTDB taxonomy): Bacteria > Actinomycetota > Actinomycetes > Mycobacteriales > Mycobacteriaceae > Nocardia > Nocardia pneumoniae. Next base: position 4,940 of record NZ_BAGF01000044.1, read on the forward strand.
GGTGGGCACCCCAGCAGCGCGTTGATCGCTTCGAAGACGAGCGGTAACGCGTACTGGGAGACCAGATCGGCGCTGCCGGTCGTGCAGAAGGTGTTGATCAGCGGGACGGCGATGCGCTCCACCGTGGCGTGCAGGGCGTGCAGGTCCACGGCATTGATGGCCGCGGTGTTGGCCTCGCGGTAGCGGGCATGCTCGGCGCCCGCGCTGCGCATCGCGTTCGGCCGCCATTCCAGCACCGGCAGCACCGGGCAGTCGGTGGGCACGTTCGCCTGCCAGGTGCGCGGGTCGGCGGGAAAACGGTCGGGGTCGTGCAGGATTCGCACAGCGGTGCGATAACTGAGCACCAGCGTCGCGGGCACGCCGGGCGCCAACTCCACCGGCGCCAGCGAACCGTAGCCGGCCCGCATGTCCCGGTATGCTCGATGCGGATCGGCCGCGAACTCCCTGGAGTGCAGCGGTATCCGCTCGACGTCGGCACCGATCGGCGAACCATGATGTGCGCCAAAAGCGTTCCCGGCGGGGACGGAATCTCGGGGCGTGGTCAATGCGCGACTCCCACGGTAGAAGCGAATTCGTCGATCGGGCGAACTCGGTACGGAGCGTCCGACGCCGCTGTCGTCCGGTCCTGCGGTGCGTCAGGGCGACATGGGGCCCCGATCGCGGTGCCGATCGACACACAGAATGGCCACGTAGGTATGCCATCGACATCGGTAGCCCCGAACCACCTGCGGTTATGTACGTGTCAGGATGCGTCCCAGAGGGTTTCGCAGTTTCCCGCTTCCAGCGCCCACGCCGTGAGATGGACTGTGTGACGGTTCGCCATCACCTGTACTACAGCTGGCGCTCCCTACGGTCACCGATGCCAACGGAGCACTCCTCGCCCACAGCCCAATTCGTCGGCGATGCTGTCGATTCGCTGTCCGAAGCACCGTTGGACCCACCGGTCCGGTGCGCTCCGACGCCGCGCGTGAAGCGCGAGGGAACAGCTCGTATCGAAGGGAACACAAGCACTTCCACGCGTAGGGCCTGGTGTATAACTTCCATCGGCCCGGTCGACTCCACCGACAAGCGATAGCGAGACACGATGCATGGTTACCTGAACCAGGTCTCCCACGGCACCACCCCCTCCGGCTATCCGACGCGCGAACCCGAAGTCCGCGCGGTCGAGCCGCCGCGCAAGGCGGATCTGGTCGTCAGCGCGCTGCTGTGGTTCCTGCCCGCGACGCTGGCCACAATGTCGGTGGTGCTCGCGCCGTGGTTCCTGATGGCGGGCGGCATCTGCGCGTCCAAGCCCGAGTGCCGGGTCGACACGAGCGCGGGCGTGTGGATCATGGTGGGCGGCGGGGCTTTCGGCTTCGCCATCGGCGCGGCACTGTCCGTCATGGCGGCCAGGCACGGTCGTGCGCTGTTCCCTGGCGCGCTGGTCGGCGCCGTGCTGGTCCTGCTTGCGTGGGTCGCCGCCTCCTTCGTGATGGGCTGACCATCCCGGCTATCGCCTTCGCGCGTCGGCCGGTCACCACCCTGGAAGCTGCGCCGGACCGTGCGCCCGCCGATCATCCACGCCTCGGTCGCCCCAGCCCCGTGCGGTGTCTCATTCGCCGGAATCAACACGCTCGACCGCCAACCTGGGCTGTCGGCGCGGTTCGTTTGTCACCATAGAGGGGTGGGCCAGATCCGGATCGGCACGTCAGGATGGGTATATCCGCCCTGGCGGGGGACGTTCTATCCCGCGGGCGTCCGGCACAAGCGCGAGCTGGCCTATCTGGCGGAGCGACTCGACAGCGTCGAGATCAACGGCTCGTTCTATTCGCTGCAACGCCCGTCCAGCTATCGCGACTGGGCGGAGCAGACCCCCGATGAGTTCGTGTTCGCGGTGAAAGGCAGCCGCTTCATCACGCATATGAAAAGGCTGCGGGACGGAGACGAGCCGCTGGCGAACTTCCTCGCGTCCGGCCCCTTGGCGCTGGGACCCAAGCTGGGTCCGATGCTGTGGCAACTGCCACCCACCTTCCCCTTCGACGCGGACGTGCTCGACGCCTTCCTCTCCCGGCTGCCCCGCAGCACCGAGGAGGCCGCCGAGATCGCGCGACGGCACGATCACCGCGTCGATCCCGCACACACCAGCACCGACGCCGACCGGCCGATGCGGCACGCGCTGGAGATCCGGCACGCCAGCTTCCTGACCCCGGCGTTCCCGGACCTGCTCACCCGCCACGGCGTCGCGCTCGTCGTCGCCGACGCGGCGGGCAAGTATCCACTGCTCGAGGAGGTCACCGCGGATTTCGTCTATGTCCGGTTGCACGGGCACGACGAGCTCTACGTCAGCGGCTACACCGATGACGGCCTGGACATGTGGGCGGAGAAGATCCGCTCGTGGGCTCGATCCGGCGATGTGTACACGTATTTCGACAACGACGCGAAGGTGATGGCGCCCCGCGATGCCATCGCGTTGCGGGCGCGTCTGACGTAAACGGCGTGTCCGAGGAGAGGGGTGGCGCCGGTGCGGCAGGTTGCGGTGTGCGGGCCGAGAGAATGCTCGGCGCGGGAAGCGGAGTGGGCGCGTGCGGTGGGCGAGCTCTTGGCGCGGGCGGGTGTGACCGTCCTGTGCGGCGGCGGATCCGGAGTGATGGCCGCAGTGGCCGACGGGGCGGCGCGCGAGGGTGGCTTGGTGATCGGGGTGCGGGGAGACACCGATCGCGACGCGATCTGCCCCGGTTTGTCGGCGGTGCTGTTCACCAACATGGGCGAGGCGCGCAACGCGATCCTGGTCGAGTCGGCGGACGCGATGATCGTCGTCGGCGGATCGTGGGGCACGCTGTCGGAGGTCGCGTTGGCGCGGCGACGCGGCGGGATACCGGTTGTCTCCCTGGGTGGTTGGGAGATTCGCGACGCGAACGGGCAATCCGTGGCCGCGACCACGTTGGCGGTCGACCCGGCCGATGCGGTCCGTCAGGCACTCGGCGGGATCGGCAAGGACGCCGAGCGCCCGGAACCGAAGATCTGATCCGGCTGGCCGGGGTCGCGTGAGCGCCGAAGAGGCCCGCCTGGCAGGACCGGCACGCGCCGTGACTACGCCGACTGACGCAGCGGATGCAGGGCGGCGAGCGCGCGCAGGGCGTCGGCGCGTGAAATGGGCTGGTCGTTTTCCAGGGCGGCCAGTTCCAGCTCGATCCAGTCGCGGATGAGCGCGGACATGGTCACGTTGCGTTGCTCGGCCGCCTTCTTGACCCGCTGGTGCAGATCGAGCGGGATGCGCAGCGAGGTGGTGACGGTGACCGTGTCCTCGGCGCGCAACGGCGGCGGCAGCTCGGCCGGATCCACCGGCGCGTCGGTGTATTGGAGGCCGGATAGGAAGTCCTGGACGTCCTTCGGATTCGTCGGGTAGTCAGTCATCGGCGTGCTCCCAGCGCTCGAGTTCGGCCACCTGGGACTCGGTCATCTCGACTGCGCCCAGGATGTCCCACTGCCAGCCTTCGGTGCGGCGGACAGCGACGATGAGTGGCCGGCCCGCCTCGGTGCGGCCCCACACGGTGAGCACCGACAGCTCGTTCCGGCCACGCGCCTGCCGAGGCCATCGGCGGGCACCCATGAGCACCTGCAGCACTTCGCGAGGGTCGATCCCCACCAGTGACAACAGTGCCCACTCCGGCCAGTTATAACCCACGATCAGCGATAATACAAGTGTATTGCATGCGCGCTCACCGTGCTCGCGCGCGGGAGAGGTTCCAGCTCCGCCACGTGTCGGGATCGAGATCGGCGCGCAGCCGGGCGCGCAGGTCGGTCCGCAGCGGCTCGGGAAGCCGATCGGTGGCGGGCAGGATGTCGGGCGAAAGGGTGCCCAGATAGTCCGTGTCCAGCGACTTGCCGCGCTGCCAGCGGTCGATGTTCTGTTCGGCGATCAACCGTTCCGGGTCGAGCACGGCGAGCGCGAGCAGCGTCGCCATGGCCGTGCCCAGCACGGCGCGCGGCAGCCAGGCGCGCCGCAGCCGCACGACGGCGACCACCACCAGGACATAGACCAGGCCGAGCCACAGCTCACAGACCTCGACCAGTAGACGCAGCACCGTGAAGCCGTAGGCCCGCTGGTAGGTCCACATCCGGCCGAGCGCCGAGGCGACGATGATCAACGCGAGCCCGCTCACCACAGTGAGCAGAGCACGCAGCCACAGGCGGTCGGCGGCGGTGTCCTGCGCCGCCCAGTGCAGCACGATCATGAGCACCGCGAGGGTGAGGACGGTGACGGCGGACAGTTGCCAGAAGCCGGTGCGCGCGTACTCGGCGTAGGTCAGCCCCGCGGTGCGCTGAACGTAGCCGTCGCCGCCGAAGAGCACGACGAACTGGGTGCTGACGAACGCCGCAAACAGAATCGCGAGCGCGCCCACGGGCAGCGCCCACTCGGTCCGGCGCAGACCACGTCGCCGGGCGGTCGCGGTGGCGGGCAGCGGTGGACCGGCGAGCACGAACATCGCGCCGAGCGCGCCCGAGGCGGCCGAGACGAACAACACCATCCACCGCACCACCGCGGGCGCATCGAGGTCCGGCGTCACGCTGTGGATCAGGTTGGCGAAGATCGCGTCCGCGCTGCCGAGCAGCGGCACGAACACCGCGAGCAGCGCCACGGTGACCGCCGCCGACAGTACGAGCCGCCACCTGCGGGGCGCGTCGGCGCCGCGGACCCGCGCCGTTCCCGCATACACCCAGGGCAGGGCCGCCACTGCCTCGAGCGGTACGGCGAGGGTGTCGTAGAGGATGCCGTTCGCCGATCGGCGTCCGACGACAGCCAGCGAACCGGCGAGACCCGCCGCCACGACGCACAACGCGAACAGCCAACCCGCGGCGCGGAATGCCCCGACCGCGAGCAGGGCGAGAGTGAGGCTTGCCCACCACGACCGTGCCAGATTTTGCCTGCGGCGAAGGAGGCGCACTTTTTCCTCGTCCGGGACACCGGATGTCGCACTCCGCACGCCCCGGCGCGCCCTGCTGTCGACCAGAAAGACCGCCGCCGCGGCGATGACGGCAGCGACCACCCAGCCGATCCCGGGCCGGTCCCACCGGATCAGGATCGCGGCGGCCGATCCGGAGATCCCCGCGGCGGGCGCCACACCGGGTGGGCACACGACACGTCGCCACTTGGGAACGCGGGTATGTGGCGCCTGCTGGCCCTCGGCATCCGGCGCTGTTGGAGCGCTCGACCCTGACGCATGCCCACCTGGCGCGTCTCGCCCGAGTTCCACGGTGGAATCCGCGGACTCACCGGCCTCACCGGATTTTCCGGCCGTCGACGCCAGCGGCGGCGGTTCGGTCGACGACGTGGATTCGGTTCCTTCGGGCATGGCGGTTCCCTTCTGTAGGCGTGCGGAATCGACCCGGGTCCCGATGAGGTCCGGGGTGTCGGGCGTGGCAGATCAGCGCTCGGGCAGAACCACTCGGATGCGTGAGCCGGGATCGGCGACGGCGATGGTGCCGCCGTGCAGGTCGACGACCCAGCGCGAGATGGCTAGGCCGAGCCCGGTGCCGCCGCCGACGGTGCGGCCTCCCCTGGTGAACCGGTCGAAGACGCGGGCGCGTTCGGCGGGCGGGATACCCGGTCCGTCGTCCTCGACATCGATGACGACCTCACCCTGCGAAACCCGAGCGACGATGCGGACTTCACCACCGGCGGGTCCGTGCCGCGCGGCGTTGTCCAGCAGGTTGAGCAGCACCTGATGCAATCGGGCACGGTCGGCGCAGACGCGGGCGGTGCCGGGCAGGACGTCGGTGCGGAAGCGCACGCCGCGCCCGAGCGCGGCCGTCATGACTTCGGCCTCGGCGACGACGTCCGCCAGCAGCGGAGCGACGGGCAGCTCTTCGCGGTCGAGCGGAAAGGCGCCCGCTTCGATGCTGGAGAGATCGAGCAGTTCGGAGACCAGCAGCGTCAGCCGCTCGGTCTGGGCCAGTGCGGTGCGCAAGGTCGCCGGGTCGGGTTGCGAGACGCCATCGACCAGGTTCTCCAGCACCGCGTGCAAAGCGGTGATGGGCGTGCGCAATTCGTGCGAGACGTTCGCGATGAGGTCGCGGCGTTGCCGGTCGGCCGCGGCCAGGTCGGCGGCCATCTGGTTGAACGCCTCGGCCAGTTGCCCGACTTCGTCACGGGAGCTGGCCCGGACCCGGTGGGTGTAGTCACCGTGCGCCATCCGTTTGGCCGCCGCGGTCATCTCCCGTAGCGGCCTGGTGATGCCATGCGCGAGAACCTGTGAGGTCGCCAGCGCGATCACCACCGCGGTGAGCGTGGTGCGCGGCGGCAGCCAGCCGATATTGAACCGGAAGAACCCGAACGCGACCCCGCCGGAACACAGCATGAGGATGGCCAGTTTCAGCTTGATCGACTTGACCGGGTCCAGCGGCCGCGGCACCAACTCGGCGACACGGTCGCTCGTCCGGCGAACCCATCGTCGCGCGGCGGGCATCGCCGGGCCGGTCCGGTCCTCCCTTCGGGGAGCCGTCGGCTCCTGCCCGGCGGCTGCGCTCATCGGGCCTCCAGCGCGTACCCGACACCGCGCACGGTGCGGATGAGGTCGGCGCCGAGTTTGCGCCGCAACGCCTTGATGTGACTGTCGACCGCGCGGGTACCCGCCGCGTCGGCCCAGTCCCAGACGTCTTCGAGCAGGCGTTCGCGCGCCAGCACGGTGCGCGGGCGACGAGCGAGGCGGGCGAGCAGCTCGAATTCGAGCGGCGTCAGTCGCGCCTCGACGTCGGCGCGCCACACCCGGCGCTGGTCGACGTCTATGCGCAGGTCACCGACCAGGATCGGGGCGCCGTCACGGTCGGCGGCACGTTCCATCCGACGCAGCAGCGCGTGCACTCGCGCGGCGAGCACGCGCAGCGAGAACGGTTTGGTGAGGTAGTCGTCCGCACCGACCCCCAGACCAACCAGCTGGTCTGTTTCATCCGCGCGCGCGGTGAGCATGAGCACGGGAATCGCGCGGCGCGCCTGAATACGCCGGCACACTTCCAGGCCGTCGAACCCGGGCAGCATGACATCGAGCACCACCAGGTCGGGTTCGGCGGCCGCGACGGCGGCGACGGCGGAAGGGCCGTCGTGCGCCAGGTCGACGGTGAATCCTTCCGCCCGCAGTCGCGCCGCGACCGACTGCGCGATGGTGATTTCGTCGTCCACCACCAGAATCCGCCGCGCGGTCGGCTGCGGAGCGGTCGCCGTGCTCTGTTCCATGGACCGAACCCTAACCACCAGCCGTGGAGGAACCCGTCGGTAATTGTGGAGATTCGGTGTGGACTCCTCCGGCGGCGGACGCGCTCACGGCCGGGGCCACGGCCGTTTGTCGATGCGTTCGATGTCGGTGTTGAACCGTTTCAAGAACTCCGCGAACGCGGCGACGTCCGCCGCCGACCAGTCCTTCAGGACGGTCTCGAGTCCGCGGATCTTGTAGGCGCGCTCGGCCTCCAGCAGGCGCTCGCCCTCCGCGGTGAGGCGGAACTTGCGGGCCATCCCGCCGTCCGGGTCCGGAATGCGTTCGATCAGACCGGCTCCCCGCATGGCGGTCGTCTGGCGATGCAGCGTGGAGGTGTCCAAGCCGAAGGCATCGCTGAGCTCCCCCACCGACATCGGTCCCTGGACTCGCAGCCTGCTCAATATGGTGTAGGCGCTGCGGTCGAGGTGGCCGCTGCCCCGGCGAGCCACGGCACTGAGACCGTGCCGTCCCAGCAGCATGGTCTCGAACTCCACCGAAGAGACGGGCTTGTCCACACAACACTCCTGCCGCTACTCGCCAGCCATGGGCTCGTCACCCGCACCTATACCACACCAACGCCTCTGTGCAGCACATTTGCATTATGCACTTCTTGTGCATAATGCAATTGATATGTACCGTGCACATGAATCCGACAGAGGGAGATCCGCGTGGCAGCACCATCCGCAGTTCGATCCGAGGGCATCGTCGGCGTGCTCGCGGCGGCAGGCATCGTCGCCGCCCTGATGCAAACGCTGGTGGTGCCGCTGATCGGCGAACTCCCCCGGCTGCTGGATACCACCGCGTCCAACGCTTCCTGGGTGATCACCGCGACGCTGCTGGCCGGTGCGGTGGCCACCCCGATCACCGGCAGGCTCGGCGACCTGTACGGCAAGCGCCGGATGTTGCTGGCGTGCACGGTGCCGCTGATCGCCGGTTCGCTGGTGTGCGCGCTGGCGAGTTCGGTCGTGCCGATGATCGCCGGTCGCGGCCTGCAAGGGATCGGGATGGGCATCGTCCCGCTCGGCATCAGCGCATTGCGCGACGTGCTGCCCGCCGAACGGCTCGGCACGTCCATCGCGGTGATGAGCGCATCGATGGGAATCGGTGGCGCACTGGGGCTTCCGCTCGCCGCGGCGGTCGCCGAGAACACCAGTTGGCGGGTGCTGTTCTGGGGTTCGGCCGCGCTCAGCGCGGGCGTCGCCACGCTGATCTGGCTGCTGGTGCCCGCCACGCCGCCACGCGCGGGCGGCGGCTTCGACGTGCTCGGCGCGCTCGGACTCGGCACCGGGTTGGTGTGCCTGCTGCTCGCGGTGTCCAAGGGCGCCGACTGGGGCTGGGCCAGCGGCACCACGATCGCGCTGTTCGCGGGCGCGGTCCTCGTCCTGGCGATCTGGGGCTGGTGGGAGCTGCGCGCCGCCGACCCCTTGGTCGACCTGCGGGTGACCGTCCGGAAGCAGGTGTTGCTGACCAACGCCGCCTCGGTCGTGGTCGGGTTCGCCATGTACGCGCAGTCGTTGATCGTGCCGCAGTTGCTGCAGCTGCCGGTGTCCACCGGATACGGGCTCGGCCGATCCATGCTGGCGATGGGTCTGTGGATGGCGCCCGCCGGACTGGTCATGATGGCGGTCTCCCCGCTGGGCGCCCGGCTGTCGGCGGCGCGTGGGCCGAAGGTGACGCTGGTCGTGGGCAGCGCGGTGATCGCGCTCGGCTACGGCTCGTCGGTCCTGCTGCTCGGTTCGACCTGGGGCCTGCTGATCGTGACCTGTGTGTGCAGCGGCGGCGTCGGCCTCGCCTACGGCGCGATGCCCGCGCTCATCATGGGGGCGGTCCCGCTGTCGGAAACCGCGTCCGCCAACAGCTTCAACACGCTGATGCGCTCCATCGGGACCTCGGTCTCGGCCGCGGTCGTCGGCGTCGTCCTGGCGCAGATGAGCACCCGCCTCGGCAGCCACACCATTCCCACCGAGGCCGGATTCCGCACCGGTCTGCTGATCGGCTGCGGCGTCGCGGCACTAGCGGCGCTCGTCGCGCTGGCCATCCCGGTCCGCAAGTCCGCCACTCCGGTTCCGGACTCCGGCGCTCCTGAGCCGGCGATGGCGCACAGCTGAGCCGGGTTCGCGGGCACCGGGCCGACGGCGTCAGGCGAACAGGCGCGCGACGAACGGCGTGCTGTCGGGCAAGGACGTGGCCATCGTCGCGCTGTGGTCCTTGCCCGGATACACGTGCACCTCGGGCCGGACGCCGTGCAGTTCCAGATCGGCGACCAGTTTCGCGGTCAGCGGCGCGGGGACGTCGGTGTCGTTGGTTCCCTGACCGATGAACAGCGGCCGGTCGTACCCCGTGAGGGGGACATCCATGACCGGGCGGGCGGTGGCGACGAAGTCTCCGTCGGACAGCGGACGGGAGAACACCCGGGCGACCGAAACACCCTGTGCGCGCTCGGCCAGCGGCTGGAAGCACAGCGTCTCCGCGGCGGTCGTCAGCTGCTTGCCGAGCGGGCTGAGGTAGCCGTCGAGGTCGAAGTCCGGCCGAGCCGCCTTCAGTCCATTCATCACATACGCGATATAGGCTGTCAGGTGCGCGTTCTCCGGCGCGGGCGCGCCCGGGCCGAGCAGCGCGGCGGCGTCGACGACATTGGAGGCGGGACCGGTGGCGACCGCGCCGCGGTAGTCCAGTTCCGGCGCGTACGTCGTGGCCAGCGACGCGGTGAACACCGCTGCGCCACCGCCTTGCGACTGGCCGATGGCCACCCACTTCGACGACAGTGAATCCGCCACGGCGCGCGCGGCGCGGACCATATCGATCGCCGCGTGCGCCTCGGCGCGTCCGTCCAGGTACGCGTGCGGACCCGGACTGCCGAGACCGATGTAGTCGGTGGCGACCACGGCGTAACCCTGCCGCATCCAGTGCGCCAGGTAGTCCAGGTCGCGTTTGCTGCGTCCGGCGGCGGACGGCGCGCATTCATCGCCCAGGCCGACCGTCCCGTGCTCCCAGGACAACACCGGCCAGCCACCGCTGGGCGCGGTACCGGCGGGAATGAAGACGGCACCGGTGGACAGCGCGGGCCGATCGTCGGAGGCGCGGGTCCAGTACGTCACACGCCGGGCCGTGCCGGTACCGGCGATCCACAGCTGTTCCGGCAGCGCCACGTCGTGCACTACCGTGCCCGGCGCTTCGCTCCGCGCGACGGGATCGGCCGCGGCAAGCCCTGTCGAGGGTGCCAGGGCGAGCAGTACCGCCGCGGCCATGGTGATTCCTGTGCGTCGCATCGACATGAGCGCCCGCCTCTCGGTCTTGGTGTCTCAACGAGACACACTGTAGCGGCATCGTCCCGTAAAGTGTCACTTTGAGACATCGATAGCCGGTCACTTGCGGAGAAAGACTGCGGCATGACGAGCGTGAACGGTCCACGCGATCGCGAGAAAGCGCGAGTGCGGGGTGAATTGATCGACGCGGCACTGCGCCTGTTCGAGCGACAGGGATTCGAGCAGACCACCGTGCAGCAGATCGCGGACGCGGCACAGGTGTCCCGGCGCACCTTCCACCGGCACTTCCCGTCGAAAATGGCGGTGGTCTTCAGCCATGAGGAAGATCTGATGGCGCAGCTGCTCGCCGCCGTCGACCGTCGACCGGCCAGTGAGTCGGTGCTCACCGCCCTGCGAGGGGCCTTGCGCGAGTTCCTGTTCGACGAGCGGGACGCGCCGTCGCGACGACGCCAGGCCGACACCGCACGGCGGGCCAGGCACCTGCTGGTGGGCAATCCGGAGCTACGCAGGGAGAACTTCATCGGAGCACTCGGCCGTCAGCGCGCGATGGCACGAAATTTCGCCGCGCGCGCCGGACTGTCCGCCGACGACCTGGGACCGCAGCTCACAGCCGCCGCCTGTTTCGCCGCATTCGGCGTCGGGCTGGATCACTGGATGCTGGGCGACGACCATTCGATCGCGGCTTTGCACCGCGTTCTCGATCGCACGGTGGCATCGCTACAGCAGGGCATCGACCTCGCCGGCGGCGGCTGATCCCACCTGCCCTGCTCACACCGCCCACGCCGCAACCGGTTCCACCCCGGTCACCTACCATCGCCAAGGTGATCACGGTGGCCAGTTGGAACGTTCTGCATCGCGTCCATGCCGAGAACTGGTATGAGGACGTGACGACGCGATGGCCGGACGAGGGCGCGCGGATCGCCGCGATCACCGCGCGCGTCGCCGAACGCACCGAGCGGATCATCGCGCTGCAGGAAGTCAGCGGAGACCAGTTGGCCAGCCTGCGCATGGCCTTACCGGACAGAACGATGCACGCCATGCGGTACCAGCGTCTGCCGACGCCGCGGCGCGTGCCCAGTTCGCTGCTCGACGGTGGCGAGTACCTGGTGGTACTCACCGCGGAGCCGAGCAGGGAACTCGCCGCCGAATCGTTCGCGCAGGATCAGGGCAAGGGCGCGCTCGTCGTCGACGCGGGCGGACTGGTGGTGATCGCCACGCATGTGACCGGCGACCGGCGGCGCGCGCAGCAGCTGACCCGGCTGGCCGAACTCGCGACCGCGGCACCGGGACACGCCACCGTGCTGCTCGGCGATTTCAACACCGATCGTGCGACGGTCGCCGACGGGTTGGGCGACGGTTTCGTGGTCGCCGAGTGCGTCGCCGATGCGCTGCCGACTCGTCCGCGTGCGTCGGGGGCGAAGTCCCAGCACATCGATCACGTGGTCGTGCACGGCGCGACCGTCACGGCGGCGTCGGTCGACGACGTGGGTGGGGTGTCCGATCACAACCTCGTCCGCGCGGCCGTCATGATCTGAGCCGTTCGGGGCACAGGCACGTCACCGGCCGCGCCCCACCGGACATCGGTAGGCTGGCCGCGAGATGACTGTTCCCTCCCCGCGCGCCGACGCGATCCCTCTCCACATGATCAGCCTCCCCGCAGGGCACATCGAACTGCGCGACGAGAGCAAGAAGACCAGCAGGGCGGTCGAGGTGGCCGCTTTCGACCTGGCGCCGCACCCGGTCACCACCGGGCTCTTCGCCGCGCTGCTCGGCATCGCGCCGCCGGACGAGGCCACGGCGCGCCTGCCGGTCACCGAGATCTCCTGGACGAAGGCCGTCCGGTTCTGCAACCTGCTCTCCGAGGCCAGCGGGGTCACGCCCTGCTATGCGATCAGCGACGATCCCGACGCGCTCGACGTGACCTGTGATCCGGCGGCCGATGGCTACCGACTGCCCACCGAGGCCGAATGGGAATACGCCTGCCGCGCAGGCTCCGTCGCCGTGCGTTATGGCGATCTGGACGAGATCGCCTGGTATCGCGAGAATTCCGGCGGCGCTGTGCATCGGGTGGCGACCAAGGCGCCGAACGCGTGGGGCCTCTACGACATGATCGGCAATGTCTGGGAATGGTGCTGGGATGTCTACGATCCCGAGGTCTACGGCCCATACCGGGTGTTCCGCGGCGGCGGGGCCTTCGACCTGCCGCGCAGTTGCCGTGCGGCGTGCCGCCGCAAGAGTCACCCGACCTTCCACATCGACGACCTCGGGTTCCGCGTAGCTCGCAACCGCACCGGCGGACAGTCGGATTTGTCGGCGTGATGAGCGAAAAGCATTGCGTTCCACATGCAGCCTGGTCTTGTTACAGCGCGAGTCGCGGGCGGATCGCCCACTCGGACGCGTGAGCCCGGAACGGGCCAACCCTTCGATCGCGACAGCTCGACATATGCGACCGGATGCGCGATCGAGCGGCATCTGAATCCGTAATGGCCGACACTGCATCGCTATTCACGGCATCGATGATCTGAGCCAGCCGAAGCGTGCCACGACAGGCGCCGCGGGCGCGGCCTGGATCCGATGCGGACATTCGCTACGACAGGAAGTAGTATGGGCCGGTGCGAAATCCGGCGGATGTGGCGACGCGGCTGCGCGGCGCGTTCGTCGGATCCGCGGCCGGGGCGGTGAGCATCGCGGCGCATGCCCTCGGCGGTGGAGCGATGTCCCCCGGGGCTGCGCCGATCGCGGTGTTGATCCTCGCGTGCGCGGCGGTGGGCGTCCTGGTCGGCGCGCGACCGCACCGGCGCGGGCTCGGCGAGATCACGGCAATGCTGGCGATCGGGCAGACCGTCGCACATCTGGCGCTGACTCTGTCCGCCGCACATCAGCACGACGCTTCCTCGGTAATGCTCGGCGCGCATCTCGCGGCCATCCCGATCGGCGCGCTGCTCATCCACGCCGCCGAACGGGCGGTGTTGCAAGCGGCATCCGACATCCGGCACACGGTGCGCATCCTGGCCGTCGGTCCCACCGCACCTGCCGGATTCCGCTCGCCCGTGATCGACCGCGCTCTGCCCTGGCCGCGGCGCCTACTGCTCGGTTCGGGCTCCGGCCTGCGCGGCCCCCCACTCTTCCGCTGACTTCCTGCGCTGCCGGTGCACGTCAGGTCTTGCCGCCCAAGGCTTTTCGTGGTCGGCCGGACACGGCTGAGCTCGAGCCCCAGCACGTTTGCCGCCCGAGACATCGCTACCTCCGTTCGGCATCGCGCAACCCACCGATCGGACTGCGCGCGCTATGCCACAGCACGAAGAGCGGTGTGTCGCAAGGTCACCTGACCGGGCCGCGGTCGACGGTCAGCGTTCGTATTCACCGAACGGCGCTACGGCCAGCGAAATCGGACGCACGTGGACGTTCGGTGCCATATCGGCACGCGACTCACCGCGCGGACAGGCACTGACCGATCTTGTGAACCCGCCGCCATCGAGCGGTCCGGGCTGGGCCGAACACGGCACGAGACGACAGCGGACCTCGGTCATCGGCGCAACCACCACCACATCTCATATCTTCGGAGTTTCCATGCCCACCAACACTTTCGACCCACCGCACGTCGTATCGCGCACCGCTCGCCTCCTGCGCGGCGTGGCAGCCGCCGCGGCGGTGCCGTTCCTCCTGGTCGCCTGCTCGTCGAACGACAAGACGCAGGCCGCGTCCTCCACCGACGCCGTGACCATCGCCGATCAATGGGTCAAGGCGGCCGAGGGCGGGATGTCGGCCGCGTTCGGCGACCTGACCAACACCGGCGACACGCCGCGCACCGTGGTGTCGGCGACCAGCCCCGCCTCCAGCCGGATCGAGTTGCACGAAGTGGTCACCGACGCGAACGGAACGAAGACCATGCGACCCAAACAGGGCGGCTTCGTGATTCCGGCGCACGGCCAGAAACAGCTGCAGCCCGGCGGTGACCACATCATGTTCATGGATCTGCACGGACCGCTGCGCACCGGCTCGGCGACGTCGGTCACCCTGACCTTCGACGACGGCTCCACCACGACCTTCACCGCCCAGGTGCGCGACTTCTCCGGCAACCAGGAGAATTACGTGCCCGACCACGCGGACGGCGCACCGCATGCCGGCGCGCAGACCCCCTCGCACGGTGGCTGAGCGGAACGGATCGCGACCCAAAGGGATCAACCGGCGGCGTCTGCTGGGCGGCGGCGCCGCCGCGGCCGGCGCCGCCGGGATCGGACTCGGCGCGGCGGCGCTGACCGGGACGCGAGAATCCGGAATCGCACGCGAGGCCGCGACGGTACCGTTCTACGGACCGAACCAAGCGGGTATCGCCACTGCCCCCCAATCGCACGCGGCATTCGTCGCGTTCGATCTGAAGCCGGGCACGCGGCGCGACGACCTCGTCGGCCTGCTGAGAATCTGGACCGACGACGCCGCCCGGCTCACCCAGGGCCGTCCCGCGCTCGCCGACACCGAACCCGACCTCGCCCGGCGCCCCGCGCGGCTCACCGTCACGGTGGGTTTCGGGCCCGCCGTGTTCACGGCGGCAGGGCTCGAACAGCTGCGGCCGTCCTGGCTGCGGCCGTTGCCGCCGTTCGCCATCGACCGGCTCGAACCGGCCTGGACCGGCGGCGATCTGCTGCTGCAGATCTGCGCCGACGAGGTGACCACGGTGTCGCATGCGGTGCGCGTGCTGTGCCGGAGCGTGTCCTCCTTGGTGGCCGTGCGCTGGGTGCAGCGCGGATTCCGCGATGCCGCGCCGGGGACGACGCCGCGCAATCTGATGGGTCAGGTGGACGGCACCGCGAATCTCGCGCCGGACACGCCCGAGTTCACCCGCCTGGTGTGGGACGACGGCGCGACCCTGCCGTGGCTGGCCGGCGGTACCTCGTGCGTGCTGCGGCGGATCGCGATGGCGCTGGACACGTGGGATGAAATCGATCGGGAGGAAAGGGAACTCACCGTCGGACGCACCCTCGCCAACGGCGCACCGCTGACCGGGACCGACGAGTTCGACGAGCCGGATTTCACCGCCGTGGATTCGAACGGCATTCCGGTCATTCCGCCGTCGTCGCACATCGCTCGCGCCCATCACACGCACGACGGCGAACGATTCCTCCGGCGTGGTTACAACTACGACGACGCACCAGCGCCCGGTCGCATCTCGAACTCGGGCCTGCTCTTCGCCGCCTACCAACGCGACGTGGACTCCCAGTTCCTGCCGGTCCAGCGCCGTCTCGCGGAGTTCGACGCGCTCAACGTCTGGACCACGCCGATCGGATCCGCGGTGTTCGCGCTACCGCCCGGAGTGCCGTCGCGGGGTGGCTATCTCGGGCAGCAGCTTTTCGAGGCCTGACAGATTACAGCGGCCATGCCGAGTAAATGCGCGACGACCAAAATATCGTTTCGGCCACCTGGTGTTTCAGGCGATAGAACGCGGATATCCACCGACGGTGTCAGCTGTCCCGAGACAGTCCGGCGATCGCGCGCAGCGCGGAAATCATTCCGGTAACCGGAATGCCGGGATCGATCGACCGGAACAGGCCCAGCCCGACACCGAGCGCCAGCACAGCGACGGCGGCCTCGGCCGTCGGCACCTGGGTGTCGACGTCCTCGGTCGTGCGCAGGGCGGTGCCGATCATGCCGACGATGGCACCGAGCCGGGTCGCGAGCTCGGCGCGCAGCTGGCGATTGCGCCGCGCGTGCACACTGAACTCCAGTTCCAGCTGTGTCCAGTTCGGATCGCCGATGACCCGCTCGGCCCATTCCGCGAGCCGTCGCAGACGCTCCGCGGTCGTCGGCGCGGCGATGATGTCGGCGATCTCGGCCGCACGTTCGCCGTGAATTTCGTCGAGCACGGCCAAACACAGTTCGTCTTTGGTGCGGAAGTTCGAATACACCGCCCCTTTGGTGAAACCCGCGGCCTCGGCGACCTTATCGATGCTCGTGGCCTGATAACCCTCGTTCAGGAACAGTCGCTTGGCGGTGGCGATCAGCACCGCGCGCGTCTGTGCCTGACTCTGAGCTCGAGTCGGCCGATCCACCGGCCCATATTCCTGAAGCCGCCGACTCTCATCCTGATTCGCAGACAACCGATATCCCTTCAGATACTCTCAGTATCCGATTGTAGATGCCAGCGGTATCCCAAATCGCAGGAAGGATCGAATCGTGAGGAGCCGATTAGGCAAAGTCGCCGCAGCTTTGACGGGAACCCTCCTCGTGGTCGGAGGCGGCGCGATCTCTGCACCACACGCATGGACGCAGCCGGCCGCGGAAGCCGCCGCTGATTTCTACCTGCCGCCCGTGCCGCTGCCATCGTCGGTGCCCGGCACGATCATCCGCACCGAACCGTCGCATCTGGCGCTGTCGATCCCTGGCGGACCCGGAGCGATCCCGGCGACGGCGACGCGGGTCATGTACGTCAGCAGCGATACCCACGACGCACCGACCGCGGTGGTGGGAACGTATCTGGAGGCATCCCAGCCGTGGACCGGCCCGGGCGAGCGCCCGCTGGTCTCCTACGCAGTCGGCACGAAAGGACAGGGCGATCAGTGCGCGCCCTCGAAGTTGCTGGCGCAGTTCGTCCAGTATCAGCCTCCGCTGGACGTCATCGTCGAATATGACGTGCTGGCGATCTACACGCTTCTCGCCCGCGGCATGTCGGTCATGGTGACCGATTACCACGGCCTGGGCACGCCCGAGGTGCACGACTTCTTGAACCGCAAAGCGCAAGCTCACGCGCTGTTGGACGGCGCGCGTGCCGCGCTGCAACTGCCCGGGACCAGCCTCGGGGGCAACGCGCCGGTCATTCTCTACGGCTACTCGCAGGGCGGCATGGCCTCCGCGGGCGCGGCCGAACTGCAACCGAGCTACGCCCCCGAACTGAACGTACGTGGCGCCTACGTCGGCGGTCCGGTGGTGGACGACGAGTACTTCATCGGGCACAACGACGGCCGAGCCGCCATGGGGCCCGCCTTCGCCTGGATCCTCAACGGCATCGCCGCCAACTACCCGGAAACCCGCCCGGTGCTGGAAGCCGAACTCAACGACACGGGCAAGGCGATCTTGCGCGAAGCCCAGGACAAATGCGCCGTTCCGCTCGGACTTGCCCAGCTGCATCAATTCACGTCCCAGTGGACAACCAGCGGAGAACCTCTCACCGCGGTGATCGATCGGTCCCCGGCGCTGAGAGCGGCATTCGACGCACAGCGGGTCGGCACGCTCGCCCCGCGGGTGCCGGTACTCATCGCCTCCAGCCCGAACGACGAGGGAGCGCCGTATCCGCCCGTGCGCGACATGGCCGCGAGGTGGTGCGGTAGCGGGGCGCCCGTCCAGCTGGACTCGAACGCCGATATCCCCAGCGTCATCACGGGATTGCGGGTGACCCACGTGCTGGCCTTCTTCCCGTCCCTGGTGGCCTCGCAGGACTGGATGACCGCTCGACTCGCGGGCGAGCCCGCCCCGAGCAACTGCGCGGCGCTGCCCTAGTCCCGGGCTCTAGTTGCGCAGGCACGACCGACTCCGATACCGTCAGTATCCCAATCGGATGTACGGCCCGCGCATTGCTCGTGCCGAGCACGGCTCGTCGCAGCTGAGGTGGTGCCGTTGCCGGGTGCGGGTCGGCGTCAGATCCGACCCCGCACTCGGCAACCGAACCGGCCGAGCGCACCGAGGCGATCGCCCAGGCCCGCGGTGCGAAGCCAGCGAGATTCACCCCAATGTTCCGCCGGATGTTTCCGCGGCTGTCAGAGCCGACGGGTCGGTGCCGTGGTGCACCGTTCAGTGTTCGTTCGCTAGCTCGGAATTGTGAAGGGAGGGTCGAATGTCGGAGTTGGCTCACCGCCACCAAGCTTTCGGTGACCCTGCCGTCGAATCGACTTGGTGCGCATTCCCCACGCTGGCCGTCGCCGCGGGCCGAGGCCGCGGCGACGGGCGGACGACACAGATTCCGCATGCCGGCGCCGCCTGTCCGGCGGCGACGCATCGGACCGAAGCGCCGGAGCGAATCCGATGACGGTGCAGCGCAGTCTTTTTCGCGGAAATCGGGACAAGGCGGATCCGAAGCGCCCCCTGTGGGTGCTGAGTCTGCTGGCTCCGGGTTTCGGGCTGCTGCCGTCCCAGCTGGTGCTGCACACCGGAGCCGCGGTGTTCTGGTGGATCGAGCCGATCATCATTCTGATCGTGATCCCGGTGCTGGACTGGGCGATCGGTGAGGACGGCACCAATCCGCGCGAGGAAGACTACGAGGCGCTCTCCAACGACCGGTACTACCGGTGGTGCACGTATCTGTTCTTGCCCATCCAATTCATCGCTTTGCTGATCGCGGCCTACATGTGGGCCGGCGACGAGCTGAGCGGGGTCGACAAGCTGGGCTTGGCGGTCACCATGGGTTTCATGTCCGGAATCGGCATCAACGCCGCGCACGAACTCGGCCACCGGGTCGAACATCTCGAACGCTGGCTGGCGAAAATCGCGCTCGCGCAATCGGCTTACGGACACTTCTATGTCGAGCACAACCGGGGTCACCACGCCCGGGTCGCCACACCCGAGGACCCCGCCAGCGCGCGGCTCGGCGAGTCACTGTGGGCGTTCTTCCCTCGCACCGTCGTCGGCGGATTCCGCTCCGCGGTGCGCCTGGAACAAGAACGCTTGCAGCGCAAAGGGCTGCGCTGGTGGAGCAGTCGCAACAACCTCCTGCAAGCGTGGGCGATGACGCTGGCGCTCTTCGGTGCCCTGCTCGCCCTCTTCGGCTGGTCCATCCTGCCGTACCTGCTGGTCCAGGCGGTGATCGGCGCCGCGCTGCTGGAGACGGTGAACTACATCGAGCACTACGGGCTGCTGCGGCGGCGGCTGCCCAACGGCCGCTGGGCACGGTGCTCACCGGCCGACAGCTGGAACTCCGACCGCCTGCTCACCAACGTCGTCCTGTTCCACCTGCAGCGACACAGCGACCACCACGCCAATCCCGGGCGGCGCTACCAGACGCTGCGCAGTTCGCAGGAGGCACCGCAGCTTCCCGCCGGGTATGCCACCATGATCGTGCTCGCCGCCGTACCGCCCCTGTGGCGTCGCGTCATGGACCCCAAGGTGCTGGCCCACTACGACGGCGATGTCACCCGCGCCAACATCGCGCCCCGCAAACGCGGTCGGATCCTCGCCACGCACAAGCCGCCCACGGCGGCCCCGGCTTCGGGTCCGAACGGCAGCGTCCGCTCGGGCAGCTCGGACCCGTTCGCCAGGCGCTGGTGAAGCCGTCGGCTATCCGACGGAGATACTGCCACCCTTGGGCAGGTAACCGAGCTTCTCCACAGGCAGCTCACCGACCACCGTACCCGTGCAGTCCGGGCCGGAGTGCAGAGTGATGGGGCGATCCGTGAGGTTGCCGACGGTGACCTGGAGGGTGGAGAAGAAGGTGCCGTCGGTGTTCAGGCAGCCCACCGGGTCCACATGCGGCTCGCCGTTGATCGTCACCGTTCCGGTCGCGGCCTGCGCGGTCCCCGCCGACAGCACGGCAGCGGCCCCGGCCATGGCCAGCGCACCGACAAACCCAGCAGTACGAATCATTCGCGGCTCCAGTTCTTTCGATGCCGGCCAACCCCGAAGCCGACCTCTGGGAAAATGCGCCTGCGATTGTGTCACGAGTTGCACCAGGACCCAACCGCACTGGTCGCCGGGCATGCCTGGGCGGGCCGGGTGACCGTAGCTCCCGGCTCCGCCGGATCGGGGTCAGGCGGCCGCGGCGCGCAGGGTTCGGGCGTCGGTGCGAATCCCGAACGCCACGATGATCTCCATGATGCCGAGCACGATCAGCCACACTCCGGCCACGAGGGCCAGCGTGGCCACCGACCGCACCGGCCAGATGATCAGCACGACACCGGCGATCGCGGTCACGATGCCGAAGAACACCTGCCACCAGCGTCCCGGCAACCCGGGCTCGGAGATCGCGGCCATCAGCAACGCGATCCCGCGAAACAGCCAGCCGATGCCGATCCACAACCCGAGCAGCAGGATCGAGGCCAGCTCGTCGCGGAAACAGAACACGCCGATGACGATGGACAGCACGCCGACGATGAAGGACAGCACCCGGAAGCCGGTACTCGACGGCGCGCCGAACGCCGCCATCAACTGCAGGAAGCCGGTGACCACCAGGTACACGCCGAAGATGATGCCCGCGGCCAGCAGCGTGATATCCGGCCAGACCAGGATCAGGACGCCGAGGATCACCGCGAGGATGCCGGTGACCAAGACGGTTTGCCACGCACGGCGGGCAACAGACTGCAGAGGACCCTCTAGCACGCTGTTTGTCGTCATAACGTGATGCTATAGCTCGCCCGCTTCGGTTTACTGCACATTTGCTGACCGGAGTCGGCTGCGCCGAGGCAGGTGACGAGGCGGACGCGCCCGCCGTTCGCGTTTATCGCTCCGACCGGTCGGGTAGTCATCACTGAGTGACTCTTCGTGTACGCCCCTGGGGTGCAGCGGGTGGGTCGGGGTTCGGTGAGGCTCGGGGCTAGGAGAAGAGGGTGGCGGTTCTGCTCGTGCTGCGGGCACGTGGGCTGGGTGATCTACTCACCGCGGTCCCGGCTTTACGTGCGCTGCGCCGGGCCAAGCCGCACGACCGGATCGTCCTGGCCGCCCCGCAGCGGCTCAAGCCGATCGTCGACCTCATCACCTCGGTCGACGCCCTGGTGCCGACCGCGGAACCGGGCAGCCTGCGCTGGGACGGCCCGCCACCCGAACTGGCGGTCAACCTGCACGGCCCCAGCGCCGAAAGTCTCGTCACACTGGCCAAAACACAGCCCGGGCGCATCCTCACCTATCGCAACGCCGCCTTCCCCGAGTTGTCCGGCCCCGACTGGCAAACCGACATGCACGATGTCGACCGCTGGTGCCATCTGCTCGAATACGACGGCATCGGCGCGGATCGGCGCAACCTCGGCCTGCTTCCACCGGTCGCGACGACGAGCCACCGCGACTGCGTGGTGGTGCACGTGGGCGCGGGCGCACCGGCACGCCGCTGGCCCCCCGACCGGTTCGCCGCGGTCGTCCGGCACCTGCTGGTGCTCGGTCGCGAGGTGGTGATCACCGGCGACGAATACGAACGCGAACTCGCGCTGAGCATCGCCGCGCGGGCGGGACTGCCCGTCGGCCGGGTCCTCGCCGGGGAACAGAACCTCATCGAACTGTCGGCCACCATCGCCGAGGCCGCGCTGGTGATCTGCGGCGACACCGGCGTCGCACACCTGGCCACCGCGTTCGGCACCCGCACGGTCCTGCTCTTCGGCCCCACGCCACCCCGGTGGGGCGGTCCTCCCGCCCACCTGCTGGGCAGGCACGCGGTGCTGTGGGCAGGCCAAGTCGGCGACCCGGACGCCGACACTCCCGACCCCGGCTTGCTGCGCATCGGCGTCACCGAGGTGATCAATGCCGTCGACAACCAGCTGAGCAAACGGACTTTGCCCGGCACGGGCACCGAGCGCAGAGGCACTGCCTACCGCCGCGTCGGATGACCGCGGCGGACCGCCGTCTCCGCCGGGCCGGTTCGACCAGGTCAGGCGGTCTCCGTCGCAGCGGTGCGCAGTGCGGCGGAGTACGCCGCGATCGCGCTCGGCCAGAACTGTTCGAGGTAGTCGCGCGCATCGGCGAGGCCACGCGGGTCCAGTGAATACAGTCGGCGATTGCCTTCCGGCCGCACCATGACCAGCCGGGCCTCGCGCAGCACGCGCAGGTGCTGCGATACCGCCGAGCTGCTCACGCCGACCTCCCGCGCGAGTTGCCCGACCGAACGCGCCTGCGGCAACGCCTCGAAAATCGCGCGACGGGTCGGGTCCGCCAGCGCGGTCAGCGCGCGAACTCCATTAGTGGCCACTCACATAGTCTGAGTGCGCAGCGTTTCGCTGGTCAACTCGCCCGGCTGGACCATTTCCCCAGGTCGCTCCCGGAATAGCGGCGGACTGTTATCTCTCCGTAATACGCGAGCTGGGTGTTTATCCGCCCGTGACAGTTGCCACAGGATTGCGGGAGGTCCGCGGCACTCCCTTACGTTCGTTCTATGCCCGTGACCTTCCCGTTATCAATCCGTCGCGGCGCGACCCGGTTCCGCCGCCACCGCGCCGCCACCCGCCTGGCGGCCGTCTCCGCGATCGTCACCGCCTCGGTCGGCGTCCTCGCCGCCGCGCAACAGGACCAGGACACCGACGCTTCCGCCCGCCTCGTCGCGGGAAAGATCGCTTCGGGCGAAATCGCTCCGGCCCAGGGCCGAGCGCGATTCGCCTCCTTCCCCCTGCACGATGCCCCGGCGCCGCAGTCCGCTCCGGCTCCCGCGCCGTGGGACGCGAACCGCATCGCCCAGGAATTCGTCCGCCCGAAGACGGTCCGGCCCGTCGCCGGGGTACTCACCTCCACCTTCGGCACCCGCTGGGGCGAGATGCACGCGGGCTTGGACTTCGGCGACCCGCTCGGCGCTCCGATCTCCGCGGTCACCGACGGCGTCGTGATCGAGGCCGGTCCCGCCTCCGGCTTCGGCCTGTGGGTGCGAGTGCAACAGGACGACGGAACCGTGGGCGTCTACGGCCACGTCAACGAGATCCTCGCCGCCGTCGGTCAGCCGGTCCGCGCCGGGGACGTCATCGCGACCGTCGGCAACCGGGGCCAGTCCACCGGTCCGCACCTGCACTACGAGGTTCACCTGCCCAGCGGCGAAAAGATCGATCCCGCGCCCTGGCTGGCTGAACGCGGCATCGACGTCATGCGGCATCCGGGCTGACCGGACCCCCCTTCGCGAGACAATGAGGGGCTCGCGAACCGATTCGGTGACCCCTCCGTCACCCGCCGCCGGGCCGCGAACGCAACGCCGCGTTCGCGGCCCGGCGGCTTCTTCGATCCGCACGCGGCAGCTCTCCCGTAGCTGGAGCGGCGGCGCCTCGATACCGGGGTATGAGACACGAATACCGCTGCGGCGGGACGACCGCAGGGATCCCCG
Source organism: Nocardia pneumoniae NBRC 100136 (assembly GCF_000308755.1). GTDB lineage: Bacteria > Actinomycetota > Actinomycetes > Mycobacteriales > Mycobacteriaceae > Nocardia > Nocardia pneumoniae. Next base: position 28,420 of record NZ_BAGF01000044.1, read on the forward strand.
ATTCCTACGTTCGGTCCATGCTCCCCACATATTCCGGCGTCGCGCCGAATCAACCGCGGCAGCACGGGTCCACGAACGCGCCGGTAGTCACGCGGCTGCACCGCCCACTGCTGGTGACGAGCGCCGCGATGGCCGCGCTCGTGCTGTTCTCGCTGGTCGCGATGCCTTTTGATGACCGCACGCTGCTCGGCGAATCGGTCTGGCTCAAGCCGATGAAGTTCGGCCTCGCGTTCTTTCTGTACGGTCTCACCCTTGCCTGGCTGCTGTCGTTGCCGCACAAGGGAAGTCGCGCTACCTGGTGGCTCGGCACGGTGTTCGCCGTGACGGGATCGGTCGACGTCGGATTCATCGTGGTGCAGGCGGCGCGTGGCACGTTCAGCCACTTCAACACCGAAGGCGATCCGGTGAACTCGATCGGCCAGCTGGTGTTCGCCTCCGGCGTGCCCGGTCTGTTCTTCGCCAATCTGGTCATCGTGGTGATCCTGTCCTGGCAGCGGCTCGTCGACCGGCCGACGGCACGGGCCGTCCATGCCGGGCTGGCGCTGGCGGTCGTGGGCATGGCGCTGGGGTATCTGATGGGTTTCACCGGGAAACAACTCGTCCGCGACAGCGAAGGCCGGGTCGTCGAACTGGCCGCGGGTCATACCGTGGCGCCCGACACCGGCGACCTCGCACCGCGCGACGCGATGGGCGGCATGCCGATCACGCACTGGAGCACCGTCGGCGGCGACCTGCGGGTACCCCACTTCGTCGGCCTGCACGGCATCCAGGTGCTGTTGCTCGTCTCGTTCGCCCTGGCCCGGCTCGCGCCGCGCTACCGCTGGCTGCGCTCCGAACGCGCCCGCGCGGCCGTCGTCGGCGTGCTGGCGGCCGGTTACTCCGGCCTGCTCGCCCTCGTCTTCTGGCAGGCGATGCGCGCTCAACCGCTGGTCCACCCGGACAGTGTCACGGCCGCCGCGGCCGCCGGGCTCGCCGCGACGGTCGCGGCGCTGCTCGCCGCGGTATATCGGCTCCACCGCGGCGGGCTACCGCCCGCGGAATCGATCAGCGCAGACGTTCCGCGTCGCGGGTGAGCTCGACCAAGGTCTTGCCGAGCGCCGCCAACTCCTCGGGCGTGGCCCCCTCGGCAATGGCCGTGGCGACATCCTCGGCGGCGCAGCGGGCGGCGAACCAACGGTCGGCCAGGTCGGCGGCCTCCTGGGCGCTGAGCACCACCGAATCGTCGGGAATCCCGGTTCCCTTCACGCTGTTGCGATGTTCGTAGGCGCGTTGGCGACAGGACTGACGGCAATACCGGCGGCGACGCCCGGCTTCCGACTCGACGATCTCCCGTCCGCACCACAAACAGGACAGCAAGCGGCTGCGCGACATGAGGCAGAACACTAATAGCTCGCGGCCCGCGATCCGCTCAGCGACCCCCACCGCAACCGGCGCGCGCCGGGCATGGCGAGCTCAGCGCGCCCGTGGCACTACAATGGAACGGTTCACCGCGGCCGCGTCGGGAACTATCGGCGCAGGCCCGATCGTTGCACAGTAGGTCCAGCGAGCGTGCCCGCTCGCGCGGACACGGTCGCAGCGCACGAAGACTCGAGCACACAGGGAGAGGCACACCATGGCAGATCGCGTACTCCGAGGCAGTCGGCTCGGAGCGGTGAGCTACGAGACCGATCGCGACCACGACCTGGCTCCGCGCCGGATCGCCCGGTACCGGACCGACAACGGCGAGGAGTTCGACGTACCGTTCGCCGACGACGCGGAGATCCCGCCGACCTGGCTGTGCCGCAACGGTCAGGAAGGCGTCCTGATCGAGGGCACCAGCCAGGAGACCAAGAAGGTCAAGCCGCCGCGCACCCATTGGGACATGCTGCTGGAGCGGCGCAGCAAGGAGGAGTTGGAGGAACTGCTCAAGGAGCGCCTCGAACTGCTCAAGACGCGCCGCCGCGCCTGAGAACTCCATCGGCACGACACGGCCGCCGCATCCGACGATGCGGCGGCCGTTCGCTGTCGGGTCATCGTGCCGCGGTCAGCGGCTGGCCACCTTGCGGTAACGCAGCAGCGCCAGCGGCACGGCCACCGCGAGGATCGCCACCGAGCAGGCCACCGCGTACTCGACGCAGTGATCGGCCGCCCAACCGGTGGGCGGGACGAAGGTGGGCGGAGAACCGTTGTCGAACAACGTGCGCCCGGACGCCGACACCGCAGTGATCGGATTCCATTCCGCGATCGTGCGCAGTGGGCCGGGCAGTGTCTCGGCCGAGATGAACGCCGAGGAGATGAACGTCAGCGGGAACAACCAGATCAGCCCGGCGCTCTGCGCCACCTCGACGGTCGGCGACAGCAGGCCCGTCAGCGCGCCGACCCAGGACATCGCGAACGCGAACAACAGGATCACCGCGAACGCCAGCACGGCGTCGGCGACGCCGCCGTGGATGCGCCAGCCGACCACGTATCCGCACCCGACCATCACGGCCAGACTGAGGATGTTGACCACCAGATCCGACAGCGTGCGACCCATCAGCACGGCCAGCCGCGACATCGGCAGCGCCCGCATCCGGTCGATGATGCCCTTCTGCAAGTCTCCGGCCAGGCCGACGGTGGTGAACGCGGCGTTGAACGCGACCGTCTGGGTGAAGATGCCGGCGAGCAGGAATTCCCGATACTGGCCGCCGCCGAGCGAGGCGCCGAAGATGTAGGCGAACAGGAACACGAACATCAGCGGCTGGATCGTGGCGGTCACCAGCAGCGTCGGCACGCGCAGGATGGTCAGCAGGTTGCGGTGCGCGACGATCGCGCTGTCCCGGAACAACCGCAGCCGCGGTCCCGGAACCCCTTGCAGTGCTGCGGGTTTCATCTCCGGCTCCGCTTTCGGGGTCGCCTCCCGGACCACTGCGGTACTCACGACATGATCTCCTCTTGTACGTCGTCGGATTCCGGGTTCGTGACAGCCGCGCCGCCCGGTTTGCCGGTGATGGAAAGGAAGACGTCGTCCAGGCTCGGCCGGTGCACGTTCGCGTCGACCACGCAGACGCCCGCGTCATCGAGTCGGCGCAGCGCTTCCACCATGGTGCGCGAGCCGTCGCCGACCACCACCGACACCTCGTCGGTCCCGGCCTCGTGACCGGGTTCGCCGACGCCGATCTGCGCCAGCACCGCCAGCGCGGGCTCGGCGGCCTGGCCCGCGGCCAGCGTCACGGTCAGCCGGTCGCCGCCGATGGAGGTCTTCAGCTCGTCGGCCGAGCCGCGCGCGATGACCCGCCCGTGGTCGATGACGGTGATGCGGTCGGCCAGCAGGTCGGCCTCTTCCAGGTACTGCGTCGTGAGCAGCACCGTGGTGCCGTCGTCGACGAGATCGCCGATGACACGCCACATGTCCAGCCTGCCGCGCGGGTCCAGACCGGTGGTCGGCTCGTCCAGCACCACCACGGCCGGTCGGGCGACCAGCGCGCCGGCCAGGTCGAGGCGACGGGCCATGCCGCCGGAGTAGGTGCCCGCCCTGCGATGCGCGGCGTACTCGAGCCCGAGCGCGCCGAGCAACTCCTCCGCCCGAGCGGACGCCTGCCGCGGCGACATCCCGTACAACCGCGCGACCATGCGCAAGTTCTCGTAGCCGGAGAGGTTGGCGTCGACGGCGGCGTACTGGCCGGACAGGCCGATCCGCTTGCGCGCCGCGGCGGGATCGCGCAGCACATCGACACCCGCGACGCGCACCGACCCGGCGCACGGTTTCAGCAGCGTGGTGACGATCCGCACGGTCGTCGTCTTGCCCGCGCCGTTCGGTCCGAGCAGGCCCATCACCGTGCCGGTGGGGATCTGCAGGTCGACCTCGTCCAGCACCCGGACCCGGCCGTAGTTCTTCACCAGGCCGGTCACCTCCACCGCGAAACTCACGACGTCACCTCGCCGGCACCGGGCTTCGTCGGGTCCAGCCACGTGCGCAGCACCGGCCCGATCACCGCCAAGGCTTCCGGGGTGGTCATCGCGGAGTGCTTGCAGCGCAGCTCGTGATCGTGGATGGCGCCGGTGACGTACGGCTGCCAGGAGCTGGCCCGCCGTTCCGGGTGGGACCGGTTGACCTCGTCGTCGCCCGCGGTGAAGAACACCAGGTCGCCGTCGAAGACGCCGGGCTGGAAGCCGTGCGCTTGCACCGCACCGTCGTGGTAGCCGGTGTAGAGCCGCTCCAGATGCTCGACGGTCAACGCCGCGAACGGTCCGGACCGGGCGCGCAGCAGGTCCGCCGCGTCGCGCAGGCTCATCTCCGGGTCGATCTCCGCGCCGAGCTCGTCGCTGCCGAGCTCGTCGACGATCTCGGCGACACTGGGAGTCGCGTGCTCGAGCAAGTCGTCCGAGAGCCGGTAGCTGTCCATCATCGACAGCAACGCGACCTCGTCACCGGCCTGCTGCAGCTGCACCGCCATCTCGTGCGCGATCAGGCCGCCGAGCGACCAGCCGAGCAGGTGGTAGGGCCCCTCGGGCTGGATCGTCTTGATCGCCTCCACGTAGTGGCTCGCCGCCTCGGCGATCGACCCGTAGCCGTCCTCCCCCGCGACGTGCGGAGCCTGCAACCCGTACACCGGGCGGTCCGGCGCCAGGTGCGCGAGCAGCCCCGAATAGCACCAGGCCAACCCGATCGCCGGGTGGACGCAGAACAGCGGTGCCTGGCCCGGCGCCGTGCTCGGCCGGATCGGCAGCACCGGTTCCAGCACCGAGGCGACCGCGGCGGAGGAGGTCTCGCCCGCGCGATCGAGGCGTGCGGCGATGGCCGCGGGGGTCGCGTCGCCGAACATCAACTGCACCGGCAGGTCGATGCCCGATTCCCTCAGGTGGGCGACCACTTTCGTGGCCAGCAGCGAGTTGCCGCCGAGTTCGAAGAACCCGTCGTCCGCGCCGACCGACGCCGCACCGAGTACCTCGGCGAACGCCGCGCACAGCGCCGCCTCCGTCGGGGTGGACGGTGCGCGGTAGCCCTTGCTGGCGGAGAAGACCGGCTCGGGCAGCTTCGCGCGATCCAGTTTGCCCACCGGGCTCAGCGGTACCTCGTCGAGCAGCATGATCGACTGCGGGACCATGTAGTTCGGCACCTGCCCGGCCAGATGCTCGGTCAGCTCCGTTGCGGTGAGCGTGACACCGTCACGCGGCTTCACATACGACACCAGCGCCGTCGCGCCCGCGGGGGTGCGGTGCCCGATCGTGGTGGAGAACGCCACCGCGCCGTGGCGCCCGAGCGCGGCGTCGATCTCCCCGAGCTCGATACGGAAGCCGCGGATCTTCACCTGGTGATCGGTGCGGCCGACGTACTCGATCTCCTGCGCGGAGTCCGCCGCAGGCTCGTTGTCCCTCGATCCGGTCCACCACCGCACCAGGTCACCGGTCCGGTACATCCGCTCCCCTGGCTTTCCGAACGGATTGGCGACGAACCGCTGCGCGGTCAGGCCAGGGCGGTTCAGGTAACCGCGCGCCAGCGCGTCTCCCGCCAGGTGCAATTCACCGGTGACCCCGACGGGTGCGGGATGCAGGCGCGCGTCCAGGATGGCCGCGTTGACGCCTCGGATGGGGCCGCCGATGGTGATCGGCCCGCCGGGCTCCATCGGCTGCGAGATCACCGTGACGATGGTGGTCTCGGTGGGCCCGTACACGTTGTACAGGTTGCGGCCGGGCGCCCACCTGGTCACCAGGTCCGGCGGCAACGCCTCGCCGCCGACCAGCACGTGCTGGAACTCGGTGACCCCGGTGGGGTCGACCGTGCCCAGGGCCGCGGTGGTGATGAACGCGTGGGTGATCCGCTCCTGGATGAGCATCCGCCGCAGATCTTCACCGCCGACCACGCCCGGGGGCGTGATCACCAGGGTCGCCGCACCGCCGAGGGCCAGCAGCAGATCGAGCATCGCGGCGTCGAAACTCGGTGTGGCGAAGTGCAGCACGCGGCAGCCCGGCTCGACATCGAACCGCTGCGCGGTCTCGGCGGCGAAGTTGGACAACCCGCCGTGGGTGACCACGACGCCCTTCGGCGTGCCGGTCGAGCCGGAGGTGTAGACCACGTATGCCGGGTTGTCGATCCGCAGCGGCGCGGGGCGTTCGGCGTCGGTGATCGGCGCGTCCGGCGCGTCGAGCACCAGCCCGCGGAACTGCGGGTCGTCCAGCACGATCCACTCCGTGCCCTCGGGCAGCTCGCCGCGGTAGCCCGACAGCGTGATACCCAGCGCCGCAACGGAATCCGACAGCATGTGCGCGATGCGCTGGTGCGGGTACAGCGGGTCGACCGGCACGAACGCCGCCCCGGCCTTGGCCACCGCCAGCATCGTGGCCACCGACTCGACCGACCGCGGAATGCCCAGGGCCACTAGTGTTTCCGGCCCCACGCCGCGCCGGATGAGCACCCGTGCGAGCCGGTTGGTCCAGCGGTCGAGCGCACCGTAGGTCACCTCGGTGCCGTCGGAGACCAGAGCGACCGCGGCGCGGTCGACGTCGGCCGCCTGCTCGAACACCTCGGGGAAGGTGACCGGCCGGTCCGGCTTCGCACCGCGCACCGGAGCCAGTCCGGACCATTCGGCGGGATCGAGCAGTTCCAGATCGCCCACCGCGGTGGTCGGATTGGCGGCGATTGCCGCGAGCAGCCGAGTCAGTCGCTTGCCGAGACGCCGCGCGGTCGACTCGTCGAACAGGTCCGTCGCGTAGTTCACCGCGACGCTGATACCGGCCGGGTCGCGGTGCGCGGTCTGCGCTTCGGTCAGCGTGAACTGGAGGTCGAACTTGGCGACTCCGGTGTCCGAGTCGGCCGCCTCGATCCGCAGCCGCGGCAGGTCGAGTCCGCCCACCGGCTCGTTGCGGACCGACAGCATCACCTGGAACATCGGGTGGTGCGCCTGGGATCTGGCCGGGTTGAGCACCTCGACCAGCCGCTCGAACGGCACGTCGGCGTTGGCGAAGGCGTCCAGGTCGGTTTCGCGCACGGTGTGCAGCAGATCGGTGAACCGGGCGTTCGGGTCGATCCGCGTGCGCAGCACCAGCGTGTTGACGAACATGCCGACCATCCGGTCCAGCGCGGGGTGACCGCGGCCCGCGATCGGCGAGCCGATCGTGATGTCGTCGGTGGCGGTCATACGGTGCAGCAGGACCGCGAGCGCGGCGTGCAGCACCATGAACAGGCTGACATTGTTGCTGCCCGCGATCGCCTGCAATTCGCGGTGGGTGACCGGGTCCACCGCGCACTCGACGGTGCCACCCCGATAGGACGGCGTGGGCGGGCGCGGGCGGTCGGCCGGGACGGTCAGCAACTCGGGGATGCCCTCCAAGGTGCGCCGCCAGTAGTCGAGCTGCCTGCTCACCAGCGAGTCCGGGTCGTCCTCGGTGCCGAGCAGGTCCTGCTGCCACAGGGTGTAATCGGCGTATTGGACCTCCGGCTCGGGCCAGTCGGGCGCGACGCCCGCGCACGCCGCGCGGTAGGCGACGGCGACGTCGGCGGCCATCGGTTCCAGCGACCAGCCGTCCATCGCGATGTGGTGCACGACCAGCACCAGGACGTGCTCCTCGGATACGCCGGCCACGCCGGTCGACAGCGAGAACAGCGCCGCGCGGATCGGGACGGCGGCGGCGAGGTCGAATCCCGGTGCGGCGAAGCGGCGTACGGCGTCCTCGACCTGGTCGGGCGCCACCGTCGCGCGCTGCAGCGAGATCGCCGCGTCCTCCTGGTCGAGGACGACCTGGACGGGTGCGCCGTCGACCTCAGGGAACACCGTGCGCAGCGTTTCGTGCCTGGCCTGCACCGCGTGCAGCGCGGAGACGAGCGCGTCGACGTTCAGGCGGCCGGTCATGCGCAAGACGAGCGGGATGTTGTACGCGCCCGCCGACCGATCCGCGACCGAGGCGCCGCCGGCGTTGAATCGGTTGAGGAACCACAGCCGCCGCTGTGCGGCCGACAGCGGGATCCGCTCCGGACGACTCCGGCGCACCAGCGCGGGACGTCCCTCGTCGGAGTGCGCGCCCGCGTCCAGCAGTTCGGCGAGATCGGCGACCGTCGGCGTGGCGAACACGGTGCGCACGGCGAGCCGCACGTTCGTCGCGGCGGCCAGCCGGGCGACGAGTTGGGTTGCCAGCAGCGAGTTTCCGCCGATGTCGAAGAAGCTGTCCTCGGCACCGACGCCCGACACGCCGACCAGCTCGCCCATCACCCGGGCGACCAGGCGCTCGGTGTCGGTGCGCGGCTCGCGGCTCGCGGTGTCGGCGACGAGCCGCGGTTCCGGCAGCGCCTTGGTGTCCAGCTTGCCGACGGGCGTCAGCGGGATGGTGTCCAGCACTGTGATGCTCGCTGGCACCATGTGCGCGGGCAGGCGCCGCGCGAGGGCGGCACGCACCGCCCCGACGTCGACGCCGGCTTTGCGATCGGCGGGCTGGATGTACGCGACGATCCGGTCGGCGTCCGCGATGCGGCGTACCTCGGTGTGCGCGAACCGCACCGCGGGATGGTCGAAGAGCGCGGCGGTGATCTCGCCGAGTTCGATGCGGAACCCGCGCATCTTCACCTGGTGATCGCTGCGGCCCAGGTAGACCAGCTCTCCGGCCGCGTTCCAGCGCACGATGTCACCGGTTCGGTACATCCTGGCGCCGGCGGGGCCGTACGGGTCGGCCACGAAACGCGCAGCGGTGAGCCCGAATCGGTCGAAGTATCCGCGTGCCATGCCAAGGCCGCCGAGGTACAGCTCGCCCGGCACGCCGACCGGCACCGGACGCAACCGCTCGTCGAGCACCAACGCCCTGGCACCCCGCACCAGGGTGCCGATGGTGATCGGCTCGCCGACGCGCATCGGGCTCGACGCACTCACGACGATCGTGGTCTCGGTGGGCCCGTAGCCGTTGCGCAGCATCCGGCCCGGCGCCCAGCGGGCCACCAGATCCGGGGCGCATGCCTCGCCGCCGATCATCAGCGAACGCAGATGCGGCAGCGACCAGTGCTCGTGGTCGATGGTGGCCAGGGCCGCGGTGGTCATGAAGGTGTGAGTGACCCGCTCGCGTTCCAACAGGGCGGCCAACTCGTCGCCGCCGTAGATGTCCGGCGGGCAGACCACCATGGCCGCACCGGCACCCACCGCCAGCACCAGGTCGAACACCGCCGCGTCGAAGCTCGGCGTGGAGAAGTGCAGCGTGCGAGAGTGCTCGTCGACACCCATGCGGTCGCGAACCTCGTCGGCGAAGTTGGACAGACCGGCGTGGGTGACCGCGACGCCCTTGGGGACGCCGGTCGATCCGGAGGTGTAGATCAGGTAGGCGAGGTCGGACACGTGGGTGGCGCGCACCCGGTCCATGTCGCCGATCGGCGCTGCCTCGTATCCGCCCAATTCGTCGGCGAATTCGGCGCTGTCCAGCAGCAGCCACTCGGTGTCCACGTCCGCCGGGGAGCTCGCACGCAGTCGCTCGGCGTGCTCGTCGGCCGTGATGCCGATCGAGCAGCCGGAGTCGCTGAGCATGTGCCGAACCCGATCGGCCGGGTACTTCGGGTCGACCGGCACGAACGCGGCGCCGGACTTGGCCACGGCGAGCATCGCGACGACCGAATCGATCGACCGGGTGAGGCCGAGCGCGACCCGGTCCTCCGCCCCGAGCCCGCGGGCGATCAACGCGCGCGCCAAACGGTTCGAGCGCTGATCGACCTCGGCGTAGGTCAGCGATGTGGCGTCAGAGCACAGGGCCGGGTGGTCTGGATACCTGCGCGCGGTGGCGGTGAAGAAGTCACCCAGCGTGCTCGGCGGGGAAACCGGGCCGCCCTTCGCGGGGGCGAGGGTGCGGCGCTCGCGTTCGGTGCGCGCGTCGATGTCGCGCACCAGCACCTGCGGATCGGCGGTGACGGCGGCGAGCACCCGCAGGAACCGGTCGGCCAGTGTCTCGATCGTCGCCTCGTCGAAAAGTTCGGCGGCATAGACGAATTCGAAGCTGCCCGGATCGCCGAGGTGTGCTCCGGCGTCGAAACCGATGTTCGCGACGCGCAACTCCAGGTCGAATTTCGCCAGCGCGATATCCAAGGGCTCCGCGCGCAGCGCGAGGCCGGGCAGCTCCAGCGTCGGCACGGGGCCGTCCTGCACGCTCAGCGCCACCTGGAACAGCGGGTGCCGGCCCGACGAGCGGGACTCGCGGCCGAGTTCCTCCACGATGCGCTCGAACGGGATGTCGGCGTGCGCCATCGCGGCCAGCTCGGTGTCGCGGTCGGCGCGCAGCAAGTCGGCGAAGCCACGGTCGGGGTCCACGTCCGAGCGCAGCACCAGCGTGTTCACGAACATGCCGACCAGCTCGTCGAGCTTGGTGTCGGTTCGGCCGGCCACCGGTGTGCCGATCACGATGTCGCGGCCGCCGGTGACGCAGCGCAGCAGCACCGCGAAGGCCGAACGCAGCACCATGAACTTGCTCACGCCCTGGTCGCGGGCGATCTCGGAAAGTCTGCGCTGCACCGGCTCCGGCACCGTGAAACGCACGGTTCCGGCCCGCTGGGTCGGCTCCGTGGGGCGCGGCCGGTCGTAGGGCATCGGCAGCTGGTCGGGAATGTCGGCCAGCGCTCTCCGCCAGTACTCCAACTGGGTGCTCGCCACACTGGCCGGGTCGTCCTCGGCGCCGAGGCAGGCGCGCTGCCAGAGCCCGAAGTCGGCGTACTGCACCGGAAGCGGAGCCCACGACGGCGCATCGCCCTCGTGCCGTGCCGCATACGCGGTCGCGAGGTCCTTGGTCAGCGGGCCGAGCGACCAACCGTCGGCGGCGATGTGGTGCACCACGATGCCGAGCAGATAGCGCTCGGGCGAGGTGCGCAGCAGCGACACACGCACCGGCGTCTGCCGGGTGAGGTCGAAACCGGTGTGCGCCAAGGCTTCCAGCGCGGCTTTGGCACCGGAATCGTCGATGTCGGTCGCCACCACGTCCGGCACCGCCCGCTCGACCGGCAACACCACCTGCTGGGCGCCTTCGGCGTCCTCCGGGAACACGGTGCGCAGCACTTCATGTCGCCGCACCAGGTCGGCGAGCGCGGCGCGCAAGGCAGGCACGTCCAGCTCACCGGCGATGCGGATCACGAAAGCGATGTTGTAGGCGCTCGATTCGGGCGCATATCTGTTGAGGAACCACAACCGCTGCTGCGGCAGCGACAATGGGATACGTCCCGGACGCGGCGTCTGCACCGCCAGCGCCGGCCGCCGCGTCCGGGGCGCCGCGGCCAGCTGCTCGGCGACCCCGGCGACGGTGGGCATCTCGAAGATCGACCGCACCGGCAGCTCCACGCCGAACTTCGCGTGGATCGCCGCCGCGAGCCTGGTGGCCAGCAGCGAGTTGCCGCCGAGATCGAAGAAGCTGTCCTCCGCGCCGGTGACCGGGCGGCCGAGGACATCGCCGAACACGCCCGCGACCTGCAACTCCAGCTCGGTGCTCGGCGCACGGGAGGTGCCCGAAGCCGCGAACACCGGCTCCGGCAACGCCTTGCGGTCCAGCTTGCCCGCCGGAGTGACCGGAACCTCGTCCAGCACGGCGATCGACGCGGGCACCATGTAGCCGGGCAGCTGCTGGCGCACGGTCTCCAGAACGGCCTTCGGCTCGACCGGCCGGTCGGCCGTCACGTAGGAGGCCAGCCGTACCTGGCCGCGCTCGTCGGTGTGCACCACGGTCAGCGCGAAGCGGACGCCGGGATGCATGCGCAGCGCGTGGTCGACCTCGCGCAGTTCGATGCGGAAACCGCGGATCTTGATCTGGTCGTCGGCGCGTCCGAGGAAGCGCAACTGTCCCGACCGCTCCAGGACCACCAGATCGCCGGTGCGGTACATGCGTTCGCCGCGCCTGCCGTGCGGGTTGGCCACGAATCGCTGCGCGGTCAGGCCGAAGCGGCCGAGGTACCCGCGGGCGATGCCGGGGCCGGAGACGTACAGTTCGCCCGGCGTGCCCGGCGGCACCGGGTGCAGGCGGTTGTCCAGCACGAACAGCCGCATGCCGCGCACCGGCATGCCGAGCGGCACCGGGCGACCCGGCGCCATCGGCCCGGACGCGGTCGCGGCGACGGTGGCCTCCGACGGGCCGTACATGTTGTGCATGCGATGTCCGGCGGTCCAGGTCTCGACCAGTTCCTCAGAGCATGCGTCACCGCCGACGATGACCGCCTGGAGGTCGTCGAGCCCCTCGTTCGGCACGGTGGCCAGCGCGGCGGGCGTCACGAACGCGTGCGTCACCCGCTCCTCGCGCAGCAGACCGGCCAGTTCGGCGCCGCCGTACATGCCCGCGGGGGCGATCACCATGGTGGCGCCCGCGGCGAAGCAGAGCAGCATCTCCAGTACCGACGCGTCGAAGCTGGGTGAGGAGAAGTGCAGCGTGCGCGCCGCGTCCGAGACGCCGAACAGGTAGGTCTGCTCGGCGGCGAGCGAGGCGATGCCCGCGTGCGTGACGACGACCGCCTTGGGCGTGCCGGTGGAGCCGGAGGTGTAGATCAGGTAGGCCGGTTGGCTCACCCGCATCGGCTGGTGTCGCTCGGCGTCGGTGATCGGATCCGCCGGATAACCGGCGAGTTCGGCGGCCAATTCGTCGGAGCCGAGCACCAGCCAGTCGACCTGCGATTTGCGGTGCCTGCCCTGCGCCTGCGGCCAGGCGGGCATGGCGGCCAGGCTCGCGGAGTCGGTCAGGCCGACCATGGCGCCGGAGTCGCCGATCATGTGCGCGATCCGCTCACCGGGGTAGCTCGGGTCGATCGGCACGTAGGCCGCACCGGTCTTGGCGACGGCCCACACGGCGGTGATCGCGTCCAGGCCGCGTGGCAGTGCGATCGCGACGACCATCTCGGGACCGGCGCCGTGTTCGATGAGGGCGCGGGCCAGGGTGTTCGAGCGCTCGTCGAGTTCCCGGTAGGTGGTGTCGGCGCCCAGGTAGCGCACCGCCACCGCGTCCGGCAGCCGCTCGGCGGTGCCGGTGAGCAACGTGGCCAGGGTGATCGGCGACTCGGCCGGTGCGCCGCCGAGGGGCACCAGGTTCTCGGTTTCCTTGCGGTCCAGGATGGGCAGGTCGCCCACCGGCAGCTCGGGCGCGGCCACACCCCCGCTCAGCATCGCGACGAACCGGCGCGCGAACGACCGCACCGTGCTCTGATCGAAAACATCGGTGGCATAACCGAATTCGGCCGACAGCGGCCCATCGCCGGTGTCGTCGTGCACAACCAGCTGCAAGTCGAATTTCGCGACGTCCGTGGCGATCGGCAGCACCCGAGCGCGCACGCCGGGCAGTTCGATGCGCAGATCCGGCGCGTGATCGTAGGACAGCATCACCTGGAACAGCGGATGGCGCGACGGCGAGCGCTCCGGGTTGACCACCTCGACCAGCCGCTCGAACGGCACGTCGGCGTTGGCGAAGGCGTTGAGGTCGGCCTCGCGGACCACGTCCAGCATCCGGTCGAAGCCGGCGGCCGGGTCGACCTCGGTGCGCAGCACCAGCGTGTTGACGAACATGCCGACCAGATCGTCCAGCGCCGGGTCCGAACGACCCGCGATGGGCGTGCCGATCGCGATGTCCCCGCTCGCGCACAGCCGCGACAGCAGTGTGGCCAGGGCCGCGTGCAGCACCATGAACATGCTCACGCCGCGGCTGGACGCCAATTCGACCGCGGCACGGCGGATCTCGGCCGGAATGGTGAAATCGACGCGGCCGCCCACGGTGGATCTGTGCAGCGGGCGCGGCCGGTCCAGCGGTAGGTCGAGTTGGTCGGGTAATCCGGCCAGCGCCGAGCGCCAATGCGTCAGCTGACGACTGAGCGCACTGGCCGGATCGGATTCCTCGCCGAGCAGTTCGCGCTGCCAGAGCGCGAAGTCGGCGTACTGCACCGGCAGATCGGTCCACTGCGGCGCGGCGCCGTCGGCGCGCGCGGACACCGCGGTCATCAGGTCCCGGGCCAGTGGCGCGATGGACCAGCCGTCGCCGCAGATGTGATGCAGCACGATGAGGAACACGTGCTGCTGCGGCCCGGTGCGATACAGCGCGACCCGGATCGGGGCCTGACTGCGCAGATCGAAACCGTAGCCGGCGTATTCGGTGGCCAGCGCGTCCACGTCGGCGCCGGTGGCCTCGATCGGGTCGAGCATCAGCGGAATCGCGTCGGCCGGGTGGATCAGCTGGTAGGGCCCCTCCGGCGACTCCGGGAAGGTGGTGCGCAGGCTCTCGTGCCGTTCGATGACGTCGACCAGGCCCGCGCGCAGCGCCGCCACGTCCAGCGGACCGTCGAGCTCGACGGCCAGCGGCATGTTGTAGGCGGCGGCGTGCTCGGAGAACCGGTTGAGGATCCACAAGCGCTGCTGTGCCTGGGACAGCGGGATCCGGTCCGGCCGCTCGGCGGGCGTCAGCCGCGGCGACGACGCGTCGGAGGTCTGCATGGCGAAACGCTGGGTGAGCGCCGCGATCGTCGAGGCCTCGAACAGATCGCGAATGGTCAGCGCGGTGCCGAGCGCGGCGTTGATCCTGGCCACCGCGCGCGCGGCGATGAGCGAGTTGCCGCCCATCTCGAAAAAGCTGTCCTCGACACCGATCTCGGTGTCCAAGACCTCCGCGAAGATGCTCGCGAGCACCCGCTCCACCTCGGTGCGCGGCTCGGCCACCGGCCGAATCGGACGGGTGCCGACCGCGGGCGCGGGCAACGCTTTGCGATCGATCTTGCCGTTGGCGTTCAGCGGCAGTTCGTCGAGCTGCATCAGCGCGGAGGGCACCATGTACCCCGGCAGTGTGCGCCGCAGGCCGGTCAGCAGCGCGGCGGTGTCCAGGCGGACATCGCCGTCCGCGTGCTTGGCCGCGACGACGTAGGCGACCAGCTCGTCGCCGGTGCGCCCGGTATGCGCCACGCAGACCGCGCGGGCCACCCCCGGGTCGTCGAGCAGCGCGGCCTCGATCTCCCCGAGTTCGATGCGCAAGCCGCGGATCTTGACCTGGAAGTCGCTGCGGCCCAGGTATTCCAGCACGCCCGGCTCGTCGCCGGAGCGGCCGACCTGCCACCGCGCCAGGTCACCGGTGCGATACATCCGGGCGCCGGGGGTGAACGGGTTGGCCACGAATCGGTCCGCGGTCAACCGCGGTTGTCGCAGGTAGCCGCGGGCCAATTGGACACCGGCGAGGTACAGTTCGCCGACCGCGCCGGGCGGGACCGGTTGCAGCCGCGAATCCAGTACGTAGGTCTGGGTGTTCCACACCGGCGAGCCGATCGGCACGCTGCCTGCGTCCGGTGCGCAAGGCCAGTAGGTGACGTCAACGGCGGCTTCGGTGGGGCCGTACAGGTTGTGCAGCTCGCAGGTGGGTAATGCGGCGTAGAACTCGCGGACGGCGGCGGCGGGTAAGGCCTCGCCGCTGCAGAACACCCGGCGCAGGCCGGTGCAGCCGCTCAGGTCGGCCTCGGTGACGAACACCGACAGCATCGACGGCACGAAATGCGCTGTGGTGATGCCTTTTTCCGCGATGACGCGGGCGAGGTAGGCCGGGTCGCGGTGGCCGTCGGGTGCGGCGACCACCAGGCGTGCGCCGATCTGCAAGGGCCAGAAGAATTCCCACACCGACACATCGAAGGTCGCTGGTGTCTTCTGCAGCACCGCGTCGGTGCGGTCGAGCGGGTACTCGTGCTGCATCCAGCGCAGGCGGTTGACGATCGCGGCGTGCGTGACGCCGACGCCCTTGGGCTTTCCGGTCGAGCCGGAGGTGAAGATCACGTACGCGAGGTGATCGGGGCGCAGTTCGCCGCGGCGGTCGGCGTCGGTGATCGGCGCGGCGTCGAAGCCGGATACCCGGGCGGTGTCGATGTCCAGCCTCGGCGCGACCTCGGGCAGGTCGAGTTCGTCGCGTGCCGCGGTGAGCACGCACAGCGGTTCGGCGTGACGCAGGATCTGCCCGATCCGCCCGGCGGGATGCTCCGGATCCAGCGGCAGGTACGCCGCGCCCGCCTGGACGATCGCGTACATGCCGACGACCAGATCGACGCTGCGGCGCAGGCACAGCGCGACCGTGGTATCCGGACCGGCGCCGCGGGCGATGAGCAGCCGGGCCAGGCGGTTGGCGCGCGCGTGCAGTTCGGCGTAGGTCAGCGCCTCGTCGCCGAACTCGAGCGCGATCGTGTCCGGATCGGCCGCGGCGCGCTCGGCGAACAGGCTCGCGAGCGTGCCGTCCTGCCGGGGCGTCTCGGTGGCGTTCCAGGCCCGCAGGACCTGGTCCCGCTCGAGGTCGGTGATCGCGACGAGCGATTCGGTGGGCGTCTGCGGATCGGCCTCCAGAAACCGGCCGAGGAAGTCCAGGTAGCGCGCGTGATGCACGCCGACCTCGGCGTCACTGTAGAGCCGGGGATTGGCTTCGAAGTCGACGCGGAGGCGGTCGCCGGCGCCGTTGTAGACGTTGATCGACAGATCCTCGACCGGCCCGGTGGCCAGCACGTGGATCGAGCCGACCAGATCGCCGAACCGCAGCTCGTTGTGGAACAGCATCAGGTTGACCATCGGCCCGAAGAATCCGCGCGCGTCGCGGGAGTAGCCGCTGTCGCGCCGGATGTCCTCGTGGCGGTAGCGCTGATGACGCAGCGCGCCGGTGATCTGCAGTTCGGCCGCTTTCACCAGGTCGGCGACCGTGGTGGAGTCGTCCATCCGCAACCGGATCGGCACGACGTTGGAGACGACGCCCGCCGAGCGGCGCAGCGACACCGTGGTGCGCGCCGAGACCGGCAGGCTCAAGACCACGTCGCGGTTGCCGGTCACCGACCGCACATACGCCGCCAGCGCCGCGACGAACATCGCGGCGTCGGTCGTGTCGCACGCGGCGGTCGCCGCTTCCAGCGCGGCGTGGCGCTCGTCGTCGAGCACGGCGGTGGCGAGTCTGCGACCAGCGTCGTGCGTGGCGGCGGTGAGCCGAGCGCCACCCAGCGTGACCGGCTCGCCGACCCCGGACAGCTGCTCGAGCCAGTATTCGCGGTCGTTGTGGAATCGGCTGGAGCTGTGGTAGCGCGCCTCGTCGGCGTAGATCTCGGCCAGCGGGTTCGCACGCGAGGCGATCGGCTCGGTCTGATTCTCCAACGCCGTGTAGATCTCCGCCGTGCGGGTGAGCGCGTTCATCGCGCCGTAGCCGTCGATGGCGATGTGGTGGGCGCAGGAATACCAGATGTAGTGGGACTCCCCGATCCGAAGCACCGCGTTGGAGGTCAGCGGGTCGCGCTCCAGATCGATCGGCGAGTTCGTGTGCTCGTGCATCCAGCGCAGCGCCGCCGCGTGTGGATCGGGCTCCGAGCGCAGGTCGATGCGGGCCCAGCCGGGCCGGTGCACCGGATCGACGAGCTGGTACGGACTGCCGTCGATCTCCACCACGCGAACCTGGCCGACCTGGGTCTCGGCACCGAACCGCTCGATCGAGTACAGCAGCCGTCCCTCATCCAGATCACCGTGGATCTCGACGTACTGCGAAATCGTCAGCGGCACGTCGGGGCGGATGCGCTGCGCGTACCAGAGAGCCGTCTGTGCGGGTGACAGAGCAAACGGTTGTGCCGAAAATTCGCCGGATGAACATTGGTCGACGCGATCCGTGGCCAATGAACTCATCAATCACTCCGTTCTGCCGCTATTGACGCAACTCCCCGAGCACCATCACAGCAAGCGCACGCGCGCCAGCCGGGACGTGATCCACGCCCTATGATTCGGAGCATCACATCAGCCGGATTGCCAGCGTTTTGGATTTGTTTCACATCCAACGCCCTTGGCAGAAGGCCATTTTGGTTGGTTACATTTCCGCAAACATTGCGACTCGATGCGGTCGAGCCAAAAGGAAACAGCACCTGACCAGACCGTCCGATGCTACTCCGACGCTCAGTGGAGTTATCGAGCTAACGCCGCGCAACGCAACACCGCCCCAGTACTTCAGGACAAGTTGGGGGCAAGAACAAACTGAATGTTCGGTTATTTCTGGTTCGGTTGGACTACCGGTCGAGCGTTCACGCCAGAGTGGTCGGTCGAGTCGTCCTCGCGCGTGGATCGCCGCCGGAGGATCGCGGCCAGTACGGCGGCAGCGGTCAGAATAGCGAAAACTCGCTCCGGTACCGGGCCAATTCGCGTGGCAAGCGTGTTGTCGTCGCGCAGCGGAAGCTCCGCGACCAAGGCGGCGGGCACGAACAGCGCCGTTTCCTGCCGCACGCTGCCATCGGCGGCGATGATCGCGCTCACACCCGAGGTGGCCGCGACAACCAGCGCCCTGCCGTGCTCGACGGCACGGATACGCGACATGGCCAGCTGCTGATAGGTCATCTCGCTGTCGCCGAAGGTAGCGTTGTTGGTGGGCACGGTGAGCAGCTCGGCGCCCGCGCGCATCGCGTCTTCGAACGACCGGTCGAAGGCCACCTCGTAACAGGTGGCGACGCCGATGTCGATACCCGCGGCCCGCACCACGCCGTCGCCGTGGCCCGGGACGAAATACCCTGCTCGATCGGCGTATTCGGAGAACAGCCGGAAGAAGCCGCGCATCGGCAGGTACTCGCCGAAGGGCTGGATGATCTTCTTGTCGTGCCGCTCCCCCGGGCCCGCCGCGCCGTTCCACACCATCACCGAGTTGGTGGTGGTCCGATCCGAGTTGACCAGCACCGCGCCGACCAGGATCGGTGCGCCGATCCGCTCGGAGGCCGCGGTGATCAAGGCGGCGGCGTCGCCATTGCGCAGCGGATCGATGTCCGAGGAGTTCTCCGGCCAGATCACCACGTCCGGTCGGGGTACGCGGCCCGCGGCGACGTCCGCGGCCAATTCCTCGGTGCGCCGCACGTGGTTGTCCAGCACGGCACGCCGTTGTTCGTTGAAATCCAGTCCCAGCCGCGGCACGCTCCCTTGGATCGCGGCGACCGTAACCGTTCGGTCGCCCGCGTCCGGGTCGGGCAAGGCCGAGCGGAGCAGCAGTCCGGCGACCGGCATGACAGCCACCGTGAGCACCGCCGCGGCATACGCCAGTCGGGCCGCCCGGGCCCCGATCGCGGAGGTTCCGGGCTGGGCCTCGTCTTCCCTTCCGGGTGCACGACGCGACCACAGCAGGGACAGCAGTGCCGCGGCGCCGGTTCCGGTGAGGGCCACCGCGAACCCGACCAGCGGTGCGCCACCGACCGCGGCCAGCGAGAGGAACCAGCCGTCGGCTTGACCGAATGCCAAACGACCCCAGGGAAATCCGCCGAAGGGGAAGCTGGAGCGGCCCCACTCGGCGGTCGTCCAGGCCAGCGCCACCCACAGAGGCCAGCCGGGCAGCGTGCCGACGAGCCGGGCCAGCAGGCCGAAGACGCCCACGTAGACCGCGCACGCGGTGGACAGCGCGAGCCACGGCACCGGCCCCACGTAGATGCCGGTCCACGGCAGCAACGGAACGAAGAACGCCAGACCGGCCAGGAATCCGTAACCGAACCCCCCGCGCAGGCGCCCAGCGCTTCGGACGACCAGCGCGAGCACCGCGATGCCCATTGGCGCGAGGAACCACCACGGTCGCGGCGGAAAGCTGCCGAACAGCAGCAGTCCGGCGAGGATCGCCGCCCCCGAGCGCGCTGGCACCGGACGCCCGCGCACCGCGGGCGACAGCGACCGCACCCATTCCGCTACCCGCTCGCGCACCATCACCCGGCTACCGTCCGCCATCCGTTCGCCATCCGCCACTCGGCGGACGCACGCCATATCGGAGATCGCCCAGCCGACGCTCGCCGTACGCCGAACGACTCCCAGGTGCGGGACGCCTGCCGTTTCCCGGTGGAACGGACCCGCGATCCTCGCGAGTCTTCCCCGTCATCGCGCACCGGAATGCCCAGCCGACGACCGGTGAGTTCGGGCGTCGGCTCGCCGCCGACCCGATCACGCCGCATAGACCGTCGCTCCCCGGTGCACAGTGCGCAGGCACCTCGGCAGCGGTGAATCAGGTTCCAGCGCAGGCAATCCCGGGACGCGCGATCGCGGGTCGGTGGACCAGCGCTGGACCGAGTCGGCGGCAGCGGCGACGACGAGTTCGTCGGCGTCCCAGATCGCATAGGACGCCGGAGCACCCGGTACCAGCGTGCCCGCCACACCGTCGCGGACCCCGCCGGCGCGCCAGGCGCCGCGCGTCGCCGCGGCGAATGCGGCGCGCGGCGACAGGCCGTATCCCGGGGTGCGATGGTTGGCCGCGGCCCGCACCGCCGCCCACGGATCGAGGGCGGTGACCGGGGCGTCGGAGCCGATCGCGAGGGCGACACCGGCCGCGGCCATGGCGGCGAACGGGTTCAGGGTCGCGGCGCGGTCGGCGCCCAGCCGCGCGGCGTACATGCCGTCCGCTCCGCCCCAGGTGGCGTCGAATCCCGGCTGCACACTGGCGATCACGCCCCAGCGCGCGAGTTTCGTGATGTGCTCGGCGTCGACCAGTTCGGCATGCTCGACGCGGTGCCCGAGCGCGGCGACGGCGGGCCCGCCGAGATCGTCGGCCACCCGCTCGATACCGGCGACGAGCGCGTCCATCGCGGCGTCGCCGATCGCGTGGAATCCGGCCTGGATCCCCGCCACCGTGCAGGCACGGACATGATCGGCGATCGCCTCCGCATCGAGATAGCTTCGGCCGCAACCGGGCTCGTCGGCGTAGGGCGTGCGCAACCAGGCGGTGCGCGACCCGAAGGAGCCGTCGACGAACAGGTCGCCGCCCAAGGCGTGCACGCCGAGTTCCTCGATCAGGGCCCGTGCCTGTTCGGCGCTGCGCACCGCCTCGCCCCAATACGCCCGGACCTGCACGCCGTGCTCGAATTCGAGCAGTTCGCGAAGGTCCTCGCGCCCAGCGATCTCCGGACCCGCGCATTCGTGCACCGCGACGATCCCGCGCGCGGCGGCGTGGTCCAGCGCCGCGGCGCGCGCCCGATCCCGTTGCGCCCGAGACAGACTCGCGAGCGCGGCGGTGCGCACGCGATGGTGGGCCGCGGCGCGCACCGGCTCGCCGCGGGTGAACCCATCGGTCGAGGTCAGCTCGGGCAGCGTGTCCAGCAGCGCGGAGGACGCCACGGCGGAGTGCGCGTCCACCCGGGAGAGGTACACGTGGCGACCCGCGCCCGCCGCCGCGTCGATCTCCTCGACGCTGGGCGGCCGGCCCTCCGGCCAGGCGGTCTCGTCCCAGCCGTCACCCAGGACGGCGCCGTCGGGGTGCGCCTGGGCGAACGCGCGCAGCAGGCGCAAGCAGTGTCCGAGCGACTCCGCGCCCGACAGGTCCAGCCCGGTCAGCTTCAGCCCGAGTGCCGTGACGTGCACGTGTGGATCGACGAACGCGGGCGCGACGAAGGCGCCGCCGACGTCGACGATCTCGGCGTCCGGGTGCAGCGCGCGTCCTGGCTGCTCGGCGCCCAGCCAGACCACGGTCCCGTCGGTCACGGCCATGGCCGTGGCATCCGGTGAACTCGCGCTGTAGAAACGACCGCCGATCAGCAACTGGGTACTCACGGGGCACCAGTCTGCCGTATGCCCGAACGGGCGGTTTCGGTCAGCCGTTCAGTGCGGGGCGGCGCGCCAGATCCTCCTGCTGCGCCAGCACCGTCATCACCTCCGCGTACTCCGGCGGCGCGCCGCCGGTTCCGCCCGCCGCCGTGGACCGGCAGCCGGCCTCCACGGCGATCAGCTCCAGCCGCAGCGCCGCGGCCGTGAATCCGGAAATCGACTGTCCCGCAGCGGCCGCCGCACGTCGCACCGCGGCAGCCAGCTCCTCGCTCACCGTCACGGTGAGTTGCTCGGTGGCCATCGCGCCACGATAGCCCTTCGGCGCGCCGCACGGAACCTGGCGTAGGCTATTTTCCGCTCAGGACGGGCTGATCGCGCGGCGGGCGTCGCCCTGTCCGTCGTCGTACCACTGCCGCACCACGAGGCCGTCGATCACCTCGTCACCGTCGATCACGACACCGCGATAGGGTGCGGCGGCGGCGATCCTGCCGAACCGTCGCGCCGCGAACGCCGTGACCAGCGGACGCACCATAAACCGTGTCGGGGGCAGCAGCAGAAGCAGGCCGAGCAGCGAGGTGACCAGGCCGGGCACGAACATCAGCACGCCACCCGCCGCGACCAGCGCGCCGTCGGCCACGGCGGTGCCCGGCGCGATTTCTCCGCGACCGGCCCGCCGGAACTGCTCGAACACCCGGCGGCCCTGCGAGCCGACCAGCAGCATGCCCGCGGCCGACCCGGCGATCAGCACCAGAATCGTCGGCATGACGCCGATCAGCTGGCCGACCGCGACCAGCGCGGCGATCTCGACGACGACGTACAGCACGAACAACAACGCGGCCATGGCGATCCCTTCGGACGATCTACCCGGTCAACGTCCGGAACCCGCGTTTTTCTCCCGCGCCCGCCTGAAAAGACGCTGAGATCCGCCCTGGTCAGCCGCCCGGGCGCACCAGGCCCGTCTCGTAGGCCAGGACGACCGCCTGAACCCGGTCGCGCAGACCGAGTTTCGTGAGCACCCTGCCGACGTGCGTCTTGACCGTGGCCTCGGAGAGGTACAGCTGCTCGGCGATCTCGGCGTTGGAGCGGCCCGCCGCGATCTGCTCGAGCACCTCGCGTTCGCGGGCGGTGAGCACGTCGAGCACGCCCGGGTCGCGGGTGCGTGCCGGGTTCTCCGCGATGAGACGGTCCAGCAGGCGCTTGGTCACCTTCGGCGAGACCACGGCGTCACCCGCGGCGACGCTGCGGATGGCCGAGATGAGGTCTTCCGGCGGGGTGTCCTTCAAGAGGAATCCGCTCGCTCCCGCGCGCAGCGCGCCGAGCGCGTGCTCGTCGAGGTCGAAGGTCGTCATGACGAGCACCCGGCTGCCGTGCCCGGCCTCCACGATGCGGGTGGTGGCGGCGACACCGTCGACGACGGGCATCCGCACATCCATCAGCACGACGTCGGGTCGCAGCTCCGCCGCCCTGGCGACCGCGGCGGCGCCGTTGGCCGCCTCGCCGATGACGTCGATGTCGGGGTGCGCGCCGAGCACCATCTTCAATCCCATACGCATGAGTTCCTGGTCATCGACAACGAGAACGGTGATCGGCACGCCCCCAATGTAACGTGGGCGCTTGCGCGTCTCGGGGGTCCTGCGGCGCGATCATCCCCGGCAACCGCTCCCCGACTTTGCCTCCATCATCGAATTCGCTTGAGGCGCAGCGGTTTACGCACCGCGCGACCGGCACGGAGCCAGGCTCACTCCGCAAGGCCCGGCCGCAGCGGGATGCTCGCGTGCACCCGCCAGGCTCCGTCCGCGTCGGGTCCCGCGTCCAGGCTGCCGCCCAGCACGGCGACGCGCTCGCGCATGCCGACCAATCCGAGCCCGCTGCCCTCGATGCGGGTGGCCGGTTCGCGCAGCGGCACACCGCCGCTGTCGGTGACGTCGATCAACACGTCGGAGTCGGTGCGACGCACCCGCACCCATGCTTTCGGATGCGGGCCCGCGTGCCGCAGCGTGTTGGTCAGCGACTCCTGCACGATGCGGTGCACGCCCAGACTGACCTCCGGCGCGATGTCGTCCAGTTCGCCGGTCAGCTCGAGTTCCACGTCGAGACCGGTGCCGCGCATCATCTCCACGACCTTGGCGAGACCGGCGGTGCCGTGCTGGGGCAGCTGGTCGGGCGCGTGCTCGGTACGCAGCAGGGCCACCGTTCTGCGCAGTTCGCGCAGCGCTTCGCGGCCGGTGCTGGCGATGGTGGTCAGCGCCTGCTCCGCCGCGTCGGGGTCGCGGCGCAGCGCGTATTTCGCGCCGTCGGCTTGCACGATGATCACGCTCACCGCGTGCGCCACCACGTCGTGCAGTTCCCTGGCGATGCGGGTGCGTTCGGCCGAGACGGCGTCGTGCGCGCGGCGTTCTTTGTCGTAGTCGGCGACCGCCAGACGGGCCGCGACCTCGGCGTCGTAGGCGTGCCGTGCGCCGATGAACTCCGCGAGCGTCCAGCTCAGCGCGTAGAACATGGCCGTGAAGACGATGTCGGGCCCGGTCGGCCGGTCGAGCGCCGCGATCGAGAGCACGACGTCCACGCCGAGGCCGAGCCCGAACCACAGTCCCTGGCGCCGCCCGACGTAGGCGACCAGCGTGTACAGGATGATGCCCTGGGACAGCAGGGCGATGTGGTCGGCGTCCTCCTCGGTGAGGAAGCCCACCAGCGACGCGGTCATCGACAGCGCCAGTGTGGCGACCGCCATCGTCCGCGGGTACACCCGGCGCAGCACCACCGGGAGCGGAAGCAGGACGCCGACGGCCAGATACGCGAGCTTGTTGTGCGCGTTGCCCACCCCGACGATCTCCAGCAGCAGCAGCGCCGCCGCCAGCGCCGAATCGGCCACGATGGGCTTGCCCCGAAGCCACAGACTGAACCGACGCACGGGTTCAGCCTAGGTGGGCCGGGCCCGCGCCCATCTCGGCGGCGGACCCTGGGTGCACAAGGCGCCCGTGCAAACCCCGGCAGCAAGCATCGCGCTCGACACGTCTCTGGACAACTCGCTGCGCGGGGCCACCGGAGTCCGGCCGCCGCGGGGCGCCGAGATCGCCGCGCCTCGAGTGGACGCAGTCTCCGACATTCGTGCGCACAGCAGACGAACCGGTCGGCCGGGGCATCACAACGCCGCTCTGCGCGGCCAGGCGCGAACTGGCCACGCTGCGATCCGGGTGCGGTAACTCACGCCAGCGCCGGATCGGCAACCGCGCCTGCTGTCTGGTTGTCTGACCGGGTGGAGATCGGTGACTGGGCGGTTCTGTTGACGGCGGCGACGGCCGCGGGATGGGTGGACGCGGTGGTGGGCGGCGGTGGGCTGATCATTCTGCCCACGCTGTTCGTGGTGGCCCCAGGCATCGCGCCGCAGACCGCGCTCGGCACCAACAAGCTCGCCTCGGTGGCCGGGACGAGCGCCGCGGTGGCGACCTTCGCACGGAAGGTGCCGATGCGCTGGCGGGTGCTGGTGCCCGCCGCCGTGATCGCGGCGGTGGCGGCCGCTGGCGGCGCCGCCGCGGTCTCCCTCATCGATCGCGAGCTGTTCATCCCGATCGTCATGGTGGTGCTGGTCGGTGTCGCGGTGTTCGTCACTATGCGTCCGTCGATCGGCGTCACGCTGGCCACCCATCCGCCCACGCGGCGCAAGGTCGTCCTCACCGTGGCACTGGCCGCGGGATTGATCGGGTTCTACGACGGCCTGCTCGGACCCGGCACCGGAACGTTCCTGATCATCACCTTCGCCACCCTGCTCGGCACCGAGTTCGTGCGGGCGGCGGCCATGGCCAAAGTGCTCAACTGCGGATCCAACATCGGCGCGCTGATCTTCTTCGGGGCGACCGGCCACATCCTCTGGGCGCTCGGTGCCGCGATGGCCGCGGGGAACGTGCTCGGCGCGGTGCTCGGCTCCCGGATGGCGGTGCGCAGGGGCGCGGAATTCGTGCGCGTCGTGCTGCTGGTGGTGGTGATCGCGATGGTCATACGGTTGGGCTGGCAGCAGTTCGGGTGATCAGCCCACCGGCTCGACGTGATGGGTGGCCAGCCAGGGCTGCAGGACACGCGAGGCCGTCTCGTGAATCTGGTGGTGCAGGCGCTCACCGTCCTCGATTCCGGTCACCGGCTGCTGGAACAACACGGTCAACGCACCCGACACCGCGCCGACGACCGCCCCGACCAGCGCGGCGGCGCCCACCTCGTCGAGTTCGGCGGGGAACGCGGCGTGCAGCTGCCTGGCGATCTCGCGCTGCGCGACCAGCTGGGCGTGCGCGGCGCGGCCGCTCACCGCGGGCACGGTACGCGACACCGTTGCGCGCAGCGCGGCTATCCGGGCGGAAAGGTCGTCGATGAGGTGTTCGCGGGGATTGTCGCCCGCGGCCCGCAACGCGCGCAGCATGACCTCCACCGGACGTTCGCCGGGGCGTCTGCTGGCGATCGCGGCCACCGCGGCGCGCACCCGCTCATCGGATTCCGGGAAGAGCAGCTCTTCTTTGCTGGCGAAGTAGTTGAAGAACGTGCGCGTGCCGACGTCCGCCGCGGCGGCAATGTCGGCCACCGTCGTGTCGTCGTAGCCTCTGGTCTCGAACAGCTCGGCGGCGGCTTCGAGGATGGCTCGGCGGGTACGTTCGCGCTTGCGGTCACGGAGAGCGGATGGCGGCACGCGGGCACAGTACGGCATCCGGCGAGCAATACGCGGCAATCGTCGGGTGTCGCGCGTGCCGTTCATCCTGCGCCATCACGCATTCCGCGCACATCGGCACTCGATGCAGCTTCGTACAGGGTGTAATCGGCAATCAATCCGCCGTGCGCGGCGGCACCGAGCAGGCGGCTGCCTCGTGGGTCCCAGCGACCTTCCGTGTGTGAGGCGGAAGCTCTGCCGCCTCACAGCGGAAAGTAACTTCCCTCGCCCCGGCGCTGGCTACAAGCGGACCTTGCCAGGCTGCCATTGTGCGGCGTCTCAGCGTTCGCCCGGCTCGGGGGTCATGTCGGGCTGCGCCCTCATGCATCGACCTTCGCGCTCGGTCCCGCGCGGGCTACGGGCGGACGTCGTCCGGTCGGCCCATTATGTTGGTCGGGTGAGCATCGCGACTTCCAGAGACGTGGACGCCGAGTTCCTCGGCCTGCCACTGGCCGCGCTCGCCGACGCCGCGCTCACCGCGGCGACGGCGGCCGGCGCCGAGCACGCCGACCTGCGGGTGCACCGGCTGGTCACCCAGTCGATCCGATTGCGCGACGGACGCGTGGAGGCCGTCACCGACAGCACCGAGCTCGGCTTCGCCGTGCGCGTGATCGTGGACGGCACTTGGGGTTTCGCGTCGCACGCCGCGCTCACGCCCGATATCGCCGCCGAGGTGGCCCGCACCGCGGTCACCGTCGCCACCACGCTGCGCGCGCTCAACCGGGAGCGCGTCGAACTCGCCGCCGAGCCACGCTACGCCGGAGCGCGCTGGGTCTCCGACTACGACATCGACCCGTTCACCGTGCCGACCGGCGAGAAGGTCACGCTGCTGCAGGACTATTCGGAGCGGCTGTCGCACGCCGACGGCGTCGATCACGTCACCGCCAGCCTGCTCCAGGTCAAGGAGCAGACCTTCTACGCCGACACCGCCGGGTCGTCGATCACCCAGCAGCGGGTCCGGCTGCATCCGAGTCTGGAAGCCATCACGGTGGACTCCGCGGCGGGGGTGTTCGAGACGATGCGCACGCTGGCCGCACCGGCGGGCCGCGGGTGGGAGTACGTCACCGGCGCCGACGGGATCTGGGACTGGGACGGCGAACTCGCGCGGATCCCGGAGTGGCTCGCCGAGAAGGTCAAGGCGCCCAGCGTGCAGGCCGGGCCGACCGACCTGGTCATCGATCCGACCAACCTGTGGCTGACCATCCACGAATCCATCGGCCACGCCACCGAGTACGACCGCGCCATCGGCTACGAGTCCGCCTACGCGGGCACATCGTTCGCCACGCCCGACAAATTGGGCACGCTGCGCTACGGGACACCGATCATGCACGTGACCGGCGACCGCACCGAAGCGCACGGCTTGGCCAGTGTCGGCTACGACGACGAGGGTGTCGCCGGGCAGCGGTGGGATCTGGTGCGCGACGGCATCCTGGTCGGGTACCAGCTGGACCGGGTGTTCGCCCCCCGGCTCGGCCTGGAACGATCCAACGGCTGCTCGTACGCGGACTCGGCGCATCACGTGCCGATCCAGCGGATGGCCAACGTCTCGCTGCAACCCGACCCCGACCGCGACACCAGCACCGAGGAACTGATCTCCCGGGTGGACGACGGCATCTACATCGTCGGCGACAAGTCGTGGTCGATCGACATGCAGCGCTACAACTTCCAGTTCACCGGTCAGCGGTTCTTCCGCATCCGCGGCGGCAAGCTGGACGGCCAGCTGCGCGACGTCGCCTACCAGGCCACCACCACCGACTTCTGGGGTGCGATGGAGGCGGTCGGCGGCCCGTCCACCTGGCAGCTGGGCGGTGCGTTCAACTGTGGCAAAGCGCAGCCAGGGCAGGTCGCGTCGGTCAGCCACGGCTGCCCCTCGATCCTGGTGCGCGGCATCAACGTTCTCAACACCCGGACGGAGGCCGGCCAGTGACCGACGACCTGTTCCCCGCGAGCGCGACCGTGGAGCGGGCGCTCGCGCTGTCGAGCGCCGACGAGACGATGGTGATCGTCCGTGACGAGCACGAGGCCTCGCTGCGCTGGGCCGGCAACTCGATGACCACCAACGGATCGTCGGTGTCGCGCAGCTGGGCGGTGATCTCGGTGTTCCGCGAGGGGCCCACCCTCGCTCGGGTCGGCACGATCGCGTCGACCAGCGTGGACCCCCATGACATCGCCGCGGTGGTGCGGGCCAGCGAGGAGGCCGCGCGCACCGCCGAACCGGCCAAGGACGCCATGCCCCTGCTCGAGCCAGGCGCCGTCGACGACGACTGGTCCGCCCCGGCTGTCGGCACCGGCATCGAGGTGTTCACCGATCTCGCCCACGACTTGGCCGCGGGTTTCGACAGCGCCGACCGCCTCTACGGCTTCGCCCATCACCAGATGCACACCACATGGCTGGGCACCTCCACCGGCATCCGCCGCCGCTTCGTGCAACCCACCGGTTCGGTGGAGATCAACGGCAAACGCGGCGCGGACGCGGATCTGGCCAGCGCGTGGGTCGGGGTGGGGACCACCGACTTCACCGACGTCGACGTGACCGGTCTACTCGCCGAGCTGTCCCGGCGCCTGGACTGGGCCAAGCGCAAGATCGAGTTGCCCGCGGGCCGCTACGAAACCCTGCTGCCGCCGTCCACCGTCGCCGACTTGATGATCTACCTGGCCTGGTCGATGGAAGGCCGCGGCGCGCAGGAGGGTCACACGGCGTTCGCGCGCGCGGGCGGCACCCGGATCGGCGAGCGCCTGACCGACATTCCGCTCACGCTCTACTCGGACCCGTACGCGCCCGGCTTGGAATATCGCCCGTTCGTCGCGACGACCGCGTCATCGGAGTCGATGTCGGTGTTCGACAACGGCATGCCCGCCGAACGCGTCGACTGGCTGCGCGACGGGGTGATCTCCGCGCTGATCTACCCCCGCGCCACGGCCGCCGAGTTCGACGCCCGCGCTACGGTTCCCGGGGAGAACCTGCTGCTGACCGGAGGATCCGACGCGAGCATCGACGAGATGATCGCCCGCACCGAGCGCGGTCTGCTGCTGACGACGCTGTGGTACATCCGCGAGGTCGATCCGGCGACGCTGCTGCTCACCGGACTGACCAGGGACGGGGTGTACCTCGTGGAGAACGGGGAGGTCACCGCCGCGGTGAACAATTTCCGGTTCAACGAGAGCCCGCTGGATCTGCTGCGGCGGGCGACCGAAGCGGGCGCCACCGAGATCACGCTGCCGCGCGAATGGAAGGACTGGTTCACCCGGACCGCCATGCCGCCCTTGCGGATTCCGGACTTCCACATGTCCTCGGTCAGCCAGGCGACCTGACACCGTCGCGTGGCGTCGACCGCCCGCGGCAGGTCAGGCGGCCGGGGTGATCTCGATGCCGATGGTGCCGGACTTGCCGCGGCGCAGATTGCTGCCGAGGATGATCAGCGGGCCGGTGAGCCAGTACTTGCGCCGCAAGAGTTTGCGCACCCGTTCGGTGCCTTCGGCGTCGAGGATCCGGGCGGTCCCTTCGATTACCTCACCGTGCGGTTTGCCCGTCGCGCTACAGGGTTGCAGGGTGACCGTGGGATTGCGGCGCAGCCGCTTGACCTTCCAGCTGTCGGTCACCGTCCAGACGTACAGTTTGCCGTTCTCGGACACCGCCCACACCGCGGTGCCGACAGGCGTGCCGTCCTTGCGGAAGGTGGTCAGCAGCACGTAGTCGGCCGCGGCGACGGCTCCCAGCGCATTCGTCATGCCAGGCAGCGTATCCGGCGATCGCGTCCTGCTGCGCGCCGCCGAGCAGCCGCTGTCTTCCGTCGCGCCCGTCAGCTCAGCTCGGATCGGCTTGTCGCGTGTCCGACATCCGGTACTCTCCCGCCTCCAGCCGCGCGAGCACCCCTTCGGTCCACCCCGACAGGTTCTCGAAGACGCCGCTCCACAGCTCCAGCAGATCCGTCGCGTGCGGCGCCTCGTACCGTCCGGGGAAGGCCGGGATCATGGCGAGCAGGCTGCTGCGCACTTCCTCACTGCGGCGGCGCTGCTCGCGCAATTTCTCGATCACGTGCGCCCTCGGCAGCGCGTCCATGAACGCGATGGCCGCGCCGAGTTCCTCCATGTCGACGCTGACCAGCGCCTCGTCCATGAGCCTGCGGAACTCGGCCTCGCCCGCCTCGGTCATCTGGAACAGCGTGCGGCCGGGACCTTGCTCGCTGTCCTCGGTGCCGAACGCGCTCAGCTTGCCCTCCTGGGTGAGCTGTTTGAGCGCGTGATAGATCGACCCGGGTTTGACGTTCGTCCAGGTCTCGGCGCGCCACGACAGCAACTCCCGCCGCACGGCATAGCCGTGGGTGGGCTGACGCAGGCGCATCACGCCCAGCACCAACAGGCGCACGGCCGACATGGCGAACTCCTTCCGGTCGGACCTCGCCATAGTAGTCAAGTTTGACTTCCCGTCCGGCGCACCCCTACGCTCGACTAGTCAAAATTGACTACCAAGGGTATTCGGGAGGGTTCATGTCCGACACGGCGGTACCGCAGCTCTGGACCGGCGACCTGGCGGGCACGCTGGATTTCTACGAAACGCTCGGCTACACGGTGACCCACGAGCAGACCCGCCCCTATGTCTACGGCGCCGTCGAAGATCACGGCTGCTCTCTGCATTTCGTCCCCGCGCCCAAGGGCGACGACCTACCCGCCGAGCGCGCCGCATGCCTGGTGATGGTCGACGACGTCGCCAGCAGGCACCAAACGTTCACCACGGCACTGCGTGCCCGGTACGGCAAGATTCCCGCGAAAGGTCTCCCGCGGATCACCCGGTTCCGGCCGGGGCAGAGCCGGTTCACAGTGGTCGACCCCGCGGGCAACCAGGTGATCTACATCCAGCGCGACGAACCCGCGAAGCTCGAGTACGGCGGGTCGAAAGCGTTGAACGGCTTGGCCAAGGTGCTCGACAACGCCCGCATCCTGCGCGATTTCAAGACCGATGACAAGGCGGCCTTCCGCGTGCTCGAGGTCGGTCTCGGCCGCTTCCGGCTCGAGGCGCCCCGGCTGGATGTGGCCCGGGCGCTGGCGGCGCTCACCGAACTGGCCGTCGCCACCGACGAACCCGACCGCGCCGCACAGTTCCGCGCCGAGCTACGCGCGATGGAATTGTCCGACGATGAACGCGCCACCGTCGCCGACGAGCTCCGCGCGTCCGACGACCTCGCCGCCTGGCTGTCCGGAACCTAGTCGGCGACAGCACGGCTTGCCGCGACGACTATGCGGTCACGCCGCGGCCGTCAGCACCTCAGGCCCCTCGGCCGTGATCGCGACAGTGTGCTCGGAGTGCGCGGTGCGCGAACCGTCCGCCGAGCGAATGGTCCAGCCGTCGGGATCGGTGACGATACGGTCGGTCGTGCGCGCGAACCAGGGTTCGATCGCGATGGTGAGTCCGGGCCGCAACCGGTAGCCACGTCCCGGGCGGCCCTGGTTGGGCACATGCGGGTCCTCGTGCATGGTGCGGCCCAGGCCGTGGCCGCCGAACTCGGTGTTCACCGGGTAGCCGTAGTCCCGCGCCACGGCGGCGACAGCGGCGGAGATGTCACCGATGCGGTTGCCCGGCACGGCGACCGCGATCGCCGCCGCGAGCGCCTCCTCGGTGGCGCGGACCAGCCGCACGTCCTCGGCAGCGGCGGTGCCGACCACGACGGTCGTCGCCGAATCGGCGACCCAGCCGTCGATCCCGACCGCGAGGTCCATGCTCAGCACGTCACCGTCACGCAGGACGTAGTCGAACGGAAGCCCGTGCAGCACGGCATCGTTCACCGACAGGCAGACGGTATTGCGGAACGGCCCGCGCCCGAACGACGGCGCGTAGTCCCAGTAGCAGGACTGCGCTCCCCGCTGGCGGATACGCTCCCGGACATAGGCTTCCAGCTCGAGCAGATTCACCCCGACCCGCGCGCGTTCGCGCAGTTCGGCCAGCACATCGGCGACGAAGCGCCCCGCCACTCGCATCCGCGCGATCTCCGCGGGACTCTTCAACTCGACCATCGATCCTCCAGTACTCCGGTATTTTAATACCACAGTAGCCGCATCGGTATTTAAATACCAGCGGTCGCTTGCGGTATTTAAATACCGTCCGTAACCTGGGCGCATGGTTCGTCTTCCGCTGACCCCCGCGCAGATCGACGCGGGCCGCCGCCTCGGCGCCGCTCTGCGCAACGCCCGGGCCGACCGTGATCTCGGCGAAGTGGCTCGGGCGGCAGGCATTTCACCGGAGACACTGCGCAAGATCGAAACCGGCCGGCTCCCCTCCCCCGCCTTCGGCACCGTCGTGTCGCTCAGCCAGGTGCTGGCGCTCCCGCTCGACGACCTGGCGGATATCTGGCGCTCGGCGGGACTGGCCGAGTCGGCCTAAGTCGAGGCTTTCCGGTCGATCGCGATGCCGACGGACGCGTCCGCGCCGCGCAGCAGCTTGTGTCCGCGAATGGCGAGCTTGCCGATGACTCCGTACTTGTCCGCGACCACATCGCGCACCCGCTGTGTGCCGTCCGGATCGAGAATCCGGGCGCTGCCCGCCAGGACCTCCTGCGACTTCGGGCGGCCGCGCCCATCGCAGACCTGGAGCGTGACGTCCGGATTGCGGCGGATCCGCTTGACCTTCCACGTCTTCGGATTGGTCCAGACGACGATCCGGTCGCCGTCCGGCGCCACCCAGACAGGCGTGCCGACCGGCGTTCCGTCCTTCTTGAACGTCGTCAGCAGGACGTATTTGCTCTGACTCATCTCGTTCCACGTCATATCGGCAACGGTAGGCGCGTCCGCCCGCAGGGACATCCGACCGCGGAACGGTTCGCCATTACGCGTCCCGACGTAGAACACTGCGCCATGCTCGTACGCCGCGGCGGCGGCGCTGCCGGGCCGTACCCCGCCCCGATTCGACCGACGAGCCCCGAACTGCCGAGCAGATGTGGATGAGCGGCACATTGTGTTGATGCGCATTTCTACATGTCCTCATGTCAGGCGTTTTCCACGACGGCCCAGTCGCGCATCCTCACGACAGACGACGCCGTGAGCGAATGTCCGGAATATCCGTCCGGTACTACGATCGCGGTGGCCCCCAACCCTTCCTACCCAGGCGAACCAGACGAACCCGTGTCGAACACCGCCCTCTGTCCGCCGATCGGCGGTGACCCGCGATGACCGCTGCGATCCCCCGGTGGCTCGGCGGCGTCGTGTTCACTCCCGGTCTGATGGCCTTCACCGGCGACATCGGTGACACTGCGGCGCATTCCCACGCCGCGGTACAGGTACTGCTGGTCACCCGCGGCGAACTCACCCTCACCGACGGCAGCGGAACTGTCAGCCGCGCCGACCTCGCGATCATCCCGCCGGGGGTCCGCCACGAAGTCCGTGCCACACCGGAGACCGCCGGATTCCTCGCCTACCTCGATCCTGCCAGTGCGGTTGGACGCGCTGCCGTCGCCCGCCTGGCCGACCGACCCGCCGATCAGGTGCGCAGCTGGATCGCCGCTGCCGTCCCGGCATCGCCCGGCCACCCGCCACGGCCCCCGGCGCTTCCGCTGCCTCGGCGGGCCACGCATCCGGTGGTGCTCGCAGCGATGGAACTGGCCGATGCCAGCCCGGTCGGACCACCCAGCCTGGGTGAGGTGGCTCGCCGGGTCGCGATGTCACCCAGTCGCCTGTCGCACTTGTTCGCCGCCGAGGTCGGGCTTCCGTATGCGGCGTGGCGGCGCTGGACGCGGCTGCACCGCGCCATCGATCAGGTCCGGGCGGGACGTTCGCTGACCGAGGCCGCCCACGCCGCCGGATTCGCCGACAGCGCCCACCTCACCCGCACCTGCCGTGACCTGTTCGGCATCACCCCCACCGACGCCCTGCTGGCCACCGGCTGGCGCGGCACACCGCCACGCGCCACGACGTGAACGTGGGGGCGATGGGGGACGAACGCTGGTAGAACCTGAGCATGGCTGATCAGACACGGTTTGCTCGGCTGGCGCTCGACCAAGTGGCGGCCGAGCTGGACCAGATCGCCCTTCGAGGTGGCTACCTCACTCCTGAGCGGATGCGTTTTCTCGCGACCAAAGTCCGCGACGCGGGCGTGGTGTACGAGAAAGCCGTGGGATCGGGATAACTGCGAGACCCCGCACCGAGCGATCGTCGGCGGACATGGCGTCGCGACGAGCACTGCCCACGTCCGCCCGAATACCGGCCTGCTCAGAGGAGGACGCCATCAGGCGGCGGGCGCCCCGCCCAGGATGGATCGGACGGCGGCGCGGGCTGCCGTGGGATCGGCGGCTTCGAGTGCCGCGGCCGCGGCGCGCTCGCAGCTTTCCCGGCTGACCTCCGCCAAACCCGCGCCCACCGCGGCGACGGCGCTGGCGGCAGCGGACAAGGAGGTGATGCCGAACCCGACCAGCACGCAAGCCAAGGCCGGATCGGCCGCCGCTTCACCGCACACTCCGACGGGCTTCCCGAGGCGCAGGCCCGCGGCCGCGGTGCGGGCCACGAGGGACAGCACTGCCGGTTGCCACGGGTCGGTGAGCGCGGCCAGTTCGGGGGACATGCGGTCGGCCGCCATCGTGTACTGCGCGAGGTCGTTGGTGCCGACGGAGAGGAAATCGACGTGCCGGAGAATCGCTTCCGCGGTCAGCGCGGCGGCGGGCACTTCGATCATCGCCCCGGGGATGAGCCCCCGCGCGCGGACCTTCGAGGCGAAGGATTCCGCTTCGGCCGCGGTGGAAATCATCGGCGCCATCACCCACGGCACGGGCTGGCGGCCCTCCGCGGCGCGCGCGATGGCGTCCAGTTGCCGGTCCAGGATGCCCTCGTCGCGCGCGGCGACGCGGATACCACGCACGCCGAGCGCGGGATTCGCCTCGTCGGGGTGGTCGGCGAACCGCAGCGGCTTGTCCGATCCAGCGTCCAGGGTCCGGATCACCACCTTCGCCCCCGCGTACGCGTCGAACACCTCCCGGTAGATGCGCTCCTGCTCGGCCACGCTCGGCTCGGATTCGCGGTCCAGGAAACACAATTCGGTGCGGAACAAACCCACCCCCTCGGCCGGTGTCCGACGCGCCGCCAGCGCACCGGCGCCGTCTTGGACGTTGACCAGCACTTCCACCCGGTGACCGTCCGCCGTGGCGCCCGGCCCCGTCCACGCCGCGTCGCGGGCGACCCGGGAGCGGAACTCCTCGATCGCCCGGGCCGCGACCGAGGGGTCGGGATCGACGACGATTCGCCCGGATGACCCATCCAGCAGGACGTCCGTCCCCGCCGCGACTCCGTCGAGCTCGGCCACCGCGACAACGCAGGGGATGCCGAGTTGGCGCGCGATGATCGCGGTATGGCTGGTCGGACCGCCGAATGACGTCGCCAAGCCGACGATGAGTGCCGGGTCGAGCCCGGCCGCGTCCGCGGGCGCCAAGTCGTCGGCGAGCAGGATCGAGGGCTGCGCAGGTACCGGGATACCCGGCTCGGGCGCACCCGCCAGTTCGGCGACGACTCGATCACAGATGTCCCGCAAATCCGTCACCCGCTCGGCCATCAGTCCGCCGAGTCTGGTGAACATCGAGGCGAACTGATCGGTGGCCGCGACCGCCGCCGCCCGAGCGGGTGTGCCCGCCGCGATCAGCTTCTCGGCGGCGCCGAGCCAGCCGCGGTCGGTGGCCATCGCGGCGTTGGCGGCGAGCACCTCCGCCGCGGCACCGCTGGCGCGCGCCGCCCGTTCCCGCAAACGGTCCGAGACGGTGGTCGCGGCCGTCAGTAGCGCCGCCTGCTCTGATGCCCGATCGGACTCGGATACCAGCTCCGTCGATTCCTCGACGCGCAGCCGGGCAACCGGCCGGACCGCAGGCGCGAACGCGACTCCGGACACCGCCGGTGTGCCGTTCAGCACCATAGTTCCCGCCTTTACCTGCAGCGACCTCGTCATCCGTCGTCTACCTCCGCGCCTGTGCCGAGCGAATGGGTGCCATGCCCATCCGGTTGCCAATGTGATCCAGACTACGCCAACCCATTGACAAAGCAACACATCCAGATATAAAACAACATAAACCAACATCAAGCCGGGAGGATCGGATGTACGCCGAGGAACGCCAGCAGGCCATCGCCACGCTGGTCGGGCAGCGGGGGCGCGTGTCGGTCACCGAGCTGTCCGATCAGTACGGCGTCACGACCGAAACGGTCCGCCGCGACCTGGCGGTGCTCGATCGGATGGGGCTGATCCGACGCGTACACGGCGGCGCGGTACCCGCCGCGGCGCTGACCGCGATCGAACTCGGCACCGGCGAACGCGAGCACAGCCGCGCGGCGGAAAAGGACCGCATCGCCAAGGCCGCCCTGGATTTCCTGCCGCCGACCGGCGGCAGCGTGCTGTTCGACGCGGGCACCACCACGGCGCGGATCGCCGCCCTCCTGCCGACGGATCGCGAACTGGTCGCGGTGACCAATTCAGTGCCGATCGCGGCCCGGCTCAGCGGACATGCCGCGGTGCGGTTGCATCTGCTCGGCGGGCGCGTCCGCGGCGTCACCCAGGCGGCCGTCGGGGCGGAGACCCAGCGCATGCTCGGTGAACTGCGTGTCGACGTCGTCTTCCTCGGAACCAACGCGCTGACTCCCGCGCACGGGCTGTCCACACCGGACTTCGACGAAGCCGCGGTCAAGCGGGCCATGGTCGCCAGCGCGCACCGCGTCGTCGTGGTGGCCGACTCCACCAAGGTGGGGCGCGAGGATCTCGTGCGATTCGCCGCCATCGATGAGATCGACGCGCTGGTCACCGACACCGACCTGCTGGCTTCGGTGCGCGCCGAGCTCACCGCGTCCGGACTGGAAGTGGTCACCGCATGATCGTCACGCTGACCGCCAATCCCAGCATCGATCGCACCGTCTCCCTGACCGAACCGCTGCACCGCGGGGCTGTGCACCGAGCCGCCACCGTGAGCTCGCATCCCGGCGGCAAGGGCGTCAACGTCTCGCGGGTAGTCGCCGCGGCAGGTCGCGCCACGATCGCCGTGCTGCCCGGCAACGCCGGGGACCCGCTGCTGCGGGAACTCGGCGACGCGGGCATCAGCTACCGCGCCGTCTCGACGCCGGGGATCGCGCGGACCAATCTCACGGTCGCGGAAGTCGACGGAACCACGACGAAGATCAACGAGCCCGGCCCCGCATTGCCTACCGCGTGTGCGGACTCCCTCGCCGGGGTGCTCGACGGTCTCGCCGACGCCGCGTCCTGGGTGGTGTTGTCGGGCTCCCTGCCGCCCGGAGTGCCCGCCGACTGGTATGTCACGTTGCTGCGCAGGCTGCGCGGAATCCCGGTCGCGGTCGACGCCTCCGATGCCCCACTTCGGGCGCTGGCCGCCGAATTCGACTCGGTCCCGCCGCGACTGCTGAAACCGAACATCGAGGAACTGGGACAGCTCACCGGCGACGACCCCGCCGACCTGGAAGATCCGCTGGCCGCGGCGCACGCCGCGGCGACCCTGGTCGGGTACGGGGTCGGCACGGTACTGGCGACGCTCGGCAAGGCCGGCGCGGTCCTGGTCACCTCGGAGGGCGCCTGGTACGCGGCCGCGCCGCCCGTCACACCGCGCAGCACCGTGGGCGCCGGTGACTCGGCCCTGGCCGGTTATCTGCTCGCCGACCTGGACGGCGCCGGGCCCGCGGAACGGTTGCGCCGCGCCGTCGCCTACGGCAGCGCCGCCGCCGCACTCCCCGGCACCGGCGTGCCCGGGCCGAACGACATCGATCTCGACGCCGTCTCCGTCACGGCGCTCAACGCTCTGCACAACCGCTGAAGGAGGCCGAGATGGCCGACTCGATCATCACCGAGTACCTCATCACCCTCGACACCGATCTGGGCGCCGCCAAGGAGTCCGTGATCGCCGCCCTCGCCGAACGCCTGGCCGGAACCGGCCGCGCGCAGGACGCGACAGCACTGACCAACGCCGCGCTGGCCCGGGAAGCCCAGTCCGCGACGGGGCTTCCCGGCGGCATCGCGATACCGCACTGCCGCGCCGCGACCGTCACCGAAGCCTCACTCGCGTTCGCCCGGCTCGCCCCGCCGGTCGATTTCGGCGCCCCGGACGGTCCCGCCGACCTCGTCTTCCTGATCGCGGCGCCGGAAGGCGCGGGCGCCGAGCACATGAAGCTGCTGTCGAGCCTGGCGCGTGCGCTGGTGAAACCCGAATTCGTCGCCGACCTGCGCGGCGCGGCGACGGCCTCGGAGGTCGTGGCCCTCGTCGAGGGCGTGCTCGACGCGCCGAGCCCGGCGAAGGAGGCTCAGGCCAGCACGGCCGACGCGACCACGGCAACCGCGAGCACCGCGGCCCCGGCGCCGAGCGCGACCGCACCATCCACGACGAGCACGACCACGCCACCCAGGCAGGAGGCACCGGTCGCCGAACGCACGATCGTCGCGGTCACCGCTTGCCCGACCGGAATAGCGCACACCTATATGGCCGCCGACTCCTTGGTCGCCGCGGGCAAACGCGCCGGTGTCACGGTGCACGTGGAAACGCAGGGGTCCAGCGGCAGCACTCCGCTCGGCGGCGAGACCATCGCGGCCGCGTCCGCGGTCATCTTCGCCACCGACGTCGGTGTGCGCGGACGCGACCGGTTCGCGGGCAAGCCCGTCGTGACCTCCGGGGTCAAGCGCGCGATCAACGAACCTGACGCGATGATCGCCGACGCGCTGCGCGCC
Organism: Nocardia pneumoniae NBRC 100136; assembly: GCF_000308755.1. GTDB lineage: Bacteria > Actinomycetota > Actinomycetes > Mycobacteriales > Mycobacteriaceae > Nocardia > Nocardia pneumoniae. The sequence continues at coordinate 67,199 of NZ_BAGF01000044.1, forward strand.
GCGAACGATCCCGTCGCCACCACCGTCACCGGCCGCGCATCCGGCGAAGAACCCGCTCCCGCACCGGCAACCCTTGGCTGGGGCACGCGATTGCGCCAGATCTTGCTGACCGGCGTCAGTTACATGATCCCGTTCGTCGCGGCGGGTGGCCTGCTCATCGCGCTCGGCTTCCTGCTGGGCGGTTACGAGATCGCCGACAAGGCCAAGTCCATCGTGCTGGACAACTCGCTCAGCGCGCTGCCCGACGGCGGACTGGCCACCTACCTCGGCGCGGTGATGTTCCAGCTCGGCTCGCTCGCCTTCGGATTCCTGGTGCCTGCGCTGGCCGGCTACATCGCCTTCGCCATCGCCGACCGCCCCGGCCTCGCACCGGGTTTCACCGCGGGAGCCGTCGCGGTGTTCGTCGGCGCCGGATTCCTCGGCGGCCTGGCGGGCGGGCTGATCGCCGGGTTCGCGGCGCTGTGGATCGCGAAACTCGCCGTGCCCCAGTGGGCTCGAGGCCTGATGCCGGTGGTGGTGATCCCGCTGTTCGCCTCGCTGATCGTCGGCGCGGCCATGTTCATCGTGCTCGGCAAGCCACTTGCCGCGCTGACCAGCGGGCTCACCAACTGGCTCAACGGGCTGTCCGGCACGTCCGCGATCGCCCTCGGGGTCATCCTCGGCCTGATGATGTGCTTCGACCTCGGTGGGCCGGTGAACAAGGCCGCCTACTCGTTCGCCGTGGCCGGGCTCAGCGTCACCGACACCGCCTCACTGCGCATCATGGCCGCGGTCATGGCCGCGGGGATGGTGCCGCCCCTGGCCATGGCGGTCGCCACCACCATCAGGCCCCGCCTGTTCACCACCGCCGAACGCGAGAACGGCAAGGCGGCGTGGCTGCTCGGGGCCTCGTTCATCTCCGAGGGCGCCATTCCCTTCGCCGCCGCCGACCCGCTGCGAGTCATCCCGTCCATGATGGCCGGCGGCGCGGTCACCGGTGCGCTGATCATGACCACCGGAACCACACTCAGCGCACCGCATGGCGGCATCTTCGTCTTCTTCGCGGTCGGCCATATTCTCTGGTTCCTCGGCGCACTCGCCGCTGGCACACTCGTCGGCGCACTATGCGTCACGGTCGCCAAAGAACTCGTCCGCCCGCGCACCGCGGCGCACTCCCCCGCAACCGTCACCGTCGGATAACCCCCTTCCTGGAAAAGGAGTTCCCACCATGCCACAGACAGTCGTCGAAGTCGGCTCGTCCATCGGCCTGCACTCACGCCCGGCCAACATCATCGCCGAAGCCGTTCAGGCAGCGGGCGTTCCGGTCACCCTCTCGGTGGCCGGCGGCGATCCGGTCGACGCGGGCTCGGCACTGATGATCATGACTCTCGGAGCCACCCAGGGCACCGCGGTCGTGGTCGACAGCGCCGATCAGGCAGTTTTGGACAAGGTGGTCGCCCTGGTCGCCGCCGACCTGGACGCCTGAGCGGTCCGCACCCGTTCCTGTCACCGCCAGCCGGTGACGAATTGCAGTGCCAGACCGGACGAGCCGAGTGCGATGGCGAGGATGCCGCCGAACACCAGAAGGCGGTATCCGGAGCTGCGTAATCGTTGCCGTGCCAGCGTGGTTCCGATGGCGGCCAGGACCGCGGCGATCAGCCACGCCGCGAACTCGCCACCACGCCGTTGCTGTGGCGCGAGCCGGGCTCGGGAACCCGCGACACGGTGTGGGAGATCCTGGGTGCGGAATGCCAGCCTGCCCGGTTCGCCGCCCAGCTGGGCTCGGCCGCCGCGATCGTCGCCTCGGCCCGCGCAGGGGCCGCACCCGCGGTGCTGAGCCGGTTGATCGCGGCGCCGGAGCTGGCCAGCGGAGCCCTCGCGGAAGTGCGGATGGCGGACTCCGTCGTGCTGACGAGGCAATTCCGGGCGATTTGGCGCCGCCAGGCGCCGCCGTCGGGACCGGCGGAAATCCTGGCTCGTTCGCCGCCGGTGGCACGGGCAACCGGTGATGCTCCGGTGGGCACGACGTCGGGAACGGCCCAGAATGGGTGTCATGACGGCGTGGTACACAGGCATCGCCACCAGCTCCGCGGCACCAGGGGCGCACGCCGACCGGCGCGACCGGGACCCGGATCTGGTCTGGTACGCGGCCTACGGCTCCAACATGAGCCTGGCCAGGCTGCGCACCTACCTGTGTGGCGGCAGGCCCGATGGTGGAACGCTCACCCTGCCCGGCTGCCGCGACCCTGCCGATCCGCTTCGCTCGGTTCCCCTGCTGCTGCCCGGCCTGCTGTACTTCGCCACCGAATCGCTGACCTGGACCGGCGGCCGCGCTTTCTACGATCCGGGCTGCCCGGGTGAGATCGCCGTGCACGCCCACCTGCTCACCGCCACCCAGTTCTCCGACATCGTGGCCCAGGAGATGTACCGCGCTCCCGGCGCGGACCTCGATTTCAGCGAGGTGATCACCCGGGGCACGATCACTCTCGGTCCCGGCCGATACGAGACGCTGGTCTGCGCGGGCACCTACGACGGTCACCCCGTGCTGAGTTTTACCGCGCCCTGGCGCTACCGCGATGTTCCTGGGAACGCGCCCGCCGCCGCATACCTGCGGTACCTGGCCGCTGGCCTGCGCGCCGCCCATGGCTGGTCCATATGGACGACCGCGGGTTACCTCGCCACTCGCCCGGGCGCCGATCGCCGATGGACCCCGGACTCCGTCTACGCGCTGCTCCGGGCGGGCGCTCGGTAACGACGCCGCGCCGTAGGTCTACGAGGAGACGTCCGTCTCTCCAGGCCGGACGGGAGACTGGGCCTCGGAGTCCCGATAGCTGCGCGCGACGAGCGCCGCGCGCAGATACCACACCCCGGAGGCTTGGGCGGGGTCGAACCCGGTGAGCTGGCCGATGCGTTTGAGCCGGTAGTCGACGGTGTTGGTGTGGATGTGCAACGAGCGTGCGGTGCGCTGGCGGTTGAGGTTGGTGCCGATATGGCGCTTCAGGGTTTCCAGGAGTTCGGGGTGCTCGTCGAGGGGATCCAGGAGTGTCCGCAGCGTTTCCAGTCCGGGGCCGGGCCGGGTGAGCTGGTACTCCAGCGCCAGGTCGTCGAAGCGGAACAGTCCGCGCGTCCAGCGCAGCCGCTGCACCATGTCGAGCAGCTCGTGCGCGCGATCGGCGGCCGTGGGCACCTCGACCGGCGTCGCGGCGATCACCGTGGCGACGACCGGGACCTGTGCGGCGGCGCCGAGGCACTCCACCAGCTCGTCGAGGGCTTTGTCCTCCGGTGACGCGGACGGCAGCAGGATCGTGCCACCGTCGACGCTCAGCAGCGACAGCACCGTGTCGCCGCAGCGGGTCGCGAGCTCGGATTGCACGCGGCGCAGCTTTCGCCGCGCCACCACCGCGCCGTCGAGTCGCGGATTCCTCTCCTCGGGGTGTGCCGGGATGGCAACAGCGAGAACGGCATACGAGTCGGCGATCGGAATGCCGCATTCGCGCGCCATGGTGAACGTGGGGTGCCCGCCGAGCAGAGCGGAGGCGAGGGTGTGGGCGGCGGTGTGGTGTTCGCCGACCACGGCACGCAACTCGGTAACGTAGGCCCGCGAGACGGTCGAGGTGATGGTGTCCAGGATTTCCAGCAGACGGCGGCTGATGTCCTTGAGGCTGTCGAAATCCGCGGCGGTCGCGTTGGCGACGATCAGGTCGAAACCGAGTTTGAATCCCTCGTGCACGGCGTGATGGATGGTGTCGATCGGGATGCCCTCGCGCGCCCAGCCGGCCGCCGCGGTACGCAGCAGCATCGTCTTCTCCGGGATGTCGGTGCCGTCGAGCATGCTGACGGCCAGTTCCAGACACAGGCGGGTGATATTGGTGATGTCGCCGTTGAGCGCCTCGCCGGGTAGCGTCCGGCAGTGCGCGACGGTCTCGATGAAGTGGCCGACCATTTTGCGCGACAGATTCCGCACATCGCGCAGCGAAGAACTGGCCGGGCGGCCCGAGAGCGTCAAATCCGGACCTGCCGAATCGGTGATGGACATCATGACTCCTTCCCTCCCCGATCGCGGAAAGTACCCAACGGTAACTTGACCGGTTCGGCCTTCCGAGTGCCGCGCCCCTGGTTGGGGATACCGCCCGAAAACCACCCCCTCGCCCCTGTGAGGGCTCACAACACGCATTCGCGCGGTCGAATTCTCTCGGGCCCCACCGTAACGTCGGTGCCAGCAGGGTCGTCGCGCGGAGGGAGGGCCATGACCATCGGCCCGCACGAAGAAGATCGGCACACCGCCGAGGCGCCTGCGCGCTTCGATCCTGGGCAACCCCGGCGTGCCGGTGCCGACGCGCTGATCAAGATGGGGCTGGAACTGGCCCTCGTCCTGGTGGACGCGGCCGAGGCCGCGGGCAGCCTCGCCCTCGGCAGGTTCGAGCACGCCGCCAGCCGATGCGCCCAAGCCGGTATCCCGATCGAAGCGGTGCACGCCGTCCTGCGCGACGGGGTCGACGCGGGCCTCGCCCTGCCCGCGACCGAGTCGCCGGAACGCCGCACGCGGCGTGACCGGGTGGAGCCGGGCGCGATCAGCGAATTCCTGGAGGCGCTGAACTCGGTGGTGGCGCGCAGCTACGCCAACTGAACCGGACGGCGCTCAGAGCCCCGCCACGAGGGCGGCGGTTTCCAGCGCGCAGCCGTATCCGATGGTGATGCCGGAACCGCCGTGGCCGTAGTTGTGGACGACGGGAATGCCCGGCAAGGCGGCTGTGTCGAGTTCGAGGCGAACTTCGGCGCGGCCAGGGCGAAGTCCGACCAGGGTTTCCAACACCCGGCTCTCGGCGAGCGCGGGAGCCAGATCGCGGCAGCGCCGCAGGATCGACCGGGCAAGCTCAGGGTCCGGCGCGGTGTCCCACTCGCCCGGCTCCAGCGAACCGCCCAGAACGCAGTCGCCGGCCCGGGGGTGGACGTAGGCGCGGCCGAGTGGATGGGCCTCGTCCCGGATCGACACCGAAAGGCCCGGATTCGTCACCCGCACGATCTGACCGCGGATCGGATACACGTCCGGGTCGCCGACGAGTTCGGCGGCGCGCAGACCGGCACAGTTGACCACGACGTCGGGGGAGAGGTCGGTGAGGTCGTCGAGCCGATGGACGGTGCGCAGTACGCGTCGCGCGCCTGCCGCGTCCACCTGAGCGCTGAGAAACGGCAGGTAGGTCGGCATCTCCACCAGGGGGACCGCGAAACGGAAACCGAAGCCGTAGCCGGGGGGCAGTTCGCCGGGATCGGCGGACCGGAACGAGCGCACCGACCGTGACCAGGACGGAACCGCGGGCTCGTCCCGATACAGCGCCATCGATTCGCACATCCGCACGCCCGGCGCGCCCGCGGTGGCCAGCGCGGCCAAGTGCTCGAAGGTGGTGTCGCTCCACGCCCGCACCCGGTCGGCCGGGCCCGCCGCGGTGGGAAACCACACGGCGGCGGCGAGAAAGGACGTGGTCGCCGTGATCGGCGTGGCGCTGACGACGGTGACCTCGTGCCGGTCCCGGAGCAGTTCCGCCGCAGTGGAAAGACCCGCGATGCCCGAGCCGAGGACGACGATCCGCATGCGAGCGAGATTATCGAGCCCCGCCGCCGTGGGAGGTTTCTCCAGCACCGGCCGTGGGAGGCGGGCAGATGCGTGCCGGTGCGGTCAGTCCTCGTCGTCGAGTGAGGTGACTCCGGTGGTCAGGGCGACCATCGGCCACTGTGGTCCGACGCAGGCGGCGGTGACGGTGCTGCCCGCCGCGAATCCGCCGCGGCTCTCGCCGTTGCGCGCGACGTCCGCCCGCACACCGGCCTGTTCGGCGGAGCCCAGCAGCGCACAGGTCCAGCTCTCCGACGCCGGTTGGCTGTTCACCGCGATGGTGCCTTCTTCCTGGGTGTCGGCCGATAGCGTCGGCCCCGCGGCGGCGAGCCCGGCACCGGCCCCGGCGACCACCGCGGCGGAGCCGGTTGTCACGACGAGACGCAGAGCGATCCGAAACATGCGATATCTCCCTGATATTGATGCAGCCCCCTCTTCAGCAGTTTCCGCCTCGACGCCGTCCAAACCGCGCGCCGAGCCGCGCGTGACGAGCGACCGCGCGGCAACTTCTCGGCCGATCCACCGACTAGGCATCCTGCCCCGGGGTATGCCGATGACATGGACGATGGCCGCGCGACCGTCGGTGTGGAAGAAGAATTCTTGCTGGTCGATCCGCAGACCGGCGCGCCGCTGGCACGCAATGTCGAGGTGGCGCGTACGGCCGAGGACATCGGCATCGACCTGCAACTCGAGCTGACTCGCTGCCAGGTGGAGGCCAGCACCGCGGTCCACACCGATATCGCCGCGCTGCACCGGCAACTGCGGGAGTTGCGGCGCGGTGTCTCCTCCTGCGCCGAGCAGAACGACGCGCGTTTGCTGGCGGTGGGCATCCCGCCGACCGTGCCGCACGAGTTCCCGGTCACGCAGACGCCGCGCTACCAGCGCATCGAGGAGAATTTCGGGCTGCTCGCGCACGAGCAGGGACTGTCGGGATGCCACGTGCACGTCGGCATCCCCGATTGCGAGACCGCGATCCAGGTGGGCAACTATCTGCGGCCGTGGCTGCCGACACTGCTGGCGATGACGGCGAACTCGGCGATCTACCGCGGCACCGAGACCGGATTCGCCAGTTGGCGCAGCATCCTGTGGCGACGCTGGCCCAGCGCCGGACCGCCGCCGTACTTCGAGTCCGCGCGTGACTACGAGGCGATGGTCGCGATGATGCTCAACAGCGGCAGCATCCTGGACAAGCAGATGGTCTACTGGGACGTCCGCCCGTCGGTCTCCTTCCCCACCGTCGAGATCCGGGTGAGCGATATACCCGCCACCGTCGAGGAGACCGCGCTGTTGGCCGCGCTGGTGCGCGCGATCGTCGTCATGGCGCGAAAGTCCTTGGCCGACGGTCATGTCGCGCCGCCGGTGCCCGCCGAGGTCCTGCGAGCGGCGTACTGGAAGGCGGCGCGTTCGGGACTGGTCGGAGACGGTGTCGACCCGCACGACGGCCAGGTGGCGCCCATCCGCACGCTGCTGCGCCGCTTGATCGACTACGCCGCCCCGGCGCTCGAGGAGGCGGGCGACCGGGAGTTCGTCGAGGAGGCGTTCGCCCGCCTGCTCGCCCGCGGCAACGGTGCCTTCCGGCAACTGAGGGCCTTGCGGGCGCGTGGCGAGGTGGATGACGTCGTCGAAGAGGTGGCGCGCGCGACCCTCGAAGGGTGCGACCGACCATGAACTCACCGCGCGGGTCGTGCGGGGAGACCGAGGTGCCGCTCAGCCGAGGGCGACCTCCGCCAAGTGCGGTGACGTCGGGCGCGGCGAACCATTCGCGGGTTCGATCGTGACGACGAGGACGTCCGCCGGATCGAACCGGGTCGCCACCCCAGCCGCCGGCACCGTTGTCAGCACCCCCGCCGAGCGCACTGCGCCCGAGGGGGACACCACCCACAGCTGATAGGCCCGTCCGGCCGGCGGTGCGGGCACCGCGTCGAACGTCAGCGCGACGGCATGGAGCCGGTCCGATGTGCTCACCGTGACGGCGCCCCCGACCGTCAGCCCGACCACCCGGGACCGCGAATCCGATTGCTGGAGAACCTGTTCCGCGGTGACCGGCACGGTGGCATGCCCGGCTATCCGCTCGGCGACCACCACGGCGCCCGCACCGGCGCCGATGATCACGGCGACGGCGACGGCCAGACGTGCCGCCCGCGGCAGGCGACCGGGCACCGACCGCGCGCCGTGCCGCCCGGATCGCGCGCCCTGGCGCGAGTCGTCGATCGCTCGGAGGATCTTCGACTCGAGCGTCGGCGGCGGATTCACCGCGTCGACCGCGCTCAGTGCCGCCAATGTCTCCCGCACCCGGCGCACTGTGGCGGCGAATGCCGCGGCGGTACCGGAATCGGCCTTCGCCACCCGGTTTTCGATGTGCCTGCGCTCGATCTCGGCCACCGCGTCCATCGCGTAGGGGTAGGCCAGGTCGAGCAGGCCGGTGCGAGACTGCTCGGTGTCTGTCATGACCCGCCACCTTCGGACGAGGCGACCCGGGGCCGTTCGACCGCGGACCGGATACGCACCCGGACATGTGCCGCCACGACGACCGCGTCGACCACGACATCCGCGCCCGCCGGGCGAACCAGCGGCGGACGCGAACCCGATTCGGCGGTTCGGTGGCTGCTCCTCCGCACGGACCGGGCGGTCGCACCGTAGTCCTGCGCGGCGACCGTACCCGCCGGTCGCGCCTTCGCGGCTACCTCGCGAACCCGGTACACCGATGGCGAGGAACCGCGGGCATGGGGTCTCCCGCCATGGCGTCGGCTCTCGTGCTCAATGCCAACCCGCATGCCTTCACTTCGCGGCGCACCCTCGCATGGATTGGATTCCTCGCGATATTCGCCGCGATTGGGGTAGGCTCCTGCGCCGACCATGCGCCACTGTCGATGCGCCGACGTGCAGATGAGCGTCGCGGGGCTGCGCGGCCCGTACGTCCGATCACGAGATCGCCGCAAGACCAGGTCGCCATTGCAGAGGGGAACACGGATGTCCATGAGGCTGCGCGACGAGCGCGACACCCCGCTCGACCACGTCACGATTGCGCTCGGCTGGGACCCGGCAACGCCCTCGCGCTGGTTCAACCGCCGGAAGGACATCGATCTCAACGCGGCCGCGCTGCTGTTCGCCGCGGAACAGCTCGTGGACGTCGTCTATCACGAGCGACTCACCTCGACCGACGGCTCGGTGCGCCTGCACGGCGACAGCATCACCGGCGAGGGGGAAGGCGACGACGAGGTCATCACCGTCGACCTCACCCGGATTCCCTCCGAGGTCACGACGGTGCTGTTCCTCGTCACCTGCTACACCGGGCAGACCTTCGAGCAGATCGCCAACGCCTACTGCCGGGTGATCGACAGCGCGGCGGGGACGCAGATCGCCCGCTACGACCTGACCGGCGGCGGCGACCACACCGGCATGGTGCTGGGCAGAGTTCGGCGCACCGACGGTGTCTGGCATTTCGACTCCCTCGGCAAGGGTCTGCGAGCGCGGCATCCGGTCGAGGCGGTGCCGCTGCTCGCCGACTACGTCGGCTAGCGCGAACACGATTTCGCCTGCGGTCCAAGGCTTTTCGCCGCATGGCACTGCGTCGACCCAGCGCCGCCGGATGATCCGGCGGCGAGTCCGGTGTCCGGGGAGCCTTCGGGCGCGGCGTCGAAAACGCAGGCGCGGATGGCGTCCGATTGGAATGCCTGCGCGCGGGTAGTCGCCATGCAGGAGGTGTGACATGCCCAAAGAATGGACGGAGAAGGAAGAGCGGCAGTACGAGCACGTCAAGGACTCGGCGAAGAGCCGGGGCGCGAGCACGAAGCGTGCGAAGGAGATGGCCGCACGCACGGTGAACAAGAACCGTGCGCAGGAGGGGAAGACCAAGACCGCGAGCCGCACTTCGACCCGCGACAAGTCGCCGCAGCAGCGCGGCGGCCAGCGTTCCGGAAGCAGCGGGCCCAAGGGCCCGACCAGGGACCAGCTGTACAACGAAGCGAAGAAACGCAATATCAAAGGCCGCTCCACGATGACCAAGGGTCAGCTGGAGAAGGCGCTCGGCCGCGGTTGAGGCCGCCCGTGCGGCAGAGGAGGTCTCATGACGGAGACGGCACGGACCGGTCCGCCCGCGAATACGAGGTCGGTCACCGAGCTCATCGATGACGCCACCGCACAGATATCCACGCTGATCCGCTCCGAACTCGAGCTCGCGCGACTGGAGATGCGGCAGAAGGGCAAGCAATTCGGCCGCGGCGCGGGTTTGGCCGGTGTCGCCGCGCTCTTGGCGTTCTACGGCGGCGCTGCGGTGGTCGCCGCAGCCGTCCTCGGGCTTGCCGAGCTGTTGCCAGGGTGGGCCGCCGCGCTGATCGTGGCCGGCGCTCTCTTGACGGTCGCGGCGGTGCTCGGCGGGTTCGGCAAGAAGGAGGTGGAGCACGCCGCTCCGCCGATACCGCGGGAGGCGGTCGAGGGCGTCCAGCAGGACATCGAGGTGATCAAGGACAGGAGATGAGGATGAACGACAGCCAGTCGCCCGCCGATGCCGCCGCGGCGCTGCGACGCGCCCGCGACACCGCCAGGGCGGAACTCGGCAGGGCGATCGACGAACTGGGCCACAAGCTCGACGTGCCCGAGCGGAGCAAGGAGAAGGCGCACGACGCCGTCGCGACGACGAAGCACGCGGCGTCCGAAGCGGCGCACGCGGTCTCGGACAAAGCGGAGCAGGCGAAGACGAGCGCCGCGGATCTGGCCCACCGGGTCGCGGCGGCGACGCCCGCGCCGGTGCTGGCGCGCGGCAAGTACGCCGCCGGAACGTTGCGCACGCATCCGCTCCCGGCCGCCCTCACCGCGGCGGCAGCGGCAGTGCTCGTGTGGCGGATCATGCGGAGGCGGCGATGAAGACGCTGTACAAACCACTCGGCCTGCTGATCAGCGTCCTCGGCGGGCTCGTGGCGAACGCGGTGTTCACCCGGGTGTGGACTCGGGTCAGCGGCGAGGAGCAGGCCCCCTCCGCGACCGCACGGAATTACTCCTGGCGCGAAGTGCTGTTCGCCGCCGCACTGCAAGGCGCTGTCTTCGGGTTGGTGAAGGCGGCGATCGATCGCGCGGGCGCGGCGGGTTTCCGCTCGCTCACGGGTACTTGGCCCGAATAGCCCTGCCATACAGGGCTTTCTGGTGACGTACGTCCGAGCGCGAACTCCGGGTGTTGCGCCACCGCGAATCCATCCGCCACGCGTATCCCGCCGCGCCTGTCCCCCGCTGTGCCAGTGGCCGGTCGCCGAAAGCGCCGCGCACGAAGCGGGTCACACCGTCACCGAGTTACCGCCCTGGCGTCCTGAGGACGCACTCCAAGCGGTGTGACCGTCGCCCGCAGGATGTCCGCCAAGGGCACGGGCGGCCTGCCGAGCAGCCGCGCGAGGGTGCTGTCGGTCGACGCGAAATGACCCAGTCGGCTCGCGGCGAACAAACCGAGGAGCAGGTCGGCCGCCGACTCCGGCAGGCCGCGGGCGAGCAAGCTCGCGCGATACTCGGCCTCGGTCACGACGACCCGGCGAATGGGACGACCCGTGAGCCGCGCGGCGATCGCCGCGACGCCCGTCAGATCTATCGCCTCCGAACCGGTGAGCGCGGGAGTCATGCCGTCGAGCTCGTCCTCGGTGAGCGCAAGTGCCGCGGCTTCGGCGAGGTCGGCGTGCGCGGTCCACGCGACCGGCCCGTCCTCCGGCGCGGTCAGCTCCCCGGTGTGCAGGGCCGCGCCCAGCAACATCGCCGCCGACGCGGCGTAGAAGCCGTTGCGCAGCGCGGTGAAGGCAACGCCGCACTCCCGCAGCGCCGCCTCGGTGGCGGCATGATCCGGCATCGGCGCGAACGGCGAAGACGGGTTCGCGCCCATGTGGCTGGTGTAGACGACGCGTGCGGCTCCGGCGGCCACCGCTGCCTCGATGGCCACGCGGTGGTGGCGCACCGCCGTTTCACCTGTGCTGTCGGTCGACACCACGAGAACCTTCGACGCGCCCTCGAAGGCGTGCGCGAGACCGGCAGGGTCGGCGAAATCGCCACGGCGGACCCGCACACCCCGGTCTTCCAGATCGCGCGCCCCATCCGGGACGCGCACGCTGACGCCGATCCGCGCCGCGGGGACGCGCTCGAGCAGGCGCTCGGTGACTGCTCTGCCGAGCTTGCCGTTGGCTCCGGTGACGATGATCATGGGCGATCTCCTGACGTTTCCAGTGATAACAAATAGAGCGTATCATCGTAAACAACAGCGATAACAGTTCTCCGTTATCATCGAAATCATGGAGGGCGGCGAGAGTGCATCCGAAGGACACCGGGAACGCATCGTCGAGGCAGCGACCCGGCTGCTGAAGGAAGGCGGACCGGACGCGGTTTCGACGCGTGCCGTGAGCGCCGCGGCCGGTGTCCAGCCGCCCACCATCTATCGGCTCTTCGGCGACAAACAGGGCCTGCTCGACGCCGTCGTCACACACGGCTTCACCACCTACCTGACCAGCAAGTCCACCCTCGAACCCGCCGAGGATCCGGTCGATGATCTCCGCGCCGGGTGGGATCAGCACGTCGGACTCGGCCTGGCCAACCCGGCGCTGTACGCGCTGATGTACAGCGGGCCCCGCCCGGAAGGAGCCGCACCGGCCGCCCGTGCCGCGTACCAGGTACTCGCCGAGCGCATCCGGCGGATCGCCGCCGCAGGCCGGTTACGCGTTCCGGAGGATCGTGCCGTGGCCCTGGTCCACGCGGCCGGTTCCGGCACGACGCTCACGTTGATCGCCACCCCCGAGCAGGACCGTGACCCGGAACTGTCCCGCACCGCCCGCGAGGCGATCATCGCCGCGATCACCACGGACACTCCCGCCGCCACGGCTCCCGGCCCCGTCGCCGCCGCCGTCACGCTCCGCGCGGTGCTGCCGCAGACCGACGCCTTGACCGAGCCCGAGCGCGGCCTCATGCGGGAATGGCTGGACCGAATCGCCAACCCGGGCAGCTGATCGGTGTGATCCGCCAGACCGCGCAACAGGACTACCTGACGACGCGATGCGGTAAGTTGACCGGCGGAATGCTCGCTCTGCGCCGTGCCCTTGTGCTGGAGGCACGAACCGCGGCGGAGGCCGACTGGCGTACTGCCGAGCACACCGCAGGCACGGGAGGTGGATGGTGAGTTCCGAAAGCGCACCCCGGGCGCTGGAGGTCCAGGTGCGATCCGCGGACGACGCGGTGATCGTCACCGTGCACGGCGAAATCGACATGGCGTCCGCTCCGCGCCTGCAATCGGCGCTCGACGAGGCGTTGCGCAACGCGCCTCCCGCCGTCGTGGTGGATATGTCGAACGTCGGGTTCCTCGGCTCCGCGGGCCTGAGCGTCCTGGTGGCGGCCTCGGAAGCCGCCGGTTCCGGCGCGTTGCGCGTGGTCCCCAGCGACGCGGCGCGCAGGCCGATCGAGCTGACCGCGCTGGACCGGCTGCTGACGGTGTTCGACACCGTCGAGGACGCGCTGGCGGTCGACGAGACCGAGCCCCCGAACTGAGCTTCGCGACGCCGTGCCGGTGCCGCATACACGCCCCCGCGGTTTCAGCCACGCATTCTCGGGTACCTGACCGGAGGTCGGCACCGTGTCGACTCGAGCATGCCGGGAGGAGGCCGGATGGCAGACAACCGCGAACACCGACTGGTGGGGGTGCCCGCGGTAGCGGCATTGGCGGATCTCGGATTCGCCTCGGTGGCATCCGGAGTGATTGCTCGACGACGACCCGTGCTGGGCTTGCTGGAACGCACCGGCGCCGATGCGCGGGCGATCGAGCGCGTGCGGCAGCTGCGTCGCGAATTCGGCTCCGGCCCTGCCGAACTGGTGGTACCGGGACGGCGGATCGTGGTGATTCTCGACCCGGCCGACGTCGGCCGGGTACTCGCCGACGCACCGACCCCCTTTCACCCCGCCAATCGGGAGAAGCGCGCGGCACTGCGGCAGTTCCAGCCGCACGGCGTTCTGCTGTCCGACGGTCCGATCCGGGCGCAGCGCCGAGCGTTGAACGAGGCCGCGCTCGACAGCGCCGAGCCGCTGCATCGCCTCGCCGGGCCCTTCGCGGCGGCGATCGCGGACGAGGCGCAGCAGATGATCGTGTCGGCGCTGCATCGCGGGCACATGGACGCGCGGCACTTCACCATTCAGTGGTGGCGCCTGGTCCGGCGGATCGTGCTCGGCGAACGGGGACGCGACGACACCGTGCTCACCGACGAACTGGCCCGACTGCGCTCGGCGGGCAACTGGTCGTTCCTGGCCCCGGCCCATCGCAGGCAGCGTGACCAGTTCACCAATCGCCTCTACCGGCATGTGGAGTCCGCCCCGCCCGACAGTCTCGCCGGCGCGCTGGCCGCGGTCCCCGCGGGCGGCGCGGTCGATCCGGTCGGGCAAATTCCGCACTGGTTGTTCGCCTTCGACGCCGCGGGTATCGCGCTCAGCCGCGCGCTGGCGGTGCTCAGCACCCATCCGGAGCACCATGCCCGCGCGCTCGCCGACGCCGTCGATCCCGAACGCGTCGACGTGCGCGCCTACTTGCGTGCCTGCGTGCTCGAGTCGGTGCGGTTGTGGCCGACGACCCCCATGTTGCTGCGGGACATCACCGCCGACACGCAGTGGCGGGACGGCGACGAACGTTTCACCATCGCGGCGGGCGCCGCGCTGATGATCGCGGTCCCGGCCTTCCACCGGGACTCCGAGCTGCTGCCCTTCGCCGACACCTTCGTCCCGGACATCTGGCTCGACGGCCGTGCCGAGCAGTACCCGCAGCTGGTGCCGTTCAGCGCTGGCCCGGCCGACTGCCCGGGCCGCAACCTGGTCCTGTTCGTCACGAGCACGCTGCTCGCGCACCTGCTGACCGCGGCGGACTTCCGGCTGCGCTCTACTCCGCGGCCGAGCCCGGACGCGCCGCTGCCGGTGACCTTGAACAACTTCGGGCTCGACTTCTCCGTCGAGCCGTGCATGACGCAGACCAGCTAGCTCCCGGCACCACCGCGGAAGCATCGATCCGCTGCGCCGACCGGAATTCGGATGGCCGCGCCCGGCAACCAGACGCCGAGCGCGGCCGATGCGTCAGCTCGGCTACCGGCTCGCGCCCGCGGCCGCGCCGATGAGACCGCCGACCACGCAGCCGGGGAAGACTCCGACGATGAAGAAGATGAGACCGACCGCCGCCCCGATGGCACAGCCGATCGCCAAGCCCCCCAGCGTGGTCTGCGGGTCACCGATGAACCGCGGCGCGCCAGGCGCCGGGATGGCGGCTCCGACCGGCGTCAGCGTCAAGGTCGTGGCGGCCGCGTCGATTTCCGGTGACACCTGGACGTGCTGACCCAGCGCGGTCGGCACGGTCGTCGGCACCGAGGCGACCACCTCGCCGTCCGGCGCCAGCACCGTAATCGCGTCCGGCGTCAGGGCGAACGTGCCGGAAGCGAGCGTGACCGTCGCAGTGGACCGGTCCGGCGCGACCGTCGCGGTGTAGGCGACACCGTGGTCGACGCCGCTGATCGCGGGGTCGGAGAACTCGCCCTGGCCGTACGCGGTCGCCGCCGTGACGCCGGTGGCGGCAATGGTCAGCAGCGTGGTCGCAACCACTTTTCTGAGCTTCATGAGCCATCCCATCCTCAGCAGATTCGATCTGTCGTTACCTGGGTACAGCCGTGAAATGCTATCAATTATAGACATTACGCATGACAATTTCCGAAACACGTTCGATGCCCGAAATGTCTTGCTGGGTAGGGTATTTCGCGGCGCACCCGACCGATCGGAAGATGGAAATGCCCGCTACTCCAGTTCTCCTTCTGTCTCCAGGTAAACCTGGCGCAACCGCTCCAGCGTGTCCTGTTCGGGATGTTCCCACAGTTTCCGTTCGGCCGCCTCCAGCAGCCGCTCGGCAATGCCGTGCAGGGCCCACGGGTTGGACTGCTCCATGAACTTGCGGTTCACGTCGTCGAAGACATAGCTCTCCGTAAGCTTCTCGTACATCCAGTCGGCCACGACATTGGTCGTGGCGTCGTAGCCGAACAAGTAGTCGACGGTCGCCGCCATCTCGAACGCGCCCTTGTACCCGTGCCTGCGCATGGCCTCCAACCACCGCGGATTCACCACGCGGGCCCGGAACACCCGCGCGGTCTCCTCCGACAGCGTCCTGGTGCGCACCGCGTCGGGCCGGGTGCTGTCGCCGATGTAAGCCTCCGGGTTCGTGCCGGTCAGCGCGCGGACGGTGGCGACCATGCCGCCGTGGAACTGGAAATAGTCGTCGGAGTCGGCGATATCGTGCTCGCGGGTGTCGGTGTTCTTCGCGGCCACCGCGATTCGACGGTACGCGCCGCGCATGTCCGCCGCGGCGGGCACGCCGTCCAGATCGCGGCCGTAGGCGTAGCCGCCCCAGGTGGTGTACACCTCGGCGAGGTCGTCGTCGGTGCGCCAGCTCTTCGAGTCGATCAGCTGCAGCAGACCGGCGCCGTAGGTGCCCGGCTTGGAGCCGAAGATGCGGGTGGTGGCGCGCCGCTGGTCGCCGTGCTCGGCCAGATCCGCTTCGGCATGCGCGCGCACGTAGTTCGCTTCGCCCGGTTCGTCCAGGCCCGCGACCAGGCGGACCGCGTCGTCCAGCAAGGCCAGTACGTGCGGGAAGGCGTCGCGGAAGAAGCCGCTGATGCGCACGGTCACATCGATGCGGGGGCGGCCGAGTTCCTCGGGCGAGATCACCTCGAGCGTGCTGACCCGCCGGCTCGCCTCATCCCAGACCGGCCGGACACCCAGCAGCGCAAGAACTTCGGCGATGTCGTCGCCCGAGGTGCGCATGGCGGAGGTGCCCCAGACCGAGAGGCCGACCGACCGCGGGTAGGCGCCGTGGTCGGCCCGGTACCGCTCCAGCAGCGATTCCGCCATGGCCTGACCGGTCTCCCAGGCCAGCCGCGACGGTACGGCCTTGGGGTCGACCGAGTAGAAGTTGCGTCCGGTCGGCAAGACGTTGATCAGGCCGCGCAACGGCGAGCCGCTCGGGCCCGCCGGGATGAATCCGCCGTCGAGCGCGTGCAGCACCCGGTCGAGCTCGACGCCGGTCTGCCGCAGGCGCGGCACCACCCCGGTGGCCGCGAACCGCAGCACCCGGCGGACGTCGGGATTATCGGTGATGCCGTCGACCGCGTCCGGCGACCAGTCCGCCGCCTGCAACGCCGCGACGAGCGCGCGGGCCCTGCCCTCCACGGCGTCGACGCGCTCGCGTGCCTCGCCGCCCGACTCGTCGAGACCGAGCGCTTCGCGCAGGCCGGGCACGGTGCGCTCACCGCCCCACAGCTGGCGCGCGCGAAGCATGGCCAGCACCAGGTCGAGTTCTCCCTCCCCCGCGGGCGCCTGGCCGAGAATGTGCAGGCCGTCGCGGATCTGGACGTCCTTGATCTCGCACAGCCAGCCGTCGACGTGCAGCAGCATGTCGTCGAAGGAGTCCTCGTCCGGGCGCTCGGTGAGGCCGAGATCGTGGTCCATCTTGGCGGCGCGCATCAGCGTCCAGATCTGCTGGCGGATGGCGGGCAGCTTGGCCGGGTCGAGCGCGGAGATGTTGGCGTGCTCATCGAGCAGCTGCTCCAGCCGCGAGATGTCGCCGTAGCTTTCCGCGCGGGCCATCGGGGGGATCAGGTGATCGACCAGGGTGGCGTGCGCGCGCCGCTTGGCCTGGGTGCCCTCGCCCGGGTCGTTCACCAGGAACGGATAGATCAGCGGGAGGTCGCCGAGCGCCGCGTCGGTGCCGCAGGAGGCCGACATGCCGAGCGTCTTGCCCGGCAGCCATTCCAGGTTTCCGTGCTTGCCCAGGTGCACCATCGCGTCGGCGCCGAACCCCTCGGCGGTGCAGAGCCACCGGTACGCGGCCAGGTAGTGATGGCTGGGTGGCAGGTCGGGATCGTGGTAGATCGCGACGGGGTTCTCGCCGAAACCGCGCGGCGGCTGCACCATGAGCACCACATTCCCGAAACGCAATGCGGCGATGACGATCTCGCCGTCCGGATCGGACGAGCGGTCGACGTAGAGTTCGCCCGGCGGCGGCCCCCACGCCTCCACGACGGCGCCACGCAGGTCGGCGGGCAGGGTGTCGAACCAGGCGGCGTAGGTCGCGGCGCTGATGCGGATCGGGTTCCCCTCCAGCTGCTCGGCGGTCAGCCAGTCCGGATCCTGGCCGCCCGCCGCGATCAGTGCGTGGATGAGGGCGTCGCCATCGCGCTCGTCCAGGCCGGGGACCTCGCCGGGTGCGCCGAGATCGTATCCGGCGGCACGCATTTCGGTGAGCAGGCGGATCGCGCTGGCCGGGGTGTCCAGACCGACGGCATTTCCGATGCGGGCATGCTTGGTCGGGTAGGCCGACAGCATGATCGCGACGCGTTTGCGCGCGGCGGGGATGTGGCGCAGCCGGGCGTAACGGGTCGCGATGCCCGCGACGCGGGCCGCGCGCTCGGCGTCGGGGACGTAGGTGGACAGCCCGTCGGCGTCGAATTCCTTGAACGAGAACGGGACCGTGATGATCCGTCCGTCGAACTCCGGCACCGCGACCTGGGTCGCGACGTCCAGCGGCGACAGGCCGTCGTCGTTGGCCTCCCACTGGGCGCGGCCGGTGGTCAGGCACAGGCCCTGCAGGATGGGTACGTCCAGGTCGGCGAGCGCGCCGACGTCCCACGCCTCGTCCTCGCCGCCCGCGGAAGCGGTGGCCGGTTTGGTGCCGCCCGCGGCCAGCACCGTCACCACCAGCGCGTCGGCCCGGCGCAGAGTCGCGAGCAGCTCGGGTTCGGCGGTGCGCAGCGACGCGCAGAACAGCGGCAGCGGACGCGCGCCCGCCTGCTCGATCGCGGTGCACAGGGCGTCGACGTAGGCGGTGTTGCCCGCGAGATGCTGGGCACGGTAGTAGATCACCGCGACGGTCGGGCCGTCGACCGGCGCCGCCGCGACCCGCTCCAGCTCGCCCCAGCTGGGCAGCTGGATCGGCGGCTCGAAGCCGTGCCCGGTGAGCAGCACGGTGTCGGACAGGAAATTGTGCAGCTGGCGCAGGTTCTCCGGGCCACCGGCGGCGAGGTAGTTGTGCGCGTCGGCCGCGACGCCGCCCGGCACGGTGGAGCATTCCATCAGCTCGGCATCCGGTGCGAGCTCGCCACCGAGCGCGACCAGCGGAACGCCGCTCGCTTGCAGCGCCTCCAGCCCGTCCTCCCACGCCCGCTTGCCGCCGAGGATGCGCACGACCACCAGATCGGCGCCGTCGAGCAGACCGGGTAGGTCGTCGACCAGCAGGCGGGCCGGATTGCCCCACCGGTAGTCGGCGCCGCTGGCGCGGGCACTCAGCAGATCGGTGTCGGACGTGGACAACAGCACAATCACGGTGGCAGCCTTCCTCGGGTGACGCGCCCATCGGGGGTTCGCTGCTCGCCGGAGAGGGTCTGGCTTTCTACAGTGGCGCGACCGCACCGGATTTCCACCGGTTTCCTCGTCGTCCGCCGAGCATGCCGATGCTACCTGCTCACCGGGGCCGTGCCCGTCGGCGTGTCCGGCCAGGTCGCACCACCCGGTGGGGCGACCGCCGCTCGATGGCCGGGAAGTGCGCCTAGGTCAGGTCGGCGTTTCCGTCGATCACCTTCAGGTGGTAGTGGAACCGGTTGATCCGCCATCCTTCCGCCGTGCGCTCGGCGCCGATCGAGTAGCTGCCGACGAACGTGCGCGTCTTGCCGTTGACCGCGGTGTTCTTCACGTGCACGGCGATCGCGTCGGCGTGCACGGTGGCCGTGTCCCCGTGCAGGTCGATCAGATGGTTGCCGGACTGGTGGTGGACGCCGTCCAGGTCGGCGAGTCCGGTGCGCCAATCCTCGATGATGTCGGCCGCGGCCCGCTCGCCGACCGGCCCGCCGAATCCTCCGTCGAAATCGACCTTCGGCGTGAACACCTCCGCCGACAGGGCTTCCCACCGTCCCTGATCGGTGTAGACGAACATCTTGGTGACCACATCGACGATGGCGAGCCGGTCGGCGAGAGAGGAGATTTCGGACATACGGCGACCTTAGCCGTCGGACGCACGTCACGCTGTGCGGGCCACCCCGCCCAGCAGTACCAGTCGGGTGGCGGGCAGGTCGTCGCCGAGCCACTGCTGCAAGGGAACCACGCCGGGATCGAGCAGGTCGAAGCCGCCGAAGAACGAGGCGACCCGCTCCGCGGACCGATACTTCACCTGGGCCGAGGACTTGGCGGTGTCCGCCGAGGACTGACTGATGAAATCGGGATCGCTGCTGTCGGAGCCGTGCGTGAACGCGAGATAGCTTCCGGGGGCCATCGCGTCGCGGAGCCGGGCGACGATCTCGGCGGGGTGCTCGTCGTCCATCACGAAGTGCAGAACGCCGACCAGCGTGATCGCGACCGGCTCGTCGAAGTCGATCAGCTTTCCGGATGCCAGCCGGTCGAGGATGTCGTCCGGACGGCGGACATCACCCAGCAGCGCCGCCACACCGTCCGAAGCGGCCAGCAGAGCGTTGCAGTGCGCGTACACGACCGGGTCGAAGTCGACGTACACCACCCGCGCCGACGGCTCGGTCTTGCGCGCGATCTCGTGGACATTGGGCGAGGTCGGAATACCCGCGCCGAGATCGATGAACTGCCGAACGCCCGCCTCGGCCGCCAATTGGACCGCGTGCACCAGGAATTGGCGACTGAACCAGGCCAAGGTCTTGGTGTCGGGCGCGATCGAGAGCATGCGACGGGCGACCGCCCGGTCCACCTCGTAGTTGTCCTTGCCGCCGAGCAGATAGTCGTACACCCGAGCGGAGTTCGGCGTGGTCGGATCGACGCCACGCGGTGCTCGCTCCATGCTCGACACCGTACCTCCCCGATATCCTCGACAAAATCGTAACAAGTGTCACCCGCAGGTGACGCGCTCTGTTCGGGGAAGTCGATACCAGCAAGAGCGGGCTCAGTCCTTCGGTGCTCGCGCCAGCGCGTCGGCTCGCGCCGTGAGCACATCGGCGACGGGGCGGGGACGGCGGCCGAGTCCGCATGCGCTGGCGACCCCGTCGACGGGACGCCCGAGCGCCTCCTCGATAGCCGCCAAGGTCTCCAATTGTTCTGCCTCGCTGGGTATGTCGTGCACCAACCCGGCATAGAAATCAGTGCCTTCGCGCAGGGACAGCTCGGCGAGGGGCGCATAGAAGTCGGCCTTCGCCGAGGGCGGTCTGTCTCCCGCCGCGAAGGGTCCGTGCACGTATTCCAGGACGCGCCCCTGCGGCCAATGCCGGACGACGGAATTGGCCAGATCCACGAACGGCCGCGCGTCACGCAGCCTCCCGCGAGCTTTGTTGCGCAGACTGCCCAGGCACAGGTGTACCCCGAATCGAGTCCCCGCAGGGGCTGCCGCGGCCAGCGCGGCGATACCACGGCCCAGTCCCAGCATCCGGTCCACCAGACGGTGGAACGGCTGCGCCTTGGCCAGCAGCACCAATTCCGCTGTGGCCTCGAGTTGCAGGACGACGTCGTCACCGGCCAACTCGCGAATAGCGGTGATGTCGCGCACGGTGGCGTCGATGAACGCTTGCCGGTAGCGCCGTATCCCGGACGCCCCCATGGCGATGAACGTCAGCGTGAAATCGGTCGGCATGCCGATCTGCAAGGCGAGATCGGGCAACCGGCGCTCCTCGCGGAACTTTCGGAAGATCGGCCACGCCTCCTGGGCCTCTCGGAAGTACCCGAGATCCATGACGTCACCGCTCAATTCGGTTTCCCGCGCGACGCGATGGATCGTGCGGTCCCTGCTCGACTGCCACGCGCCGGGCTTCTTCACCTCCAAGACGCCTTGGGACACCAAATCCTCGATGATCGGCTGGATGTAGAACTCGTACCGCCGAGTCTCACCCGTCGGCAGGGAACGCAACCGCGGACCCGCGCCATCGAGCATCGCCCGCATCGCGATCTCCGTGCTCTCGGCGGGAAAACTTCCGACGAAGTGCACCGCCCGCGTGCCCGTCCCATGCACTATCGAACCCACGTTCCCGCGCTCCTCAGTTCACCGGGTCGTCCCGGGCATCCAGCCGACGCGGTGACGCAGGCGGCCGGGTGGCACTCATACGGCCCTACTCCGTGATAGCCACGGATCATTATGTGCGGTAGCGGCGTTCGCCGGGTACCTCGACACACGACTGGCAGCTCATTCGACGGCCGCGATGAATCCAGCCGGACCGCGCTCTGCGGGCGGCGGCTGACGTGCCGGTTGCGGCGTCGTCACGCGGCGAGTTGAAAGCCATTGGCGCAGTGAGTGTTAGGCGCAAGCGCGACAGATGCCCAACCGGAGCGTTCGGTATTGCGCGTGACATACTTCGCGCATAGCCTGCGTCGCGTGCGAACCTCGGTACGGTCGATCCTCGCGTCCGCTGCGGCAATAGTCCTCTGCCTCACGCCAGGCGTTGCCCACGCGCAGGAGACGCCGCCGGATCGCTGCGAATCGGTGTCCATCCCGGTGCCGCTCGGGACGATGGCGGGCACCTTATGCGTTCCCGCGGCGCAGCCGACCGACACCGTCATGGTGCTGATCGCGGGTTCGAACTACAACCACACATACTGGGATTTCCCTTACGCCCCGGAGACTTACAACTTCCGGCGCGCGATGAACGCCGCGGGTTACGCGACACTCGTCGTCGATCGTCTCGGTAACGGCGCGAGCACCAGGCCGCCGAGCACACAGGTGACGGCGTCGGTCTCCGCGCGCGCCTTGCACGACATCGTCCAGTCGCTGCGCCGGGGACTGGCGGGCGCGCCCCCCTTCGCCAAGGTCGTCACCGGGGGCCATTCGCTCAGTTCCGGTATCGACGTCCTGGAGGCGAGTACCTACCAGGATGTCGACGGCGTCTTGCTCACCGGGTTCTCCCACGCCCTCAACGTCTCCGAAGTCCTCGGCGTGATCGCGACCTACCATCAAGCCGCCGAGGATCCCCGGTTCGCCGGGCGCGGATACGATCCCGGCTACCTCGCCACGCGGCCCGGAACCCGCGCAGGCAACTTCTTCGCGCCCGAGACCGCGGATCCCGAGGTTCTCGCCGTGGACGAAGCGACCAAGGAAGTCTTCTCCCCGGCCGAATATCCCGACGGGCTGACCTCCACCCTCCCGCCGATGACGAACTTCATCAGCGCCCCGGTCCTGATCGTCAACGGCAGCCTGGACCGGTTGTCCTGCGGGCCTGGCTACGCGGTCTGCGCGAACGCCGAGACGCTGCATGCCACCGAAGCGCCGTTCTTCGGTCCGGACGCCCGATTGCGGACCTTCGTGCTGCCCGGTAGCGGCCACTCGGTCAATCTCGCACGCAACACCGCGGAGTACCGGTCCGCCGTGATCGACTGGCTGGATTCCATCGTCGCGTGACCGGTCTCCCCGGCCCGCCGGGTACCCCGGCGCTGCTCATGCGAACGCGCGATGGGTGCCGTGTGGGCGGGTCCGTAGGCTGGACTCGCTATGACACGAGGTGTTCCCGATTCCTGTCCAGGCGTGCTGCGGCTGCACGAGGCGGCCGATGGGCCGTTGGCGCGCATCCGGGTGCCCGGAGGGCGGCTGGACCCCGCTCAGCTGCAGGCACTGGCGGAATCCGCCCGTGACCTGGCGGACGGAGACATCGAACTCACCTCTCGCGGCAACGTCCAATTGCGGCAGGTACGCGACGCGCAGGCGTTGACAGACCGGCTCGCCGCCGTGGGGCTTCTGCCGAGCCACACGCACGAGCGGGTGCGCAATATCATCGCCTCGCCGCTGTCCGGACGGGTCGGCGGCCTGGCGGACGTGCGCGCACTGGTTCCCGCCCTGGACGCCGGTCTGCTCGCCGCGCCACGGCTGGCCGACCTGCCCGGCCGGGTGCTGTTCACCCTCGATGACGGTCGCGGCGACGTCAGCGGGCTCGGCGCCGACATCGGTGTGCACGCGATCGGCGCGCAGGAGTTCGCGTTGCTGCTGGCGGGCCGCGACAGCGGCGTCCGTCTCGACGCCGCCGACGCGGTCGATGTCATGCTCGCCGCGGCGCACGGATTCCTGGAGCTGCGCGGCGCGGACGCGGGCCGGTGGCGGTTGCACGAGATCGAACAGGGCGCTGATCGGGTGGTCGATCTCCTCGGGCTCTCGCCCGTCGCCGATCGGCTCGAACTACCTGTGGCGCAGCATCTTCCGATCGGCTGGCTGGAGCAGGACGACGCGTTGGTCAGCCTGGGCGCCGGTGTGCGCCTCGGCTGCCTGCCCGCCCGCACCGCCGAATTCCTTGCCGCGGTGGAGCGGACGATCGTCGTCACGCCGTGGCGCGGCCTGGTGGTCACCGACCTGGAGGCGTGGGCCGCCGAACAGGTCGTGCGCGTGCTGGCCCCGATGGGTTTGATCTTCGATGCCGACTCGCCGTGGCTTCTGGTCAGCGCCTGCGCCGGGCAGCCCGGGTGCGCGAAGTCGCATACCGACGTCCGGGCCGATGTGTCCGACGCGGTCAACACGGGTCGTGTACTGCCCGCGGCAAATCCCCTCGGGCATGGGTCAGAGCCTGCGCGCCAGCAGGTTTCAGAGCGGCCGACGATCGCCGCCACGGACGTTTCCGTGGCCGGGCGTCAGCATTGGTCCGGCTGCGACCGCCGCTGCGGCCGCCCCCGCGGCGAGGTCACCGATATCGTCGCGACCGACAAGGGTTACCGCATCGACTGATCGTCACCTTCCGTGGATCTCCAGCGTGCAGCACTTGACGGCTCCGCCCGCCTTGAGCAGTTCGGACATCTCGATCCCGACCGGGTGATAGCCGCGGTCGCGCAGGGCTTCGCTCAGATCGGTGGCGCGGCTGCTGAGAAAGACGTTGACGCCGTCGCAGACGCCGTTCAATCCGAGCACCGCCGCGTCCGCGTCGGTGGCCACGAGAGCGTCGGGGTAGAGCTCGGCGAGAACCGCGCGGGCCGCCGGGCTGAAGGCGGGCGGGTAGTAGGCGACGGTGCGGGCGTCCAGCGGAAGCAGCACCGTATCCAGGTGATAGAAGCGCGGATCGACCAATTCCAGGGACACCACGGGCAGACCGAAGTGGCGCGATACCTCCTCGTGCGCAGCACGCGAGCTGCGGAAACCCATACCCGCCAAGAGCCGTTCACCCACCAGGAGGAAATCGCCTTCCCCTTCGTTCAATTCCTCGGCGGCCACCAGGTTCGGCAGCCCGGCCCGGGCGAACCAGTGGTGGTAGGCGGGGCCTTCGGCAGCGCGTTCCGGATGGGTGAAGCGGGCCGACATCGCCCGGTCGCCGACGATCAGACCGCCGTTGGCGGCGAACACCATGTCGGGCAGGCCCGGGATGCCGGGCACCACCTCGACCGTGTGCCCATATTCCTCGTAGGTGGCGCGCAGCGTCTCCCACTGTTCGATGGCGAGCGCGCGGTCGACGGGTTCGGCGGGATTCATCCAGGGGTTGATCGAATAGGTGACGTCGAAGTAGTCGGGTCGGCACATGACGAACCGGCGTGGCGACCAACGGCGTGCGGCGGTCTCGACTTGGAGGGTGGCTACAGACGTCAACGGGACTCCCGGAGGTCAGCGGGGACTTTCGGCTGAGACGAAGGTAAGTCGACTAGCATTGCGCCAGAAACAACGATTTGTTGCTTATCTCGACCGGAAATCGACAGATCATTGCGTGAAGCGCGAGGAGTGTGACGTGGACGACCTCGATCGGCGGATTCTGGAACATCTGCTGAAGCACGCGCGCGCCTCGTTCCAGGAGATCGGCAGCGCGGTCGGGCTGTCCGCCCCCGCGGTGAAACGGCGGGTCGACCGATTGGTCGCGAACAAGCAGATCACCGGATTCACCGCCCTGGTCAACCCGGCCGCGCTGGGCTGGAAGACGGAGGCATACGTCGAGGTCTACTACCGCGACAACATCTCCCCCGCCGAATTGAAACGCAGCTTGGAACCGATTCCACAGGTGGTCGGCGTGTGGACCATCGCGGGCGAGGCCGACGCGCTGGTGCATGTCATGGCCACCGACATGGCCGAGATCGAGGTGACCGTGGAGCGGATCCGGGAGAACGCGCGCGTCGGACGCACCCGGAGTTCGATCGTCATGTCCCGGATCCTCGAGCGTCCCCGAACCTGAGCGGGCACCGCCCTCCTGGCGTGACATCGTGCCGCTGTGCGCCCCACAACCCGGACCGCGCGGTCCGGACCCGCCCCCATAGGGTGGACCGCATGTCCGACGTACGTGCCAGCTACCTGACCGACGGGGCCGAGATCTACCGTCGCTCGTTCGCGACGATCCGCGCCGAGGCCGATCTGAGCGGATTCCCGCCGGACGTGGCACACGTGGTGGTGCGGATGATCCACGGCTGTGGACAGGTCGATCTCGCCGAGGACATCGCCTTCTCGCCCGGCGTCGTTGCGGCGGCGCGGGCGGCGCTGCGTGCGGGCGCGCCGATTCTGTGCGACGCGACCATGGTCGCCTCCGGCGTGACCAGGAAACGACTGCCCGCCGACAACGAGGTGGTGTGCACCCTCGCCGATCCGCGCGTACCGGAATTGGCCTCGGCTCTGGGTACTACCCGTTCCGCCGCCGCGCTGGAACTGTGGCGCGACCGCCTCGAGGGCGCTGTCGTCGCGATCGGCAACGCGCCTACGGCGCTGTTTCATCTGCTCGATCTGCTGGATGAGGGCGCACCCCGGCCCGCCGCCGTCCTCGGCATTCCCGTCGGATTCATCGGCGCCGCCGAATCCAAGGACGCGCTGATCGCGACCGGAGGCATCGAGTACCTCACGGTTCGCGGCAGGCGTGGCGGCAGCGCGATCGCCGCGTCCGCGCTGAATGCGATCGCGAGCGAACAGGAATGAGCGCGCCGGGCAAACTGTGGGGTGTCGGCCTCGGCCCCGGCGATCCCGAGCTGGTGACGGTCAAGGCGGCCAAGGTGATCGGGACGGCCGACGTCATCGCTTTCCACAGTGCGCGCCACGGTCGCAGCATCTCCCGCCGCATCGCCGCGCCGTACATGCGCCAGGGCCAGCTCGAGGAGCACCTCGTCTACCCGGTGACCACCGAGACCACCGACCATCCCGGCGGCTACCAGGGCGCCATCGACGAGTTCTACGAACAGGCCGCCGAGCGGCTGGCCACACACCTGGCCGCGGGCCGCTCGGTCGCGTTGCTCGCCGCGGGCGACCCGCTGTTCTACAGCTCCTACATGCACATGCACCGCCGCCTGGCCGATCGATTCGAGACCGAGATCATCCCCGGCATCACCTCGGTGAGCGCGGCGTCGGCCGCGTTGGGCACGCCGCTGGTCGAGGGCGAGCAGGTGCTCACGGTGCTGCCCGGCACCATGCCGGTGGACGAACTCACCCGGCGACTGCGCGCGACCGACGCAGCCGCGATCATGAAACTCGGCCGCACCTATCCCGGTGTGCGCCAGGCTCTTTCGGATTCGGGACGGCTCTCCGGCGCGTACTACGTCGAGCGCGCGAGCACCAGCGAGCAGCGCGTCCTGCACGCCGACGCGGTGGACCACGCGGAAGTCCCCTACTTCTCCATCACCCTCGTTCCCGGCCCGGAGCCGACCACGCCGCTGCCCCCCGCCGAGACGAATCCGGCTGCGGTTCAGCGGATAGCCGACGCGGGAACGACCGGGCGGGTCGGCGAGGTCGTCGTCGTGGGACTGGGGCCCGGCGCGCCGGAATGGACCACCGACGAGGTGCGCGCGGCGCTGGCGGACGCCACCGATCTGGTCGGCTACACCACCTACCTGAACCGGGTGCCGCACCGACCTGGCCAGCGCCGCCATGCCAGCGACAACCGGGTGGAGTCCGAGCGCGCGGCCATGGCTTTGGATCTGGCCAAGCGGGGCGCACGCGTGGCGGTGGTCTCCTCGGGTGATCCGGGGGTCTTCGCGATGGCGGCGGCCGTGCTGGAGGAAGCGGCGGACCCGCAGTGGCATGAGGTGCCGGTCCGCGTGCTTCCCGGACTCACCGCGGCCAACGCGGTGGCGAGCCGGGTCGGCGCGCCGCTCGGGCACGACTACGCGATGATCTCGCTCTCCGATCGGCTCAAGCCATGGGAGGTCGTGGCACAACGCCTTTCGGCCGTCGCGGCGGCCGACATGGCCATCGCCGTCTACAACCCGGCGTCCTCGCAGCGCACCTGGCAGGTGGGCGCGATGCGGGACCTGCTGCTGGAGCACCGCAAGCCCGATACGCCCGTCGTCGTCGGACGTGACGTCGGCGGGCCGACCGAATCGGTCCGGGTGGTGGCGCTCGGCGATCTCGACCCCGCCGAGGTGGACATGCGCACGCTGCTGATCATCGGCGCGTCGACCACGACCGCGTTCGCGAGCGGCCACGGGACCCGCGTCTACACCTCCCGGCGCTATGAGACGGTACGCGACGCGGCGGGCGACAGCGCGTAGGATCGCCTGACGCACCGGAGATTGGGAGGGAACTTGGCCGCGACACTGGCGGAGTTGACGCTGCGCACCCGAGCCTTGGAGGCGCGGGCGACCGCGACCGAGCAAGCGCTCGACGAGCAGGGCGTGGTCTTGGGCGAGGTCGCGGGACTCACCAGGAAAGCTCTCGACGGCATCGATCGGCTCGATCAGCGAGTCGAGAAGCTCGGGAACGCTGTCACGGAGCTTCGTGAGGACGTCGGCGAGCTCCGCGAAAACGTCGGCGGACTGCACGAGAGCGTCGGCGAACTCCGCGAGAATGTCGGCGGACTACACCAGAGTGTCGACGAGCTCAACCGGCGAGTCACGGTCCTCGAAAAGGGGCAGATCCGGTTGGAACAAGGGCAGGCCCGGTTGGAACAGGCGCAGACGCGACTGGAACAGGGACAGGCGCGATTGGAGGAGGGCATGACCGAGGTGCTCGCCCGGCTCGAGCGGTTGGCCGGAAGCGCCTAGCCGCCCGTTCCGGTAATATTCCACTATGGAATGTTGCGGAGAAGGGAGCAGTCGTTGACCAACGCTACGACCACGCGCAAGTCGCTGAACTCCACGGCGGCGTCATTGCTCGGATTTCTGCACGAAGGTCCCATGTCGGGGTGGGATCTGGTTTCCACGGCACAAGACCGCATCGGCGACTTCTGGACGATCACGCAGAGCCAGGTGTATCGGGAGCTCGCCGCGATGGACGCCGCGGGATTGGTCGAGAAAGGCGAGACCGGCGCGCGCGAACGGACGCCCTATCACATCACCGACGCGGGGCGGGAGGCGTTCCTGGAATGGGTGGCCCGCGATCCCGGCGGCGAGACCATCCGAGTCCCGCTGCTGCTCACGCTGTCCTTCGGCGAGCACCTGGACCGCGATCGGCTCGACGGCATCGTCGCGGCCAATCGGGAGATCCATCAGGCGCGGCTGGCGCGGTATCTCGCCGAGGATCCGGAGACGATGTCGGCCTTCGCCCGCGCCACATTGGATTTCGGGATCCGCTACGAGCGGGCGGTGCTGGACTGGTTCGACCACCTGCCCGAGCTTCTCGGCCGTTGATCGTCACGACGGCGTGCTTCCGCAACCAGCACGCCAGGGATCAACCGCGCCCGCGATCGATGCGCTTCTCGTGTAGCCAATCCATCACCTGCGCAATGGTTTCCACGAATTCCACGCCCTCGGGTAGTGGCGGCCGGTCGATTACGACGACCGGAATTCCGGCTTCCCGCGCGGCGGTCAGCTTGGCTTCGGTCTGATCGCCGCCGCTGTCCTTGGTGACCAGCACGTCGATCCGGTACTCGGCGAGCAGCCGCGATTCGTCCTCGAGCGCGAAAGGTCCTCGGACGAGGATGATTTCGTGTCGAGGCGGCAAGGGGCCCGCTGGCGGGTCGATGGCCCGGATCAGGAACCACTGCCGCTGCTGCCCCGCGAACACGTCCACGCCTTGACGGCCGATGGTCAGGAACACGCGCTCGCCGAGCGTCGCGGTCGCCTTCGCCGCGGCGGCGAGATCGGGCACCCGCACCCACCGATCCCCCGGCCGCTGCGGCCAGTTCGGCCGTCGCAGGCGCACCAGCGGCACGCCCGAATCACGCGCGGCAGCGGCGGCGTTGGCACTGATCGCCGCCGCGAACGGATGGGTGGCGTCCACTACAGCGGCCACGTCGTTGTCCGCGATCCAGGCCCGCAGTCCCTCGGCGCCACCGAAGCCACCGACCCGGACCGCGCCCTCGGGTAACAAGGGCGCACGCACACGACCGGCGAGCGAGGACACGATCTCGAATCCTCGCTCGCCGGAAGCGATGTGGGCCAGGTCCCGGGCTTCCCGGGTGCCGCCCAGAATCAGAATTCTCAGGGCTGGCCGCTGAAGTAGGCGATACCCGCGTTCAGCAGCGACGGCCCGCCCGCGACGGCCAGACCGATCAGCGCGCCGAGCACGGCGCCGGGCAGGATGCCGACGCCGAAGAAGACGATGCCGATCGCGGCGCCGATCAGGCCGCCGACCAGGGCGCCGAGCGAGGCGCGCTGCAATTCGGCGAAGAACCACTCCTGTGCGCCGATGAATTCGGCGGCGACCGGCGCGTTCGCGGTCGGAGCGACCTGCGGGGTCAGCGTGAGCTGCCTGCCCTCCTCGGCGACGTTCGCAGCGATCTGGACCTCCTGGCCCTTGGCCGTCGCGGTGAGCGGAATCGTGGTGACGGTCTCGCCCGCGGAATTCTTCAGGGTGACCGACTGCTGGTCGGCGTCGACGCTGAACGCGCCGCCGGTCACGCTGGTGACCACCGACTTACCCGCCTCGGCCAGCCGCAGCGTGTAGCCGACGCCCTGGTCGGCGCCGGTGACCGTGGGCTCGGCGGCCGGCTGGTCCTGTACCGCGGGCGGCACGGGCGCGGCATAGGCGGTACCGGCGGTGACTCCGGTGGCGGCGACAGCCAACAATGCGGTAGCGGCGAACTTCTTGTATTTCATCTATCTCCCCAACAGGAACCGGATTTCCGATCATGATCGGAACTCGGCCCCGACCCTACCCCGTGACCGATAACGTGTTCACCCATCGGTGGGAGTTCCGACTCGATATCGCGCTTTTTCGTCACCGACCACTGCGCCACCGGCAGCTGGGGCCGCCACGCGGTGAACGATCCCAGCGGTTCGCCGCGGTAGATCTGGAACTTCCGCAACGCGCCGCCCTGGGCGGTCGCCCAGCTGAGCAGCAGTGATTCCGATTCGGCGGTCACCGCGTTCGCGACGAGCCTGCCGCCCTGGCGCAGCTGCGCCCAACATGTCTCTAGCAGGCCATCCTGGGTGAGGCCGCCGCCGACGAAAATCGCGTCGGGCGAGGCGATTTCGGCGTCGGCGGCGAGCTCGGCGCGCAGCTCGCCGCGAATCAGGATGTGCGGGACCCCCAGTGCGGCGGCGTTGTCGGCGATGTGCAGCCTCCGGCGCTCCAGCCGCTCGAACGTGACGGCGCGGTTGGCCGGATGCGCGCGGCACCATTCGATCGCGATGCTGCCGGACCCGCCGCCGACGTCCCACAGCAGCTCACCCGGGGCGGGTGCCAGCGCCGCGAGTGTCAGCGCACGGACCTCGTGCTTGGTGAGTTGTCCGTCGCCGACGAACAACTCGTCCGGCAGGCCGGGCAGCCGCGTGGCCCGGGGCTGGTCAGGGTCGGCCACGCAGCTGATGGCGACGATGTTCAGCGGATCGCCGGGTGGGCGGTCCCACTGCTTCGCGACGCCGGTGTCCAGACGTTCGGCCGGGCCGCCCAGTTGCTCGAGGACGGTCAGCTGGGAGGCGCCGAAACCGTGGCGCCCCAGCAAACGCGCAAGCACCCGCGGCGTGTGCTCGTCGGCGCTGAGCACCAGCAGCCGCCTGCGGTCGGCCAGTTCGGGCAGCAGGGTCACCAGCGGCCGCCCCACCACGCTCACCACCGGCGTTTCGGCCAGCGGCCACCCCAGGCGGGCGCAGGCCAACGACGCCGACGACGGCTGCGGCAAGACGCGCAGCGCCCGCGCTCCGAGCAGCCTGGCCAGGGTCACGCCGATGCCGTGGAACATCGGATCGCCGCTGGCCAGGACGCACAGCCGAGCCCCGCTGTGCCGTTCGAGCAGCTCGGGTAGCGCGGGCAGCAAGGGCGAAGGCCAGCTCACCCGCGTCGCCGACGGCGGCGCGGGTACGAGCCCGAGCTGGCGCGTGGAACCGACCAGGATCTCCGCGTCGCCGACGGCGGCGCGGGCGGCGCGACCGAGACCGTCCCAGCCATCGGCGCCGATCCCGACCACCGCGATCGGCGGCCCGCTCCACGACAGGGACGCTGCGGCGCTCACCGGGGCATCCGGCGCCAGATCGGTTGGGGCAGCAGGCGCATCACGAAGAACACCGGCTGCAGGATCCGCGGCACCCAGACTCGGCTCGCGCCTCGCCGCAGGCCCTTGACCACGGCGTCGGCGACCTGGCCGGGGGTGCTGGAGAACGGGGCCGCGGACATGCCCTCGGTCATCCGCCCGATGACGAAGCCGGGACGGACCAGCAGCAGGTGAACACCGCTGCCGTGCAACGCGTCCGCCAGGCCGCTGGCGAATCCGTCGAGTCCGGCCTTGGCCGATCCGTAGACGTAGTTGGCGCGCCGGACCCGGA
>NZ_BAGF01000043.1 GCF_000308755.1 Nocardia pneumoniae NBRC 100136
AGGGCAGCGTCGGAGAAATCGACGGCGATACCATCGCCTACCACTTCCACGAACCGCTCGGAGTGGTCGGGCAGATCATCCCGTGGAACTTCCCGATCCTGATGGCCACCTGGAAGCTCGCCCCGGCTCTGGCCGCCGGCAACGCGGTGGTGCTCAAGCCCGCCGAGCAGACACCGGCGTCGATCCTGAAGGTGGTCGAGCTGATCGCCGATCTGCTGCCGCCCGGAGTGCTGAACGTGGTCAACGGCTTCGGCGTCGAGGCGGGCAAGCCGCTGGCCGCCAGCCCCCGAGTGGCGAAGGTCGCCTTCACCGGCGAGACCACCACCGGCAGGCTGATCATGCAATACGCCAGCGAGAACATCATCCCCGTCACCCTCGAGCTGGGCGGCAAGAGCCCCAACATCTTCCTGCCCGACGTCATGGCCACCGACGACGCCTTCCTGGACAAGGCCGTCGAAGGATTCGTGATGTTCGCGCTCAATCAGGGCGAAGTGTGCACCTGTCCCTCCCGCGCACTGATCCACTCCTCCATCTATGACGAGTTCATCGCCCGCTGCCTCGAACGGACCAAAGCCATCCGCAGCGGCAACCCGCTCGACGAGACCACCATGATCGGCGCGCAGGCCAGCAACGACCAGTACGAGAAGATCCTGTCCTACATCGACATCGGGCGACAGGAAGGCGCCGAAGTGCTCACCGGGGGCGAGGCCCGCAAAGTAGAGGGTCTGCCCGGCGGGTACTACATCGAGCCGACGATCTTCAAGGGCACCAACGACATGCGGATCTTCCAGGAGGAGATCTTCGGACCGGTGGTGTCGGTGACCACGTTCGACTCCGTCGAGGAGGCGCTGAAGATCGCCAACGACACCCTCTACGGCCTCGGCGCCGGGGTGTGGACTCGCGACATGAACGCCGCCTACCGGCTCGGTCGCGGCATCAAGGCGGGCCGGGTCTGGACCAACTGCTATCACGCCTATCCCGCGCACGCGGCATTCGGCGGCTACAAGAAGTCCGGCATCGGACGCGAGAACCACCGCATGATGCTCGACCACTACCAGCAGACCAAGAACCTGCTGGTCAGCTACTCCCCGGACAAGCTCGGATTCTTCTGATGCCCGATCAGGTCCAGCGCGTCGAACTCACCGAGCCCGCGGAAGCGCTGCTGCACAGGTTGATCCGGCAGCACGGCCCGGTCATGTTCCACCAGTCCGGCGGCTGCTGCGACGGCAGCTCACCGATGTGCTACCCGCGCGGCGAGTTCCGGGTCGGCGCGTCGGACGTGCTGCTCGGGCGGCTCGCCGCGGACACCCCGTTCTGGATGAGCGCCGACCAGTACGACTACTGGCGCCACACCCACCTCACC
>NZ_BAGF01000042.1 GCF_000308755.1 Nocardia pneumoniae NBRC 100136
CACACCGTTCCATCCGCGTTCTCCGTATGCCGTGGCGAAGCTGTACGCGTACTGGATCACGGTGAACCACCGCGAGGCCTACGGGATGTACACGGTCAACGGCACCCTGTTCAATCACGAATCACCCAGGCGTGGTGAGGTTTTCGTTACCCGGAAGGTCACCCGCGGCGCGGTGCGCATCGCGCAGGGCAAGCAGGACAAGCTCTATATCGGCAACCTGGACGCCCGGCGTGACTGGGGATACGCCAAGGAGTACGTCGAGGCGATGTGGCTGATGCTCCAGCAGCCCGAACCCGACGACTACGTGATCGCCACCGGCGAGACACACAGCGTGCGCGAGCTGTGCGAGACCGCGTTCTCCGCCACGGGAGTCGAACTAGTCTGGGAGGGAACGGGTCTCGATGAGAAAGGGATCGACCGGCGCACCTCCCGGGTGCTGGTCGAGGTCGATCCGGCCTACTTCCGGCCCGCCGAGGTGCATCATCTCACCGGTGACCCGACCAAGGCGAAGAAGAAGCTCGGGTGGGAACCCCGTACGAGCTTCACCGAACTTGTCGAGCTGATGGTCGCCCACGATATGGAGAACGCGTGACGCAAGCAGTGGCGGTGGATTGTTGCCGGGTGTGCGGGAACACCCGGCTCGAGACGGTCGTCGATCTCGGCACGATGGCGTTGACCGGGGTGTTCCCGGCCACCGACCCGACCGCCGTGCCGCGCTACCCCTTGGAACTGGTGCGCTGCGTGCCCACCGGCTCCGAGGAATGCGGCCTGGTGCAGCTGCGCCATACCGCCGATTTCGACGAGATGTATTCCCCGGGTTACGGATACCGCTCCGGACTCAACCGATCGATGATCGATCACCTGGCCCACCGGGTGACCAGGATCCGCGAGCGCGTGGCGTTGACACCGCAGGATCTGGTGATCGACATCGGCAGCAACGACGCGACGCTGCTGCGGGCCTACCCCGAGGGGTCGGCGACCATCGTGGGGATCGACCCGCTGGGGGAGAAGTTCCGCCGGTTCTATCCGCCGCACGTGCGACTGGTGACCGGATACTTCGACCGCGAACTGGTCGAGTCGGTGCTCGACGGGCGGCGCGCCAAGGTGATCAGCTCGATCGCCATGTTCTACGACGTGCCCAGCCCGCTGGAATTCATGCAGGCGGTGTACGACAGCCTCACCGACGACGGCATCTGGGTACTCGAACAGAGCTACCTGCCCGCGATGCTGGCCACCACCTCCTACGACACGATCTGCCACGAACACCTCGAGTACTACACCCTCGACCAGATCGAGTGGATGGCGCGGCGGTGTGGATTCGTGGTGCTCGAGGTGGAGCGCAATACTGTCAACGGCGGCAGTTTCGCCCTCACGCTGGGCAAGCGGGGCGTCCCGGCCGCCGCCGACGCCGCCGCGCTGGATCGGATGCGTCAGGAGGAAGCCGCGCTCGGGCTGCACACCCCGCAGCCCTACGCCGACTTCGCCAAACGGGTCGAGGAACATCGCGAGCAGGTCCGCGAGTTCTTCGACCGCTCCCGCAAGGCCGGTCTGCGCACCCTCGGCTACGGCGCCTCCACCAAAGGCAATGTGGTGTTGCAGCACTGCGGCATCGGGCCGGAGGACCTGGCCTGCATCGCGGAGGTCAACGACGACAAGTTCGGCAAGTTCACCCCCGGCAGCGCGATCCCGATCGTATCCGAGGCGCAGGCGCGCGAGCTGGCTCCCGACCAGTTCTTCGTGCTGCCCTGGCACTTCCGCACCATGATGCTCGAGCGGGAAAGCGCGTTCCGCGCGGCCGGGGGACGGCTGGTCTTCCCGCTGCCGGAACTGGACGTGGTGTGAGATGACCGTCGTCGTCACGGGCGCGGCGGGGCAGGACGGCACACTGTTGTCGGACCTGCTCGCCGCGCGCGGTGAGCACGTGCTGCGGATCGGCCGCGGCGGCCCCGTCGACATCACCGACGCGGCGGCCGTCGATCACCTGATCGCGACCGAACGCCCCCGGCAGGTGTATCTGCTGGCGGCGGTGCAGCACTCCTCGCAGGACGACCACGGCGACCCGCACCAGCTGGCGCGCGCCTCGCATCGGGTGAACACGCTGCCGGTGCAGCACTTCGCGGAAGCGATCGAGCACCACCGCACCGGCACCCGCCTGTTCTACGCCGCCTCCTCGCACGTCTACGGATCCGACAGCGCGGTGTGCGACGAGGACAGCGGACTGCGGCCGGACTCGATCTACGGGGTGACGAAAGCGGCGGGCCTGCTGGCCTGCCGCGCCTACCGTGCCCGTGGCGTGTTCGCGGCCGCGGGAATCATGTTCAACCACGAATCACCCCTGCGCGCCGAGAAGTTCGTCACGCGCAAGATCGTGCGCGCGGTCGCGCGGATCCAGCGCGGCGACACCGACGTGCTCGAGGTGGGCCGGTTGGACGCGGGCGCCGACTGGGGATACGCGCCGGACTACGTCGAGGCGATGACCCGGATCCTGGCCCTCGACGAACCGGACGAATTCGTCGTCGCCACCGGCGAACACCATACGGTCGCGCAGTTCTGCGCGGCCGCGTTCGGCATGGCCGGACTGGACTGGAAAGACCATGTCCGCGAACGCTCCTCGGTACTCACCCGCAGCAGGCAACCACTGGTGGGTGACGCGACGAGGCTGCGCCAGCGGACCGGGTGGCGTCCGTCGGTGGACTTCCGCGGCATGGTCAGGGCCATGCTCGCCGCCGATGGCGTGCGCCTGGTGGAGCAATCGAGGCCGGTGCGCACCGGCGGAACGGATGGATAACGTGAACCTGAACGACGAGAATGTCCTTGCCGCCCACCTGATCGCGATCGCCGACGGCGTCTACGAGGAGACCGCCGCGCGCATCGGCGAGATCGGCACCGAGACCGTGGCCGACGCGGTGCTCAAGGAGATCGCCTGGCGCGCGGGTCACGGCACCCGCCCCGGGCAGCCGGTCACCGCGGTGTTCGAGCTGACCCATGACGGCAAGCAACTGGACTACCTGGTCACCCTCGGCGCCGACGACCCCGTGATCGCCCCGGGCACCCTGGAGGATCCGTGGCTGGTGGTGCGCCAGGACCTGGTGGAGCTGCTGCGCGCGGTCTACGGCCCGCCCGATGCCGCCATCGGCACCCGCGCCATCGCGATCAAGGACGAACCGGGGCCGGGCAGTTTCGCCCCCGACGACCCGTGGCGGCTGGCCCGCGACGCCGCCGCCGTCGCCGCCGACCGGATCGTCACCGCCAGCCGCCCCACCCATTACGACCTCAACGCGCTGTCGCTGCAGTTCGGTTCGGACAAGTGGGGCGGGCACTGGTACACCCAGCACTACGAGCGGCACTTCGCCCCACTACGCGACAGCCGGGTGCGGGTGCTGGAACTGGGCATCGGCGGATACACCGCACCCGATGTCGGCGGCGCCTCGCTGCGCATGTGGAAGCAGTATTTCCGCCGCGGCCTGGTGTACGGGCTGGACTACTTCGACAAGTCCGGCATCGCCGAGCCCCGCCTGCAACCACTGCAGGGCGACCAGGGCGACGCGGCGTTCCTGGACCAACTCGGCCGCTCGCTCGGCCCGTTCGACATCATCATCGACGACGGCAGCCACATCAGCGGCGACGTGATCGCCTCGTTCCAGGCGCTGTTCGCGCATCTGCGGCCCGGCGGCCTGTACGTGGTGGAGGACACCCAGACCTCCTACTGGTCCGGCTGGGGCGGAAGCAGCACCAGCACCGACGACCCGGCGACCACGGTCGGCTACCTGAAAACCCTCGTCGACGCCCTGCACCACCAGGAATTCGAGAAGGACTCCGGCCGCGCGGCGAGCGAGTTCGACGACTGGATCGGGGCGCTGCACTTCTACCACAACATCGTCGTCATCGAAAAACGTCGCAACGCCGAGCAATCGGCTCCATCATGGGTGCCTCGGCACACCAATCCGATGGAGTGGATGAAGCCGAAGGAGTGAATCGATGAAGTTTCTTGTCGTGCCGGTGCCTTCGTCGGGGCATCTGCTGGCGATGGTGCCGTTTTGCTGGGCGCTGCGGCTGGCCGGTCACGAAGTGCTGGTCGCCTCCCGCAACGACGTGACAGCGACGGCGCTTCGGTCGGGGTTGAACGCCGTCGAGCTCACCGCTTTGAACGTGCCGATGGACCAGCTGCGCACCACGGTGAACGAAGGCATGTTTCCCCTTCCGCTGTTCGCCGACCGCGACCAGCCCAGCGGGCAGGGCCTGTGGCAGATCGCCGCACAGAACTGGCACAACCACGCCGGCCAGCACCTCGAGACGTTCGCCGCGGTGGCCAGGGATTGGGGCGCGGACGTGATCATCACCGACCCGCTGGCCACCATCGGCCGCGCGCTGGGCGCGGAACTGGATCTGCCGGTCCTGGTGCACCGCTGGGGCATCGACCCCACCGGCGGTCCGTTCACCGAACGCACCACCGCGCTGGCCGACGAAGCGGGCACGCGGCTGGCCGACCCGCTCGCCGTGCTCGACATCTGCCCGCCGCGGTTGCAGGCGCCGGACGCTCCGCCCGGTATCCCGGTGGGTTACGTCCCGTTCAACGGCACCGGCGCGTTGCCGCAGTGGCACCGCAACGAGCACGGCCGCAAGCGGATCGCGGTCTGCATGGGCGGCAGCACCCTGAGCCTGACCGGTCCGCGGCCGCTGGAGTCGGTGCTGGCGGCGCTGGGCGAGGTGGGCGACGCCGAGGTGATCGTGGCGCTGTCCGCCCATGACCGCACCGCGGTCGGCGAGTTGCCCGACCACGTGCGGGTCGTCGAAGAGGTGCCGCTGAACCTGTTCCTGCCCGGCTGCGATCTGCTGGTGCACCACGGCGGCTCGACCACCGGCCTGACCGCGGGCTGGTTCGGGCTGCCGCAGTTGGTGCTGCCGCAGATGTTCGACCAGTTCGACTACGCCCGCGGCCTGGTGCGTACGGGCGCGGGCCTGGCCGCCGAGACCTCGGCTGCCCAGGGAGACGTCGAAGCACTCGCCGCCTCGATCCGCGCGCTGCTGCAGGAATCCCGCTTCCGTGCGGCCGCTGAGCGGATCGGCGCCGACCTGCGCGCAGCGCCCTCCGCCCAAGACGTGGTGGCGCAGGTGATTCCGCTGCTGGCCGCCGGGGCAGCGACCAGATGAGACCAGCCGCGCCGCCCCGAGCCGGAGCGGTGCGGGAACCGAAAACCGTAGGTTGCAGATGATATCCAGGACATGGACCCGCTTCCGGGGTTCGCTCGACTACTACGCCGCGATGTACGCGGTGTTCGTGGTCGGCATTCTCGTCCCCGTCGTGATGATCGTGCTCGCGCTCACCGGGCTACCTGGTCCGGTCACCGCGTTACTCGGAATAACTTGCGCGGCAGTACTTTTCGTGCTGTTCGTGCCGACCGTCCCGACGGAGTGGCGGGAGGTCGTGCGCAGCAAGCCGATCGTGGTGCGGGTGCTGTGGAGCGTGGTCATCCTGCTCGTGGTCGCGATACTGGCCCGGCTGACGCAGTTCATCCTCGACGCCGACAACGTCGACGCCTCCCTGTCGGCCGACGACGAATTCCTGGTCGAGAAGACCCACCTGTCCGGCTACATCAGCGGGGCGCTGATGGCCGAGCACGATCCCGGCAGCCTCTACGACCGGCACCGGTACGAATCGCCGCAGGCGGATTCGGTGCTGCCCAGCGTGGCCCCGCAGGATCGCGACGCCTACCTGTACCCGCCGCCGTTCCTGCTGCTGCCGCGGTTGCTGCTGCTGTTCAGCCACGACTTCGCCACGCTGCGAGCGCTGTGGTACGCGCTGTACGTCGCGATCGTGCTGGTGGCCATGTTCGCCATCGCCCGCTGGATCGGCGGCAGGCAGGGCGGGGTGCTGGCCGCGCTGACGCCGGTGGTGTGGATCAGCCTGCCGACGCTGGCGACCCTGCAGATCGGCAACATCCACGTGCTGGTGCTCTACGTGGGCGCGGCGGGTGCCATGGTGTTGTTCCAGTTGCGGCGCAACATCTTCGGGGGCGCTGCGTTGGCGTTCGCGATCATCGCCAAAGTGTCTCCGGCGATCCTGCTGGTCTATCTGCTCGTGCAGCGGCGCTGGCGGCCCGCGGTGTGGACCGCCGCGTTCTGCGGACTGTATTCGGCGGCGACGCTGGCGATCTTCGGCTGGGAGCCGTGGCGGATCTTCCTGTCCGACGGGACCTGGCAGCGGCTGGCCAGCGGCGAGTTCCACCAGTTCGTGCTGGTGGAGCGAGCCAATCAGCTGGTCAACTACTCGCCGTTCGGCTTGCCGTACAAGGCCGAGATCATCGGCTGGGATATCGGCGACCCGACCGGCCCGGCTCGCCTGATCACCAACGTCTACACCCTGCTGCTGCTGATCCTGGTGGCGGTCACCGCGGTCCGCATCCACCGGCGGGTGGCCGCGGGCGCGCAGGGTCCGCGGTTGCGCGCCGAGCAGCTGGCCATCTGGCTGGCGGTGCTGACGCTGGCGTCGTTCCGCGCACCGTTCGGTCCGTGGGTGTACATCGCCGTCGGCGCGGTGTGGATGCTCGCGGTGTACGCCGGGCTGATGCGCGGCGGCGCGCGCACCGTCGCACTGCTCACCGTGGCCTGGTTGGTCGTGGCGGTCTACAACGAGAACGTCTACTTCACCCTGGTGGGTCAGACGGTCATCTACGTCGCCTGCTTCGTGGTGGCCTGGCGCGCGAGCGCGGGAACCGAACCGGACCAGGCCCCGCGCACCGACGAACCCCAGGCCGAACCGGTGGCTGCCGCATGAGCCGCTACTGCATCATCGGCGCGGGCGCGGCCGGATTGGCCACCGCCCGCGGATTCGCCGCACACGGCCTGGACTTCGAGGTCTTGGAGGCCGCCGACGGCATCGGCGGGATCTGGGACGCGCGGCGGGCGGATTCGCCGGTCAGCCACAATACGCATGTCATCGCTTCCAAAGGGGTGCAGGCCTTTTCGGGGTTCCCGATGCCCGAGGACTATCCCGACTACCCGGGGCACGAGCTCGTGCTGCGGTATCTGCACGCCTACGCCGACGCGTTCGATCTGTGGCCGCGCATCCGGTTGAACACCGCGGTGCAGCGGATCGAACCCACGGACGACGGATGGACGGTGACCCTGGCCGACGGCTCCGAGCGCGTTTACGCGGGAGTCGTCATCGCCACCGGGCACGACCGCACCCCGCGCGGCATCGACATCCCCGGTACCAGCACCGTGCCGATGCTGCATTCCAGCGAATACCGCCATCCCGAACAGGTGCTGGGCAAACGCGTGCTGGTGGTCGGCGCCGGGCAGTCGGCCGCCGACATCCTGTCCGACTGCGCGGTGAACGCGGCGCTGACCCTGCACAGCAGCAGACGCGGGTTCTACTGCATGCCCAAGTACATGCTCGGCCGCCCGACCGACAGCATGCTGCAAGGCCGGATGTGGCGGCCGCTGCGCAAGCGGGCCTTCGAGCGGTTGTTCGGGTACCTGCGCGGCCGGTCCCGCTCGTTCGGGCTGCCGGTGCCCGACTTCGACGAGGGCATCGTCATCCCGATGCTGGGCGACCAGCTGCACCACTACTACACCCATGGCGACATCACCCCCAAACCCGATGTCACCGCGATCGAGGACGACCGGGTCACCTTCGCCGACGGCACCGAGGAGAAGGTGGATCTGGTGGTACTGGCGACCGGGTTCGTGCCGAACTATCCGGTCGTCGACCGCGCTCACCTCAACTGGGCCGAGGGCAGTCTGCGACCGGGCCTGTACCTCAACATCTTTCCGCCGCACACCCGCGACCTGTTCGTGGTCGGGATGGTGCGCCCGATCGGCTCGCACTGGGACGTGTACGAGAAGCAAGCCGAGTTGGTCGCCGAGTATCTGCGTGCGAAAGCGGCCGATCCGCGGCGGGTCGCGCGCTTCGACCGCGCCACGCAGGGCCGCCAACCCGACCTGTACGCCGGGCTGCGGCTCTACCACGCCGACCAGTACCCGCTGGTGGTAGAGAAACAGGACTACGTGAACCAGCTGCGCAAGCACGCCAAGCTGTTGAAGTGAAAGGGCCGACCATGAAAGCACCCGGGCCAGGTCTGGTGGAAACCGGACGCATGCTGCCGAAATTGGCGAAGAATCCGCTCGCCACGGTGGGCGAGCTGCTGGACGGCTACGGCGACGTCGTGCGGGTCAAAGCGGGCCCGATGCTGGTCTACCTCGTCGCCGACCCGGCGATGACCGAATACGTGCTCAAGGACAACTACACCAACTATCGCAAGAGCCCGATCTACGACGAGTTCAGCATCCTGCTCGGCGAAGGGCAGCTGACCACCAACAACCTGGAGTACTGGCGCAAGCAGCGCAAACTCATCTCACCGGCGTTCTCCCACTCGCACGTCAAGGGTTTCGCCGACGACATCACCGACAGCGCCGCGGCGATGCTCGATGGCTGGGACGCGACGGCCGGGCAGTTCCGCGACATCTATGACGACTACGTCAAGCTGCTGCTCGCGGTGACCGGCCGGATCCTGTTCAGCATCGACCTGTCCACCGACACCACCCAGGTGACCGACGCGATGCGGGCGGCGTTCGCGTTGATCATGAAGCGGGTGAACGCGCCGGTGAAACTGCCGCAGTCCTTCCCGACCCCCGAGGCGCGGCGGGTCGCGCGCAAGGTCGGCGAACTCGACGACGTGGTACGGCATCTCATCGAGGAACGCCGCCGCGGCGGCGACACCACCGACGTGCTCACCGCGCTGGTGCGCGCCCGCGACGAGGGCGGCCAGGGCATGCGCGAAGAGGATCTGCTCAACGAGATCAAGACCCTCCTGGTGGCCGGTCACGAGTCCCCCGCGAACGCGCTGTCGTGGGCGTGCTACCTGCTGGCCACGCACCCCGAGGTCCAGGAGCGGCTGGCCGAGGAGGTGCGCGCCGCGATCGGCGACCGACCACCGACCTTCGCCGACCTGGGGCAGCTGAGCTACTGCCGCATGGTCATCGAGGAAACCATGCGCCTGTATCCGCCCGCCTGGATCGTGGAGCGCACCCCGATCGCCGACGACGAGATCGGCGGCTACCACGTCCCGGCCGGTGCGCGAGTCACCTTGTGCATGTACTACATCCATCGCGACAAGCGGCTGTGGGACGACCCGGAGGCGTTCCGTCCAGAGCGTTTCACCGACCAAGCGGTGGCCGAGCGGCACAAGTTCGCGTTCTTCCCGTTCTCCGGCGGTCCCCGCATCTGCCTGGGCAAGGACATGTCGATGACGGAGATGGTGCTGATCCTGGCCATGACGGTGCAGCGTTTCCGCCTCGAACTCGACGACGCCCACCCGGTGGTGCCGCTGGCGTCGGTGAATCTGCGACCGGAATTCGGCATCCGCATCCGCCCGCTCCGCCGCGTCACCGAGCCACTGACAACCTGACTCGCGACCACGCCCGGTAGCGCACACCGGGCGTGGAAATGCCCGCCGGGCAAGTCACTTGAACGCCTCGACGTTACGGGCAGCCCATTCGGCGAAGGCGCGGGTGGGCGGCCGAGCAGGCGCTCCACGTCGGGGCTGACGGCTTGCTCGGCAGCGGTTCGTGGAACTGGAGCGCCGCATCACCACGATCACGTCCAAGGTTGCTGACCCAGCGGCTGCGGCAGCTGGAAGCGGTCGGTCAACCTGGACAAGGTCGAGAAGGCCCGACAGGACTATGACGTCAGGCATCGAATCCCCGACCGTCGACCGTGATGTGGACGGCCACCGGCGATCTCGGTCGGGAAAGCTGGTCGGCGAGGGCGTCATCCCATGAAGTGGACGATCGAGAGCGTTCCGGCGGCCAGGCAGTACACCGCGAACGGCAGCAGTGTCCGGGTCTGGAAATACCGCTCCAGGAACCGCACTGCCAGCCATGACGACACCCCGGACACCACGGCGCCGACCAGTACCGGACCCGAGATTCCGTCGGTTTTCGATCCGGCCAGTTCCGGCATCTCCAGCACTCCTGCGCCCAGGATGGCCGGAGTGGCGAGCAGGAAGGCGAATTTGGCCGCGTGCTCGTGTTCGAGGCCGCGCCACAAGCCGCCGACCATGGTCAGGCCCGCACGGCTGAACCCGGTCAGCAGCGCGCCGACTTGGGCGAAGCCGATGCCGAGGGCGTCCCCGACCCCGAGGGCGGCCAGTGGCCGGTCGGACTGGCGGCGAGTTCGCGCCTCGGCGGGAAGACCTCTGCGGGCCTCCCGCCGGGCGAATCGTCGACCGTATTCCGCCAGTGACGGCTCGTTGCGTCGGCGCAGTCCCTCACCGACGATCAGCACGACACCGTTCAGTGTCAGAAAGATCCCGGCGTAGATCGGCGCCGCGAACAGAGCATGCAGCGGATGTTCCAGCAGCGAGCCGAGGACGGCGACAGGAATCGTGGCGATCACGATCAGCCACGCCAGCCGCTGAGGGATGGTGTCGAGGCGCCCGGTGCGCAGTGACGTGATGAACCCGGCGACGATGGCACACCAGTCCCGCCAGTAATGAGCCAGCAGCGCCACCACCGTCGCCACGTGCAAGGCGACCACGAACGCCAGATACGATGTGCCCGTGCCGGACTCGCCCTCCGCGGTCAGCTTCTCCCAATCGCCGCCGAGCCACGCGGCAACCAGCACGGAATGCCCCAGGCTCGAGATCGGGAACAGCTCCGTGACACCCTGCACCGCACCGATCACGGTCGCTTGAACATATGTGAGCATCGTTTCGAGTCTCGCATGCACACTCCGAAAACCGCCGGTGGGCCTGCACGCCAGTGGTAATGCCGAACGCGCCGCGCCTCAGCGGTTTTCGTATCAGCGCATCGGTTCGCTGCACCGTGTCACCGAGCCAGTGACGACCTGACCGGAAGCGCACCAACCCTGGCCGGGTGCGGGGTCCGTTGTACCGCGGATGTGCCCGTCAGGCTTTGAATGTCTGGAGGCGGGCAGTGGCGAGGGTCTGCTGGGCGTCGAACGCCTCGAAAGTGCCGACGGGCTGGAAACCAAGGCGGGCGGCGAGTTTCAGTGAGCGATGGTTGGCCGTCTGAGTGACGACGATGACCGGCTGGTCGGGAAGTTCGGCGGCGGCGGTGCGTAGCGCGGCGGTCGCCGCTTCGAATGCCAGTCCCGCGCCCCACGCATCGCGCCGCAGGAGGTAGGTCAGTTCCAGTTCTTCGCCGTCCTCGGTGAGGTGCCCGGGTTGATCGGCGGACCGGCGGTTGAGCATCAGCGTTCCGATGAGAAGGTTCGTTTCCTTGTCG
The DNA here is from genome assembly GCF_000308755.1 of Nocardia pneumoniae NBRC 100136. GTDB lineage: Bacteria > Actinomycetota > Actinomycetes > Mycobacteriales > Mycobacteriaceae > Nocardia > Nocardia pneumoniae. Next base: position 11,251 of record NZ_BAGF01000042.1, read on the forward strand.
GCGATGACGTAGACGCCGGGGTTGGCTGTGACGTTCGCGGTGCCGACCGCGTCGAGGTACTGTTCGACCGCGCTGCGGGGCCGCGGACCGCCGAGGTATGTCCTGACCTCGGGATCGGTCTGCAACTCGATGAATCCGTCGCGGTCGCCGTCGTGTGCCTTGCGGAGCAAGAGACGGTCGGAGGTGATTTCCGGGGCGGACAGCGTGGGCAGTCGGCTCATGAAAGCCATTCTGGCCGAGCAGCCGTTCGACCGACCGATCCCTCGTGGCGGTTGCGCGAATCCCCGCGTCAGCCCAGGAGTTCTCGGCTCAGTGCCAGCAGCTCGGCGGTGGAGAGGGCTTCCTCGCCCAGCGTCGGCTCGGAAACCGCCGTCGACGATGCGGGGCGGAAGGGTTCCGCTGGGCGCACGGGGGCCAGGCGGGTGCCCAGTTCGGCAGCCAGCAGCTCGACAGTGGGGCACCCCCAGATGATGGCGGCCGGGACGTCGATGCCCAGCCGGGCGCTGAGGCGAGCGCTGAGTTCCACGGCATGCACCGAGCCGATGCCGAGCTGGTCGAAGTTCTGGCGCACGTCGACGCGGTCAGCCGCGATGCCGACGACCTCGGCCAGCTCCTTGGTCACCACAGCGGTAAGCGTCGCGGTGTCGGGCTCGACGGTATCTGCCAGCTCACCGGACTTGGTGGGCCGTTCGCGTGATGCCGAATCAGCGGGCTGGACCGCAACGGAAGCGCTCGACGACGACTCGTTCGGCGCGATGCCGGAATCGGTGCGCTGCTCGATCGCAGCGCGCCTCGAACTCGGACTGTCGGATTCGACCAGGGCGGGGTGGTCCGCCGATGACTTGTCGTCAGGGGTGACGTGTCGCGGTGTCGATCGACCGGTGGAGACGGTAGGTTCAGCTGGCGGCGAATAGGTCGCCGACGACTCGAGCAGAGCATCCCCGGGCTCGTCCGCGCGAGCCTCCGCGGTCACCCAATGCCGTTGCCGCTGAAAGGGATAGGTGGGCAACGATATCGGACGCCCCGGCAGGTTGACCGCCGCCCAGTCGGGCTCGACGCCACGCCGGAACAGCACGCCCGCCGCCACCAGCAGCTCACGCCGGTCCACAGTGCCCGGACGCAGCGCCGCCGACAGCACTCGGCTCAGTACTTCGTTTTCCCGGCCGTCGGCGCTGTCCGCATCGTGGGCCCCGTCGAGGTAGCTGTCGAGGAACTCGACAACGTGACCCACATCCTCGGCGACCACCGACAGCCGGTGACGGAACGGTGTTCTCGTCGCGAGCGTATGTGCGAGGTCGCCGAGCGGAATGCCGGGTTCGCGCACGAGATGGTCACGCAGACGGCGGGCATGCGCCCGCAACGCAGCCTCGGTGCGCGCGGACAGCACCACCAGCCGTTCCGTGACCTCGGACTCGAGCACCGGTGCGGCGTGCGGCGCCGCTTCGACGATCACGTGGGCGTTGGAACCGCCGAAGCCGAACGCGCTCACCGCGGCGCGTGCGGGGCCGTTGTGCTGCGGCCACGGCAATGCCGTGTCAGCGACCCGCAATCCAGCCGCCGCCAAGTCGAAATCGACTGGCGCGCGGTCGAAATGGAGACTGCGCGGAATGCGGCGATGCGACAGGGCAAGTGCGACCTTAAGCAGCCCGGCCATCCCTGCGGCGGCTTCGGTGTGCCCGATATTCGTTTTGATCGAGCCGACCGTCAACGGAGCCTCGGGGGCGCGGCCGGTCCCATAGATCTCGGCCAGCGCCGACAGTTCCGCACGGTCACCGACCGCGGTGCCCGTGCCGTGCGCCTCTACGTAGTCGATCGTCATCGGGTCGACACGCGCCCGCGCGCATGCCCGCCGCAGCAGCTGCCGCTGTCCGTCTGCGCTGCTGGCGGGCATGGAGCGGTGGTTGCCGTTGTTGTTGGTGGCGCTGCCGAGCAGGGTGCAGTAGACGCGGTCGCCGTCGCGCAGCGCGTGGGTCAACGGTTTGAGCACGACCACCGCGCCACCCTCGCCGCGCACGTAGCCGTCGGCGGAGGCGTCGAAGGTGCGGGACCGGCCTCGCGGGGACAGCACGCCCAGCGCCGAGAGCCCGACCGCGGTCTCGGGAATCAGGTTCAGTTGCACGCCACCGGCGACCGCCAGCGCGCTCTCACCCGCCCGCAGCGCCTGGCAGGCCAGATGCACCGCGACGAGTGATCCCGCGCAGGAGGCGTTCACGGTCATGCTGGGCCCGTCGAAACCCAGGAAATACGACACCCGGTTGGCGATGACGCCCTCGACGTCGCCGGTGCTGGTGAACGGTGTGATGGCGGTGGCGCCACGAGCGAGTTTGACGGCGCGATAATCGTTGAACTTATTGGCGAAATACACCCCGGTCTCCGGAACCCGATCGGGCCGGATGCCCGCGTCCTCGAACGCCTCCCAGGCCAATTCCAGCGCCAAGCGCTGCTGCGGATCCATATCCGCCGCTTCGCGCGGGGTGATGCCGAAGAATTCGGCGTCGAACCCGGCGACATCCGGCAGATAGCCCCCGGCGACCGACACCGTCTTGCCCGGAGCGGACCGATCGAGGTCACGGTGGTCGCCGGTCCACCGGTCCGGCGGCGGCGCGTCGGCGACCGCGTCGGTCTCCTCGACCAGCAAGCGCCACAACGCTTCCGGTGAATCCGCGCCCCCGGCGAAGCGGCAGCTCATGCCGACCACGGCGATGGGCTCGGCGGCCAGCACCGGTGTGTCGCGCTCTTGCTGGTGACGGGTGCGCCGCTTGGACTTCTTCACGCTGCCTTCTCGCCTGCTGTGATCCACCTGCCCGGAATATGTGGTGTGGTGAATCCGCCGATCTTGTTGTGGGGTCGGGATATGTGCCGGAAACTTTACCTGTGCTATTTTCCGAACGCCCGATTTTCACTCGGGTGACGTCCGCGCTGGGGGGCGAGGCACGGCGTCGAGAACTCATCCGATTCGCTTCCGTCGGCGTCGCCGCGTTCACGCTGGACACCGCGGTCTTCCTGACATTGAAGAGCACTGTGCTCGAGGCGCATCCGGTCACGGCGAAAGTCCTCGCGGTGCTCGCGGCGATCACGCTGTCGTATGTGCTGAACAAGCAGTGGTCCTTCGACGCCCGCGGCGGACGGCGCGGGCATCACGAGGCAGCGCTGTTCTACCTGGTCAGTTTCCTGGCCGTCGCGATCAACACCGCACCGCTGTGGGTGTCGCGGTATGTGCTGCACCTCGAGGTGCCCGAGGTCTCCCGGTTCACGCAGAACCTGGCCGATTTCGTCGCCGCGCAGCTGATCGGCACCGCGTTGGGCATGGTGTTCCGCTTCTGGGCGTTCGTGCGGGTGGTTTTCCCCGAGGAAGTGGACCGCGGCAGCGCGTGAGTTGCGACCACCCTGATCGCAACCCTGTCGGGCACGATCCCGCACCGTGCGGACTCGACGACCCGACGCGACCACCCGGCCGCGCGATCGCCTCGCCGTCCGGGTGGTAGGAAAGGGAGCGTGTCCGCAACTGGCGAAGGAATCGATCCGCACCGAACCACCCGCGCGGTGTCGGAAGTGGTGGAGCTGGTCAGCACGCTGATCCGCTTCGACACCTCCAACACCGGCGACCTGGCCACCACCAAGGGGGAGCGCGAGTGTGCGCAGTGGGTGGCCGACCAACTGCACCAGGCGGGATATGTCACCGAGTATGTCGAGTCCGGCGCCCAGGGACGCGGCAATGTCTTCGCGCGGCTGGAAGGCGCGGATCGCAGTCGTGGCGCGCTGATGATCCACGGGCACCTGGATGTGGTGCCCGCCGAGGCCGCCGACTGGAGTGTGCACCCGTTCTCCGGCGCGGTCCGCGACGGCTACGTGTGGGGTCGCGGCGCGATCGACATGAAGGACATGGTCGGCATGACGCTGGCGGTGGCCCGCCAGTTCAAGCTCGAGGGGACGGTGCCGCCGCGCGATCTGGTCTTCGCCTTTCTCGCCGACGAGGAGAACGGCGGCAAGTGGGGCTCGCAGTGGCTGGTGGACAACCGGCCCGACCTGTTCGACGGCGTCACCGAGGCGGTGGGGGAGGTCGGCGGATTCTCGCTGACCGTCCCGCGTCCCGACGGCACCGAACGCAGGCTGTATCTGGTGGAGACCGCCGAGAAGGGTCTCGGCTGGATGCGCTTGCGCGCCAAGGCCCGGGCGGGTCACGGCTCGTTCCTGCACGAGGACAACGCGGTGACCATCCTCGCCGACGCGGTGGCGCGGCTGGGCAAACACACCTTCCCCCTGGTGCTTTCGGATTCGGTGGCCGAGTTCCTGGCCGCCGTCGCCGAAGAGACCGGTCTCCAGTTCGACCCGTCCAGCCCCGATATCGAAGGCCAGCTGGCGAAGCTGGGCACCATCTCCCGCATCATCGGCGCGACGCTGCGCGACACCGCGAATCCGACCATGTTGCAGGCCGGGTACAAAGCCAACGTGATCCCGCAGACCGCCGAGGCGGTGGTGGACTGCCGCGTGGTCCCCGGGCGGCAGGCGGCGTTCGAACGGGAGGTGGACGAGCTGATCGGCCCCGACGTCGAACGCGAGTGGATCACCAAACTCGACTCCTACGAGACGACTTTCGACGGCGATCTGGTCGACGCGATGAACAACGCCGTGCTCGCCCACGATCCGCGGGGCCGCACGGTGCCCTACATGCTCTCCGGCGGCACGGACGCGAAAGCATTCGCCCGCTTGGGAATTCGCTGCTTCGGTTTCGCCCCGCTGCAGCTGCCGCCGGAACTGGACTTCTCCGCCCTGTTCCACGGCGTCGACGAGCGGGTGCCGGTCCAGGCCCTCGAATTCGGCACCCGCGTGCTGGAACACTTCCTCCTACACAGCTGAACCGATCCGGAAAAGAGGTTCCATGACCTACAACCCCTACGACGCGCTGCCCCAGGTGCCGTCGTTCACCCTCACCTCCACCGACGTGACCGACGGCCAGCCGTTGAACAATGACCAGGTCAGCGGCGTCTTCGGCGCGGGCGGCAAGGACATCTCCCCGCAGCTGTCCTGGTCGGGCTTCCCGGCGGAAACCAAGAGCTTCGCGGTCACCGTGTACGACCCCGACGCGCCCACCGCCTCCGGCTTCTGGCACTGGGCCGTCGCCGACATCCCCGGCACCGTGACCTCCCTGCCCAGCGGCGCGGGCAGCGGCGAGGAAGGCGGCGCCCTCCCCACCGGCGCGATCACCCTCCGCAACGACGGCGGCTTCCACGGCTTCGTCGGCGCCGCCCCGCCGCCCGGCCACGGCCCCCACCGGTACTTCATCGTCGTCCACGCCGTCGACGTCGAAAGCCTCGGCATCGACGAAAACGCCACCCCGGCCTACCTGGGTTTCAACCTGTTCTCCCACACGTTGGCCCGCGCCACCCTCATCGGCACCTACGAGCAGAAGTAGGTTCCCATCGCAGACCTGTGGCCCTGAGCGGAATGCTCAGGGCCACAGTGTTTCTCGCGAGTACATCGACTTTGGGCCTTCGCCTGCATCGATGGCGACGTCTTCCACGACATCAGGTTCGCGACAATCGACCTCGATGACCCGAATCTATTACATCAAGTCAGTTTGATGTATTTTCGGTACATGGCGAGTGACCGGGTGCCCGTTCCGCTGCTGATGCGGATGGCCGCACACCCCCTGCGGTGGGCGTTGATGACCGAACTGGCGGCCAGCGACCGCCGGGTGCGGGAACTGGTCGCCGCGGTCGGTGAGCCGCAAAACCTGGTCTCCTACCATCTGCGACTGCTGCGCTCAGCCGGGCTGGTCACGATGCGCCGCAGCACTTTCGACGGCCGCGACAGCTACTACCACCTCGATCTCACCCGGTGCGGGACAGCGTTCGCCGAGGCCGCGGCCGCGCTACACCCAGGGCTGGCCCCCACCGCCGCGACCTCTCCCGATCCGGTCGGTGGGGCGGTGTTGTTCCTGTGCACCGGCAACAGCGCGCGGTCACCCATGGCCGAAGCGTTGCTGCGCCGCCGCAGTGGCGGCCGGGTCGAGGTGGCCAGCGCGGGCAGCCATCCCAAACCCGCGCTGCACCCGAACACGGTGCGGGTGATGCGCGAGCGCTACGACATCGACCTCAGCGCACACCGCACCACAGCACTGCCGGAGGTCGCTGGCCGCCGCTTCGATTATGTGATCACCTTGTGCGACAAGGTCCGGGAACTCCCTCGCGATCACGGTCCGGCCACCACCGTGCACTGGAGCCTGCCCGATCCGGCCGCTGCCGCGCCCGACGACGAGGCGAGTTATCCCGAGTTCTGCCGCGTCGCGGAAGAAATCGACGTCCGCAGCAGAGACCTGCTGTCCCTGCTCACATCCACAACCCTCACCAGGAGTGCCGATCATGTCGAACACCGCAACTGAACTGGCCAGTGTCCGTTACCTCGTCGACGACGTCGCCGCGGCCGTCGATTTCTACACCACCCATCTCGGCTTCACCGTCGCCAACAACTACAGTCCCGCTTTCGCCGACGTCACCCGAGGCCCGCTGCGGCTGCTGCTGGCCGGGCCCACGAGCTCTGCCGGCCGTCCCATGTCCGACGGCGCTGTCCCGCAACCGGGCGGCTGGAACCGAATCCACCTCATCGTCGACGACATCGCCGCTGAAGTCGAACGACTGAAAGCGGCCGGTGTCGGCTTCCGCAACGACATCATCAGCGGTCCCGGCGGGCAGCAAGCCCTGGTGCAAGACCCAGCGGGCAACGTCGTCGAACTGTTCCAACCCGCAGCCCATTTCGAGGCCCGCTGATACCGGGCTCCCAGGCACCGCAGCTCGGTGATCGCCGTTCCGCCCCCATGATCTTCGGCGGCCTGGTGCCCAGAGTCGGTCGAGCAGACCGAGATGTAAATTCGCGCGGTTCGACTCCGTGGGAGCTACGGCGGATCAGTGAATGACACCGTGGCGGTTGGTTGTTGCCGCGCGCTTGCCAGCCGGAGGAGGTACGCTGCCGCTTGACGGCGGACCAAAGAGGGTACGTGCTGGACTGGTAAGGGATGACGGTGGTTGTTCACACGGGTACCGCCTGGGTGCTGTTCTTTGCTGGGCTCATCTTCCTGTGGGCGCTGGTTCTCGGTGTGTGGAAGTGGCAGGCGATGACTACCTCGCCGGACGGCTTGGCACACCCGTACGTCGATATCGCTCACCGAGCGGCGTTGCTGTATGCATTCGCGACCGGCTTGATCGCGGTGTTCGTCGAACTGTCTGGCTGGCCGTCCGCGGTGAACTTCGGTGCGGCTGCGGTGATCGTCTTGCTGTTCGTGGTGACTATCGCGAACTACATCCGGCTCGGGTTGCAGCGTGAGACCGACAATCAAATGCGCAACCCGCCACCCTCGATGCGTTTCGTCCTGGCCGCCCTGATCATCGGCGAGATCGGGGGATTCAGTGTTCTCCTCGTCGGCTTCGCGGTGGAGCAGCTGTAGTGCCGCGGCCTCGCTCGCGGGGCGCGTTCAGAAGGCGTAGCGGTGGTACTGCGCGATCATCCGGACAGACGGAATCAGCGACATCACCTTTCCCATCACCTTGTAGCCGCAGCGTGATCACATCGGGGTAGTCGACGTCATACCACTCGACTTGCGGGCAGGGGTCCAGCTGGAAGGCTCGGCAGTCCAGCCCGCCGCCGAGGTGCAGTACCGTGGCGCGGTCGTGCCGGGCGAGACACCGGCACGGGGTGATACGACTGTGGCCCTGAACGGAATGTCCAGAGCCGCAGCACTCGCGGTGGAAACCTACTTCACATTGACGACCCGGTCGGAAGGCTCCTCGGCATACAGCGCCTCGATCTCGGCCTGGTACTTGGTCGCGATCGGGACACGCTTGAGCGACATCTTCGGGGTCAACTCCTCGCCGCCGGGCTCCCAGACGGCGCCGAGGATGATGAACCGCTTGATCTGCTCCACCCGCGAGAGCTTGGCGTTGCCCGCCTGCACCGCGGCCAGCACCTCGTCGACGATCTCGCGGCGGGTGGCCAGGGTGGCGATGTCCTCGCCCGTGGCGTCGAGTTCCTTGGCGCGGATGGCGGCGACGTCGGGATCCAGCACGATCAGGGCGGCGATGTAGGGCTTGGCGTCGCCGATCGCGACGGCCTGGCCGATCAGCGAGGAGGCGGCCTTGACGGCGTTCTCGATGTTGGAGGGCGCGATGTTCTTGCCCGCCTCGTTGATGATCAGCTCCTTCTTGCGGTCCACGATGCGCAGGTAGCCGTCGGCGTCGATCGTGCCGATGTCGCCGGTGTGCAGCCAGCCGTCGGCGTCGATGGCTTCGGCGGTCTTGTCCGGCATATTGCGGTAGCCGTGGGTGACGATCGGACCGCGCACCAGGACCTCGCCGTCGGCGTCCAGCCGCAGTTCCATGCCGTCCACCGGACGCCCGACCGAACCGGGCCGCGGCTTGTCCAGCTCGGTGAAGGTGCCCACGCCGGTGGTCTCCGACATCCCCCACACCTCGCAGACGGTGAAGCCGAGGCCGAGGAAGTACTCCAGGGTCTCCGGCGGAATCGGCGCCGCGCCGGAGTAGGCGCCCATCAGCTGATCCAACCCGAGCGCGTGACGCAGTTTGGACAGCACCAGGGCTTCGGCGATCCTGTGCTGTGCAGCCAGCAGGGGACCGCCGCTCCGGCCGGCGAGATCGGCCCGCGCGGCGGCGATGCCGGTGCTGATCGCCCAGTTGGCCAATGCTTTCTTGACCGGGCTCGGTTCGGCGGCAAGTCTGCTCTCCACGCCCGCCTTGATCTTCTGCCACACCCGAGGTACCCCGAAGAAGACGGTCGGGCGCGCGTCGGGCAGTGCGGCGGCGACCTCGCGCGGGTCGGGCACGGTAGTGATCTGAATGCCGGTGAGCAGGTTCATCGCGTGAGCGGAGATGCGGTCGGCGACGTGCGCGGCGGGCAAGTAGGACACTGCCCGGTCGTCCAAGCCGGCCGGCAGCGGGCCGTTGACCAGCGCGATGATCTGGGCGAGCACGTTGCGGTGGGTGATCTCCACGCCTTTGGACGGGCCGGTGGTGCCGGAGGTGTAGATCAGGGTGGCCGGGTCGTCGGCTCGCACGGCCTGCCAGGCGGCGTCGAAATCGAAGTCCGCGGCGGGTGCGGCCTCGACCTGTTCGAGGGTGATGGCGCCCTCGGCGGGTCCGTCGACCACGATGATGTGCTCGATCGGCACACCGGCGGCGGTGATGCGGTCCAGGAAGACCTGCTCGGTCACCACCACCTTGTTGCCCGCGTTGGTGAACAGGTGGGTGATCTGCTCGGGGGAGCTGGTGTTGTAGATCGAGAACGGGGTGGCGCCCAGGTGCAGTGCCGCGGTGTCGACCAGGTTGAACTCGGGACGGTTGGTGAGCATGATGCCGACGGTGTCGCCGCGCGCTACACCGAGTCCGGCCAGGCCCGCCGCGATGGATCGCACACGTTCGGCGTAGTCGCGCCAGGTGTATTCCTGGGTGCCACCCACTTTGCGTAGGGCGATCTGGTCGGGCCGTAGTCGGGCGGTCTCCTGGAATGCCGCGGGCACGGTGTAGACCGTTTTGCCCGATTCGTGTGCGTATCCGATATCTGCTGTCGTCATATCCCTGTTCCCGCTATCTCTGGCGTGGACCGAATCCGGTGTCCGCCGACGCCCGGTCCGCGACTCGAATGCTGACGGAATGCGGCGCTGGCACCGTCGGTCTCTCGCGAGTCGGCGCGCCCGCATGTGGCGCGGCTCACTCATGGTAGCCAGATGCGGCGACTGTGGCAGCCCTTACATGAATCCGGCCTCGAGTCAGTGCCGCGGCGCAGCGAGCTGGAAGATCCGTTCGATCTCACTCACCAGTGGCATCGCTCCGGGAACGTCCCCCATCGATTGCGTCGCCACCATCGCGGCGGTGGCCCAGACGTAGTCGTCGGGCGCGGCGGGGCGGCGCGAAGCGAGGAGACGAGAGACCAGGGCGGCGGAGAAGGCGGCGTGAGCGCCGACCGAGTCCTCCAGCGCCGTCGGGAACGGCTGAAATCGGTCACTGACCTGCTCCGACCACACCGCGCAGCGGAAATCCCGGATCGCGCACACCGTCCCCACGCCGAGCGCACGCAAACGGGTCGCGGTGTGCTCCCCGCATGCGGTCGCACCGTCGGGCGCCATCGCCAGTGCCTTCAGGTCCGCGTCACCACCGATCAGGTAATCCACCACGCCGAGATGCTGATACAGGTACTGCGGGCGATCCAGCCGCGGCGCCGGATGCACGACCACCAGCGGCCTGGCCGGCAGCTGCCGCAGCTGCGCCATGATCTGCTCGAGCACCCCGGTGGGTTGTTCGAAGGTCAGCAGCACCGCGTCGGAGGTGGCGATCGCCGAGCGGACCGCGTCGCTGCGCACGTCCTGGGCGCTCAACCGGATTCGCTCGTCTTTGCAGCCGACCCGGCTGGCCACACCGGTACCGGCCACGATCACCGCCGTGACCGGGGTCGGCGCGTAGGGCACGACTTTGACCAGTTCGGTGTCGACGCGTTCGCTGCGCAGGTATTCCAGGGTGCGGCTGCCCGCGTCGTCGTCGCCGACCGCCGAGATCAGCCGCACTCGCAGGCCGAGCCGGGCGGCGGCGACGGCGCGGGTGAGTCCCTTGCCGCCGGGGTGCTCCTGATAGCTGCCGCGAGCGCTGCCGCCGGGACGGGGGATTTCGTCGACCACATAGATGTGGTCGATGACCGCGTCGCCGATGACGGTCACCACGCCGCGGGAATCCGCCGAATCCGATTTGCCCGCAGCGGTTTCCGAGGAGCCGCCGATGTCCACGACGTGCGCGCCGTCGAACACCGAGGCCGTGGCCAGTCGCGCGGCCAGTTCGGTGAACGCACGGCGCTCGGGCGTCCCGCGCAGCGACCGCACCGTCAGTGTGGCAGGAATCGGTTGCGCGCCAAGGGCTTCGTGCAGCTGCGCCCAGCGGTCGACGAGGTACTCGCGCCGCTCGCCCAGGTCTGCCCCATAGAGGCGGCCGGGATAGATTCCGGCGGGGGGATTCTCCCGCAGCAGCCCCAACGACAGTTCCGCGTCCACGATGAGTCGGTTGGTGGGCTCCAATCGCCGAGCGAGGTCGCGCACCAGCGGCAGCACCGCCTCTTCCCGGTCGATACCGGCGCGGCGGGCGTACTGGCGCACGGCGAGCAGATCCAGCAGCGGCAGTACGTCGATTTCTGTGCTGCGCAACCGATCCGAGCTCAGGCCCGACCGCTTGCACAGCCGGGTGAGGATATTGCGAACGGCAACCATTCCCGAATCCTGCGGGACCATGGCGATCCACCCCTCCTTGATCGGCGTGACACCGCAGCGATCGTGCGCACATAGGCCACGCGAATCGGGTTTAGCCACCGAATGAAATGGCAATTACCAAAGTACAACGGCAATTGCGCTTGAGGAACGGCAAATGTCACACTGGATGTGGCGACCTCAATCGCACCACCAGGCACGGGAGGGCTGGTGATGAGCACCATGCTCCGTATACAGCATATTCGGCGGCAACGCCGCCTCACCGGAACGGATACCGACCCGCTGCCCGAGCCGGTGGTGGACTAAAGGAGCCGTCCGAGATCCCCGCAACGCCGCACCGTGGTCATCACCTGTCACGTGTCAGCGCGAACGGGCTTCCCAGCCGACCACACCCCGACCGGGGCCGGACTCACTGTCGACACCGCCGCCGCGCGGCATTCCTTCCTCGGGCACGACACCCCTGACGACGCACCTCGCCGAACGGGCGAGCAAACTTGCCACGAAGAACCCGACACCGCGGATATGCCGGTCCATCCACCGGCGCGTCCGATCCCCTTCTCCGCCGAGCGCCATATCCGGCCGCCCGGCGCCACCGGGCCGGGTGCGTCATGCCGCGCCCGCCGACACCGCACCACTCACGGCGCAGCGCACCTCCACCGCGCTGTACCAGCGGATGCACGACTGGAGGCATTCGTGATCATCGAACTCAGCACCCTGGAGACGGCCTCACTCCACCTGTCGCACCGGAGACAACGATGACCATTCACACCACCGAATGGACGATGACCAGCGACATAACCCCCGAAGCCGCCTATCGGGACACCGACACCGATGGCTGGCGCTTGAGCTGGCTGCCGGACCGACGGCTGACCCGCGCTCAGGCGCTGGCGGGCATGCGCTTGGACGAACTGCTCAGCGACCCGCGGATGGTGCACGACCGGATGACCCAGGCCCGCGTCGACGTCTACGCCGACGAACTGGGCATCCTGCGCGAGCACGCGGTGATCCTGCTGGCCAAGCGGATGGCGGCCCGCTTGGAGAAAGAGTTGCGACCCAAAGGGGACCCGACGCCGCCGGGGCCCGGCACATGCGGCCGCCGATTGCTCACGCAGACGATCGAACCCCCGCCCGTCCACCACTGACCGGCGCCGGAGCTCACGCGTGCGCTTTGTGCTCCGCGCCCACGGCCTCGCCGATGCTGCGGTACCCGCCGGCACGCAACCGCTGCGCCAGACCGCGATGGATCCTGCGCATCCAGAACGGGCCGCCGTAGATGAAGCCGGTATAACCCTGCAACAGCGTCGCACCGGCGAGAATGCGTTCCCACGCCTGGTCGACCGTTTCGATGCCGCCGACCGAGATCAGCACCAGCCGGTCACCGACCCGCCGGTACAACCGGCGCAGCACCTCGAGCGAGCGATCCGCGACCGGCGGCCCCGACAGGCCGCCCGCGCCCATGGCGGCCACCTCGTCCGGATCGGTGCGCAGACCGTCGCGACGAATGGTGGTGTTGGTGGCCACGATGCCCGCCAAACCCAGTTCCACGGCCAGGTCGGCGACCGCGTCGATGTCCTCGTCGGACAAATCCGGAGCGATCTTCACCAGCACCGGCACCCGCACGCTGTCCAGCACCGCCCGCAACAGCGGACGCAGCGATTCCACCGCCTGCAGATCCCGCAGGCCGGGGGTGTTGGGGGAGCTGACGTTGACCACGACGAAATCGGCCAGCGGGCCCAGCAGCGCGGCGCTGGTGGCGTAGTCGGCGGCCGCGGCGTCCGGTTCGACGATCTTCGTCTTGCCGATGTTCGCCCCGATCGGCACGCCGCCGCGGCGCCCGCGCAGCCGTTCGGCCGCGGCGGCGGCGCCGTGGTTGTTGAAACCCATCCGGTTGATCAGCGCCCGGTCGGCGGGCAGCCGGAACAGTCGCGGTGCGGGATTGCCCGGCTGCGGCTGGGCGGTGACGGTGCCGATCTCGGCGAAACCGAACCCGAGCGGGGCCCAGGCGTCGACACCGTCGGCGTTCTTGTCGAACCCGGCGGCCAAACCCAGCGGCGCGGGGAATTCGACCCCGAACGCGGTGGTGCGCAGAATCGGGTCATCGATGACGAGAATCTTGCTCATCGCCCAGCGCACGGGCGCGCACCAGGCGGCCAACCGCATGACAGCGAAGACGAAGTGGTGGATGCGTTCCGGCGCGACCAGGAACATCAGTCGGAGTAGCAGGGCGTACATCGGCTCACATTCCGGGTTCGGGCTGGGGTAGTAGTGCGGATTTTCGCCGCCGCAGCAGGACCCGCCTGCTGCCGTCGGTGTAGGCCCGCACCCGCGAGAGCTCCCAGCCGCCGAACTCGGCCTGGATCGCCAGCCGCATGGACGCGGTCACCCGCGTGACATCCGGCGGCAGTCGCAGCGGCACGTACTCGTAGTCGTCGCTGGTGGTCTCCCAGCCCGCGGGCAACGCGCGCCCGCGCCGCCGGTGTGCTGCCGGATCAGGGGATGTCGCGGAATCGTCACCCGCGCGCGATGTCCGAGCCATCAGTGCCCTCTCTTCCGATCGTCCGCACCGATCCGCTGCAGACCGTCGCCGGTCGCGGATCCCACGAACAAGTCCCCGGTGTGTTGCTCGATGGTCACCGAGTTCGGTTGCCGGACGGTGGCGTAACGTCCCACTTCCTTCGGTATACCTGTCGACAGGTCGAACCCGACGACCTCGTTGCGCTGCGTGCACGTCACCCACACGGTGTCGGACCGCTGATCGTAGGCAATCGCGTAAGGCGAAGATCCTACCGGGAAACGCTGACGCAGCACGAGCGGTCCCGCAGTGTAGACCAGCAGTTCCCCACCGGCGGTGTCGGTGACCACGAACCGGCCGCGCGCGTCACCGATCATCCGCGTGGCGCCATCGCCGGCCCGCAACGCCAGCCCGAACCGGTCGCGGCCCAAGTCGAGCTCGAAGATCGCGGTTTGGTGACGGTCGAGCACAGTCACTTTGCCGTCGGCCTCGGCGAGCTCGTCTGCCGACACCAGCCCGGACACCGTCCCGGTCACCGCACCACCCGGCGCCACCTCCAGCACCCGGCCATCGGCGGTACCGACCAGCAGCCCGCCGTCCGGGCGCGCGAGCACCGACCGCGCGTCGCCGTCGACGGCGACCGCGCCGACCGCGCCACCGGCCAGATCCACCCGCAGCACCCGCCCCGGCGCGGCCGCCAGCATCTCACCCGGCCTGCCCGGCGCGAGACTGCTCGCGCGATCCGGCAGCGTCACGGTGCGCACTACGGGCTGGGCGGCGCCGGGGTCGACGACGGTGAGGGCGGTGCCGTCGAGCACGGCAAGCAGCCCGGTGCCGGGATCGGCTTCCAGCGCGGCGACCGGACCGGTGGGCAGCACCCGGCCCGCCGGCGGTGTGGTCACCGCGGGCGCGACCGCCGCGGTGGCCGGATCCCGACTCGGCAGGTCCGCGCCGCCGGGGCCGGAGGAGCATCCGGCCAGCAGCACCGGCACCGCCACACCCGCGAGTGCCGAGAGGATCGAGCCGCGAGGGCGCATGCACCGAGCTCCTAACTACCGACGAATCTTCCGCAACCTCACCATCTGACCATGATGACGCACTGAACCGACCGACCGGGGTGTCGGCGCGAGCACGATGTCGGTGATCGGAGTTACGGTGGAGTCCACACGCTGTCCGATTCAGGGAGATTCCGGTTGAAAGCCGACCATCCGTCGGGATTTGTCGTCGATGACATCACCGTCGGCCCGTACGCGCACGGGTTCGGCACCACCGCCGACGGCCACCCCTTCGCGTTCCGGACCGTCCGCGCGACCCTCACGCTGGAGATCTACCGCCGCGACCTCGACAGCGCCGTACCCGGCCCGGAAGACGTCCTCGCGGTCGCCGAAGCCACCGTCACCGACATCGACCTCGACGACGAGCGCAGTGTCGTGGCCCTGGTGCGGGATATGATCCCCGACGCCGCGACGATCGAGGCCGCCGCCGACCGCGACGTCACGACCGTGCGGGCCCTGCTGGGACGGATCAGCTCCGTCATCGACGGTATGTAGGACGTGATGACCCACACACGACTCGCCCGCACCGCCCTCGCCGCTGCGGGCCTGCTGCTGGCGGCGCCGATCACCGGCTGCGACAGCGGGCCCGACGACGACGCCGTCGCGGCCGCCCGCTCGTCGGCGAACGCGTCGCTGTCGTCCTCGATCGCCGCCTCCTCCAGCGCCGCCCACCCGCCATTGCCGACCGCCGCCGACCTGGATGCCCAGATCAAGCGGGCGCTGGACCCGGCCCTGCCCGACAGCGAACGCACCGCCCTCATCGAAGACGGCGACGCCTTCCGCCAGGCCATCCCCGACATGTACCGGGCGCTGCAGGACAATCCGCGCGCCGTCTACGGCGTCACCGACCCGGTGTTCGACAACCACGACGGCACCCTGACCGCCACCATGCGGCTGGACAAGGACGGCACCGGCACCGCCGTGCGCACCACCGTGGTGCACTTCGTGCTGATCGACGGCAAGTGGCGGATCTCGCGCACCGACCTGTGCGGCATCCTGCGCTCGGCCGACTACCGCACACCGGCCTGCGGCTGAACCGGGCCCCGACTCGATGCGCAGGCCGGGATCGCTGCGGTGGGGACGGTTCGTCCACCGCAACCGCTTCCTCGTGCTGGCCGTCTTCCTGCTGTTCGTCCTGGTGTCGGGCTGGTACGGCCGCGACCTGTCCGGCCGGTTGACCCAGGAGGGCTGGTTCGACGACAGCAGCGAATCGGTCGCCGCCGCCGAACTGGCCGACCGCACCTTCGGCCGCGACACCGACAGCGACCTGATCCTGCTCTACACCGCCCCCGCGGGCGCCACCGTCGACGACCCCGCCGTCCGCGGCCCGGTCACCGCACAACTGGCCGCGCTGCTGGCCGCCTACCCCGATCGCATCCTGAAGATCGACAGCTATTGGGACAGCCCGTTCGCCGCGCAGGCCACCGACGCCACCCGCACCCACGCCTTCGCCAGCGTCGGATTACGCGGCTCCGGCACCGCCACCGTGGAGAACTACGCCGCCATCGAAGACCATCTCGGCGCCGGACGCGCCGGCGGCGGGCCGGGCGGCACCACGGTGCAGCTGGCCGGGTTGCAGCCGATCGTCGAAGGCATCAACACCGGCATGCAACGCGACATCAGACGCGCCGAAATGATCGCCCTGCCGATCGTGGCGATCGGCCTGTACTTCGTATTCGGCGGCGTGATCGGGGCACTGCTGCCGGTACTCATCGGCGGCATGACGATCCTGGGCACCCAAGGCGGGCTGCGGCTGCTCACCGACCACATCGACGTCAACGTCTTCGCCTCCGCCGTCATGACACTGGTCAGCCTGGGATTGGCGATCGACTACGGGTTGTTCACCGTCACCCGGTTCCGAGAGGAACTGGCCGCGGGCCACGACGTGGAAGAAGCCACCGCCCGCACCGTCGCGACCGCCGGACGCACGGTGCTGTTCTCGGCGGCCATCATCGCCATCAGCCTCGGCGCGCTGTTCATTTTCCCCAACGGGGTCCTGCGCTCGGTGCCGCTGGGCGGCATCAGCTCGGTGCTGCTGGCGGCAGTGCTGTCGGTGACCGCGCTGCCCGCCGCATTGAGCATCGTCGGGCACCGCATCGACTTCCTGGGCTGGAAACGATTCTCCCGCAGCAAAACCGAAGCGCAGATCGACGGCGGATTCTTCTCCCGGCTGGCGGTGTGGGCGATGCGCCGTCCGCTGGCGGTGGCCGTGCCGATCGTGCTGGCACTGCTCGCGCTGAGCATCCCGCTGCGGCACATCGAGTTCGGCGGACTCAGCGAACGCTATCTCGCGCACGACAATCCGGCGCGGGTGGCGCAGGAACGTTTCGACGAGTTGTTCCCCAGCTTCCGCACCGAACCGCTGAAACTCGTCGTGGTCGGCGCCGACCCGCGGCAACTGAGCGACATCCGCTACGCCGCCAGCCAGATTCCCGGCTTGACCGGGCGCTTCGAGCCCGCCGCGGCGACCAAGGACGGCATCAACGTCCTCGCCGCCGGACTGGCCGACAAACGCGACGCCGACCGGGTGATCGCCGCGTTGCGCGCCATCCCAGAGCCGCCCGGGGTGCGGGTGATGGTCGCCGGAGTGCCCGCGCTCGAGCGCGACAGCATCAACGGTCTGCTCGACGGCCTGCCGATGCTGCTGGCGATCCTGGCGGCCGCGGCGCTGGCGCTGATGTACGCCGCGTTCGGTTCGATCGTGCTCGCGGTGAAGGCCGTCGCGATGAGCGCGCTCAGCCTCGTCTCCACCCTCGGCGTGCTGACCTGGGTGTTCGTCGAAGGCCACGGCGCGGGCCTGCTCGACTTCACACCGGGACCATTGATGTTCGCGGTCCTGGCGTTGATCGTGACGGTGGTGTTCGGACTGTCCACCGACTACGAGGTCTTCCTGCTGTCGCGGGTCTCGGAGGCGCGCGCCGCGGGCTCGTGCGCACCGGAGGCGATCCGCTACGGCATCGCCCACACCGGCGGCGTGATCACCTCCGCCGCCGCCATCCTCATCGTGGTCACCGGCGCGTTCGGGTTCTCCGATCTGGTGCTGATGAAATACATCGCCTACGGCATGATCGCGGCGCTGATCCTGGACGCCACCGTGATCCGCATGCTGCTGACCCCCGCGGTACTCAAACTGATCTGGCGCTAGGGCCGCGGACTTGCCGTCCGGTGTCCGCCCTCGGCGGTGCACGCCACGTCCGGCCGACCAACGCCCGGCGTGGCCGCTACCGCCACGCGCCCCGGACGCCGCAGAACGGGGCAGGTGGCTATCCCGGCGTCGGCCATCGGCACGGCGGCGACGCCGTCAGCGACGCACCGGCAGCACCAGTTGAGCACCGGTGACCGGGTGGTCGAAAACTTCCACCGGATGCTGGTAGACGCGACTGAGCAGATCGGTGGTGAGCACCTCGCGGGGCGGGCCGTCGGCGGCGATGCGGCCGGATTCCAGCACCGCGACGCGGTCGGCGTAGGCGGCGGCGATCCCCAGGTCGTGCAGGACCACCACCACCGCCGCGCCCGCCGCGGCGCGATCGGTGGCCAACCGCAGCACCGCTTCTTGATGACCGAGATCCAGCGCCGCGGTCGGCTCGTCCAACAGCAGCGTCGCGGTGTCCTGGGCCAGCACCCGCGCCAGCGCGACCCGGGCGCGTTCACCACCCGACAGCGTCGGAAACGCCCGGGCGGCAAGGTGTTCGACGTCGGTGGCGGCCATCGCGGCGGCGATCTGTTCGTCGTCGAGCTCACGCCGCTCGGTGCGCACCCAGGGCGCGCGGCCCATCGCCACCACTTCGCGTGCCGTGAACGGGAAGCCGACGGTGTGGGTCTGCGGCAACACCGCTCGCCGCCGCGCCATGTCCAGCGTCGACCAGTGCGCCAACGGCTGCCCGTCGAGCTCCACGATGCCTTCGCGGAGGCTCAACTCCCCGGCCAGCGCCGCCAGCAGCGTCGACTTACCGGCGCCATTGGGCCCGACAAGCGCGACGACCTGCCCCGCGACGGCTTCGAAGTCGATCCCATCGAGCACCCGCCGCGCCTGCCGATCCACACTCACCCCCGCCGCCCGCACCGTCACCGCCCCCGGCTTCGGCGCCTCCGGCATCTCATGCGCCCGCACCAACACCCTCACCCCGGTCCTCCTGATCCCCGTCCAGCGGCACACCATGAAGAGGGTCTGTCGACGTTCGCCGCAGCCATGTGCCGTTCGGCGAAGCCCGCCGGGATCATGCCCAGCCTCCGGAGCGGGCTCGGGTGCGGCGCAGCAGCCAGAAGAAGACGGGGCCGCCGATGAGGGAGGTGAGCATGCCCAGCGGCAGGTCTGCGTTGTCGACCAGGGAGCGGGCGCAGACATCGGCCGCCAGCAGCACGACCGCGCCGACGATGGCGCTGAGCGGGATGAGGACGCGGTGGGCGGGGCCGACCAGCATCCGCACCAGGTGCGGGACGATGAGCCCGACGAACAGGATGATGCCGGTGAACGCGACACCGGCGGTGGCCAGTACCGCGACGACGACGATCACATTGCGCCGCAGCCGCTCCACGTCGACGCCGAGATGACGGGCGGCGGACTCACCGAGCGCCAGCAGATCCAGCCGCGGCGCCAGCAGCACCGCCGCGGCCACGCCCACCGCGGTCAGCGGCGCGACCACGCCCACCGATTCCCAGCTGGCGCCGTTGAGTGACCCCAGCTGCCAGAACACGATCTGGTCGCGGGCGGCCGGAGACGCCACGAACAGCAGCAGCGCGATCACCCCGCCCGCGAACGCGTTGATCGCGACACCGGTGAGCACCAGCGTGACGACCTCGGTGCGTCCATTCGCGCGCGCCAGCACATACACCAGCAGCGTGGTCGCCAACCCCGAGACGAACGCCGCCGCGGCCACCGACCACGCCGCCACGAACGCACCACCCACCACGATCACCGTGCCCGCCCCGACCGCGGCGCCCGCCGACACCCCGATCACACCGGGTTCGGCCAGCGGATTGGCGAACACCCCCTGCAACAACGCACCCGCGGTCGCCAGCGCCGCACCGACCAGCATCGCCAGCACCACCCGCGGAAACCGCACCTGCCACAACGTCACCTCCCCGGAGGGATGCGCGGGCACCGGACCCAGCTCCAGCCCGATCCGGCGCAGCACACTGCCCGCCACCTCGGCCGGGGTGGTCGGCACCTGCCCGATCGCCGCCGACGCCACCGCCAGCGCCACCAACCCCGCCACCGCGACCACGAACACCAGCAGCACCCGCGAACGGCTCCGTGACTTCGGCGCGGGAGAAACCGGTCGCGCCGCTGTCGTAGCGCTCATGCGTGCCCGGTGCCGTACACCGCCGCGCTCAGCGCCGCGATCACCCGGCCGGTGTTGGGCCCGAAACTCAACAGCACCGCATCGGACATGTCCACCACGCGCCGGTCCCGCCCAGCCGGGGTCTGCGCGATGCCGGGCACCTTCTGCAGCCCATCGACCCCGCCGACGGACTTCAGCCCGTCCGACATCACCAGCAGCACATCCGGCGCGGCGCCGATCATCGCCTCGCTGGTGATCGCGGTGAACGGCTCCTTCAGCCCGGCCGCCGTGCCCGCGTCCCGCGCGCCCAGCGCCGCGATCAACGCGTCCGCGCCCGACCCAGGCCCAGCGAGCATCGTGATGGCCGTGGAACGCAGATACAGGAACGCGATGGTCAGCGGCGGATCCTGGGCGGGCACGGCGGCGCTGGCGGCGGCGATCTCGTCGCGAGTGCGCTGCGCCAGCGCCTGCCCCCGCTCCGGCACACCGAGCGCGCCCGCGACCGCCTCGATCTGCGGCACCACCCCGTCCATCGTGCGCTGCGGATCGAAGTACACGACCGTCACACCGGCCGCGCGCAACTGCTCCCGCACCGCGGGCGCGGCGCTGGTGGTGTCGGTCAGGAACACCGAAGGCCGCAGCGCCAGCACCGATTCCACGTTCAGCGACCCGTTGCCGCCCGCCACGTTCGGCACCTCCCGCACCGCGGGAAACGCCGCCGAGGTACTGCGCCCCACCAGCTTGGGCCCCAACCCGAGCGCGTAGACGATCTGGGCGAGGGTGCCGTAGCGATCCA
The DNA here is from genome assembly GCF_000308755.1 of Nocardia pneumoniae NBRC 100136. Taxonomy (GTDB): domain Bacteria; phylum Actinomycetota; class Actinomycetes; order Mycobacteriales; family Mycobacteriaceae; genus Nocardia; species Nocardia pneumoniae. The sequence continues at coordinate 32,150 of NZ_BAGF01000042.1, forward strand.
CGGCGATGATGCGGCTGGCGTCGGTGACGGTGACCTCGCCGCCGTCGAACGAACGCACCGTCACCGGCAGCGTCGGCGTCGGCTCCGGACCGATCGGCACCGGGTCCAGATCGGTGAGGGTCGCTGTCGCGGGCCCGTGCCCGCCGTGCGAGGCCGCGCCGTCGGCGCCGCACGCGACCGACCCGGCCAGCAGGGCCGCCGCGAGCAGAGCGAGGACGGCACGCCACCCGGCTCGGACTCGCTTCCCCTGCCGCCCCGCGGTCACTGCAGTGCTCGTCCCCGCGCCTGGCCGACGCTCGGCTGCGGCATACGCCACGCGCTGTATCGACGATTCGCTCGCTGCGCTCGCACATACCCGCGTCCCGCTGGCGCTCAGCTCCAGCACGAACGAGCGCTCGGCTGTGTCCACTGTTCGCTCGCTGTGCTCGCTCATGCCCGCGCCTGGCTGGCGCTCGGCTCCGGCACGAATGAGTGCTCGGCTGTGTCGTCGGTTCGCTCGCTGGCGCTCCCTCATGCAGGCAAGGCTAATCTCTGTCACTCGGCGCGTGCACTGACGTCGTCCAGGGCGGCCGCTATCGCGCGCGGCAGTTCCAGGGTTTCGGCGGCCAGCACGCCGGTGAGCTGCCCGATGTCGCGGGCGCCGACGATCATGCTGGCGATACCGGGCCGCTCCCGGATCCAGGCCAGCGCGACGGCCAGCGGCGAGGTGGCCAGCCCATCGGCGGCGGTCACCAGCGCCTCGACCACCCTGGTCGCGCGGTCGTCGAGCCGGTGGCGGATCTCGGCGGCGGTCGCCTCGTCCGCGCCCCGCGAATCGGCGGGCACCCCGTCGCGATACTTGCCGGTGAGGATGCCCCCGGCCAGCGGCGCGGTCGCGATGAGCCCGACGCCGTGATGCTGGGCGGCCGGAATGAAATCGGTTTCGGTATCCCGGGCCAGCAGCGAGTACGGGGTCTGCGCGACGCTGACGGGCGCGACCGCGGCGATGCTGGCGACCTGCCAGGCGTTGAAACCACGCACCCCGGCGTAGCGCACGCGCCCGGAGCGGACCGCGAATTCGAGGGTGGCGGCGACCTCCTCGAGCGGCGTCGCCGGGTCCCAGGCGGCGACATGCCAGATATCGAGGTAGTCGGTGCCCAGTTCGAGCAGCGTCCGATCGAGTTGGCGCAGCAGCGCGCGGCGCGAGGTGTCCACGGCCGGGCCCACCGGGTCCGGCGCGGGCACCGAAGCTCCCACCGGGGCGGCAGGCGTGGTCCGCGGCGCGACACCCGCGCAGCCGCTGAGCACCAGATCGTCGCGCGAGACCAGATCGCCGAGCAGTTCGGCCAAGATCTTTTGCGCCGCACCACCGGCATAGGCGGGGGAGGTGTCCACGAGCGTGCCACCCGCCTCGGCGAACGCCACCAACTGCCTTGCCGCTTCGTCGGTGTCGGTATGCGCACCCCAGGTGTGGGTCGCCAGTCCTATCCGGGACACTCGTAGGCCGCTGCGGCCGACCGTCCGCTGTTCCATCACCGCGCCCGCGCAATCGTCACGGCGCCAAGCCTAGAGTGTGGATACGCAACTCGACGCCCACCAGCACAGTGGGTCGCACTTCCGTCGGCGGGAAACCGCCGCAACCGTTGCGATGGCGGCGGTGCAACAGCCGGGCATGCCGAGGCGACCTCGACACTGTACTGTCGCTGCGTGATTGCGGCGGTGGTCACAGTGGCGCGACCGACCGCCGGACCCTTGCCCGGGTGGGAACAGAGATTTCGGGCGGAAGTGGAGGCTGGTTCGTGGTTGGTGAGTCGATGACCTGGGTGCAGGCCTTGGTGCTGGGTCTGGTGCAGGGGCTCACGGAGTTTCTGCCGGTCTCCTCCTCGGCGCATCTGCGCATCGTGTCCTCGGTCTTCTTCGGCGACGACGCGGGCGCCTCGTTCACCGCGGTCACCCAGCTGGGCACCGAGGCCGCGGTGCTGGTGTTCTTCGCCAAGGACATCTGGCGGATCGTGTTGGCCTGGTTCGCGGGACTGCGCGAGCGAGTGACCGCGCGCGGGCGGCAGGAACTCCCCCTGCACGATCAGCCCACCACGAAGCTTCCGGTTCTCACCGCCGACCGCACCCGCGTTCTCGACGAGCGGACCCAGCGCGACCTCGACTACCGCATCGGCTGGTATGTGATCATCGCCACCATCCCGATCGGCGTGCTGGGGTTCGTCTTCAAAGATCAAATCCGCACCGGGGCACGCAATCTGTGGCTGGTGGCGTTCATGCTGATCTTCTTCGCCCTGATCATCGCCGCCGGTGAACACTTCGGACGCAAGGAGCGCCCGATCGAGCAGCTGACCACGCGCGACGGTCTGGCGATGGGGTTCGCGCAGTGCCTTGCGCTGATCCCCGGTGTCTCGCGCTCGGGCGCGACATCGACGGCCGGTCTGTTCCTGGGGCTGGAGCGTGAAGCGGCCGTACGGTTTTCGTTCCTGCTGGCCATTCCAGCCGTGACCGCTTCGGGCCTGTTCAGCCTGCCGGACGCGTTCGAACCCGCCGGTGAGGGGCTCAATGCCAGCGGGCCGCAACTGCTGGTGGCCACGGTGCTGGCGTTCGTCGTCGGCTACGCGTCGGTGGCGTGGCTGCTGCGTTTCGTGGCGCGGCATTCGTTCTACTGGTTCGTCGGCTACCGCATCGTGCTCGGGCTGGCCATCATGGGTCTGCTGGCGGGAGGGGCGGTCTCGGCGACATGATCGCTAGGCTGGCCGCATGACGGTGATCCTGTTGCGGCACGGTGTGTCGACGTCGAACACCGCCCGCCAGCTCGCCGGCCGCAGCACCGGCGTCGGGCTCACCGAGCGCGGCGACGAGCAGGCCAGGGCCGTGGCCGAACGACTGGCCGGGCTGCCGATCGAACGGATCGTGCATTCCCCACTGCTGCGCTGCCGTCTCACGGTGGCGCCGCTGGCGGAAAAGTTCGGGCTGGAGCCGGTATTCGACGATCGGCTCGTCGAAGTCGACTACGGCGAGTGGACCGGCCGCCCGATCGCCGAGCTGCCGAGCGAACCGCTGTGGAAAGTCGTGCAGCGACATGCCTCCGGCGCGGTGTTCCCCGGCGGTGAGGGCCTGGCCCAAGTCCAGTCCCGCGCGGTAGCCGCCATCCGCGACCACGACCGCGCGCTGGCGCAGCAACACGGCCGCGACGCACTGTGGGTGGCGTGCACGCACGGCGACGTGATCAAGGCGGTGCTCGCCGACGCCCTCGGCATCCACCTCGACGGCTTCCAGCGGATCATGGTCGAACCCGCCTCGATCAGCGTCATCCGCTACACCCCGACCGCACCGTACGTGTGGCGGATGAACGACACCGGCGCCGATCTGTCCGCCCTCGCCGCCACCGGCGGGCAACCTCCTGGCGCCGCCTCGGCGGCGCCGGATGCCGCGAGCTCCGGTCCTGTCCCCGGTGGCGAGCTCGGTGGCGGCGGAAGTGCGGATAATGGGAATGCGGAGCGCCGCGATTCCTTGTAGACAACCGAACGGTCGTTGTATGGAATCCCCGCGCCGCGGGTAGTCGATCAGGGTCACGTATCAGGAGGTGCATGTGTCACGCGCAATCCATGTATTCCGCACCCCCGATCGTTTCGTCGCCGGGACCGTCGGTGAGCCGGGCGATCGCGCGTTCTATCTGCAGGCCGTGCAGGAACCGCGCGTGGTCAGCGTGCTGCTGGAGAAGCAGCAGGTGAAGGTGCTCGCCGACCGGATGGGTCTGCTCCTGGACGAGGTCGCCCGCCGCTTCGGCGCCGAAGTGCCGCCGCAGGCCGAGGACGTCACCGACAACGCGCCGCTGGTCACCCCGATCGACGCCGAGTTCCGGGTCGGCACCATGGGCCTCGGCTGGGACGCCGACGCGGGCGCGGTGGTGGTCGAACTGCTGGCGATCACCGAAACCGAGGTCGACGAGTCGGTGGTGCTCGACGACACCGAGGAGGGACCCGACGCGGTGCGGGTGTTCCTCACCCCGATCCAGGCCCGCGAATTCGCGCTGCGCTCCACCCGGGTGATCGCCGCGGGCCGTCCACCGTGCCCGCTGTGCGGCGAGCCGCTGTCGGCACGCGGCCACATGTGCGTGCGAACCAACGGATACAAACGCGGCGACATCTTCGGCGCGACCGAACTAGAGGAGTGATTCGGTGGCCGAGGCCGGGGACCGATTCCGCGGCGGCGAGCTGACGGTGATCGGGCGGGTGAACACCGCCAGCAACGTGACCCTGGTCTGCGATGTGCTCGACGGCGACAGCGACCAGCCGCCGCTGCGGGTGGTCTACAAACCGATCCGCGGCGAACGGCCGCTGTGGGACTTCCCCGACGGCACCCTGGCCGGACGCGAAGTGGCGTCGTATCTGATCTCCGAGGCGATCGGCTGGGGCGTGATTCCCGAAACCATCCTGCGCGACGGACCTTTCGGGCCCGGCATGGTGCAACGCTGGGTCGACGGCGTGGACAACCACACCGACCGCGGCAACCGGCTGGACCTGATCGACCTGTGCCCCGCGGGCGCGGTGCCCGACGGATTCCGTGAGGTGCTGCGCGCACTGGACCAGGACGGCAACGAGGTGTCGCTGATCCACGCCGACGATCCCCGGTTGCAGCGTATGGCGGTGCTGGACGTGCTGCTGAACAACGCCGACCGCAAGGGCGGGCACGCGCTGGAAGGCCTGGACGGTCAGGTGTACGGCGTCGACCACGGCATCTGCCTGCACGCCGAGCACAAATTGCGCACCGTGCTGTGGGGCTGGGCCGGTCAACCCATCAACGATGACCTGATCGCCGACATCACCGCATTCGCCAAACAATTGCCGGGCGCGGTCGCCGACGCGTTGAGCGACCACATCACCGACAACGAGATCGACGCGCTGGCCGAACGCGCCCAGCACCTGCTCGACGACCCGGTGATGCCGCTGCCGCGCACCGCACGCCCCATCCCGTGGCCCGCCTTCTGAACGCGCCGCCCCCTGAACCGCGGCCGATGCCGTACCGGGCGGATTCCTGGCACAGTTGAAGCTCGAACGCTCGGCGCGATGACGAGGAGGACCCGATGACCCACTCGACCGGAGACCGTGCGGCACCGACCGTACAGATCAGCATCGGGGCGCCGACCTACACGCTGGCGTTGCACTACGTGCATCTCTACGACAAGAAGCCCTACCCCGACACCGACCTGCACCTCTACGACAACGGCGTCTACTGGCTGAGCTCGGCGGGCGAAGACCACTTCGGGGTCTACGTCCTCACCGAGGGCTCGGTGGACTCCGGGCGGTTCACCATGCGCTTCATCTCGTTGCCTTCCCCGGACTGGGGCGATACCGTCGCCTATCACGAACTCGAGTTCGATGTGGCGCGCGGCGAATTCACCCAGGTGGCCCTCGCCGACACCGATCCCGATATCCCCGATCTGGACGGGACGTTCGCGATCACCCGCAACACGATCACCGATCCCACCCGCCGCGACAGGTGATTCAGCCGAACCGAAAATATTGACATCCCACGATTTGCTGGAAGACGCAGGTCGCGATGGGCCCGCCGACCGGGCGGGCCGGGGGCTTCGCCAGGGCGGGGACGGATGATCTCCACCACACCTTTACCCTCATAAGCATGCAGTCCTGGTCCGACACCGCCGTCCCCGCCGTCCCTGGAGCAGGACCGCCGTTGCGGTTGTACGACACCGCCGACCGACAGGTACGGCCGGTCACCCCCGGCGCGACCGCCACCATGTACGTCTGCGGGATCACCCCCTACGACGCCACCCATCTCGGTCACGCCGCGACCTACCTGACCTTCGACCTGGTCAACCGGCTGTGGCGGGACGCGGGCCACGAGGTGCACTACGTGCAGAACGTCACCGACGTCGACGACCCGCTGTTCGAACGCGCCGAACGCGACGGGGTGGACTGGCGTGAGCTCGGCGCCGCGGAGACCGACCTGTTCCGCGAGGACATGTCCGCGCTGCGGATCGTGCCGCCGCGCGAGTACGTCGGCGCGATCGAATCCGTCGACGAGGTCGTGGAATTCGTGCAGAAACTGCTGGCCTCCGGCGCCGCCTACGTCGTCGACGACGCCGAATTCCCGGACATCTACTTCCGCGCCGACGCCACCGAGCAGTTCGGTTACGAATCCGGCTACGACCGGTCCACGATGGAGCGGCTGTTCGCCGAGCGCGGCGGCGACCCGGACCGTCCGGGCAAACGCGACGTCATCGACGCGCTGTTGTGGCGCGCGGCCCGCCCCGGCGAGCCGTCCTGGCCCGCCCCGTTCGGCGCGGGCAGGCCCGGCTGGCACATCGAGTGTTCGGCGATCGCGGTCAACCGCCTCGGCCCGGAATTCGACATCCAGGGCGGCGGCAGCGACCTGATCTACCCGCACCACGAATACTCCGCCGCGCACGCCGAGTCGCTGATCGCCGGTCGTCGTTTCGCCCGCCACTACGTGCACGCCGGTCTGATCGGGCTGGACGGGGAGAAGATGTCGAAGTCCCGGGGCAACCTGGTGCTGGTGTCGGTGTTGCGCCGCGACGGCGTCGACCCGGCCGCCATCCGGCTGGCGCTGCTGGCCGGGCACTACCGCCAGGACCGGATGTGGACCGACGCGCTGCTCGAGCACGCGCAGCACCGCCTGCGGCTGTGGCGCGACGCCACCGCCCGCACGGCGGGCCCGTCGGCTACCGACACCGTCGCGCGGCTGCGCCAGCATCTGGCCGACGACCTGGACACCCCCAAAGCGCTCGACGCGGTCGACAACTGGGCCCGTCAGGCCATCGACTACGGCGGTCAGGACAGCGAAGCGCCCGCCTTGATCACCACCGCGGTCGACGCTCTGCTGGGCATCCGCCTGTAAAAGGCCTGCGCGGCGCTGGTCTCCCGGCCGACCACTTGCCCACATGGCGTGTTCGTGATGGGGTACCGGCGTGTGCAAGATTCCTGGCCTGGGACTGTTCGGGCACGGCGGCAAACTGGCGACGCTCGCGGTCGGACAGTTGCAGCCCGCGGCCGAGCCCACCGATCCGCGCACGATCGCGGCGCGTATCCGCTTCTTCGGCGCCGACAGCATCGACACCGAATCCGGCGCACCGCGAACGGATCGGGTGGTGCTGTCCTGGATCGGCTGCACCACCTACGCCATGGCCATCGGCGGTTCGGTCTTCCTGCTCGACGCGTGGGTGCCGCGGCTGACCAGCACCGGATACGTCCCGGCGACACCGCAGGATCTGGTGGACCTGGCGCCCGCGGCGATCTTCATCGGTCACGGGCACTTCGACCACGCTGGTGACGCCGCCCGCATCGCCCAAGCCAGCGCCGCCACCGTGCACGGCACCGCCGAACACTGCGCGACCATCACCGCGCAGGTCACCGATCCGGCGTTCGCGACCGCCGCGCACGGCGACGCGGACACACCGATCGGCACCCGCGACGACTTCAGCGTCGGCGCGGTCGAGGTGACCATCGTGCGGCATCTGCACTCCGCGCGCACCCCGCCCGACCCGATCGACGGATCCCCGCGCTTCTTCCCCCGCCCGCAGCCCGGGATCATGCTCGCGCATCCGCCGACGCTCGGCGGCCTACTGCAAGGAGTGGGGCGCCTGCGCGACCCGGAGGGCGGGGTGCTGCTGTACCAGTTCCGGGTACCGGGCTGCACGCTGGTCTGGCACGACTCCACAGGCCCGCTCACCGAGCGCGCCCCGCACGTGTTCGACGTCCTCGCCGCGCTGCCGCCCACCGACGTGCAGATCGGCGCGGTGCAGGGCTACAACCAGATCAACAACGGCCTGCGCGATCCACGCACCTACATCCAGGCGCTGACCCCGGCGCTGTTCGTGCCCAGCCATCACGACAACTGGCTGCCCGGCCTCACCGCCGGCGCCGCCACCTACGACGCGCCGCTGCGCGCCGAACTGGCCCGCATCCCCGCCGCGCAACGACCGGACCTGCGCACCATGCACGATCCGTCCGACTATCTGCGACCCCAGCGACTCACCTTCACGCTGTGAGGCGTCCACGCGGATTCGCTACAACCTCGCCTGCTGGCCCTCCGGTTGGTGCACAGTCTCGCCCGGCTGGTCGGCGTAGAGCAACGCGATCTGCTCGGCGTACTTGGCCGCGATCGGCTTGCGCCGCAACTTCATCGTCAAGGTCACCTCGTCACCGCCGGGTTCCCAGAACGTCGGCAGCACGGTGAACCGTTTGATCTGCTCGACCCGCGACAGCGTCGCGTTGCCCGCGGCCACACCGCGCGCGATCTCGGCGACCACACCGGCGTCGGCCGCCAGCGCCGCGGCCGACGCGTCCGGCAGATCATGCTTGGTGGCATACAGTGCCGCGGTTTCGGCATCGATGACGATCAGCGCCGTGTTGTACGGGCGGGCCTCGCCGATCACGGCGATGGCGCCGACCAGCGGGGTCGCGGCTTTGATCGCGTTCTCGATGTTGGCCGGGGACATGTTCTTTCCGGCCGAGTTGATGATCAGCTCTTTCTTGCGGTCGACCACCCGCAGGTAGCCGTCGTCGTCGACGGACAGGATGTCGCCGGTGTGCAGCCAGCCGTCGGGGTCCAGCGCCTCGGCGGTCTTCTGCGGCTCCTTGCGGTACCCCTTCATCACCAGCGGTCCCCGCACCAGGAATTCACCGTCTTCGGCGATGCGCCACTGCATCCCGGGCAACATCCGGCCCACCGAACCCAACCGCGCCTGCTGCGGTGAACAGGCACTGGCCACGCAGGTGAGCTCGGACATGCCCCAGATCTCCGAGATCGGGATGCCGATCCCGAAGAAGAACCCGAGTGTCTGCGGCGGAATCGGCGCGGCGCCCGACATCGCCCACTTCAGCTGGTCCAGACCGATTTTCGCGCGCAATCCGGACAGCACCCGCTCGTCGGCCTTCGCCCATTCGGCGGCCAGCGGCGCGTCGATCGGTTCCCCGCGCAGCTGCGCGTCGGCCTTGCGGGCCGCCACATCCAGCGCCCACTCCAGCGCGGCGCGGGTGGCGTCGTCGGATTCGCTGGCCACGGAGAACTCGATGGCCGCCTTCAGCTTCTCCCATACCCGCGGCACCGCGCCCCAGATCGTCGGGTGCACGTCGGCCAGCGCGGCCGGCAGCAGCGACCGATCGGGCACCACGGTGATCTGCGTGCCGTACACCTGCTGCAGATACAGCGAACAGAACCGGTCGGCCATGTGCGCCGAGGGCAGATAGGAGGTCTGCCGGTCGCCGAACTCGACCGGCAGCACCGCATGGAACGCCCGCGCTTCGGCCAGCAGATTGGCATGGGTGATCTCGACACCCTTCGGATTCCCGGTGGTGCCGGAGGTGTAGACGAGGGTGAGCACGTCCTCCGGGCGCACGGCGCGCCAGGTGGCCTCGAAGTCGAAATCGGGGCGGCTCATGGCCTTCAGCTCCTCCAGGCTCAGCGTGCCGCCGGGGGTGCCGTCGATGCAGACGATGGTTTCGATCGCCGCCCCCGAGCGCCGGATGCGCTCGACGTACTGCTGTTCACAGACCACCACCCGGTTGCCCGCGTTGCCGAACACATAGTTCAGCTGCTCGGGCGAGAGGGTGTTGTACACCGAGAACGAGGTGGCGCCGGTGTGCTGCGCGCCGACCTCGATCGGATAGAACTCCACCCGGTTGCCCATCATCAACGCCACGGTGTCGCCGCGGCCGACGCCGAGGGCGGCCAGCCCGCCCGCGACCGCGCGGACCTGCTCGGCGTACTCCCGCCAGGTCAGCGTCTGTGCGCCGCCGATGGAACGGACGGCCACCGCGTCCGGATCGATCGCCACGCTGTGTTGGAATGCGGCACAGGACGTATTCGGTTCGGTCATCGCACACCTCGTTCGGAGAAACCCAGCTTCCCCAGACAGTAGGTGCCCGACCGCGGCGAGTGGGGCGTTTCGATCGTTTTCGAGTCCAGCGGATTTCCGCTCGCGTCTACCGAACTCGCTCTCGCGCAAGGGATTCGGTGTGGCGACCGACGGGCGCCGCTGGGCTGCGGCTGTCTAGACGGTCAACGCCGCGACGGCTTTGGCGTACATGGTGTTCTTGATCGCGCCGAGGGTGCCGGGGTCTTTGCCGCCCAGCGGCGCCAGCAGGGCCAGCGCGGTGTCGGTGACGGCGCCTTCGGCGGCGGTGGCGTCGACGATGTCGGCGGCCGCGGCGTCGAGGCCACCGAAGCGGCGGCCGGTGGTCATCGAAGCCACCGCGGTCTTCGGAGTGAGCTTGGCTTGGATGAGTGCGGCCATGCCAGGGGTGAACGGAATGCGTATGTCGACCTCCGGGAAGCAGAAATAGCCGCGGTCGGCGCGCATGACGCGGTAGTCGTGGGCGATGGCGAGCATGGCGCCCGCGCCGAACGCGTGGCCGGGCAGCGCCGCCGCGGTGGGCATCGGCAACGTGAGGATCTTCGCGAACAGTGCCTGCACCTGCCCGACGTACCACTCGGCGCGATCGGCGTTCTCGGCCAGCCAGTCCAGGTCCAGGCCGTTGGAGTAGAACTTGCCGCTCGCGGTGGTGACCAGGCCCGCGGCGCCGTCGGCGAGCGCGGTGTCCACGTGGGCGACCACGTGTTCGATAACGGCGGGGGAGAAACGGTTTTCGTCGCCGCCCAGATCCAGGACGGCGATCTTGTCGTGGTAGTCGAGTGTGGGCATGGTGAGTCCTTTGGGTAGGGGATAGGGGACCGGGGGATCGTCAGGGTGGCGGGCCGACCGCGAGGACGGCGCGCACGGCGCTGCGGAGGTATTCCCGCGCACGGGGATCGGCGAGCCGCTCGCGGCGCAGCAGCACGGCGGTGGGCAGGTCGACCAGGCACAGGGTGATCACGTCGACGGCGCGGCGGTCGCCGCGCTGCCACAGGTGTCGCGACAGCCGGATCATCAGCTCCACCAGCATCCGGTCGGTCGCGGCCAGGTCGGCGGCGACCGCCTCGGGCAGCTCGCCCAGCAACTCTTCGCGCCGCACGGCGAGCAGCAGCCGCGACGAGTCGGGATGCCGCTGGGCGAACACCGCGGGCGCCTCGGCCGCCGCGACCACGGCCTCGACGCCGTCACTGCTGCCCAGTGCCGTCTCGACCAGCGTGGTCTGCAGGTCGAGGAATCGGCGAGCGGCGCGCAGCCAGGTGCGGCCGAGCAGTTCCGCGCGCGATCCGAAGGTGTGGTAGATCGCGCCGTTGGACATGCCGGTGGCGGCCGCGACCGCGCGTGTGGTGACCGCGGCAGGGCCGCAGCGAACAGCCAGTGACTCCGCGGCGTCCAGCACGGTGTCGGGGTCGTGCGTCCGGGGTCGTGGCATGGCGCCACTATAACAGAGCGTTTGCTCTGTTATTTTCGGCGCGCCCCGCGGCCCAGATAACCCAGGGGCCCTAGATATTTCGGCTGGTAACAGGTACCTAGGTGTACCTACGGGGTACGCCGCGGTACTTCGCCCGGCGCGGTCCCGTCGACGCTACGATGGGGTACTGTTCGGTCCCTCACCCCCCCTGCCCGAACGAAGAGAACGGCGCCGCGAATGTCACGTGTGGTCACCAAGGAGCAGTACTTCGACACCGGCTTGGAGGTGCTTGCCGAATTCGGCTTCAAGGGCCTGAACATCGGCGTGCTCTGTCGCCGCCTCGGCGTCACCAGCGGGTCGTTCTACCACCACTTCGGCAGCTGGCAGGGATTCGTCGACGCCTTGCTCGACCACTGGGAGAACCGCCAGGTGCGCATCCTCGGGACGATGCCGTTCAACCAGGGCAATCCCGACGACGACATCCGCGCCATGTCCGACCTCGCCGCCGGACTGCACCACGCCGCCGAAGCCGCGATCCGCGCCTGGGCCGCCAATGACGAATCGGTCAACCTCGCCCTCAAACGCGTCGACGAATCCCGCAGACGCACTGTGCACAAGGCGGTCAAAGGCGTCGTCGGCGACGATGACACCGCCGCCGTGGTCACCTCCCTCGGCATGGCGATGCTCGTGGGCTACCAGCAGATCGCCGCGGGCGGCGAGGACCTGTCCCTGGACGGATTACTGGCCGAATACGCCCGCCTGATCTACTCCCACGCCCGCCGCTGAACGCGGTCTACCCCAGCAGCTCGTCGACATAACACCACCGCCACGCCTCGCCCGGCTCTACGCTGCGCATCACCGGATGCCCACTGTCGGCGTAGTGCCTGGACGCGTGATTGCCCGGCGAGGAATCGCAGCAGGCGACGTGCCCGCATGACAAGCACATGCGCAGATGCACCCAGTTCAATCCCTCCGCCAGGCACTCGGCGCATTCGTCGGGCCCAGCGTGCGTGCGCACCAGAGGCGCCGAACGCAGATGCGCGCAGGTGTCGCCGCTCGGTGGCGCCGCCAGCGGTTCGACACGCTCTTCCTCGGTCTCGTCGTAGCGGTCGATCATGGACTCTTCCAGGTCCAATCGAGCCAGCACGTATTGCAGGACCTCATGATCCACCGTGCCCGAATCCCGCACCCGCAATACCGTTTCGCGTTCGGCGCGCAACATCTCCAACCGCAGCCGCCGATACTCGGCGGTGGGCGTGACCAGCTCCGACTCCGCCCGCCCCAGCCGCTCCCAGGCGGCGTTGGTCTTCCAGGTGACGCGATCACGCAACGTCTCCACCACACCCGGCGGCGTATCGGGCGTGATACGTGCCTCGAGCACGGCCAAACCCGCCGCGGTCGCCTGCTGCATCAGATTGGCCTTCTGTAATGCGTCCTCCGCGCGGCTGGGCCCGCGCAACCGCAACCACCGCACCAGCCACGGCAGCGACGTGCCTTGCAGCAGAAGCGTTCCCGCCACCACCACCAGCGCCAGCAGCTTCAGCACCGGCAACTGCGGAGTGTCCTGCGGCAACAGCAACACCGCCGCCAACGTCACCACACCACGCATGCCCGCCCACGACACCACGACCAGATGACTCGCCGGCACCGCGCCACCCATTCCGAGACTGCGTGACAGCAGCGACGAACCGAACACCCACACCGGCCGTGCCAGCACGGTCGCCGCCAGCACCGCCAGCGCCGCGAGCACCAGGCTGCGATGATCGAGCCCGCTGCGCCAGGCGCCCTCCAGGATCCCGCGCACCTGCAACCCGATCAGGACGAACACCGCGCTCTCCAGAATGAACTGGATGGTCCGCCAATTGGTGCGCTCGGCGATCCGCGACGCCGCGCTCTGCCACACCGGCGCGTTGTGCCCGAGAATCATGCCGCAGGTGACCACCGCGATCACTCCCGACGCGTGGACGCCCTCGGCGGGCAGATACGCCACGAACGGCGCCAGGAACGACAACGTCGTATCCAGCACCGGATCGGTGATGCGCCGCCGCAGCATCGCCAGCAGATAGGCCACCACGATCCCCACCGCCGCGCCGCCACCGGCCGCGAGCGCGAAGTCCGCACCCGCCTCCCAGATCGACACCATCCCCGCCATCGCCGCCAACGCCGTGCGCAACGCCACCAGCGCGGTGGCGTCGTTGAACAGCGACTCGTCTTCCAGGATCGTGACGATCCGCCGCGGCATCCCGGTCCGGCGCGCCACCGCGGTCGCCGCCACGGCGTCCGGCGGAGCCACCACCGCCCCCAGCGCGACCGCGACCGCGAACGGCACCGGCAGCAGCCACCACACCACCACCGCCACAGCGAACGTCGTGAACAACACCAGCCCCACCGACAGCAACGCGATGGTGCGCGCGTTGGCCCGGAAATCCACCAGCGACGTGCGAATCGCGGCGGTATACAGCAAAGGAGGCAGCAAACCGAGCAGAATGACTTCCGGCTCCAGGTGGATCTCCGGCACGAACGGCAGATAGGAGGCCGCCACCCCGGCCAGCGTCAGAACCAACGGCTCGGATATCCCGAACCGGCGCGCCAGCGCCGCCAACGCGGCCGCTGACGCAATAAGAACAACCAAGCCGATCGCGACGTCCACGGTGGAATTCTTCCAGAGCGCACGATCGGCAAACGGCCCGCACGGTACATGACACGTGCGCGGTCGACCGAATCACTGTGCCCGGGCGCGCACACGCGCCATGCTTGTCGGCGACGAGGAGGTAGACATGGAGGAGTTCGCGGCCTGGCGGGCGAACGGACGACGTCTCACACATCGCGGCCACCAGATCTTCTGGCGCGACGGCGGCGGCGGCACGGACGGGACACTGGTGTGCATCCACGGATTCCCCACCGCGTCCTGGGACTGGCACCGGCTCTGGCCGAGCCTGTGCGAACGCTTCGCGCGGGTCATCGCCCCCGACATGATCGGCTTCGGCTGGTCGGCCAAACCACGCCACTACGACTACCGCATCGCCGACCAAGCCGACATCCACGAGAACCTGCTGCGCGACCAGGGCATCCAGCGATTCCACGTGCTCGCCCACGACTACGGCGACACCGTCGCCCAGGAACTGCTCGCCAGGGACGCCGAACGCCGCGCGGCCGGTGACGAGTCGCTGGTGCTGGAATCGGTGTGCCTGCTCAACGGCGGCCTGTTCCCCGAAACCCACCGCGCGCGGCTGGTACAGCGGCTGCTGGCCAGTCCGCTCGGACCGCTGGTCGGGGTGCTCGGCACCGAGCGCACCTTCCACCGCAGCCTGTCGGCGGTGTTCGGGCCCGACACCAAACCCACCGACGCCGAACTCCACCAGTTCTGGCTGCTGTGGTGCAGCAGGCACGGGAAACGCAACGGCCACAAGCTGATCCGCTACATGGCCGAGCGCCGCAAGCACCGGCAACGCTGGGTGGAGGCCCTGCGGCAGACCCAGGTACCCATCCGGCTCATCGACGGGCTGGCCGACCCGGTCTCCGGCGGCCACATGGTGCGCCGCTACCGCCAGCTGATCACCGACCCCGACGTGGTGGAACTGCCACGCATCGGCCACTACCCCCAACTGGAAGCACCCGAGCAGACCCTCGCGGCCGTGCTGGAATTCCACGGCAACCGAGTCGACAAGCCCACCCCCTGAGCACGGCGGGAAAGGTCGTCGCGGACCGTACCGCGACGACCTTTATGGCAGACGCCATACCATGGCGATATGACATCGACACGCCGAGCCCGCAGCGACAGGACCGCACGCCCCCGGCCCGGGGACGCGCGGCGGCGGATGATCGACGGCGCGATCGACTCGCTGCGTGTGCACGGCGCCAGCGCCACCAGCGTGGACCGAGTCCTCGCGGCCACGGGCGCGCCACGCGGCTCGGTGTACCACCACTTTCCCGGCGGACGCACCGAGCTGATCACCGAGGCGGTCAGCACCGCGGGGGAGCTGATGTCGGGATTCATCGAGCGCCTCACCCACGACAACGACCCCGCCACCGCCCTGGACCGGTTCGCGGCGATGTGGCGGCGCACCCTGCTCGACAGCGACTTCCGCGCCGGCTGCCCCATCGTCGCCGTCGCCGTCGAAACCAACGACGACGCACCCGAATTCGCCCGCCTCGCCGGAGAGGTCTTCCAGCGCTGGCACCGCGCGCTCACCGAGATGCTCCAGCGCCACGACGTGCCCGCCGACCGCGCACGCCGCCTGGCCACCCTGACCATCGCCGCGTTCGAGGGCGCTATCGCGCTGTGCCGCGTCCACCGCGACATCACCCCGCTCGACGACGCGGTCGGCGAACTGCGCGAACTGGTCGCCGCCGCCCGCTGATCCGGCCAGAACCGCGATGTCCGTCACCGCGGCATCCGCTGATAGTCCCGCCACCCGCGCCGCCCAGCTCTTGACACACCCATTATGGTGTATGCCATAGTCGGTACCGGGCCGCGCACCCCGTGAATCACCTTCGCCCGGGCACACTCTCGCGTTCCAACCGCTGACACGCGCACCGAAGGAGCCGCCGATGTCCGCCGCCGACCTGCACCTGGAGACCATCGAACTCGAACGAGACGGGCGGGTACTCACCGCACGCGTCGTCGCTCCACCGTGGAACTTCGTCACCCCGGCCGTCGTGCGCGACCTCGACACCCTCACCGCCACGGTCGACACCGACGACACCGTCGGCGCGGTCGTGCTCACCGGCGGACTACCCGGCCGCTTCCTCACCCACGCCGACCCCGCCGCCCTCAGCGGCATGATCGACCTGCCGCACCCGTTCATCCCCGCCCGCGCCGCGGCGCCGTTCCTGCGCGCCACCACGGCCGCACTGCGCCTGCCCGGCGCCGCGGCACTGGCCGAACGCCGCGGCGGAGGACTCGGCGCCGGACTGGTCTGGGGCTACCGCTGGAAACGCACCACCTTGCGGATGAACCGCTCCCGCGCCGCCTACCTCGCCGCCATCAACGGACCCGCGCTCGGCGGCGGCCACGAGATCGCCCTGGCCTGCGACCTGCGCTACACCGCCGACGCCGACCACATCCGCCTCGGCCAGATCGAGACACTCGCCAACCTCATCCCCGGCGGCGGAGCGACCCAACGCCTGACCCGCCTGCTCGGCGCCGCCAAAGCCATCGAGATCACCCTCGAAGGCGCACCCCTCACCGCACCGCAAGCCCTGCGCCTCGGGCTGGTACACCGCGTGGTCGCCGCCGACGAACTGCTCGCCGAAACCCAGGCGACCGCGGCCCGCCTGGCCGCACGCAACCCCCGCGTCATCGCCGAACTCAAACGCGCCGTCTACTTCGGCACCGACAAGTCACTGTCCCGCGGCCTGGACACCGAACAGGCCGGATTCGTCTCCGTCGGCACCACCGCCGCGGCCGCCCGCACCACCAAAGCCTTCTTCGAGGACCTCGACCGCCTCGCCGACACCCCATTCCTCGCCGACCCGAAACCATGGCTGGACGGCACCCGCGTAGACCAGGTGAGCAAATGACCACATCCACCACACCCCCCGCCGCCGGAGCATGGCACAAGACCGCCTGCATCCTCTGCGAGAACAACTGCGGACTGCTCATCCAACTCGACGACCGACGCTTCGCCAAGATCCGCGGCGACAAAGACCACGTCGCCTCCGCCGGATACACCTGCAACAAAGCGCTGCGGCTGGACCACTACCAGAACGGCGGAACCAGGCTCACCACCCCGCTGCGCCGCGAACCCGACGGCAGCTTCACCGAAATCGACTGGGACACCGCGATCTCCGAAGTCGCCGCACGACTGACCGAGGTCAAGAACAACTACGGCGGCGACAAGATCTTCTACTACGGCGGCGGGGGACAGGGCAACCACCTCGGCGGCGCCTACAGCACTGCCCTGCGCCGCGCCCTCGGCAGCCGCTACCGCTCCAGCGCCCTGGCCCAGGAGAAAACCGGCGAAGGCTGGGTCGACGCCCACCTCACCGGCGGACACACCACCGGCGACTTCGAACACGCCGAAGTCTCGATCTTCCTCGGCAAGAACCCCTGGCAGTCACACGGCGTCCCACGCGCCCGCACCGTCCTGCAACAGATGGCCAAAGACCCCGCCCGCACCATGATCGTCATCGACCCGGTGCGCACCGAAACCGCCGACCTCGCCGACATCCACCTCCAGGTCCGCCCCGGCACCGACGCCTGGTGCCTGGCCGCCCTGCTCGCCGTCCTCGTGCAAGACGACCTCACCGACCACACCTTCCTCACCGAGCACACCACCGGATCCGACACCGTCCTGGCCGACCTCGCACACCTCGACGTCACCGCCTATGCCGACATCTGCGGCGTCCCCGAGCACCTGCTGCGCAGCACCGCCCACCGCATCGGCACCGCCGCCAGCGTCGCCACCTACGAAGACCTCGGCGTCCAGCAGAGCCCCAACAGCACCCTCATCTCCTACCTGAACAAACTGCTGTGGCTGCTCACCGGCAACTTCGCCAAACCCGGCGGCATGCACCCGCATTCGTGGATGGCGCCACTGGCCGGATACAGCCGGAAAGTCAAACGCAGCCCGGTCACCGGCGCACCCCTCTTCGGCGGCATGCTGCCGTGCAACAGCATCGCCGAAGAGATCCGCACCGATCACCCCGACCGGTTCCGCGCCATGATCATCGAATCCGCCAACCCCGCCCACTCGCTGGCCGACTCCGCCGCCTTCCGCGACGCACTGGACGCACTCGACCTGGTCGTCGTCATCGATGTCGCGCTCACCGAAACCGCCTGGCACGCCGACTACGTCCTGCCCGCGGCCAGCCAATTCGAGAAATGGGAAGCCACCTTCTTCAACCTCGAATTCCCGCACAACACCTTCCACCTGCGCGCCCCCGTCCTCGACCCCCTGCCCGGCACCCTGCCCGAACCGGAGATCTACGCCCGGCTGCTGCGCGAACTCGACGCCGTCGGCCGCGGCACACTCGGCCTGCTGCGCGCCGCCGCGAAACTCGGACGACGCCCCTACGCCTGGACCTTCGCCGCGCTGCTGGCCATCGACAAATCCCTCGGCGGCCTGGCCCCCTACGTGCTGTACGAAACCCTCGGCCCCACCCTGCCCGACGGCGCCCACCCCGCCGCCGTGCTGTGGGCGCTGACCCAACGCGTCGCCAAGGTCTACCCGGCCGCGATGCGCCGCGCCGGACACCGCGACGCCGACGCCTTGTTCGACGCCATCCTCACCAGCCGATCCGGGGTCACCTTCACCATCGACGACTACACCGACGCCTGGAACTACCTGCCACACCCCGACAAACGCATCCCCCTGGCCATCCCCGAACTCCTGCACGCCCTACGCGAACTCGCCGCCACACCCGCCACCCACACCAGCACCGAATTCCCGTTCGTCCTCTCCGCGGGGGAGCGCCGCTCCTTCACCGCCAACACCATCTTCCGCGACAACACCTGGCGCCGCCGCGACCCCGAAGGCGCACTGCGCCTCAACCCCGGCGACGCCACCCGCCTCGGCCTCACCACCGGCGACCGCGCCCGCATCACCACCCGCCGCGGCAGCGCCGTCGCCGCCGTCGAAATCTCCGACCGCATGCAACCCGGCCACGCCTCCCTGCCCAACGGACTCGGCCTCGACCTACCCGCCGGTGACGGCACCCAGCGCGTCGGCGTCGCCGCCAACGAACTCACCGACCTCACCTGGCGCGACGCCATCGCAGGAACCCCCTGGCACAAACACGTCCCCGCCCGCATCGAACCCGCCTGATCCACCCTCACCCGACCGTTTCCCCATCGCTGGCCAAGCGCGTGCCGCCTCCGCGCTCGGTCCCGCCCACACGGGCACGGCGAGCACGTCTTACGCAGGTTGATGAGCGTTTACCCACGCCGACCACCACGACCGGCCCTACAGTCGTCGCATGGCATTCCAGCTCGAACTGCAACCCGCCCCACCGTTGCGGTTGACCCCGGAGTGCCTGGTGCACACCGGAACCGCGCGACTGTTCGCCACCGGCATGCTCGTCCACACCTCTGGCGCACCACCCGAACCATTCGGATTCTTCCTCCCCGACGCCGCCGCGTTATCCGACGACGCACCCGAACCACAGGTCTGGGCCGAAGCATTCCTGATGACCGCCGTCGCCACATCCACCTCGAGCGTCTTCCCGTTCGGCCTGGCACACGTCGAAGCCAGCTACCTGCCCGACCCGCGCGGCGGCACACACCGCTGGCTGCATCTCGGCGGAGCCGCCCACATCGGCAGGGAACTGCGCCTCGGCTACCGGGTCACCGTCCAGACGCGCTGACACCGGCAGCGCGCCGCCGCACGACCCGCACGATGCCACGTCAGGCGGTCGCCGCGGACTCCCGCTCGCTCACCCCACGCTCACCCGCCTCGACCGGCGCACGCGTCACCGCCACCCACGTGTTGTTCACCGCCGCCGCCCCCGAGAACGCGTCCGTCAACGCCGGATCATGCAACAGGTTCACATTCGCCCCCGGCAGCGACGCCGCCACCATCCAGCCGACACCCGGCTCCTGATGCCCCCACCCATGCGGAATCGCCACCGTGCCGACCCGGATATCGTCACTGACCTCCAACGGCACCACGATCGACCCGGTCCGCGAACGCACCGTCACCCGCTCGCCGTCGCCCAACCCGCGCGCGGCCGCGTCCCGCGGATGCATCAGCGCCGTACAGCGATCCCGCCCCTTCACCATCGCAGGCACATTGTGCAGCCACGAATTGTTGCTGCGCAGATGACGGCGGCCGATCAACTTCAAATCGAAGCCATCCGCCGGTGTGGTCAACGCCTTCCCGTCCCGCGCATCCGCCAGCACCTCCCGCGCGGCAGCCACGAAATCCTCCGGCGCCAAACACACCTTCCGATCCTTCGTCCCGATCAACGACCGCAACCGAGGCCGCAGCGGCCCCAGATCGATCCCCCCAGCCGCCGCACGCGCCTTACCCACCGTCAACCCCTTGCGACCACGCCGCAACACCCCATACGGGCCCGCCGCCACCCCGACCGCAGCCACCCGCACCGGACTGATCCGATCGAACACCCCGTTCAGCACCCGCCCGGTGAACCGGCGCGCGGGCAACGGCACCATTTCGGTGATCAACCGCGCCATGATCTGCCAATCCTCCAACCCGTCGGCGGGCGGCTCGAACACCCGCGCGTCGAAACGCAGGTTGTTCCGCACGCTGAACAGCGGGAACAAGAGATTGACGTCCTCCCGCTCCAACGGCGAGATCGGCGGCAAGATGATGTCGGCGTGCCGCGTCGTCTCCGTGACATACATGTCCACGGCCACATAGAAATCCAGCGAATCCAGCGCCGCACCCAACTGACCGCGCTGCGGCGTCGACAACACCGGATTGCCCGCATACGTGATCATCGCCCGGATCCGCCCCGGGCCCTCGGTCACGATCTCCTGCGCCAACGCCGCCACCGGCAACTCCGAACGGAACGACTTGTAGGTCCCGGACCGATCCGTCCACGCCCCATACCCCATCGGCAGATACTTCGCATACCGCGCCGCGTCGATCGGCGGCGTAGCGAACATCTGCCCGCCCGGCCGATCCAGATTCCCGGTCACCGCGTTGATCGTGTTCACCAACCAATGCGTCAGCGTGCCCGTCACCTGCTGACACACTCCGATCCGCGCGTACAGCACCGCCGACGGCGCCGCCGCGTGCTCCCGGGCGAGTTGGCGAATCGTCTCCGCGTCCACCCCCGCGTGCGGCGCCATCCGCTCCGGCTCCGCCTCGGCCACCAGCGCACGCAACCGCTCCCACCCCGTGTTCGCCGCGCGAACAGCCTTCTCGTCACACAGTTCCTCGACGACCAGCACGTGCAACATCGCCAGCAGTAGATACACGTCACCGCCCGGGCACACCGCGACATGCTGATCGGCCAATCGCGCCGTCTCCGTCCGCCGCGGATCGATCACCACCACCTTCCCACCGCGCCGGCGCACATCACGAATCCGCTGCTTCGCATTCGGCATGGTGGTGATCGACCCATTGGAGACTGCGGGATTCGCCCCCAGAATCACCAGCCGATCGGTCCGATCGATATCGGTCACCGGCATCAGCACATTCGAGCCGAACATCCGCCAGGCCACGAACTCCTGCGGGAACTGGTCGATCGACGACGCCGAGAAGAAGTTCCTCGTCAACAACGCCGCACGCAACATCACCGCGTACAGCACCGCCGAACTATGCGCCGCCGGATTGCCCAGATACATGCCGATCGCGCTGTTGCCGTGCTCCCGGCGCACTTTCCGCAGCCGCCGCCCGATCTCCCGGAACGCCTCGTCCCAACCGATCGGCTCGAACGACGAACCCACCCGCCGCACCGGAGTGCGCAACCGATCCGGGTCGTGATGCAACCCGCCCATCGCCGTCGCCTTGGGGCAGATGTACCCCTTCGACAGCACGTCCTCCGGATTGCCCTCGATCCGCGTCACCCGGTCACCCTCGACCGTGACCAGGATTCCGCAGTGCGCCTCGCACAACGTGCACTGCCGGGCGATGGTGCTAGCACTCATGGATTTCACCTTCTGCCGGGTCGCTTCCCACAGGCTAACCGGGGGCCACCGCTCCCGTACAGGGCTCTATGTTCCGCCGCCCATCGGGTCACAACCTCCCGCGCGCTCGGCGCCACACCGCCGTAGCCGAGACGCAGGGGAGCGAGCTACACGTTCGAGGTGGTGGCGCCGCTGGCGACAGTTTCCGCCTTCGGTGCGGCGAATCCGGGCAAGAACCGATTCGCCGTGGGAATCATCAGGTGAATCAGCGGGCCGATCCCGAACGCGTACACCAGAGTTCCGATACCGACGCTGCCGCCGAGCACCCACCCGACCGCCAACACCGTCACCTCGATCGCCGTACGCACCACCCACACCGATTCACCGGTCCGCCGAACCAGGCCGGTCATCAGCCCATCGCGCGGACCCGGACCCATACCGGCCCCGATATACAACACACTCGCCACAGCGTTCAGCACCACCGCGACACCCATCGCACCCACCCGCACCGCCAGCGAATCCCACGACGGCAACCACGCCAGCCCCGCATCCACCGACAGCGCGATCACCACGACATTGCTGACCGTGCCCAGTCCCGGCAACTGCCGCAACGGAATCCACGCCAGCAGCACCACGACACCGGTAATCGCCGTCACCGCACCGAAACTGATCGGCACATGCCGCGCGACTCCCTGATGGAACACATCCCACGGATCCAGCCCGAGCCCCGCCCGCACCATCACCGCCATAGAAAACCCGTACAACCACAACCCGACGTACAACGCGATCAACCGACGAACCAGCACCCCTCCAGCCTCGCTCCAACTGGACCCGGAAACCAGAGCCACTCACCAATCACTGGCCCGCAAAACAGAATCCACCGCGCCGCTCATCGCAGTCCGACAGTGCAGTTCATTTCATCACTGTGACGTTTCCGTGCGACCAGTCGAGAGAGCCAGGGGAGAGGTATCTAGCGAATTCACAATACTCACCCGTCATCACGAAGACCGCCGAGAATTGCCACCAGCCGATCCAGGTGACGCTCGACGACCCGCCTCAGGCCGAGCGGCGCGTGCGATGCTCGGCGACGTGCACCCGATTCGAACAGCGCGTCGAGCAGAACCGGCGCCGCCCGTTGCGGGAGGTGTCGATGAACACCAGCCCGCAACCGGCCCGGGCACAGCGCCCGATACGGTTCGGATCCTCGCAGAACAGCTCCGCGAGCCCCGCCGCGGTGTACGCCTTCACCCGCTCATCCATCGGCGCATCTTCACGCGCGTAGTGCAGGTGCGGCTCGCGTCCGTCGTGCGTGGAGATATACGGCTGACTCGTGGTCTCCGCCAAAAGCGCGTTCAGCAGTTCCACGCTGGGCTTGCTGAACACCTCGTCGAGTCTGGTTATCCACCGCCGCAGTTCGGCGAGCTGGCGGGCATTCAACGACCCGAGCGGTTTGTATCCGGATTCGTCCAGCAACCGGATCAGGTCTTGCTCCGGCCCCGCGTTCACCAGCCGGGCGGCCAACTCGGCCGCCGCTCCGCCGTAAGGGTTGAAATGCACAAAGCCATTACATCAGTCTGGGATCATGATCGCTATCTGCCCAGCCTGCCGCTGGCCCGAACCCGTTTCGATCTCCGCACACGGCCCCGTGCGCTACCTGCGTTGCGTCTGCGGCCAATGGCTGATCAGCGAAAACGGCACTGTTGTCGCCACCGCGGGACACAGCACACTCGGCGATGAGACGATGCCACCCGGCGCAGCATGAGCAGCCCAAATATTCGCAAACTTCACAGCCGCAAAGGGATTCGGTTACCGCAAAGATCCTGCCACCAATATGCGGCCACGCGAGCGCAACTCCGCAACGCGGTGACAGTGCGCCGACACCCAGCGGTCAGTCCCGGCAGACAGCCGCCGACGATCGAGCAACGAACGCAAGACGCGATCACGCAGCCGCTCATGGGCCACGCCGAAATTACCGCCGATAATCGACATTATGTCAACTAGAGGCTGCGGATCGCCCATGCCCGCATTCACTGGCCACTTCCCCGTCTCGGTGCCGGACCAACCCCGCACGATGGTCCGGCACCGAGAGACAGTTCAGGACAGTGTGTCGGCCAACTCCGCGTGGAGGTCGAACAAGGCCGGAATCTGATCTGCCGGGCGGCGACCCATGCCGCACTCGGTGGCGATGCCGAATTCGGGTACGGCGGTGCGGGCCGCTTCGATGCGTTGCAACGCTCCCGCCCGGCCGTCGGTAGCGTGGACCAAGCCGAGATAGAGGTCGGTTTCGGGCGGAAGGGCAAGGTCGGCAAGGGGTTTGAAGTACTCGGCGTCGGTGCGCGAACGCGGAACCGGCAGGTGGATCCACTGGACAGGCCGGTCCAGCCCGGCCAGGATGCGTCCCGCTACCGCGGCCAGCCGGCCGGTGTCGACGGGTTCGGCGAAATGGCGGTGGCCGAAGTCGCCGTAGCAGAGGTGATAACCGAGTTCGACCGGTTCGGGCACCGCGGCGCCCAGCCGGACGAGCCGCTTCCCCACTTCCTCGAGCTGGGTCGGATAGTCGGTTCCGAACCAGGACGGGAACACACCCTCGAAGATCGCGAACTCCACAGCGGTATCCCATTGCACCGCAAGCTCGTCAGCCGGGATGCCATCGAGGATGACGGCGAGCTCGGCGAGCAGTTGCGCCTCGTACCGGCGCTCCAACTCCCCCTGCGGTCCCGCGACGAAGGCCCCGATCACCGCGATCGGAGTCGGCAAGCACACCTGGAATCGGGTGCCTTCCGGGATCGTTCCGTCCTCGCGGAGCTGTCGGAACACTTGCCATGACTCCAGAGCGGCATCCGCGTATCCCAGCGGACCGAAGTCGATCGATGCCGCGTCCACGCCCGGCTTGGGTTGCACCCGTTCGCTGGGCCCGTATTCCGGGCTCGGCGGCGGGACGGTTTCCAGGTCCGGATGCGCTTGCATCTTGGGCAGCTGCCAGACCACCCAGTTGTCGCGCACACCGGTTTCCCCGTCCGGAATGCGCTTCAACCGGGTCCCGATCCGCCGCGCCGCTTCCGAGAAAACCGTCCGTGCATTCGCCAACGGCACACTGCCGCACAGATGGACTCCGCGACCCCTACCCACCGCAACCCTCCTAGACATGGCCTATCGCTGCTCGGCGCCGACCTGGCCGAAACCAGTCAGTTGCCACGTACCCTCGCCAGGCGCGGATCGACAGCGCGGCAACCAGTCAGGTCGCGCCACGCGATGCAGCGTAGGCGCGGACAGAACGCCCGATTCCCCATCTCTGGGAAACAGCGAGCCACCGGTTCACTGGCGGAATGCGGCGCCGTCAGGACCCCACGCCGATCGCGGACTGAACGCGGTCGGCAGCGCACCGTAGCTCGACTCCGAGAACATCTACACTCCCCCAGTCCACCCCCTGTCTTTGCGGTTTTGGAACGGAAAGATGGGTTCATTGCGGACATTTGGATAGGTGGAGTTATATGCATATATACGCAGATTTACGTATCCAAATGTTTTGCATCCGATCTCTGGGTTAAGTCGAACCGCCACAGTCGCGTGAAACACTCGAGCCACTTGCCAGACCGGCGACAGCTCGATGGTTGACCGCGCTGCTTCCCCGCCGCACTCTTCGGCACGCCGACAAACACTCCCCTACCCCGCCCCATCGCGAGAGTTCTCGCCACAAAACGGATCCCCCGAAGGCGAGCTCGGAAGTTGAATGCAGAGGAACGCTCGGCCTACCCGAACACCTTCCCGGGTTGATCTCCGGCGCAAGGCTATTCGCGTACGGATAACGGGGTGAACTAATGTTCGATCGGTGCTCGGACATTCACATGCGACCAGCGGCGCGTTGGCCTGGTCGGCGGCGGCAGCGGTGCTGCCGGTTACGGTACTGACCTACCCGGCTCTGCAGGATGCGACGGGGCATCTCGGGACGGTCGATCTGCTGCTGGGCGCGTTTCTCACCGCGGGTGCGGCGCTGCTCCCGGATGCGGACCATCCTGACGGCACGATCGCGCACGCGTTGGGTCCGATTACGCATACGGCATGCCAGCTCATTTCCTGGATCTCGGGCGGGCATCGCCACGCCACGCATTCTTTCGCGTTCGTCGCGGCCGTCGCATTCGGCACCTGGGCAGGCGAGCATTGGCTCGGTCGCTGGTTCACCCTGAGCCTGGTCTTCTTCCTGCTGTCCTTGGCCGTGCGTGCGTTGCATCTGTGCCCGCCCGGCAACGGCTTCGAGTCCTGGGGGCCGATCGTCGTTCTCGCGACCGGAGGCACCTTCGCGATGGAGCACTGGATCGCCGACAAACCGGTCTGGCTGCCCTTCGCGGTGGGCTTGGGCGCGTTGGCCCACTTGCTGGGCGACTGTCTCACCGACCGCGGTTGCCGCCTGTTCTGGCCCTTCGACATCCGCGTCAGCTTCCCGATCATCGATCGAACCGGCAACAAGGTCGAAACCTGGATCGTCTCACCGCTTTTCACACTCGGCACGCTCGCCATCCTGTGGTACACCATCACCCACCAGCCCTGACGAACAACACCTGAAACCCGCGTCCGCCGCTATCGGATCCCGGCCGAGGCGATGGCGGCGGGTCAGTCGAAACATTGTTAAATGCGAATATCTACGTAAGCAGATGCTTTGCTGCCTCCACGTTGTCGATCATCGACGTAGGTCCCTTTCGCTTCCTTCCTGCTTACGTCGACCAAACCCCGCCCTCCCCTGCTGGCGTCGTTTTCCCGGAGAACTCCGCACTCCCCCGGCTACCCTGATCGCATGCTTGCCTCGACAATGCGGCCACAGCGCTGGACGCCGCCTCCCGCTCCGGCTCGCGCCCGTCAAACCCGCAGCGTTCCTCCCCTTCCGGAGGTCAGAAGGATCGAGCTGCCCGGAGCGGGCCCCGAGGACGTGGTGCGCTCCCCCGGCGGCAGGATCCTCGCGGGCACCGACGATGGCGCGATTCTCAGCATCGATCCGGCGACCGGCGATGTGCGCGAGCTGGCGAACACCGGCGGCCGTCCGCTGGGTCTGCACGCCGATGCCGATGGTCGGGTGCTGATCTGCGATTTCGAGCGCGGACTGCTGGAGTTGGATACCGAAGGCACGCTGACGGTGCTGGTCGACGAGGTCGACGGTGAGCGTCTCCGGTTCGCCAGTAACGTCGTTCGCGATACTGACGGCACGATCTACTTCTCGTCGTCGTCCCGCCGGTATTCCCTGGCCGAGTACATGGGCGACATCCTGGAGCACTCCGGCACGGGCCGCCTGTTCCGCCGCGATTCCTCGGGCTCGGTGGAGACGCTGATCGACGACCTTCAGTTCGCCAACGGCGTCGTCGTCGCGCCCGACCGTTCCTGCGTGCTGGTGGCTGAGACCGGCGGCTACCGGGTGACTCGCTACTGGCTGACCGGCCCGAAGGCGGGAACGTGGGACCGGCTGATCGAGAACCTGCCCGGATTCCCGGACAATATGGGTCTCGGCAGCGACGGCTTGGTCTGGATCACGCTGCCTTCACCGCGGAATCCATTGTTGGACCGTCTTCTTCCGTTGCCTGGCATTCTGCGGCGCATCGTGTGGACGCTGCCGGAGTGGGTGCAGCCGAAGCCCGCGCGAACGGTGTGGGTGATGGCGGTCGATTTCGACGGCAAGGTCGTGCACGATCTGCAAGTCGAAGGAACGAACTACTCGATGGTGACCGGTGTGGTCGAGCAGGACGGCGTGCTGTATCTGGGTAGCCTCACCGAGTCGGCGGTGGCCGTGTCCCGGGTACCGTAGCGACGGTGCGCCGAGCGCCTCGCCGGCGCTCGGCTCCGGCATGCGCGATGCGCGCTGTGTTCATGATCGCTCGCTGCGCTCGCTCATGGCGCTAGAGCAGATCTTCGGGGTCGGCGTCGGCTTCGAGACGGACATCGGCGGCGAACCGGGATTCGGGGTCGTCACCGTCGGTGTGGGCGGCGTAGAGCAGCAGGCAGCCGCGGATGCCGTCGAGGAGGTCCTCCAGGAGGTCGAGTGCG
The DNA here is from genome assembly GCF_000308755.1 of Nocardia pneumoniae NBRC 100136. Lineage (GTDB taxonomy): Bacteria > Actinomycetota > Actinomycetes > Mycobacteriales > Mycobacteriaceae > Nocardia > Nocardia pneumoniae. The sequence continues at coordinate 59,999 of NZ_BAGF01000042.1, forward strand.
GGACGCGCTGGGTCGAGGCGGCTGATGCGGAAGCTGGTGAGCATCGCCTCCCGTGTGTCGGCGTCCACGCCGAACCGGTGTGCCTGCGCTTCGATGTCGGCTACCCGGGCGACGAGGCTCCACGGCGCGGGGACGCGGCCTTCGTGCACGGCCATGGCTTCGGCGATCAGGTCGAGGACGACCTCGGTGGGCGTGTCGCCCGCGGCGAGTCGTTCGAGGACGAGGGTGGGGGTTTCGACCTGGAGTGCTTCGATCTCGTCGGCTTCGGCGACGACATCGGTGGTGGGTACGTTCGCGGCCTCGCCGGCGACCTCGGCCGCGGCGTACAGCCAGTGTGCGGCGGCGACGGACGCGGAAGCCGGGTCGAGTTCGGTGAACAGTTCGATGGTGCCGAGCGGGTCGGCGCGCAGGAGGGCGTCGGCGGCGTGGACTTGGGCCGGGGACACGTCCGGGCGGGACAGTTCGACGGCTTGGCGGGCTCGGCCGGAGAGGTCGCCGCGTTCGGCGGATTCGATGGCTTCCTGTTCCGCGCGTACTTCGGCGATGAGGGTGTCGCGCAGGGCGTCGTCGTCGATGTCGTGCAGGGTGCGTCCGATGCGGTGGGCGGATTCGACGACTCCGCTGTAGGAGACGACGAGGCCTTCGTCGGTGGGCAGGTTGGGGCTGCGGAGTCCTGCTTCGACTTCTTTGAAGTTTCTGCGTTCATCGGCGCGCCGCCATGCTTCGCTGTTGGGGACGTCCGGGTCGCCGGCGGCGCTGGCCGGGTGGGTGTAGGTGCGCCACTGGAACCGCGACAGGGTGGTCAGGTTCGACGCCAGATCGGTTGCCTGGTCGGTGGTCACCTGCGGGGGCAGTGTGGCGACCGTGTGGGCGAGGTCGCCTCGTCCGGTCGCCCAGATGGCGACGAGGGCGGTGCGGTCGGCATCGAATGCGTATCTGGTCACCTCGGCAAGTCTGGTCGATCGGCGGCGGATGTGCGCGGTCAATTGGTGCGCTCGCGGGGTGGCATGCGGCGTTTCGCCCGAACGCGCGGGGTGGATGGGGGCGGCGGCGAGGGTGAGAGCAACCGTGGGGCAGCGGATACGGTGGCGTCGGCCGGTGGTGGTGTGTGCGGTTCCGCATCGCGACGAGGTGTCGAGTCGGCGCACCGCAGGGTTGGGGTGGCTGTTGCGGGGCGTGTGTGGTGTCGGCACGGCGGTGTCGAGCGCGGGGATCGTGTCGGTTTCGCGACCGGCGACACGCGGATGCTTGCCCCAGAGCTCAGCAATCATCCAGTTACGCTACGGCGATGCGTACACGCAGTTCCCGTCACGGGTTGGCCGCGCTGTCCACCGCGGCGGCGATGCTGATGGTGTCCGGCGTTTCCGCTGCTCAGCCGCCTCGGGAGGTAGTGCCGTTCGAGGCGGATTTTTTGTGGGGTGTGGCGTCGTCGGGCTTTCAGTCCGAAGGTCATGCGCCGGACAGCAACTGGTCGCGCTACATCGCGTCGGGCGCGACGGCAGACCCGTACCGCGATTCGGTGGACTTCACGCGCCGCTACATCGGCGATATCGATCTGGCGGCGCGGCTGGGGGTGCGGGTTTACCGGGTGGGTATCGAGTGGGCGCGGTTGCAGCCCACGCCGGATACCTGGGACGAGGCGGCGTTCGGTTTCTACGACAATGTGATCGCCCGGATCCTGGCTGCGGGCATGCGGCCGATGCTGACCTTGGATCACTGGGTGTATCCGGGGTGGGCGTTGGATCGTGGCGGGTGGCGCAGTCCGGGGATGGTCGAGGACTGGCTGGCGAATATGCGCAAGGTGGTGCAGCGGTATGCCTCGCGCGATCCGCTGTGGGTGACGTTCAACGAGCCTGCCGCGTATGTCGGGACCGAGTTGCGCACGGGTGGGATCAGCGTGGAGGAGGGGCCTGCGATGGTGGATCGGATCGCGCAGGCGCACAACGAGATCTATGACGTCATCCATCGGTACCGGCCGGACGCGATGGTGACCAGCAATCTGGGCTATGTCGCTGGTGCGGAGGTGGAGGTCAATCAGCCGATCGTCGATCGGATCGCGGCGAAGTTGGACTTCATCGGGGTGGATTACTATTTCGCTCCGCTGCCGCAGACGGGTGAGTCGGCGCAGGGTGGTTCGGCGGGCGAGGTCCCGATGTGGGAGTTGCCGGTGCATCCGGAGGGGGTGTACTACGCGTTGCGGCATTACGCGCGTCAGTTTCCGGATCGTCCGTTGTATGTCGTGGAGAACGGTCTTCCCACGGAGAACGGGGAGGTCCGCCCGGACGGCTATACCCGTGCGGATCATCTGCGGGACACGGTGTATTGGTTGCAACGGGCGAAGGCCGACGGGATGAACGTGATCGGCTACAACTATTGGAGTCTGACCGACAACTACGAGTGGGGTTCCTACGCGCCGCGGTTCGGGCTCTACACGGTCGATGTCCTGGCCGATCCGACGTTGGCGCGGCGACCGACCGACGCGGTCGATGTGTACACCCGGTTGATTCGCCAGGGTGGTGTGGCGCCGAACTATCGGCCGACGCGCGCTCCGGTCCCCTGCCCGGAAATCGACGCGGCGGACGTCTGCGCCGGGGAGGGACTTGCCGAGGGGTGATGCGGCCCCGCTTCCATGGGGGCGTGGGGTGAGGGGGTTCCGGTAACGTCGGCGGGAGTATGTGTCGCGTTCCGGAAGGGTGATCCATGACGTCCGACAGTCACCTGCCGCTCGGCCTCAGGTATCCGGAGGCCTCGTTCTCGGAGTACCTGCGCCGGTATGCGCCGCAACTGCTGCCCGACCCGGGTGCCGGTGGTGGGGGCGACGCGGAGATCGCGCCGCACGGGACGACGATCGTCGCGGTCAGTTATCGCGGTGGTGTGCTGCTGGCCGGTGACCGCAGGGGCACGATGGCGCACATGGTGGCGACGCGCGATATGCGGAAGGTCGTCATCACCGATACCTATTCGGCGGCCGGTTTCGCGGGCACGGTGGGGATGGCGTTGGAGATGATCAGGTTGTTCGCGGTCGAGCTCGAGCACTACGAGAAGATCGAAGGAGCGTCGCTGACGTTCGACGGCAAGGCCACGAAGTTGTCGGCGATGGTGCGCGCCAATCTGCCTGCGGCGCTGCAGGATATGGCGGTGATTCCGCTGCTGGTCGGCTATGACACGGACATCGATCCGGAGCGGGCGGGGCGGATCGTGTCGTATGACGCGGTGGGGGGACATTATGAGGAGCGTTTCGGCTTTACCGCGGTGGGTTCGGGGTCGGTGTTCGCGAAGTCGTCGTTGAAGAAGACCTACCGCCGCGACGTCGAGGAGCAGCAGGCGCTGCGGATGGCGGTGGAGGCGCTGTTCGACGCTGCCGAGGACGATACCGCGACGGGTGGCCCGGATTTGCTGCGCGACATCTATCCCACCGCGGTCGTGGTCGATGCGGAGGGGGCGGTCGAGGTCGCGTCCGAGCGTCTCGCGGAGATCGCCCGCGCGGTGGTGGATTCCCGCGCGGCGGCGGAGCGGCACTGAGCGGCGCGGTTCTCGGTGGCTGCTGTCGCCGTGAAACGGTCGCTCGGAGGGTCTTCTCGGCACCGGGAATTGTGATCGAAGTCCCAGCCGCGGCTTGTTAAGCCTGTCACAGTAATTTCGTTCGGCGGTGCTCGGCGGCGCTTCGAAGCGCCGGAAATTCATCGGCCGGAAGCCGGTTCGGGCGACAAAAGTCGAGATCTCGCCGTTCGGGAAATGTTACCGGCGGGTTGGATCACATCCGCTGCTCACATCGCTGGGAGCTGCGACAACGCGTGGGAGATCGATCACGCTTGCTCCCTTTCAGCAGGCCGCTTACGGTGATTTCGTCGATGGCCGATGGCGCCCATTCGAATTCATCTCATCGAGAAGTTGCGATATTTCCTACCCTCGGGGCAATTTGTGTGTTAACGCCCTGGGCGGCAGGGGAATTCACGTAACCCGGCGAAACTGGAGCAATGGTTCAACCAACCCCCTGGCAAGTGTCCGAAGCGCGATACCGCCGCAGCCGCGGCGCCGATCACCCGGCAGGCGGCGAGACACGACGACGGGGGCGGGCTCTTCGATCGAACTGGGGCTTTCTGTGTGCCGCCGTCGCGAGTGCGGTCGGCTTCGTCCTGCTGTTCCAACCGTGGATCGTGGCGTCCGGAGCCGATGGAACGGTCAGCTCCAACGCGTTCGGCCGGATCGACGGGTTCACCGATGACTTCGACCCGTGGTCGGTTTCGAAGCTGCGTGAGGTGAATGTCGTCGGTGGGTGGGGCTTGGTGACGAGCGCCGCGATGGTCATGACCGTGGTCGCGGTCCTGGCGCATGCGCGGCTGCGCACCAAGGCGCTGGCCTGCCTGGTGATGGGTTCCAGTGCCACCGTGGCGGTTCTGGTGCTCATCACGCTGATGTACCTCGATGGCAAGGGCGCCGAATTGCGCATCCTGATCGATCAGGGCGAGGGCTTCAGCTCGGGGCTGCTGCGGATCCTCGAGGGCAAGGAGGCGACCGCGCCGGGGGCGGACGGGCGCCGGATCAGCAGTGCCGATTTGACTCCGGTGGCCCTGGCCGCGGGCGTGCTGACGTCGGGCGCCGCGGTGGCCGCGCTCGCCCAAGGTACCCGCCGCTACGGCATCAGCCCGATGCAGGCGTTGTGGCGGTATGCCACTCCGGAGCCCGAAGCACCGGCGCAACCGGTGACCGTCGCTACGGAGCCGGTGGTCGTAGCCGCGGAGGCGCAGACGGCCGCGCAGCCCACCGCACCGAAGAGCGAGCGGGTGCTGTGGGATGAACTGGTGTTCGACGATGATTTGGTCGCGAATGTGACCTGGGTTCGGAATCCGGCGAACCCGCTGGAAAGCGGCAGTTCCAAGCTCCATTCGCACAGCCCTGAGCCGGTACTCACCCGCTAGCTGCGTGATATTGCCGCCCCGGTGCCGATTCCGGCGCCGGGGCGGCGTTCGTCGCTCACCTCGGTACAGGACCGCGCACGATCGGGTCCGCGAGTGCTTCGTGGGCCATTCGCTCCCCGTTGTCCGTGGCTGGTGCACGGCGGGTCGCTGCGCCGTCCACACGTTCGATCACCGATCGCCACGGCCAGTTCGTCGATCTCGACGGTCAAGCGGCGGCAGTGCTCGACCAGTGTCTACGCCAGCCGGGACACCGACCACTCGCGGCCCGGCAATCGAGGTCCCTTTCGAGGCACCACCGAATGTGCACCAGAGCCGTTGGATTGACAGTCCCCGTGAAATGGGTGGCGCCACTCCAAATCTGCGGCCGAGGATGTTGTGATGGCGAGTGTGTTGGAGAGGCATGCTGTTTCGCGCGGTGATCGAGTCGAGGTCAGCGCTGCTACCGGAGTGGTGCGGGGCAGCTGGGATGGCGCGGTCGCGGTCTTTCGGGGGATCCCGTATGCCCAACCTCCGGTCGGGCCTCGGCGCTTCGGTGCGCCGGTCCCGGTTCGAGGGTGGGACGGTGTCCGGGACGCGCTGGAGTTCGGACCGTCGGTTCCGCAGCCCGACCATACCGGTGCAGTGATGTCGTCTCTGACGGGCAGCACCGATGACGGTTCCGAGGACTGCCTGACCCTCAACATCTGGACGCCGGACCCGGGTGCCACAGGGCTGCCGGTGATGGTGTGGATCCAAGGCGGTACCTATCTGGAAAACCACACTCGCAACCCGCATTACGACGCCGCCGTCCTCGCCACGGCCGGTGTGGTGGTGGTCAGCATCAACTACCGTGTCGGTGCCGACGGCTTCGCCCGCATCTCCGGTGCTCCGGACAACCGCGGCATCCTCGACCAGATCGCAGCACTGCGCTGGGTCCAGGACAACATCGCCGCCTTCGGCGGCGACCCGGCCAACGTCACCGTCTTCGGCCAGTCCGCTGGCGGCGCGTGCATCGCCGCACTGCTGGTCATGCCGTCGGCGACCGGTCTGTTCCGGCGGGCGATCAGCCAGAGCATGCCCGGCACCTACTTCTCACCTGATCTGGCCACCGCGGTAGCGGAGAAGATCGCCGAACACCTCGGGGTCCGGGCCACCATCGACGACCTCGCTCGCATGACACCGCGGGCCCTGACCGACGCGACAGCCGCCGTGATCGCGAGAATGCCGGAGTTGGTCGATACCTGGGGCCCGATGGCCCTTACGCCCACACCGTTCTCCCCCGTCATCGACGGAAACATCCTGCCGTGCACGCCGTGGAGTGGGCTCGCCGGCGGTGCCGCACGCGATATCGACCTGCTCGTCGGCCACACCCGCGACGAATTCCGGCTCTACACAACACGACCCGGCAGCGAACCGACCACATCACAGATCGCCGCCGCATTCGACCATCTCGCTCCGCCCGACGGTGAACAGCGCTACTGCACCGCCTACCCCGAGGCGACACCCACCTACCGGTTCGAAGTGCTCAACAGCGACTGGCTGTTTCGGATGCCGAGCCTGCATCTGGCCGACGCTGCGCATACCGGCGGCGGACGCGTCTGGTTCTACGAACTGGCCTGGAATTTCAACTCCCAACAGGGCGCCTCACACTGCCTGGACTTCTTGCTCGTCTTCGGCACCCTCGGCCCCAGCGAAGTCGCCGCGCACCCTCACGCCCGTCCCGACGCCGCAAACGAACTCACCCGCGTTTCCGACCGGATACGCACCGACTGGGCGACCTTCGCCGCCAGCGGCGACCCCGGCTGGGCACCCTACAACTCACAAACCCGCACCACCCGCGTCTACGACACCACGGCAACGGACCGGCCATACCCGCAGGAGCCCTCGCGCCGCATCTGGGCTGACCATCAATTCGATGCCCTGGAGCTGCCGGCCTGAAACACACCTCTGCGTCGCCGGCAGCCGAAAGAACCCGCCGTTCGCACAGAGTTGACCATCCGCAGGCCCGCGCTGGCCGATCCCATCAGCGCGCGATGCGGCCACGGACGGCCCGCAACGCTGCAACCGGTCAACAGCCTGGCCGTCGGAGGATCGGGCTTGCCGATGCCGCGCCGGGCACTCAGCGCCGTGGCCTGGCTCGGGTGGCGTACCGGCATCCAGCCTCTGCATCCGGCTTGGCTCCTCCTCGCCGACCGGACCTGCTTGGTCGACACGGCCAACGCGCGGCGCGACCTGGGCTGGACTCCTCGATATGGTGCGGACGACGTCTGTGCCGACCCGGTGGCAGCCCTGGGCGCCGGGGAGGCCGGACACAGCGCACCTCTGGCGCCCGGGCGGTCGCGCTGTGCGATTCGGGCGTCTATCACACCAGAGTCAACGTCCTTCTGCCCTGATATGACGCCGCTGACCACAGGCCCGGATCACTGTGCGGTCGCCGATCACTATCCAGGCGGACGCAAGTCGGCGGCTATCGGGATGGGGGTGCGGAGGTGAATGTTTCCGAACCGGTCCGGACCCGCCATGGGTCGAGTGTCGCCCGCTGGTGTTCCGCTCGCTCGATCAGCTGGTCGAAGTCTATGTCGGGCAGGTGGGTGCCCAGCCCTGCCACATCGCGCAGGGTGGTCCACAGCTGCTTTTTGCCTTCGATTCCCATGATCAGGAATTCGAGTTCGACGAACCTGCTCAGTGGCGAATAGCGGATCAGGCTCCCATTCGGTTTCCACCGAGCGAGACGTTCGAAAGCGACCGCGAGTCCCGTCTCGAGGCGGTTCTCCTTGACGCCCATGCGGCGCATGATCTCCCGAAACGTCTCGACATCCTCCGCGATTGCCGAGGCTACTTCGCTCAGCGCTTGCCCCGCGGGATGGTGCCGATTGTTCCGCTGTGCCCGCCGGGCCAGTTCCCGCCACAGCACACCCATCGCCAGCTGGTCGTTGAGATAGATACCGAGGAATTTGTTCACATCGAGCAGATACCCCCTGGCGCACCATCGACTCGCCCGCAGGTGTTGTGCCGCGGTGCCGCTATGTGGTCACGTTGATCCCCACGTCCGGGATTCTGTCGCGCTGACCGAACCGGCCAGCGCGGCGGGGCACGAGATCTACTTACTGCACGTGGCCGGTGCCAGCCGAATGCACCGAACTTCCGCTTCCCGCGATGTGCGAACCGGTTATCGAGGCCGCGAGCCTCTGCGCAGGCCAAAACGTGTAACCAAGCCGGTTGCGACCAGACCGAATATCGATCGTCCACCACGTCGGGCCGATCCGCTACCCGGCAAGCCCACCCTGCACGTCCAGCAGTCCGACGACGCAGCAACAGCAACTACGGCCGCCGCGGCGTCACCACGCATGTCGGCCGCAACCTGACCCCTGACGGCGCGAGCGGGAGGTGAGCTTGTGGGCGCCGAGTTTTCGACATCGTGGGGCGCGTCCTGCAGCGCTCCGGCGACCTCGCGGGCCGGATCGTCCAACTCCCACCACCGGGGACCGTGGCTGATAGTCAACGCCAACAATGGTCCGTGGTGAGTTGCTGTTCCGCCCACCATTGGCGAGATGCGGCGGGTCCAGCTGGCAAGAGGGGGAATCTCAGCGGTGTGGTGTTCACCAGTTTCGGTACGGCCAGTGCAGAGCGCCCAGGCCGATGAGCAAGAGGTAGGCGCCGACCCAGGCCCACGTCAAGATGGTACGAGTCCGACGCTCGTCGGGTGGCAGAGCCGCGACGAGGTTGCCGGGGTGGTAGCGGACGGACTCGGCGATCCGCACCTCCCCGGCCGTGGTGAAGTGGAGCTTCGGGGCAGTGATCGAGGTAGGTACGTCCTCGCATCGCAACTGTGCGACCTCGACGGTGCCCAGATCCCCGGGTGTGGCTTGCCGGACATCGAGGACAACGCAATCGGCGGTGCGACCCATCGTGGTCAGCAATGCCACCTGCACCGCAATCGGGCCGATGATCAGAACGGGAAGCGCTATGAAGATCGCCAGGATGAACGACCAAACCGACTCCGAGATGCTCGCCAGCGCGAAGGCGTAGCCGAAACACACGGCCATCCCGATGAACCCCACCGGGATGACCGCCAACTGCAAAGCGCCTTCCCGGAAGCCGACCAGCGCCATGCCGACGGCGAGAACCGGCATGACCGCCAAACAGATCGGCGCGAGCTTCGGCGCCAACGCGGCCCAGCCGCTTTTGTTGCCCACGCAGTCGATGATCGACTGAAATACGCGGGTCCTCAAGCTTTTTCGTCGCTGGCGTCCGGGACCGTCACTGACGAGGGCCGGAAGGTTCCGGATCGTTCGCCGGTTGTTCTCGAGCAGGTCTGCCCCGATCGACCGGTAGCACTCATCTGCACCCAGGCTTTGTCCGGACTGACCGGGGTATTCGTGATAGCGGCTGGGCCGATCCCTCGATGGCCGAACCTGTAGGTACGCATCCCGCGGCGCCCGCGCAGTCGAAGTATCGGTGCGTGGGAGGTCAGTTCGGCAGTGGCGGCAGCTCGAGGTTCTCGCGGAAGGTCGTGCCGAGGTAGTCGGAGCCGACGATGCCGCGGCGGCGCAGTTCGGGCAGTAGCCCGTTGACGACGAAGTCGCGGGTGCGCTCGTCGGCGAGCCCGCCGAGGGAGATCACGTCGAGCACCCCCGCGTCGTAGCGTTCTTCTACCGCGTCGGCGAGCTGTTCCGGTGTCCCCGCGGCCGCCCAGTGGCCGGTGTCTTTGGCCGCGATGATCAACTCTCGCAGGGTCTTTCCAGACCTCGCGAAATTGGAGAAGATCTCCACCCGTCCTCGCCTGCGGTGCACCGAGCGCACGTCGGGCAGCAAGCTCTCCGGTATCGGCTTGTCCAGCGGCAGGTCGGACAGGTCGATGCCGCCGCCGAGCAGATCGGCGAGCACACCGCGTCCGGCGTCGAAGTCGGTGGCTTCGGCCTGTTCTCGCGCCGAGCGGCGCGCCTCGGCCTCGGTGGCGCCGTAGGTCGCGTGGAAGGAGCTCATGATCAGCGGCAGCCCGTCGGCGCGGCCGAGTTCGCTCGCGCGGGCGCGGATGCGTTTGGTGTAGGTCGCCGCGTCTTCCAGAGTGGGCAGCGAGGTGAACACGACCTCGGCGAAGCGCGCGCCGAGCTCGACGCCGCCGGCGGACTGTCCGGCCTGGAACTGGACCGGTCGGCGCTGCGGCAGCGGCGGGATGTTGAGTGGACCGCGCACCGTGAAGTACTTCCCCGCATGGTCGATCGGGCGGACCCGGTTCGCGTCCAGGGTCGCGCCGCCGTGCCCGTCGGAGGTCAGCGCGCCTGGTTGCCAGCTGTCGAACAGGGCGTTGACGACCTCGATGGATTCGGTCGCACGCGCGTAGCGCTCTTCGGGGCTGGGCAGTTCCCGGTCGCCGTAGTTCTCTTCGCCTACCGAGGAGGTCACCGCGTTCCAGGCCGCGCGGCCGTTGCTGACGTGATCGAGTGTGCCGAACAGGCGTGCCAGGTTGTAGGGGTGGTGGAAGGTGGTGGTCACCGTCGCGATCAGGCCGACATGGGAGGTGACGGCGCTCAGCGCGGACAGGAAGATCAGCGGTTCCTGCGCGCCGATCGCGCCCTGTGCGCCGAAGCTGAGCAGGTCGGCGGCGAACAGGGCGTCGAACCCGTGTTGTTCGGCGATCTTCGCGACTTCGATCGACGAGGCGAGGGTCGAGGTGGCGGGGTCGATGGCCGCCGCGTACACGCTCACCGCACCGCTGACTCCTGTGACGGTCTTCAAGGGCCGTCGTCGCCCGTTCGCACTGCCCATTGCGGCGACGCTACCGGTCGGGCCTGCCGCGGCCACGGGTTGCGATCAGCGAGATGTTTTCTGCCGGAGGCGAATCGGGACCTCCAGGGGCCGACTTACGCTTGGCGCGGTTCGTCGTCCGGTCGCTTGTCGACGGGGCGCGGTACCCGCACCACTCCGGTGTCGAGGTCGATGTCGAACCGGGGAGTGTGGGTCTGCCCTTCGCCGGTTTCACTGCCCTCGTGGGTCAGTTTCTTGCCCGGAAACAGTTCCCCGATGACGCCCATACGGTCACGATACGCCCTGGCCGGTGTCCGGCTGGCGGGCATTGTCCTGCCCGCGACCCACTACACGCCGACGCCACGTGGTTGAGCGGCTTCGCCGGTTCGTCATGGGTGTCATAGCCATGGTTTACCGCCGCCCCGGATCGGATACTCGATTCGGGGCGGGCGTGTGTCGGCGAGAATCCGCGGACAGCGCAGTTCACGGCTGATCGACCTCTGCGACCGCCTGCGGCCGTCGCAGAGGTCGCCGGCTGTCGCCTCCGCGGCGAGCCGAGCGGCTGGGGCGCGCGAGCGCCGCCATGCCCGGCCGGTCGCTCACGAGCCGAAAGGCCGGTTTTGTTTTCGGCACCCGCGGGCGTCCGCTGGGCTACCATCGTGACCTACTCCTGATCGACCGAGGACCACGGCGCGGGGAGCACCGGGCGACACAGTATGAACCGAACGACAGATCGGCCTACCGGATGGAAGACGCCAACCTCGCCCAGGCTCGGGTGTTCCTGGAGTTGCTGACCGTGCGAGCCCGAACGCTGACGCGGGAAATCGGATTCGCGCATCGTGGCGATCCCGCCGTGCGACAGCAACTGCAGACCGAACTCTCCGCGGTACGTCGTTATATCGACCGCTTGCACCGCAGATTCCCGGAAATTACCGGGGCACAAGGTAATCGGCAGCTGATCGCACCCCATGGGTACGGAATCCCCGCGCGGCGGACAGCGGGCTGAGCAGGGCCGCGACCGGGGGCCGTCGCACCGGTGTCGCGACTGGTCCGCTGTTTGCGCCGCGGGCAGCGATGACGGTCTGTTGCCCGCGGCGCTGTCAGCGTCCGGGTGCCGGCCCTGTGGCGGTGTGGGTGGGCACGGTGAGCATGGCGACGATCATGTCCACGATCTCCGCCGCGTCCTCGGGGCGGGCGGCGCGGACGCCGGATTCGAGGGTGCGCTCGTAGTCGGCGATCAAGGCGAACATGACCGTGGCCATGGTCTCCAGCCGCTGTCTGCGCAGGCGCCGCGGCAGCTCGTGCAGTGCGGCATCGAGCCGGGTGGCGATGATCCGGACCGCCGCGCGGTCGGCTCCGGCGAGGCGGCGCGCGTCCGCCACGACGGGATGGGTGCGCACCACTTCCAGGAACCGGCCCAGATGGGTTACGCGGTCGTCGGCGAGCAGCTCGAGGATCGGTGTCGCGAGCATGCCGACGAGCGTGCGCAGGTCGTTGGCGCCACCGGCGGCTTCGTGCGCGGCAAGCAATTGCATGCGCCGCTGTTCGAGCCAGTTCATCCGCCGCTCGACGATCGCTTCGATCAGTCCGTTGCGGGAATCGAAGTAGTAGTGCACGGCCGAGTTGTTGCGCTGGCCCGCGGCGGCGGCGATGTCGCGCAACGGCACGTCGACGCCGCGCTCGGCGATGAGGCGTTCCCCGGCGTCGAGCAAAGCGGTGCGCGAATCGTCGCTGGGCATATCCGCACTGTACTAAACACGAGTATTGACGATGTTAAACACAGATGCTTAATTATACGGCGTGGGTAATGTGGCGGTGGTCACCGGTGCCGCGTCCGGCCTTGGCGCCGCTCTGTGCCGCAGCCTGGCCGCGCAGGGCGTCGCGGTCGTGGCTGCCGACATCGATGCCGCCGGGCTGGTGGCGCTGGCCGCGGACACCGGGATCCACACGCAGGTCGTCGACGTCTCCGACGACGAGCAGGTGCGTCGGCTGATTCACGGCGCCGCGACCGAGCTGGGACGCATCGATTACTTGTTCAACAACGCGGGCATCCGCCTCGGTGGCGCCGCCGACCGGATTCCGTTGCCGCAGTGGCAGCGGGTCGTGGATGTGAACCTGTGGGGTGTGGTGCACGGGACGCGGCACGCCTATCCGGTGATGCGGGCGCAGGGTTTCGGGCACATCGTGAACATGGCGTCGCTCGCGGGGGTGACACCGGTGACGCCGTCGGTCGCGTACGCGATGACCGAGCACGCGGTGGTCGGATTGAGTACCTCGCTGCGCGCCGAGGCGGCCGCGGCAGGGGTGAAGGTGAGCGTCGCCGTGCCGGGGCGGGTCGCGACCGACATCGTCGATTCCGGGATCGATCTGCCGGGCTATTCGTACCGGGGGTCGGCGCGCCGCATGCCGATCGGGATGATCAGCTCCGAGCGGGCCGCCGAGTACGTGTTGCGCGGCATGCGCAAGAACAAGCAGTTCATCGTGTTTCCGCGCTACAACCGGGCGGTCGTCGCCGCCTACCGCTGGTGTCCGGTCCTGATGAGCCGGATCGGGGGGCGTCGATGATCTCCGGTGGCCCGATCTTTCAGCTGTGCTGGGTGGTGCGTGATCTGGCCGCGGCGCGGGATGCGTTCGCCACGCGGTACGGGGTCGGGCAGTGGCTCACCGTTCCGGACGTTCACTTCGGCCCCGCATCGGCCGAACTGCATGGCACACCAGCCGATTACACGATCAGCGTGGCGCTCGGTTACGCGGGCGGCCAACAGGTGGAGCTGATCGAGCCGCGCGGCGGCGTGAGTCTGTACTCCGAGCATCTCGATCGCGTCGGTCCCGGACTGCACCACGCCGCCTGGGTGCCCGGTGATTTCGACGCCGCGCTCGCCGAGGCTCGGGCCGCGGGCATCGCGATCGTCGGGCGCGGCAGGTTCGAGGGGGCGGGAATGGAGTTCGCCTATCTCGACGGCGGTCCGATCGGCTCGTGTTTCGAGTTGCTGCGGCTGTCGGAGGAGATGAAGGCGATGTTCGACCAGTTGATTCCGGAAGGCTTCACCAATCCATGGCGGTAGACGGCGTTTCCACCCGGCGTCCTCGGTACGACCGAGGTGTGCCCGGTTCCGTCTGCCGCTGTTGTCCATCTGGTCTCGGCGACGGCTCGGTCCGCGCCGGGATTCCTGCGGCGCGCTCGACGCGCCAGGAAGGCGACCGACATGCGCTTCACCTATGCCGAGACGATGACAGATCCGTCGTATTACCTCCCGCTGGCCAAAGCCGCCGAGGACGCGGGCTACACCTCCATGGCGGTGGCCGACAGTGTGGCGTACCCGAAGGAATCGGATGCGAAGTATCCGTACACGCCGGACGGAAGCCGGGAGTTCTTGGAGGACAAGCCGTTCATCGAGGCATTCGTGCTGAGCGCGGCGATGGCGGCGGTGACCACCACGCTGCGTTTCACGCCGTTCGTGCTGAAGCTGCCGATCCGGCCGCCGGTGCTGGTGGCCAAACAGGCCGCCTCGGTCGCCGCGCTCAGCGGCAACCGGTTCGGTCTTGGCGTCGGAATCAGCCCGTGGCCGGACGATTTCGAGATCATGGGCGTGCCGTTCGACAAGCGCGGCGCACGCATGGACGAATGCATCGACATCGTGCGCGGCCTCTCGGCGGGCGGGTACTTCGAGTACCACGGGGAGTTCTACGACATTCCGCCGATCAAGATCAGCCCGGTGCCGACCGAACCGGTGCCGATCCTCGTGGGCGGGCACAGCAAACCCGCACTGCGGCGGGCCGCGCAGCGCGGAGACGGATGGATGCACGCCGGCGGCGATGCCGCCGAACTCGACCGGCTGCTGGCCGAGCTCGACGCTCTGCGCGCCGAGTACGGCACCCGCGAGGACTTCGAGGTGCATGTCATCTCGGTGGACGGATTCACCGTCGACGGGGTCAAACGCCTCGAGGACAAAGGGGTCACGGACGTGATCGTCGGATTCCGGGTGCCCTACACCACCGAGCAGGACACCGAGCCGCTGGAGACGAAGATCGCGCATCTGTCCCGTTTCGCGGAGAAGGTCATCGCGCGGGTCAACGGGTGACGGGTCAGGACGCCAGCGCCGCGGTGGCCGCGGCGAGCGTGCGCGCACGATAACCGGCGCCGAACAACGCCACGTGCACCAGCAGGGGATGCAACTGGTGCAGCGGAGTGCGGGCCGGCCACCCGTCGGCGAGCGGATGGGTCTCGTGGTAGGTGGCGAGAATGCGATCCAGGTGCGGGGCGCCGAGGAGGGCCAGCATGGCGAGGTCGGTCTCACGGTGGCCGCCGTGCGCGGCGGGATCGATGAGCATCGCGCGTTCCCGGGTCCACAGGATGTTGCCCGACCACAGGTCGCCGTGGATGCGGGACGGGGGTTCGGTGGACCCGGCGAGGTCGTCGATGCGGTCGATGACACGCTCCACCAAGCGAATCCCGTCGGCGCCGAGGTGCGCGGCCGCACGCGTCAGGTACGGCGCGAGGCGGTGCTCGGCGTACCAGCGCGACCACGGACCGTCGGCGGCGGCGTTGGGCAGCGGGAGGCTCGCGATCCAGCCTGCCCACGGCGCCCCGAAGTGTTTCGGCCGGTCGGCGTGCAGTGCGGCCAGTTCGCGACCGAATCGCTCGGCGGCCGCGGGGGTCGGCCGGGTCTCCTCCAGCCAGGGCAGCACCAGCATCCGGTCATCGGCGGCCAGCACCCGCGGCACCAGCGCGCCGGTGTCCGCATTGCCCAGCCAGGCCAGTCCCGCCGCTTCGGATGCGAAGACCGGCGTGGGCTCGGCCGAATTCTTGACGAAGACCCGGCGGCCATCGGCCAATTCGGCGCGGTGCAGCGTCCAGGCGTGGCTCGCGCCGAGGTCGGTGATCGTGTGGACGGGTGTGCCGAGCAGGGCGCGCAGCCGCTCGGTGCGGGTCATCGGGCGTGCGCGGTGAGGCGTTTCATGGTGTCCTCGTCGGCGGGGAAGAACGACTCGATGGCCAGTTCGGCGACGGTGACGTTCATCGGGGTGCCGAACACCGTTGTCACGCTGAGGAACGACAGTTCGTCGCCCTCGTGCTCGATCCGCAGCGGAACGACCGCCTGATCCGGTTCGGGCAGCGCCAGCTCCACTTCGCCGCCCGGATAGGACCGCAATTCCTCGAGCAGATCGGCCAGGTCCTTGGAGCCGGTGACCTCGGCCTGCCGGGCCAGACGGGCGAAGATATGGCCGCGCCATTCGGCGAGGTTGCGGATGCGGCCGGCCATGCCGTCGGGGTGCAGGCTCAGCCGCAGCGCGTTCACCGGTGGCGTCGCCAGCGCGGGATCGATGCCCGCGATCAGCACCGCTACCCCGCTGTTGGCGTCGATCATCGTCCAGTTCTGATCGATGGCCAGCGCCGGATACGGCTCGTGACCGGCCAGGATCTGGCGCATGGCGCCGCGGACGGCGTCCATGGCGGGTGTGTCGAGAGCCGGTTGGGCGTAGGCGGGGGCGTAGCCCGCGGCCAGCAGCAGGCGATTGCGTTCGCGCAGCGGGATCTCCAGGTGCTCGGACAAGTGCACGATCATCGTCCGGCTCGGCGTGGCGCGTCCGGTCTCGATGAAACTCAGGTGCCGCGCCGAGGTCTCGGCTCGTCCGGCCAGCTCCAGCTGGCTCAGTCGCCGTTCCAGTCGCCAATGCCGCAGTAGGTCACCAGCCGTTGGGGTACTCACTCCCCGATCCTACGAACGCTCATCCGGCCGGGCGATTACCTCTCGGGTAATCGACACCGATACCGCCGCGCATGGGGTTCCCGTCGCGGCATGCCACCGAAAGCACCATGTCTGAACATGCTGCGGCACAGGGACATGCACCCGGCAGCACAGAACGCGGTTGCGCCGGGCCGCGGCATGAAGCATCCGGCCGGGAAAACCATGCTCCGGCCGGATGTCGGGTGATGTCAGGCCATCTCGGGGACGCGCAGGTGCGCGAACGCCAGATCGAACTCGGCCATCTCGAGCACGTTGGCGCCGACCCGCTGCGTCGCCGCCGCCCTGATCCGATTCATCTGTTCCCGGCTGGCGTCCATCGCGTCACGGCTGGACCAGACGGTCGCTCCTACTCCGCGACCGGTGGCCCGGTCGACGAACAGACTGGCGCTGCAGAACCCATCGATCATCTCGGCCTGCGGCAGCACTTCCATCTTGAAGGTGTCGATCAGCCGGTCGAGCCGTTCGGGGTCGAGCTGAACCCACGTGCATCGAGCGCAGGCGCTGTCCTCGGCCGGATGGTCGCGATGCAGGGCCGCGATCTCCCATTCTTCGACCAGATCGACCCGGCCGTCGAGCCTTCGGGCCATACCGTCGCGCAATGGCTGGACCCGGCCGCGGCTGCCGTGCATGGCGGCGTCGGATTCCCACGCGGTCGTCGCGATGCAGCGTCCCGTCGACCGATCGGCCAGCAGGGACAGGCCGACCCATCCGTCGATTTCGGACAGTTTCGGCATCACTTCATCGCGGAGGTAGGTGATCCCGTCGTCGATCGACGACGGCTGGGCCGTAATGGTGCTGGAGCGTGCGTACACGGGCCACCTCCTGCCCTGGTCAGGGCGGCGCCCCGGTGGCGCCACCGGACATATTCACCTTCCTCCACCCTGCGCGTGCGCGCAATGCCCGGCTCGCGCACGAATTCGTCGGCCGCCCCCACGTGCAGGGGAAATTACTTTCGATAATCGGGGCATTACAGAAAGCAGTCGGATAATTGAAATCGAGCCCGACGGCTGTCACCGGACATATTGCCCGGTGCGATTATCGACCCCAGGAACGATCGCGGCGCATCACGACGCGACCCGTCCGAGGTGGCCGCGTCGATGGCGGCTAGGACACCGTCAGCGAATATTCCGCAGGTCGATTGGGGATCGAGGTACCGGGTAGGACCAAGACATGGAATTGTTGGTGATCATAGGTCTCGCGGTGCTGGTCGGCGCGGTGATTCTGTCTCGCAAGAGGTCCGGCAAGCGACCTGATGCACCCGAAGTGCCCGGAAACGATGGCGAATAGGGAGCAAGGCATGAGCGCGATGGATCCCGACCCCGGCAGGACACCCGATCTGGAACCCGGCGGCGGCGTGCCGCCCGGCTCGACGCCACCGGATACTCCGCAGACGTCCGGTCTGTCCGCGCCGGAGCCCACGACCAGACACCACTTCCCCGTCACCGGAGTCGTGGCGATGGTGATCACCGCCATGGTCGTCTTGGTGTTCGTCGCGGCGGCCATCGCGATCGTCGTGTCCATGCTGTGACTCGCGGCGGCCCGGGTCGCGGTGCGACGGCCGGACGCTCCTCGGAGCGACCGACCGCGTCCGGTTTCGTGCTCAGAGGTCAGAGGATGGGCCTGCCGCCGGTGACGGCGATGCGGGCCCCGGAAATGTAGCTGCCGTCCTCGGAAGCCAGCAGCACATACGTCCCGGCGAGTTCGGCCGGTTGACCGGCGCGGCCCAGTGGTGTGTCGTCACCGAACCGGGTGACCTTCTCGACCGGCATGGTCGAGGGGATCAGCGGTGTCCAGATCGGTCCCGGTGCGACACTGTTGACCCGGATGCCGCGCTCCCCCAGCAGCTGGGCGAGGCTGGCGGAGAAGTTCGCGATGGCCGCCTTGGTCGCGGCGTACGGCGCCAACGTCGGCGAGGGCATATCGGAGTTGACCGACGAGCTGCCGATGATGGAAGACCCCTGCGGCATGTGCGGCAGGGCCGCTTTCACGAGATAGAAATAGGCGTTGATATTCAGCTTGACGGTGTGCTCGAATTCTTCGTCGCTGATTTCCTCGAGATTGTCGTGCGTCATCTGATACGCCGCATTGCTCACCAAAATGTCGATTTTGCCGAATTCCCGGACCGCCCGGTCGATGACGGCGCGGCAGTGGTCGGCGTCGGCGAGGTCGCCGGGCATGAGCACAGCCTTCCGCCCGGCCTGCGTGACGAGGTCGGCGACCTCTTTCGCGTCCTCGTCCTCGTTCAAATAGGAGATCAGCACGTCGGCGCCCTCACGCGCGTACGCGATCGCCACCGCCCGGCCGATCCCGCTGTCGGCACCGGTGATCACGGCGGCTTTGCCGGTCAATTTGCCGGACCCGCGGTAGGTGTTCTCCCCACAGTCCGGAACCGGGTTCATCCGGGACTGGGTGCCTGGTACGTCTTGCTGCTGCTCGGGAAAACCCATGGTCGATCTCCTCTTATGCGATTCTCGGCCGCCGCGGGCGCGTCGTGCTGTTACAGGTCTTGTTTGCTCCGCCAGTCCCGCACCGCGTCACGGGCTCGGTCGAACAGCGCCAATGGCGGTCCCGCCAGCAGGTTCGCCACCGCGGACTCCCCCGCGTGCGGGTGCGGGCGGGTGGGCGCGACGGCCTCGGCGGCGCGCACCGACCCGGCCATGCGCCGCAGCTGCGTGGACGAGTACTGGGCGCGCAGCAGGGTGAACTCCTCGGCCTCCTCGTGCGCGGCGTGCTCGACCACGGCGTCGGCGAACGCGGCGAGCTTGGCATCGAACTCCGGATGATCCACCCCGAGGTCGTAGAGTTCCGACAGCGCCCGTTTGGCCTCGTTCTCCTCCACCAGCCGGGGTTTCACCACCTCGTCGGCGCCGAACCGAGCACGTCCGGCAACCGGGTGCACGACCTCCTCCTCGGCGCTTTCGTGCACCGCCAGCAGCCGCACCAGGTGGGTGAACACGTCTTGTTTCGCGTCGTGGCCCGCCTTCAACTGCTCGAGCAGCGAGGTGATCTCCTGGTGCTGGGCGGTGAGCAGGTCGACGACATCCTGATCGGGCATCACTGCACTCATTTCTGTCGTTACCGGATGAACTCCTGGGCTTTGGTTTTGGCGCCCTGGGCCAGCAGGTGCCAGGCGTCGGGATCGCCGCGTAGCACGGCTTCGGCGGTGTCCTTCATCTGGTCCCAGGTGGCATGGGGCGGGATGGGCGGCACCTCGGGGTCGCAGTGGACATCCAGCAGCACCGGGCTGTCGGCGTGCAGGGCGCAGTCCCACGCCGAGGCGAGGTCGTCGGGCGAGCGCACGGTGATCGCGTTCAGGCCGGCGCTGCGGGCGATGTCGGCGTAGGAGACGTCGGGCAGGGTTTGCGATTCCTCGAATTTCGGTGCGCCGCCCATGGCGCGCAACTCCCAGGTGACCTGGTTGAGGTCGTTGTTGTGGAAGACACAGACGACCAGTCGCGGGTCCGCCCAGCGCCGGTGGTAGCGGGCGATAGTGAGCAATTCGGCCAGGCCGTTCATCTGCATCGCGCCGTCGCCCACCAACGCGATCGCGGGCCGGTCGGGATGGGCGAATTTCGCGCCGATGGCGTAGGGCACGCCGGGGCCCATGGTGGCCAGGGTGCCCGACAGCGAGCCGCGCATCTGTCCGCGGAAACGCAGGCAGCGGGCATACCAGTTGGTGGAGGACCCCGAATCCGCGGTCACGATGGCGTTGTCGGGGATGCGTTCGGACAGTTCCCAGACCACCCGCATCGGATTGACCGGTTTCGCCGCCAGCATGGATTGCCGTTCGACGGTCTGCCACCAGCGGGCCACGTTCTTCTCGATCGTCTCCCGCCACGACCGGTCGTCTTTGCGTTTGACCAGCGGAAGCAGTTCGGCCAGAGTGGATTTGGCGTCTCCGACGAGATTCACCTCGGTCGGATAGCGCATCCCGATCATGGTGCCGTCGATATCGATCTGCACCGCGCGTGCCTGCCCGAGTTCGGGCAGGAACTGGGAGTAGGGGAAGTTCGATCCGATGATCAGCAGCGTGTCGCAGTCGCGCATCAACTCGTAACTGGGCCTGCTGCCGAGCAATCCGATCGGGCCGGTGACGAAGGGCAGGTCGTCGGACAGGACGTCCTTGCCCAGCAGCGCTTTCGCCACGCCCGCGCCGGTGCGATCGGCGATCTCCACGACCTCCGCGGCGGCCGAGCGGGCGCCTTGGCCGATCAGGATCGCCACCCGCGATCCGGCGTCGAGCACGTCAGCGGCGCGCTGGATGTCCTCGTGCGCGGGGACGACGGCCGTCGAGGGCAGTCCCGGCGGACTGGAGGGCACCTGTTTGAACGCGTGCTGCGGCGGGTGGTACTGCTCCTCCTGCAGATCGGACGGGATGATCACCGTCGTCGGAGCCCGGCGCGCGGCCGCGATGCGGAACGCGCGATCCAGCGCGTTGGGCAGCTGGCTGGCCACGTTGACCTCGACCAGGTAATCGGAGGCGACGTCTTTGAACAGGCTCTGCAGGTCGACTTCCTGCTGGTAGCTGCCGCCCATCGCGCTGCGCGCGGTCTGCCCGACGATCGCCACCACCGGCACGTGGTCGAGTTTCGCGTCGTACAAGCCGTTGAGCAGATGGATCGCCCCCGGCCCTGACGTCGCGGTGCACACGCCCACCTTGCCGCTGAACTTGGCGTACCCGGTGGCTTGGAAGGCCGCCATCTCCTCGTGGCGGGCTTGGATGAACGCCGGGTCGTCGTCCGCGCGGCCGAAGGCGGCGATCAGGCCGTTGATCCCGTCGCCGGGATAGCCGAAGACCTGCTGCACGCCCCATTCCCGCAGGCGCCGCACGACGTAGTCACCGACCTGTTGAGCCATGGATTCCTCCTCCGTGTGCCGGTGGCCGGGGTGCCGTCGCCAGCCGGGTACCCGGGCGGTCACCGGCCAATCAGCGGACGGGCCCGGCACTGGGCACGACCGAAAAGCACTCCGCTACTCGGTCACCGGTTCGGGAAGCAGCCGGGGCAGGATCGCGGCAGCGGCGGTGGCCGTCGCCGCGCAGGTTGTGGCGAGGCCCCATCCGACCGGGCCCAGCGGACGGCATCCGAAGTAGGTGCACAAACCCGGTGTCATCACCACCGCGCCGAGCACCGCGCCGCTCGCCGCCGTGGTGACCCAGACCAGCGGGCTGCGGTAGCCGGATACCAGGGTCTGCCCGAGCTGGGTGCCGATGAGCGCGACCAGGCCGATGGTGGCTGCGCGGCGTCGCGTGCCGGTCACGCGGCCCAGGGTCCAGGCGACGGATGCGCTGGTGGCCGTCGCGACGCCGCGAACGGCGAGGGTGCGCACCAGATCCGGGCCCAGATGAGCGACCGGGAGCTCGGCGAGCCGTTCGGCGGCCCGCCGCGCCTGGACCTGCGGATCGTCCGCGTCCTCCGGATCGGTGGTGTCTCGGTCGCGTGACAGCGCCAGCGCCATGGCCGGGAACATATCGGTCAGCATGTTCACCAGCAGGAACTGCCGGGTGCGCAGCGGGGCGTGGCCACTGACGGCGGTGCCGTACAGCGTGAAGGCCACTTCGCCCGCGTTGCCGCCGACCAGCACGCCGACGGCGTCGGTGACGCGCTGCCACATACCGCGCCCTTCGATGAGGGCGTGCAGCAACGCAAGCGGGTCGGGATGGGTGAGCACCATGTCGGCGGCGTTGCGGGCGGCCGTGGAACCCTGCGCCGCGAGGCCGATTCCGACGTCGGCGGTGCGGATCGCGGCGGCGTCGTTGCTGCCGTCGCCGGTCATGCCGACGACGTGCCCTGCCCGGCGCAGCGCGGCGATGATGCGCACCTTCTGTTCCGGGGCGACGCGGGCGAAGACGGTCCCGCGTTCGATCAGCTCGGCCTGCGCGGTGTCGTCCAGGCCGTCCAGGTCGGCGCCGGTGACCACCTCGCCCGGATCGATGCCCAGCTGCCTGGCCACCGACGCCGCGGTCACCGGGTGGTCGCCGGTGATCATGCGGACGCTGATGTCGTTGCGTCGCAGCGCGGTGACCAGCGGAAGGGTCTGCGGGCGTGGGGTGTCGGCCAGGCCGAGGAAGCCGAGCAGGGTGAGTCGTTCGACCGCGGCCTCCACGTCGTCGGGTGTGGTGCGCAGGTCGCGGCGAGCCACCACCAGCACCCGCAGGCCCTGCTCGGCGAGATCGCGCACCGCCTGTTCGGCGCGCTCGCGCAAGCGGTCGTCCAGGGGGCTGTCGGCGCTGCCCAGCCGCACCCTGGTGCACCGCGGCAGGACCACCTCGGGCGCGCCCTTCACGATCAGTCGCAGCTTGTTGGTGGTGTGGCCGAGCGCGGCGGCGTAACCACGGTTGGATTCGAACGGGATCTCCTCGATCGGGTCCCAGCGGCGGGCGTCGTCGCCGAGTGCCTCCTGGGCGGTTTCGACCACCGCGCGGTCGGTGGCATGCATGATCGGGCCTTCGGCGGGATCGGGGCAGGCGCGGGCCGCCGCGCGCAGCAACCGCTGGGCGTCCTCGGAGTCCGAGTCCGGCGGCCACTGCGCGTCGAGACCGGCGAGGGTGGTCAGGCGCAGGCGGCCCTCGGTGAGGGTGCCGGTCTTGTCGAAGCACAGCGTGTCCACCCGGCCCAGCGCCTCGACGGTGCGGCTGGCGCGGACCAGCACGCCGTGCCGGGAGAGCCTGCGGGCGGCCGCGAGCTGGGCCACCGTGGCCACCAGCGGAAGCCCCTCGGGCACCGCGGCGACCGCGACGGCCACGCCGTCGGCGATCGCGGTCCGCAGCGAACTGCCGCGCAGCATGCCCAACCCGGTCACGATGCCGCCGCCGGTCAGCGTCAGCGGTAGTGCCCGGTCGGTCAACCGGCGCAATTGCGCTTGCACACCGCCCTTTTCGGGTGGGATGGCACCGGCGGCCGCGCGTCCCGCCTGGGTGTCGGCGCCGACCGCGACGACCACCGCGCGACCGGTTCCGTTGACCACGGTGCTTCCCTCGAAGACCATGCAGGCGCGATCCCCCACCGCCGCGCCGGGCGTCGCGGCCACCTGCTTCGCGACGGTCACCGACTCGCCGGTGAGTCCGGATTCGTCCATCTCCAAGTCGGCGGCGTGCAGCAGCCGCGCGTCGGCGGGGACCACGTCCCCCGCCCGCAGCACGATCACGTCACCGAGCACGAGCAGGTCCGCGGGCAGGCGGCGTTCCTGCGGCTCGTCGGCGTCCAGGTCGGCGCGATCGATCACGCGGCCGGTGAGCTGCTCGCGTTCGAACAGCTGGTGCAGCGCGCCCTCCGCGCGCTGGCGCTGCCAGGCCGAGACGAGGGCGTTGACCGCGAGCACCGACGACAGCAGCACCGCGTCCGTCGGCGCGCCGAGGACGGCGGTGGCGACCGCGCCGACCCCGAGAATCGGGGTCAGCGGATCGGCCAGCTCGCGGCGCAGCTGCCGCGCGAACGACGCCGCCGAGGTGACGGCGGTCATGCCGGGGATGCGGGCGGCTCGGCTCGGCTCGGTGCGTTCCCGCACCGGAGTGGGTTCCGGCAGCCGGCTCAGTACCTCGCCGGGTTCGAGTGCGTGCCAGGGCAACAGCGGGGCGAGCGCGGCGGGCGGCTCCGTCCGCGCCGCGCGCCAGCCGCTGTAGACGCCGCTGAAGAATCCCGTGTAGTGCGCGGCCGCCATCGGCGAAGCGGCACCGCGCGCGTCGGGGGCGACGGCCAGCAGCAGGCCGCCGAGGGCGGCCGCCGACAGAGCCAGCGAGCGGCCGCGTTCGCTCACCTGACGGGCCGGAGCGACGGTAGCCAGTATCCGGTCTACCTGCGCGAGGTCGCGGCAGACCACGTCCGCGCTCCACGGCAACCGCAGCACACCGTCTTCCCGCGCGGCCAGCCCGATCGCCACGTCGGCCGTCGCCAGCGCCTTGTGCGCGCGCGAACTCACCACGGCGACCACGTGCCCGTCCTGCTGCAGGTCACGCACGAGCTTGCTCAGTGAGCGGGCCGGGGTGAGGAAGTCGTCGGACATCGACCGCAATTCGGCGGCGTCGGCGTCGGCGACGAGGATCACGCGCAGCCCGGCGCTGCGCGCTCGGCCGAGTACCGCGTGCGCGCGGCGATCGAGTTCGCGTCCGACCAGGACCCGGCCCACCGTCCTGCCGTTGTCCTGGAGCTCGCGCCATACCGGGCGGCGCGCCGCACCGCGATCCGGTTTCCCCGTTCCGGCGTGCACCAGCCGTTGGCCGTCGCCCGACGATCGCGCGTCGCCGGTGGAGCTCTCTTGGGCGTCCTCGGCCCAGAGCAGACGCTGACTCGCGCTCCAGATCTCGGCGATCGACCATCGCTCGTCGCTGGTCTCGGCGTCGAGCACCATACGGCGCGTGGTCAGCAGCGCTTCCCCGTCCACGATCAGCGCGGACAATCGATCCAGCCGCCGCCAGGCCCCGGGGTGCAGGGTGAGTGCCCCTGCCCGGCCGAGCAGCGTCGAGACCATGGCGCCGAATGCCTCGCGGCTGGCCCGCGCCGACTTCGGGGCGCCGAGTTCCAACGCGTCGGCCGCGCCGAGCAGGCCACGCCCGCCCAGCACGGCGCTGACCGCACCCGCGATCGCCCCAGCGGCGGTTTCGTCGGCGACTCGTTCGACCGGTCCGCGCGGCATCTCCACCACCCGGGAAGGCGGCGGCAGCGGGTCGCACACCTCGGTGGGGCGGCGGTCGACCTCGGGCTCCCAGCGCTGCCATTGCGCATACCTGGTCAGCGCCTCGGTCAGGGTGAAGCCGCGGTACACGGCGTCGACGACGAGATTCGCGATGCCCTCGGCAGCGCGGTTGCCCAGCGCATTGCCGACGGCGTGGGCCGCGACGAGCACCATATCCGTGCGCGGGCGGCCGAGGCGATCCTCCAGCAGTCCGCGCACCCGGGGCTGGGTGTCGACGAGCGCGGCCGCCGCGCGCAACAGCCGAGCGGGTGCGCGCAGCGGCAACACCGTCCCCGCCGCCGACAGTCCGATCGCGCACACGTCGCCCGCGAACTGGATTCCGGCCGCCAGCAAGGGTTCTCGATCGTCGGGGTATTCGCAGTCGCGCCGCCAGTCCAGGTCCTCGACCTCGGTGGCGGCTTCGACCGACTCGATGGCGTCGACGAGGGCGGGCAGGTCGGCCGCGCCGTGGGCGAGGGCGGCGACCACGCGGCCGGTCACCGCGTTCACCCGCCACCAGCGCACATCGCGGCTGCGATCGAGGGTGCGCCGTAGTGCCTGCGTGACGGCCTCGCTGCGGCCGGAGTCCAGACCGCGCACCTCGACCGTGGCGCGGTCGTCGTGCACCGTCACCCGGCGGCGGGACCGCAGCGCGTGCGGGTCGACCAAGGCGGCGAACTCGTCGCGCAGTTCCTCCTCGCGTCCCAGGTTCAGCAGCGACGCGCCCGCCCGTGCCCCCGCCGCGACCGCCTGCGCGGGCGCCTGCGCCACCTTGACGCCCAGATCGACAGCCCTCTCCACGCCGGCGCGTGCCGCCTCCGCCGCCACCGCGGTCGGCGCCTCGAGCCACCACGACGACACGACTCCGCTCAGGGAAACATTCATACTCGGCAGCTACCCCGAGGGCGACCCGGCAAACGGTCCCGAACGCGGTGCGGACAGCCGCGCTCGAGACCGGTGCGGGGTTGTGCCATCAGGTGGTGGCGGTGGGATCGAGGACGATCTTGACCGCTCCGTCCGTTTTGTGCTGGAAGATGTCATACGCCTGCGCCGCATCCGACAGCGGAAGACGATGGGTGGCAAAGGTTTCCACGCCGAGCGGATCGCCGTCCTGCAGCAGCGGCATGATGTCGCCGACCCAGCGCCGGACGTTGGCCTGTCCCATGCGCACTTGAATCTGCTTGTCGAACAGCACCCGCATCGGCAGCGGATCGAGCATGCCGCCGTAGACGCCGCTCACCGAGATCGTGCCGCCGCGGCGGACGATGTCGATGGCGGAGTTGAGCGCCGCGAGCCGGTCGACGCCCGCGGTGTCCATCACCCGCTGCGCCACGATATCGGGCAGGAACGCCGCCGACCGCTGGGCGGCGGACGCGAACGGCGACCCGTGGGCCTCCATACCGACCGCGTCGATCACCGAGTCGGTGCCGCGACCGTCGGTCCAGCCGCGGATGATGTCGCCGACCGGCTCGTCGACGGCGTCGAGATCGATGACCTCGACGCCGCGCTCGGCCACCCTGGCCAGGCGCTCGGGCACCCGATCGACACCGATCACCCGGAATCCGCGCTGGGCGGCGATGCGGCAGGCCATGTCCCCGATCGGGCCAAGGCCCAGTACCGTCACCGAGCCGCCGTCGGGGACCGCGGCGTATTCCACCGCCTGCCAGGCGGTCGGCAGCACATCGGACAGGTAGAGGAACCGCGCGTCGTCCGGGCCGTCCGGCACCGTGATGTGGGTGGCGTCGGCGTAGGGGACGCGCAGATACTCGGCCTGGCCGCCCGGCACCTGCCCGTAGAGCTTGGAGTAGCCGAAAAGCGCTGCGCCGCAGCCGTATTTGCGGACCTGCGTGGTCTCGCACTGACTGGTCAGGCCGGTGCGGCACATGTAGCAGTCGCCGCAGCTGATCTGGAACGGGACCACGACGCGGTCGCCGCGCTTCAGCTCGGTGACGTCGGAACCGGTCTCAACGACCCTTCCCATCGCTTCGTGGCCGAGCACGTCGCCGTTGCTCATGTAGGCGCCCATCACCTCGTACAGATGCAGGTCGGATCCGCAGATGCCGCTGGAGGTGACCTCGATGATCGCGTCCGTGGGCGCCTCGATCCGCGGATCGGGCACCGTCTCCACGGCGACTTTACGTCGTCCTTGCCATGTCACTGCCTTCATCCGCGCTCCTCCGGTCGGGGGGGTCGGTACCTTCCCCGACCTACCCGCGCGCCCGCGCGCGAAACGAATCCGTCGGGTTTGCCGCGCCAGCCTTGTTCGAATCGGCGGCGGCCTGCCATCCGGTCGGCTGCGCCGACCGGGCGACCGAACGTGTGCCACCGCCGATTCCGGGTAGCCGGTAGCCGTGGACCATTCACGAGCACCCCTGCTGGAAGCGCTGGCCGACTATCACCGGCTGGGCCGGTACGGATACACGCCGCCCGGGCACCGGCAAGGACGCGGCACCGACGAACGCGTCCTGGAGGTGATCGGACGAGACGCCTTCGGATCCGACGTTCTGGCCACCGCAGGTCTCGACGACCGCTTGTCCCGCCACGGCTATCTCGCGCGCGCCGAGGCGCTCATGGCCGACGCGGTCCGGGCCGAAACGGCGTTCTTCTCCACCTGCGGCAGTTCGTTGTCGGTCAAGGCGGCCATGATGGCGGTCGCGGGCGGACACGACGGCGGCCTCCTAGTGCCGCGGGACAGTCACAAATCCATCGTCGCGGGACTCATCTTCTCCGGCGTGCAACCGCACTGGATCGTCCCCCGCTGGGATGCCGAGCGGCACTTCGCGCATCCGCCGTCACCGCAGCAGGTGCGCCAGGCGTGGGAGGAGCACCCCGACGCCTCGGGCGCGCTGATCGTGAGTCCGAGCCCGTACGGCACCTGCGCGGATATCGCGGCCATCGCCGACATCTGCCATGAACGCGGCAAGCCACTGATCGTCGATGAGGCGTGGGGCGCGCATCTGCCGTTCCACGAGGACCTGCCGACCTGGGCGATGGACGCGGGCGCGGATGTCTGCGTGGTCAGCGTGCACAAGATGGGCGCCGGATTCGAACAGGGCTCGGTGTTCCACCTGCAAGGCGATCTCGTCGATCCGATCCGGCTCAGCGAATGCGCCGACCTGCTGATGACCACCAGCCCGAACGTGCTGATCTACGCGGCGATGGACGGCTGGCGTCGGCAGATGGTCGAACACGGGCACGAGTTGCTCGGTGAAGCCTTGCGGGTCGCCGAGCACGCCAGGCGGCAGTTGGAGGAGATCCCCGGAATCGCGGTGCTCGACGACGAACTGCTCGGTGTCGAAGCCTCCCATGATCTCGATCGCCTGCAGGTCCTGATGGATCTGTCCGGCACCGGGGCCAGCGGCTATCAGGCGGCGGACTGGCTGCGGCAGCACCGCCGCCTCGACATGGGCCTCGCCGACCACCGCCGGTTGCTGGCCACGCTGTCCCTCGGCGACGACAAAGGCACCATCGACACCCTGATCGACGGAATCCGGGCATGGCGCGAGCAATTGACCGAGCCCGCGCCCGCGCGCATCGCGCTGCCCGCACCCACCGACCTGCAACTGGACAGTGTGATGCTGCCTCGCGACGCGTTCTTCGGCCCCGTCGAGACGGTGCCCGCCGACGACGCGGTGGGCCGGATCGCGGCCGAGCAGCTCACCCCGTACCCGCCCGGTGTTCCGGTGGTCATTCCCGGCGAGGTGATCGACCGAGCCGTCGTCGACTATCTGCGCAGCGGACTGGACGCGGGCATGAACGTGCCGGACGCCGCCGATTCGCGGTTGCGCACGATTCGTGTCGTCGCCCGCGCGTGATCCGAATCAGCTCTGCCGTCAGGAGGTTTCACCATGGCCGTTCCGGTCGCCGTCGCACTCGTGTGCACCCTGAAGAAGTCACCCGCCGAGTCCAGCAGCGACCTGATCGCCCGGCAAGTGCTCGACGCGCTGGCCGAGCACGGCGTGCGGGGCACGGCGCTGCGCGTGGTGGACCACGATGTGTTTCCCGGGGTCCGCGCCGACGAGGGGCCCGGCGACCAGTGGCCACTGATCCGTGAGCGCATCGCCGCGGCCGACATCCTGCTGGTCGCGACGCCGACCTGGGTGGGGCACATGTCGTCGGTGGCGCAGCGCGTGCTGGAGCGGTTGGACGCCGAGCTGTCCGAGACCGACGACGAGGGCAGGCCCGCGATGACCGGCAAGGTCGGCACCGTCGCGGTGGTCGGCAACGAGGACGGTGCGCACAAGATCGTCGCCGATCTGTATCAGGGGCTCAACGACATCGGCTTCACCATCCCGGCGCAGGGCTGCACCTACTGGAACGACCAAGCCATGGGCGGCACCGACTACCGCGAGCTCGAGTCGGTGCCCAAGGCGGTGGCCTCGGCGACCGCGACGCTCGCCAGGAACGCCGCCCACCTGGCCGGGGTGCTGCGCGCGCAGCAGTATCCGCCCGCCGACTGAAGGCGGCGGGCGGGTACGGGCGCGCGATCGCCCGGTTCAGGCCAGGACCGCGTCGACGGCCTTCTTCAGCGCGGAAGGCTGCGCGGGCGAGGTCGGCGCCTTCTTCCGGAGCTCTTGCATCCGCGCTCCGATTTCCTGAAGTTGCTTGCGGCCGAGACGCTCTCGCACCGCCGGGAACCACTCGTTCTCTTCCTCGTCGATGTGGTGGTCGACATTCTCGATCAGGACGGTGGCTTTCGCGGTGAAGTGCTCGTCCTCGGGCTTCATCGTCGCGAGTTCCCCGGCGAGCAGGTCGGCGACGTGATGCTCCTCGAACGACTCGAGGATGTCTTCTTCCAGTTCCGGGACGAGTTTGCGGACCTCGGGGTACATGCACTCGTTCTCCAGATACGTGTGCACCGTGAGCGCCTCGATGATCTTGTCCACCACAGAACCCTTGGCGGCGTCGGAACCGGCCTTCTCGAATTCTCGGAAGAGCTTGCGAATCGCCTTGTGATCGTCGCGCAACAGCACGATCGCGTCGGTGCTCATCGTCTTTCTCCTTGCCTGGGGAGTGTTTCAGGGGCTGGCATCTGGCGACATTCCCGCCGCCGCGGCGCCGAAACTGGGCCCATGCCATGCGGTGACCGCCCGATCGCGTCGTATCGTGAGCGGAACCGGCAGTGCAGAAGGGGACGGAAATGGCATACGCCGACGAGCGCGCACACGAACTGGCGGAACTGGCGCGGCGGACCGGGATCACCGTGGCGGTCGCGGAATCGCTGACCTCGGGCAGGCTGGCCGCCACGCTCGGCGCGGCACCCGATTCGGCCACCTGGTTCCGCGGCGGCGTCGTGGCCTACAGCGCGGAGGTCAAACGCACCGTGCTCGGTGTGCCCGACGGGCCGGTGGTGTCGCGGCCCGCGGCGGAGGCGATGGCCGAGGGAGTGCGCTCGCTGCTGAAATCCGTTGCCGCGGTGGCGGTCACCGGAGTCGGGGGCCCGGATCCGCAGGACGGCGAACCGGCCGGATCGGTCTGGTTCGCGGTGGCCACCGACCACGACGTGCACGCCTGGCACCGCCAGTTCGACGGCGGACCGGAGGACGTGCTCGAGCAGACCATCGCCAGCGCCGTGGAGTGGCTGCTCGCGACGGCCCGCGACCTGCCCGATCCGTCGCCGTGAGATCCGGTCACGAACGACAATGCTTGCGATGACTGGTGTCGCAGAGCGGATAATTCTTCGAACGCCGGCACAGGCACAGCGCGACCGCGAACCGGTCGCAGCGGATCGTTCGGCCGTCCGCGGTGACCACTTCGACGGGGCCCTCGATCAAGGCGGGACCGTCGGCGGTGAACGTCACCCGCCGACGCTCACGGTCGGATTCGATCGGCACGGATCACCACCAGATCTTCCATTCTCTGGCCGGGCTCGATCAGCCCGGCGGAGGCCAGCCAGTCCGCGCGGCGGCGCAGGACGGGCCCGAACGGCACGGTCGCCCGGGCGACGATGGCGGCCTTCAATTCGTTCTCCCGCAACTGGGCGAGAGTCTCATCCGGGTCACACAACGCCGAATGCACGATCAACGCCATGCCGCGCGGTTTCAGCAGCGCAGGCAACGCCGCGCACAGCCGGTCGAGCACGGCCCGGCCCCGGGTCCCGGCGTTCCACGCCCGCGCCGAGCCACGGTAGGCGGCGCCTTCGGGAGCGGGCACATACGGCGGGTTGGCCACCACCAGATCGAATCGGCGCCGGCCGAGCACCGTTGCGAAATCACCGCGCAGCACCTCCACGTCGATCCCGCGGACACGGCAGTTCAACCAGGCCGACACGGCCGCGGCACGGGAGACGTCCACCGCCGTCACCGTCGCCGCTCCCGCCCGCGCGGCCGCGACCGACAGAGCGCCGGTACCGGTGCACACATCCAACGCCTCCGCACCGCGCGGCACACCCGCCTCCGACAGGGCACGAACCAGCAGCCACGTGTCCAGCTGCGGTCGATAAACCCCCGGGACTCGGAACAACATCACAGTCGACGGATAGCCCAGATAAGGCCGCTCAATCGCGGGAGCCGCGCGGTTGTCCCTCGATATCCCGCAACGAACTGCGGCCCGCGCGCCAGCATTCCAGCAGGTGGTCGGCGAAG
This sequence comes from Nocardia pneumoniae NBRC 100136, assembly GCF_000308755.1. Classification (GTDB taxonomy): domain Bacteria; phylum Actinomycetota; class Actinomycetes; order Mycobacteriales; family Mycobacteriaceae; genus Nocardia; species Nocardia pneumoniae. The sequence goes on from NZ_BAGF01000042.1 coordinate 91,649, forward strand.
CGGTCCTCGAGCAGATTCGTCGCCTGGATACCGAAAACCACCGACTCGGTCAGCTCGGGTTCGTCCGCGAGCAGGCTGCCGATCACGCCGGTGCGCATGACCTGCTCGTGCACGGCGTCGGCCTCCACGTGCTCGCGATAGAACAGCACGCACGCCGCGTCGGCGTCCAAGCGCCCCAATGCCTCCACCATGCGCTGCGCCCCCGGCGGCGAGGTGATCTCCACGGTGGCGAAGTGACCGACCAGCGCCCCGCGCAGCGATCGATGCAGGCCGAACAGCGACATCATGTTCACCAGCGCGAGCATCGGGACCGGCACCACATCCAGGTAGTGCAGATACTCGGCGTTCAGCCCGGCACCGGCCAGCAGATCGGCATACAGCCGCGCGTGCACGCGCTCGCCTCGCCCGCCACCGAACTCGTCGAATTCGACCGCCACCAGCGAGGCCTTGGCTTGGCCGCGCAATCGCGGAATCACCCACGCGTACGGATCGGCTTCCTTGTGGTGATAGATCGAGCGGTGCACGAAGTACTCGCGCATCTGCCACCATTCGCCTTCGTCGCGCAGGAAGCGGCTGGGTCCGGCCGGGTCGGGCGGTGTCACGAGCAGGTGGTCGAGTTCCGCGTCGAGATCCACTCCGCCTGACACGTCGTCCTGCAGCGCGCGCTGGAACCGCTGTTCCATCGCCGCGCGCAGTCCCAGCAGGCCCGGGTCCCACTCCCATCCCGGATCCACCGCCGCGAACCCGTGGTAATGCAGTTCATAGCAGGTGTGCAGGGCCAGGTGCAGGTCCTCGCCGTACGGGTCGGCCGAACCCAGCCGGGGCACCGACCGGCCCGGTGTCCCGCGCAGCAGCTCCACCACCGCGTGCGACAACTCGCCGCGCGGCCGGGGCAGCTTCTGCGACGGGGCATCCGTAGTGACCGTCATGGTGGTCGCGTACCCCGGTTCTGCGCCGCTACGCGTGGGCCTTCTTGTACGCCTCGACCACTTCGGCGGCTATCCGACCGCGGGCCGAGACGTCGATGCCGTTTTTGCGCGCCCATTCCCGGATGACCGTGGCCTGTTCCCGATCGGTTGCCGAGCGCGGTGTAACGCCACGGCCCCGGCGCGTGCGGCCGACCTTGCGCGCGTATGGAACCCACTGCTCGAAGAATTCGCGCAACTGACCGGCATTGTCCGCCGACAAGTCCATCTCGTAGGCCACGCCATCCAAGGCGAAAGACACCGTTTCCTCGGCCTGAGACTTGCCGTCGTAGTCATCGACCAGTGTCACGACGACCTTGCGTGCCATAGAGATAATCCCTTCACGGTTACCGAGCGCGTGTAGTCGAAAACTATCGTAGCCAGTAGATAACAGATCAGTTCCGGGCCAGGAACAGGGGGGTCCCTAACGCTCGCTTCTCGGCTATGACCAGGCGCCTGCCGCGGCGGCCCGAGCGGCATAGGCGTCGAAATCCACCGGTTCGCGTCCGAGTACTCGCTGCACTCCATCGCCGGGTCGCGGCGAATGCCCGGCGCGCATGACCGCGAACATCGCGTCGAGGTCCGCGGCGACGTCCTCGGGCAGCCCCTCGGCCAGCAACTCGGCCCGGTACTCCTCCGGCGTGAGCTCCACGTAGCGAATGGGTCGGCCCGAAAACGAGCGACCGCAACAGGTGCGGATGGCACACCGTAATCGTGCGCGTGCGAGGATCATTCGTTTCCACCGACAGGCCCGGATGGCCGGAGCCGACAGGTATGACGCCGACCGTAAACATGGTGCCTGTGGTCGGGACGTATCAGGTACGGAACAAAGTGTCGCAACGGCTGCTCGACGCGCTGCCGCCCGTCGTTGTGGTGCCCGACGGCGACGACTGCGCATCGGTGCGTGATTTCCTGGACGCGCGGCTCGCCGCACGCCTACCGGCAGCAGGTCGTCCTGGATCGTCTCCTCGACTGGCTGCTGGTCTGCACGCTGCGGGAGTGGTTCGAGCAACCGCAAGCCGTCGCGCCGGGCTGGTACCGCGCGATGAACGACGACGCGATCGCATCGGCGCTGCGGGCAATGCATTCCGCGCCGCACCAGCCATGGACACTGGCGGCCCTCGCCGCGAAGCCGGGGTGTCGCGCACGACCCTGGCCAAGCGCTTCACCGAGCTGGTGGGCGAACCGCCGCTGACCTACCTGACCGAGTGGCGGATGACGTCGGCCGCCGATCTGCTGACCGCGTCCACCGAGACCGTCGCCGCGGTGGCACGCCAGGTCGGATACGCGGACGCGTTCGGCTTCAGCGCGGCGTTCAAACGCTTCCACGGGGTGAGCCCCAGCCGGTACCGCGAAACCTGCCGCATGGACGCCGAGTGCGTCGGCACGGAATGCTCACCCGCATAGACCGCCATCCCACTGCTGGCCCCGACCGGCCGCGTGCGCGCACCGCAGTCGCGCACGGTCATGCCGACAGGTCGGCGGATTCGGCTCGGGCCATCTTCACCAGTGCCGCGTGCAGCGTTTTCGCCAACTCACCGGCGCGATCCCCGCGCAACACCACCTCGGTGAAGCCCTCGACCAACGCCCGTCCCGGGTCGAGCAGACCGTGCCCACCGCCACCGCCGCGCAGCGACTCGGCGACCAGGGCTCGCATCGCCTCCTGACGAGCCCGGAAGCCGCCCGCGACATCCAGCGCACCGGCGAATTCACGCACGAGCGCCAGGTACACCGGGCGCTCGGCTGCCCCGCGTCTGCGTCGTCTGCGCCGCGCCTGCGCCGGTACCGCTCCTGGGAGCAAGGCCGAACTGTCGAGCACGATCCACAGCGCCGGGTCCCCCGGTGTCTCGGTTTGCGAGGGACGATTTCGCACCGAGCGAGAATTCGTGTCGTCGCGCCTTTCGGTGATCTCGATGCCGCGTAGCGGAATCGGATACTTCCCCAGCAAGTCGTCCAAAGCGGAGGCGATCTCGCGAACAGTCTGGGCATCGATACTCGCCGTCTCGAACCCGATGACCTCCAGGCTGTGCCGGGTCGCCATTTCCCGGACAACCCGTGCGGCCTCCGACTCGGGATCGGTGCCGGGCTGGGGAACGGACGCGGACTCCACGAGCGGACCGGGCTGCGGAACAGACCCCAACTCCACATCGATGCTCGGCCGCGAAACAGGCCCTGAATCCACGCCCGTGCTGAGCGGCGAACCAACTGCCGACCCCACAACTGTGCCAGGCACAGACATCGACTCCACAGGCGCGCCAGGCCGCGAAACAGTCCCCGGCCCTACAGCAGTGCCAGGACTGGAAACAGACCCCGAATCGACAACGGCGCCAGGCGACAAATCGGACGTTGACTCGACAACGGAGCCAGGCGGCGAAACAGCCCCCGACTCCGCAACCACACCGGGCTGTGCAACGGACCCCAACCCCACAGCAACACCCGGCCGCACAACAGGCCCCGACCCCACAACCGTGCCAGACCCGGAAACAGACCCCGAATCGACAACGGGGCTGGGCGGCGAATTCGATGCTGACTCGGCAACGGCGGTAGGCGGCAAAACAGATCCCGACTCGGCAACCGCGCCGGGCGGTGGACCGGACCCCAACCCCACAGCAACATCCGGCCGCGGAACAGACCCCGTCTCCACGACTGTGCTGCCCCGCGAACCAGGCCCCGAGTTCGCGGGCCGAGCTTCGGGCTGTTGACGGGCCCTCAGCGGAAGCTCGGTGGACTGGCCGATATCCCGTACGCGGGGCGCGGATACTCGCGCCGGTGTGGTCGATACCGATGGGAAAGGTCTGATGGTGCGCTGCGACCAGGGTGTGTCCGCCGCCGCTCTTCGAGACCATGGGGTAGGCATAGCCTTACGGACGGAGGCGGCGTGCTGCCCTGATACATCGTGCGGGTCGTGAGCCGTCCTATCGGTAGAGATAGGCGGCTGCCTCGCCTCCGCTCGGCCCGACGCAGGACTGAGGACGAACTCCGTCCCGCCGCGCCCATCCTGCGGCTGCCCGGCCTCCGCTCGGCCTGGCGTGACGGTGGGGGCGGACTCTGTGCCGCGGCGCCCAGTAGGAGTTCCGGCGTGCCGCTCGCTCGAGTACGCTTCCGCGGATGCGATAGCGGCCTTCAGCTCGCCGACCACGCGGGAGGCGTCGGCGATGAGCCCCTCCAGCGTCGACACCATCGCGCGGAGTTCGCCCGTATCGATCCGCGGCGGCTGACTCACCGATGTCTCCTGCTTGTCGTTACACCGGTCAGGTCCTGTCGCGGTGCGCTGGCCTGCGCCGACACTCTGATCCCGGATTGCCGTACAGCGGAGTGTGGTGCGTTCTATTTTCGCTCGGATCCGCCGAGCCTCCCCGGGTTGGGAAGACCGATTCGAGCGGGACGAGGCGCACCTGGGGGGCTAACAGTTACCGAGCCGCTATCGGCCAGCATGGGACCGCGGCTCCAAGTCGGTGCTCGGCGCAGCCCAAGCCGTACAAAGTCCTGCTGGCCGGTCGGCGGGCGCGTCAGCGGCGTCGGCAGGTGCGTCCGCGACGTCGGCGGGTGCCCAGCGGACCCGTCCCCGCAGGGCGGCAACCGCCGCGGTTACCGCCCTGCCATCCCGTATCGGCGGACGCATCCATGACCGGAACGAAAACGATTGCGGGACAAGGGAACACACTTTGCCGCAGGTTGGCTACGATGGAAGGGTGCGGATCGGAGTCGGGCTCTCCACCGCGCCCGAGGCGCGGAAGGCGGGCATGGAAGCCGCCGCGGACGCGCGCGACCAGCTCGCGGGCGAGGCCCCGGCGCTCGCCGTGCTGCTCGCGTCACGGGCGCATGCCGAGGACGCCGCGGCCGTGCTGGCCGGTGTCCACCGGACCGTCCGGGTGCCCGCTCTGGTCGGTTGCGTGGCGCAGGCGGTGGTCGCGGGACGCCGCGAGATCGAGGACGAGCCCGCGGTCGCGGTGTGGCTGGCCTCCGGTCTGCCCGCGGAGACATTCCGGCTGGACTTCGTCCGCACCGCGACCGGTGGACTGCTCGCCGGCTACCGCTTCGACAAGGACGCACGCGACTTCCACCTGCTCCTGCCGGACCCGTACTCGTTCCCGGCCGACGCGTTGCTCGAGCACCTGAACGCCGACCTGCCCGGCACCATCGTGATGGGCGGGCTGGTCAGCGGCGGACAGTATCCGGCAGGCAGCAGGCTGTTCCTCGACCATGACGTGGTGACCTCCGGCGCGGTCGGTGTGCGGCTGCCCGGCCTGCGCGGAGTCCCGATCGTGTCGCAGGGCTGCCGGCCCATCGGGTACCCCTACATCGTCACCGCCGCGCAGGGCGAGCTGATCACCGAGCTCGGCGGCCGACCGCCGATCGTGCGACTGCGCGAGATCATCGACGTGCTGCCTCCCGATCAGCAGGAGCTGCTGGCCAACGGCTTGCAGATCGGCATCGTGGTGGACGAGCATCTGGCCGCGCCGGGGCAGGGTGATTTCCTGATCCGCGGCATCCTCGGCGCCGACCCGTCCAGCGGCGCGATCGAGATCGGCGAGGCCGTCGAGATCGGCACGACCGTCCAGTTCCAGGTTCGGGACGCGATCGGAGCGGACAAGGATCTGCGAGCGGCCCTGGCCCGGGTCAGCGCGGACCTGCCCGGGCGTGCGGCCGGTGCGTTGCTGTTCACCTGCAACGGACGCGGCCGGAGGATGTTCGGGGTCGCGGATCACGACGCCACGACGATCGAGGACTTGCTGGGCGGCATTCCGCTCGCGGGTTTCTTCGCCGCGGGCGAGATCGGGCCCATCGCGGGCCGCAACGCGCTGCACGGATTCACGGCGTCGCTGGCGCTGTTCGTGGAATGACCGTCGACATCCGCGTCTACGCCGAGCTGAACGACTTCCTGCGGCCCGACGAGCGATACACCGTGCTGCGCCGCCCGTTCCGGCCGCACCAGACCGTGAAGGACCTCATCGAGGCCGCGGGCATCCCGCACACCGAGGTGGACCTGGTCCTGGTCGACGGACAGCCGGTGGACTTCGGCCATCACCCACGGATCGGCGACCGGATCAGCGCGTATCCGGTGTTCGAAACCCTGGACATCGGCGAGGTGACGAAGGTCCGCCCGCACCCGCTGCGTGAGCCGCGTTTCGTCGCCGACGTCAATCTCGGCGGGCTGGCCAAGCTGATGCGGCTGATGGGCCTGGACGTGCACTGCCGATGGAACGCCGAGGACGCCGAGCTCGCCGAGGTGTCCGCCGCCCAGCACCGGATCCTGCTCACCCGAGACCGCGGACTGCTGAAGCGGCGCAACGTCACGCACGGGGTGTACATCCGGTCAGACCAGCCAGTCGAGCAAGTCGTCGAGGTGATCCGGCGGCTGGATCTGGTTGCGCGGCTTGCGCCGTTCACCCGTTGCCTGCGCTGCGGCGGACCGGTCGCCGAGGTGGCCAAAGCCGATGTCGAAGACCGGCTGCAACCGCTCACCCGCCGCTATTACGACACCTTCCGCCAGTGCCGCGACTGCGGGCGGATCTACTGGCCGGGCTCACACCAGGCCCGCCTCAGCGCGACGGTGGACCGGATCCGAGCCGCGCTGGACCGCGTCTGAGCGGTGCGGCGGGGCGCCGCGGCAGCCCTTGGTTTCGGCGGCCCACCTTGCCGAAAGGTGGGCTACGACGCCTCGGCTGCTGTGGTGTGCGTGGTGGCGAGGATGGTCCTGGCGACCAGCTCGGGATCATCGATCATCGGGACGTGACCCACCCCGGCCAGGAGGGAGAAAACCGCCTCCGGCAGCCGAGTTCGGGCTATCGGTCCATGGATCTGCGCGGGAAGCACCCGATCGTTCTGCGACCAGGCCACCGTGATCGGGCACGGCAGCGGGTCGAGGGAGGCGACGTATTCGTCGGTGCCGAGCAGGTCGGCGGTGACGGCGCAGCCCAGCAGGTCGCGTAAGACGGTGACGGCTTGCGCCGGGGTGATGCGATCGCCGTGCACCGCGATGTTGCGCAACGCCACTCGCCGGACCACCGCGCTGCGCAGTCCCAACGGTGCGAGGAATCCCAGCAGGCGGCCGGTGGCCGCCTCCCGGGCGATCCGGCGGCTCGCGACCGACTGGTTCCTGTTGCCGGAATCCCAGAACCCCGCGGGCGACAGCGCGCAGACGGTTTCCGCGCGGCCGCGGCGGGCCAGTTCGATCGCCATCCAGCCACCCAGCGAATTGCCCGCGATGTGCGCGCGGCGCAAACCGAGCGCGTCGAGACGGCGCTCGATGTCGTCCACCAAGTGCTCGACCCGCGCCGGACGCCGCAGGGCTGGCGGTCCACCCCGATGGCCGAGGGCGGTCGGGGTGATCACCTCGTGCCGCGCGGCCAGCAGAGGTGTGACGTCCTCCCACACCCGCTCCGACATGGTGACACCGTGCAGAAGTACAAGCGGGGGTTTGCCGGCCATTGGCGTCCTTCGATTTTCGTAGGGATGACGAAGGGTGGATACCACAACCGAGTCAGCGGCGAGAGCGGAAACCCCGACTCGGCCGAGAGGTTACGCGGATCTGTCGTTGTGCGCGAAACCGTGTTCCCCACACCGCTGGTCACCGCGACAGCTCACGGCGGCATCTGCGCTCAGTTCCACCTTGACGTCCGACAGCGCCTCGGCGAGAGCGTTGAGTTTGACCTGCATCGCGTAGGTGGCCCGGCTGTGCATGTTGTGCAGCAGCGCGACCAGCACGAACGTGACGATCGTCGTCGCGGTGGTGAGCAGCCGCGGCCAGCCGTCGACGTCGCGGCCGAACAGTAGACTCACCGCCGCCGTCAGCACCAACCCGACGATCAGCACGAAGAACAACCCCTTCGACACCACCGTGCCCGCCGCCGCGGCGACGTCGTCGAACACCGACGCCGGTCGCATCACCTCCGCCGGGATCATCACCACTCGCATCGCGGACTGCTTGGTATGGTTGCCCACCGCAGAACCCCTTCCCATCGCCACGCCGCGGTATCTCCGCACTGTTTCGCACCCGCACCCGCACCGATAACCGACCGAGCCGCGGCGATCGCCGCGCACGCGATCTCGCCCGCCGGGTTCCGGCAAGCGCCACAAGACATTCGGTGCCGCGCCGCGCCAGGCTGGGTCCACATCACACCGAATCGCACGCCCGGCCTCGGCGACTACATCACCGATGCGGTGGACTCCGGCGTCGGCTCGGCAGGACTGTCGGCCACGGGCAGGGCGCCGCCGTGCGGAAGCGGCCTAACGCCAACCCGAGTTCGTTGCCGTGCACCGCTTTCCATCCGCGGTGGGCGCCCTGGGACGCAGTCCGACCCGACCGGGCCTTCGATCGAGTCACGGCTGAGTTCGTCCGGGCATGGGCCGAGCCATGGCGATGGCGGATTCGGTGATGTCGCGTAGGCGTCGGCGCCCCGACACAGTCAGGCACGAATCGCTCGACGACCCGAACGTTCGAACCGTCGGCAGACGCGGGACCACGACGCGGCCGAAGTCGGACTCGAGCTGCGCCGAGCCGACCTCGACCGCGTCCCCGCACCCGCAGACCCAGCTAGTGGGACGGTGCCGCGGGTGTTCGCCCCGTCACGCCTTCTCGCCCGGCGACGCCTTCTCGCCCGGTCAGGCCTTCCGACCCGGCCGGGGTGTCCGGCCGCCAGGTCGCGATCGCCCAGATCACCACGATGTTGAGGGCGATGACGAGAATGGACCAGGCCGGGTAGTACGGCAGCCACATGAAGTTTCCGATGATCGACAAGGCGGCCAGGCAGATCGCCGTAACCCGGGCCCAGGTTGCGCCGGTCATCAAACCCAGCGCGGCGATGATCAGCAGGATCCCGAGCACGATATGGATCCAACCCCATGCCGTGGTGTCGAACTTGTAGACGTAATCCGTGCCCACGATGTACAGCTCGTCCTCGGCGACGGCGGAAATACCCTCGAAGACCGACAGCACGCCGACGGTGAGCAGCAGAATCGCGGCCGCTATCGATGTGCCCGCCGCGATGCCACGGCGCACGGGGTGTTGTTCCGGTGCGGTCATATGCGTCATCGGTCGCCCCTTTCTGGGAAGTAATGGACGCATGTCGAATCTCCACCACGCGCACCGCTCGGCACTTCACCCGTTCCGGGTGGCTCCGATATCGCCCACCCGTCCGGGATGAAATTTCCGTAACGACCGCACACGATCGGATCGAGCCGACTTTCCGCTGGGTACGTTCCCGGAGCTAGGCGCGGTAGTGATTTGTCAGCACGGCCTGGGAGGCACGGTGACCACATCGCACGTTCCCGCTCTACGCCGCATCCCTTCCGCAGCGGAAACAGCGGCCGAGATACCGGCGTTGCCCTTCACGCCGATTCCGCGTACGGACCTGCTCGCCGCCGTCGACGCGGTCTCGAACGCCGACAACGGGGGTGTGCTGCTGATGTGCGCGCCCGCGGGGACCGGAAAGTCCGTCCTGCTGGCCGACTGGGCCACCCGGCACGCGGCGGGCGAACCGGATGTCGCGTGGCTGACCATCACCGATGAACTCGACGACCCGGCCTCGCTCTGGCCCGCGCTGCACACGCGATTCGGCATCGCCACCGCGGAGCACGGCGGCCCGCCGACCGCGGGCGCCGCGGCGCTCGTCGACGCGCTGGCCACGCGGGCGACGCCGACGGTCGTCGTACTCGACGACGCTCATCTCATCGGCGATCCGCTCGCGCTCGCCGGAGTCGAATACTTCCTGCACCATGCGCCGCCAACCGTCACGACGGTGCTGTGCGGCCGCTTCGCTCCGCCGATCCGCTGGCATGTGCTCGATCTCCAGTCGCGCCTGACCCGCTGGAGCATGAGCGATCTCGCATTCACACGGGACCAGATCGACGCGTTGTGCCGCGACCACGGCTGCGAGCTCACCGACACCGAGCTGGACACCCTCGGCACGCTGACCCAGGGCTGGGCGGCGCTGGTGCGCATCGCCGCGGCCCATCTGGCCGCCCGGTCCGACGATCGGGCCGCGGCGCTGGCCATCCTCGCGCGACCACCGCGCGCTGTCGCGGAGTTCCTGGTCGGCGAGCTCGTCGAGGACCTGCCGCCCGCGCTGCGCCGATTCCTCACCTGCACCAGCATTCCCGAGTCGTTCACCGAGCAACTCGCCGACGAACTCGTCGGCGGCGGCGCGGGGCACTATCTGCACGAACTCGACCGAATCCATTTCCCGATCAGCGCGGACTCGCGCGATGGCCAGGTGTGGCACGCCTGTCACCCCATGGTGCGGGCCTATTTTCGTGCCGAGGTCCATCGGCTCGGGCCGCGGCTGTGCGGGGAGTTGCACGGCCAGTCGGCTCGGTGGCTGCGTTCCGCGGGCCTGCCCGCGACCGCGCTACCCCATTTCCTCGCCGACTCCGACCGGGAGAGCCTGTGCGAGTTCCTGTCCGACTGCGCGCTGCGGATCGTCCTCGACGGAGCAGGCGACATGTTGTTCGACGGGCTCGCCCGGTCGGCGCCCACTTTGCTCGACGACCCGTTCCTGTGGCTGGTGCGGGTGGTCGACGCGCTCGTGCACGGCAGCACCGCCGCCGCGGTCGCGTGCCTGGACACGGCGTTGGCGCGCCGTGCGGGCAAGGCTTCCTTCGCCCCCGCCGAACGGGTGGACGCCCTCGCGCTGGCCGCGACGATCGACGTCGCGGCGACCACCGGGGCCGCGCTCGGCGAATTCCGGGACGAGACCGCGCCGACCGGGGATCCCGATCTCGACGCGTACACCGCGATTCAGGTTGCCAGCGGGTTGGTCGGCAGCGGCGCGGTCGCGCGCGGGGAACAGTTGCTGCGCGCGAGTCTGGCCTTGGCCGAGCACGCCGGACGACCGCGGTTGGTGCTGCGGGCGCTCACCCGGCTCGCGCTCGCCGCGAACGCCGTCGACGCCGCCACCGTGATGCGTGACCGCGCGGCCCACGCCCTCAGGATCGCCGACGCGCACGGATTGCTGGAGGCGACCGACGCCGTCCAGGCGACCGCCGTCGCCGCCTACGGTGCCTACCTGCAAGGCGAGACCCCCGATCCGGCGCAGGTGAGCGCCGTCCTCGCCGAGCACGTCGAGCACGACGGGTCGTGCGGCCCGGTCGCCGGGTGGCACGGCCACGTGATCGGGCGGCTGCTCGACCTCGAGCGGACCGAGGAGCCGTCGGCCGCGGTGGAGGCGCTGCGCCGGAGCCTGCTCATGCTGGTGGAGCACCGGGCCCTGCCCTCGGCGACCGGCAGCCTGATCCTGCCGGTGGTCTGGGCGCTGCTGCGCGTGCACGATCCCAGGACCGCGCAGCTGCTGGTCGAGCGAGCCCGCGGCATCCTCGGCGACCTGGCCGAGGTCCGCATGGCCGACGCGGCCCTGAGCGCCGCGGCCGATCGTCCCAAGACGACCTGCGCCATTCTCGAACCCCTGCTCGACAACACGATCGAGCTGCGTCCGGTCAGCGCGATCACCGGATGGTTGCTGTACTCCTCGGCCCAGCACGAGGCGGGTGCGCCGGCCAAGGCCTTGGCCGCCCTGGAGAACGCGTTGAGCGCGGCGGCGCCGCAGCGCCTCGTCCGTCCGTTCCTCGACATACCTGCCGCGCTGCCCCTGCTGGACAGCTACGCGGGCCGTTTCGGCCGGTCGGAGAGCTTCGCCGCCGGGATCCGGCGCCACCCCGCGGTACGCCGCAGGTTGGCCTACCCCGCGCTGACGCGCACCGAGATGACCGTGCTCAAACAGTTGCCGTCCGGCCGCACCGCCCAGCAGATCGCCACCGACCTCGGCGTCTCGGTCAACACGGTGAAGACCCACTTGCGCGGTATCTACGGCAAATTGGGGTCGAATTCCCGGGTCGACGCGCTCGAGCACGCCCGTCGCGGCGGACTGCTCTGACCCGCACCGGGTTCGGCGCCTTCTCGGTGCCGGGAGCGGCCGTACGCTGATGTATGGCCCTCTCTCGTCGGGAAGTGTTACGAGCAGGCGCCGCGGGATCGGTCGCGGTGCTGGTGGGAACGGCGGCGGCCGGCAGTGCCCGGTTCCCCGCGCCGCGCTGGCCGGGCGATCCGTTCGCGTTGGGCGTGGCGTCCGGGGATCCCACTGCTGACGGTGTGGTGCTGTGGACGCGACTGGCGCCGGATCCGCTGGCTCCGGACGGGCTCGGCGGCATGCCGCTGGACCCGGTGACCGTCGAGTATGAAGTCGCCCACGACGAGCACTTCCGGCAGGTGGTGGCCCGCGGAACAGCGCTGGCCACCCGCGCCCTCGCCCACAGCGTGCATCCGGAGGTCCATGGTTTGGCGCCGGATCGCTGGTATTTCTATCGGTTTCGGGCCGGTTCGGCCATATCCCCGGTCGGGCGCACCCGTACGGCGCCGCCGCTGGGACAGCCGTTCGCCCGGCTGCGCTTCGCGTTCGCCTCGTGCCAGTCGTGGAGTTCGGGCTACTACACCGCCTATGACCACCTGAGCCGGGAAGACCTGGACCTGGTCGTGCATCTGGGCGACTACATCTATGAGCGCGCCTGGGTGAACGGACGCGCGGGTCTCGCGATCGGTCCGGAGTTCCGCGGCGAAGCCGTCGATCTGGCGGGCTACCGGCTGCGGTACGCGCTGTACAAGGCCGAGCGACCGTTGCAGGCCGCGCACGCCGCGTTCCCGTGGCTGGTCACCATGGACGATCACGAGGTCGACAACAACTGGGCCGCCGCCACGCCCGGCATCGGGCTCGACATCTGGCGCGTGCCCGCCCTGTTCCGGCGCCGCCGGGCCGCCGCCTTCCAGGCCATGTACGAGCACCAGCCACTGCGCAGCACCGCCCTGCCGTCCGGGCAGGGCATGCGCCTGCACCGCCGCTTCCGGTTCGGCGATCTCGCGGAGATCACGATGCTCGACACCCGTCAGTACCGGACCGCGCAAGCGTGCGACGGCGCCGTGGTCGCCGGCTGCGCCGACCGGTTCTCCCCCGGCCGCACCATTCTGGGCGCGCGGCAACGGGATTGGTTGATCGAGGGCTTCACCCGCTCGCCGGCCCGCTGGCAGATCATCGGCAACCAGGTGGGCATGAGCCAGAACGACACCGACCCGGGCCCTGAGGTCAGGGTGTCCACCGACTCCTGGGACGGCTACGTCGCCGATCGCAACGCCGTGCTCGGCGCCGCCGCGGACCGCGGTGCGGGCAATCTGGTGGTGATCACCGGCGACCGGCACGAGAACCATGCCGCCGATCTGCGGCGCGACTACGCCGATCCGGAATCACCGGTGGTCGCGGCGGAGTTCACCGGAACCTCGATCACCAGCAACGGCGACGGCGCCGACCTCACCGCCAAAGGCCGCCTGCTGCTCGCGGCGAACCCCGACCTCAAGTTCTTCAACGCGCAGCGCGGATATGTCCGCGTCGAGCTCGATCATCGAGTCTGGCGCAACGACTTCCGCGTCGTGCCCTATGTCCGCCGCCCCGGTGCGCCGATCCACACCCGCGCCAGTTACGTCGTCCAGGATGGGGTTCCCGGCGTCTCCGAAGCATGGAGTCCCGACAGCCCGGTCGCGCTCCCACCCGAGCCCCAGGCCACCAGCCAGGCCGAAGCCACCCGCGGCGGCCGCTGACCAGGCGGGTGCCCTGCCGAACGTTCCGGCGAGGCCGATGCGCGACTACTGCGGACGCAGGACCAGCACGGTGATTTCGCTCGGCGCGAAGACCCGCAGCTGCGGCCCCCAGAAGCCGGTTCCCCGGCTGGTGTAGAGCTGGGTATCGCCATGGCGGCTCAGCCCCGCGACGACGGGCTGGTCGAGCCGGACCAGGTAGTGGAAGGGCCAGATCTGGCCGCCGTGGGTGTGGCCGGAGATCTGTAGGGCGACACCGGCGGCCGCGGCGTCGGTGATCTGCTTGGGTTGGTGGGCGAGCAGCACGACCGGCGCGCCCGGGTCCGCACCCGCGAGCGCGGCGGGAAGGTCAGGGCCATGACCGGCCAGGCCGATGCCCGTCGGGTCGTCGATGCCCGCGATCACCAGTTGGTCGTCGCCGCGGCGCACCGTCACGTGCTGGTTGTGCAGCGGTTGCCAGCCCAGCGACCTCATGTGGTCGATCCAGCCTTGCGCGTCGCCGAAGTACTCGTGGTTGCCGGTGATGTAGAACCGGCCGAGTTCGGCCTCGACCTTGCCCAGCGGATCGACCTGCGGGTGCCGCTTCGCCACCGAGCCGTCGGCGAGATCCCCGGCGTGGCAGGCGATATCGGGACGTTGCGCGTTGACCACGTCGACCACGCGCTCCGACCAGCGCAACCGGTCGAGCGCGGCGAAATGGGTGTCGGTGACGACCACCAAGCGCAGACCGTCCAGCGCCGGTCCGAGTCCGGGGATGGATACCTCCACGGTGCGGACCCGCGGCACCCGCCGCGCTTCGACCACGCCCCACACCACGAGCACGGCCGCGGCGGCGAGCACGCCCGCCGCGACGATCCGGGAGCGTGCCGGATCACCGACCCCGGCGACGGCGAGCCCGAGGCGCGCGAGATTGCCGAGCACCGACCAGCTGAACACCACCCACATCACGCCCAGCAGCGTGTCGCCGACGATCGAGGCGGCATCCGACTGCGCGGATCCGTGGCCGAGATACATCGACGTGGGCAGGCAGCAGAACGCCACCGCGAACAGCGCCGTACCGAGCCAGAACAGCGGGCCGGTTCCCTGGGTGGGCGCCGCCACCAACGTCCACCACGGCAGCAGGAACAGCACGGCGGGAATTGCCAGGAACAGGACCAGGCGGGATACATACTTCAAGAGGGCTCGTCCTCGTGCGCGGGTGTAGCGCGCGGTCCCTCCCCCGGCGCCATGGGCATTTCCGACGATAGCAGCGGTTATGCCACGCCGAGGCGCTCGGCGGCGACGGCGAGATCCTTGTCACCGCGGCCGGACAGGCACAGCACGACCACCGAGTCCGCACCGACCTCGCCGCGGTCGGCCATCTCCAGCAGATGCCCGACGGCGTGGGCCGATTCCAATGCGGCGAGAATGCCTTCGGTATGGCTGAGCGCCTGCATCCCGCGCAACGCGACGGCGTCGGTGGCCGCGCGATAGCTCACCCGGCCACTGTCTTTCAGATGGCTGAGTTCGGGGCCGACGCCCGGATAGTCGAGTCCGGCCGCGATGCTGTGGGTTCGCGCGATCTGGCCGTCCTCGTCCTGCAGCAGGTAACTGTAGGAGCCGTCGATCTCACCCGGGCTGCCCATGCTCAGCGTCGCCGCGTGCGCGCCGGTGTCGATTCCCAGCCCGGCCGCCTCGACACCGATCAACCGCACCTGCGGGTCGTCGGTGAACGGGTGGAAGACGCCGATGGCGTTGCTGCCGCCGCCCACGCAGGCGAGGACGTAGTCGGGCAGTCTGCCTTCGACGCGCGCGATCTGGTGTCTGGTCTCCGCGCCGATCACCGTCTGGAAATCCCGCACGATCCGCGGGTACGGCGCGGGTCCGGCCGCGGTGCCGAACAAGTAGTGGGTGGTGTCCAGATTCGCCACCCAGTCGCGGACCGACTCGCTGATGGCGTCCTTGAGCCGGCGCGATCCGCTGTCGACCGGTCGCACCTCGGCGCCGAGCAGGTTCATCCGCACCACGTTCGATGCCTGGCGCCGCATGTCGTCGGTCCCCATGTAGACCACACAGGTCAGGCCGAGCATCGCGCACACCGTCGCCACGGCCACGCCGTGCTGGCCCGCGCCGGTCTCGGCGACGATGCGTCGCTTGCCCATCCGCCGCGCCAGCAGCGCCTGCCCCAGCGCATTGTTGATCTTGTGAGCGCCAGTGTGGGCCATGTCCTCGCGCTTGAGATAGACCCGCACGCCAGGCACGCCCAGCAACTCGGCGAACCGCCGCACCTGATGCAGCAGCGTGGGCCGGCCGACACGGTCGCGCAGCAGTTCCCGGTACTCCGCGACGAAGCTCGAATCGGCTTGCGCGAGACGGTAGGCCGCTTCGAGATCCAGCAGCGCGGCCATCAGTCCTTCGGGCACGAATCTGCCGCCGAAAACGCCGAATCGCCCGCGTTCGTCGGGAAGTACCTCGTGCCGGAACCCGTTCGCCGCCACGTCGTGATCAATCCTCATCAACACCAACGCTTTCACCGCCACAGAGCCGACGGGTCAGTCTGTTCCGCTCGCACTAGCGCAAACCCACAGGTCGGCAACAAGCGAGTTAACAGACTCTAGATCTGTCGGATGGCGGGGGCCTTCTCACTGGTGGAGGCGATCGAGACGCCCGTGCGGGTAGCGCGTGCTACCGGTCGGCGGGCACCGTGGCGGAGATCTGCGCGACCAGCTGCCACGGCCGCTTGGTATCGGTGGTCGCCTTGCCGCTGGTGAGGATCGCTCCGGACAGTCCGCGCGCCGGGTCGGCCCAGCCGTACTGGGTGGTCAAGCCGCTGCGCCCGAAGTGCGATCCGGTGTCGCGCCCGAACTTCGACCTGCGTCCGCCGAGTTCGAAACCCGCTCGGCTGACTCGTCCGGCCACGCCCGGAATCCACCGGGCCGGCCGCACCGCGTCCTGCAGCGTCTCCGGCCGGATGATCCGGCGGCCGTCGGGCGCGCCGCGGGTGAGGATCTCGTAGAACCGCGAGAGTTCGGATGCGGTGGTGATCAGATTGCCCGAGGGCAGCTCGGCAGTCAGGAAGGCGTCGGTCGCCGCGCGGGACGCGCGGTCCATGCGCCCGCCGATCGCCTTGCCGGCCAGATAGGTCGCCACCCGCGACGGGGCGGGACCGATCTTGACGCTCGGCACCACCTTGTCCACGTCCTCGGGACGCACGCCGAAATTGGTCCAGCGGAAGCCGAACGGCTCGAGCACCTGTTCGGACAGATGCTCGCGCAGGCGCTTTCCCGTCGCCCGCCGCACCAGCAGACGCAGGATCAGTCCGCTGGTCAACGCGTGGTACACACGAAAGCGTCCCGGCTTCCAGCTCGGCACCAGATCGGCCAGCGCGCGCACGGCCAAATCCTCGTCGAGCACCAGATCGACGCCCTGATAGGGCGGCGTGACGAAGGGGATCCCAGCGGAGTGCGACAGCACGTCACCGATCGTGATGGCGGCCTTGTCATTCGCCGCGAACTCGGGGATGTAGTCGGACACCGGATCGTCCAGGCCGAACGCGCCCTGTTCGATGAGCATGAACATCAGCGCACCGGCGACGCCCTTCGCCGTCGAGAAACCGCAGAACGGCGTCTCCGGCGTGGCGAGCACTTCGACCGCGTCCGGTCCGTCGCCGGGCGCGTTGCCCCAGCCATGACCGATGGTCCGGTTCAACGCGATCCTGCCGTCGCGGCGCAGGCACACCTGGATGGCCGGGGTCGTGCCCAGGCGATACCACGCGAGCACCGACTCCCACACCGACTCGACGTCGGCGCGGCTGAGCCCGGCGTCCGCGGGATCGTCCTCCGGGCCGCGGGTCGTCACGGCATCCAGGTCCTCGGTGATCGCCACCGATTTGGCCGTTAGTGCGCTCACCCGGCCAGCTTATCGGCCGCGCGCCGGTGCTGTCGGTGCGCGTTGGCTCACAGCGGCGCCGATTGCCACCATTGGTCGAACAGGTCCTGGCCGGTGTGGTGATCCCAGGAGACGTCGAGGACCACCCAGGCCCGGGCTGGGTCGTCGAAGCCGACCGTGAGCAGTCCGATGTTGCCGCCCGGGTAGTAACTCGAGCGCACTCGTCGGGATCCGGATGTCT
Organism: Nocardia pneumoniae NBRC 100136; assembly: GCF_000308755.1. Lineage (GTDB taxonomy): Bacteria > Actinomycetota > Actinomycetes > Mycobacteriales > Mycobacteriaceae > Nocardia > Nocardia pneumoniae. Next base: position 109,299 of record NZ_BAGF01000042.1, read on the forward strand.
TGCGCCAGGTGTCCTGGCGTGTGGTGTCGTTGTCGATGCCGGTCTCGAAGGTCGAGTCGCGCCGGGGTCGCCGCGCCGCAATGACCATACGTACCAATGGATTCCATTGTCCTGTCGGCATTCCAGCGCGGGCGCGCCACCGTTGTTGACGACATCGATGGCGGTGCAGCGCGCGCCTTGATAGCCCATCCCTTGCGGAGTCACCGAGAGGAATCCGCAAACAGCGCGACAAGGTCGGCATTGCGGCCCAAGGCGGGTGAGGCCGCGGCGGTGCTCGGCGCGGTGGGCTCTCGCGAAGCGGATTGCGTTGTGCTACTGGGTATTCCCTTGCCCGCCACAGTGCTGCCTCCCACGCTCAGGGCAACGACGAGCGCGGTGACCAGCAGCAGCACTGCGGCCGCTGCTACCAGCAGCACTAGGAGCCAGACGTGCGGGTCGGGTATGCCGACGAGTTCCCGGCGCGGCGGGGTCAGTGCCCCAGCCGCGGCGGCGGCCAGTGATCCGCGACTGTCGTAGCGGTCAGCGGGGCGCTGCGCCATCGGGTGGTCGCTCGCCCGGCCTGGGCCTCCGGCTCGGCTCAGCCGCCGTTGAGCGAGCGCTCCTTCAGTTTCCAGTGGTTGTCCCACCATGCCTGCACGACCGCTGGGTCGGCGTTCCATGGCGGGGGCGGGGACTCACCGGGGAAAAGGAAGGGCTCGTTGGGTGCATCGGCCGGAGCCGGAGCAGGTTCCGGTGCCGTCGTCGTCGGACGCGGCCGGTGCGTCGGGGGCTGGGACGGCTCGGGCTGACCCGGCAGCAGGTCGGGAGGCATGGGCGGGGGCGGGCGTCGGGCTGACCGGGCAGTTGGGCCTCGGGTGCACCGGCGGGAGCCGGAGCAGGTTCCGGTGCCGTCGTCGTGGGACGCGGCCGGTGCGTCGGGGGCTGGGACGGCTCGGGCTGACCCGGCAGCAGGTCGGGAGGCATGGGCGGCTCGGGGTCACCCGGTAGTCGGGCCTCGGCTGACGCAGGAGGCGGCGCGGGCGGCAAAGACGGTTCGGGATACGGAAGCGTCGTCGCCGGATCGACCGCAGGAGGCGATCCCGCCGGGATCGGGTTGACCCGCTGGGCCTCCGGCATGGGAGCCGGAGCCGCCGCGGGCCCGCGAAGCTCGGTGTTCGCCGGTCGATCCTCCGGCGCCTGTACGACCGCGACCGCGGCTCCGCCCGCCAAGGCGGCGATGGCCGCCGCGACCAACATCGCTCGCCCCGGATGACGCCGACCCCCCGGAACCGCTTCCACCGGAACGCTGCGGAAGGGTGCGGCGGCCACCAGGGCGGCGCCGAAAGCGGCCGCGTTGGCGAAGTGGGGCGCGATGATCACGGCTGCGCCGAGTTCGAGCCGCACTGCGGACACCACATCCGGGCTACCCGCCGAGGTGCCGCAGAGCAAGACGGCGTCGGGCCGCGATCCGGCCGCTTCCAGACCCTCCCGGATCCGGCCGATCGCCTGCCCCGCCGTGTCGGCGTCGACGACGCCGGACGACCAAGAGTCCGAGGCCAGGATCTCGTCGCGCTGCGGCCCGACCACGATGTAGGACGTGTGGTAGCCGACGACCTCCAGCACCAGCAGGGTGCCGTACTCGGCCACGTCCGGTATGTCGTCGAGCAATGCGAGCAGAGCCGTTTTGAGCGATACGAGCGACGAGGAACGCCACGATGCCGACGACAGGCCCGACACGATCGCCCGACGCTCGGGCACCGTTCGGTACGCGACGGCGACGTCGTCGATCGCGATGTCGGCGTCCGCCCGCGTCAACGCATCGAGGACGGCGGCGACCGACGCGGCGGACGATTGCTCGACCGGCTGTTCCACCTCCCGCAGCACGGCCGGCGGCCCACCTTGCCGCACCGAGAGCACGACGCCGCGCACCACGGTCTGCTCCGCTGATATTCCGACTGTGGCCATGAATTCACCTCGAATCGAATGCTCTTAATAGAGGTTCGTTACGGGGTTAGCCAACGATTGGCCCACTCCACCCAACGGTTACCAATGGGGCGGTCACAGAGCCCGCTGATATCTCTCCACCCGCAACCATGCGGTGGTGTGGCACGCGACTTCATCCCATCCGGCATTCAGAGCTGCCGGACAGTCGACAGGGTGTCCACCTCGGCCCGCCGGTGCAGGCGGAGGCGATGCGGCGAAAGCGCTCCCCTATCCGCTCGCATCCGTGCCGCGGAGTGGCACACGACAGCACCGTATCCGGCATTCAGGCCTGCCGGACTGCCGACAGGCGTCCACCTCGGCCCGATCAACCCGCCGGTGCAGGCGGAGATGCGGCAGGAGTACTCCTCTATCGCCCGCATCCGCGCCACGGAGTGGCACACGACGACACCCCGTCCAGCATTCGGGCCTGCCGGACTGTCGACAGGTGTCCCCTGTGCCCGCCGGTGCAGGCGGAGGCGATGCGGCGAAAGCGCTCCCCTATCCGCTCGCATCCGTGCCGCGGAGTGGCACACGACAGCACCGTAACCGGCATTCAGGCCTGCCGGACTGCCGACAGGCGTCCACCTCGGCCCGATCAACCCGCCGGTGCAGGCGGGGGTGGTGGTCCGGGGAGGGGGATGACGATGCCGAAGGGCAGGGTGATGCCTGGCGGAGGGGCGGGGGTGGGTGCGGGTTCGGTGGCCGGTTCGGGCTGGGGCTCGGTGGCCGGTTCGGGTTGCGGGCTGGCGGCGGTCTCGGGATCGCCGCCGGGCGCAGCCTCGGAGCCGGGGGTGCCCGGCGCGGCAGGTGCGGGCGCACCCGGCGCGCTGCTGGGCCCGGGAACGCCCGGCGCCGTGCTGGGTCCGGGAACGCCCGGCGTGCTGCCGGGTCCGGGTACGCCGGGGGCAGGGCTGCCGGTACCGACACCGGCCGGGATACACCCCGCGGCCTGCGGATCACCCGCCGGTTGCCCGGCGGTCGCGGCCGCGCCCGGATCGCCCGAGCGGGCAGCGCCCGGATCGCCCGCACCGGGTAGCTGCCCCGGC
>NZ_BAGF01000041.1 GCF_000308755.1 Nocardia pneumoniae NBRC 100136
GCTGCCGCAGATGTTCACCGAACTGCCCGAACCGTTCGCCTCCTTCGGCGCCGACCGGGTCACCAGGATCCTGGACGCGGCGGTGCACTCCGTGGCCCTGCGCAGCGCCTACCGGCCGTCGGCATACCAGGGCGATGTCGTGTACTTCACTGCCGCCTTGGACGACCCGACCGGTAGTGTCGGAGCCATACTCTGGGGTGAGGTCGTCGACGGCACGGTCCACAACCATGCCGTATCGACGACGCATTGGCAGATGACCACCGCCGCCGGACTCGCCCAGATCGCCGAAATCCTGACCACGATATGGCGAGAGAACCCGACCCGCCGAGGGTGAATTCCGGCCTGGTCGCGAACTCGCCCGGTCAGCCGTCGAATCGGCTGACCGGGCGATCACGCGCACCGCGCAGAAAACTGGCGCGCGGCAAGCTTCTCGGTTCGGCGGCGCACCCCTTTGTGGGGATGGGACAGCGGCGAGCTGCGCGGCCCCACGTTCCTGCCCGGCGGGCTGGGCGGAAGCCCGCCGCCACGGACCACCTGGTTACCGGGCAGGCACGATCGGAGTGGCCCCGCCCTGGCCCGGCGCGGGCGGAACCAGCGCACCGGCAGGCGTATTCGTGCTCGGCGTCGACCGTGCGGGCGGGGGAGCCAGCATCTGCAGTGGCAGCGGTGTCTGCGACATCGCGGGCCCGCCTCGCCCCTTCGGAGCATCGCCGCACGCGGCATCCGCTGCCCCGCTGCCTGCTTCGGCGCATGCTGACGGCGGACTGACCGGAACGATGGGTTCAGCGGAGGCCGTCGCCGCGGCGACGATCAGCGAAACCGTTGTTCCGGCCGGTGCGATCCAGCGCCGCCACCCCACCATCCGGATCACAGCCATATCGGGTCACCGTAGACCGCGACCGAATTGTCGGCTGTGGCGGTGGAGATGGACACGATCGCGAACGAGCGCAGGCTCACCGCGCCCGCGCACGCATCGATCTTGATCTGCACCTGGTCCACGGAGATCGAACCGTGCGGCCCCGCAAGGGTTTTCGTGCCGAACGTGATGGTGCTGATGGTGCCGGGTTTGATGGTCGTCGACATGTTCGGCAGGGCCAGCGCGCTGCCGCCGACCGCGAGACCGGGCGAGGGAGCGACGGTCACCATCGCGTTCGGGCCGATCGCCGCGGATATTCCGACGGTGAGTCCGTTGGACACATCGGCCTGGCAGCCGATCTGGTATCCCAGCTGCAACGTCCCGGAATTCACCGCCTCCCGGCCCACACCGCTGATATCGGCTGCCGCCGACAACGTGACGAACCCTTCGCGGGTGAATGGCGTCGCGGCCAGATTGGGTACGCGTTGAACGTCTTCCGCGGTCTTGCTGATCTGCAGTTCCCAGCCGTCCTCGGTGGTGATGACGCGAGATTTGTCCGCGACTTGATCAGCGGTCGCGGCGGGGGCGGTCATGCCGAACGCCGTGGTAGCGGCGATGCCGAGCATCGCGATGGTCGAGCCCTTCAACGAAATCCTTAGTGCTAGTAACAGTCAGACGCCATAGTACGGACTCGCGCTCGCGCTCCAGCGCCGAGCGTGCGCCCCATCGCTGGATAGTCGCTCATCGAGTGCCCAGTGTTCTCGTTCGCGCGGCTTCCCTCGGAAGATGTACGGACACAATGGGATTACGGCAAGTCGCGGTAGCGCCGCGGCTGATTCCTATTTGCGGATGAAGACGCCGAGCTGTTCGGTGTTGTAGTACTCGAGCGTGAGCTCGGCCCCGTCGAAGGTCGCCTGGGAGATGGTGCCCTGGTTGGCGTTCTCGCCAGGGGGAGTGAAGACGAAGGTGTCGCCGTTCCAATGTTTCAGCGGGAAAGTCATGTTCTTCGGACCCAAGGTGAGGGTCAGGGAATTAGCGGAGACACCGACCATCGCCGGTCCGTAATAGGCGTTGTCATAGGTGCCCGCGTAACTGGGCAGCGGTCGCGCTGGAACGGGATCGGAGGGCGGTTGTTTGCCGACCAGTGCGCCCGACGGCGCGCTGAGCGGTTGGAATGCCGTCCGGTACAGCGTGCGCCAGTCCTGTTGGATCTTCCCGAATTGGACCAGATCGGCGAACTCGGCGTTGAGCGTCTCGGGCACGCCGATCGGCGCCGCGTTGGTCAATGTCACGATGCCCACATCGGCGGAGGGGATCAGGGTGAACGCGGTGCCCGCACCCAGGCCGAACGCACCGGAATGACCGAGTACCACACGCCCCGCCGGGGAGTCGCTGACGTTGAAGCCGAACCCGTAGAACCCGGCGCGCGCGTCCGGCGTTTTCGGCGGCGCCGACACCACCTGCGGAGAGATGGCGGGCAGCAGATCCTCCGGTGGCACGAGCACCGAGCCGCCCGCGGACCCGTTCGCCAGCACCATCGCCATCCATTTGCCCAGGTCGGTGACGGACGAACTGACCCCGCCCGCCGGAGACTGCGCGTCGGGCTGGCGCGGCGGGTTCGCCACCGCGTACTTGCCGTCGACCAGGACGTGCCCCTCGGCGCGGTTGGCTCGGGCGATGAAGTCGGCGTAGCGCGAGCTGGTCGAATCCATACCGAGCGGGTCGTAGATGGTTTGCTCCGACAACGTCTCCCAGTCGGTGCCCGCGGCCGATGCCACGGCGACGGCGGCCGCGGTCAGACCGAAATTGGTGTACTCGTAGGAGTCCCGGAAGGCGCCCAATGGCAGCAGTCGCAGCCGGTCGATCACCTGCTGACGGTCGTAGCCGAGGTCTTCCAGCAGGTCGCCCGCGTGATCGGGGAGCCCGGAGCGGTGTGCGTACAGGTCCCCGATGGTGACGTGCTCGGTGACGTACGGATCGGCGAGCGCGAACGAGGGCAGCAGCCTGTGCACCGGGGTGTCCCACTCGAGGCCACCGGCTGCGATCCGGCGGGCGACGACCGTCGCGCCGATCGGCTTGGAAACCGACGCGAGCTGGAAGACCGTGTCCGCGTCCACCTTCTCTTCGGTAATGACGTTTCGGACACCGAAGCCCTTGCCGTAGACCACTTTTCCGCCGTGCACCACGGCGACCGCCATGCCGGGGACGCCGGAGGAGGTGAGCAGGCCTTCGGCGAGGTCGTCCAGTTCGGCCACCGCGTCGTCGAGCTGGCCGTCCGGGATCGGGACTCCCGCAATCTGATTGGGCATTGCCGAGCCGGACGGCGTGTCGCCAAGGGGAGAGTCGTCGCCGCATCCCGACACGGCGAGAATGACGGCGGTCGCCATCGCCATGGGACCGAGCAGTGCGCGCCGGAGTGTGCTCACGGGTCGCCTCCTGGCTTTCGTAGCGACAAAAGACCAGTTAAAGGCTAGTTGAGGTCAGATTGCTGCGCGGAAGGTTCGGGTATCTCGATCCGTCCGATCGTGCACACCGGTCGCCCCACTCCTACCCGGCCGCCGGTGTCTCCCGGATCTCGACGATCGGAAGCTTCAGCGCCGCGGGCGAACTCGCCGGAACCACCGGGTTGACCGGCGCGACCGGGGCGATCCGCCGATACCCAGCGCCCATCGGAGGCCGCGTGTCCACCTCGCCCTTGTTCGGCCAGTACGCCGCCGCCCGCTCGGCCTGTGCGGTGATGGTCAGCGAGGGGTTCACACCCAGGTTGGCCGAGACCGCCGCACCGTCCACGACGCTGAGCGTCGGGTAGCCGTACACGCGGTGGTAGCCATCGATCACCCCGTGCTCGGCGTCGGCGCCGATCACCGCGCCGCCGAGAAAGTGGGCCGTGAGCGGAATGTTGACGATCTCGCCCCAGCTGCCGCCGGGGATGCCGCCGATCTTCTCGGCGACCCGCCTGGTCACGTCGTTGCCGACGGGGATCCAGGTCGGATTGGGCTCGCCGTGCCCCTGCTTGCTGGTGAGTTTGCGCCCGAACAGTCCGCGCTTGGTGTAGGTGGTGATCGAGTTGTCCAGATGCTGCATGACCAGCGAGATGATGGTGCGCTCGCTCCAGTTCTTGGTGCTCAGGAAGCTGAGCAGGTCCATCGGATGCCGCAGCACCATGCCGAGGAAGCGTAGCCAGCGCGGGATGCGGCCGCCGCCGTCGACCATGAGGGTCTGCAGCAGCCCCATGGAGTTGGAGCCCTTGCCGTAACGGACCGGCTCGATGTGGGTGTCGGGGGTGGGGTGGATCGAGGAGGTGATCGCCACACCCTTGGTGAAGTCGACGCCAGGGGCGACCTTCTTGGTCGCCGCGCCGACGATCGACTCGGAGTTGGTGCGCGTCAGCACGCCGAGCCGGTCCGACAGGTTCGGCAACACCCCCTTGTCGCGCATCGCGAACAGCAGCTTCTGCGTGCCACGCGTTCCGGCGGCGAGTACCACATGCGCCGCGGTGTACGTTCGCGGGTTCTTGCGCACCCACGCGCCGGTGCGGACGGTGGACACGTCCCAGGTCCCGTCGGGATGCGGCCGGATCGCGGTGACCGTGGTCATCGGAATGACCTCGGCCCCGGCTTTTTCGGCGAGATACAGGTAGTTCTTGACGAGGGTGTTCTTCGCGCCGTACTTGCAGCCCACCATGCAGTCGCCGCATTCGACGCAGCCGGTGCGCTCAGGGCCGACGCCGCCGAAGTACGGGTCGGGGACGGTCTTGCCCGGCTCACCGAAGAACACGCCCACCGGCGTCTGGACGAACGTGTCGCCGACCCCCATGTCGTCGGCGACGGACTTGAAGACCTCGTCGGCGGGCGTCATATGCGGGTTGCGCACCACGCCGAGCATCTTCTGCGCCCGCTCGTAGTACGGCGTCAGCTCCTCGCGCCAGTCGGTGATGTCCCGCCACTGGGCATCCCGAAAGAACGGCTCCGGCGGCACGTACAGGGTGTTCGCGTAGTTCAACGATCCGCCGCCGACACCGGCGCCGCCGAGGATGAGGACGTTGCGCAGCGGATGGATGCGCTGGATGCCGTAGCAGCCCAGCGCGGGCGCCCAGAGGAACTTCTTCAGCTCCCAGCTGGTCTTGGGCAGCTCGTCGTCGGCGAAGCGCCGCCCCGCCTCCAGCACGCCGACTTTGTACCCCTTCTCCACCAGCCGAAGCGCGGTGACGCTGCCGCCGAACCCCGAACCGACGATCAGCACGTCGAAATCCGTCGTCCGCTGGTCCATGTGGAACTCCTCATCGTGTCGCCAGTGACAGGGGTAACACTACTCCCGGGTAAGTAACGGTTCGCAAGTCGCGTGGATCACTCCGCCGCCGCGCGGGGAGGGGGCGTCCACACCCAGCGATGCGAGCAATGCTCTCAATAGTTGACATCGCTCTCTCGGACGAGCATGGTCTGTGCTATGCCGACCACACCCCGCGCCCGCGCCAGGGCTCAGACCATGAACGACATCGTCCGGATCGGGCGTGAACACCTGGCGACCGACGGCGCCGCCGCGCTCTCCCTGCGTGCGGTGGCGCGCGACCTCGGGGTGGTCTCCTCGGCCGTCTACCGGTACGTCCGCAGTCGCGACGAACTGCTCACGCTGCTGGTGGTCGATGGTTACAACGCACTCGGCGACGCGGTGGACGCCGCGCTGGCCGACGCCGCGGAGGATCCGATCGACCGCCTGCGCATTCTCGGCCGCACCGTGCGCAGGTGGGCGCTGGCCGAACCGGCACGCTACGGATTGTTGTTCGGCACGCCGGTGCCCGGCTACGAGGCGCCCGCGGCGGAGACCGTCGCGCCGGGCACGCGGGTGATCGCCACCATGCAAACCCTGTTCGCCCGCGCCAACGCGGCGGGCAGGCTCGCGGCGCCGAGCCGAGAGCCGCGCGTGTCCGCTGCGCTGGCAGGCAGCTTCGCGCGGATCCGGGACGAGTTCCAGCTCGATTTGCCCGACTGGCTGGTCGTGCGCGGCGTGACGTTCTGGGTCGGCTTGTTCGGCGCGGTGAGCGCGGACGTCTTCGACATGTACGGTGCCGCGACCTTCGCTGACCGGGACGAATTGTTCGAACACCAACTCGACGCGCTGCTGGACATGCTCGGGTATCGCGTCTGACCCATCATGCGTGCGGGAGATCGCCGGGTGACCTATCCGGGACAACGAGGACCGAGTGCGATCTCGAACCCGACTATGTTGCGATGGAGCGCGTGAAGGATCACGACGAACGACTACCACCCGCGCCGGGACCGCGTGCCCCGCTTGCCTGGGCACACCGGATCGGCGCGCGAATACCGCTGGTCAACGCGCCGATGGGCGGTGTGGCCGGCGGACGGCTCGCCGCGGCGGTGACCGCCGCCGGCGGCCTCGGCATGATCGGGATGGGCAGCGCCGGATCAGTCCGTGCGCTGGAACGGGAACTGCCGCATGTCCACGGCATCGACGGCCCGTTCGGCATCGGCTTGGTCGACTGGGTGGTCGCCGCGGAGCCGGAATTACTGGAGGCCGCCATCGCGGCGCGGCCCGCGTTGATCTCGGTGAGTTTCGGCGCCGACCTCGACTGGGCAACCACGGTCACGGACGCGGGGATCGTCGCGGCGACGCAGGTGTACAGCGTGCAGGACGCGCGGCGTGCGCAGGACGCGGGCGTCGGCGTCCTGGTGGCCCGCGGCGTGGAAGGCGGCGGTCATGGCGCCGTGACCTCGACGTTGCTGCCACTTCTGGACGAAGTGCTGGACGTCGCGTCGGTTCCGGTGCTCGCGGCGGGCGGAATCGGCACGCCGTCGAGCGTGGCCGCCGTGCTGCGAGCGGGCGCGACGGGAGCATGGCTGGGCACCTGCCTCGCGGCATGCGAGGAATCGTTGCTGTCGGAGGCGGGGCGGCGAGCGCTGCTTGCCGCGCGTGGCGAGGACACCGTCCTGACCCGCGCCTACGACGTGGGAATGGAATTGCCCTGGCCTACACGCTTTCCCGCGCGAGTGCTGCGGACCGAGTTCACCGATCGGTGGACCGGTCGCGAGGACGAGCTCGCCGCGGATCGATCCGCCAGAGCGGCGCTGGCCGCCGCGATCGCCGCGGACGATCCGGCTGTGGCGCCGATCGACGCCGGGCAGGGCGTCGGTCTGGTCACCGCCGTGGAACCGGTCGCGCGAGTGCTCGAGCGGCTCTGGTCGGGCGCGACCGCGCACCTCGCGGACGCACCGGCCGAGGGTTAGCCGACGGCTTCAGTCCTCGCTGCTCGCGCGGTCGCCGAGGAAACGGATCAGGCCGGGATCGGCGGAGGTCAGCCGGTCGACTTCGGCGCCGCCGGTGCACGGGAAGAGTGCGACGGTGACCGCACCGGCGCGGCGGCCGACCACCCGCCAGACCCCACCGGCGTCGTGCCAGCGGCGCAGCACCGCGACGGGATCGTCGGACATCCTCTGCTTCCTCTCGGTGGTGCGATCAGGACGTGTCATCGCGGGACGGTGACGGGGTCGATACAGCTGGCGGGCACGTCGACCAGTGAGCAGTCCTTCGGCGCGCGGGTGGGTCGATAGTCGGGCGTGACGCCGCCGGACCGCGTGATGGCCGAATACGCCGCCACCGCGTCGGTGGGCTTGCGGGTCAACGTGGGATCGGTCAGCACGTCGACGGTGTAGAGACCGAAACGCGGTGTGTAGGAACCCCACTCGTAATTGTCGGTGAGGCTCCAATAGTTGTAACCGATCAGGTTCATGCCGTCCGCCTTGGCGCGCTGGAGCCAGTAGACGGTGTCGCGGAGTGAGTCGGCGCGGCCGTATCCATCCGCGCGCGGCATGCCGTTCTCCGTGGGCATGCCGTTCTCGACGATGTAGAGCGGCTTGCCGGGAAATTGGCGCGAATAGTGTTGCAGCGCATAGTAGATGCCTTCCGGCTGCAAGGGGTTCTTCCACAGCTCGGTGAAGTTCATCATGCCGGTGATGTTGTCGGGGGACAGGCCGTAGTAGTAATCGATGCCGATGTAATCGAGTTTGGCGCTGATCTTATCGACCAGCGGCTTGTTCACCGCGTCCTCGCCGCCGGGTATGTAGGCGACGTTGCTGGTCACCATCGCATTCGGCCGTGCGTGGTGGATATAGTCATAGATGTCGTTGTGCGCCTCGGCGATTCGGTCCTGCATGGCGGGCGCCGAGGTCGGCGCGATTCCGCCGTGACGCAGCTCGTTGACCAGATAGAACGTGGGCTCGTTGAACGTCACCCACAGCGGGTCGTACAAGGCGTAGCGGTCCACGACGGCACGCGCGTTGGTCAGCCAGTTCTCGACAATGCCCGGGTTGTCCCACCCGCCGCGGTCGACCGCCCACCCGGGATACACCCAGTGATCGATGGTGAGCATCGGGCGCATGCCCGCGGCCGTGATGGCGGCGACCACGTTGTCGTAGAACGTCAGCCCGTCCGGGTCCCACCTGCCGGGCTCGGGCTGGAGGCGGGCCCACTCGATGCCGACTCGATAGACCTTGACGCCCAAGTCGGCCGCCAGGGCGATATCCGACCGGTAGCGCGTGTAGAAGTCGATCGAATCCCGATACGGGTCAGCGGTTTTACCGGACGCGACGTAGCGGGACCAGTTGCTGTCGGGGGCGTGACCCTCCGATTGGTATCCCGACGCGGCGACGCCCCAGAGAAAATCCGGGCCCATCGGCGCTACCTGAGCCGGTGGCTCCGGCCGCGCGGAGGCATGGGTGGTGCTCCCGATGAGTGCCGCGGTGACTGCCGCGAGCACGGCCACGAGGCGGCGGCGATGTGATCGCATCGAACTCCTGTTCCGAGACGGGTGACGGGTGCTCGTGGACCTCCGGTGCGGGGACCGGGCGGGCGATACCACGGGGAACAGGGTAACTGGTCAATTGTCCGTTTTCGCCGAAGTGGGGGAGAGGAGTCGCACGGAGCGCCTCGACACTCGGGGTGGGCAGAGGCGCGATTTTGGGGCAAACGTGCTGCGAGCAATCGGGCCGGAACGGTACGCGCTGGGCAACAGGCTAGAACGATCATGTCGATACGTAGATATTAGCATCTAACTATATATCTCCATCCACCATGCACACCGACCCAGCAGGCTCACAACAAATAAAATCCGCAAAGAAGAGGAGGGCCAGGCATCGCGGAACGCGCTATCGCCGCGCGCGTCACGCAACGGAGAAGCGGGTTTGATGCTGTCTGTGAGATGCCCCTCGGTTGCGGCTCGTCGATGCACCCCGATACCAGGGCCGTGTGAGGATTTGAGCATGGTCTCGAATCCGTTGCCGCCGCTGGCCCGGTGGCTCGCCCAGCGGCGTTGGGTGATGCGCTGGGCCCCGGCCGTGCTCCGGGTGGAACGGCTGGTTCGCCGCGTCAGCGGCGGCCGGATGGGCGTGCTCGACCTTGCGGGGTTGCCGTCGATCGAAATCACCGTGGCGGGCCGCAAGACGGGGATCGCGCGCACCACCTCGCTGCTGTATGTCCCGCACGGCCGGGACTTCATTGTGCTCGGGTCGAATTGGGGTAGGCCGGAACATCCAGCGTGGTCGGCGAACCTGCGTGCCGCCGACACCGCTTCGGCCCGGTGCAAAGGGGAACGGTTCCTGGTCACGGTCCGTGAGATCACCGGCGTCGAGCGCAAACGGTTCTGGGATCTGGCGGTTGAGTTCTGGCCGGGCTATGCGATGGAGTACGAACTATCGGGCGGCCGCGTATTCCGTATCTTCGAGTTGCGTCGTCTATCCGCCTGAAGGACTGGCAGATCGAGCGGCCGCCGAGTGCTCGTTTCGAGGGAGTAGGAGCGGGGTCGCCAACAGGAGCAGACCGGCGATCGCGATCGCGGCGCGGAGACCGACGCTGTGGGCCAAGACGCCCCAGAGGATGGTCAGCGCCGCGATGGTGGCGTTGTTGGTGATCGACCACGCGGACAGTGTGCGGGTGACTCGGTCGGTCGGCGTCCGATGGAGCCGGTAGGTGGCGAACACCGGATTGAATACGCCCATACAGGTGACCAGACACAACTGGAGGGCCAGCACGAGGACGAGACCGCCTGCGCCCGGGCCGATGAGGGCCAACCCGATCGGCCAGCACACACGGAGGGTCCCGGCGATGTGCATGACTGTGTGCTGCCCGAACCGTGGGACGAGCCGACGGCTGAGTCGTGCCCCGGCGAGGCCGCCGACGCAGGGCGCTCCGAACGCGAGCCCGTACTGCCAGGTGGCGAACCCGAGGCGATCGATCATGAGGAGGGCGAGCAGCGGTGTGGTGGCGGTGATCAGTCCGTTGACGAGGAGCGTGTGGAAGAACATCGGGCGCAGGGCCGGATGGGTCAGGATGCAGCGCCATCCTTCGACCAGATCATCGACGCGTAGTACCTGGGCTCGTGCGGGAGGCTGTTCCGTTCCGCGGATCGCCCGAATCCCTATGGCGGACAGGAGGAAGCTGATCGCGTTGGCGATCACGGCCGTCACCGGACCGAACAGCCCGACCGCGGCTCCGCCGACCGGTGGTCCCAGCGCGGTGGCGGTCCACATCGTCGACTCGAAGCGCCCGTTCGCGACGAGCAGCTCCTCCGGCTGGACCAGCGCTTTCAGATAGGCGCCGCTGGCCGCCTTGAACGCGATGTCGGCCGCGGCCACCACGATCGACACGAGCAACAGCTGGAGGAAGGTCAGCCAGCCCAGTGCGTAGGTGACGGGGACGCTGAGCAAGGCCACGCACCGGGTGAGGTCCATCATGACCATGACCGGCCGCTTGCGGCGGAACTCCACCCAGGGGCCGAGCGGTGCGGCGACCACGGCTCCTACGGCGAGCCCCGCGGCGGCCAGCGCCGCCACCTGGGCCGGTCCGGCGTGCAGGACGAGAATCGCGATCAAGGTGAACGCGTCGAAGGCGAGCCAGGTGCCGAAGGTGCTGACGGCGTATGCGGCCCAGAGCCATCCGAACGGCTTACCCAACGACTTGCTTCTGGCCATGCTCCGAGGCCCCCTGGTTGTCTCGTTCGAACACCGATATCGACCCGCGAGATCAAAGCGGCCAGCGGACGGTCGGTCAAACAACCATCCGCAGGCGGATCACAACCATGCGTTGTTCGTCTAGGTGGGGCCTGCCGAATTGGCGGATGGGCCGTTGCCGCTGCCGGTTTGCCGCATTTCGGTTGTATTTTGAGTGCGCTGAGGTGGTGAACCGGTCAGCATCCTGGCCCGGGTGGGTGTAGGAGCCCACAGCTCATAGTTGTCGATGGAGCGGTTGATGGATCTCGATACGGCGGCGCTGCGCGCGTTCGTCGCGGTGGTGGAGGAAGAGCAGTTCGGGCACGCCGCCGCCGTGCTCGGTGTCAGTCAGCAGGCGGTGTCCAAACGCATCGCGAAGCTCGAATCCCAGCTGGGCGCAGTTCTTTTCGAGCGTGGGCACGGTAGCAGCGTGCCGACCGGCGCGGGCGCCCGATTGCTGCCGCACGCGCGGGCGCTGCTGGCTGGTGTCGACGCGGCGGTGCGCGCGGTGCGGGAGGAGACACGGCCGTTGCGGGTCGCGGTGCTCGGCAAGCGCACAGCCGCGACCGAGCTGATGGAGTTCTACCTTGCTCGTCATCCGCATTCCGACACCGAGGTCGTCATCTCGAACGTGATCACGACGTCGCGGGAGGCGCTGCGCGGCGGGCACGTGGACGCGGCATTGGCCCGCGCTCACGGTGGTCCCGTGCGGCTGCCTGCGGGCATCGTCGCCGCCCCCGCCTATCTGGAGCCTTTGTGTCTGCTCGTCGGCAAGGATCACCCTTTCGCGGCCCGCTCCACGATCGCGTTGCGGGAGATCGCCGGGCATTCGGTGTGGGTGCCGGGCGCGGCCGTGCCGTCGGAATGGGCGGACTTCTATCGAGACTTCAGCGCTTTCAGCGGGATTCCGATCGACACGACAGGCCGGTTGGCGGGTTTGGCGGAGATCGTCGAACGCGTCGCGGGCTCGTCGTCGCTGATGACCTTCACCGGAGACGGCGGACCGACGCCATGGCATCCGAACGTGCGGCGGCTGATGATCATGGATCCCACTCCGGCGTATCCGCTGGCACTGCTGTGGGAGGCGGACAACCGGCATCCGGGATTGCCGCACTTGATCGAACACGTGGCGGACAACTACAACCGGGACATCGCGGCCTCCTGCTGGGTTCCCGAACCGGATCGGGCGCTGTTCGCCGTGCCGGGCGACGCGGATCGTCGGTCCGTCCCTCTACCATTCCCCGGGTGACCGGATACGACCAGCTCGACGCGTTCGAGCATCTCGACACCTCGACGTTGCCGCCGCGACAGCAGCGGATTCTCGCCACGATTCGGGATTGGGTGGTCCGGTACGGGTATCCGCCGAGCACGCGGGAGATCGGCGACGCGGTGGGGCTGCGATCGGCGTCGTCGGTGTCCAAGCATCTGAAAAGCCTGGAGGAGCGCGGTTTTCTGCGCCGAAGCCGGTCGGTGTCGCGTCCGATTGATGTGCGGATGTTCGTGCCGGGCCCGGCGCGGCGGGAAGCGGCGGAGGATTCGGTGGCGGTGCCGGTGGTCGGCGATATCGCGGCGGGCGCGCCGATCCTGGCCGAGGAGCACACCGACGACGTGCTGACGTTGCCGCGCGAGCTCGTCGGGCGCGGCACGGTGTTCGGACTGCGGGTGCGCGGTGATTCGATGATCGACGCGGCCATCTGCGACGGCGATATCGTGGTGGTCCGCAAGCAGCAGGAGGCGCATTCCGGGGAGATCGTCGCGGCGATGATCGACGGGGAGGCGACGGTGAAGGTGTATCGGCGGCGCAATGGGCATGTGTACTTGGAGCCGCGCAACCCGGCCTACGACGTGATCGATGGCGACGAGGCGGTGGTGCTCGGGAAGGTCGTTTCGGTGATGCGGCGCGTCTGACCTCGCCGAACGGGCGGCCCGAGGTGCGCTGGGGCCTTCGGGGTGGCGGCCGCCGTACGCTGAACGGCATGTCGGAGTTCGCGCGGGCAGATTCCGGCGCCGGGATCGAGCGGCTGGTGGAGTTGCTCGACGGGCGCCGGGTGGTCGCGCTGACCGGTGCGGGGATCTCGACCGACAGCGGGATACCCGATTATCGCGGTCCGTCGTCGCCGCCGCGCAACCCGATGACCTACCAGCAGTTCGTCGGTGACGCGGCGTTCCGGCAGCGGTATTGGGCGCGCAACCACGTCGGGTGGCGGCGTATGGACGGTTCGCGTCCCAATCCCGGGCATCGGGCGCTGGCGCGGTTGGAGCGGATGGGTGTGGTCACCGGGCTGATCACGCAGAACGTGGACCTGTTGCACACCAAGGCGGGCCATCGGCGGGTGATCGACCTGCACGGTACCTATGCGCGGGTGCGCTGCCTGAGCTGCGCGGCGTTGGTCTCCAGGATGGCGCTGGCCGACCGGCTGGAGGCGGCCAATCCGGGCTTCGCCGAGGCGGCGTCCAACGGGCTCGAGGTGGCACCCGACGCCGACGCGGTGGTCACCGATACCGAGAGCTTCCGGATGGTGGACTGCGAACGCTGCGGCGGCATGCTCAAGCCCGACATCGTGTACTTCGGGGAGAACGTGCCGAAGGAGCGGGTCGCCGCGGCCTACGAGCTCGTCGACGCGGCGGACGCGCTGCTGGTCGCCGGGTCGTCGCTGACGGTGATGTCCGGGCTGCGCTTCGTCCGTCATGCGGTCAAGCGCGGGCGTCCGGTCGTCATCGTCAATCGCGGCCGCACCCGTGGCGATGAGCTGGCCGCGCTCAGGCTGGACGCGGGATGCTCGGACATCCTGCCCGCTCTCGCCGAGCGTCTCGGCGAAAAGCGCTTCCGGGCAACGGATCAGCGCGACGGGCTGGCCATGGATGAACCGGCCGAGCGCGTCTGATCGCTCTCTGTACCGCGCCAACCCGGATCGCTCGGCGATAGGTCCGGTCCTCCGGGAAAACCCGTCGCAGTTGTCTGGAGCCAGCCGATTGACCTCAGCCATTTGGCTCAGCGGGACTGGTAGGTATTTCGCCTGATTCGGACCGCTTGGCAAATTCCATGCCCGGTCGATGACGCGGCGCGGTCGGCGGGTATCTCGCCTGCTGACGGCGAGGAAGAGCAATGTTTACCTCGTTTCTTGCGGTGGGCGCCAATTCAGGATCGCGGTGATCGCAACCATTCTGTGCATGGATCGCGGGCCTTACTGTTCCGGACAGTACTTCTCGTGTGAGGACCGTGTCCGATGACATTGCAGTTGGATCCGACCACATCGGCGCCACCTTCCCCTTCGATCGCACCGATCACCGACCCTCCGACGCCGTTGACCCGGCGTGCCCTCGGCTTGGTTCGAGCGTCCTCCGGTCTCGTACTGGCGCTGGTCATCTGGCAGTTGGGCGCCCGGTCCTGGCTGGGTACGACCACTCCCGCGCCGACCGAGGTGCTCGAGGCCGGGTGGGAGCTGATTCGTTCCGGTGAACTGTGGCAGCATCTGGCGGCGTCCGCTCGGCGGGTCGCGGTCGGGCTCGCGATCGGCATCGGGCTCGGATTGTTCTTCGGTGTGGCCGCGGGGCTGTTCCGGATCGCCGAGGATCTGGTCAACGGTCCGTTGCAGGCGTTGCGGATGCTGCCGACCTTGGCGTTGGTGCCGGTGTTCATCATCTGGTTCGGGATCGGTGATTCGTTCAAGATCGCGCTGATCATCGTGGCGCCGATCTTCCCGATCTATGTGAACGTGCTGGCCGGGATCCGGGGTGTGGACCGGCGTCTGGTGGAGGCCGGGGAGTCGCTGGGGCTCAACCGGTTCGAGCTCACCACGAAGATCATCCTGCCCGGCGCGTTGCCGCAGATCTTCGTGGGACTGCGGCAGGCGCTGGGCATCGGCTGGCTCACCTTGGTCGTCGCGGAGATGCAGACGACACCGGTCGGCCTGGGGTTCCTGATGAACGACGCCAAAGAGTTCCTGCGGACCGATCAGATCTTCCTGGTCCTGGTGATCTACGCGATCCTCGGGTTGCTCACCGATGTGTTCGTGCGCGTGCTGGAACACCGGTTCCTGGCGTGGCGTACCGGATTCGAGGGGGAGTAGATGACCGCCACCATCGGGACCGGGGTCCGGATCCGCGGCGCGGCGCGCGCCTTCAGCGGCCGGGCGGTACTGCGCGAGGTCGATCTCGATATCGCGCCGGGCGAGTTCGTCGCGCTGCTGGGCGCCAGCGGGTCCGGCAAGAGCACGTTGCTGCGGGGGATCGGCGGCTTGGATCGCGGGTTCACCGGATCGTTCCAGGTGCCGCGATCGAAGGCGATCGTGTTCCAGGAGCATCGGCTCATTCCCTGGATCACCGTGTGGCGCAATGTCGTTCTCGGTGTCGACGGGGCCACCAACGCGCGTGCGCTGACGGCGCTGGAGGAGGTCGGGCTGACCGCGAAGGCGGATGTGTGGCCCGCGACGCTGTCCGGTGGTGAAGCGCAGCGTGTGGCGCTGGCCAGGGCGCTGGTCCGTAATCCGGAACTCCTGCTGCTGGATGAGCCGTTCGGGGCGCTCGACGCGCTGACCCGGCTGAAAGTCCAGGCCCTGGTGGCTCGTCTGTGGTCGCTGCACCGGCAGTCGGTGCTGCTGGTGACCCATGACGTGGAGGAGGCGTTGCTGCTGGCCGATCGTGCGCTCGTGTTGCGCGAGGGCCGCATCGCCGAATCGTTCGATATCGCCGTCGCTCGGCCGCGTTCGGTGGTCGACCCCGAATTCTCCGCACTCCGCCGCCGGCTGCTGCTCGCACTCGGCGTGAATCCCGAAGCACCGACAGGAGCAGACGCATGAGTGATCCGTTGCAGATCAGTACCGATGTCCTGGTGATCGGCGGCGGTCCGGCCGCCTGCTGGGCCGCGATCCACGCTCGCGAGGCCGGTGCCGAGGTGACGTTGGTGGACAAGGGCTACTGCGGCACCAGCGGCGCGACCGCCCCGTCCGGTACCGGTGTGTGGTACGTCTCGCCGGAGGCGACCGCGCGGGCGAACGCGAAAGCCAGCCGGGAGGCGCTGGGCGGGCATTTGGCCGATCACTACTGGATGGACCGGGTACTCGAGCAGACCTACGCGAACATGAATCGTCTCGCGGTGGAGGGACGGTATCCGTTTCCGGTGGACCCGAACACCGGTGCGCAGATTCGCACCGGTGTGCAAGGTCCGGAGTACATGCGCCGGATGCGTGCGTGGGTGAAGCGGGTGGGGGTGCGCATTCTCGACCACTCGCCCGCGCTGGAATTGCTGGTCGATGACGATGGTGTCGTGCGCGGCGCCGCGGGTTACCAGCGCCGCACCGACCGCGACTATCGCGTCGCCGCCGGTGCGGTGGTCCTCGCGAGTGGCGGGTGTGCGTTCCTGTCGCGGGCGCTGGGCACCAATGTCGACACCGGTGACGGTGCGCTGATGGCGGCCGAAGTGGGTGCGCGCTTCTCCGGTATGGAGTTCTCCAACGCGTACGCGATCGTGCCGAAGGGGTCGACGATCACGAAGACCGCCTATTACGGTTACGCGACGTTCTTCCACGAGGACGGGCGGGTGCTCGAGGGCGCGGGGTCGACCAAGGGTCGCTCGGTGATCGCGCGAACTCTGTTGCGGGAGAAGGTGTTCGCGCAGCTCGATCGCGCCGACGCCGCCGTGCAGGCGCAGATGCGGTTGGGGCAGCCGAACTTCTTCCTCCAGTTCGACCGCCGCGGCATCAACCCGTTCACCGACCGGTTCGAGGTGGATCTGCTGGCGGAGGGCACCGTCCGCGGCACGGGCGGTATCGATGTGGTCGACGACGACTGCGCCACCACGGTCCCCGGCCTGTATGCCGCCGGTGACGCCGCGACCCGCGAGCGGATCTGCGGTGGGTTCACCGGCGGCGGCAGCCACAACTCGGCATGGGCGATGTCGTCGGGTAGCTGGGCCGGTCGTGGCGCGGCCGCGTTCGCGCTGGGGTCGGCGCGCGCCTCCGTTTCCGTTCTCCGTGGCGCCGGGCGGACCGGTTTGCGTCCGGAGAGCTCGGAATCGGTCCGGGCGCAGGACATCGTCGAAGCCGCGCAGCAGGAGTTGATTCCGTTCGAGAAGAACTACCTGCGGCATGGGGATCGCATCCGGCCCGCGCTCGCGGAATTGGACAGCGTGTGGGAGCGCGCCGCCCGTGGCCTGGGTGGCGGCACCGGAGACGAGCGTGTGCGGGCGCGGCAGGCTGCCGCGATCACGGCGGTGGGCCGGTTGATGTATCGGTCGACGCTGGCGCGCACCGAGACCCGCGGTATGAGCAAGCGCGCCGACCATCCGGATCTGGATCCGGCGCAGCATCATCACATCCTGTCCGGCGGACTCGACGAGGTGTGGACCGCGACCGCGCCGACGGCCAACACCACCCTGGCGGTGGCGTGATGATCGAGATCTTGCGCGCGGGCGACTGCATCGGCTGCGACAAGTGCGTGGAAGTGTGCCCGACGAACGTCTTCGATCGCACCGACAGCGGCATCCCGGTCATCGCACGGCAATCCGATTGCCAGACCTGTTTCATGTGCGAGGCGTACTGCCCCGTGGACGCGCTGTACGTCGACCCCGAAGCGACGCCGCTGCCCGATCACGACGCGGTCCGCGACGACCACATCGGTCGCTACCGCAAGGAGCTCGGGTGGGGTCGCGGCCGCAAACCCGGCAGCCTCGTCGCGGTGGGTCCGCGTCTGCCGCACGGCGCTCCGCCGCCGCGTTTATCCGAACTCTGAACGACGAAAGCAACTCATGCGCATTCTCCGGCTGATCCTGTCTGCCGCCTTGTCCGTTCTGCTGCTGGTGCTCACCGGCTGCGGGTCGGATGACGCCGCCTCGGCGACCCGCGCCGAGATCAAGACTCTCCGCATCGGCACCATCGGCACCGGCAACGTCCTGACCGGGCCACTCGGCTTCGCCCATCAGCGTGGCGCGCTGCTGCCCGCGCTGAAGCCGCTGGGTGTGGAGGATATCGAGGTCTACAGCTTCCCCAACGGGCCCGACCTGAACCAGGCTCTGGTGGGTGGGCGTCTGGACGTCGCCACCTACGGCGACACGCCCGCCCTCGTGGCGCGCGGCAGCGGGTTGAAGACCCGGTTGCTGGCCATCGCCGCCGTCGACTACAACGCGGGGGTGGTGGCCAAGGATCCGTCGATCCGGACGCTGAAGGACCTGGCGGGCAAGAAGATCGGCGTGCAGTCCGGCTCGTATATCGACCGCTACCTGCAGGGGGCGCTGAAGGCGGAGGGAATCCAGGCGCAGCTGGTCCATCTGCTGGCCACCGACGCGGAAGCGCCGCTCAACAGCGGCGACATCGCGGCGGTGGCGCTGCCCGACGTCGCTCCGTCGGCGTTCTTCCGGGCTTTCTTGGCCAAGGGTTTCCACCAGGTCGACTCGGTCCAGGACAACCACCCCGATCTCGCGGGCACCAGCTCGTCGGTCAGCAGCCAGGACTTCCTGGACACCCATCCGGAATTCGGTCCCGCCTGGCAGACGATCCTGGTCGAGGCCAACCGGTACGCGAAGCAACACTGGGACGACTACGTGAACTATGAGGTCTCGCAGTCGAAGTCGCCCGAGGCGGTCGTGCGCGCGACCGCACGTCCCGCCTACATCCCGGACGAGGTCTTCTCTCCAGCCGGTATCCAGTTGCTGACCGGCACCAAGCAGTTCCTGGTGGAGCAGAAGAAGATCCGGGAGGACTTCAGTTTGACGGACTGGTTCTATCGACCGGGTCGACCGAAGCAGGGGTGAGCGCGGCCGCCCGTTCGGCGTGGCCACGGGCGGCTAGACGTGCGGCCCGACCAGCGCGATCGCGGATTCGACCGCCACGTCGACGATGCCGCCGATGTCGTCGCCGTCCTCCACGGTTGTCGCGATGAGTTCTCGGAATCCGCCGAAGAGGATCGTGGCCAGCTGCCGGGACGGTGGCCGCAGTCCGGCGGCGGCGAATTCCGGTGTGTCGGTGAGCTTCTGGATCAGGGCGATGAAGTCTCTGGCGACCTCGCGCTGCAACCGCCGTGCGTCCTCGCCGAGGGCGGGCACGACCCGGATCCAGCTGAGCGTGATCGAGGGATCGTCCTGCGCGGTGCGGATCCACGCCTCGATGGCTTGGCGCACTTGCGTGCGCCACGGCAGGTGCGGGTCGACCGCTGCGTCGATCTGCTGGATCGTCTCCTTGTTACGCTCGCTCAGCAGCGCGATGAAGCAGTCCTGTTTGCTGGTGAAATGCTCGTAGAAGGTGCGGCGTGAGGTGCGGGCGTGCCGGACCACGTCGGCGACCGTGGAGTCCTGATACCCGCGTTCGCGCACCGCGACGGCCATGCCGTCGAGCAGACGGCGGCGAAACCCCGATTCCGAGCCGGTGGCGGCGGCGGTGCGGGGTACGGGCTCGGCACGTGTCACGAGAATCAGGTTAGTGACTCCTCTCGGCTGTGCGTGTGCCGCGTGCGGCCGCGGGTCTCACGCCGTGACCTGTTCGGAGCCGTGACCCGGTTCAGCGGTCCCGGTGAATTCCTCATCGCCGGGTGGTGGGTTTCGCCGGGTGAACCGGATCCTGCCGTCGTCGACGCGGCCGTACCGCAGGGTGATCACGTCGTGGGCGTAGCTCATGCCCAACCGCCACGGAGCCCGGGATCCGGCTTTGGGGAATCGGTCGATGGCCCGCAGCACATACCCGGCCTGGAAATCCAGCAGGGGCGCCGGGGCGACGTCCGGTTCCGGCCAGGGGGTGGTCTGGTGATAGCCGCCTGCGTCCATGTGCCGCAGCAGTCGGCAGACGAATTCGCTGACCAGATCGGCTTTCAGCGTCCAGGACGCGTTGGTGTAGCCGATGGTGAACGCGAAGTTGGGTACGCCGCTGAGCATCATCCCCTTGTAGGCCATGGTGTCCGGCAGCGCGACCTCCCGGCCGTCGACGGTCAGCCGCATCCCGCCGAGCGCGAGCAGTTGCAGACCGGTTGCGGTGACCACGATGTCGGCGTCGAGTTCGCGCCCGGATGCCAGGCGCAGCCCGGTCGCGGTGAATCTGTCGACGTGGTCGGTGACCACCGAGGCGCGTCCGGCGCGGATGGCCCGGAACAGATCCCCGTCCGGTACCAGGCACAGTCGCTGATCCCACGGCTGGTAGGCCGGTTTGAAATGGGTGTCCACGTCGTAGCCGTCGGGCAGCTGTTTCACGGTCAGGCCGCGGATGAATTTCCGCATCTGCCGTGGCCGCCGCTGGCTGAACTGGTAGATCAGCGTGCTGACCAGCACGTTCTTCCAGCGGACCAGGGTGTAGGCGCGGCGCGGTCCGAGCAGTCGCCGCAGCTGGTTGGCCACCGCGTCTTCGGAGGGGACGGGCAGGATGTAGGTCGGCGACCGTTGCAGCATCGTCACCTGCGCGGCCGTGTCGGCCATGGCCGGTACCAAGGTCACCGCGGTGGCGCCGCTGCCGATGACGACCACCCGCTTGCCCGCGTAGTCCAGGTCGGCGGGCCAGTGCTGGGGATGCACCAGCCGCCCGCGGAAATCGCCGACACCAGGGAACTCGGGTGTGTAGCCCTCGTCGTAGCGGTAGTAGCCGCTGCACACGAGCAGGAAGTGGCAGGTGAAGGCGCGGGTGGCGCCGTCGTGTTCGGCCCGCACCGTCCAGCGCGACTCGGCGGTCGACCAGGATGCCTCGACCACGCGGTGGCCGAACCGGATGAACCGATCGATCCCGGCGTCGGCGGCGGTGTCGCGGATGTACCGCAGGATCGACGGCCCGTCGGCGATGGCCTTGGCCTGGGTCCAGGGACGGAATCGGTAACCGAGTGTGTGCATGTCGGAGTCCGAACGCACTCCGGGGTAACGGAACAGGTCCCAGGTGCCGCCGATGGCGTCGCGTGCCTCGAGGATGGCGTAGGTGCGGTCGGGGAACGCCGCCTGGATCTGGTGCGCGGCTCCGATGCCGGACAGCCCGGCGCCGACGATCAGGACATCGACGTGTTCACTCATGACTGTGCTCCTGCGGTGTGCCTGGTACGCAGCAGGCGTTCCAGTAGTGCGACCACGCTGTAGTAGCGGGTGGGTGCCACCCGCGCCAGGATGTCGAACAGGTAGGCGTCCGGCCCGATCAGGATCCTGGACTTGCCGTGTTCGACTCCGCGGCAGATGATCTCGGCCGCTTTCTCCGGGGTGGTCAGGGTGGTGGCCTCGAATTCGGCCGCCATCTGCTCGTGGGTGCGTCCGCGGCCTTCGGGGTCCTTGTGGACCCTGGCGTTGCGGGCGATGTTGGTTCGGATGCCGCCGGGATGGACGTTCACCGCGGACACCCCGGTGCCGCGCAGTTCCTGGCGCAGGGCGTCGGTGAACCCTCTGACCGCGAATTTCGCCGCGCAGTAGGCGCTTTGGTTGGGCATGCCGAGCAGCCCGAACACGCTCGAGGTGTTGACGATGACGCCGTGATCCTGTTCGACGAGGAGGGGCAGGAAGGCTCGCGTGCCGTTGACGACGCCGTCGAAGTTGATCCGCCGCAACCATTCGTCGTCCTCGGGGACGGCGTCGAGCACCGACGATGCGAGGGCGACACCGGCGTTGTTGAAGACCGCGGCCAGCGGTGCGGGCAGCCAGTCGCGGACCTCGTCGGCGAAGGCGCGCTGGTCGGCGCCGTCCCGCACGTCGAGGACCCGGGTGAGTACCGGGCCGGTCAGCGACGCCGCGGTCTCCTTCAGTCCGGCTTCGTCGATATCGGCGATCGCCACGGGTGAGCCCGTGCCCGACAACAACTGGGCCAGGCTGCGGCCGATCCCGGAGGCCGCGCCGGTGATCATGACCGGGTGGCCGGACAGCGGCCTAGCGGTGCGGGGCATCGATGCTCCTGGGTTCGGCGGTGCGGATGTGGTCGTGGATGAGCTCGACGAGTGCCGGCCACACGGCGGCGGGCAGGTCGTGGCCCATCCCGCGGAGGGTGTGCAGGCGGGCGTCCGGAATGGCGCGAGCGGTCGCGGCCGCGCCGGTCGGGGCGACCATCAGGTCGCGGTCACCGTGCAGGACCAGCGTCGGCGCGGTGACGGCCCGCAGTTCCCCGGTCCTATCGCCGGATTTGAGAATCGCGGCGAGCTGACGGCCCACAGCCGCGGCGGGAGCGGGGTCACGATCCCAAGTGATGGCCGCCGCCGCGCGGACGGCGGACTCGTCGAACGGGTATCCGGCCGAGGAGATGTGCCGGTACATGCGCACGGCCCGGTCGATGTGCTCGGCGCGGTCGCGTGCTGGCCGACTGAACATCAGTCGCCAGGTCGACCACGCTGGCCTTCCCACTCTGTCGGCGCCGGTGGTGGACATGAGGGAGGTCAGCGAGTCGACGCGCGCGGGATGGCGGGCGGCGACGGTCTGGGCGATCATTCCGCCCATCGACATGCCGACCAGATGCGCGGACGGCAGCTCGAGCGCGTCGAGCAGGCCGATGGTGTCCTCGGCGAGGTCGGCGAGCACGTATTGGTCGCGATGCCAGCGGCGGCGGAGGAACTCGACCGGGCGGGGCGGAGGGAAACCGGCGTGTGTGGAGCGCCCCGCGTCGCGGTTGTCGAATCGGATGACGCGGTAGCCGCGCGCCACCAGCAGCTCGCACAATCCGTCGGGCCAGTCGTGGAATTGCTGGCCCAGCCCGGCGATCAGCACGAGGGGTGTGCCGCCGGTGCCCAGTTGCTCGTAGGCCAGGGTGATCCCGCGGCCTACTTCGGCGAACTGCTCGGTCATGCCGTCACCTCGGCGGCGCGATCGCGGGCGGGCACGGTGGCGCGCGGTGAGCGGCGATGCACCACGGCTCGGCCCTTCTTGGCGGGGACCAGCGCGACACCGCGGAAGTGCACTCGCTCGTCGCTGGCGTCGGTCGGTTCCAGCGTGAAATCACGCAGCAGGGTGCGCAGGACGACGTTCATCTCCATCGTGGCGAACGCGGCGCCGATGCAGCGGCGGTGACCGCCGCCGAAGGGAATCCAGCTGAACGTGCCCGGCCGGGCACCGACGAAGCGGTCGGGGTCGAAGCGGTGGGCGTTCGGGAAGAGGTCTTCGTTGTCGTGCATGAGCCGGATGCTGACCACCACGTTCTGGCCCTTCGGCAGGGTCCAGCGCCCCAGCTGCATCGAGTCCGCCCGGACGGTGCGTGCCGTCAGGTCGATCACCGGCCGGACGCGTTGCACCTCCACCAGCGTGGCCTCGCGCAGTTGGGAACCGCCCTCGTCGGCTTCGGCCACCAGGCGACGCAGCACGTCCGGATGCCTGCGCAGTCGTTCGATCGTCCAGGCCAGCGTCGTCGCCGTGGTCTCGTGACCGGCGGTGAGCAGGGTGAGCAGTTCGTCGGCGATCTCGCCGCGACTCATGGCGGAGCCGTCGTCGTACCGGGATTGCAGCATCATCGCCAGCACGTCGTCGCGGTCGGCGATGCGCTCGTCGTCGGCGGCGCGGTCGATGAGCCTGCCGACGATCTCGTCGTAGCGGCGGCGGTAGGCCTCGAACCGGGACCACGGGCCGAATCGGCCCAGCATTCCCTTCGGCACCGGAATCGCGGCCAGCGCCGACCCGATGAGAACCAGTTTGGGCAGCAGCTCGCGCAGCTGCTCGAACTCGGCGCCCTCGGCGCCGAACACCGCGCGCAGGATCACGTTCAGCGTGATCCGCATCATCGAGTCCATCGTGGCGAACTCCCGCCCCGAGGGCCAGGTCGCCATCTCGCGGACCGCTTCCTCTTCGATCAGCGCCTCGTACACGGTGAGCCTGCGACCGTGGAAGGGCGGGGTGAGCAACTTGCGCTGCTTGCGGTGCTCGGCGCCGGTGAGCGCGAACAGTGAACCGGGGCCGAGGAATTCGCCGAGATTGGTGGTGATGTTGTCGGCGACGTCGGTGCCCGCGGTGTACAGCGCCTTGATCTCGGCGGGCTCGGCCAGCACGACCACCCGCCCGAATCGCGGCATGTGGATGGTGAACGCCGAACCGTAGCGATCCTGCATGCGCCGCCACGTCCGGGTGCGTCCGGTCAGTAGCTCCAGGTTCTGCACGATCGGCGGCGTGGATGGACCATCGGGCAGTTTCGCAGCGGGCATACGCCCACCTCCCTCACGTGGTACTCCGGTGTACCAGGCTCACGGTACGCTCACGTACCGAGTGTGGCAAGCGTCACGCGTTGGGGTCTCCGGACCTCCGCGGCCGTGATGACCACCGGCCGACAGGTCGAGCGCTCGCCAGGCGAATCATGCCCACGCTGTGGTGGGACGCACCGCCGGACGGGTCGTGCTGCGCCAACACGCGCTCGTCATCGCTGCTTGCCGCAACAGTGAAGATCGCGAACTCGCCCACCGATGCGCCGTCGTGACGCATAATCGAGTTCGGTTGGCACGCAAGGACAATCGGGGGTCGATGGGGACGCGCAGAGCGGTGCTGCAAGCGGGAATGGTCGTCCCGCTCGCCGCCGCGTGCGCGCCCGATCTGCTGTTGGGCAGCGCGGACGCGGTGCGGGTCGGGGTGTCCTGGAGCGGGGCGGAACTCGCGGCATTCCACGCCGTTGTGGATGAACTGCACCTAGGGTTCGACGTCGAGGTGATTCCGCTGGGGGACAACACCGATACGGCGTTCACCGCCGGTGGCCGGTCCGCGCCGGACGTGGTGATGCTCCCGCAGGCCGGACGGGTGCGTGAGCTCGCCGCAAAACGCGAACTGCGGCCGGTCGCCGAGACGGTGTGGACCGACGAGCTCGGGACGCGGTACGCCGAACACTGGCAACAGTTACTGCGTTACGACGGCAAACCTTTCGGCGTGCCGTTCAAG
This sequence comes from Nocardia pneumoniae NBRC 100136, assembly GCF_000308755.1. Lineage (GTDB taxonomy): Bacteria > Actinomycetota > Actinomycetes > Mycobacteriales > Mycobacteriaceae > Nocardia > Nocardia pneumoniae. The sequence continues at coordinate 24,635 of NZ_BAGF01000041.1, forward strand.
GCCGCCGACAAGTCACTGGTGTGGTACGACCGGCAGCAGTTCACCGCCTACCATCTCGGTGATCCGGCCGCATGGACCCTCGCGGACTGGGTGAACCGGATGGAGGTGCTGGCGCAGTCGCCGATCCGCCTGCTGGCGCTGGCCGCCGCCGACGGATGGGTGCTGACCGATTTCTTCGAAAACGCTTTGCTGGCCGAATCTGCCAGGATCTACGGCGAATTGGCGTCGAAAACCGGTCGCGAGTGGGACAACCCCGCGGTGCGGGCGGCGTTGGGGCACCTGGGAGTTCTGTGGGGACACCGCCATGCCTTTCCCGGTGGCGTCGGAGTCGCGTTGACCAGGCAGTTCCCCGACGCCATCCGCGATGTGTTCGAGCATCGCCGCGCCGCGGCGGTCGTCGCCCCCGATTTCGCCGAACCCATCGTGCGCAGCGGTGTACGCGCCTCCGGCCGCAAGATTCCGGATGTGGTCGGGGTCGCGCCGTTTCCGTCGATCACGGCAGTGTCGGAGCGGCCGAAGATCGTCGGCGGTGACGTGATGGTGGTGACGCGGGAGGCGAGCGGGCGCGCCGACGAGCTGATCGAGAAACTGGCCGGTGCGCGTGCGCCGCTGCCGTGGATCGAACGCTACGGCGGGTTCCTCGCGCCGAACCTGCGCACCGTGGCCGACTATTCGCCGCTGCTCGCCCCCTCGGCCCAGGAGTTGACTACGCGCAGCGCTTTCGACCTTTCCGATCGCATCGGAGCGGTCGGCGGGCGGGAAGGACTGTGGCGGGTGCTGACGGAGTTCCTGATCGCCGTCGGAGATGGCGCGCCCACCCCGGTGGCCTTGGCGATCGATCGCGCGATCACCGCACTGGACGACTTCGAGCGGCGGCGCCGATGACGCTGCCGGACTTCGCCGTCAACGGACTGCGCCTCGAGCTGGCCACGCGCCGCATGCGCGGCCCGCTGGTCCCCGGCGGCAGACCGCGGCGCTGGATCGGCTGGGCGGCAGGGCTGCCGGTGACAGTGCTGACGGTGGCGCTGCTGGTCGTTCCGACGGGATGGACGGTGTTCCTCGCCACGCGAGCGCATACGTTCGGTGTGCTCGCGTGCGCGATCGTCGCCGTAAGCGCGCTGCTGCCTGTCCTGCTCCGTCGGCGTCTGCCCCGCCGCCGTCTGCCTGTCCTGCCTCGCCGCCGTCTACTTGTTCTGCTGCGTCTCGGCCTGCTGCGCCGCCGTCTGCCTGTTCCGCTCAGTCATCGGCTGCCCGGGTGGAAGCGAATTCTCGTCTGGCTGTCGTCCGCCACGGGGACGGTCGGCGCGGTGTGGCTGCTGGGCAGCACTATGACCACCAACGGGCGCGACGCCTACCTGCGCACCTTGCTGTGGGTGGCATTCGGGATCGCGCTGCTGGGTGTGGCGCTGGCGATCGCTTGGTGGGGGCGGGCGGTGCGGTGGCTGTGGTTGCCGCTGATCGTGCCGTTCGGGATCTCGGCGTTCGTGTCCGGTGTGGCGTTCCGCGTGATCTTCGGCCACGGCGCGCACTGGTTCGGTATCGAGGACGTCGGCGCCTACCGCTGGTGGCTTGCGGCGATGCTGGCGTCGGCGTTCCTGTGGACCTGGCTGGGATTTCTCACCGGGCTGTTCCGGGCGGGAATCCATGCCATCGAAGCCGATCCGGCGCGCGCCAGGTATCTGTACGGCGACGACGGCAGGCCGCTGGCGGTGCGATTGTACGAATTGCTGCGGCCGGTCGTGCTGATCGCCGGGCTCGGGGTCGGGGTCGCGGCAGCGCGAGTGTTCGACGTCGTGCTGATCGGGGTGCCCGGGGCGCTGGAGTATCAGGTGAACAGCGCGACCGTGCACTGGTGGCGGCTGGCCGCCGACGGCGATACCGCGGCCGCGGCGGCCTACGCGCTGCCGCTGGCGGTGCTCGTGGGCTCGGTCGCGTGGCTGCTGCAAATCGATGTGCGCAGGCACCGGACGAACTGGCCGACCGTCCGCGAGATCTCGACCGCCGGACGGCCTCGCATGGGTCCGATACGGGCGGCCGGAACCGCGCTCGTCTCGGTGCTGGCGCTGTTTCCGATCGGCGTGCTCGCCTACACCGGCGTGCACGGGCACGACGGATTCGGATTCTCCGCGATCGACCTGGTATGGGACGACGACGGACTGTGGCGCTCGCTGCAGACCACCGCATGGGTGGCCGGAATCGTCACGGTTGTCGTGGTGACCGCCGCGGCGCCGGTCGCCTATCGGTTGGCCGCGCTGCGTCCGCACGGGCCCGCCGCTCGGCTGGCCGTGGTGGGTCTGGTGGTGCTCGCGGTGATCCCGGCGCAGACCTATCTCGGGCCGCTCGACGGCTTCATCGACGCCAATGAACTGTCCGGGACGCGAATCCCGTTGATCCTGGTGCACGCCGCCGCGGGATTGCCGATCGCGATCCTCGTCCTGCGCGGCGCCCTGCTCGCGCCGCCGGGCAGCGCCGCCGCCGACGCGCTGCACGGGCTGGCCAGTCCGGGCACGATCGCGCGGCGGGTGCTGGCCTCATCGGGACCCGCGCTGGGGGCGGTGTCGGTGCTGGAATTCGTGCAGGTGTGGAACGACTTCTTCATCGGACTCGTCGTCAGCGGAGCGGGCGCCAGCCCGTGGTCACTGCTGCTGTGGGGCGAGGCGCGCCAGTTCAACGAGAACGCCGCGCAACTGGCCGCTGGATCGCTGGTGTCGGCGGTGTTGCCGGTGGCGCTGGTGCTGGCGACGTGGCGGCGCTGGCTGGTGCCGGGACTGACGGGGGGAGTGCTGCGATGAGTCAGGGCCGGTCGCCGGGATCATCCGGCATGGCGAGGGAGGCAGCCCGGTGAGTACCCCGCGCTCCGAAGCGGAAGAACAGACCGGGACGCCGAGATCGTCGCTGTGGCAAGGGTTTCTCGGGACCGCGTCAGTGGTGGCCTACACCGTGCTGTTCGAGTTGGTGCGCACCCTCGTGGTCAACTCCTTCGGCGAGAACGCCCTCGTCCAGTTCCTCAACGGCACGCTGCGCTGGCTGTCGGTGCTGGTCATCGCGTCGGCGGCGACGTACGCGCTGTACCGGTTCGCCGCCGGGTATCGCATGAAGGTGCGCACCGCACGCGAGATGGACCTGATCGCGGGTCTGGTCGAACCTGGTCCCGCGCTGGCCGATCGCGCACCCCGCCGGTATCCGCGCCCACCGTGGCGAGTGTCCGCACTGAACGGCGACCCCGTCGCCACGGTGTTACGAGACCTGCCCGTGCGTGAGTTCGAAAGCGTCGCGCTGCTGGCGGTGCTCAACGCCATTCGCGACACCGAGAGCAGGCTGCCGCTGGCCCGCGAACCGTCGGTGCCCACCGCGGCGACGCAGCTCGAGGACCTGCGCCGCCGCGGAATCCTGGCCGCGCACGGAGCGCAGCGTTTCCGGGTGCGCCAGGTGCCCGAGCGGCCGGATCGAGCGACGGTGACGGCCGGACCGCGGTGGGCCGCCGCGGTCACCGCCTTGCTGCACCACTACGCCGACCGAGCCGAGCGCTGGGCGATCGCGCTGGAATCGCGGCGCTTCGCCGTGGGAGCTCGCCGGTGGTTCGAAACCGAGGAACGATACCTGTGCGCACTGGTGGCCGCGTGCGCGAATTCCGGAGTGCGTTTCCCCGCCGCCGCTCTCGCACACCTGACGCGGCTCGGCGATGCCCTCGACGTGTGGCACGCGCGAATCGGGTTGGCGGAGAACGAGAGTGGCGTGGCCGCCGATCTGTCCGCGCTGCGCGGCCTCGACGAGCTGAACCGTGATCTCGTCATGCTGCGCGCGGATCGGCTTGCCCAGCGGCCGCGACGCTACCGTCCGTGGCGGCTGTCGACGAGCCTGGCCGCTCGCTGGGAACATCGCCAGGCGCTGAAGGGGTTCGCCGCCGTACCGCTGGATCTGGACGGTGTGGCCGATCAGTTGGAAACCGCTTGGTGGCTGCTGCCCCGCGACGACGTCTCCGGCGAGGTCTGCGCCCTGATCAACCTGGCCGTCGCGTACATCGGGCAGGGACGGCTCGACGCCGCCGCGGATCGTCTGGAGCTGGCCGAATCCCTCACTCGCACCGGCCGAGACCCCGACGGACGCGCCCAGGCGCACGAGACCATGGGGGTGCTGTGGTGGGCTCGCGGCGAACCCCGCCGCGCCCTGCGCTGCTGGCAACTGGCCCTGACCGCCTTCCGTGTCCTCGACGACGACCCCGGCATCGGCCGCTGCTTGCAACACCTCGGCTCCGCGATCGTCGTCGCCCCCGACCACGCCACCTTGCTGTTGCCCACCGACCCGCCCCTCACCCGCACCGAAGCCCTCCGCCAAGCCACCGGCTGGCTCGCCGAAGCCCGCCGCCGCCACCCCACCGCCCGCCACGCCGAACACTGTGCGATGCAAGCACGCTCGGCCCTGCGCGCCAGCCACGGACCGCGCGAGGGCCTCCCTCCCAGCGGCCGCACCCCATTGACCCGCATCGACCTATGGCCTGCACCGCTGGAAGACGAAAGTCCGTGATTCGGCACGAACCACTGCGCGCTGCTGACGGTCGCTGTGGAACACTCGAAACCATGCCGGACCTCGCGTTTGGCGGGATCGCCTCCCCACAACCGGTCGAATCCGCGTGCGTTGCATCGGGCGTCCCCGATCTCGGACGCCGCATTCCGCATCGTGCTTGTGATCAGCCACAACAGCGGCTCCGGCGCGTTCGCCTACGCTCGGGACGACCGGATTCCCGCTGGGCGCATCGGTGAATGTCATCAGTGGCCGGTCGGACACGGGTCCGGCGGCGCGGATTTCGGCGGTCCGGCCCTCATCGAGTGCTGCTACCAGTACTGATGCCGTTTTCCGTCGGTGTCGGCGATGAAGATGACCGCGTCGGCGCCGTCCAGATCCGCCGGGTTGAGCGGGATGTGGCCGGGCACGATGGGTTCGCCCGTGCCGATCGACGGGGGAAGCGCGGCACGCAGGGCCGGTGCCGGGAACAGGGCGCGGCGGGTGGTCGCCTCGGCCAACACGCCCTGGAGGGTGTCCGGATCGCTGTTCGGCTTGGCGTCGGTTGCCAGGAACACGTAGCGCTCGCCGAGGGTGAGCGCGACGAGCGCTCCAGCGCTTCCCCAGCTCAGCTCGTCCTCGCGGACCGGGCTGTGGGACTGCGTGCGTTGCAGGTGGGCGTTGTGCGCGAACACCAGGGTCGGCCCGCGTCGCTGCTCCTGCGCGAGGATCGCGAGCAGGTTCTCGGCCATCATCTCGGCGCGCAGGCTGAGCAAGGTCGCGATGCGGTCGGGCGCGGGGCTGGCCATGGCGGCGTGATAGCGCAGCAGGCCCTGGGCGGTGCGCGCGTGCGCGGCGGCGTGGTCGTAGCCGATCGGGTCGGCCGGACGCAGGCCGGGTGCCGCGCGGCGCAGCGCGCTGGCGACGTCGTCGGCGATGATGCGCAGAGCGCGAGCGCGGTCGGAGTCGCCGATGGACGCCGCCGGGTCGAACATGGCCGCCTGGTTCGTCCAGTCCGCGTCCTCGCCGAGCAGCCCGTCGAGGTCGCGGGCCGATTCCGGCCGCAGGGCCGCGGGCAGGTAGTCGGTGGCCGCGGACAGTGCGCGGCGCGGGCTCGCCGCACCGGAGTACTCCACCGGCGCGTCGAAGCCGTGGAAGCGAACCCGGTCCGACAGTGCGCGGCCTGCGTTGTGCGCGCGGAGCCATTCGACCAGTGCGCGGTTGCCCGGCACGGCGCCGAACCCGTGGCTGAACCCGGTCGCGAGCACCGTGTCGATCTCCGCCGTCGCACCGCCTGCGTAGTCGTCGACCACGGACGCGGCGAAGGCGTCGGTTTCCAACACGATCGACCGGTAGCCCCGTTCGACGAGGTGAGAGAGGAACTCATTGCGCAGCAACGGGAACGCCTCGATCCCGTGTGTGGGCTCGCCGAGGGCGAGCAGGACCGGTGGCTCGGTCCGTGCGGCGAGCAGTTCGTCGAGGGCACGACCCAGGCTTGCCGGGTCGTCGAGTTGGCGGCCGATGGCACGCAGTGATGCGGCAGTGGACATGAACACCCCTTTTCGGAAGGCACTGCCTTCGACAGTATCGTTGAAGAGTCTTGTGAAGCTTCAGCGACTTCTGCCTGGAATTCAAAGATCAAAGCCTCAATCGGAGGTGCAAGCTGCGGCCCATCGACCTCGCCCGGGAGCACGGGTTGTCCGCACAGGCGATCCGCAACTACGACAACGCGGGCGTCCTCCCGCCGACCGAGCGCACCCAGACCGGTTACCGGCGCTACACGCCCCTGCACGCGCAGGCGCTGCGCGCCTTCCTCGCGTTGCGAGCAGGCCACGGGCACCAGCACGCAATGGAGATCATGCGCGCGACCAACCGCGGCGACACCGAATCCGCCTATCGGCTCATCGACGCCGCACACGTCGCGCTGCTCGCCGAACGCAGCACCCGTACCGAGGTCGCCACCGCCCTGGGCACCCTGTCGACCGCCACTCCCACCCCGGTCAAGGGGCGACCACTGACCGTGGGAGAACTCGCGCGCCGACTCGGCGTGCACCCGGCAACGCTGCGCACTTGGGAAGCGCAGGGCATCCTGCGCCCGGAACGCGATCGAGCAACGGGTTACCGCCAATACGGACCGGAGGGCGTGCGCGACGCCGAGATCGCACGACAGCTGCGCCGAGGCGGGTACCTGCTGTCCCAGGTCGCGCAGTTCATCGAGTCGCTGCGCGAGGCGGGCGGGGCAGACTCGCTGAGCGCATTCCTCGCCTCCTGGCAAGACCGGCTGACCGCGCGCAGCCGCAACCTTCTCACCGGCGCGGCCCAGCTCGACGCCTACCTCGCCATGCTCGATCAGGCACAGCAGGCGTAGCTGTCACGTCTTATCCGATGATTCCCATGTGAGTGGCGGTCGGATGTAGCCACCGATGGATACCGCTACGGCGTGGCCGGGCCGGTCGGCGCGCCACGCGGCATGCTGGTGCACTCCCACCGGGCTCACGGACTACCCAGCCCGATCGCGTGGCTGGGCGCGCTACGGATCGGAGATTCGCGCGGTCCTGATCCTGCGGGGTGTTTCGCGCTCTTTCCGGAGCTCTCTGGCGGAACGCTCCGGATCGCTGTCGTACTCGCGGCACTTACCCAGCCAGTGATCCAGCCTCGCCGCCACTTCAGCCTCGGACAACACGTATAGACCCGGGCCGCTATGGCTGATCAGATTCGGCGCGTCAGAGTCTCGCGTCATGTCCAGGCCATGCAGATACAGCAGGCCGGCCTCGACCATCACATCGTCAGGCCGAACCCAATCCGGGTCGTCGTTTTCGACCCAGGGCACAACCCAATCGTGGGCGACCTCGCGAGTCATGCCGCCGGCGATAACCTGCAGCCAGACCTCCTCGATTTCCGAACGTCGAGGTAGCTCATTCTCACTGTTTCCCATACCACGATCATCGTCGTCGAAATCCAACGCAAGCACCACCGAGTTCACTCGCCCAGAGGCACCGCCGGATCCGCGGTGAGCCATGTTCGCCACGTCCTCGCGGAATCGGTCCCTGCACTCTCTTCGGCATTACAGGGCATTCCGAGTAAGTCGTCGTGAGTTCTTCTCCGTTCGCGATCGGGTTGCTGGTGGTCGGATGGGCGTTCGTGCGCTGCGAGGTAATGGGTCCAATCGCGGGCGGTGAGCGTGCATGCCGCGATCGGCGCATCGACCGTGCGGCTGGCGGGAAACAAGAAGCCCTATAAAGGCATTTTCGCTTCGTGCGGGGATTTGTCGGGACGCAGTCCGCGCCAGCTGGGATGGCGCAGGCCCTCAGGGCTTGCTTCGCGATATTCGATGTCGGCGACGAGGACGGGGTCCACCCAGTGGGCGGCCCTGGCGACAGCGCGGGGCGGCGGGATATCGAAGGGCGAATCCGGTCGCGACAGTTCGGTGAGGCGGGTTTGCAGGGACCGGCGGTCGTGCATGGTCCATCCGGTGCCCACGTTGCCGATGTGGGCCAGCTGGTGCTGCTCGTTGTAAGCGCCCAGAACCAGCGAACCGAAGGTGGCGGAGAACCGGCCCGCGCCGGGAAGCCAGCCCCCGACCACGGCCTCGGTCGTCTTGCGCAGCGGCGTTTTGATCCACAGCGGAGAGCGGCGGCCGGGGTAGTACGCCGAGTCGAGGCGCTTGGCGACGATTCCCTCCAAACCGTGCTCGCGGGCGACGTCCAGCAGCGTGGCGGGATCGATGTCGGTGTAGTAGGGCGGGGTGCGCGCGAGGGGACGATCGAGGGCGAGGTCATCCAGACGTTCGCGGCGCTCGGTGTAGGGCAGGTTCATGATCGACTCGCCGTCGACGGCCAGCAAATCGAAAGCCAGATACTGCGCCGGGAACTGCCGCAGCAATTCCGCTCCCGGTGCGACCACGTGCATGCGTCGTTGCAGACGAGTGAACGACGGAGCTCCCGTCGTGGGATCGGGAGCGACGATCTCTCCGTCGAGGAATAGTTCGCCATGCTCGCCCAGATCCGCCAGCAGGACGGTGAGCTCGGGAAACGCGCCACTGAGATCGCGATTGTTGCGACTGTGGAACCGGCATTCCCCGTCGCCGCACCGGGTGATGGCGCGGATGCCGTCCCACTTCATCTCCAGTGCCCACCGGCCGCGCTCGGGCGGTGGCCGTCCGGAGACGGCCAGCATCGGCGCCGGCACTGACAGCACACCGTCAGCATATCTTCAGCAAATGTACTGGATCGGACTCGGCCAGGTCTGATCGCGCACATCGCACCGGACGCTCGCGGTGGGCGAGGCGGCGGCGCCGAATCCGCGCAGACTAGACGGAGGTGATCGGATCCAAATCGGCTGAGGCCCGAGACGATCGCGAGTCGGGCTCCGGGTGGTCTTGCTCGACGTGTGCCGCGAGGCGCCGGTCGATGACGGAGAGGGCGAATGCGCCCCAGCGGATGTTCTCCTGTTCGAAGGAGATTCCGCGCAGGAGGGTGAGATACGGGCCGATCCGTTCGGTTTCGGCCAAATAGGCCTGTTCGCTGCGGCCGTCCAGCAGCCGCGACCGCAGGCGTTCGTAGCGGGCCAGTTTCGCCTTCGCCCATTCCATTCGCTCGGCGATCGTGGCGCGGACGGCGGGTGCGTCCTCCACGTCCATGCCCTGCACTTTGACCATCATCTCGTCGCGGATGGCGGTGGGTTTGGCCGGTTCGGCGATGAATTGGTGCAGTGCCGCCCGTCCGGCGGGGGTGAGGGAGTGGAGCCGCTTGTTGGGCCGGCGCTCTTGCTGGACGACCCGGGTCTGGATGAGCCCGTCGGCGGCCATGCGGTCGAGCTCCTTGTACAGCTGCTGCGGCGTGGCCATCCAGAAGTTGGCCACCGAGGCGTCGAAGCCCTTGGCCAGGTCGTATCCGGACGCTTCGCCTTCCAGGAGTGCGGCCAGTACCGCGTTACGTAGCGCCATCGGCCCAGGCTAGCACATGTCTATTCAAATTCTTGTCCTGTCCGCTCTGGACAGTGAAGCATTGGCTTGGATAGTCTCCGAGCTATATAGGCAACTAATTTACTATGAAAGGCGTGGCATGCATCCCTTCCGCGAAGCTGTCGAGGCACGCGACGAGGCCGCCATCGAGGCGCTGCTGGCCGACGATGTGGTGTTCACCAGCCCGGTGGCGTTCAAGCCGTACCCCGGCAAGGCGATCACCGCGGCCATCCTGCGCGCGGTGATCCGGGTCTTCGAGGACTTCCGCTATGTGCGGGAGATCGCCGACGCGGGCGGTCGCGATCACGCTTTCGTCTTCGAGGCCACCGTCGACGGCAAGCAGCTCACCGGGTGCGATTTCCTGCACTTCGACGAGGACGGCAAAATCGATGACTTCATGGTCATGGTGCGCCCGCTCTCGGCCGCGCAGGCGCTGGCCGCCCGGATGGGCGAGCAGTTCGACCGCATCACAGCCGAGGCCACCGCACAGCTCGAGCGCGAGGCCTCCGGAGCATGAGCGACTTCGACGCCATCGTCATCGGCGCGGGCAATGCCGGGCTCACCGCCGCCGCCACCTTGCAGCGTGCCGGCGCGCGGACTCTGCTGCTCGAGCGGCACAACATTCCCGGCGGTTGCGGAACTTCCTTCCGCCGGGGGCGTTTCGAGTTCGAGGTAGCGCTGCACCAGCTGTCCGGCGTCGGTGCGCAAGGACAGCCGATCTCCCTGCGCGAGGGCTTGTTCACCCAGCTCGGCATCGCCGACAAGCTCGAATTCGTCCAGGAGCACGACCTCTACCGCGCGGTGATCCCCGGACAGCTGGACCTGACGCTGCCCGCCGACTGGGACGCGGCCATCGACGCCATCGAGGCACAGTTCCCCGGCAACCGCGATCGTGCGGCGAAGTTCTTCGAACTACTGAAGCAGGTGACGTTCTGGCAGATCGCCGCCATGCGCGGGATGCCGGCCGAGCAGATCGACCCGATGCTGTTCACCTACGGGCTGCGGCCACTGCAGGACGTTCTGGACGAGTACTTCGACGACGACCGGATCAAGGCCGCCCTCGGCATGTACTGGACCTATCTCGGTCAGCCTCCGTCGAAACTGCGGTTCCAGGACCTGGCGCTGACCTTGTTCGCCTACTTCGAGTTCAAGCCCTGGCATGTGCGCGGCGGGTCGCAGGCGATGTCGAGCGCGATCCTCGACGCCTTCCTCGCCGCCGGGGGAGAGGTGCGGTTCAACACCGGTGTCGTGGCCATCCTCACCGAGAACGGCCGCGTCCTGGGAGTCCGGCTCGACGACGGCGCGGAAGTGACCGCGTCCGATGTGGTGTCCAACGCGTCGCTGCCCACGACCTACGGCATGCTCGAGGGAATCGACGTGCCGACCGCGGTGCGCGACGACCTGGCCACCCGGCGCATCGGCGTGTCCGGGTTCGTGCTGCACATGGGCCTGGACGCCACACCGGCCGAACTCGGGTTCACCACCAGCACCACGTTCGTGAACATGGACACCGACGACGACCGGACCTACAACGCGTGGCGTTCCTTCGAACCGGCGCGCGGCATCTGCGTCAGCTCGTACGATGTCGCGCCGATCGGGTTCGCGCCCGCCGGCGCCACCCATGTCAGCCTGATGACGCTGCAATACGCCGACATCTGGCGCACCGTGGCGCCGTCGGAGTACGCGCGCGCCAAATTCGCCTACGCCGAAACGCTGCTCGACCTGTGCGAGACCATCACCCCCGGTATCCGTGACGCCATCGAGGAAGTCGACGTCGCAACGCCGTTGACGATGATGCGCTATCTCGGTCATCCGGGCGGCGCCATCTACGGCTACGACCAGGACGCCACCGAGGGCTGGCTGTTCCGCAACAGCGAACGCGAAACCCATGTGCCCGGCTTGCATTTGGCGGGCTCGTGGGCGGGCATCGGCGGATTCCAACCCACCCTCGAAGCGGGCGCACGCGTCGCCCGCCGCCTGCTGCGCGCCAAGGCCGCCTGAACGGAGCACATCATGAGACACCCCCTCGCCGAACGGTTCGACGGCGCGGCGCAGATCCTCGCCGAGATCGACTCCCGCATGCCCGACACCCGCGACTACCGCGCCGAAACACGCGCCACCATCGACGCCTACCACCCCGAACGCCTGCAACTGGTCGTCGCCGAGATCATCGACGAGACCGCGACCACCAAGACCTTCCGGCTCGCAGGCATCGACCGACTCGAGCTGCCACCGTTCCTGGCCGGTCAATACGTCAACGTCTTCCTCGACGGCACCAGCCGCCCCTACGCCATCTCCTCCAACCCCGCCCGGCTCGACCGATACGACCTCACCGTGCGCCGCGTCCCCGGCGGACGCGTCAGCAACCTGCTCATCGACACCGTCCGCGTCGGGCAGGTCCTCACCACCACCGGCCCGATGGGCACCTTCCACCACAACCCGCTCTTCCACGGCGACGACGTGGTGTTCCTGGCCGGCGGCTCCGGCGTCGCCCCAGCGATGAGCATGATCCGCGAGATCGTCGACCGGAACCTGAACCGGACCTTCCACCTGATCTACGGCTCCCGCCAGGCCTCGGACGTGATCTTCCGCGCCGAGCTGGACGAGCTCGCCGCCGAGCACCCCGGTATCACGGTCGACCACGTCATCGCCGAACCCGATGCCGACTGGACCGGGACCACCGGATTCCTCACCGCCGACACCATCAAAACCCTCGTGCGCGAGTTGGACGGCCGCATGGTCTACGTGTGCGGGCCTCGAGCCCTCTACCCGTACGCCCTCGAGCAACTGACCGCACTCGGACATCCACGCAAACGGATCCGCTTCGAAGCCAACGGCGCACCGAGCGACCCCACCGCCCAACCACACTGGCCCACCGGAGTCGACCCGACCGGCGAGGTCACCGTCACCGTCGGCGACACCTCCTTCCGCACCCCGCGGAATCGGCCGCTGCTGGACGCCTTGGAGGACAACGGTATTCGCCCCGGAGCCGCGTGCCGCTCCGGCGAATGCAGCCTGTGCCGAGTGCGAATCGTCAAGGGCGAAGTACACACCGCCGAGGAGGCAAGACTCCGCCTGTCCGACAACCGGTTCGGCTACACCCACTCCTGCGTGGCCTACCCGATCAGCGACGTGGAGATCGATCTGTGACCACGAGGGTGAGCGCGGATTGATGTGCTGCCAGCGCTGATACGCGCGGGTGACGGTGGTCGGGTGACGACTATGCGTGCGTCGGTGGTGATGTGCTGCGGGAAATTTCGAGCGCGACCTGTCAGCGGCACCGGCGGGAGTTGAGCCGGGCGGCCTGGCGCGTCAGGTGGTCACGCTCGGCGAGGTTGGGTGCCTTTTGGGCGGCCTCGGCGTACAGCCGTGCCGCTGTCACCAGGTCGCCGTCGCGCTCGTGGAGGTACGCCGCCACCGCGGCGTGGCGGGGCAGTGAGTCGTCCAGCGCGGCGAGCGCCGCCAGGCCGGCGCGCGGTCCGTCGGCCTCGCCGACGGCCACCGCGCGGTTGAGCCGGACGACCGGGTTGTCGGTCAGGCGCGTGAGCTCGTCGTACCACTCGACGATCTGCACCCAGTCGGTCTCCTCGGCGGTGGGCGCGTCAGCGTGCAGTGCCGCGATGGCGGCCTGGGCCTGGAACTCGCCCAGCCGGTCGCGGGCGAGGGCCGCCTGCAGGAGTGCGACGCCCTCGGCGATCAACCCGGTGTCCCACCGGCTGCGGTCCTGCTCGGCGAGCGGCACCAGGCTGCCGTCGGGCGCGGTGCGGGCGGCGCGCCGGGCGTGGTGGAGCAGCATGAGGGCGAGCAGCCCCGCCACCTCGGGGTGGTCGATCGCCGCCGCGAGCTGCCGGGTGAGCCGGATGGCCTCGGCGGCGAGGTCGACGTCGCCGGAGTAGCCCTCGTTGAAGACCAAGTAGAGGACGCGCAGCACGGTGGCGACGTCGCCGGGCTGGTCGAACCGCACGGTGGCGACGGTGCGCTTGGCCCGGCTGATGCGCTGCGCCATGGTCGCCTCGGGCACCAGGTAGGCCTGGGCGATCTGGCGGGTGGTCAGACCGCCGACGGCGCGCAGCGTCAGCGCGACCGCTGACGCCGGAGTCAGCGACGGGTGCGCGCACAGGAAGTAGAGCTGGAGCGTGTCGTCCACCGCGGGCGCGGGCCCGGGTACCGACTCCTCGTCGAGGAGTTCCTCCCGCCGTCGGCGGGCGGCGTCGGCCCGGGTCGCGTCCAGGAACTTGCGCCAGGCCACGGTCACCAGCCAGCCCTTCGGATCCCGCGGCGGATCGACAGGCCACACGCGGACCGCCTCGACCAGCGCGTCTTGCACGGCGTCCTCGGCCGCCGCGAAATCGGCTCCGCGGCGGACGAGGATCGCGAGCACACTCGGCGTGAGGCTCCGGAGCAGGGCCTCGTTCATTCCAGGCTCACTCCGTGATGGTGGGCGGCGCGGTCAGGAACGGGCGCACCTCGAGCCACTCGCGGATCGGCTTCCCGCCCGCCCCGGGGGCGGCCGACAGCTCCCCGGCCAGCTCGATGGCGCGCTCGTAGCTGTCGACGTCGATCACCATCCAGCCGGCGATGAGGTCCTTGGTCTCGGCGAACGGACCGTCGGTGACCGGCGGGCGACCCTCGCCGTCGTACCGGACGAACGTGCCCTCGGGGGCGAGCGCCTGACCGTCGACGAACTCGCCGGTCTCTTCGAGCCGGGCCGCGAAGTCACGCATGTACTGCATGTGGGCCGAGACCTCCTCCGGCGTCCACTTGTCCATCGGCACGTCGTTGACCGGAGCCGGGGCGCCGCGGTAGTGCTTGAGCAGCAAGTACTTGGCCATGGTGTTTCTCCTCGGTGCTGGTGCGACCCATGTCGATCGCATTCACCACGGGGACGGAGCCAGTCACAGATTCTCGACATCGCCCTCCGATTTTTTCAGCTCTCGTAGAGCCTAGGTGCGCGTCTCGCGGTGTCGAGCACGTCACGGACGGGCAACGCGCACTACTGGACAAGTGGCTCCCGCTCGGCGACCCGAGCAGCGAGGACTGGTGGCCTCTTGAGCGCGAGTGCGCAGGCCTGGCGGCGGCCGAGCACCGACGCCGACGCACTGGTCTGATTCGGTGCGCGAACTACGGTGCCTGGAAGCCGCCGATCTTCTGCTCGAGCAGTTCGGCCAGCCGCAGCGGGGTGCGGTCCTCGAACATCGGACCGATGAGCTGCACTCCCACCGGCAGGCCCTCGGGTGAGCGGCCCGCCGGTATGGCGGTGGCGGGCAGGCCGGGCATGGTCGCCAGACCGGCCCAGACGAGCTGGTCGAAGTACGGGTACTCGACGCCGTCGATGTCGATGTGCCGGTTCTCCAGACCTCCGTTGTGGTCGTGCGGGAAGGCGGGAGTGGGCGTGATGGGGCACACCACGGCATCGAACTCGGCGAACAGCTGCCGCCAGCCGTGGCGGTGCAGCTCCCGCCGGTTGTTCGCCTCGACCCAGTCGCGGTGGCTGAGCACCATGCCGCGCAGCCGCGCCGCATCGAGACGCCGGTCGTCCGCGCTCAGGGCGGCGGCCTGGGTCTGCAGGTGTTCGTACACGTCGACGGAAATACCTGCGGCGGCGTTCGACAGCATCAGCAGCATGTAGAGCGTCGCCGCTTCGGTCGGATCGGGCAGCAGCGGACTGCGCCGTTCGACGCGGGCGCCCTCGTCGAGGAGCGCGTCGGCGACCCGGTTCACGCCCGCCCGCACCGCCGATCCGGTCGCAATCAGCGGATGGTCCTCGATGATCAGGACACGGAAGTCCGACAGCCGCTCGTGGCGCGCGGACGGCAGTGCGACGTCGTAGGCGACGCCGTGGGTCAGCGGGTCCGGTCCGGCCATCACGTCGAGCAGCAGCGCGAGGTCGCGGGCGGTGCGCGCCATCGGACCGACAACAGCAAGGTCGAGGTCGACCGGCAAAGCCAGCGCGGGCGGCGCGGCCATACCCCGGGTCGCCACCAGCCCGAGTGTCGGCTTGTGCGCGTATACACCGCAGAAATGCGCGGGGGTGCGCAGCGAACCGGCGAGGTCGGAGCCGATGGACAGCGCGCCGAATCCGGCCGCCAGGGCCGCCGCCGAACCGCCGGACGACCCACCCGACGTGCGGCCGTGATCCCACGGATTGTTGGTGGTGCCGTAGATCTCGTTGAAGCTCTGGATATCTCGCAGCATCAACGGCACATTGGTCTTACCGAGCACCACAGCGCCGGCGGCCTTCAGCCGCGACACCTGTACCGCGTCCTCGGCAGGCACATAGTCTCGCTGTGCCGGTATGCCCCAGGTGGTGGGCAGCCCGGCGATGTTGTAGCTCTCTTTGACCGTCACCGGTATGCCGAGCAGCGGCCGGTCCTCGCCGCGGGCGCGCGCCTGGTCGGCACGGTGCGCGGCGGCCCGCGCATGGTCGAAGGTCCGCACACAGATCGCGTTGATCACCTTGTCGTCCCGCTCGATACGGGCGATCGCTTCGTCGGTCAGTTCCGCCGAGGTCACCTCACCGGCACGCAATGCGGCCGCGAGCTCTTCGGCCGACCGAAAATTCCACTCCATGAATTCGACGGTATCGGTCTGCCGCAGCGGACATAAAATGCCGCTTCGCGCAAACGGGAAAGTCGAACGGGGACCTTCAGTTCAAATCAACGCACTCGTTCTGTCATATCCCATGGTTACGGTGGGCAGAGCCGACTCGATTGGCGCAGGCCATGAAATGCCGTTTTGCACAATGGGATAGATGTCACAATGGACCACCGTGTTCCCCTCCGGCCGCAGACTGTGCGGCCGGGCCGCTGGCCATGGCGACGTGCGGCGACATCGGTGCCGGGCCCGAAAACTCAGGAGACGTGCCCGCGAGGCAGGTGGACCCCGTGCACGGCCGAAAAATGCAATTCATTCCCATGAATTAGCGGTATTGCATCCGTGCATTATTTGTCGTTCGAACGGTACCGGGATTCGTGGTGGGGACCTCGTCATAGGTCAGCGGCCGCCGACCGGGTTGGCCCTTGAAGTCGGCGACATGTGCGATCGAGTTTCTGTTGAGTTCTTCGAGGTCGAGGCCCGGTTTCCGAACGAGGCCGCGGGCGTTGCCTGTTGTCGCGGTGACATTCGCGGGGCCATAGCGGTCTCCAGGCGCGGGAAGGCATTACAACTGAGTTCACAACGAGATTCGTGACAGATAGGGATCCAGAACGTGACCTCGACAAGCAGGCTGGCGGTAATCCTTGTGGCCGCCGCCATCTCAGTGGCGGCGTTCGCCGGCGCCGCGCAAGGCGGGCAGGCAACTGCAGTCGACAGGCATGAAGGCGTGGCCGACTGCATCCAGTGGTGGTGGACCGACATCGGCGCGTCGACGACGACCATCCACAGGCACAACCTACGCCCGAGCAGGCAGAATCTGATTGTCTCGTGGCAGAACAATCGGACGAACGGGAATCCGGATGAGGTGATGTACGGAATTCCGGGCGGTGACGAAGGCTCCGACACGTGGGAGGGTATTCCGATCTCCTTCAGAGAATTATGAGACATACCCAACCGCCCGCCGTCCCTCGGTACACCAGCGGTGTGGCTGGCCGTAGGGGTTGTGCTCGGGCCAGTTGTCCGGGCACTCGCGGCCGAGGCGGTGATCACGCCTTCGCTGGAGCATGTCGGCGGGGCAGGTGCCCGAGCGCCGGAAGCCACCTGTGCCCGGCGGATGGGCGGTTGGGTCGATCTCGCCGGTCGCCAGAGGACCGATTATCGGCCTGGCGCGGCGTTGTCCTGTGCGGCAGCTGATTCGGTCTCGGCATGAGGAATCTCGCGTGGCGGACCGGCCGCCTCCGGAAGGCCGGACGCGATGATCTGGGAAGCATCGCCATCAGTGGCGGGACTGTCAGGAACTTTGGGGGTGGAGGTGATGCCGAACAGGTGGTTGGATGTCCGGATCGCGCAGGAGTTGGTGGAGCAGGCCCGCGGCGAGGGGTACTTGCAACGTCACAGGCCGAGTTTGGTGACCGCGTTGTCTTCCAGAGGGTTTGCCGTCCGGATGTAGCCGTGGACGGTGCGCGGGTTGGACCATCGGCCCTGGCGCATGATCTCGCGGTCGCTGGCGCCGCCGAGCGCGGCCTGCGTGGCGAATCCGGCGCGCAGGGAGTGGCCGGAGAAGAGGTCGGGGTCGAGACCGGCGCGGGCGGCATAGCGCTTGACCAGTTCGGCGACCGCGCGACCGGACATGGCGTGGTCGGCGATGGTTCCGTGCCGCGTAATGGCGGGGAAGAGGGGAAGGTCCGGGTCGATGCGGGTGCCGGTGAAGCCGTGGCAGCGGTGGATGTCGGGAGAACCGGTAGCCAGCTCGGACAGCCAGCTGCGGACACCGGAAGTTCCTGCGACGACATGTATTTCGCGCAGACGCAGCCAGTCGGCGAAAGCGCAGACCGGGCAGGTGGCGGGGCGGCGGCCGCGCGGGAGGGCCACGCGCTGCTGCGCCGCGCCGGTGGGGTCGGTCTTCGTGGCGGGCAGGCGGATCAGCAGGATCGGTTCGCCGGTGCCGTGGTCGGTGCTCACCTCGACGTCGCCTATCCGCAGTCCGGCGAGTTCGCTGCGGCGCAGGGCTCCGGCGAAACCGATGAGCAGTGCGAGCGCGTCCCGGCGGCGGGCGGGTTCGGTGGGCCAGCCCGGATCGGGAAGCCCGCCCAGGAGTTGGTCGAGAGTGTGCAGCAGCACCGGACGTTTACGCCGGGGCTGGGTGCGGCGGGTGCGGCGGATACCGCGCAGGGTCAGCCGCACCACATCCGAGCGCGTCGGCGACGGCAGTCCGTTGGCCGCGTGAACCGCCGCGATGGCGGCCGACTTTCGCTCCAACGTCGCCGGACTGAACGCCCATCCGCCCGCATCGCGACGCGCGTCGGCGGCCGCCGCCAGGTAGACGGCGAAGTCGAGCGCATCAGCGGGCAGCGCCTGTCGGCCTTCGGCGGCACACCAAGCCGCCCAGGCAACCCAGTCGGCGCGATAGGCGCGCACCGTGTTCGCCGACTGGGACGCTTCGAGGTACCGGCGCAGCGAACCGGCCTGATCGTCGTCGAAGCGATCCCGCACCAGGCGCAGTGCGGCGGCGTCGACCAATACACTGCGGACCCCGCGGCGCAGCTCCGTGCGCACCGACTCGGGGACCGCGATGACGGTGGATCGATCGTCCATGTCTCGGCTCCCGCGTTCACGTCGGCGACTGGCATACCCGCACCAAGGTATTCGGCGCGCGACTTCACCCTACGGCACGCTCAACCGGGGCCTTCGGCACCGTACAGAACCAAGTTGCCCTTTCTGGCCGACAATGAGTCCCTGAGCCCCCGAATTCCCAAGCGTCACAGTGACAGTTCGAAGGGGCATGGCGACTTCTGGCCGGAATCGGTTTCTACCGTCCTCACCCCGCATCCGGAGGTGGCGGGTCCCATAATTCCGGGCCGCCACCGGATGATCAGCGGAAGGCGTCGGCGTGGGCGACGGCCCACTGTCCGAACGTGCGCGGCGGGCGACCGAGGATCTCCTCCACCGTTGGGCGGACGATGGATTCGTCGATGGCCCCGTTCACGTAGAAGTCGAAGAAGGCATCCACGTACTCCACCGGAGTGGTTTCCAGCATCTCGGCGCGGGCCTCGTCATCGGTGAGGCCCTGGCAGCTGAGGTCGCGGCCGATCGCCTCGGCCAGGATCGCCACCTGCTGGGCGGGCGTGAGCGGCTCCGGGCCGGTGGGCCAGAGGATTTCGCCTTTGTGGCTGTTTCCGCGCAGGACAGTGGCGGCCAACGCGCCGAGGTCGTGCGGATCCAGGCTGGCGGTGCGAACCTCGGGGAACGGCGCACGAACCACATTTCCGCCGCGCAGCTGAGGAAGCCAGCGCAGGGCATTGGAGGCGAACGCGCACGGCCGCAGAATCGTCCACGCCGCACCGCATTCGGTGACCTCCTGCTCGGAGGTCATCATGTAGCGGGTGATGGCGTTGGAGGCGTCACCGGTACCCGCGGAAACGCCCGAGAGCTGCACGATGTGCTCGACACCCGCTTTCGCGGCCGCCTGCGCGACTCCCGGATAACCAGGCAGCAGGAACAGCGCCCGTACCTGCTTGAAACTCAGCGTGTCGGGCGAGGTGAGATCGCCTGCCACCGCTTCGACACCCTCGGGCACAGCGGCACCCTGAGGATCGCGCACCAGCGCCCGCACCGGTTCTCCGGCCGCGGCCAAAGCCTGCACAACTTCCGCGCCGACATTGCCGGTCGCTCCTGTCACGAGAATCATTGCACCAATTCTTGTACTACTCGCCCCGTTCGCGCCAACGGATGCAGGTTCCTGCACCCGGTCGTGCAGCCTTTTCCGTTTCGCTCGCGGTGCGCAGGTGGGCAGCATGAGCCGTATGGATCGACTGGACGTCATCGACACCTGCACCCGCATGGCCTGGCATGCCGATCATCGCGAATGGGACCAGCTCGCCGCCGTATTCGCCGACCAGGTGAGGCTGGATTACACCAGCCTCACCGGCGGTGAACCGGTCACTCTGACTCCGGCGCAGATCGTCGCCGCGTGGCAGGACACGCTCGGCGGGCTGGAGGCCACCCAGCACCTGCTCGGCAATCACCTGGTCACCGTCGACGGCGACCGGGCGGTGTGCACCGCCTCCTTCCAGGCCACCCACCGCAGGTCAGAGGCGCTCGGCGCGTCGCTGTGGACACTGGGTGGCACGTACCGATTCGATCTCGTGCGTATCGGAGTCGATTGGCGGATCAGCGGTGTGGTGATGACGGCGATGTGGGGCGACGGCAATCGCGGCCTCCTGCCATGAGAACCCTCGCCGCCGTCGCGGTCGTCGCGATCGCCGCGGGCATGGTCGCCGCCTGTGCTGACGAGCCGTCGGCCGCCGGTACCACGGAACCCCCGGCGTACTCGTTCGACGCCGGGTCATTGGACCCGGCCGCGCAGCGATACCTGGACGCGGTGGCCGCCCGGGACGACGACGCCGTCGCGGCCGCGTTCACGCCGGACGCCACCGTCACCGACGTCTCCCGCGAGATCCGCGGCCGGGAGGCGATCCGCCGTTGGGCCGCCGACGAGGTCATCGGCGGCGTCTACACCCTGCTCGGCCATTCCCCGCGCGCCGGTGGCACCACCATGCTCCTGCGCTTCCGACGCGGAAGCGGCGACGGCTTCCGCGCCACCTACCGCTTCGACATCACCGACGGCCTGATCACCAGGGCCGATCTGCGATACGCCTGACAGGAGTTCTTGTTCTCGCGTGTGCGACTGTCGAGGATGACTCTGTCCATGTGGTCCATGGATGTCGGCAGCGGTTTCTCATCGCCGCTATTGCGACGCGCTGATCCTGTCAGATGGTGAGGCCGTAGCCCAGTTCCTCAGCGGCGACGGACCAGAACTGGTTCTCGCCGGCGACAGCAGCAGGGTCGATGCCGCGGAGCGTGGCGAGGGTCTGTTCTCCGTGCGCTTCCAATGCCTCGTCGTCCTCGTCGATGTGGCGGGCTTGCTTGCGGGCCTCGGCGTAGGCGCGGGCGCACGCGGCGAAGCGCTCGATGGTGGTGTTGACCAGCTCTGTACCGTCGTCGGTCACGATCAGGACTTCGCCGTCGTCGGCGACGACCAGGGTCTGTAGCCCGTCGTCGTCAGCGAGGACGGTGCAGGCGCGGCCATCGGCCAATTGGGTGTGGGGATACGGTGCAAGGGACCAGGTGCCGGCGAACGGAACCATGCTGCCACGCCTATCGCCGAGGCCAGCCAGTGCCGCGTCGATGTCGGAGTCGAGTGCCATGTCGGGTCGTCCAGTAGGGGTGTCGCGGCGTCGGTCCACGGGTGTGCCGCAGTGATGCTACCGGACTTCACGAACAGCCGAGATCCGCGACTTCGCCGGCGCCTGGCTCCCAGCCCGGTCGCATCGGCTCGGGAACCGTCATCCGCGCCAGAATCAGCATCGGGTGAACAGCTTTTCGCCCCGACCGGCCGCAGCACTCCAGCGCAGATCGTGCGGGTGGCGATATCGACGGCAAACACCAGCTGTCCATGGTCCGCCCGGGCGTGCGGACGTAGCGGGACGCAGGGAATTCCAGGCTGCTCGCGGCGGGTCAGAGCCAGTTGCGTTCCTTGGCCAGCAGGGCGGCCTGGCATCCCGTTGCGACGGATCGGCAGCACCCCGGCCGCTGGTTCGGAGATATCGACTGTTCGGTCTCGGCACACTGCTCGACCGCATCGCCGCACACCTCACGGCTTGGCAGGCAGCGGAATTCGTATCCGCCGAGCAATCAACTCTCAGCCCCGGCCGTACGGCGACGGATTCGGTTTCTGGCCGATGTCCCGACCAGCACCTGCCCGGAAAATTCCGCTGACTCCGAAACGGCCCGACGGGTGCGTTGATCTTCTCCGCGATCCGGGGTGGCTACTGCCATCCGAGGCGACGCTCCGCACCCGTCACCGTGACGAATCCGGCTTCGTGTCTCTGTTAGGTCCATGTGACGCAGCAGCGCTGCTCTCGTCAGCACGCAGACGTCCTCAATACCTCAGCTGAGATTCGGCCCTGTCTCGCCGGAGCGAGCATCGGCCACTTTCTCGTCAGTGCTGACATCCGTTGGCGGGGGAGAAGGTGCACAGTTTTTACCCCTTTTCGTTAGAGTTATGTTTCGTTGTCACCAACGAAACGAAAACGTATTGCCAGCAGTCGGAATGGTCGCCTTGTGTGACTCTGACATCCGATAAGGTTCACTTATCGGAGGTCAGAAGCCGGGATGAATCTGAGCGAGTCGCAGGATTTCGTTTCGTGTCGATCCGTTGGAAATGACGAAACCAACGCTACGATTCCGGCGTGTCGAATCTGTGCAACTACCCGGGTTGCTCTCGTCCTCTCACGCGGGGAGGTGGACCCGGTCGGCCGTCGGAGTACTGCGACCATCCGGACCACACGCGGTGGCGTGCGTGGCGCGAGCGGCAACGGCGGCAACAGGAGTCGGAGGCGCCCGCCGCTGCTGTCACTGTGACGCAGCAGGGGCCGGTGACCGCCGCGCGGTTGCGTGCCGATGAGCTGCTCACGGAGTTCCGATCGCTCGCCGGTCAGTTGAACACCACGTTGAATGCCGCGGTCGCGGAATTGTCCACGCTCGCCGACCCATCCGTTGCCGAGGCACAGGTCCAAGCGGTGCATGCGGACGCGGCGCGGCGGATCGCCGAGGCCGAGGTCGCCGCGGTGGCGGCCGAACAGGCACGCAGAGAGGCGCAGGAAGCGCGGGCGCTCGCCGAGTCGGCGGCCGACGACGCCGCGACTGCCGCCGAACGGGCCGAAGAGCTTATCGCCCAGGCGAACTCGGCGCGCGACGCCGCGTTGCTCGAAGTGGAACGAGTGACCAAGCAGGCAGCCGATGACGTGTTCGTCGCGCGCAGCGATGCCGAAGCCCAGAACCGCGCCGTGCGCCAAGAGACAGCCGAGGAAATCGAACGCGTCAAACACGATGCGGCCGAGCAGGTCCAGCGCGCGGAGAGCCGCGCGGACACCGAGATCGCGCAGGCTCAGCGCGAAGCGTCCGCACAGGTCAGGGCGGCTCACTCCGAACGCGACCTCGCCGTCCAGCGCGCGGCCGACGCCGAACGCGCGATCGAGCGCGCCGAGCAGGCGGCCGCCGAACGAGCCGAAGCCGCCAACGAAGCACGCGCCGAATGGCGCAGAGTACGAGCGGAACTCGATGCCACCCGCGCCGAACTCACCGAAATCCGCCGCATCGCGGCCGCCGACCTCGCCGCGGCCCGCACCGAAGCCGCCGCGGCGATCGACAAGGTCCGCACCGAAGCCGCCCAGCGCCTCGCGGCACTCGACGAAGCGCGCGCCCAAACCCTCGCTCGCGCCGAACGCGCCGAAACCCAACTCGACGAACTCCTCGCCGAGAGACGCCGCAATTCACCCGTTACCGAACCGGGGGACTCCCAAGACGCGTGATCACGCCGATCGCGGACACACCCAACTCCACACGGCGATTCGCTCAGGCGGACCATCGACCGTTCCGCACCGACATCCCGTCAGGAGAGCGGGTCGCGTGTGTCAACCGACCCCTGAATGGCACAAGAGCACTCACCAAACGATCGGTGCCCGCCATGCTCGTCCTACCTGGCGGCTCGATGACAAAATACCTCGCGTGGGGTTCGTCTCCTTCGCCGGGTATTTCGGGCCGAAGTTCGGCGCAGATCAGGCGGAGACCTCAGCAACGTTCGCCGCATCGCGGCGGGCAGTCCTCGGCCATCGGCGATAGCCGAGTTCCGGAGGCGGCGCACTGAGCGCAGACGGCCGGAACGAAAGTTGGTGCTATAGCGAGGCAAACGGTTCGCTAACCAATGTCGGTCATATCATGTAGCTATGCCCGAAACTGTGGTGGAAGGGCGTACGGAACCACTGGCCGGCGGCGCCCGGCAGTCGGTACTGGTGGTCGGCGCCTGCTCGATGATCGTGGGTGTGGCACTAGCGGTGTGGCCGCACAAGTCGCTACCGACAGCGGAATTGCTGTCCGGCGGCTATCTTCTGCTCAACGGTGTGTTCCAGATGATCCTGGCGGTGAGCGCCCGGGTCGCCACGGCCCTGCGCGCGCTGGTGCTGATCAGCGGCGTCATGTCCGCTCTGCTGGCGATGCTGTGTTTCGCGGGCGGCAATTCGGCGCTGCTGCTGGCGTTCTGGATCGGGCTCGCCTGGGCGATTCGCGGAATCTGCCACGCCACCGTGGCGGTATGGGTCGACGACCTGCCCGGGCGGGGTCGGCACGAAGTGTTCGGCCTGGTCACGCTGACGCTCGGCGTGATCGTCGGTGCGCTGCCGTTCGATTCACTGGACGCGATCGGCTGGGTGGCCGGACTGTGCCTCATCGCGATCGGCGCGATGGAAGTTCTCAGCGTCACGGCCATCAGCCCGCGTGCGGTCATGTTGCCCGGGATGCCGACCGCGTCGTGGACGGGTGAGCGCAGTGGCGACGGGCGTGCTCTCCAGGTTGACTGTGCACCATGGCATCCCAGCATCCCAAGCCACGATCGCCCGCCGAACTGATCGTGGTCACCTACGCCGCCGACGCCGCGATCACACCGATCGCCCTCCGCGAGAGCCACAGCGTGCAGTCGCACGTGGGCACGCGGCTTCCGGAGGGTGGTGAACTGGTGCGCATCTTCGGATCGGCCAACCGGTTACGGGGTCGGCTCAGCGGCACGCCGCATGAGCCAACCGGCGCGGACTACCTCACCTACTTCTATGTCCGCGGCGTCGGCGGCGAGCTCCACGAGCTCGCCGCTCTGCTGCGCGACGACGACGCCGTGGCGGCAGCGTATGTGAAACCGCCCGCCGAGCCACCGATCGCGCCGGAAGGCATCGTGACGGTCACGGCGAGGTCCGCAGTCGAGGCACCCTCGGTGACCCCGAATTTCGCGGAGCGCCAAGGATATCTGGACGCCGCGCCGCAGGGGATCGACGCGCGCTGGGCCTGGACGGTTCCCGGGGGACGCGGCGCGGGCGTGCGGGTGGTGGATGTCGAGGGAGCCTGGCGGTTCACCCACGAGGATTTGCACGCCAACCAGGGTGGGGTCATCGGCGGCACGCCGCCACCGGACCGGGGCTGGCGCGACCACGGCACCGCCGTGGCGGGCGCGATCAGTGGTGACGCCAACGCCTACGGCATCACCGGCATCGCGCCGGAAGCGCACATCCGGGCGGTGTCGATCTTCGGGTCCGGATCGGCGTCTGCGATCCGTTCGGCCGCGGACGTGTTGTGCCCCGGCGACGTGATCCTGCTCGAAGTGCACCGTCCCGGCCCGCGATTCGACTACGCGGGCAGACCCGACCAGCGCGGCTACATCCCGGTCGAATGGTGGCCCGACGACCTGGCCGCGATCCGGTACGCAATCGGCAAGGGCGTGATCGTGGTCGAGGCGGCCGGCAATGGCGCCGAGGATCTGGACGCCGCGCTGTATGACACTCCGCCCCCGGAGTTCCCGGCCACATGGCAGAACCCGTTCCGCGGTGGCGCGGCCGATTCCGGGGCGATCATCGTCGGCGCGGGCGCACCGCCACCAGGATTCCACGGCCGCGACCACGGCCCGGCCCGCTCCCGGCTGTCCTTCTCCAACTACGGCGAGCGTGTGGACGCGCAGGGGTGGGGACTTGAGGCCACCACCACCGGCTACGGCGACTTGCAAGGCGGCTCCGACGAAGACCTTTGGTACACCGACGTATTCAGCGGAACCTCGAGCGCGTCCCCGATAGTGACCGGCGCGGTCGCGAGCTATCAGGGTATGAGCGGCGCCGCCGCCGGTCGGAAGACACCCGGGGAGGTGCGAACCCGATTGCGCGAAACCGGCTCGCCGCAGACCGACGCACCGGAACGGCCGGCGACCCAGCGAATCGGCAACCTGCCGGACCTGAAGTCGCTGCTCGGGCCGTAGGTGCGGCAGCTTCGCAACGTGGCCGAGAAGCGCGGCATGGCGAGAGTGGCGGATGAGCCTGGGCGCCGCAGCCGCGGTACGCACCCCATCGCGGCACGATTGCGCACAGCGAAATTATTCATAGGCATTATTGCGATGTCCGGAATCGGATGAGATCGCATCTATAGCAACGAGATTCGTCCTGGCGGGCGCACCGGGTTCGGCAACCGCTGCCCTGGTCTCGGTCGCTCCGATGACCCGCTGCGCAGCGGCGTCGAGGTGGGCGGCGGGCAGGTGACGAGCGCCTGCCCGCCGCCCGCTCAGGCGGCGAATCGCTCCAGGAAGACGGTGCGTTCGACGGCGCGGCGTCCCGGGTGCGGGGGTATGGCGTCGCTGTAGCCGACAGTTACGAGTACGGCAATGGCGAGCTCTGGGCGGTCGTCGATACCGATCGCCTTCTTGACCAGGTCGGGATCCCATCCGTTCATCGGCGCCGAGGCCAATCCGAGTGCGGTCGCGGCGAGCGTGGTGTAGGTGGCCGCGATCATGGCGTTCTTCACGGCGTTCTCCCGCAGCAGATCGCGTCGGCGTAGCTCGTGGTACTCCGCGCGGCTGTGAAAGAGGTCGGCGAACTCGGCGTTCCACGCCCCGTTGCGGCGGGCCTGTTCCGCGATATCGGTGTTGGCGGATTCCCACGCCGTGCTGTCGGCGACGAAAACGAACGTGACCGGCGCCTCGAGTGGCTGCCGCTGACCGAAGGCGGCCGCGGACAGTTCCCTGCGGCCGGATTCGCTGGTCACGACGACGACCGAGCGGTCTTGCATATTCCAGGCGCTGGGTGCCTGCATGGTCAGATCCAGCAGTTCGTCGAGAATCGGCGCAGGGACCGGATCGGGACGGTAGTGGCGGACGGTGCGGCGGATTCGGATGGCTTCGGGAACCGAAATTGCTTGCTTCTCCATATTTCTAACTATCGGTTAGTTACAAACTGTTGGGAAGGCAGCACCTTTTTGTGCGCTACACTCCAATGGTGCGTACGTATGTCGAGTCGTCGGGACTCCCGGCCGATGTCTATTCCGCGAAGTGCCCCACTCGTCAGGTGCTCGACCACATTGCCGGAAAGTGGACCGTGCTCATCGTGGACGCCCTGGCCGAGGGAACGATGCGATACACCGACCTGCACCAGCGCATCGAGGGCATATCGCAGAAAATGCTGACCCAGACGTTGCGTCGGCTGGAGACCGACGGTTTCGTGGTCCGTACCGTGCACCCGACCGTGCCGCCGCGGGTGGAATACACGCTCACCGATCTCGGCCACAGTCTGCGTGTTCCCATCGCGGGGCTGCGGGAGTGGATCGAAACCAACATCAACCGCATCGAAGCGGAACGCCGTGATTCCGCGGTTCGGAACGCCGAGGGTGCGCTGTGACGCCGCGGCCACAAAGTCACACCGCTGCGGAATTCGGCAATCCGCGCGAAGATCCGACCCCGCAAGCGGGATCGGAGCGCGACCATCGAGTCGACCGATGCGACAGTCAGCGTGCCCGAGCGGCCAGCAGCAGATCGAGCAGAAGCTCGGCGAATTCGGCGGGCGCGTCGGTGAAACCGCTGTGCCCGCCCGGGAACTCGGTCAACGGGATGCCCAGCCGCGTCGCGAGCGTCTCGGCCGGGCGGTAGGGGAGTTTGCCCCTGCTCTCGCGGCCCGCACCGAGAACCAGCCGGTCGGAGACCGGCGTCAAGGCCGCCACATCGGGGAGGTGAGACGTGATGACACGCAATTCGTGCGCCATCATGCGCGGCGTGTTGGCGTGTATCCGTTCGATCATCGCGGCCGCGCGGGGCGGGAGTTGGGCCGGATCGGGCATGGCTTTCATTCCGCCGCCGATGCCGTCGAGGAAACGCGCGCCCGCGGCGGCGAGACCTTCGGTCAGGAAAAGTTCGTACACCTCGTCGACGAACGCCTTGTGCACGGCCGCGTCGGGTAGCACCGCGAAACACGGCGGTTCGTGCGCGACCACCAGCCGCAGGCGTTGTGGTTGCCGCGCAAGCAATTCCAGCGCCACCACGGCACCGCCGCTGCCACCGAAGACGTAGGCGTCTTCGCCTGCGGGCGTGAGGTGTTCCAGCAGCCGATGGGCGTCGTCACTCTGCACTTCGACCGCTACGCCGTCCGCGGCGCCGGGGTCGAGCACACTGCGTGAATAGCCGCGAGGATCGGGGGTGACCACGGTGAAGTGCTCGGCGAGGGGTTCGGCGATGGGGTCGAAGACGGCTCCGTCACCGCCGCTGCCGCACAGCAGCAGCAGTACCGGCCCCGCGCCGCGCACCTCGTAATGCAGGATCGCTCCTGGCACTTTCAAGGTGTCGGATCTCATGACTTCTCCTCGTGACTGGACGGCCACTGCTCGAGTGCGACGTGCAGCGCGTCGATGATGCGTTCCCAGGAGTCCGCGGTGGAGCGGGCGTGCCCGAAACCACCGCTGGCCTCCAAGACGCTGTATCCGTGAAAAGTACTGCGCAGCAAGCGAACCGCGTCGGTGCGGTCGGGTTCGGTCAAGCCGTAGCCGCGCAGCATGCCGTAGGTCAGCTCGACGGCGCGCAGCCCGCCGGTGGCGGCCTTCGCCACGTCCGGGTCCATCGGACGCTGGGTGGCCGCGTATCGCCCGGGATGGCGCAGCGCGTAGTCACGCCAGGCGTGGGCGTACGCGGCGAGCGCCTCGCGACCGGCGCGACCGGCGATCGCGGCGGCGATCAGGTCGGTCTTCTCGGTGGCCGCCATGACGGCCACGCGGCTGCGCAGGTCCTGAAGGTTCTTGACGTGGGAATACAGGCTGGCGTCCTGGACGCCGAACTTCCTGGCCACGGCCGACATGGTGACGTTGTCGAGCCCGATCTCGTCGGCGAGATCGGCCGCGGCCAGCGTGATGCGCTCCGCGGTCAGCCCCGCTCGTGCCATCATCGGCCACCTCCTCGAAAACTAGGACAATACGGTTATAACCTAATATCCCTAGGTTTGGCAATCCTGGCAGCGGCGGGCGATGAATTCCGTGCGTACGCATCGTCACTACAGGCGGACACGTAGGCGTACCTCCGCATTCGGCTCCGGCCGTGCGCGCGCTGAGGACGGACTACGTCCGACAGCGCCCATCAACACACCCTCGAGGAGAACTCATGACCCAGACCCCGTCCGCGGTCACAGCACGGACGCTCGACGTTCCCGGCGCACACCTCTACTACGAACTGCGCGGTACCGGACCGCTGGTCGTGCTGGCCGGTGCGCCGATGGACGCCGCCGCGTTCGCGCCGCTGGCCGACCTGCTCGCCACCGACCACACGGTGTTCACCACCGACCCGCGCGGACACCAGAACAGCACGCTGGACGACCCCGGCCAGGACTCCACCCCAGACCTGCGCGCCGACGACCTCGCCCGGCTGATCACCCATGTGAACGCCGGGCCCGCCGTGGTTTTCGGCTCCAGCGGCGGTGCCGTGACCGCTCTGGCGCTGGCGCGGGCACGCCCCGACCTCGTCACGACAGTGATCGCACACGAACCGCCGATCAACGCGCTGATCGCCGACCGCGACGCCCACCGTGCCGCCACCGAGGACATGGTCGCGACCTACGCCGAGGGCGATGTGCTCGGCGCGTGGCGAAAGTTCTTCTCCGCCGCGAACATTCCGATGCCCGAGCCGGTGCTGGCGCAGATGTTCGGACCCGAGCGCGACCCCCGGCAGCTGGCCAGCGAACGTTACTGGTTCGCCCACGAGATCCGCGGCACCACCACCTGGGAACCCGACATCCTCGCCCTGCTCGACACCCGCGCCCGGCTCGTCGTCGGCATCGGCGCCGACTCCGCCGGGCAGTTCTGCGATCGCACCTCGCGCGCGCTCGCCGCGGCCCTCGACCTTGCGCCGACGCTGTTCCCCGGCGGCCACATCGGATTCGTCGACGATCCCGCCGCGTTCGTCGTCCGGCTGCGGGAAATCCTGACCACACCGTGATGCGCGGCGGCTCCGATACACGCCGTGATGGGGGCGACTGATCGGCTCATAGCGTGAATCGACGCCCCTTCGCGGCCCACTCGCCACGGCCCCGTGGCGTGATCGCCCAGCGGCCGCGGTTGTTGGCGTCCATGATCAATCCGCGCGACTGCAGGCGCAACAACGCACCGCGCACCGACCACGCGGTCAGTCGCGCCTGCTGAGCCAGCTGCTCGACGGTGAGTAATCCGCCCGGCGCCAGCACACCCAGCACCGCGAAGTCGGCGGCAGTCCTGGGTCGTCTAATCATGTCGGAGCCCTTTCCTCTGGGAAAGGCAACTCGGGATCGAACTCGCCGCGGTGGTACCCGAGGTGCCCAATCGAAGGTAAGAGCGAACCTGTTCCGCCGCCACGGCTTTGCGCGACTTTGCGACGCGCGTTGACCGGCAAGCGTTCCGGTGGGGACGATTGCACGACATCGCCCCTCCGCTCTCGCAAAGGATCAGCAATGAAGCTGCGACTCCTCGGATCCGGATCCGATCATGGAGCTTGCCCCGCCGTGTACGCGAGCGACACGGGCGTGCTCGTGGTGCAGGGCGACGCCACCGAGCGCACCGGAACGGTCCTCGTACCACACCAATTGCTGGACTGGCTCGAGCCGGGCATGCGGCTGCCGGTGGAGGCGAGCGGAACCTGCGGTTCGGTTCTGGTGGCCGGTGAACCGGTCACCGACCCCGAGCTGCTCGCGCAATTGACCCTCGCAGGCCACGAAACCGCCGTGGTGGTGCGCTGATGCTGCACGTCGGTGGCGACCGCTGTTTCGAGCCGCTGTTCCGGGCGGCTCGATACCGCGCCTTCCACCTGGAGGTGAGGGACTGCTACGTGCTGGAGGACGAGCAGGAAGCATTGCGCCGCTTCGACGCCGGAGTAGCGTACGAACGAGAGGAACAGCCGGAGTCGTGGAAAGCCTGGGACGCTCTGATGGTCGAGTCAGCCGGTCGCGGAGTCACGCTGGAACGCCTCCGGGTCGTGACGGTCCCGCACTCCGACTACACCCGGTGGTTGCTGTCGGCGACCGATGACAACATCGCCACCGGCGAGACCGTGCGCTGGCTGCCGCGCCACCTGGCCGACCCCGCGGACGTGCCGCACGACGACTACTGGTTGTTCGACGCGGACACGGTCGCGTTCAATACCTTCGCCGCGGACGGGAGATTCACGGGCCTGTCGATCACCACCGACCCGGCCCTGGTCGCCTGTTGCCTGCGGGTGCGGGAACGGCTGTGGTCCATCGGAATTGATCATCAACGGTATTACGAGAGCGAGCACGTGGGCGAGTGAACGGTGTGTCGGATGCACGCGCGGCGCTGGGTGCGCGCCTGCGCGAACTGCGTCGCGCCGCCCACCTGACCGGCCTGGAGCTGGCGGCCAGATGTGGCTGGCATTCGAGCAAGGTCTCCCGGATCGAGGGCGGCAAACAGACGCCGTCGGAAGCCGACCTCGCCGCCTGGTGCGAGGCGTGTGACAACACCGCCGTGCTGGACGACCTGGTTGCCAACGCGCGCAATCTGCAGTCGATGTATCTGGAATGGCAACGCACGGTCGCCTCGGGTCATGCGCGCAGGCAGCGGCAATCGATCGATCTGGAGGCGCAGACCACCCAGATCCGCTGGTATGCCCCCGATACATTGCCCGGACTGCTGCAAACCGAGAGCTACGCCCGCGCAATCCTTTCCGCGTGCATCGCGGTCACCGGCGGACGCGACGACCTCGAGGACGCCGTCTCC
Organism: Nocardia pneumoniae NBRC 100136; assembly: GCF_000308755.1. Lineage (GTDB taxonomy): Bacteria > Actinomycetota > Actinomycetes > Mycobacteriales > Mycobacteriaceae > Nocardia > Nocardia pneumoniae. The sequence continues at coordinate 56,289 of NZ_BAGF01000041.1, forward strand.
GCGCGGATGGCGCGCAAGCAGGTGCTCCACCGGGCCAAGCACCGGTTCCACTTCGTGATCAACGAGGCCGCGCTCTGGCGCTTGGTCGGCGGTGCGGCCACCATGGCCGAGCAGCTCGCTTACCTGCTCGCGGTGATGTCCAACCCGAGGGTCCGGTTGGGGATCATCCCGGCCTGCGCCGACTATCGCGCTCCCGCGACGAACTTCGTCATCTACGACCGCTCGCAGGTGCTGACCGAGACGATCTCGGCCGAGTTGACCATCACCCGTCCCTCCGAGATCGCGTTGCACGAGAAGACTTTCGCGATCCTGGCCGAGCAGGCCGAATACGGCGAACGTGCCCGTTTGCTGATCGCGAACGTGCTGGAACGCCGACGCGGCGCCTAGCATTCGAATGCGCGTCGGTGTTGCCGCCGCTGTCGGATGCGGCGGCAACACCGAGGCCCGCTCAGCGGACGAATGTCGCCGCCTGGTGGGCCAGGTCGAGCAGCGGCTGCGGGAAGACGCCGAGCACGACCGTGATCGCCGCGGTGACCGCCACGATGGTGGTGGTCAGCGGCGGGCTGACCACCACGGGTGCGTCGGCGGGCGGGTCGGTGAAGAACATCAGCACGATGACCCTCAAGTAGAAGAACGCCGCGATGGCGCTGCAGATCACACCGATGATCACCAGGGCGGTCGCGCCGCCCGAGGCCGCGGCCTCGAAGACGGCGAACTTGCTGACGAAGCCGCTGGTGAGCGGCAAACCGGCGAACGAAAGCAGAAATACCGCGAAAACCGTTGCCAGCCAGGGGGAGCGGCGGCCGAGACCAGCCCACTGTGGCAGGCCGGTGGCCTCCGCACCGGCCGGTTCGCGGACCAGGCTGACCACGGCGAACGCACCGAGGGTACCGATGCCGTAGGCCGCCAGGTAGAACAGCACCGCGGCCACGCCGCGGTCGTCGGCCGCTACCGGGCCGGTGAGCAGGAAACCGGCGTGGGCCACCGAGGAATACGCGAGCATCCGCTTCACGTCGGTCTGCGTGATCGCCATGACCGCGCCGACCGCCATGGTGGCGATCGCGACGGCGGCGAGGATCGGGCGCCAGTCGTCGCGCAGGCCGGGCACCGCGACCTGCAGCACCCGCACCAGCGCGCCGACCGCGGCGATCTTGGTGGCCGCCGCCATGAAACCGGTGATCGCGGTGGGGGCGCCCTGGTACACGTCCGGCACCCAGGACTGGAACGGCACCGCACCGATCTTGAACAGCAACCCGACCGCCAGCATCGCGATGCCAAGCAGTGCCAGCGTCGTGTCCTGCGGATGCTGGGCGATGGCGTCGGCGATGCCGCCCAGCCGCACCGTGCCCGCCTGCCCGTACAGCAGCGCGACACCGTAGAGGAAGAACGCCGAGGAGAACGCGCCGAGCAGGAAGTACTTCAGCGCCGCCTCCTGGGAGAGCAGCCGCTTGCGCCGCGCCAGCCCGCACAGCAGATACAGCGGCAGTGACAGCACCTCGAGCGCGACGAACATGGTGAGCAGGTCGTTGGACGCCGGGAACAGCAGCAGGCCACCGACGGCCAGCAACGTCAGCGGGAACACCTCCGTGGTCGCGACGCCCGCACGCACCGCGGCGGATTCGGCCGCGCTGCCCGGCACGGCCGAAGCCTGCGGTGTGAACGCGTCCACGCCGCGGCCGAGGGTCGCGGCGGCCAGACTCCAGGTCCCCGGGCCCGACCGCGCCTGCTCGCGCGGCTCGGCGCCGCGCTCGGCGATGAACAGCACAGCGAGGATCGACACCACCAGGATCGTTCCTTGCAGGAACAAGGTGACGCCGTCGATCGCCACGGCTCCGGCGACGGCGGTGGACTCGGTGCCCGCCAGCGCCACCACGGCGACCAGCGCCGCGGCCAACCCGGCCAGGCTCAGCACGAGGTGCGTCGCATAGCGGAAGCGGCGGGCGACGAATGCCTCGGCGAGCACACCGAAGACCGCGGCGCCGAACACGATGAGCATGGGGGACAGAGCGCCGTATTCGATACTCGGCGCGGGAACGTTCGCGGCGAGCGTTGCGGCGTAGTCGAAGTCGTTCACTCGGACCGTCCTCGGGTAGACAAAGGTCCCGGACGGACGTGCGCACACGGTCGGCTCATTTGTGGGCACCTCCGGTGTGTTGGGCCGATCCTGCCTCGGGCGGCGGGGGTGTCGACGGCGCGGGATCGCTGCGGCCGATGGTGGTGAGGGTTTGGCTCACCGCGGGATTGATGAAGTCGGTCAGGACTTTCGGGTAGACGCCGAGGAACAGCAGCGCGATGATCAACGGCACCACCACGGTGAGTTCGCGCGGCGCCAGGTCGTAGAGCCGTTCGTTGCCTTTGCGCACCGGACCGGTCATCATCCGCTGATAGACCCACAGCACGTACAGGGCTGCCAGCACCAGCGCGCTGGCGGCGACCACGGCCGCGAACTGGTAGCGGGTGAAAGTGCCGATCAGGACGAGGAATTCGCTCACGAACGGGGCGAGGCCGGGTAGCGACAGGGTCGCCAGACCCGCAATGAGGAATGTTCCGGCCAGCACGGGGGCGACCTTCTGCACGCCACCGAATTCCGCGATCAGGCGGGTGCCCCGCCGCGATACCAGGAATCCGGCCACCAGGAACAGCGCGGCGGTGGAGATGCCGTGGTTGACCATGTACAGCGTCGCGCCGGTCTGGCCCTGGCTGGTCATGGCGAAGACGCCGAGGATGATGAAGCCGAAATGGGAGATCGACGTGTAGGCGATCAGGCGCATCAGGTCGGTCTGCCCGATGGCCAGCAGGGCGCCGTAGACGATGCCGATCACCGCGAGCGTGATCACCAGCGGCGCATAGGTGTCCGACGCACCGGGGAACAGCGGCAGGCAGTACCGCAGCATGCCGAAGGTGCCCACCTTGTCCACCACGGCCATCATCAGCACCGCGCTGGAGGGCGTCGCCGCGACGGCGGCGTCCGGCAGCCAGGTGTGCAGCGGCCACAGCGGCGCCTTCACCGCGAAGGCGAACATGAACCCGAGGAACAACGCGTTGAGCACCGCGGGACCGGCACCGAGCTGACCCGCGTTGGCCGCCGCCACGACGGTGCGGAAATCGAACGTCCCCGACGAGCCCTCGCCCAGCCCTTCGCGGGCGGTGAGCACGTACAACCCGATGACCGCGGCCAGCATGATCAGCCCGCCGAACAGGTTGTACAGCAGGAACTTCACCGCCGCGCGGGCGCGCTGCTGGCGCAGCCGGACATCCCCTGTGCGGGGCCCGAATCCGCCGATGAGGAAGTACATCGGGATGAGCATCGCCTCGAAGAACACGTAGAACAGCAGGATGTCCAGCGCGACGAAGGAGATCAGCACCATCGCCTCGACGATCAAAGTGAGCGCGACGTAGGTGTGCGCCACCCGCTTACCGCCGCCCACTTCGCGTTCGTCGTGCCAGCCCGCCAGGATCAGCAGCGGAACCAGGGCCGTGGTCAGCAGCACCAGCACCAGCGCTATGCCGTCCAGGCCGAGGGTGTATCCGGCGCCGAACGCCGGAATCCATTGGTGGGATTCGACGAACTGGAATTGCGCCCCGCCGGGGTCGAAGCGCACGGCGAGCACGATGCCGGTGGCCAGCACGAGCAGCGAGACGCTCAGGGCCACGACGCGTGCGAGGGTCCGCCGGGTGGCGGGCAGCACGAGCACGATCGCCGCACCGACGACCGGAGCCAGCCACAGCGTCGTCAACCAGGGGAACTCGCTCACCACAACCTCACCGCCAGCAGGGCGGCAGCCACCAGGGCCGCGCCGGTGAACATGGACAGGGCATACGAACGCACGAACCCGGACTGCACCCGCCGGGTCCGCGCGGACAAGCCGCCGATCAGCGCCGCGGTGCCGTTGACGATGCCGTCGATGCCGCGGTTGTCGAGGAAGACCAGCGCCCGGGTCAGATGCCGTCCGGGACGCATGAACGCCGCTTCGTTGACCGCGTCGCCGTAGAGGTCCTTGCGTGCGGCGACGGTCAGGGCGGACACGGGCGCGGGTGCGGTCTCGGGGATGTCGCGCCGCGCGTACTGGGAGTAGGCCAGGCCGACGCCGACGGCGACCACGCTGAGCGCGAGCACCGTGACCAGTGCCGCGGGAACGGTTTCGGTGCCGTGGTGGGCGCCGACCACGGGTTCGAGCCAGTTCTGCAGCGAGGAGCCGAAGACGAACACCGCGCCCGCCCCGGCCGAGCCCACCGCGAGCAGGATCATCGGACCGGTCATCACCGCGGGCGCTTCGTGCGGGTGGGTGTCCGGTTTCCAGCGGCGCTCACCGAAGAACGTCATCAGCATGACCCGCGTCATGTAGAACGCGGTCAGTCCGGCGCCGAGCAATGCGGCCAGCCCCAGCGCGATGCCACCGAAACCGCCTTGGTTGAACGCCGCCTCGATGATCCGGTCCTTGGAGAAGAATCCGGCGAACGGCGGGACGCCGATGATGGCCAGGTAGCCGAGTCCGAAGGTGACGTAGGTGATCGGCAGCAGGCGGCGCAGGCCGCCGTAGCGGCGCATGTCGGTCTCGTCGTTCATCGCGTGCATCACCGAACCGGCGCCGAGGAACAGTCCGGCTTTGAAGAATCCGTGGGTGAGCAGGTGCATGATGGCGACGGCGTAGCCGGCCGGGCCGAGACCGGCGGCCAGCACCATGTAGCCGATCTGGCTCATCGTGGAGGCGGCCAGCGCCTTCTTGATGTCGTCCTTGGCGCAGCCGACGATCGCGCCGAACAGCAGGGTGACCGCGCCGACCAGCACCACTCCCAGCCGGGCGTTCGGCGCGAGATCGTAGATGGGGTTGGACCGCGCGATCAGGTAGACGCCCGCGGTGACCATGGTGGCGGCGTGGATGAGCGCCGACACGGGGGTGGGGCCTTCCATCGCGTCGCCGAGCCAGGATTGCAGCGGCACCTGCGCGGACTTGCCGCACGCGGCCAGCAGCAGCAACAGCCCGATCGCGGTGAGCGTGCCCTCCCCGGTGTGGGGCGCGGCGCCGAAGACGGCGTCGAAGTCGATCGAGCCGAACGTCGCGAACATGACCATCATGGCGATCGCCAAGCCCATGTCGCCGACCCGGTTGACCACGAACGCCTTCTTGGCCGCCGTTGCCGCCGACGGCTTCTCGTACCAGAAGCCGATCAGCAGGTAGGACGCCAGGCCGACGCCTTCCCAGCCGAGGTAGAGCACGAGGTAGTTGTTCGCCAGGACCAGCAGCAGCATGGCCGCCAGGAACAGGTTGAGGTAGGCGAAGAACCGCCGCCTTCCCGGGTCGTGGCTCATGTAGCCGATCGAGTAGATGTGGATCAGCGAGCCGACGCCGGTGATCAGCAGCGCGAAGCACATCGACAGCTGGTCCACTTGGAGCGCGAAGTCGACGTGGAGTCCGGCGACCGGGACCCAGCTGAACAGATCCTCGCGGATCGGCCGTTCGGCGGTGTCGCGCCCGAGCATGGCGACGAACGCGTTCGCGGCGACCCCGAACGAGGCCAGCGCCATCACGGTACCGAGCAGGTGACCCCATGTGTCGCCGTAGCGTCCGGTCAGCAGCAGGACGATCGCACCCGCCAGGGGGAGGGCGGGCAGCAGCCAGAGCGTTGCGGTGTCCACGTCAGAACTTCAGCAGGTTGGCGTCGTCGACCGAGGTCGAGCGGCGGGCACGGAAGATGGTCATGATGATGGCCAAGCCGACGACCACCTCGGCCGCGGCGACCACCATCGTGAAGAACGCGAACACCTGCCCGTCCAGGTTGTCGTGCATTCTGGCGAAGGTGACGAACGCGAGGTTCACCGCGTTGAGCATCAGCTCGATGCACATGAACACCACGATGGCGTTGCGCCGCAGCAGCACGCCTGCCGCGCCGATCGTGAACAGCAGGGCCGACAGGAACAGGTAGTTCTCGGGATTCACCGGTTGCCTTCCTCGTCGCTGGTGGTGTCGGTCGCGTCCGGTGCGTCCGATACGGGGGCGGTGCCGACCGAGATGACGGCCGCTTCGGTGAGCGCCCTGGTGCGGCGGTGCCGCAGGATGGTGCTGACCGACAGTTCTTCGAACGAGCCGTCGGGCAGCCGAGCGGGGATGTCCACCGCGTTGTGCCTGGCGTAGACGCCGGGGGTGGGTAGCGGCGTCGCGCGGTGTCCGGTCTCGCGGAACCGGCGGCGGGACAGTTCGCGCTGGCTGGTGCGCGGCCCGAACTGCTCGCGGTGGGCCAGCACCATGGCGCCGATGGTGGCGGCGATCAGCAGGGCGCCGGTGAGCTCGAAGGCCCACACGTAGCGCAGGAAGATCAGCTCGGCCAGCTCGGCGATTACGTCGCGGCCCGCGAAAGCGGACGTGGGGAAGGTGATTCCGGATTCCCGCACGCCGCGGGCGATGCCGCTGCTGAGCAGCAGACCGAAGCCGATGCCGACGCCGGCGGCGGCGAGGCGCTGACCGCGAATCGTCTCCTTCAGCGATTCGGCGGAGTCGACGCCGACGAGCATCAGCACGAACAGGAACAGCATCATGACCGCGCCGGTGTAGACCACGATCTGCACGACGCCGAGGAACAGCGCGTCCTGGGCGATGTAGAACGCGGCCAGCGCGATCATCGTCGCGGCCAGGCAGATCGCGGAATGAACTGCCTTCGGGGCGAAGACCATCCCGAGCGCGCCGAGCACCGCCAGCGGGGCGAGGATCCAGAACTGGACGGCCTCGCCGGTGGAGGTGTCGGCCAGCGGCTGCGCGGCAAGGATCAAATCGGTCACCGTGCTACTCCTTCCGCACCCGCGACGGCCGGGTGCCCGAGCGAGTCGGCCGAGCCGGTGCCCGTGGTGGCGCCGGTGTCCCGCGGGCTGCCGGGCACGTTGCCGAGGTAGTAGTCGGCCTCGTCGGTGCCGGGGTACATCGCGTGCGGCGGCGCGGTCATGCCGGGCTGCAGCGGGGCGAGCAACCGGTCCTTTTCGTAGATGAGGTCGGCGCGGTTGTCGTCGGCCATCTCGTAATCGTTGGTCATCGTGAGCGCCCGGGTGGGGCAGGCCTCGATGCACAAGCCGCAGCCGATGCAGCGCAGGTAGTTGATCTGATAGACGCGGCCGTAGCGTTCACCGGGCGAATAGCGTTCGGTTTCGGTGTTGTCCGCGCCTTCGACATAGATCGCGTCGGCGGGGCAGGCCCAGGCGCACAGCTCGCAGCCGATGCATTTCTCCAAGCCGTCGGGATGACGGTTGAGCTGGTGCCTGCCGTGATAGCGCGGCGCGGTCGGCGTCTTCTGCTCGGGATAGAACTCCGTGTTCGGCTTCTTGAACATGGTCGCCGCGGTGACCGCGAATCCGGACAGCGGTTCCAGCAGACCGGCTTTGGGGCGAGTGGCGTCGCGGGCGTGGGCGTCGGCGGGCAGCGGCGGCACCGGGAAGCCGAGGAAGACGCTGGAATCGGCGGCGGGTTCCTCGACCGGTGCCGGGGTGCCCTTCGCCCGGCCCGCCCGCAGAAACTGCAGCACCAGCAGGCCGGTGACCGCCAGGCCACCGATGACCAGGATCGGGGTCTGCACGCGGTAGCCCTCGGCCTGCAACACCCGGGCGGTGGCCACCACCATGACCCAGCCAAGGGAGGCCGGGATCAGCAGTTTCCACCCGAGATTCATGAACTGGTCGTAGCGCAGCCGCGGCAGCGTGCCGCGCAGCCAGATGAACACGAACAGGAACGTCCAGACCTTGGCGGTGAACCACAGCACCGGCCACCAGCCGGAGTTCGCGCCGTCCCACATGTTCAGCGGCCACGGCGCGCGCCAGCCGCCCAGGAACAGCGTGGTGGCCAGCGCGGAAACCGTGGCCATGTTCACGTATTCGGCCAGCATGAACATGGCGAACTTGAGCGAGGAATACTCGGTGTGGAAGCCGCCGACCAGCTCGCCCTCGGCCTCCGGCAGGTCGAACGGCGCCCGGTTGGTCTCGCCGACCATCGAGACGCAGTAGATCAGGAACGACGGCAGCAGCAGGAAGACATACCAGGTGCCTTCCTGCGCGGACACGATCCCCGAGGTCGCCATGGTGCCGCCGAGCAGGAACACGGCGGCGAAGCACAGGGCCATCGCGATCTCGTAGGAGATGACCTGCGCGGTCGAACGCAACCCGCCCAGCAGCGGATACGTCGAGCCGGACGACCACCCGGCGAGCACGATGCCGTAGACGCCGATGGAGGTGATCGCCAGGATGTACAGCACCGCCACCGGCAGGTCGGTGAGCTGCAGCGCGGTGGTGACACCGAAGATCGACACCTGCGGTCCGAGCGGGATGACCGCGAACGCCATGAAGGCGGGCACCACCGAGATGATCGGCGCCAGGATGTAGATCGGCTTGTCGACGATCGCCGGGACGATGTCCTCTTTGAGGGCCATCTTCACGCCGTCGGCGATGCTCTGCAGCGACCCGAACGGCCCGGTCCGGTTGGGGCCGATCCGCATCTGCATGCGCGCCACGATCTTTCGTTCCGCCAGCACCGCGACCAGGGGGATCAGCATCAGGTAGACGAAGATGGCGAGTGCTTTCGTGATCACCAGCCACAGCGGGTCGTGTCCGAAGCCGACGGGCGCGTATGGCTGCGCGATGAACAGGTCACTCATGACGGTGCTCCTTCATCCTCTCGTCGGCGCGCCGCAGCTGGACAATGGCGCCGGGCTGGACGGCGAGTTGCTCGGCGACGGAGCAGCCGGGCGAGCGCTGCGGCAGCCAGACCACGCGATCGGGCAGGTCGCTGATCATCAGCGGCAGCGTGACGGCGCCGCGTCCGGTGGCGACGGTGACCGGGTCGTCCTCGGCCACACCGATCTCCGCCGCCGTGGCCGCCGACAGGCGCACCACCGGGGGCCGGGCGATGCCCGCCAGGTTCGGTTCGCCGTCCTGCATGCGCCCCTCGTCGAGGAGCATTCGCCAGCTGGCGAGAATCGCGGAGCCCGGTTGCGGTTGGGGCAGCTCATGCTGCCCGTGGGTGGGCGCGGCGACCGGCGCGCCGTCCCAGGCGCCGAGCTCGGCGAGTTCGGCGCGGGCGGATTCGATGTCGGGCAAGCCCAGGCGCACCGACATCTCGTCGGCGATGGCGTGCAACACCCGCTGATCCGACAGCGGGGCGCTCTGGCGGCGCACCATGTCGTCGCCGAGCGCGGCGGCGAACGGACGCGGCCTGCCCTCCCAAGTGCGGAAGGTGCCGGACTTCTCCATCGCCGAGGCCACCGGGAAGACCACGTCGGCGCGCTCGGTGATCGCACTGTGCCGCAGTTCCAGGCTGACCACGAACCGGGCCGCGTCGATGGCGGCCAGCGCGGCGGCCGGGTCGGGCAGGTCGGTGACATCGACGCCGCCGATCACCAGCGCGCCGAGGCCGGGTGCGGCCTCCAGGATGGCCGTGGTGTCGCGGCCCGCGCCGACCGGCAGGTCGGCCGCGTTCCAGACCGCCCGAACCTGTTGCCTGGCACGGGGATCCGCGACGGGCCGTCCACCGGGGAGCAGGCCGGGAAGCGCGCCCGCTTCGACCGCGCCGCGCTCGCCTGCCCGGCGCGGCACCCAGGCGAGGGCGGCTCCGGTCTCGTCGGCGAGCCGGGCGACCGCCGACAGCGCGCCCGCGACACCGGCCATCCGTTCACCGACCATGATCACCGCGCCTGGTTCGCGCAGCAGCCGCGCCAACTCGGCCAGCCGGGCCGGATCCGCGCCGGGCGTGGTGATCTCACCGGTGCAGATGGCGTCGAGCAGCTGCGGTTCGGCGCCCGGAACGGTGCGCAGCAGGCGGCCGGACATGCGGTCGAGTCCGCGGGAGGTGTAGGCCGCCAGCGAGTAGACCGGCAGGCCGCGCTTGCGGGCGGCTTTGCGCAGGCGCAGGTAGACGATCGGCGACTCCTCCTCCGGCTCGAACCCGACCAGCAGGACGACCGGTGCGGCTTCCATGCTCTCGTAGGTCACCGAGGTGGGGCGGCCCGCGACGCGGGCGGCGAGGAAGTCGGCCTCCTCGGCCGAGTGGGCGCGGGAGCGGAAGTCGATGTCGTTGGTGCCGAGCGCGATGCGCGCGAATTTGGCGTAGGCGTAGGCGTCTTCTTCGGTGACCCGGCCGCCGACGAGCACGCCCGCGTTGCCGAAGGACGCGGCAAGGCCCGTCGCCGCCGCGGCCAGCGCCTCCGACCAGGAGGCGGGGGCGAGGTTGCCGTCCCAGCCGCGCACCAGCGGGGTGGTGATCCGGTCGGGCTCGGTGGCGTAGGCGAAAGCCCAGCGCCCCTTGTCGCAGTTCCATTCCTCGTTGACCTGCGGGTCGTCACCGGCCAGCCGGCGAAGTACCTTGCCGCGCCGGTGGTCGGTGCGCTGCGCGCAGCCGGAGGCGCAGTGCTCGCACACGTTCGGGCTGGACACCAGGTCGAAGGGGCGCGCGCGGAACCGGTAGGTGGTGCCGGTGAGCGCGCCGACCGGGCAAATCTGCACCGTGTTGCCGGAGAAGTAGGAGTCCAGCGGCTCGGCCTGCGCGGTGCCGACCTGTTGCAGCGCACCGCGATCCATCAGCTCGATGAACGGGTCACCGGCGATCTGCTGGGAGAAGCGCGTGCAGCGGGCGCAGAGCACACAGCGTTCCCGGTCCAGCAGCACGGCCGTGGACAGCGGGATCGGTTTGGGGTAGGTGCGTTTGTGTCCGTCGAACCGGGATTCGGCGCGGCCGGTGGACATCGCCTGGTTCTGCAGCGGGCATTCGCCGCCCTTGTCGCATACCGGGCAGTCGAGCGGATGGTTGATCAGCAGCAACTCCATCACGCCCTCCTGCGCCTTGTCGGCGACCGGGGAGGTGAGCTGGGTGCGGGCCACCATGCCGTCGGTGACGGCCATGGTGCAGGAGGCGACGGGTTTGCGCTGGCCCTCCACCTCGACCAGGCATTGGCGGCAGGCGCCCACCGGGTCGAGCAGCGGATGGTCGCAGAAGCGGGGGATCTGGATGCCGATGAGTTCGGCGGCCCGGATCAGCAGGGTGCCCGGCGGCACGCTGACGGTGGTGTCGTCGATGGTCACGGTCACCAGGTCGGCGGGGGCCGGTCCGCTGGTGGCGCCGCTGACGACGGCGGGACCACCCGTGGCCCTGCTGCCGCTTCGCATCGAATCGCTACGCGGTACTGGATTCATCGCACCCCTTCTCCTGACTCGGCCCATGCGGTGCAGCGCGCCGGGTCGAATGGGCATCCGCCGAGCCGCAGGTGGTCGGCGTACTCCTCGCGGAAGTACTTCAGCGAGGAGATGATCGGGCTGGCCGCGCCGTCGCCGAGAGCGCAGAACGACTTGCCGTTGATGGTGTCGCTGATGTCGAGCAGCTTGTCCAGGTCGGATTCGTCGCCCTCGCCGGACTCGATGCGCCGCAGCAGCTGAACGAGCCAGTAGGTGCCCTCCCGGCAGGGGGTGCACTTGCCGCAGGACTCGTGCGCGTAGAACTCGGTCCAGCGCAGCACCGCCCGCACCACGCAGGTGGTGTCGTCGAAGATCTGCAGCGCCTTGGTGCCGAGCATGGATCCGGCGCTCGCGACGGCCTCGTAGTCGAGCGGAACGTCGAGGTGCTCCTCGGTGAACAGCGGCGTGGACGACCCGCCCGGCGTCCAGAACTTCACCCGGTGCCCGGCGCGCACGCCCCCGGCGTAACCGAGCAGTTCCCGCAGCGTGACGCCGAGCGGCGCCTCGTACTGTCCGGGCCGGGTGACGTGGCCCGACAGCGAGTAGAGGGTGAAGCCGGGGGATTTCTCGCTGCCCATCGAGCGGAACCAGGCGATGCCGTTGCGGATGATGGGCGGCACGCTGGCGATGGATTCCACGTTGTTCACCACCGTCGGACAGGCATACAGGCCCGCGATGGCCGGGAACGGCGGACGCAGGCGGGGCTGTCCGCGGCGGCCTTCCAGCGAATCCAGCAGCGCGGTCTCCTCACCGCAGATGTAGGCGCCCGCACCCGCGTGCACGATCAGCTCGAGGTCGTAGCCGGAGCCGAGAATGTCGTTGCCGAGGAAGCCCGCTTCGTAGGCTTGCGCCACCGCGGCTTGCAGCCGGCGCAGCACCGGAACCACTTCGCCGCGTACGTAGATGAACGCCTGCGCCGCGCGGATGGCGTAGGAGGCGATGACGACGCCTTCGATCAGCGCGTGCGGCGTGGCCAGCATGAGCGGAATGTCCTTGCACGTGCCCGGTTCCGACTCGTCGGCGTTCACTACCAGGTAGTGCGGTTTGGTGACGCCGTCGGGGCCGGGGCCCTGCGGGATGAAGCTCCACTTCATGCCGGTGGGGAAGCCCGCGCCGCCGCGGCCGCGCAGGCCCGCGTCCTTGACGGTCTGGATGACCTGGTCGGGGTCCATCCGCAACGCGGTGCGCAGCGCCTGGTAGCCGTCGTGGCGCAGGTAGGTGTCCATCGTCCAGGACTGCGGATCGTCCCAGTACTCGGTCAACACCGGTGTGAGGGTCATCGGATGCCCTCCGAATCCTCTTGTGCCGCAGGGGCTTGCATGCCCTGCTCGCGGGCGATCCGCAGACCGGCGAGCGTCGCCTCGCCGGCCGGGCCGTCGAGGACGCCTTCGCGGTCGTCCGGGAATCCGGCCAGGATGCGCGCGGTCTGCTTGAACGTGCACAGCGACGCGCCGCGGGTCGGCGTGACCTGTTGTCCGGCCCGCAGGGCGTCCACCAGGGCGCGCGCCGATTCGGGGGTCTGGTTGTCGAAGAACTCCCAGTTGACCATGACCACCGGGGCGAAGTCGCAGGCGGCGTTGCACTCGATGTGTTCGAGCGTGATCGCGCCGTCCGCCGTGGTCTCGCCGTGTCCGATGCCGAGGTGGCGCTCGAGCGCGGCGAGGATGGCGTCGCCGCCCATGACCGCGCACAGCGTGTTGGTGCACACGCCGACGTGGTAGTCGCCGGTCGGAGTGCGCCGGAACATCGAGTAGAACGTGGCGACCGCGGTGACCTCCGCGCCGGTGAGGCCGAGCTGTTCGGCGCAGAACTCGATGCCGGTGCCGGTGACGTAGCCGTCCTCGGACTGCACCAGATGCAGCAGGGGAAGCAGCGCCGACCGCGGGTGCGGGTAGCGCGCGATGATCTCCTTGGCGTCGGTTTCCAGCCGCTCGCGTACGAACGGCTGGTAGGGCTCGGGCCGGGTGCCGAGCTTCAAAAGGATTTCGTGCCCGCTCATCACCCGACCGCCACCACTGGTGGAACCGCTCGGCGACGTTGTGTGCGCACCCGTCACCCGGCCACCACTGCTCGTGGGATCGCTGTGCGATGCTGTGTGCCCACCCGTCACCCGGCCACCACCCCTTATTGGATCGCTGTGCGATGCTGTGTTCATCGGTCTACTCCGCCCATGACCGGGTCGATGCTGGCGACCGAGGCGATGACGTCGGCGACCATGCCGCCCTCGCACATCGCCGCGACCGCTTGCAGATTGGTGAACGAGGGGTCGCGATAGTGCACCCGGTAGGGCCGGGTGCCGCCGTCGCTGACCATGTGCACGCCCAGTTCGCCGCGGGGGGACTCCACCGCCACGTACACCTGGCCCGCCGGGACCCGGATGCCCTCGGTGACCAGTTTGAAGTGGTGGATGAGCCCCTCCATGGACCTGCCCATGATCTTGCCGATGTGCCGGGGCGAGTTGCCCAGTCCGTCCGCGCCGAGCTGGAGGTCGGCGGGCCAGGCGATCTTCTTGTCCTCCACCATCACAGGGCCGGGCCGCAGCCGGTCGAGGCATTGCTCCACGATCTTCAGCGACTCCTTCATCTCCTCCACCCGGATGGCGTAGCGGCCGTAGCAGTCGCAGCCGGTGGTGGTCGGGACGTCGAATTCGTAGTTCTCGTAGCCGCAGTAGGGCTGGGCTTTGCGCAGGTCGTGCGGCAGTCCGGTGGCGCGGAGCACCGGGCCGGTGATGCCGAGGGCCATGCACCCCTGCAGGTCGAGATAACCGATGTTCTGGGTGCGGGCCTTCCAGATCGGGTTCGCGGTGAGCAGATGCTCCATGTCGCGCAGCCGCTTGGGCAGCAGCGCGAGCAGTTCGCGCACCTTGCTCACTCCGTCGTCGGGCAGGTCCTGGACCAGGCCGCCGGGCCGGATGTAGGCGTGGTTCATCCGCAGCCCGGTGATCGTCTCGAAGACGTCCAGGATCAGCTCGCGCTCGCGGAACCCGAACAGCATCGGCGTCAGCGCGCCCAGTTCCATGCCGCCGGTGGCCAGCGCGACCAAGTGCGAGGAGATGCGGTTGAGCTCCATGAGCAGCACCCGGATGATCGTGGCGCGCTCGGGGATCTGCTCGGTGATGTCGAGCAGTTGCTCCACGCCGAGGCAGTACGCCGTCTCGTTGAAGAACGGCGACAGGTAGTCCATGCGGGTGACGAAGGTGACGCCTTGGGTCCAGTTGCGGAATTCGAGGTTCTTCTCGATACCGGTGTGCAAGTAGCCGATCCCGCAGCGGGCTTCGGTGACCGTCTCGCCTTCGATCTCCAGGATCAGCCGCAGCACGCCGTGCGTGGACGGATGCTGCGGGCCCATGTTGACGACGATGCGTTCCTCGCCCGCGCCCGCCAGCGTCTCGGCCACCTGGTCCCAGTCCTGACCGGCGACGGTGACCGTGGCGGGCTCGGAATCGCTTCGCGATGCTTTCATCAGCTGTATGCCCTCCGCTCGTCGGGCGGCGGGATACGCGCGCCCTTGTATTCGACCGGGATCCCGCCGAGCGGGTAGTCCTTGCGCTGGGGGTGGCCTCGCCAGTCGTCCGGCATGGTGATGCGGGTGAGCGAGGGGTGACCGTCGAATCGGATGCCGAAGAAGTCGTAGGTCTCGCGTTCGTGCCAGTCGGTGGTCGGGTACACCTCGTAGAGCGAGGGGATGTGCGGGTCCGCGTCCGGCGCGGACACCTCCACGCGCACGCGGCGGTTGTGTGTGATCGACATGAGGTGGTAGACGGCGTGCAGTTCGCGGCCGGAATCCTCCGGGTAGTGCACGCCGTTGACGCCGAGGCAGAGTTCGAAACGCAGTGCGGGATCGTCGCGCAACGCCCGCGCGACGGCCAGCAGGTGTTCGCGGCGAACGTGCAGGGTGAGCTCGCCGCGGAAGACGATCACCTTCTCCAGCGCCGTGTCCAAGCGGGTGCCCCCCGTCGCGAGCGCGGCGCGCAGCGCGTCGACCACTTCGTCGAAGTAGCCGCCGTACGGGGGTGGCGTGCTGCCGGGCAAGGTGACCGGGCGGACCAGGCCACCGTAGCCGGAGGTGTCGCCGGTGCCCGCGACGCCGAACATGCCGCGCCGCACAGCGATCACGTCGGCGGCGGGCTGCGCGGAATCCTCCTCCGGCAGTGTGCCTTCGGGTCCGGCGGTGGCCGCGGCGTCGATCGGGTCGTGCGCGGGCTGGGTGCCGGTGTCGTCGGGGGTGTCGAAGGTCATCGCAGCAGACCCTCCATCCGGATGGTCGGCGTCGAGGCGAGCGCGGCCTCTTCGGCGGCGCGGATGGCCTCCTCGCGGTTGACGCCGAGCGGCATCTGTTGAATCTTCGCGTGCAGTGCCAGGATCGCGTTGAGCAGCATCTCCGGGCGGGGCGGGCAGCCGGGCAGGTAGATGTCCACCGGCACCACGTGGTCGACGCCCTGCACGATGGCGTAGTTGTTGAACATCCCGCCGGAGGAGGCGCAGACGCCCATCGCCAGCACCCACTTCGGTTCGGTCATCTGGTCGTAGACCTGGCGCAGCACCGGGGCCATCTTCTGACTCACCCGGCCGGCCACGATCATCAGGTCGGCCTGCCGCGGCGAGGCGCGGAAGGCCTCCATGCCGAAGCGGGCGATGTCGAAACGCCCCGCGCCGGTGGCCATCATCTCGATGGCGCAGCAGGCCAGGCCGAAGGTGGCCGGCCACAGCGAGCCCTTGCGCAGATATCCGGCGAAATCCTCGACCGTGCTCAGCAGGAATCCGCTGGGCAGTTTTTCCTCGAGACCCATGTTCTTCTGACTCGCTTCCACTCGTCGGCTACGAATTCGGTTGCGGCGCTTACTCCCAGCTGAGCCCGCCGCGCCGCCATTCGTAGGCGTAGGCCACGGAGACGTTGACGATGAACAACGCCATCGCGGCGAGGCCGAAGAGACCGAGCGCATCGAAGTGGACTGCCCACGGATAGAGGAACACGATCTCGATGTCGAAGATGATGAACAGCATGGCGGTGAGGTAGTACTTCACCGGAAAGCGCTGTCCGGCAGCGTTTCCCGGCCCGCCCGCGACGGCGTGCGGGGTGGGTTCGATACCGCATTCGTAGGCTTCCAGCTTGGCCCGGTTGTAGCGCTTCGGGCCGACCAGGGCCGCCACGATGATGGAGAACAGCGCGAACGCGGCCGCGATCGCGCCGAGGACAAGAATCGGCACCTCGATATTCACGACTGCACTTCCCCTCCTTGCGAGCTGCGGCTGGGTGACAACAGCGTCCGAGGCGGGCTGACGTCGTTGTCCGCCTCGGCCAGACTCGCCCCTCGGCTTCACCGGGATGGGTCATTACCAGGACCGTTCCCATGTGAGATAGGGCACAGCCTACAACCGAACGGTCCGGCCGCCGCCGGATTCGCGAGGCCGTTTGATCGAATTCAGTACAACAATTTATGACTGAAACGGTGGTAATCCGGGGTGTCGTCACGTGACGTTTGCCGGAAGCGCGGCCGACGACGCGAAATGTCGGCCCTTGCGACGTCAAATGTGGTTCCGAGCAGGTTCGGAGTCGCGATCCGCGACAGATGGCAGTGTCCGTCCGGCTCCCGGCCCGGGGTGATGCCGGTCCGGTGGGGTGCAGGAAGGCGCTGATGCGCGACGCGGCAGACTAATGCATGATCGCTATAAGTGAGGTCCCGGGGTCCGTTGGAGGACGGTGGCGATCAGGCCGCGGAACGGCTGCGCAGCAGGCCGACGACGGCCTCGGTGAGACGGATCGGATCGATGGGATGCGCGACCGATGCCTCCGCGCGTGACCAACTGGCCAGCCAGGTGTCGTCCGCGCGGCCGGTGAGCACCAGAATCGGTGGGCACGGGCTGATTTCGTCCTTCAGCTGCTTGGCGATGCCGAGTCCGCCCGCCGGAGCCGCCTCGCCGTCGAGAATGGCCAGATCGATACCCCCGGCATCCATCTGGGCGATCACCACGGGAGCGGTGGCCACCTCGAGATACTCGAACGCCGGTAGCTCCGGGTGCGGCTGCTTGCCCAAGGCCAAGATCACCTGGCGCCGGGTGTCGGCGTCGCTGCTGTACACGAGAACCCGCAGTGGGGTGGAACGAACGGAATCGGCCACGAACGGCATGGTACGTCCGCGGGGGCCGACCGCGTGGCAGGTTCGCGCAGATCGCCGCCGCGCGTCGGACGGCGGCTCACCGCGCGTCACCGACGGTGTCATTTCACCGAAAGCCGATGACAAGCTGTCGATAAGGATCGCCCGGTAGAGTCCGGCGAATGCGGGGAGATATCACGCAGGCCCTCGTCGATACCGACGCGTGGACCGATGCGATGCTGGACAGAGCCGGGATTCCGGTGGTCGATGTACCGTTCGTGACCATCGGGAGTGGGATCGGTTCGTTCGTCACCTATGACACGCTCCGCATCTTCGGTGTGCCGGCGCACGCGATGGCCGTGCTGGGCCCGCAGGAGCACCCGTGGGCGTCCTATGAATACTTGACCAGGGTGTCGCAGATTCCTCGCTCGGAACGCCTGCGCAGCGACTCCGCCTCCACGCCGGACAACATCTGGGGCTTCCCCTCCTACGCGGTGCGGGAGGCCATCGCGGACAAGTCGATCACGCCGCTGTGGAACGTTTTCGTCGAACCGATCTTCGCCAACTACTACACCCCGCGGGCTGGCCAGGCGTTCGCGGCGATGGAGCGGGAGTTCCACCGCATCGGCTACGCGAGCTCGCTGCGCCGCGGGCACGTTCGCATGGTGCGCAAGCGCAACGGCGGCGGCTATTTCACCATTCTCACCCCGCCCGCGGGCTCGGCGCCGACCAAGCGCGTCGCGTTCCGGAGCACGTATGTCCATGTGGCGGTGGGTTATCCGGGTTTGAAGCTGTTGCCGGACCTGCAGGAATACCGCGAGACCCATCGCGATCCCACTCGCGTGGTGAACGCCTACGAGCCGCACGAGCACGTCTATCAGGCGCTGCAGCGGCGGCCCGGCACGGTGCTGATCCGGGGCAGCGGGATCGTGGCCAGCCGTGTGCTGCAACGGCTCATCGACGACCGGGACGCCTACGGGCTCGACACCCGGATCCTGCACCTGTTCCGCACCTATGTCGCTGGCTCGCACGGCAAGAACCTCTTCAATCGGCGCAAGGGCGGCCACGGGTGGGCCTACCAGGGCTTCAACTACCCGAAATCGGTGTGGGGCGGTCAGCTGAAGCAGAAGGTGCGCAATCTGCAAGGCGAGGAACGCGCGAAGGCGTATCAGGAATTCTCCGGCACCAACACCCCGATCAGGAACAATTGGCAGGAACAGCTGCGCCGCGGCCGCACGCAGGGCTGGTATCAGGTGATGGCGGGCACGATGCGGGCGCCGCGTCCCGCCGAGGGGCGTCAAGGCGTGGTCGCGACGATTCTTCCGGACACCACTGCGCCGCTGCCGTTTCCGCCGCCGACGCAGCCGTTCGACACGACCGTCGACTACATCATCGACTGCACCGGGCTCGAGGCCGACATCCGTGAGCACCGGCTGCTGGCCGACCTGCTCGACCACACCGGCGCCGGGCGCAATCCGATGGGACGGCTGGACGTGGACACCACGTTCGAGCTGATCGGCACCCGCAGCGGCACGGGGCGGATCTACGCCTCCGGCAGCGCGACGCTCGGCGGGCCGTTCGTCGGTGTGGACACCTTCCTCGGTTTGCAGATCGCCGCGCAGGAGATCGCCGACGATTTGGCCGCGCTGGGATTCTGCCGCAGGATGGGGCCGCTGCGCTCGACGCGGCAATGGTGGCTGTGGGTGACGAACAAGAAGATCTGAGCGATGCTTCCTACCTTGAACGGGCGAATTCAGACCCGTGTTCTCGCGCTGAGCGTGATCGGATTCTTCGTCGCGCTGATCATCACCCCATTGCTGCCGACCGGATCGCCGAGTATCGGACAGGCGTATCGGGTCACGTTGTCGGTCCTGCTCGCGACCGTTCTGGTCGGCGTGCTCTGGGAATTGCTCTACCACTTTCTGCAGCAATTCCGCTGGGAAAAGGACTGGCCGACATTGTTCGGTTTCATCACCATTCTCAACGAGGGCGCGCTGATCTGGGTCCTCGTGCGTTACACCACGGTGGTGCTGCCCGAGCATCTGCGTCCGTCTCCGGCGGCGTTCCTGCTGCAATTCGTCAGCACGTGGATTCTGTTCTGGCTGATCGTGAACGGGCCGATGCGGGTCGTCTTCCATCGGTGGCGGTTCCAAGGCGGCAGGTTCCTATGAGCGGTCGGATCGAAGTGGTGCCCGGCGCCCATCTGGTGGCGGGCGTGGGCGGCGCGGTCGTGGTGGTAGCGCATCGGGGCGAGGGCACGGTCACGGCGGACACGGTGGCGGCCAAGACGATGGCGGCCCTGCTCGACATCGTGCGCGAGGCCGTCGCGCACGACCGGCACCGCAGCGGGCGCGCGGTGGCACGGCTGGCGACGTCCTGGCTGATGAACCTGTCGAACGGGGAAGAGGACGAGGCCGAATTCGGGGTGATCACCCCCGTGGAGGATGGCGTCGCGGTGTTCCTGCACGGCGGGGTGACCGCGATTCTGGCCGGATCCGATCGCACGGAAGTGCTCCGCGGCAGGGACGCTGGATTCACCGTCGACCGGGTGGTGACGCCTGGGCCCGGCCTGGGGGCGGGATTGTTCGTCGACGAGGCGGGGCACGGTGCGGGCTCCCTGCCGGAGCGCGGGATCTTCGCGCTCGAAGCGGGAACGGCGCCGGGGTCGGGCGCTGTGCTGTGGTCTGGTGCCGTGCAGGGAGCCGATGCAGCGGCGATGGGTGGTGTCACCGGGTCGGCGGGAACTCGCGCCGCCGCACCCGTCCGAGAACCGTCATCGATCGGTGGGTCGCATGCGCAGCCGGAACCGCGCATGGGCGAGGATCGGTCTGCGTCAGATCGCGCGTCCGGACACCGAGCGGCGTCGGGGCACTCGACGGGCGAGACCGAGCCGACAGCGCAACCGCAGCCGAGCGCGCAACCCTCGACCGCCGACGAAGCGGGAACCACGTCGAAACCTCATCCGATCGCGGAACCGGACTCGGCCGTGGTCTCGCACGATAGTTCCGCACCACACCCGGACGCCGAACATGAAGACGTGTCCGCACCGCGTCCGATGCCCGGACACGAACCGTCGTCCACCGAATACCAGGGCCGCGAGCGGAAAGCGGCGTCTACTCCGCGCCCGATGTCCGGACGCCAACGAGTGCCCACAGCGCACCCGGTCCCCGAGCAGAACGCGGCGTCCACACCGCGCCCTAGCCGGGATGACCAATCGGTGTCCGCACCGCTCCCTTTCTCCGAGCACGAAGCGGCGTCAGCACCGCTCAGTGCCGAGCCGATCTCCGAGGCCGGATCGTCCCAGTCCGAGCCGCCAGGTCTCGAGCAGATGCCAGCGCCGCCGCGACAGATGAGCCTGCGGAAGGGCGACTCGGGCGATGCCGCAACGGAAGTCGATCTCCAAGCGCGAGCGTCTCGCGCGGGCATGACGCCACCGGTGGCGCAGCCGGTACCGCCGCAGCCGATCCCGCCGCGGCCGGAGCGCGGCGGCATGCGGCCGGAGCACCGCAACGATCGGGACTACGCGATCGCCAACGACACGAACCTCGCCGAGACCGTGGTGCCGTCCGCGGAGGTCGTCGCCGACGCACTCGGGTCCTCCGGTGCGAACACACTGGGTCATCGGGTGATCGTGCCGGGCTTCCGATGCGCGCGGCATCATCACAACGACCCGCGGGTGTCGTTCTGCGCGGTCTGCGGCATCCGCATGGACCAGCTGACCTGCGTGCTGACCGATGGCGTGCGCCCGCCCCTGGGGGTGCTGCTGCTGGACGACGGCACCTCGTTCGTCCTGGACAACGACTGCGTTCTGGGGCGCGAACCGGAGTACGCGGAGGCGGTCGCGCGCGGCGCGCGCCCGGTGCGGCTGGACGACAGCTCGGGCGGGATGTCCCGGGCGCACGCGGAAGTCCGCCTCATCGACTGGGATGTGACGGTGGTCGACGGCGGCTCCACCAACGGCACCCACATCCGCCAGCCCGGCCGTCCGGACTGGATCCGGGCCATTCCCGGCCATCCGGTCACCCTGTTGCCGGGCGCGCAAATCCAGCTCGGCGGACGTGTTCTCACCTTCGACTCGCCCCATGGCCAGCTGTAGGCGCGCAGCCTGGGGCGCTGGCACGGCTCGGTCGCGTTGTTCGCGCCCGACTGGGTGACGCAGCCCGCGCTCAGGCGTGGCGGAAGCGGACGATCCCCGACCATGGGTTGCGCATGGGTTTGCGCGGGTCGGGCTGCGGCAGATAGGTGAAGGGGCGCAGGTACCAGGGCGCCCGGCGGAACTTGCGCGCGTGCAGCAGCAGGTTCTCCAGCTCGATCGGCTGCCAGCCGAGGTCTTCGAAGAAACGGACGCCGTTCGGCGGCTCGAACTTCATCGGCGCGTTGGCGAAGGTGTCGCCGGTGCGCATCTTGTGCATGCCCATGCTGAAGTCCAGAAGCCACCAAGCGATCTCGGGACGCGCCAGCGTGGTCGCCAGGTCGGTGACGGTGGGCGGGTCGAGATACATCAGCAGCCCTTCGGTGAGCACCAGGGCCTTCGACGCGCGCGCAGTGACCGGGCCGACCGCGCCGAGCGCTTCGTCGAGGAACTTCGCACGGGCCTCGCGGTCGGCGAGATCGACCGCTCGGCGGACGAGCACGCAGTGCGGCGCCGCACCGGCCAGCGCGTTGTCCTTCTCCGCGACGATCTCGGGCAGGTCGGCCTCGATCCAGAGGAGATCGGCGGGCAGATCGAGCCGGTACGGGCGGGTGTCCAGGCCGGCGGCGAGGTTGAGCACGCGGTCGCAACCTTCGGCGATCGCTTTCGCGATCAGGTCGTCGATCAGTTTGGTCCGGGTGACGATCGGCCAGCCGTTGCGCATCACGGAGGGGGCCGCGTCGGCGATGGCGTGGCCGTGTTCGCCCGCCAGCCGGTCGGCCAGTGGATCACGGAACAGAGCATCCGGGCGCGCCGTCTCACGCGCTCGATACGCCGCGACCCAGCGCGCGGTGTCCGACACATTGGTCGGTACATTCCCTCCGGCCATGCGGCCAGTTTGTCATATCCGGGCCACTGGTTTTCTTCCGCGGGCTGGGGTCAGTGGGGATGGAAGGCGTCGGGTCCGACCTCGGCGGGGTCGAGCAGGTGGGTGAGGAACAGGCGGGTGGTGGGGGTCGGTGCGCGGGTGGTGATCGCGTGCCATGGGCGGTCGAGCGGAGTGCCGTCGACCGGGAGCACGCGCAAAACGCCGTTCTCGAGGTCCTGGGAGATCGCGTCGCTGTGAATCAGCGTGACGCCCAGTCCTTCTCGTGCGGCGGCCAAGACCGCGCCGTGTGATCCGAGGGTCAGGGTGGGTGGTTCGATCCGCAGCTGGTCGAGCAGGCCGAGGGTGGCCTCGCGGGTGCCGGAGCCGCGGCCGCGCAGCAGCCAGGTGGCATGCAGCGGATCGAGTTCGGGGAGGCCCACCACGACCAGACCGCTCGGGCGCCGGGCCCGCACCACCAGTCCGGTGCCGCGCGGCGGGCGCCCCGCGATGACGAGATCCGTTTCATGATGCTGCAATTCGAGGAACAGCACATCGCGTGGATGCACCGACAGGCTCAGCTCGATGTCGGGAAACCGGCGGCGGAACGACGCGAGCGGGCGCAGCAAGACGTACTCGCCCGCGGTGGCGACCACGCCGATGCGCAGCCGCCCGGTCTCCGCGCGACGGACGGCGGCCTGCGCCTCCTGCATCAGTCCGAGGATGCCGCGGCAGTACTCGGTGTAGATGCGACCGGCCTCGGTGAGCGCGATGCCGCGCCCGGCTTTCGCGATGAGCTTCGCGCCCAGCTGTTTCTCGATGTGCGCGACCGCCGCGGAAACGGCCGCCTCGGTGATGTGCAGTTGCGCCGCGGCCCGGCGAATGCTGCCCTGGCGGGCGACGGCCAGGAATGTTTCCATCCGCCCGGCGCTCACCATACCCATCGAATGACGGTAACAAACTCAACGAATACGTTGAATGTGGCCAGGAACAATCAAATTGTTTGTCGGTATCGGTCCCGTCATCCTGGAAATCCCAAGGCACGCCCGTTCGCCCGGGTGCGGGTGTCCCGCAGTGGAACAGCAGGAGGAACGATGGCCGAAGAAACCGAACGCGACCGCTGGGATCCGGGTGTCCAATCCTATGCGTCGATGGGCTATTACGCCCCCGACTACCAGCCGTCGGAGACCGACGTGCTCGCCGTGTTCCGGGTGACGCCGCAACGCGGCGTCGACCCGATCGAGGCGGCGGCCGCGGTGGCCGGTGAATCCTCCACGGCCACGTGGACGGTCGTGTGGACCGACCGGCTGACCGCGCATTCGCGGTATCAGGCCAAGTGCTATCGCATCGACGAGGTGCCCGGACGTCCGGGGGAGTACTTCGCTTACATCGCTTACGATCTCGACTTGTTCGAGGAAGGGTCGATCACCAACCTGACCTCGTCGATCATCGGCAATGTGTTCGGTTTCAAGCCGCTGCTGGCGCTGCGGCTGGAGGACATGCGGATCCCGGTGGCGTACGTCAAGACGTTCCAAGGGCCGCCGCACGGCACGGTGATGGAGCGCGAATACCTCAACAAGTACGGCAGACCGCTGCTGGGTGCGACGGTGAAACCGAAACTCGGTCTGTCCGCGCGCAATTACGGCCGGGTGATCTACGAGGCGTGTAAGGGCGGGCTGGATTTCACCAAGGACGACGAGAACATCAACTCGCAGCCGTTCATGCGCTGGCGCGACCGGTACCTGTTCGCGATGGAGGGCGTGAACCGGGCGATGGCCGAGACCGGCGAGATCAAGGGGCACTACCTCAATGTGACCGCGGCGTCGATGGAGGAGATGTACGAGCGCGCCGAGTTCGCCAAGGAACTGGGCAGCGTCGTGATCATGATGGACCTCACGGTCGGTTTCACCGCGATGCAGTCGATGTCGCACTGGGCGCGGCGCAACGGCGTGCTGCTGCATCTGCATCGCGCGGGGCACTCCACCTATACCCGGCAGAAGACGCACGGCGTGAGCTTCCGGGTGCTGGCCAAGTGGTGCAGGCTGATCGGCGTCGACCATCTGCACGCCGGCACCGTGGTCGGCAAGCTGGAAGGCGATCCCGCCACCACCAAAGGGTTCTATGACACGTTGCGGGAGAACCACATTCGCACCCAACCGGCCAACGGGATCTTCTTCGACCAGTACTGGGCGAGCCTGCCCGGCGTGATGCCGGTGGCCTCCGGCGGCATTCACGCCGCCCAGATGCACCAGTTGCTCGACCTGTTCGGCGACGACGTGGTGTTGCAGTTCGGTGGCGGCACGATCGGGCATCCGCTCGGCATCGCCGCGGGCGCGGAGGCGAACCGAGTGGCGTTGGAGGCGGTCGTTCAGGCCCGCAACGAAGGCCGCGACCTGCTGAAGGAAGGGCCGGAGGTGTTGCGGAAGGCGGCCGAGATCTGCCGTCCGCTCGATGTGGCGCTGGCGACCTGGGGCGATGTCACCTTCGACTACACCTCCACCGACGCGCCGGACGCCGTGCCGACGGCCAGCCGCTGAGAACCCTGGGAGGACAAGCCATGTACTTGCGTCACGGAACGTTTTCCTACCTGCCGCCGCTGACCGACGAGCAGATCGCCGCCCAGGTGCGCTACGCGCTGCTCAACGGCTGGCCGGTGTCCATCGAGTACACCGACGATCCGCATCCGCGCAACGCCTATTGGGAGATGTGGGGACTGCCGCTGTTCGACCTGGACGAGCCCGACGGCGTGCTCGCCGAGATCAACGCCTGCCGGGCGACTTTCCCGCGGCACTACGTGCGGGTGCTGGCCTACGACGCCCGCTACACCAGGCAGACAACGGCGCTGAGCTTCCTGGTGCAGCGCCCGCCCGACGAACCCGGTTTCCTGCTGACCCGCACCGAGGGCCCGGACCGCCAGCAGAAGTACGGCCTGCACTCGTATGCGACCACCGTCCGTCCGGGAGACCGGTATGGCGGCTGAGCGCAACGGCTCCGGATTCCGTCTGCACCGGCCGGGGGCCGACGCTCCCGGCGCGGTGCGGACGGCGCCCGCCGAACCGGAGGCGCCGGAGATCCTCGGCGCGGACGCGGTACTGGATCTGTCGGCCGATATCGCGGGCCACGACGTCGAGGAGACGCTACGCAGACTGGATGCCGAACTGATCGGGCTGGCCGCGGTAAAGCGGCGGGTGCGGGAGATCGCGGCGCTGCTGCTGATCGATCGGGCCCGGCAGCGGTTCGGGCTGACGTCCTCCCGGCCGACGATGCACATGAGCTTCACCGGCGGCCCCGGCACCGGCAAGACCACGGTGGCGCTGCGCATGGCCGAGATGTTGCACGCGCTCGGCTATATCCGGAAGCCGAAGGTGCACACCGTGACTCGCGACGACCTGGTCGGCCAGTTCATCGGGCACACCGCGCCGAAGACCAAGGAGGCGCTGGCCAAGGCGGCCGGTGGCGTGCTGTTCATCGATGAGGCCTACTACCTGTTCCGGCCGGAGAACGAACGCGACTACGGGC
The DNA here is from genome assembly GCF_000308755.1 of Nocardia pneumoniae NBRC 100136. Lineage (GTDB taxonomy): Bacteria > Actinomycetota > Actinomycetes > Mycobacteriales > Mycobacteriaceae > Nocardia > Nocardia pneumoniae. Next base: position 82,099 of record NZ_BAGF01000041.1, read on the forward strand.
AGGAGGTGATCGAGATACTGCTACAGGAGATGGAGAACGAGCGCGCCAGCCTGGTGGTGATCTTCGCGGGTTACCCCGACCGGATGGAGCGCTTCTTCTCCGCCAATCCCGGGCTGTCGTCGCGGGTGGCGCATCACCTGGAGTTCGCCGACTACACCCATGCCGAACTCATGGGCATCGCCGAGCTCATGGTGGCCGCGGAGAACTTCCGCTTCGACAACGCGGCGCGCGTGGCGTTCAGCGAGTATCTGGAGCGCCGGATGGCCAGGCCCCGCTTCTCCAACGCCCGCAGCGTGCGCAACGCGCTGGACCGCTGCCGGTTGCGCCAGGCGAAGCGCCTGGTGGAGCTGCGAAGACCGCTCACCAAGACCGACTTGATCACGCTGACCGACCGGGATGTCTACGGCAGCAGCGTGTTCACCGACACCGAGCTACCGGACGGGCCTGCCGCGCGAGCTCCCACGTGATGAGAACGAGGCGCAATGCCAGAAGGACTGAAGACCCTCACCCGCTACACCATCGAGCAGGAGCACCGCCATCCCGGATCCTCCGGTGAGTTCTCCGCCCTGGTGAACGTGATCGCGACCGCGACGAAGATCGTCGCCAATCAGGTCACCAGGGGCGCGATCGTCGGATCGCTCGGCGCGTCCGAACCGGACAATCTGCCGCCGACCGTGCACCGCAAACTGGACGCGATCGCCAACGACATCATGGTCGCCGAAACCCAATGGACCGGCCATCTTTCCGGCCTGCTGTCGGAGCAGATCAGCGAGATTCACCCGGTGCCCGACGTCCATCGGCGCGGAAAGTACCTGTTGGCGTTCGATCCGTTGGACGGATCGTCGAATATCGATGTGAACCTGCCGGTGGGGACGATCTTCAGCGTGCTGCGCGCGCCCGCCCGGGTGCGGGGCAAAGACTCCGCGAGCGCTCCCACGGCGGACGATTTCCTGCAGCCGGGCGTCGAGCAGGTATGCGCGGGGTTCACCCTGTACGGGGCCGCGACCATGCTGGTGCTGACCACCGGCAGCGGGGTGGACGGGTTCACCCTGGATCGCGAGATCGGCGCGTTCGTGCTGACCCACCCGAGGATGCGCATCCCCGAGGACACGTCGGGTTTCGCGATCAACGCGGCCAATGAGCGGTTCTGGGAACGGCCCGTACGCCGCTACGTGCAGGAGTGCCTGGACGGTGTGGACGGTCCTCGGGGCCGGGATTTCAACATGCGCTGGGTGGCGTCGCTGGTGGCCGACACCTTTCACATCCTCACCCGCGGCGGGGTCTATCTGTATCCGCGTGACACGCGGCCGCCCGCGCGTCCGGGGCGGGTCGCGTTGCTCTATGGCGCCAATCCGATCGCGTTCATCGTCGAACAGGCCGGGGGCGCGGCGACCACCGGCAGCGAGCGGGTGCTGGAGGTGGTTCCGGATCACGTGCACCAGCGGGTGCCGCTGATCTTCGGCTCCCGCAATGAAGTCGAGCGCGTCGAGCGTTACCACCGCGAACCCGATGAGGGGCCGAGCTTCGACACCTCGCTGTTCGGGACGCGGTCGCTGTTTCGTCCGGCTCGACGCTGAACAGGAGAATCCATGTCGGTCAAGCATCCCGTCGTCGCGATCACCGGGTCCTCCGGCGCCGGAACGACCAGCGTGACACGGACATTCCAGGAGATATTCCGCCGCGAGGGCATCAACGCGGCCATCGTGGAAGGCGACTCGTTCCACCGCTACGACCGCAACGAGATGAAGCTGGCCATGGCCGAGGCGGAGCAGAACAACAATCTGCGGTTCTCGCATTTCGGCGAGGAGGCCAATCTGCTGAAGGAACTGGAGACGCTGTTTCGCGACTACGGCGAGACCGGGGTCGGGACGGTGCGCCGGTATCTGCACGACGAGGCGGAGGCCAAGCCGTACGGGCAGCCACCGGGGACCTTCACCCCGTGGGAGGAGTTGGCGCCGGGCAGTGACCTGCTGTATTACGAGGGCCTGCACGGCGCCGCGGTCACCTCGACGGTGGATGTGGCCCGGTACACCGATCTGCTGGTCGGCGTGGTGCCGATCATCAACCTGGAGTGGATTCAGAAGGTGATCCGGGACAAGACCGAGCGCGGATACTCCAGCGAGGCGGTGATCGACACCATCCTGCGGCGGATGCCGGACTACGTGACCTATATTTGCCCGCAGTTCTCCCGCACCTACGTCAACTTCCAGCGCGTGCCCACCGTGGACACCTCGAACCCGTTCATCGCGCGCAGCATTCCGACGGCGGACGAGAGCTTCGTGGTGATCCGGTTCGCCGACCCGAAGGTCATCGACTTCCCCTACCTGCTGTCGATGCTGCACGACTCGTTCATGTCGCGGACGAACTGCATCGTGGTGCCCGGCGGCAAGATGGAGCTGGCCATGCAGCTGATCTTCACCCCGCTGATCCTCCGGTTGATGGACAAGCGACCGAAGCGTTCGTACTGAGCGGCGACGGACCGGACGGACGCGGTTCGCCGGGTCGAACCGCGTAGCATGACCGGTGACATACCGGCCGAGTCCCGAGTGAGGCGACCAGTGAGCGTTCTACCGGCGTGGGCCGACGATCCAGGCGCACTGGAGTTGTCCGAGGCGGAGTACGACCTGCTGCCGGATGACCTGCGCAAGCTGATCGAGGTGATCGACGGTAACGTGATCCGCTGCCAGAGCGGGTCCGCCGAACACAGCGATGTCGCTCGCAGGCTGGCGAATCGGCTCGAGGCGGCGAAACCCGCGGATCCATGCACGCGGGTCTCGACCGACGTCGACGTGCATTTCACCAGGCGGCGAGATCACGCGAACGCCTTCTCGTTCCGGCGCCCGGACGTCACGGTCTACCGCTGTATCGAACGCGGAACAAAGCTGACGACCGGTGACGCGCTGCTGGTGGTCGAGGTTGTCTCGCCGGGATCGGTGTACACCGACACCGTCGATAAGCTCGCCGAGTACGCCTACGAAGGCATCCCGGTGTATCTCGTCGTTCATCTGGACGCGAATCTGTACATCAAGGTGATCCAGGAGTACCGGCTGGATTGGGCCAGTCGGAGTTATCGGCTTGTCGATACCCATCAGGACCTGCTGATCCTGGAAAGCCCTTTTCCAGCATCGATGTCGTTCGCGGAACTCGACGGCTGAGCGGTCGGACCCGTCAGTCGGGGAGCAGGGGGACCGAGATGCCCTCGCCGCGGTTGAGCAGGGCGGCGCGGGTGACGGCGCTGGAGCCGAAGCGTTCGCGCAGGTCGTCGAGGGTCGCGTCGAGGGTGTTCGCGGCGCGGGGCTCGAAGGGGAGGGCAAGTTGGACGGTGTCGGCGTCGTCCAGGTTGGTCAGCGCGAGGCCGATCAGCGTCAGGCCGCGCTCCTGGATCATCGGCATGGCCCCGGACAGCAGGCCGCGGGCGGCGTACAGGATCGTGTCGGTGTGGTCGGTGGCCTCGGCGAGGGTGTGTGAGCGGGTGGCGCGCGTGAAATCGTCGAAGCGCATACGCAGCACCACGGTTCGGCACAGCCGGTCGGCGGCGCGCAGCCGCCTGCCCAGCCGATCGGCCAGGCCGTGCAGGTAGGCCTCGATCTCGTCGGGCGGACGGTGGCGGCGGCCGAGAGCGCGCTGGGCGCCGATCGAGCGGCGGCGCCTGCCGGTCTCGACCCGGCGCGGGTCGCGCGCCCAGGACAGCGCGTAGAGATGGCGGGCAGCGGCGGCGCCGAGGATCGCCCGCAGCGGGCTCTCGCCCAGCTCGGCCAGTTGACCGACCCGGGTGATCCCGTGCTCGTGCAGCGTGCGGGCGGTGACATCGCCGACGCCCCAGAGTCTTTCGACCGGCAGCGGATGCAGGAAATCCAGTTCGCCGTCCGGCGGCACCAGCCGCAACCCGTCGGGTTTCGCGACGGCGCTGGCCACCTTCGCGAGGAACTTCGTGCGCGCGATGCCCACCGAAATGGGCAAGCCGACCCGCTCGCGAACCTCCGCGCGCAGCTTCGCCGCGATGGTCACCGGCTCACCCGCGATCCGGCGCAGCCCGCCGACATCGAGGAACGCCTCATCGATCGAGATGCCCTCCACGACGGGAGTCGTGTCGCGAAAGATCTCGAAAACCGCCTTGCTCGCCTCGGCGTAGGCGGACATGCGCGGAGGCACCACGATCGCCTGCGGGCACAACCGGCGCGCCTGACCGCCGTTCATCGGCGTGCGCACGCCGAACGCCTTCGCTTCGTAGCTGGCCGCCAGCACCACGCCGCCGCCGACGATCACCGGCCTTCCGCGCAAGCACGGGTCGTCGCGCTGCTCGACCGAGGCATAGAACGAGTCGAGATCGGCATGCAGGATCGATGCCTCCGCCCGCGCGGCAATCCGGGGCCTACCGGATCGGGAGTAGCGCGTATCGGACACGAACATATGTTCGCATAGGCCTGGTCCGCTGCGTCAAGGTTGGCCGCATGAACTCCGGTTTCAGCGGCTCACGGCGGTTTCCCGCGCGACATGCGACAGCTTCTCGGGATTGCGCACGAAGTAGAGACCGGTGACCAAGCCGTCGTCGATCCGTATCGCCACGACGCCGTCGATCTCCCCGTCGAGCCGGATGACCAGCGCCGGCCAGCCGTTGACCTGTACCGGCTCGGCCGAGGCCTCGCCGCCCATCCAGCGCGAGCCGCCGGCCAGCAGGCCAGCCACCCGGTCGGCCCCCGCGACGGGCCGCACCAGCGCCTGCTTGACTCCACCGCCGTCGCCCAGGAACACCACGTCCGGGGCGAGCATGTCGAGCAGGCGTTGCAGGTCACCCGTTTCGACCGCCTGGTGGAACGCGTCGAGTGCCTCTCGGGTCTCGGCCGCGGAGACGACCCCGCGCGGTCGGCGCGCGGCGACGTGCACTCGCGCGCGGTGGGCGATCTGCCGGACCGCGGCCGGGGTCTTCTCGACGGCTTCGGCGATTTCGTCGTAGTCCAGATCGAACACCTCGCGCAGCACGAACACCGCTCGCTCGGTCGGGGTGAGTGTCTCCAGCACCAGCAGCATGGCCATCGAGACGCTGTCGGCCAGCTCGATGTCCTCGGCCACGTCGGGTGCGGTGAGCAGCGGTTCGGGCAGCCACGGGCCGACGTAGGACTCCTTTCGGCGGTCCAGCATGCGTAGCCGCCTGATCGCCTGGCGGGTGGTGATCCGGACCAGGAAGGCCCGCTGATCTCGCACCGTGTCGCGATCGATGTGCGCCCACTGCAACCAGGTCTCCTGCAGCACGTCTTCGGCGTCGGCGGCCGAGCCGAGCATCTCGTAGGCGATCGTGAACAGCAGGTTGCGGTGTGCGACGAACGCCTCCGTGGCGGGGTCGATGCGGTCGCTGTCCCTCATGATTTCGCTCCTGCCTGTGGGCTTTCCACCGTGTCCTGCATAAGTGGCCGCTCCCAGTCGATTTGTGACCGGAACCGGCTGTGGCGCTCGTCACGTAATCGCGCTGTCACAAGGACACGGTCCCCGGCTACTTGTGTTCGTCCAGTTACCGAGACAGGAGATCGACATGAAGGTCGTAGTAATCGGCAGCGGCTACGCGGGCACGCTCCTAGCGAACCGGACGGCCAAGTCCGAGAGAGCGTATCGGCCCGTGCGCGCCGGACAGGAGCGGCTGACAGTCGAGATCGTCGACGACGACACCGTCCGGCGGGCCTGCCTCGCCGGTCGGAGCGCGGTCGTGCTCTCGGAAATGGGCGTGCACAGCGCGTTCTCCACCGCCCGCGCGGGCGTATCCAGCTTCTGACGAACGACAGGCACGCACTCGGCCGTAACAGGAAAGGACATTCGTCATGCGAATCACAGTCTTCGGAGCCAATGGCCCCACCGGCCGCCTGCTGACCGGCCGGGCGCTCGCCGCCGGACATCAAGTCGCCGCGGTTACCCGCAGGCCGGACTCCTTTCCGCTGCGCCACCCTCGGCTCGAGGTAGTTGGCGCGGACGTGCTCGATGCGGCCGCCGTCGACGCCGCCGTGGCGGAACGGGATGCGGTGTTGTCGACGCTCGGGGTGCCCGCGGGGAAGGAACCGATCAGCACCTATTCGGACGGTGTGGCCAATATCGTCGCCGCGATGCAACGGCATCGGGTGCGTCGGCTCGCCGTGGTCAGCTCGAGCGGCGTCGACCCGCACCCTTACTCCGATGGCGGGTTCCTGTTCAACCGGGTATTCCTGCCATACGTGACGCAGGTGCTGGCTAAGACGCTGTACGACGACATGCGGCGGATGGAAAGGCTGATCCGGGCCAGCGACCTGAAATGGACGATCGTGCGCCCGAGCGCGCTCTACCACCTACCGGAGGTCACCGATTACACCGTCGTCGACGGCCACGCCGACGGCAGGTTCACCGCCCGGGTGGACCTGGCCGCGAGCATGCTGGCCCTGCTGGAAGACGACCGCTACGTCCGCAGGACCGTCAGTGTCGTCACCACCGTCGACAACCCGACTCTGCTCCAGTGGATCCGCCGCGAAGCGCTCGCCAAGAGCTGAGCCGGATTCATCCGGGGCGCATGGACCTACTACTTATCTACGTAGTAATCGGCCCTGGCCGGTACCCTGTCCCCACGACAGGGCACAGCGCGGATGAGGGAGTCGGTATGGTGCGTGGATTCGGGGACTTGGAGGCGGTGATCATGGACCGCATCTGGGATCAGGACGCAGAGGACACAACGGTGCGCGAGATCTTCGACGAACTGTCGGCTCAGCGGGACATCGCCTACACCACGGTCATGTCGACCATGGACAACCTCCATCGCAAGGGCTGGCTGGCGCGTGAGCGCGCGGGCAAAGCCTATCGATATTGGCCGACGCTCACCAGAGAGGAGCACAGCGCCCGGCTCATGCTGGAGGCACTCGGCTCCGGCGGACGCTCGGACCTGGTGCTCAGTCATTTCGTCGATCGGATCAGCGCCGAGGAGTCGGCCGGGTTGCGGGCGGCGCTGCGCAGACTGGCCGCCCGCAAGACACCAGAAGTACCGTGAGCCTGGTCATTGCGCTGATGCTGTACGGCAGCGCGGTGGCGACGCTCGGTCCGCCCGTGCTGCGCAGTCTGACCCATCGCGGCATCGCGCCGCGCTTGGGCGTGCTCGCCTGGCTGGTCGCGATCGTCGGCGCGCTCAGCGCGTGGGGGATCGCGGCGATGCTGGTGACCGTCGAATTCGCCACCTACTGGGGACATCCGAAGGACGCGCTGCGGTCCTGCTTCGCGTTCCTGTGGACGCCGATGCACCTGCACGGCGCGGCGGCCACCCGGGCGGCCACCTTCGCGGCGGCGGCGCTGGTGGCAACCGGCACGGTCGCGCTGGTCGTGCGCGCGGCGCGGGTGGCGGTGCAGATGCGCAGGCGGACCAGCGTCCACGCGCGCGCGGTACGCCTGGTCGGCAGGAGGGTGCCGGGAATCGGTGCCGTCGTGCTGGATTCGCCGGAGCGCCAAGTGTATTGCGTGCCCGGTCCGGACACCATCGTGGTCACCACCGCCGCGCTCGACGCGCTGAGCGCGGATCAGCTCGCCGCGGTGCTCGCCCACGAACGCGCGCACCTGTCCGGCAGGCACGCGGCGTTGACCGCGGTGCTGCGAGCGATCGCCACCACCCTGCCCGGCCTGCGGTTGTTCACCGGCGGCGCGGCCGAGATCGGGCGGTTGCTGGAGATGTGCGCCGACGACAAGGCCGTCGGCGAACACGGCTCGCTTTCGTTGCTGGGCGGGCTGCTGGCGATCGTCGGAATCGCCGAGCCCGCGCCGTCGGGCGCGCTGGCCGCCGCGGGCACTGCCGTGCTGGCGCGGGCCGAGCGACTGGCCGACCCCGTTGGCGTGCTCCGATGGGTCACCACCAGCACCGCGCTGGTCGGCGTGATCGCGATGACGATGACCGGGTCGGCGCTGACGGTCACGGTCGTCGCCGGTTTCGGTGCGCTGCTGAGCTGAGTGGAACAGGAGAACGAGTGCGGGTCGGCTGGGACCAGGTTTTCGCGTGGCGGCTGAACCGTCAATATGTGCAGTCCCGTGCGGACCAGGGCGCGGTCGAGATCGCCCAGCGGTTGTGCGGGGTGCAGGCCCAGGTCACTTCCGCCGCGGAACTGGCTGTCGCGCTGCGCAGTACGAAGCCGCAGCCGGGCGCGCTCGTCGGCGCTCTCCACGAGGGCGCGCTGATGAAGACCTGGGCGATGCGCGGCACCCTGCACGCGCTGACCCCCGCGCTGGCCGCCGCCTGCCTCGCGCTCATCGGTTCGGCACGTACGTGGGAGAAGCCGTCCTGGCAGAAGAACTTCGGCGCCTCACCCGCGGAGGTCGCCGCGCTGACCGAGGCGGTCGCCGAGGTGCTCGACGGTGCGGTGCTCACCCGCGAGGAGTTGGTGGAGGCATTGGTCGCCGATCCCGAATTTCATCGGCTCGGTGCGGAATTGCGTTCGGGCTGGGGCGCGTTGCTCAAACCGCTGGCCTGGCAGGGCGCGCTGTGCCACGGTCCGGCTCGGGGCGCCAAGGTGACGTTCACCAGCCCCGCCCATCTCGTCCGCGACTGGCCGGGTCTACCGGAGCCGGACGCCGCGGCACCGCTGGCGATCCTCGCCTACCTGGGCGCCTACGGCCCGGCGACGCCGGAGACGTTCGACGCCTGGCTCACCCGCAACAGCCTGCGCAAGACCACGGTGCGGCGGTGGTTCGCCGACCTGGGCGACCGGCTCACCGAGGTCGACGTCGATGGCCGCCGCGCCTTCCTGCCGACCGACCAGGTGGACGCGCTCGCCGCCGCCGCGCCGAACACGTCGGTGCACCTGCTCGGCGCTTTCGATCAGTACGTGCTGGGTCCGGGCACCGGCGACACGATGCTGCTGCCAGCCGCGCACCGCTCGAATGTGAGCCGAACCGCGGGGTGGATCGCACCGATCGTCGTCGTGGGCGGACGCATCGTCGGCACTTGGGAACTCACCGACGACGCCGTCGAGATCACCATGTTCGACGGATCTCCGCTACCGAAGCGGGGCCTCGACGCCGCCGTCGCACACGTCGCGGTCGCCGCCGGGCGTGAAACACTCACGGTCCGTGCGGCATAGCGCTTGTGCGGCCCAGCAGCGCGCCGATCGTGGCGCAGGGCGGGTGGGCCCGACGAGTGGCACACGACGGAGCGGCTTACTCGCGTTTTGCCGCAACCGTGTGCCACTCATAGGCCGGGCGAGTGAGGATGTCGTGGCCGGGTGGAAGGCGCTTACGGTGCGGGTGGCTCAGGCCTATCACGCCGGGCGGCATAGTGTTCCAGCCCGTCGAGGATCCGCTGTAGGCCGAAGGCGAAGTGGTCGAAGTCGGGGGAGAACGCGTCGGCCGACAGGGCGGCCATGACGGGGTAGCGGCCGCTGGCCATGGCCTGTTCCAGCATGGGGACCTGCGCCTGCCAGAACTCCGCGTCGGTCATTCCGGAGGTGCGTTCGGCCTCTTGCTCATACAGTTGCGTGCGGGCAACGCCGAGCCCCCTGGGCGATCGAGCTGGCCGAGAAGTACGCGCGGCGCCTCACCGCTGGCGAGCCAGCGGTGTGGTTGCTGCGCTGGTACGACGTCGTGCCACGCAGCCGCGAGGCCCTCGCAGCCGACGAGTCGCTGCCGCCGGAGCTGCGCGAATCGGCCGCCGACGGGTTGGCGTGACGCCCCCGCATGTCCTCCAGTGACTTCACCTCGATGGTGTCGATCGGGGGTTGCTGTCCAGACTGGATTTCTGAATCTTGCCAGCCGGGGTGAGCGGTAGCTCCTCTCGAATCATGATCTCTTTCGGGACCTTGTAGTCGGCTATGCGTGCGGCACAGAAGGCTTTGAGATCCCCTTCGGCGGTCTCGGCGCCCGGAGCGAGAACGACATAGTAGCGGCCGATCTCGCCCAGAACGGGGTCGGGAACACCGACTCCGGCCGCCATGACGACGGCGGGATGTGCTGTCAGGACGTTTTCCACTTCGACCGGGTAGATGTTGAACCCACCTTGGACGAACATCTCTTTGGCCCGCCCCCGCAACGCGATCGAGCCCTGTGTGGACACGCAGGCCATGTCACCGGTGTGCAGCCAGCCTTCGTCGATCACGTCGGCGGTCTCGTGCGGCATGTTGCGGTAACCGCCCATGAGCGACGGGGAACGGACCAGGAGTTCGCCGGTTTGCCCGATCGGAACTTCGATTCCGGCGCTGTCGGCGATTTTCATCTCCACACCTGCGAGCGGCCGCCCTATCGAGTGCGCGAGGGTATCGCGGTCGTCGTCCCAAGAGGTCATGACGACCGCTCCGGAGGTTTCACTCAGCCCGTAAAGGTTCATCACGGTGGCGTTCGGAAATCTGGTGGTGAGCCGCTCGAGCAAGGAGGGTTCGGCGTTGGCGCCCCCGGTGACGACCAGCCGCACCTTCGATGTGTCGACCATGTCGAGTTCCGGGCGATTGAGCAGCAGCGTATGCATCGTGGGTACCCCGAGCCAGAGGGTGAGATCAGCAGTCCCGAAGAGAGCCGCGATCTCGCGAGGATCGAAGGTCTCCAGCAGGATCACGCGGGCGTGTGCGACGAGGGCGGCCAGCACGCAACACGTTATTCCGCTGACGTGGTTGAGCGGGACCGCGGCCGGGAGCACGTCGCGGTTGTGCAGCCGCATGTGCCGCGCCTGGGCTTGCGCCGCGGCGAGCTGACTGCCGTGGGTGAGGGTCGCGCCCTTGGGTTTCCCGGTTGTCCCCGAGGTGTAGATGATCATGACCGGGTCGAGCGGGGTGACCGCCGCCTCGGCTTCGGCGAGTCGTCGGTCGCCGGTTGGCGCCTCCAGCAGCTCATCGAACGTCGCGTCGCCTCCTTCGCCGAAGGTCACCACGGTTTCCAGCTGTGGAAGGCCGGGACGAAGCTTCGCGAGGACCGAGAGGAAGTCGGTGCCCTCATGGGACGGCACGGTGATCACCATGCGCGCACCCGAATCGCTGATGATATGAGCGAGCTCGGTTTCCCGGTAGCGCACACTCAGCCCCACCAGGACCGCACCGATTTTGGCCGCCGCGAAGTACACGGCGATCCAGTCGGGTGTCGTCGTGCTGAGAACGGCAACGCGGTCGCCGGGCCTGATCCTCTTGCGCAGCAGTCCCGCCGCGATCCGATCGGACCGCTCATTCATCTCGCGGAAGGTCCATTCCCGATCCTTGAAGACCCATCCCACGGATGACGAGGCGGCGTCGGCGGCGCTCGCGAGAAGGTCGTGAATCCGTTGCACGGTCATCACCTCTCGTCACACGCCCGGCCGCAGGTGGGTGCGAAGAAAGGTGATCTGATCGGCGACGATCCGTTCGACCTGCGGCGGATGGTAGACGGTGAAGTGGTCGGCGTCGTAGTGCTCGAGGACGGCCGCGGGCGCCGTCGCGGCGACTCGCTCCACGATCGCGGGATCGATGAGGTTCTCGCGGTCGCTCGCGCAGATCAGCAACGGGCACCGCACCCGCGAGGCCGCCGCCGCGGCGTTGTAGAACAGCATGCCCAGCCCCGATGCTGCCGTGATCCGGTTGTCGAACCGGTAGCCCGGCGGCGTCACAGACTGCCAGCCCTCCAGCGCGCCAGGCTGGTTGACGAACGCCAACTCACCCGGCTTGCCGACCAGCGGAACGTACCGCCGTGGCAGACGCAGTGTGGCGCGAACGAGATCGGACAGTATCGGCACGGTGAACCGGTGAAGATGCCGCACTCCTGCTCGGGCGACGACGGCCCGCCCGCTGAGGACGGGACATTGCACGACTGCCGCGACCAGCTCGGGATGGCGGGCCGCGGCGGCGACCACGTGGCTGGCGCCGAAAGACGTTCCCCACAGCGCGACTCGGGTCGAGTCGAGTTCGGGACGGGATCGGACGAAGGCGAGTGCGGAGTCGACGTCGCGGGCGTAACGGCGCTGGCTGACCAGCTGCCGCGGTTGCCCACCCGATTCGCCGAGGTGACGGAAGTCGAAGGCCACCACGGCCAGCCCGGCCTCGGAGAACCACTTCTCGTATTGGCCGAGCATCATCTCGTGCGTCGCGCCACCGCCGTGCACCAGCACGACCACAGGATGCGGTCCCGGCCCGTCCGGCAGGGTCAGCCAGGCCGCACACTCGTCACGACCGGAGGGAAAGCTGGTACGGATGGTCATCACACCTCGATTCAAGTACGTTGTACGTTAACGGTGACAGTTAAACACGTACGACGTACTTAAACAAGGAGGGGTCTTGCCTGCGCCCAGGAAGTTCACCCATGAGCAACTGCGGGCCGCGGCTCTTGCGCTGGTCGACCAGCACGGACTCACCGGGCTCACGATGCGCAGCCTCGCTGCCGAACTGGGCACCGGTGCGATGACGATCTACAACTACGTCGACGGGCGCGAGGGGCTCGAGCATCTCGTCACCGAAGCCGTGATGTCCGAAGCGCGGTGGACCGTCGAGCCGGATGCGGAGTGGGGGCAGGAGGTAACCGCGATCGCGGAAGGACTCTGGCGCACCGTACGTGCCCATCCGCACGCTATCCCGCTGATCCTGACCCGGCGCAGTGTCGACGAAACGACTCTCGCGCCCGCGGAGGCGCTGCTGCGAGCTCTGGCCCGCAGTGGCCGATCCGACGGGGAACTACTCGTCGCCTTCCGCGCGGTGTCCGCGTTCATCACCGGATTCGCGCAAGCCGAACTCACCGGCCCGCTCTCGACCGAGCGCGGCGACGACCTCACGTCCATCACCGACCGAATCGCGGTGCTGCCGTCCGACCGGTTCGCGAAGCTGATCGAGATCTCTCGCGCCGCCGTCGACAGCGATCCGGAAACCGAATTCCGTGCGGGCCTGGACATCGTCCTCGCGGGTTTGGGCTGGCACGCGTAAACCGCTCGGGCGCCAGGCATCTCGCGGATGTCCGGAAACGAACGGGTCAGGACCCGAAACTCGATCCGGATTCACGTGGGACCACCAGGCCGGATTCGTAGGCGAAGACCACGAGTTGGGCGCGGTCGCGGGCGTTCAGCTTGGTCATGGCTCGGTTGATGTGGGTTTTCGCCGTCAGCGGACTGATCACCATGTGGTCGGCGATCTCGTCGTTGGACAGGCCCTGCGCGACCAGGGCCACGGCCTCGCGTTCGCGATTGGTCAGTTCGTCCAGCCCCGTGCCGGTGCGCGGGCCGGGCGGCTGGGTGACGTACCGATTGATCAGCCTGCGGGTGATCGACGGTGCGAGCAGGGCATCGCCGCGGGCGGCGACGCGCACGGAGTGGAGGAAGTCATCCGGGTGGATGTCCTTGACGAGGAATCCGGCGGCCCCGGCGCGCAGCGCGTTGAAGACGTACTCGTCCAAGCCGTAGTTGGTCAGGATGACGACGTGCACTCCGGCCAGGGCCGGATCCGCGGCGATGCGCCGGGTGGCCTCGATGCCGTCGACGACCGGCATCTGGATGTCGATGAGCGCGATGTCGGGCAGGTGCTGCCTGGCCAGCGCCAGCCCTTCGCTTCCGTCGGCGGCCTCGGCCACCACCTCGATGTCGTCCTCGAGCTCGAGGAGCGCGCGGAATCCGCTGCGAATGAGCGGCTGGTCGTCGACCAGCAGGACACGGATCATGACGTGCGGTCCACGGGTAGCTCGGCTTGTACGGAGAAGCCGCCTTGGCGGCGCGGTGCTGCCCGCAGGCGGCCGCCGAGGGCGCTGACCCGTTCCCGCATCCCGAGCAGCCCTACGCCGGGCACCACCGGGGTGTCCGCGGTGGCCTTGCCGTCGTCATCGACCTGTACGACCAGGGCGTCAGGGCGGTAGTCGATCCGGACCGACGCCGTCGCCGCGGCGGCGTGCCTGGTGATGTTGGTCAGCGACTCCTGAACGATCCGGTAGACGGTCCGGTCCACCGCGGCGGGCACGTCCTGGCGTTGTCCTTCGATCGTCAGCGTCGCGTCCAGACCGGTCGAACGGGCCCGCTGCACCAGGTCCGGCAGGTGGGCGAGCCCATGCGGCGGGCTTTTGCCGTCGTCGCGCAGCGCCTCCAGGGTCGCTCGCAGTTCCCGGGCCGCCTCCCGACCGGCCTCCCGGATCGCCAGCAGAGCCTCCGGGACCTCTTCGCCCCGCTTGCGGGCCACGTGGACGGCGGCTTCGGACTGCACCTTGATGACCGAGATCTGGTGCGTGAGCGAATCGTGCAGCTCTCGCGCGATGTGCAGCCGCTCCTCGTCGGCGCGGCGGCGGGCGGTCTCCTCCCGGGTGCGCTCGGCCTCGTCCGCCCGCCGCTCGGCCTGCCGCAGCGCTTCCCCCGCCGCGCCCGCCGCGATCAACCACGCCAGCTCGAGAGCGCCTCGGGCCTGCGCGAACGCCTCGCCCAGATCGTGCAAGGAGGCCAGGACCGCGAACGGGAGAGCGGCCAGCAAGGTCACCGACGCCGCCACCGTGATCATGCGATGCCCCGCCCGCACGGCGGCGTACACCGCGACCAGAAACGCGACGGCGGGCACGTCGAAACCGACCGCCTGATAACCCAGCGCGCACAACCCCGTCACCGCCAGCACGGGGACCGGAGCCCAGCGGCGGGCGGCCAATGCCAGACCGCCGGTTATCAGCAACGCGTAGCCCAGTGGGTCGAGATCCGTGGGGGAGTGCTGCTTGGACAGCCCGACGACCAGCAGGATCGCCGCCACACCAATGGCGATCGCCCAGTCTCCGACCCGTCCTCTGTGCATGCGTGCACCCTAGCCGGATGTTCGCGCGGGCGAATCCCGCGCACAGATGATCGTCCGCCTACCGCAGGCGCGGTATCTTCCTGGCTCCCGCGGCATCCACGGCAGCCGACTACCGCATCGGCAGCAGTGCGAATCGACCACGGCGGGAGGACGACCGGCGGTGGGTCCACCGGACATGATCAAGCCAGTTCCACTCGTAGAAGGAGAAGCGCCTCATGTCCGTCCGTCACCTGATTGCCGTCGCGGCAGCCGCTCTGCTCGCAGAATTCGCGCTTGCCGCGCCGGCGGCCGCGTACGTCTCGGCCCAGTCTGCCGCCGCCGATCCATACTCCCTGACCACCGGGCGACTCGTGGGCGCCGTGGCCGCACTGGTGGCGTTGGGCGGTGCGGTCATCGGTGGTCTGGCCGTGGCGCGCCCGGCCGGTCGTAACGGCAGCCGCACCGGGAATAAGAGGGCCATCGTGGCCCTGGTTGCGGGGCTGACCGGAGTGGTCCTCGGTGGTCTGGTCGTGGCCGCCGCCGACGGTGGTCCCGGCACCGGCGGCGGAATCGTCGGTGGCTTCGCGGCCCTGGTCATCGGGTTGATCGCCACGGTCCTCGGCTGGCTAGCTTTGGCCCGCTCCCGCCGCACCGCGTGACCGCCCGGCGCCCCGGCCGCTACGTGGTCGGCAGTACCTGGCATACGTGTTCGCGTTGCCCGGCCTCATCTTCGGCGTTCTCGGCTGCGTCGGGCTGCGAAAAGGCAAGGTAATGGCGATCACCGGCTCGATATTGTGCCTGCTGGCGTTCTCGGCTGTTCAGATGTGAAGGGCGTATCCCACGCCGTGGGGGAAGCTATTCGACCGGCTGTGAGAGGAATGCGAACGCGGACACCAGAAGGCTACGCAGTGCGCGTACTGGGCGTGATTCCTCAAGGCTGGCGGGGCCAATTATTGGGTTGCGCTTGCATGTTCGAGGCCGACATCGCCGTGCGATCGTGTGATGCCCGTGAATACCGGCGGGAGTTGGGATCCCACACCATGGCTGCGGCCGCACCGCCGAGCAGGACCACGACAATGGCCACGATTACGACCCACAGCAGTACCACAAGCTACTTCTTTCCAGTCGTCCCCGTCCGCACCGTATAGCTTGTTATGCCAAGGCGGACAATTGCTTTCGTGTTCGCCAGCATTCTTTACAGGCTGGGGGACCGCCGCGACTCGGGGCGAAGATTCTGTGGTGTCACAGCACAACGTGCTCCCGAGGTTTGGGATACGTCGGGTAACGGATACGGGTGCCGCAGGCTCGAAGAGCGATGGCTTCGTCCCGGCCGCGGTCAGGACGAGACGGCGACCACCGTGCCGCAGGTGCGCGCATCGTCGATGGCGCCGAGAAGATAATCGGCAAGATCGGCTCGCGAGGTGCGCGGACCGACCTTCCCGTCAGCGCCCACCGAGACACGCAGACGGCCGCTGACGGGTGCGTCGGTCAATCCGGTGGGGCGGACGGCTGTCCAGCGTAGATCGCTGTGCGCGAGCAGGTGTTCCATCCGAGCCATGTCGGAGTAGGCGTGCCGCATGACTCGACGCAGGACGGCGGCGAGGAGCCTGGTGCCCGGCCCGGCATCGGCTGGCACACCCAGTCCCGCCGAGGAGATCACCAGAAGCCGCCCCGCCGGGGGCATGGCGGCGATGATCTCGGCGGCGCTGGTGGAGTAGACGGTCGTGGGTCCGCGCCCGGTGGCACCGAGCGCGGAGATCACGGCGTCGTGCTGGTCGAGCAGTCCGGTCAATGCTCCCGGGGTGCACGGATCGGCCGTGACCACGGTCAATCCGGGTGCGGGAGCCAGCTGTGCGGGCCGCCGGACAATCGCGGTGACGCGATGCCCTCGGGCCAGGGCCCGGTCGACCACGATCCGCCCGGTGCGACCGGTGGCGCCGAGAACAGCGATGGTGGCCATCAGTGCGCCGCGGGTCGGGTGGCGGGCTGGAACTGGAAGGACACGGCCTCCATGAGCGGTTTGTGCTGTGTCTTCTGCACGGCCGCGATGCGCCAGTGTCCGTCGGCGTCGCGGATGACGGTGTAGGTGGCAAGTTTGCCGAGCTTCTTGGGCTGTCCCTTCGAGGATTCACCGCGTGCCACGACGACGGCGGTGTCCGCGCCGTAGCGGCGGATTTCGAGGATCTCGAGGGTCAGACGCGTGTTCTTCAGGAAGCTGTCGAACAGGGCTTGGTGGGCGCGGCCGATCTCCTCGCCGCCGTGGTAGACGGTGCCGACGTAGGTGACGTCGGTGGCGTCGGCGGTGAAGCAGGCGCCGTAGGCGGTGCCGTCGCCGCGATTCCATGCGTCCTGGCTGCGCTCGATCAGGGCGCGGATGGCGGTGGTGTCGGTGTTCATGAGGTTCTCCGTTCAGTGGGCCAGCAGGGCCAGGGCGGCCCGGCGGGGTAGCAGTCGCAATGCGGTGGTGAATGCCCGGTTGACCGGGCTGGTGAGGACGACCGGACCGGCCTTGCCGGACAGCGCTTTTCCGGCGCGGTCCACGACCTGCTCGGGTGTCTGGACCAGCCAGGGCGGCACATCGGCGGCGGTTTGCGAGGCGGTGGCGGTGACGCCGGGGCATAGGGCAAGCACCCGCACGCCGCGTGTTCTCTGCTCGTGCCACAGCGTTTCGGAAAACGCCGTGACGAAGGCTTTGGACGCGCTGTAGACGGCGAGGCCGGGTTTCGGGGTGTGCCCGAGCGTCGAGGACACGTTCACCAGTGCACTTCCGGGTGTGGCGGTGGCGAGGAACGCATGGGCCAACACGACCACCGCCCGGCAGTTCAGATCCAGTACGGTGAGCGAAGATTCGAGCGCAAGTGCGGCGAAATCACCGTGCGCGGCGGTTCCGGCGCTGTTGATAGCAGCGTATAGCCGCCGCGGCGGAGCCGTTCCGCGACCGCTTGTAGCCCTTTTTCGGTGCCGAGATCGGCGGCGAGATAGTCGTGCCTGTCACCGAGCTGAGCGATCAGCGCCTCGAGCACGTCGGCCCCGCGTGCCACGGCGGTCACCGAATATCCCTGCGCCGCGAGCGATACCGCGAAGGCTCGCCCGATTCCCGCGCTGGCGCCGGTCACCAGCGCTCTCACCGCTCGGCCTCCGGCTTCGTCGCCGGATCGAACAGGAACGAGACGCGCTCCATGACCGACTGCCGCTTGGTGTTGTGGAAACTGGCGATCCGCCACTGGCCGTCCGCTTCCCGCACCAGCGTGTAGGTCTGGGTCTTGGCCAACTCCGCCGGGCGCTCGTCCTCGTAGCGGTCACCGCGGCTGGTGACGATCGCGACGTCGTCGCCGTAGAAGCGCACCCCGAGGAAGGAGTCGGCGAGCTTGGTGCCCTTCAGGAATCCCGAGAACAGGGCCCGGTGTGCGTCGGTGAGGTCGCGTCGGCCCGTGTAGTGGGTGCCCAGAAAGGTGGTGTAGGTGGCGTTTTCGGTGAACGTCGCACCGAATGCGTCGGCGTCGTTGCGGTCCCAGGCCGCGGTCATGGTGGCGATGGTTTCGCATACCGCCCGCAGCTCGTCGGCGTTGCCGCCGTCGGGGGTGACGGCGGTGCACTCGGCGACACCCGTATTGCGGACGTCCGAGGTCTGGTTCAGCCAGACGTATCCGCCGGCGGCGGCGACGCCGAGAGCGAGCGTGGTCGCCGCGAGGGCCCGCACGGCGGTGCGGCGGCGGGACTTGCGGGGGGTGGTCGATTCGAAGTCCGTGGTGGTCGCGGTCATGGCGGGAACCCTTCGCGTGCTACTCTCTGCTTAGAAGAACTATCTGCTTGAAAGAAGTCTCTTCGTTGAGGAAGAGATTAGGAGAAGGGACCAGCCTTGTCAACAGAGCACCGCGAGACCGACCCCAGCCTGGTGTTTCGCCGATACCTGAGTTCGGTTGTGCTGCACGCGCAGGCGGGGGCGAAGGCGGTCGGGCTCGGCGCGACGGACCTGTACGCCCTGAATGTCCTGGAGTTGGCCGGGGCCATGACCCCCGGCGAACTCGGTGCGCGCACCGGCCTGACCACCGGTCCCACCACGCGCCTCATCGACCGGCTGGAACAGGCGGGCTATGTGCGTCGCGCCGCCGACCCCGGCGACCGTCGCAAGGTCATCGTCGAACCCATCGACCGGCCCGCCGATCTGGACCGGGCGCTGACCCCCGCCCGCCGCAAGATCGGGAACATCATCGCCGGTTACACCCCAGAACAGCGGGAACTGCTCTTCGACTACTTCGCCCGCGCCGCCGACGCCTACCAGCAGGCCGCCGACGAAATCGTCGAGCAGAACACGACCAGCGACTAGTGTCGTCCGCTGGCCCACACCGCGGCTTCCGGGCCGCCGCCGATGACGCCTCGCACGGCACTGGTGCTCTGCCGTCGCTTCGCTGAGCGCAGGGTTGCCTGCCGCCGTCGCGGACGATCAGCAGCTCGTTGCCGCTGCTTCGGCGGCAGCCACCCGGCCGGAGGGGTTTCCGGATCAGTCATTCGGCTCATCGTCAGCGTCCGGAGGGCAGCAGGCGGTTCGGTCGGTGGTGAAGCCTGCGCGCGGGAACGGAGCTGACAGCGCGGCCCGGTCAATGAACGAGGGGGTGCTCGCTAGCGTGGCGTGAGCACCAGGACCGGGATCTCCCGGGTGGTTTTGCGCTGGTAGTCGGCGTAGGGCGGGTAGGCGGCGAGGGCGCGCTCCCACCACAGCGCCTTCTCCTCGCCGAAGACTTCGCGGGCGGTGTAGTCGTTGGTGACGGTGCCGTCCTGCAACTCGACGTGGGGGTTGGCGCGAATGTTGTAGTACCAGACCGGGTGAGCGGGCGCTCCGGCCAGTGAGGCGACCACGGCGTATTCGCCATTGTGCTCGACTCGCATCAAGGGTGTCTTGCGGAGTTTGCCGGTCTTGTTGCCGATGGTGGTCAGCAGAACCACCGGCATGCCCATGATCGTCGTGCCTTCCGTGCCGCCGGATTGCATGATCCGATCGGCCTGGTCGGCGGCCCATTCCACGGCACCGCGTTGGTATTCCCCGCTCAATGGCATGGTGCTCAGTCCTTCTGGTCGGTCCGCGCGGAGCGGTCGGCGTCGGCACGCTGGAGCGGCGACACTCCGACGGGAGTGTTCTGCGCCGCCGCCAGCCACCACCGGCCATCGCGTTCGACCAGCACATACATCGCCATCTCGGAGAACCCGTCGGTATCGGTTGCCTGCCTGCGAATCTGTGTCACCACCACATCGGGCGCGGGGGCGAGGGCGGCGACCACCTCGAATCGTGACGGAGGGGCGACCTTGGCCGCCATGAGGCGGTGATGGATCGCATTCAGCTCGGCGTATCCAGCCACGCTCGCGCCGAAAGGGCTGCCCCACAAGATGTCTGCCGCGAAGGCGGCGTCGTACCCGTCGGCGTCGCTGGCGCGTTGCAATCCTTCGGCGAATTCGGTCGCCACTTGGTGCGCCCTGGCGGCGCGCTCGGGGTCGCTCACTGTGGGTCGAGCATTCATTCCTGGTCCTATCGTTCGCTGTGGAGCAATTCGAGTACAACGTACTCGATATAGCCGCCTCAATTCAAGTACGATGTACGCGAGAAAGAGGAGGTTCATGTCGAGCCAGGACAACACGACGATCTGGATGCGCCCGGAGGAGTTGGAACGCTCCGGACGGGGGCGTCGGCCCGGCTACAGCCGGGCCCAGATCACGCAGGCCGCGGTGCGGGTCGCCGACGAGGAGGGCATGGACGCCGTGACCATGCGGCGGATCGCCGCGGAACTCGGCACCGGCGCGATGTCGCTGTACCGGTACGTCGCCAGCAGAGACGACTTGATCGACCTCATGATCGACGGCGTCGTGGGTGAGATCGTCCTCCCCGCGCAGCCGAGTGGGGACTGGCGCCAGGACTTGTCACTCGTTGCCGAGCAAATACGCGCGGTGGGTCTGCGCCACCCCTGGCAGATCTCCCTGGCCAATAGGCGCCCGACCCTCGGCCCGAACTCCCTGCGCGTGCAGGAGTTCGCCATGTCCGCACTCGACGGCTACGGGCTGGACATCGACGAGATCGCCAGTCTGGTCGGGATGCTGAGCGATTACGCCCACAGCGCCGTCCATCGGGAAATCGGATGGCTGGAACAGGCCCGGCGTACCGGGATGGACATGGCCGAATGGATGAGCGGTTACGTCGGACCGTATGTCGCCCAGATCGTCGTCTCGGGGCAGTACCCGATGTTCACTCGTTCGATCGAGCAGGCGCGGGTTCCGCATTTGCCGCCGGAGGAGCGCTTCCGATACGGGCTCGCCCATGTGCTCAACGGCATTGCCGCGAATCTCGAGAGCGGGCAGGTCGTCCGGGTGCCCGACGGGTCGATACCCGGTTGCACGCAGGATGGATCAGCCGATCCACCCTGACCGCCGGTCCAGAGATCGACGCGATCCGCGCCGATACGTACTCGGTTCGGCGCCCGGCATTTTCATGCCGGGCGCCGAACGGGTCAGCAGAGGGGTTGCACCGAGCCGACGAACTGGCCGGTGAGCAGGCACCACAGATTGCGCCAAGGGGAGTTCGGTGCGGGAGCGGACTGGCTTGCCGAGCCGGGCCCGGCCGCGTGCGCCGGCGGGATCGCGGCGGTGTGAGCGGTGCCGAGCAGGGCGGCGGTGATCGCGAGAGCGGCAGCAGCGCGTTCGACGTACATGTGTACCTACCTACGGCCGGGCTGGTGCGGTCAGTATCGTCGGCTGATGTCGGCCCGGCCAGCCCCGAACTCCGTTGGCGGTGGATCAGGTGGCGGCTGATTCGGTGGCCGGATCCGGTTGCGCGACAGGTGATCGTGGCATTCGCGCGGCTATTCCGACCAAGCCCGCGATCACGGCGACCGCTGCTGTCACGTACCACCCGCGCTGGAAGGCGTCGAGCGTCGCCTCCGGCCCCGCGGGCGAGCCGAGCACCGCGACGAGGACCGCAACTCCGACGGCGAGGCCGATCTGCCGCGCCATGCTCAGCACCGCCGACCCGGTTGCGAATCGCTGGGGTGGCAATCCGCTGGTCCCCGCCGCGAAGGCGGTCGGCAGTGTCAGCCCGACACCGATGCCGCTGACCAGCATGCCGCCGAGTAGCCCGCCGACGTAGTCGGGCTGCAAGGTGATCGCCTGCGCCCACCAGAGCATGGCCGCGCCGAAAGTGATCCCGCCCGCCGCGATGACCGGCCCGGCGCCGATCCGGCCGATCAGGCGCCCCGCGAGAACCGCCACCACCGGCACCATCAGCGGACCGGGCGCGATGGCCAAGCCGGTCCGCAACGCCGACCAACCCCAGACGTTCTGCGCCCACAACACCACGGACAGCAGCATCGCGCCGAAGGCGACATTGAAGAACACCGCGTTGCCCGTCATCAGCGCGAAGTTGGGCGCGCGCAACAGCGCCGGGTCGACCACCGGACTGTGGTGGCGGGACGAGGAGACGAGGAACGCGACCGTCAGAATCGCCGCCGTGGCGAAAGCGGCCAGCACTCCGGCCGCCGACCAACCCCAGTCCTCGCCTTTGACCAGTCCGAGTACGAGCGCGGCGATCGCACCGACCAGCAGGGTCGCGCCGATCAGATCGGGCAGCCTGCCTCCGTCGCCGGGTGGGTCGGGCAGCATCCGCAGTCCGACGACCACCGCGACGAGCCCGATCGGCACGTTCACCAGAAACACCCAGCGCCAGCCGAATTCGACCAGAACACCGCCCAGCACCGGCCCGAGCGCGGCGCCGAGCCCACCGAACGCGACCCACAGTCGTACCGCGGCCGCTCGCCGCTGCGGTGGGCTCGCCGCCAGCACCAAGCCGAGCGACGCCGGGGTCAGCAGGGCGCCACCGACCGCCTGGAGTACGCGGAACACCACCAGCGAACCGACATCCCACGCGGTCGCGCAGAGCGCCGAGCCGATGACGAACACCGCGAGTCCGAGCAGGAAGGTGGTGCGGATGCTGCTGCGATCACCGAGTCGGCCCGCCGGGACCAGCAGGGCGGCGAACACGATCGCGTAGGCGTTGAGCACCCAGGACAGTCCGGAGAGCTTCGCTCCGGCGAAGTCGGTGGCCATGTCCGGCAGCGCGACGTTGACGATGAACAAGTCCAGGCTGGACAGCAGCACGCCGACCGAGACGATGGCGAGCACGGCTCGGAAGTCGGCGGCGGGCCGATTCGCGGCCGTGGCGGGGGAATGCACGATTGTCTCCGTTTCAGCCGAGGACACGGCGGGTCTGCCGAGCCGAGGCGAGCAGCTGCCCGTCCTGGTTCCAGATCGAGATGTCGTCCACCGACCAACCGCCGCCGGTCGAGGCGTTCTCGGCGCGTACCAGCACCGGCTGCTGTCCGGCGGGCTCGCCGTGCAGGTACATCGACTGCGCGACGGTGGGGACGGCCACGGGCGCGTGCAGGGTGGGGAAGACGGCGGGTGGCAGCGCGTCGGCGAGGACGGCGAGGGTGGCCGCGTTCGTCGGCAGTGGCGGGACCAGGGCGATCCACGCGCACATCATGCGTTCGTCCGCGCCGGTGAGCGGCAGCGGTCCCGTGCAAGGGCGGATGTCGAAATGCGCCCCTACCGGCACGATTTCCGGCGGCAGGGCGAACTTCGCACATGCTTCGGGGCCGGGTGCCTCCGGTGCGGGCTCGCCTGCGTAGTCGTCGACGCCGGTCGCCAGCGTGCGTCCGAGCGTGACGGCGGCCGCGGCGATCGGGCTGCCGTCTTGGTCGGCCCGCACCTCCAGTACGGCGGTGCTGCGTCCGACCGTGTGCTCGGTCGCATGGAAAGTCAGTGCGCCTTCGGTGGGACGGCCGAGGAAACGCAGGTCCACCGCACGCACCGGCAGCGGATCGGTAGCCGCTTCGCATGCCACCTCGACGAGCAGGGCGGCGATCACGCCGCCGTGTGGTCCGGTCCAGCCGCGCCAGCTCTGGTCGACGCGCGCCTGCCAACCGTCGCCGGTCTCGGTCAGCGCGAACTCCTCGGCGAGCGTCCGCGTAGTGAGTTGCATCATGAAACGAACCATAAGGTAGTGAGTTCCATGAAGCAACTGACTATGCTGGCGGATATGCGCAGGACGAGCTTCGAGGACATGAACTGCTCGCTGGCCCAGTGCCTCGAGGTGGTCGGGGAGTGGTGGACGCTGCTGATCGTGCGGGACGCGCTGTTCGGCGTGACGCGCTTCGACGACTTCCGGGCCCGCCTCGGTATCGCGCGCAATGTGCTGACCCAGCGGCTGGAGCACCTGGTCGACCACGGCGTGCTTACCCGACAGCCCTACCAGGACAATCCGGTTCGCTACGACTACCGCCTGACGCCGAAAGGGCGCTCGCTGTGGCTGGTCGTCACGGCGATGCGCCAATGGGGCGACGAATGGGCGGCCCCGGACGGTCCGCCGGTGCAGACACGGCACATCGGTTGCGGACACCTGGTGACCATCGAGCCGGTGTGCTCCGAGTGCGGAGAGCGCGTCGGCGCGCGCGACCTGCGCCCGGTCCTCGGACCGGGCGCCAAGGACCCCTCTCTTCTCCCGACCGGCTGATCAGAGCCCGCGCGGCGCGGCACGCGATGCGGCGTTAGGCTGCGGCAGTGGCGGACGGGCGAGTGCGGCAGTTGATCGACACGGTGGCGTGGGTGCGGATCGAGGGCGGACGGATCCTGTGCGCCAGACCGCGCGGCAAGGACGTCTTCTATATCCCCGGCGGCAAACGCGAGGGCGGCGAGTCCGACATCCAGACGCTGACACGGGAGATCGAGGAGGAGCTCACCGTCGCGCTGCTGCCCGAGACCGTCGCGCACGTGGGCACGTACGAAGCCGTGCACGGCCCCGCGGACGCCGCGGTGGTGCGGATGAGCTGCTACACCGCCGACTATCGCGGAACGCTGGCCGCGAGCAGCGAGATCGAAGAGGTCGCGTGGTTCCGCTACGCCGATCGCGCTCTCGTTCCGCCGGTCGACCAGTTGTTGTTCGACGATCTGGTGAACGCCGGTCTGCTGGGGTGAATCGCGGGCCGAACAGCGCTACCGTCGGCGCTATGTCGTGGCTTCGGGCACTCCTTCGGTATGCGGGATATGCGCTGTGGGCGTTGCCGCTGGCGATACGGCGGATTCCGACCCGGCTGCGGGTGCCGCGGCGGATGCTCGGCGAATCCGTTCTGCCGCATAAGTTCTCGGTCGCACGGTCGGTATCGCACTCGGTGCTCAGCGGTGCGGTCGGCCTGCTGTGCTGGTTTCTCGCGTTCCTGGCGGTGGTGGCCGCGATCAGGGGGATCTGCTATCCGCTGTTCGCGGCAGACAATCTCGGAGGGTCCTGGGGCGGACCGTCATTGGCGGGCGCGTGGGCGGTGCACGCCGTTCTCGGCGTCGGCCTGCTGCCGGTATGGCTGCTGGTCCTGGCCGGGCTCGGCGCGTTCCAAGTGCGACTCACCCGCGGCCTGCTGGGCCGCAACGGTCCGTGGTGGCCCGTTCCGGCCGCCGCCGTTTTGGCCGCGGGCGGAGCGCTGCTGTTCGTCGCCTGGCTGCGACAGGTGTGATCGCTGGAGCGCCGAACTACCAGCCGCGCAACCGCGCTCGCTGCCCCTCGAATCAGCAGCCCTGCGCCCGGCCGCAGGGCGCTGACTCGGTCGCGGAGGACGGGTAGTAGTTGCGCGGGCGAAGTCCCGCTCAGGTGGTGACCTGCGCGCGCTGCGCGCGTTGGATCAGATGCTCGACTAGGGTCAGCAGCACGCTCTTGCAGGAGCTGCGGTCACGGGCGTCGCACAGCATCACCGGGGTGACCGTGTCGAGGTCGAGTGCGTCGCGCACTTCATCGATCGTGTAGCGCGGTGCGCCGTCGAAGCAGTTCACCCCGACCATGAAGGGCAGGCCGCGGCGCTCGAAGAAGTCCACGGCGGCAAAGGAGTTGCCCAGCCTGCGGGTGTCCGCGAGGACGACCGCGCCCAGGGCGCCGCGCGCCAGCTCGTCCCACAGGAACCAGAACCGGTCCTGGCCAGGGGTGCCGAACAGATAGAGCACCAGGTTGCGGTCGATGGTGAGTCTGCCGAAGTCCAGCGCGACCGTGGTCGTGGACTTCTGCTCGACGCCGGAGAGGTCGTCGATGCCGGTGCTCATCTCGGTGATCAGTTCTTCGGTGCGCAAGGGCGCGCATTCGCTGATCGCCGACACCAAAGTGGTCTTGCCCACGCCGAACCCGCCGGCGACGAGGATCTTGACCGACGCGGCCAGCTGCGGCGTGCCGCTCGGGTCAAATTTTACGGATTCCATCCAGTACCGCTCGCAATATCTTGAGGTCATCAGGGCCGGCCTCCGTCGGAACGGGGGCACGGAAGATCAATTGCCCATCGCCGATCAGATCACCGACGAGGATCTTGGTCACCGCAAGCGGCAACCGCAACTGTGCGGACACTTCGGCGACGGTCTGTGAAACCCGGCATAGCCGAAGAATATCCACGTACTCCGGTTCGAAACGTCGCGGGGCGGGTGCGGAGTGGTCAACGACCACCGACGTGAGCATATCCAGCTCGGGGCCGGAGCTGGTGGTTCGTCCGCGCGTGAGCGCGTAGGGACGCACCAGCGGACCTGCCGCTTCGTCGAACCAGGGCTCACGCGGGTCGGTCATGGCAGGTTCGGTTCGACCTGTCCGACGAGGTCCTGCCGCGGTGTGGTGGACAGGTAGCTGCCGACGCGCTGGACGGTCAGGTTCATCTCGTAGGCCACCATGCCGAGATTCGCCGACTCGGCGGCTTGCAATGCCAGGCAAGCGTTGTCGCCCGCGGAGGTGACGAACAGCACCGCGCGGTCGAGTTCGATGACGGCCTGGCGGACGCCGCCGCCGTCGAACCGGTTGCCCGCACTGCGCGCCAGCCCGTAGAGCGCCGAGGACATCGCGCCGAAGTGTTCGGCGTCCTCGCGGCTCATGCCGCTGGAGCGGCCGAGTAGTAGACCATCGGTGGACAGCACCACCGCGTGGCGCACGCCCGCCAGCCGGTCGACGAGATCGTCCAGCAGCCAGTTGAGATCACCTGCGGGAGAAATGGACACCCCTAGCCTTCCTGTTCATCGGAAATGATGGCGCGACGGCCCTGCCGCGTCCCGTTCTCGATGGCGGACATCAGATCGCGGGCCTGTTCGGCGGAGCGTGCGGGCGCGGTCGCGGCATGCTCCTGGACCGCTTGCGCCAATTGCGGTGCGAGATTGGTCTGTCGATTTCGCCGGGGCAGCGCGGGGCGGCCGTCCGGGCCCGGTTCCGGCGGCGCCTCGGTGAACGGCCGAGGTCCGTAGCGGGGCGCCGCCGACCCGTTGGCCGCCGTCGCCACGGAGAACGTGCCGCTCGGGGTAGGGTCCGCCGCCTCCGCGGGCGCTGCGGTGACGCCGCGGCGACTGCCCGGATCGGTGAGTTCCGCCGGTGTCGGCGGCGTGTCGGGGTCGCCGGTGATGAGCGCGGTCGGGATGATCACGATCGCCTTGATCCCGCCGTAGTCGGAATCCGACAGCCGCACCGCGATGCCGTGGCGCGCGGCCAGCTGGGCGACCACGAACAATCCGAGCCGGGAATCGGCCGACAAGGCGGCGACCCCGAAGTCGGGTGGGTTGCGCAGCATGTCGTTCGTCTTGGCCACCTCGGCCTCGGACATGCCCATGCCCTGATCGGCGATCTCGACCACCACGCCCTTGCCGACGACGTTGCCGGTCACTTCCACCCGCGATTGCGGCGGCGAGAACGAGGTGGCGTTGTCCACCAGTTCGGCGAGCAGGTGGATGAGGTCGGCGACCACGGCGCCGAGCACCTGGGTCTCCGGCAGCCGGGCCACCCGGACTCTGGGGTAGTCCAGCGTCTCGCCGACCGCGCTGCGCACTACGTCGACCAGCGGAACAGGGTTGCGCCACTGCCTGCCCGGCTTGCCGCCGCCGAGAATGGTGAGGTTCTCGGCGTTGCGCCGCTCCCGGGTGGCCAGATGGTCGAGGCGGAAGAGCGTGTCGAGCAGGACCGGGTCTTCCTGCCGCTGCTCGGCCTCGTCGAGGATCTCCAGCTGCCGGTGCACCACGATCTGGCTGCGGTGGGCGATGTTCAGGAACACCGCCTTCACGCCTTCGCGGGTGCGGGCTTCGGCCACCGCGGCGGCGACGGCGGTGGAGTGCGCGTGCTGGAAAGCCTTGGCGACCTGGCCGATCTCGTCGTGGCCGTAGTCCAAGTCGGGGGATTCGGCGGTCGCATCGACGGTTTCGCCGTCGCGCAACCTGCGCATCATGTCCGGCAGGCGCTCGTCGGCCAGCGCGAGTGTCTCGCCGCGTAGCCGCTTCAGCCGGCGGATGACGCGGTTGGCGATGACCACCGCGATGAGAAACGCCAGCCCGCTGACCAGGAGCACGCCGCCGCCCGCGACAGCGGACCTGGTCGCCGCGGCGGCCGCTTTGTCCTCGGCGAGGCTCTGCGAGGCCCGATTGTGCGCGGTCCACGCGTCGATGAGGCCGCGGCTGACTTCCGCGGCGGCGCTGTGCCATTCCTGCGTGCTCAACGGCAACGGGGGCGGACCCGTGGGACGCGCGCCGCTGCCGGACGTGCTGGAGCTGGTCGAACCGGTCGGAGTCGGGGCGGGCGCCATAGCGCGCTGAGCGATGGCGTTCTCCATCGCGGTGAGCTGCTGCCAGGCCGTCCCCGCGGTCAGTGCTTGGAGGTGCCGCTGCTCCGCGCCCTCGAGTTCGGCGCTGAGCGCGCTGATCTCGGTGTGGTAGAAGCCGATCTGCCGGAGGTATTCCTCCACCGGGATGAGTGGGGGAGTGGCCGGGTCGCTGAATATCGCGCCGAGCGCGTCGCTGCGGGCCATCGCCTCGGTGGCGTTGAACAAGCGCATCCCGGTGGCGATGCGGATGGCGATTTCGCTGTCGGGCGCGGTCTGCTCGGCGACTTTGGTGCCCACCGAGATCACGTCGAGCAGCCGGTTGAAGAACAGGTAGGCGTCCGCGGGCGGCAGCGCGGCCGCGTCGGCGCCGGAACGCACCGCCGTCAAATTCTGGGTGAGCGTGGTGAAATTGGCGACGTTGTCACCGAGTTTCGAGTCGTCGACGTCGCGGATGCCCTCGGACGCCTCGACGAGGCCGCGCAGGGCCGCGTCCAGCCGCGTCCGCGCGGTGCCGAGGGCGGGCGCGACGGCGCCGTCGCCGGCGAGCTGGGCGAGGGTGAGGTGGCGTTCCAGTTGGACCGCCTCCATCAGTTCCCTGGTCGAGGGGATGGCCTTCTGGTTCTCCGCGGCCCAGTCCTTCGCCTTGGTTCCCTCGGCCACCAGATAGCTCGCAGCGCCCACGCCGACGACAAGCAGAGTCAGGCTCGGGATGAGCGCGATCGCCAGAATCCGGGTGCGGACCCCGAGCCTCGCTCTGAACATCCGCACAAGGTAATCCACGAACCCGGACATCCGGGGGTCCTGTCCCGCTGAGCGGGACTCGATTTGACTCGGGCCGGTCAGTCGTGGGTGATCGACAGAGCGGGCGAAAGTTATTGCCTTGGTGCATAACTGAATCGCGTGGCGTTCGGCGCCGGGC
The DNA here is from genome assembly GCF_000308755.1 of Nocardia pneumoniae NBRC 100136. Classification (GTDB taxonomy): domain Bacteria; phylum Actinomycetota; class Actinomycetes; order Mycobacteriales; family Mycobacteriaceae; genus Nocardia; species Nocardia pneumoniae. Next base: position 111,306 of record NZ_BAGF01000041.1, read on the forward strand.
TGCGCGTGGCCGCCGCCGCGGTGCCGACACGGCTGGTGTCGCTGCAGCGGGTTCATGGCGGGCGGCGAACGGCGTAGATTGTATGTATCCCGGAGTTACTCACAAGTAGGAGGCGACGATGCCCGCGCCGGAAGCCGACGTATTCGACCGCCTGAGCGCGCTGGCCGCGATCGAGGCGCCCACCGAACGGCAGCACAAGACGATCGCGGAGACGTTCACCGGCAACCCGCTGGGCAGCGTGCCGGTGGGCACCGCGTCCGACGTCACGGCCGCCTTCGACAAGGCCCGCGCGGCGCAGGAGCGCTGGGCGGCGCTGCCGGTGGCCGAACGTGCCGCGGTGCTGGAGCGCTATCGGGCGCTGGTGGTGCGGCACCGCGAGTTCCTGATGGACGTGGTGCAGGCCGAGACGGGCAAAGCGCGCTGGGCGGCGCAGGAAGAAATCATGGGCCTGATGTTCGCGGCCCGCTACTTCGCCAAGGTCGCACCTCGCTTGCTGGGCGGCCACCGGGTGCGGGGAGCCTTCCCGGTGCTCAACCGCGCGTCGGTTCGTTACCAGCCCAAGGGCGTGGTCGGCGTCATCGCGCCGTGGAACTACCCGCTGCTGCTGTCGATCGGCGATTCCATTCCGGCGCTCATCGCGGGCAACGCCGTCGTGGTCAAACCCGACAGCCAGACTCCGTTCTCCACGCTGGCCGGCGCCGAATTGCTCTACCAGGCGGGTCTGCCGCGTGAGCTGCTCGCGGTCGTGCCCGGCCCTGGCGCCGTGGTCGGCACCGCGATCGTCGACGCGTGCGGCTACCTGATGTTCACCGGATCCTCGCAAACCGGGCGCCACCTGGCCGAGCAGTGCGGCCGCAGGCTGATCGGATTCTCGGCCGAACTCGGCGGCAAGAATCCGATGATCGTCGCCAAGGGCGCCGACCTGGACAAGGCCGCCAAGGCCGCCGTGCGCGCCTGCTTCTCCAACGCCGGACAGCTCTGCATCTCCATCGAGCGGCTCTACGTCGAGCGGGACGTCGCCGAGGCGTTCACCGAGAAATTCGTCGCCGCGGTGAACGCCGCGAAACTCGGTGCCGCCTATGACTATTCGGCCGACATCGGCAGCCTCATCTCCGAAGCGCAGCTGGAGACGGTGTCCAAGCACATCGCGGACGCCACCGCCAAGGGCGCGAAAGTGCTGACCGGCGGCAACGCCCGCCCGGACCTGGGTCCGCTGTTCTTCGAGCCCACCGTGCTGGCGGAGGTGACCGACGAGATGGAGTGCGGCCGCAACGAAACCTTCGGCCCGCTGGTGTCGATCTATCCCGTCGACAGTGTCGAGGAGGCCGTGCGGCTGGCCAATGACACCGAGTACGGCCTCAATGCCTCGGTGTGGGCGGCGAGCAAGTCCGAGGGTGAACGCATCGCGGCGCGGTTGCACGCGGGCACCGTGTGCGTGGACGAAGGTTACGCACCGGCCTGGGGCACCACCGCGGCTCCGATGGGCGGCATGGGCATCTCCGGTGTCGGCCGCCGTCATGGTCCCGATGGCTTGCTGAAGTTCACCGAACCGCAGTCCATCGTGGTGACCCGGTTCCTGAATCTCGATGCGCCGAAGTTGTTCCCGAAGGGCAAGTGGCAGCCGTTCCTGATGGTGATCGCCCGCGTTCTGCGCATCCTGCCCGGACGCTGACGCACGCGCTCCGCCCGGGTGGTCGTGCCCACCCGGGCGGACGCCCCGCCGGTTCGCTGACGCAGCTCAAGCCAACCGGTCGGCTCCGGTGCGCGGCGGCCCCCCGTCCGCCAGCGCCGCTGCTTCCTCGTCGGTGAGCAGCCGTGTCCTGATGACGAAGTGCGTGTCCTCGGGCGAGCCGCCGCCGTGTCCGTCGATCACGTCCAAGGTCAGATGGGTGTGCTTCCAGCGTTCGTACTGCTCTGCGCTGACCCAGAATTCGGTGTGCCAGGGCAGACTGCCCAACAGCACGTCCGCGCCGCCGATCCGGGCCTGGCGGATGGGCAGGCACGTCGGCGAGTTCCCGTCGCGATATCCGCCGGACTGGTGGAACAGCACCGCGCCGTGCTGTTCGATCGTGCGGCGCAGCACGATCCTGGCGCGGTCGGTGATATCCACCCGGCGGACTCGCCGCGCCAGCGCCGCGCCGTCGGCCGGGCGCCGATGGCGTGGGCGTAGGGGGTCGGATAGTCGACGATGCCGAAGGCCCGTCCCCGCTCTGGTGTAGGTCATGATTCCTCGCAGATCTCTCGGATCGGGCCCACTATGGTCGGCCGAGGTTGGCGCGAGGTTGGTGCGAACGGCTAGTCGTGCAAGGCGGTGTGCAGCCGGGCGGCTACCACCGCACGGCGGACGTCGTCGCGCGGCAACAATCGCAACGCGTGCTCGTGCACCTCGATGTCGGCCGGGGCACGCTCGCCGAAGGACACCGCGTGCTCGGCGCGGTCACTGGCGAGCACGGCGGCCCGCACGCCCACGTCGAGATAGTGACGCCACTGCAGCACGCCGGGAGTCTCCGATCCGGGCAACAGCGGACCGCGATACAGCCGGACCGCCGAGGTGGTGTCGCCCGACCGGATGGCAGCGAGCAGGTCGACGGCGTCGCAGGCCACCTGGCCGGTCAGAACGTAACGCCGATTGCTGATTTCGCCGCCGGTGGCACGGCGCAGATGCGAGACGTCGGCCTTCAGGGTGCTGCTGGAGACCGAGCGATCGCCATAGATGGCGTCGTGCAACTGCTCGGGGGTGAAGCCGTCCGGCTGGAGCGCCAGCAGCGCGAGGATCTCCAGCTGCCGGGGCGGCAGCCGCAGCGGTTTGCCGTCCCGTGTCAGGCGGGCGGTGCCGAGGCATTCCAACCGCACTCCCGGTGCGGGTGCGGGCGCGGCGGTGCGCAGTAGAGTCTCCGCCGCCGTGGCCAGCGCTCGGACCGAGGTGAGCACCGCCGGATGGGATCGGTCCCAGTAGCTGGACAAATCGAGCACGCCCGCCACTCTGCCGTCGGGCCCGTGGATCGGGGCGCAGTAGCACACCCAGCCGTGCAGCGCGGCGACCAGATGCTCGGCGGAGAACACCGACGCCGAGCGCTCGCTGTGCAGCGAGAGCGCCACGCCGTTGGTGCCCATGTGGCTTTCGTTCCAGCAGCCGCCGGGCGCGAAGTTCACCTGCTCGGCCTGCCTGCGCAGCGCGCGGTCACCGCAGGACCACAGGACGGTGCCGGCGGGGTCGGTGACCACGGCCAGGTAACCGGAGTCCTCGGTGAGGTCACGCAACTCGCCCGCCAGCGTCGTCACGGGTGCGCGCAGCGGGGACGCGGCCCACCGATCGGCGACGTCGTCCACTCCGGGCGCGACGGTGCGACCGGGGTCGACGGTGCGCAGTGACCGCCGCCAGGATTGCGCCACGTCATTGCGCAGCACGGTGTTCCGGGGTGCGGGCGGGGGTGTGGTGTGTGGAGCTGTCGCCCAGCGCTCCCATTCTCGTTCCAGTTCGGTCCGCTGCTCGGTAAGGGTGCGGAACTGCGCCACGTGGAAGACCCATCGTCGTCGTGTGAGTTCATCTTCGCTCTCTCATTGTGGCGGACGCCGGTTGGGAGCGTGTCACACTGACACAGACCGGTCGGTCGCTATGGGTTTTGGGCAGCAGGGTCGGCGACTTAGGCTTGCTGTCCATGGCGACCGTTTCGCGGCGGGCGCGTCTCGCCGACGTGCACGAGGTGGCCTCCGGCATGCCGCACGTGACACGCATCGATGGACCGCGGGGCAACCCGATCTACCAGGTCGGGGGGAAGTCGTTCGTGTTCTTCCGGAATCCGCGTCCGGACGCGGTGGATCCGGTGACCGGCGAGCGATACGCCGACGTCATCGTGTTCTGGGTGCCGTCGGAGTCGGACAAGCAGGCGCTGGTGCAGGACCCGGACTCGCCGTTCTTCACCACCCGACACTTCGACGGGCATCCCTCGGTGCTGCTGCGCGCCAGCCGGATCGGCGAATTGAGCCGCCAGGAGCTCACCGAGGTGATCCAGGACGCCTGGTTGGCCCGGGCCTCGCGCAGGCGGGCGGCGGACTGGCTGGCCGCCCATCCGCCGCGCTGACCGGCACCGGTCACTTGCGGATGAAAATGCCTGCTACATCGGCGTTCTTGATCGGTGTGTCGGCGTTGGCCTGAGCGCCGCACAGCAGCTCCACCGACACCATCGTCGCGTCCACCACGGTGCCCGCCGGTTCGCGGTCGTCTTTGCTCTGCTGCTTGACGAACTTGGTGATCGTCGTGCGCTTGGTGTCCTGATCCTGCTTGATGTACTCGCTGCACGGGGTGTCGCCGCCGCGGTTGAGCGCGCGCTCGATATCGCTGCAGCCCGCGAGCACCATGGCGACCACCGCGATCCCCAGGCCGGTCCGGCCGGTCCGTGACAGCGTGGCGTTCATGAGCTCCTCCTGAAGGTTCGGGCACGGCGACATCCGCCGCGATCGCAGTACACCCTAAGGCCCGGCCGCGCCGATCAGGCGCGGAAGACGCACAGCGGAACGTTCATCTCCGCCGGGGTGAGCGAACCATGGTGGCCGACCAACCGCGACTGCAACGGCTCGATACCGCTGCGGATGACCCCGCGCCGCCCGCGGGCGACCACGACCAGATCGCCGATGCGCTCGGCGATCGCGGGGGTGACCCTCGGGCCGAACCAGCCGCGGGCCACCGCCTCGTCCCTGGTGAGCACCTCGAAATCGGCGCCGAGCGTGTCCTGCCAGGTCGCCGCGACGTCGGCGGCCGCGCCGGCCACGGTGTAGACGTGCCGGGCGCGGGCCTCACCGCCCAGCTCGCGGACGCCGTCGCGCAACGCGTCCGTGGTGTCGAAATCGACGCGTCCGTCCAGTTCCACCATGCCGTGATCGGCGGTGACCAGCAGCGCCGCGCCGGGCGGCAGCTGTTCGGCCACGGCGGCGGCGAGCCGGTCGACGTTGGCGAGCTCCAATTCCCAGGCCCGGGACGAGACACCGCGGACGTGGCCGGTGAGGTCGAGGTAGCCGTGGTAGGTGTAGACCAGCGACCGTGATCGGGCACGCAAGGCATCGGCCACACCGGCGATGAGATCGCCGACCGACACCTGGGGCCGGAATTCGCACCCGCGGAAGACCGCTCTGGTCAGCCCGGACCCGGCCTGATCGCGCGGCGAGACCTGGGTGACGGCGATTCCGTCGGCCGCGGCGCGTTCGAAAACCGTTGGCAGCGGCTGGAACTCCTCCGGCACGAGCTCGGCGCGCAGATCGGCCTTGGTCGGGTCGCCGTGCAGGCGCCAGGCCAGCGGATTCAACAGGTGATCGTAGCCGGGGATGTTGAGCAGGTAACCGACGATCCCGTGCTCGCCGGGCGGCGAGCCGACGCCGAGTGAGCCCAGACTGGTGGCCGTCGTCGTCGGGAATCCGGCCGTCAGCGACATCGGCGCGAGGCCGGACAGGAATGGCGCCGCGGCGGGAGCGGCGGCCAGCGCTTCGTAGCCGAGCCCGTCGATCAGCAGGACGCAGACCCGGTCGACGTGGAGGTCGAGCCCGAGGCGGTCGTCGGCGCCCGGGACGCCGAGTCCGGCCAGAACCGAGGGGAACAGATCGGCCAGGGAACCCGTGCCGTAACGGGGCGCGACGAACACGAACGTCAGGATGTCAACGTCGGCGGCCGGATGGCAAGGGCATTCAGGCCTGCCCGGTCTCGAAGCGGCTCACCTTGCCGTCCCGCACGACGAACCGCCAGTTGGTGCGCATCGAGCCCCACCGTGAATTGGTGTAGTCGGCAACCAGTTCGGTGCCGTCGTCGCCGATGGACTCGATCCGCATGCGGCCGTTGCTGTCGAAGATCTCCGCTTCGGTCCACTGGGCGAGGTTTCGTTCCACGCCGTCGTCGGACATGGTCGCGTCGTCGGTGAGCACCGCGTAGAACCGGTCCTGATCGTTTGCGTTGAGCGCGTCGACGAACTCCTGCACCGTCGGATCGAGCTGGGCGTTCATCCGGGTCGTCCTCTCGGATCGATGGGGAAGAATCAGACCGCAAACCTCTGGCGTCTACTTTAGGTCAGCGGCGGGGTGCTGGGCTCGATCAGCATGGTGAACGTCCGCATGACATCGTCCACCAGATCCGACGCGGTGGTGCCGAACTGTGTCGCGCGTTTTTCCAGCTGCCCGTCCAGCCACAGCGAGGCCATGCCGTGCCCGAGTCCCCAGAACATGACCGCCAGCGTGTCGGCTTTGTCGGCGGGTAGCGCCCCCGCGCGCACACATTCGGCGATCGCGTCGGCGAGAACGCCGAACGCGGCGTCGCCGGCCGCCATGGTGTCGGGATGCTTGTCCGGCTGGGACAGCTCGGGCCGGAACATCAACCCGAAATAGGCCGGTTGCTCGCGGGAGAACCGGACGTAGGCGCGGGCCATCGCGCCGAGAGCGCCCATGGGCGTCGTCGCGGCGTCGCGGGCGGCGGTCAAGTATGCGCCGAGCGACTGGAAGCCCTGGGTGGACAGCGTCGCGAGCAAGGCGGCCCGGTCGGGAAAGTGGTGGTAGGGCGCCGCGGTGCTCACTCCGGCCTCGCGGGCCACCCGGCGCAGGCTGACCGCGGCGAGTCCCTCGGTTTCGATCAAACGCAGGCAGGCCGCCAGCAGCGCGTCGCGCAGGGCGCCGTGGTGATAACTGGTCCGCGTCACCATCCGAGCGTATTCGACGTGTGCTGGACAGCCTAACTATGCGGTGCTTAGATTATCTGAGCGGCGCTCAGATCAGTGCCGCGGTAGCCACTTCACGAAACGGGTGAACACATGAGCACACGGGTATTGGTGACCGGGGCAACAGGATTCGTCGCCGGTCAGGTCATCGCCGAGTTGCTGGAACACGGCTACGCCGTGCGCGCGACCGTCCGCGATCTCGGCGCAACTGCCAAACGAGCGCACTTGGTCGAGCTCGCCGAGCGAACCGGAGGCGAACTGGAGTTCGCGCGGGCCGACCTGGACCGCGACGACGGCTGGGCGGCCGCCGTCAACGGCTGCACCGACGTCATGCACGTCGCCTCGCCGTTCCCGGCGACCCCGCCGGACGACGAGCGCGAGCTCATCGACACCGCGGTCGAGGGCACCCTGCGCGTGCTGCGCGCCTGCGCCGCCGCCGGTGGGGTGCGCCGGGTGGTGCTGACCTCCTCGATCGCCGCGATCGTCTACGGCCACGCGGCCGACGCGCTGCGCACCGAGGCCGATTGGACGGTGCTCGAGCGCAGCCCGGCCTATCCGAAGAGCAAGACGCTGGCGGAGCGGGCGGCGTGGGACTTCGTCGGAAAGCTGCCCGCCGCCGAAGCGTTCGACCTGGTCGTCGTCAATCCCGGCATGGTGCTCGGCCCGGTGCTGTCCGCGATGACGAGCACCTCGCACGAGCCCGTGCGCAGGCTGCTGGCCCGGGACATGCCCGGCACGCCCCGGGTCGGCTGGGCCACGGTGGACGTGCGCGACCTCGCGGTGGCGCACCGCCTGGCGCTGGAGACGCCCGCGGCCGCGGGCAACCGCTACATTTGCGCGGGCGAGCACCTCTGGATGGACGAGATGGCACGCATCCTCGCCGAAGAGTTCGGCCCGCGTGGGTTCCGGGTTCCGACCAGGCGGCTGCCGAACTGGGTGGTGCGCGCGGTCGCGCTCTTCGACAAGGGCGTTCGGCTGACCCTGCCCACGCTGGGACGCACCGAACTGCTCAGCGCCGAGAAGGCCCGTCGCGAACTCGGCTGGAGCATGCGCCCGGTCCGGGAAACGGTGTTGGACACTGCCGAAAGCCTGCTCCAGCACGGGATCGTCGCGGGACCGGACCAGCGGACGACCGGGCCGCTCGCGGCCGCGAGCGCGTGAGGAGCGCGTCGTGCTGATCGCGACACTGATCATCACCACGGTCGCCATGGTGCGGCGCTGGTTCGGACGCCGGGCCGCGGGCGCGAACTCCGCCGAACGGCGGCCTGCCCGGTCGGTCCAGCGGGCGTTGCGCCGTCCGGTTCCGGTGGCCGCGACCATCGTGGCGCTGCTCGGGATAGTCGTGGCCACGGGCGCGATCACTCAGTGCTGAACAACGCGTAGTCGGGGGGCGGAGTGAACGCGCGTCGCCCGGTTCGCTAGACAAGACGCGTGACTGCGCAGCGCCCCTTCCGGTTCGGTGTCAACATGGTGGTCCCCGAAACCCGGTCGAAGTGGATCGAAAAGTGCCGTAGGGCAGAGGAACTGGGTTTCGACGTGGTCGGCGTCGCCGACCATCTCGGCTTGCCCGCGCCGTTCCCCGCGATGATCCTGGCCGCCGAGGCGACCGAGCGGGTGCGGCTGAACACGTTCGTGCTCAACACCGCCTTCTACAATCCCGTGCTGCTGGCCCGGGACGTGGCCGGGGCCGATCAGTTCACCGATGGGCGAGTCGAACTCGGCCTCGGCGCGGGTTACGTGCAGGCCGAGTTCGAAACCGCGGGCATCCCGTTCGAGAGCGGCCGCAAACGCGTCGAGCACCTGGAGAACACGGTGACCACGCTGCGCAGCCTGTTCGCCGACCCGGAGTACCAGCCGCAGCCCGCGCAGCCGTCGGGCCCGCCCGTGCTCATCGGCGGCTGGGGTGATCGACTGCTGGGTGTAGCCGCGCGACACGCCGACATCATCGCCTTCACGGGTGCGGCGGCCGCGCGCAACGGCGGGCCGTTGCAGATGGCCGGACTCGCCGAAACCGAGGAGCGCGTGGCCTACGTGCGCGAGCTGCTCGGGTCGCGGCTGGACCGGGTCGAGTTCAACATCCTTGTGCAGCGAGTGGTTCCGCCCGCCGAACGCGCGAGCGTGCTGGAGATCTTCGGCCCGGCGCTGCCGCCGGACGTCGCCGACTCGCCCGAGGATCACCCCATCCTGCTCATGGGCACTCCCGAGGAGATGGCCGACCGCCTGCGCGATCGCCGCGACCGCTACGGCATCAGCTACATCACCGTCCTCGAGGACAGCATGGAGAACTTCGCTCCGGTCATCCAGCTCCTGCGCTGACCTGGCGCGGCGGGCGGGTGCGGGTCAGGGCAGCGCGTCGATGATGACGCGAGGGTCGATCTGGCGCAGCCGCTTCGGGCGGCCGGTCAGGCACGGCCAGTCCCGGGAGACCGCCTCGCGGGTGGCATGGCCCGCCGCGATGAGCGCGCCTGCCCAGCGGTCGACGTCGAGCCGATGATCGGTCGTGTGACCGAACGCGGGGACCACGGTATGTGGCAGGCCGACCAGCACGGCCAGGATGTCGAGCCGGTCGGCCGGAATATGGGTGCGCGCCGCGGCGAGGACGGTGCTCGGCACGACGATGGTGTTGCCCGCGTCGACCGTCGCCCAGACCACCGCCTGGGCGTAGTTGGCGCGGTTGACGAAGGCGACGATCGCGGCGGCGTCCAAGACGATGCCGCCCAGCGCCGGGGTCGTCACGCCGCGCCGGTGCGCGGTTCGTGTGTGTCCTCGTCGGATAGCGGCGGTAGGTCGTGCTGGTCGACCGGCTCGAAAAAGCTTCGCGCGCTGAAGATCAGCTCTGTCCTATGCTCCCGCAACGGCATGCCACGACTCTAAATGTGATCACTCCGGCTTGCGCCAGAGCAGGGTGTAACGCCACATCAGCCGCCGCCGAAGCCGGGCGCCGGGCAGCAATTCCGCCGCCGCCGAGCGGATGTCGGCGTAGTCCTCCTCGGGATCGCGCACCCGCGCGGCTGGCCCGTCCACCCGGTGCAGGACGTCCATCGCCCAGATGACCGGCAGCAGCGGCAAGTAGTGGTAGTCCTTGCGGGGACTCATGTTCCACAGACCGACGACGGCGAGGGTGCCGCCCGGCGCGACCAGGCGCCGCAGCGCGGACATGCCCTCGCGCAGTGGGACGTGGTGCAGCGTCGCCACGGTGGTCACGATGTCGAAAGTTCCTGGATAATCCAGGAAATCGGCCTTTTCGAGCCGCACGCCGGTCGTGGCGGGCGCTTGCGCGAGGATGCCCCCGTCTACGTCGATTCCGGTGACGGTGAGCCCGCGGCGGGCCAGCTTGCCCGCCAACAGGCCGTCGCCGCAGCCGATGTCGAGTGCCGTGTGTGCCGCGTGGGGGACCTGTTTCAGCAGCCACGGGTGGTAGTGGGTGTTGTGGTTCCAGTAGGGGTCGCCGCGCACGTTTCCCACTCTAGAGCTGCGCGTCTGGGGCCATCTCGGTCGAAGCGCGGGCCGCTTGTTGCACTGGGGACCTCACGCAATTCCAGCGGTCCCGGACCCGCATTCACACAGCAGATTATGTGATTTACATCACATTCTACGTGGCATTTTGTCGGTACTCGATGGCATGGTGGTCGGCATGCCTTTCGCCGAATCCGCCGTAACTCCCGACGTCATCCGGGTCCTCGGGGCCAGTGAGCACAATCTCCGGGACGTCTCGCTGGAGATTCCCAAGAACAAGATCACGGTCTGCACCGGCGTCTCCGGTTCCGGCAAGTCGTCGATCGTCTTCGACACCATCGCCGTCGAATCGCAGCGCCAGCTCTACGCCACCTTTCCTGCGTTCATCCTGAACTTCCTGCCCCGCTACGAGCGCCCGCACGCGGAAGCGATCGAGAACCTCACCGCGCCGGTGATCATCGACCAGCAGCCCGTCGGCGGCGGGCCGCGCTCCACGGTCGGCACGATGACCGACATCTTCTCGATGGTGCGCGCCATGTTCGCCCGGTTCGGTTCGCCCTCCAGCGGTTTGGTCTACGACTACTCGTTCAACGTGCCGCAGGGCATGTGCCCGGACTGCGACGGTCTCGGCGTCACCGTGCGCGCCGATCCCGATCGGCTGCTCGACCGGACCAAGTCGCTCAACGAGGGCGCGATCCTGCTGCCGGGCTACGGTGTGGGCAGCGGCGATTGGCAGCTGTACGGCAAGTCCGGCCGCTTCGACCCGGACAAGAAGCTGTCGGACTACACCGACGAGGAGTTCCACGATCTGCTCTACGGCACCGGCGGCAAGGTTGAGCTGACCTTCAGCAAGGGCACCTGGAAGGCGAACTACGAAGGCATCGCCACCAAATTCACCCGCACCCGGCTGCAGCGGGACACCTCGACACTCAGCGAGAAGACCCGCGAGCAGATGCGGCAATTCCTCACCGAGGGCGTCTGCGCCAGCTGCGCGGGCGCCCGGCTCAACAAGGCGGCGCTGGCCACGAAGATCAACGGCCGCAATATCGCGGACTGGGCACGCTTGCAAGTCACCGACCTGATGGCGGTGCTCGACGAGATCACCGACCCGGCGGCGGCGGGTCTGGCCGGGGCCATCCGGACCGCTCTGGGCCGCGTGGCCGATATCGGCTTGGGCTATCTCAGCCTGGATCGCCCCACCTCGACCCTCTCGGGTGGCGAAGGCCAGCGGCTGAAGATGATCAAGCACCTGTCCAGCACGCTGATCGGATTGACCTACATCTTCGACGAACCCAGCGTCGGGCTGCACCCGCGGGATGTCGGACGGTTGAACGATCTGCTGAAGGCGTTGCGGGACAAGGGGAACACCGTGATCGTGGTGGAACACGATCCGGATGTCATCCAGATCGCCGATCACGTCGTCGACGTCGGCCCGCGCGCGGGCGTGCACGGTGGGCAGGTGGTGTTCCAGGGCAGTTTCGCCGACCTCCGCGCGGCCGACACCCCAACCGGAGCCGGTCTGCGCCGCCCCTTCCGCGTCAAGGAGACCTTCCGCACCGCCACGGGAGAGCTGCTCATCCAAGGCGCGGCGGTGCACAACCTGAAGAACGTGACCGTCGGGATACCCACCGGCATCCTGACATCCATCACCGGCGTCGCCGGCTCCGGCAAGAGCAGCCTGATCCGGGACGTGTTCGTGGTCGAACACCCGGAGGCGATCTTCGTCGACCAGTCGCCGATCGCGGCGTCGTCGCGGTCCACGCCCGCGACCTATCTCGGCCTGATGGATCCGATCCGCAAGCTTTTCGCCAAGGCGACCGGAGAATCTCCTGCCCTGTTCAGCTTCAACTCCGCGGGGGCCTGCAAGCAGTGCGAGGGCCGCGGCGTGATCATCACCGAGATCGCTTACATGGATCCGGTGACCACCCACTGCGACGCCTGCGACGGGCGGCGCTTCTCCGACGACGTGCTCGCCCTCACCCTGCGCGGCAAGTCGATCGCCGACGTGCTGGAGATGACGGCCGAGGAGGCGCTCGGGTTCTTCGCGGAGAAGGCGCTGCACACCAAGTTGCGCACGATGAACGAGGTCGGCCTGGACTACCTCAGCCTGGGCCAGGCGATGAGCACGCTGTCCGGCGGCGAGCGGCAGCGGATCAAGCTGGCGACCCAGCTGCAGAACACCGGAAGCGTCTACGTGCTCGACGAACCCACCACCGGCCTGCACATGTCGGACGTGGACACGCTGCTGGCGCTGATGGACGGTCTGGTCGAGCGAGGCAATACGGTCGTGGTGATCGAACACAACCTCGACGTGGTCGCCCACTCCGACTGGGTGATCGATCTGGGACCCGACGGGGGCAAGGACGGCGGCGAGATCGTCTTCACCGGCACTCCCGCCGATCTGCTCGCCCACCCGACCTCGCTCACCGGCGAATACCTGCGCCGATACAAGGCGGCATAGGGGTTAGTCGGCGGACTCCGCGACCGGGAACCGTTCTGTCCCGGTGACCCGCAGCAGTTCCAGCGCCGAAGCCTCGCGGGTGCCCGGCGCCGCGGAGTAGACCACAACCGCCTGGTCGGTGTCCGGGACCAGCAGGGTGTCGCAGTCCAGGCGCAGCATTCCGAATTCGGGATGATCGATCGTCTTCGTCGCACTGCGCCACTGCCCGGACAGCCGGGCGGTCCACAGCTGCTCGAAACGTGGACTGCGCGAACGGAGTTCGGAGATCAGGCGCAGCAAGCCGGGATCGTCGGGGTAGCGGGCGCGGGCCCCGCGCAGGGCCGCCACGGAGAACGCCGCCGCGTTGTCGGCTTCGGCGGGGGTTATCGCGACGCGTCCGCGTTCCGTGCCGAGGAAGCGCTGCCAGATGATGTTGCGCTGTGCGGGCGGCCAGGTGGAGAAGTCGCCGAGCAGTGCGGCCGCCATCGAATTCCACGCCAGCAAGTCGGCTTTCGCCGACAGCACCAGCGCGGGCAGGTCCGCCATCCGGTCCAGCAGGCGCAACACGCTCGGCCGCACCACCATGTCGATGCGACCCTCCTGCGGTGGCGCCGCACCAGCGAACTGGAACAGCAAGGTGCGGTCCTCGTCGTTGAGCCGCAGCGCTCGGGCCAGTGCGGCCAGCACCGAGCTGGACGGATGGGGACCGCGTCCCTGCTCCAATCGCACCACGTAATCCACGCTGACACCCGCGAGCTGGGCGACCTCCTCGCGGCGCAGCCCCGGCACCTGTCTGCGCGGTCCAGCGGGCAGGCCGACATCCTCCGGCCGCACCCGGCCGCGCGCGTGCCGGAGCAGCGCGGCCAGCTCGGTTCGATCCACGCCCCGATCATGCCGCAGCCGCATCCGGTTGGGGTGGGATCGGTGCTCCCAGGAGTTGATGGCCCTGGTACGCCAGTGCCCGGAGCGCGACGCCAGCGCCATGGCAGACATGACGACGGCCCTGGTGACCGGGGCGAACAAGGTCAGATCAGCTGTCGGATGTCGCCGCGGACTCTGTAGAAAAAGCCGCGCTCGGGCGCGTCCACGTCGTCGACCACATACCGGGCGCCGGAATGCCAAAGGTCCTTGGGGAACTGGACATCCATGGACGCGTACTCATCGGGGGAAACGGTGATCACGCATTGGTGGCCGTCCTGGTCCACGCATTCGACGACAATGCCGGTCCCGGCATCGGAGGTGACCTCGACGGTGTTGCTGGGCACCACGGCGGAGATCTCCGGAGTCCGCACCGACACCGTCTCGGGCAGCACACCGTGCTCGGAGTCGCGGATGGCGGCTTCGCTGACATCGAGACAGGCGAGGGTTCCAGTGGTGGTGACCAGGTAGAGCTTGTCGTCGTGGTACTGCATGGACGAGGCCGAACCGCAGCCGGTAGCCCATTTCCACGCGCCGCATCGCGAGATGTCCCAGCAGTACACCGAGGAGCAGTCGTCCCCGGCGAAGACGCGGCCGTCGGGGGAGGTGGCGCAGGACTGTACCGGCGCATCGGACAGGTAGCTGATCCCCGCCCATTCGTTCTTGCCGACCACCTCGACACAGTTGTCATCGGTGCCCGCGTAGATCGCGTTCGAGTCCTGGCAGGCGGACAGGACCGCGCCATCGGTGTCCTCGTGACACACTTGGTATCCGGCTTCGAGGTCATATCCGGTGACGCCAGCGGAATGCCCGTGGTAGACGGCGTGCGAGTCGATCTGGATCACCCCGCCCTCGTCGCCGGGAGCGCTCCACAGCAAGTCCCCGTCCCAATCGATCGCGGTGATGCCGCCTTTCCGGTCGGTGACACAGAGGCGGCCTTCATGAATGTCGAGCGAGCAGATGTCGATTTCGGTCGGTATTTCGTAGGCAACTCTCGGCACCGTGCCGGACAGATCGTAGACTCGGTTGTCGTCGCACCCGGCGTAGATCCAGAAACCGTCGGCTACAAGGCATTTGACCGCATCAGGCAGTCGGAAGCGGCCGGTGACCACACCCTCCGGTGTCAAGGTGAACACGTCACCGCTCTCGGTGCCCACCCAGCAGCCGCGTTCGTCGACGACGACACCGGAGGCGGCGGCCCCGGAATGGAAACTCCACAGCACCGGCGCGGACATCACCTCCTCGGACCGACCGAGATCGGTGTTGTTCCCGATTGCCATAGTTCGCCTCCCTGCCTTGTCGGATCAGAACGCGACAAATTAGCAAGGGGCACCGACATTCGACGAATAAGCCTGCCAGTCATGGGAATTCGGCATATCGGCGTCGCCCGGCTGCCCAGCGGGGCAATCCCGAAACCCCGCGATCAACACGCCGCCGACCTGCGCCACATCTGGGAGCCCGTTGCGCCACAACTACACAGCCGGGGTCGGGTCAACCGCGACCACGCCGCAATAGTTGCGAGTCCAGCTAGCGCGCGCCGCCGTTGACGTACAGCGTCTGGCCGCTGACGTAGCTCGCCTCGTCGCTGGCGAGGAAGGCGATGACCGCCGCGACCTCCTCCGGCTGTCCGACTCGGCCCAGCGGCGTGCGTTCCGCGACCGCTTTCTGGTGGTCCTCGGCGGACATGCCGATCCGGCTCGCGGTGGCCGCGGTCATCGCCGTGGCGATGTAGCCGGGCGCCACCGCGTTGACGGTGATGTTGTAGCGGCCGAGCTCGATGGCGAGCGTCGCGGTCAAGCCCTGGATGCCCGCCTTGGCGGCCGCGTAGTTGGCTTGGCCGCGATTGCCGAGCGCCGACCGGCTCGACAACGACACGATCCGGCCGTACTTCTGGGGCACCATGAACGCCTGCGCGACCTGGGCGCAGTGGTACGCGCCGGTCAGGTTGACCGCGAGCACGGCGTTCCAGTCGTCCTCGGACAGGCGGAAGAACAGTTCGTCGCGGGTGATGCCCGCGTTGTTCACCAAAATCTGCGGGGTGCCGAGATCGTTTGCGGCGCTGTCGAATGCGGCCTGGACGGACGCGCGATCGGTGACGTCGCAGACGTAACCGCGCGCAACCCCGCCTGCCGCGGTGATCCGCGCGGCGGTCTCGTCGGGGGCGTTGCGGTCCAGCACGGCGACGGCGGCCCCCTCGGCTGCCAGGCGCAGGGCGGTGGCCGCGCCGATGCCTTGGGCCGCGCCGGTGACCACGGCGACCCGGTCGGTGAAGCGGTGCATGCGATGTCCTCTCAGAATGCGGCCACGCCGGTCAGCGCGCGCCCGATGAGCAGTTTCTGGATCTGACTGGTGCCCTCGTACAGGGTCATCACCTTGGCGTCGCGCAGGTACTTGCCGACGGGGAACTCGTCGATGTAGCCGTATCCGCCGAACACCTGCACCGCCCGGTCGGCCGCGCGGACCGCGGCCTCGGAGGCGAACAGTTTCGCCTTCGAGGACTCCACGGCGAACTCCTGACCGCGGTCGATCAGGTCGGCGACCCGCCAGACCAGCAGCCGGGCCGCGTCCACGTCCAGCGCTATGTCGGCGAGCAGTTCCTGCACGAGTTGGTGTCCCGCGATGGGTTTGCCGAACTGCTCGCGTTCGGTGGCGTAGCCGACCGCTGCGTCCAGGCATGCCTTGGCCAGGCCGACGCACCCCGCCGCGACCGACATGCGGCCCTTGGCCAGCGCCGCCATCGCCACGGTGAAACCCTTGCCCTCGTCGTGCAGGCGGGCGCTGTCGGGGACGCGCACGCCGTCGAGCACCAGTTCCGCGGTGGCTTGACCGCGCAATCCGAGTTTGCCGTGGATCTCCCGCGCGGTGAAGCCGGGCGAGTCGGTCGGGACCAGGAAAGCGGTGATGCCCCGATGCCCCGCACCGCCGGTGCGCGCGAAGATCAGCGCGACGTCGGCCCAGGTGCCGTTGGTGATGAACATCTTGGTGCCCGACAGCACCCAGTCCTCGCCGTCGCGTATCGCGCGGGTGCGCAGCTGGGCGGCGTCGGACCCGCTGCCCGGTTCGGTCAGCCCGAAACACCCGAGCGCCTCGCCGGCGGTGAGCCGCGTCAACCAGGTCTGCTTCTGCTCCTCGGTGCCATAGTGGTGAATCGACTTGGCCACCAAGCCGAGCGATACCGAGACGATGCCGCGCACGGCCGAGTCGCCGCGCCCGAGTTCCTCCAGCACCAGGCAGTAGGTCAGGTGGTCGCCCGCGCTGCCGCTGTACTGCTCGGGGATGGTGAGTCCGAGGAAGCCGAGTTCGCCCAACCGGCCGACGATCGCCCGGTCGACGGACTCCTCGCGATCCCATCGTGCGGCGTGCGGCGCGATCTCACGATCGACGAAATCGGCGGCCAGCCGCCGCGCCGCGGTCTGCTCGTCGGAGAGTTCGAGGTTCACGGGCGGTAGGCTAACGGCAACTAAACTAACAGTGCAAGTTTTTTGAGGAGGTCGCGTGGGAAGACCACGCCAACCGCTGCTCAGCCGGGAGCGCATCGTGTCGGCCGCACTCGCGGTGGTGGACGCGGATGGCTTGGAGGCGGTATCGATCCGGCGGCTGGCCGCCGAACTCGGGGTGCGCGGGCCTTCGCTCTACAACCACGTCGCCACCAAGGACGAACTACTCGACGCGATGGTCGACACGGTGCTCGGCGAGGTCGACCTCTCGATGTTCACCGGCGGGCCGGACTGGCGAGGCGCGCTGGAGGTCTGGGCGCGCTCCTATCGCGCGGCGCTGGCACGGCATCCCCGGTTGGTGCCCGCCTTGAACCAGGGGATGGGACGCCGCCCGAACGCGTTACGCCAGGCCGACGCGGTGTTCGGCGGCTTGGTCGCGGCGGGCTGGCCCCGGCGAGCGGCTACCGAGGTCGGTGCGCTGATGCGCTTCTTCGTCACCGGCTCGACGCTGGGATCGTTCGCGGCCGGGTTCCCCGATGACGCGGCCGTCTACCGCGGGACGTATCCGCACCTGGACGAGGCGCACCTGCTGGCGGGTCGGCAGCGCGAGATCGACGACGCCGCGTTCGACATCGGGCTGCGCGCGTTGCTGGACGGATTGACGCTGCGGTTCGAGGTCCTGCGGGCCGACGGAGTAGATCAGCGCCGCTAGAGGTTCTCGTGCGCCACCGCAATGCCCGCGTGATGCGTCGGGCGCGGGGCAGCAGGCAATTTTCAACCGGCGGCGACCGCGCCGAACTCTGCCGCGAGCCAGCCGGGAAACTCGGTGAGGTCGGCGAGCACCACGTCCGCGCCCGCCGCGCGCAGTTCGTCGGCGGTGCAAGGTCCGGTGCTGACCCCGACCGCGAGGACGCCCGCGGCCTGCGCTCCGCGCATGTCGCCGACGTGGTCTCCCACGAACAGATCCGCCCCCTGCTCGCGCAGCGTCGCCGCTTTGCCCGCCGACCAGAGATCGCCCGCGAGATGGTCGACGCGCCAACCGAGTTCGTCGATATGCAGTCGTGCGAGCGGGGCGTGCTTGCCGGTGACCACGACCACTCGTCCCTGCCTGGCCTCGATGGCGGCCAGCGCGGCCTGCGCGCCGGGCATGGGTGGAATGGTCGACACCAGCGTGGGATACAGCGCGCGGTACCGAGTGATCAGATCGGGGACCAAACCCTCGGGAGCGCCCGCTTCGACCAGCAGCGTGGCCAGCGGCGGTCCGAGCCGATCGGCGAACGCCGTACCGCTCAGCGGCAGATCGAACTCGGCGGCGAGAGTATCGATGGCACGCGCGACACCGGGCCGCGAGTCGATCAGCGTCATGTCGAGGTCGAAGCCCACGGTCCAGGTCACGACTCGACCCTACTGCGTTCGTTTTCGCCGCGGCGCGGCGTGTTATCTGATTCACGTCGAACGCGCGGTGGGCCTGAATGCGGCTGTGCGACTGGAAGTTTCGCCTTTGCTGGTCAGATGAACCGCGGCGGTGCGGTGCGCTTGGCGTAGCCGCTGATCGGACCGATCTCCATCCGTTCGATCCCGCTCAGCGCGCCGATCCGCTCGGTGGTGTAGCGGAACAGGGCGTCGGTGTCGCGGCAGACGATGCACGCCAGCAGGTTGTGCGGTCCGGTCAGCGCGCCGACGAAGCCCGCTTCGGGATCGGCGGCCAGGGCGTTCGCGACGGTGAGGAGACGACCAGGGCTTACCGACAACCAGAGCAAGCTTTGCACGGTGAACCCGAACAGGACGGGATCGACTTCGACGTCGAACCCGAGCATCCCGGCGCGGCGCAATTCCTCGACGCGCCGCCGCACCGCGGATTCCGACCAGCCGACCGCCCGCGCGAGCTGTGGATACGCCGCTCTGCCGTCGGTGGCCAGCACGGGAAGCAGGCGCTCGTCGAGTTCGGTCAGCGCCATCGGAGCGGGCGTCCGGTCTGGCACGCGCACTGCCGCGCTCTGTTCGGCAGATAGCGCCGACATCCGGCCCTGCCAGCGGCGTTGCATGACATGCCGCAGCACCCGATGCGCCTCAGCGGCGAGGACGGCCGGGTGACGTGCCAGTTCGGGCAGCGGCGCTTCGCCCGGGACTCGGAACAGGCACACGAGTTCGGCTCCGCCGGAGATCACCGTCACCCAGGAGGTGTCGGCGCGGCGGGCGAGTGCGCGGGCCAGCGCGGCCGTGGCATCCGGCCGCACCCGCAGGCGGACCAGCCATTCGGCGTGGCCCACGCGTTTGGTGTCCGCGACTCCGGTCACCCGCAGTGCGCCGGTCGACAGCAGTCGCCGGTATCGCCGGGCCAGGGTGCGCTCGGAAACGTCCAGCACCGGCGCGAGCCTGCTGAACGGCGCCCGGCCGTCGAGTTGCAACGCGTGCAACAGCCTTCGGTCGACGTCGTCCAAGATGACCGAATCCATCCCGTCAGGGTAGGGCAGTGGTCGGAATCCGGCGCGTCGGCCGCGGCGATGCGGCGTCGAGTGCCCACTAGGCGAGCATTCTCGGCGTGCAGAAAGCAATCGACGGCATTCACCACACCGGCATCCTCACCCGCGATCTCGACGGTCTGGAACGGCGCTACCTCGACCTGGGATTCACGCTGAGCCCGCGCTCACGTCACCTGCTGAGCGCCCGTCCGGGCGAGGTCCCCGTGCCGGGTTGCACGGCCAACCGGTGCGTCCTGTTCGGCGGCTCCTACCTCGAACTGCTCGGCATCGTGGACGAGTCCGCGCCGGACCCGTGGCACACCAAGGCGATGGCCGACCAGTACGAAGGCTTCCGTCTGCTCAACCTCGAGACCAGCGACGCCGAAGTGGCGCGCGAGGAACTCGTCGCGGCGGGTGTGCGAGCGTCCGGTGTGCTGGATCTGGAGCGCGATGTCGAAACCGACGACGGCGTCCGCACCGTGCGTGCGCGGGCCGTCCACGCGGACCCGGCTTCGACGCCGGAGGCGATGCTCGGCATCGCCCAGCATCTCACCCGCGAGTACGTGCACCAGCCCCGCTACCTCTCGCACCCGAACGGGGCCCGCGCCATCGCCGCGGTGCTGATCGTCGCGGCCGACGACAACGCTGACGTGATCATCGACCGCTACGCCCGCATCCTCGGCGCACCTGTCGTGCGCAAGGGACCGCGGACGGTGCTCGAGATGAGCTCCGGACAGTTGGAGATCGTGCGCGCATCGCAAGCCGACACCGTGCTTCCGGGCGAACCGGCGCCCGCACCGTCCTATCTGGCCGCCATGACCATCGCGGTCGAGGATCTCGTCGTTGCACGCGGCATCATCGAGAATTCGGTGCCGCTCCAGGAAACAGATGAGGGATTCTTCGTCTCCGCTCGCGACGCCTACGGCGCCGGTCTGTTCTTCGTGAACTACTGACTCGGGACGCCCGGCTCGGCCGTACCGGCTACTGAGCCTTGCGCGTCCGGCACATCCCCTCGCGACCGGTGCCCGGGCACGGCATCACTACGGCTGGGTGGTCGGTGGGTTTCGTACATGCGGGTGCCGACGGCTATGGCGGCGGCGGCGCTGACTGCGGCGGCTGCCCATACGGCGGCGTGCAGGCCCATCAGGTCGGCGACGATGCCGCCGAGGACGGCGCCGACGGCGTAGCCGAGGTCGCGCCAGACGCGGTAGACGCCGATGGCGCGGCCTCGCCACACGGGGTGGGCGACATCGCCGATCACGGCGAGCAGGGTGGGGTAGACCATGGCGGTGCCAGCGCCGAGCAGGATGGTGCCGATGGCCCACCCGGTGAATCGGTTGGAGGCGGCGACCAGCGCGAGAGCGGCGGCTTGGGTGGCCATGCCGGTGGTGATGAGGTGTTTGCGGCCGAGGCGATCCGACAGTGCCCCGGTGACCAGTTGTCCGGCGCCCCACACGCCGGGGTAGAGGGCGAACAGCAGCCCGATCTGCCCGACGCTGAGGTCGGCGGTGGCGAACAGCAGCGGGAACAGCCCCCACGACAGGCCGAAGTTGAGGTTGTTGACCAGCCCGGCGAGGCTGGCCGAGGACAGGGCGGGTTCTTTCAGGCTGGTCTGGACGGCGATTTGCCGGTCGGTCAGTTCGGCGTGCAGGCCGTCGGCGCGTGGGGCGTGCTGGCCTGCTTCCAGGTGGGCGTGGCCTCGGGTTTCGTGGATGAAGGCCCCGGACAGAAGCATGGCCAGGGCGGTGTAGGCCAGGCCGAGCAGGAACGGTGCGGGGCGCAGGCCATAGTGTTCGGCGAGGTAACCCGCGAGCAGCGAGCTGACCGCGACGGCCCCGTATCCGGCGGCTTCGTTGAGGCCCATGGCCAAGCCGCGGCGGGCGGGACCGACCAGGTCGATCTTCATCACGACGGTGGTCGACCAGGTCAGCCCCTGGTTGACGCCCAGCAGCACGTTGGCTGCCACGACCCACCACCAGTTCGGGGCGGCGATGAGCATCACCGGCACGGGCACGGCCATCAGCCAGCCCACCAGCAGCACCGGCTTGCGCCCGTAGCGGTCGGAGAAGGTGCCGGCGAAGTAGTTCGCGACCGCTTTGGTGATCCCGAACGCCGCGACGTAGGTGAAGATGAAGGTGTAGCCGGTGAGCCCGAACTCCGATTCGGCCAGCAGCGGCAGCACGGTCTGCTGCTGGCCGACCATGCCGCCGACGAGCGCGTTGACCGCGACCAGCAGCGTGAACTGGGCGGCGTTTACCCGCAGCCCCAACACGGGTGTGCGCACGCTGCCGCGCAGGCTCACGAACGGACTCGCAGTTGCTGCGCGATGGCGCGGGCGTAGTCGCCGGGACCGCCGTCCAGCACTTGAATGTCGGTGCGCCCGCTCCGTTCGAGGATGCTGGCGGCGGTCATGGCGCGCTCACCGTGGCCGCACATGACCACCACCGGCCCGGCCGGGACATCGACCAGTTTTCCGGCGAGCGCGCCGAGTTCGATGTTGCGCGCGCCGGGGGCGTGCCCGGCGGCGAACTCGCCGTGCTGGCGGATATCGAGGATCGTCGGCGGCTCCTGGGTGCTGAGCTGGTCGGCGTCGATCAGCGCCACCGCATCGGTGTCCACCGGTCCGGTCCAGGCACTCATGCCGCCGTGCAATTCGCCGGCGAGGGCGTCGAATCCGACCTTGGCGGCTTGCCAGGCGATGTCCTCGGGGTTTTGGTCGCTGTCGCGGACGATGACGACCGGCCGGTTCGGGTCGGTCAGCCAGCCCAGCCAGGTGGCGAATACGGGGCGCAGGGTGATGGCCAGTGCGCCGGGGATGTGCCCGGCGGCGAAGTCGGCTGGGGCGCGCACGTCGACGATTTGAGCTCCCTCGGCGATCAGGCCGGCGACCTCGGTGGCGGTCAGCGGGTCCAGGGCCGGGGCGGAGCTGAGCACGGCCGGGCCTTTGTGGTTGATTTCGCCCAGCCGCAGGAAGTAGTCGGGGAAGCTGCCCATCGAGGCGAGCAGGGCCTCGACGAAGGCGTACTCGCCGTCGACCTGCAGCAGCGGGTTGGTCGCCCGTTCGGTGCCGATGGTGCTCACTCGCTCGCCTCCGAGCGAGGACGAGCAGAACGAGCCCGCGCCGTGAGTCGGCCAGACGGGGGTGGCGTCGGGCAGGGTCATGAGCCGTTGCAGCGAGTGATATTGGGCGCGGGCGAGCGGGATCGTCTGGTCGGGGCTGACCAGATCGGTGCGCCCGGCGGTGCCGACCATCAACGACCCGCCGGTGAACACTCCCAGCAGCTTCTCATCCTCGTGCAGCAGATACGACAGATGTTCCGGGGAATGCCCGGGCGTTGCCCACGCTTGCAGAGTGAACGAGCCGATCGCAATGGTGTCGCCGTCTCCCATCGCGGTGGCGGCGAAGCCGCGCGGGCCGACTTCGGGGGCGATTACCGTCGCGCCTTCGGTCTCTGCCAGTTCCCGCACCCCGGAGATGAAATCGGCGTGCAGGTGGGTCTCCACCGCATAGGCGATCTGCAGGCCGCGGCGCTGCGCTTCGGCGCGCACCTGCCGCAGGTCGCGTTCGGGGTCGAGCACCAGCGCCCGGCCATCGCCGAGATCCAGCAGATACGTCGAGTTGCCCAGCCCCTCGTCGATGACGGGAACGAGCGTGAAATCGGTTGGCATCGCTACTCCTGTGTCGCCGATCCCTGCCAGGGCCATTATTCCAATCAACCATGGAATAATGTGAGAGATTATTCCATGGTTCCATGGAAGACAAGCCTTGCGGTAGTTGATCTCGGTCATGGTTGGCAATGCGTAGCTTTGCGCTCTGTCATGATCGAGCTACCGTATTCCAAGGATGATTGGAGTATGTGATGGGTGGTGACAAGACCGCCGCGAAGGCGGCGCTGTACGAGGCATTCGCGGCTAGCGGAAAGGCGTTGGCCAGCGGTAAACGTCTGGAGCTGCTGGACTTGCTGGCCCAGGGCGAGCGGACCGTGGAAGCGCTGGCCACCGCGGCGGGGCTGAACCTGACGACCGCGTCGGCGCATCTGCAGACGCTCAAGCAGGCCGGATTCGTCGCCACCCGGCGCGACGGGGTGCGCATCCACTACCGGCTGGCAGGGGAGGACGTCGCCCGGTTGCTGGCGCTGCTGCGCAAGGTCGCCGAAGCGCACCAGGCCGTCGTGCCGCCCGCTCGCGACAACTACCTCGGCCCCGACGGCGGCCAGGAGCTGACCCGCGCGGAGCTGCTCGCACGCGCCGCGACCGGAGAGGTGCTCGTGCTGGATGTGCGGCCGATGCCGGAATACGAGGCCGGACACATCCCCGGCGCGTTGAGCATCCCGGTCGAGCAGCTGGCCGAGCGGATCGGCGAACTGCCCGGCGACACCGAGATCGTGGTGTATTGCCGCGGCGAATACTGTGTGCTGGCCTACGACGCGGTGCGACTGTTGCGCGACCACGGCCGCCGCGCGATCCGCCTGCACGACGGCATGCTCGAATGGCGGCTGGCCGAGCTGCCCGTCGAGGCCGCGTCCGCGCCTCTGGCATGACGATCGCCCGCCAGCGCCCGGCCAACACACTCGATATCAGCATTGACGGCACGCTCGGCCACGAAATCCTGGTAAAGGCAGCCGAGGTCAGGCATGGCGTGGTGCGTACATGATGACGGCGACGCCGAGCAGGCAGACCAGCGCGCCGGTGACATCCCAGCGGTCGGGCCGGAACCCGTCCACAGTCATGCCCAGGCCAGCGAGCCTGCGACGAAGACGCCGCCGTAGGCGGCGAGGATGCGCCCGAAGTGGGCGTCGGGTTGGAGGGTGGCGACGAATCCGTAGAGGCCGAGGGCGACGACACCGGCGCCGACCCAGGCCAAGCCGCGGTGTTCACGGACGCCTTGCCACACCAGCCAGGCGCCGCCGATTTCCGCGACGGCGGCCAGTGGCGATGCCCAGCGGTTCCAGCCACGACAGGCTCACCGGGGCGAGCCCACCTCCGAGGCCACCGGCGGCGACCAGGAGCGGAACCGAACAGCACCCGACACAGAGAAGCGTGCCCAACCCGATCACCGCCCACCAGCGCCGTGCCACGGTGTCCTCAGCGGCCACAATCGCCTCCTACACCGGCGGTGTTGAATGGTACTGGGCAGCAAGGGCTTTCGCTGCAAGCCAATCAGGTCGTCACATCCTGCCGCGAGCGCAGCGCGCAGGGTGTCGCGCACCGAGGTCAGCTCGGCGAGCTCGGCGTCGATCTCGGCCAGCTTGGCCGCCGCCCGGGCCTGCAACCCGCCATCGGTGCGACGGCGGCCGACCTGCGTGGCAGTGAGCAACTCCGCGACCTCGTCAGGCCACACGGTCAGCGTCATCGACAACCTTTCCAGCGGCGACAAGTCCCGCGTTCCCGAAGGCGTCACCCTTCGCGTCCGAACGCGACGGCGAATGGAAGCACGGCGCACTCGATTCCAGCCGGGCGGCAACCGAACTCGGATGGACCGCTAGGACCACGGTGGCCGAGGGTATCCGCCGCACCTACGAGCAGTTGACGGCATGATCCGGCTCCCTGGATCAGCTACTGAGAGGTGCTGACGTGTCGGCCGGTGACGTGCGGATCGTCCGAAGTCCGGCCGCGGCGGCTGACCGTCGTGCGCGCAGGCCGCCGACCAGGCACAGCACTGCACCCAGCGCGACCCAGGCGACCAGGACGGTGACGGCGTGGGTGGCGCCGCGGCCGTCGAAGAAGGCGGTGCAGCGCAGCAACCGGCCACCGGCCCCGGGTGGCAGTAGCTGGCCGAGCGTGCCGGACCAGCCGGGCAGCATCTCGGGGGCGGTCGCCGTGCCCGAGAGCGGATTGCCGATGAGCATCATGGCGATGGCGCCGATGCCGATTCCGGCGTATCCGAGCAGGGATTCCAGCCCGAGGACGGTCAAGGAGGTGGCCGCGATGGTCAGCGCGACGGCGCCGGTATTGGCCGCGTAGGACCCGCTCAGTGAGCCGAGCCAGAACTGCAGGATCGCTGTCACGGCAAGGCCGCCGGTTGCCGCGAAGGCGAGTGCCCCGGTGACCCGGCGGACGGTGCCGCGAACGAGGCGGGTCAACAGCACTGCGGCCAGCAGACCGCCCATGACCAGAGGCAGGGCGCCCGCGCTCAATCCGGCGCCGCGCGGGTCGTCGGCGGGCAGGGCGGCGAGGTCGCGGACGGTGGCCTGCGCACCGGGCTTCCCTGCCTGGCCGAGGCCGGTCGCCATGGTCTGCAGGGTCTGGGCGACCGCGGTGCTGGCGGCGGAGGCGACGATGACTTGCGGGGTGCCGGAGCCGAGGTCGATCGCCCCGTACACTTGCCGGTCGCGGATGAGTTGTTCCGCGGCCGCGGTGTCGGCGACTTCGGTGATCTCGAAGCCGCCCGGCAGACGTTGATCGAGTGCGGTCCGGATCTGGGCGACCGCGGTGGCCGGCCCGGCGACGGCGATCGGCACATCGTGCACCGACGACCGGACCGACGGCCAGGCGAAGGCGGTGAGCAGCACGCTGGTGATCGCCGTGAGCAGGACGACTGCTCCGGCCACCGTCGGCCATCGGGACGGAAGCGAATCGGTGGCGAGCGGTGCCCGCGTGGTCATGTCTACTCCTCGAACAGTGGGGCCGTAACCGGTGTTCATCGCAGGGTGAGTGGGGTCTCGGATTCGATGCGGGTGAGTTTCTGCGGGTTGCGGACGTAGTAGATGCCGGTGATGTGGGTGTCCTCGATGTGCATCGCCATGACGCCGTCGAGCTCCCCGTCGACGTGCAGAGCCAGTGCGAGACTGCCGTTGATCGTGGTCGGCTCGACGGTGAGCGCGACGTCGTGCTTGGTGAGGCCGCCGACGATGAAGCGAGCCACCTTGCCTGCGCCGATGACCGGCCGCGGTGTGGCCTGCTTGATACCGCCTCCGTCGCTGATCGCCACGACATCGGGCGCGAGCACGCCGAGCAGTCCCCGCAGATCCCGCGTCTCGAGCGCGCGCTGGAAGGCCGCGACAGCCGCCTCGGCCTGGCGCGCGGTGACCGAGCGGCGCGGACGGCGGGCTTCGACGTGGCGGCGGGCGCGGTGGGCGATCTGATGCACGGCGGCGGGGGTCTTGTCGACCGCGGTCGCGATCTCGTCGTAGCCGATCCCGAATGCTTCGCGCAGCACGAACACCGCCCGTTCGATCGGGGTCAGCGTCTCGAGCACGAGCATCAGGGCCATCGACACGCTTTCGGCGAGTTCCACGTCGGCGGCCACATCCGGCGTGGTGAGCAGTGGCTCCGGCAGCCAGGAGCCGACGTATGACTCTCGGCGGCGTTTCATCGACCGCAGCCGGTTGAGCGCCTGGCGGGTGGTGATACGAACCAGATAGGCGCGGGGGTCATTGACATCGACCGCGTCCACCGTGATCCAGCGCAACCAGGTTTCCTGCAGGATGTCGTCGGCGTCGGCCACCGATCCGAGCATCTCGTAGGCGACGGTGAACAGGAGCTTGCGGTGTGCGAGGAACGTTTCGGTCGCCTCGAGGGTGGCGTGGTCGCCGCTGTCCCGGTCCGCTGCCTGGCTGTCGGCCCGCCGCTGCCCACCGGCTTCGGGTGTTGTGTCCATGGAGTCCTCTCCGGTCGGTCGTCGTATCCGGCGTCGGGTCGCTGATGACGCGGGTGCGGCGGCATCCCGAGCGCGGGTGCCGCCGCTCACCGCAGCCGGGCGCGACGACGGCGGTGTCGGCGCCTCAGGCGACCGGTGCCGCCGCGTGGTCGCGCTGCGCCGCCAACAGCGCCGGTCGGTGCTTGCCGTCCTTGGGCCAGTGATGCGAGCCGGGCTTGCGCGCTTCGGTCACCAGGTGGTCGACGCTGGCCGCGCAGGCGAATTCCTTGAGCTTCTTGCCCACGAGACCGCTGAAATAGAGCGGCATCGCGGTGTCGTCCTTGTGGCCGAGCTGGAAGATCCCGGTGTGGCGGCCGAAGCTCAGGCACATGGCGGGGAACGACAGGTCGATCGGCGTCGGCTGCTCACCCGCGATCTGGTGCAGCAGCGTGTCCGCGGCGTGCGCGCCCAGGCATCCCGCCGCGTAGGCGCTCATCCGGAACGGCAGGTCCGACGGCGCCGACGAGTCGCCCGCCGCGACGATGCGCTCGTCGTCGACACTGGTCAGTGTTTCGTCCGTGAGCAGGCGCCCGGCGGCATCGGTGCGCAACCCGCTGCGGGCGGCCAGATCGGGCACACCGAAGCCCGCGGTCCAGATGGTGACCTGACTGGCCAGCGTGCGGCCGTCACCGAGTTCCACGGCCTCCCGTGTCACCGCGGTGACCGACGCATCGGGGCCTTCGAGGACGCTGACCCCGAGCTTGGCGAGGTACTTGCGGGCGGTGCGTCGAGCCCGGGGGTGCAGGTACGGACCGAGGACACCTCCACAGACCAAGGTGACGGTGCGACCCTGCTCAGACAGCTCCGCGGCGGTCTCTATACCGGTCGGGCCGCCCCCGACGACCGTTACCTGGGCCGTCACGGGCGTGTCGTAGAGCACCGACCGCAGCCGCTGCGCCGCCTCCAGGGTCGCGACCGGGTAGGCGAACTCGGCCGCGCCCGGCACTGAGCCGGAGCTATCGCTGCCTACCGCGTAGACCAGGTAGTCGTAGCCGATCTTGCCGCCCTCGGCCAGCGTCACACTGCGCCCGGCCGCGTCGATCCGTGTCGCGTTGTCGACGACCAGCCGGATGCCCTCGGCCAGGACGTCGGTGTAGTCGACGACCGCATCGTGGGTCCCGCCCACCAGCTGGTGCAGACGCAGCCGCGGGACGAAGACCGGGCGCGGATTGATCACGGTGACTGTCACGTCGTCGCGCTGCGTCAAACGATTGGCCGCCATCACTCCGGCATATCCGCCGCCGATCACGACCACATCGGTGTTCTTGCTCATGGTGTCTCCTTCGCTCCGAGGGGCTCGAGCACAAGACACCGCATCGACGAACATCCTGACAGCATGTGACGCAGATCACTGAATGCGCCGCGGCTCATTCCGCGATAAACACAGCGAGCGCCTGGTCGGCGAAAGCTAGGCCCCTGCGAGCGTGGAGCGCTTGCGCCCGTACCCGAGGTAGACCGCGATGCCGACCAGCACCCACACGCCGAACCGCACCCAGGTCAGTCTTTCCAGGGTGGTCGCGAGCAGGACGCAACCGATCAGCGCGAGGATCGGCACCAGCGGGACGAGCGGGGTGCGGAACGGGCGTTCGCGCTCCGGTTCCACGCGGCGCAGCACCAGCACCCCGACGCACACCACCGCGAACGCCGACAGTGCGCCGATGTTCACCAGTTCGACCACGATGTCGATCGGCAGCAGACCGGCGATGGCGGCACCGACCGCGCCGAGCAGCAGCGTCAGCCGCACGGGGGTGGCGCGCTTTCCGGTTGCCGCGAGCCCGTAGGGGAGCAGCCGGTCACGGCACATCGCGAACATCAGCCGCACCTGCGCGTACACGATCAACAGCAGGCCCTTGGTGAGCGCGATGATCGAGGCGATCACGATGACGTCGCCGATCCATCCGATGCGCACGGCCTCGAACGCGGTCGCGATCGGGGCGCTGTTGTTCAGCGTGGCGAACGGCGCCATGCCGGTGAGCACCGCGCTGACCAGCGCGTAGAGCAGGGTGGCGATGAGCACCGTGCCGATGATCGCGAACGGCACGTCACGG
This sequence comes from Nocardia pneumoniae NBRC 100136, assembly GCF_000308755.1. Taxonomy (GTDB): domain Bacteria; phylum Actinomycetota; class Actinomycetes; order Mycobacteriales; family Mycobacteriaceae; genus Nocardia; species Nocardia pneumoniae. The sequence goes on from NZ_BAGF01000041.1 coordinate 140,398, forward strand.
CGCGGGTTGCGCGCCTCCTCGGCCGAGGCGGCGACGACGTCGAAGCCGAGGAAGGCGAAGAACGCGATCGCCGCGCCGCCGATCACGCCGCCGATTCCGAACGGCGCGAACGGCGTCCAGTTGCTTACGTCCACGTGTGGGGCGCCGACGGCGACCACCAGCACGAGCACGCCGATGGTCACGCCCACCAGCGCCTTGGTGATGCGCGCGGTGAACGTGACCTCGCCGACCAGCACCGCGACCACGACGGCGATGATCAGCAGGGCGGGCAGGTTCACCACGCCACCGTCGGCGGGCCCTGCGGTGAGGGCGTGCGGAATGGAAACGCCGAACAGCGAATCCAGTGCCGATACGGTGGTCGCGGACCAGCCGATCGCGACCGCGGCGCCCGCGATGACGAACTCGAGCAGCAAATTCCAGCCGACCAGGAACGCCGGTCCTTCGCCGAGCGTGGCATAGGTGTAGGTGTAGGCGCTGCCGGAGATCGGCACCATGGCCGCCAGCTCGCTGTAGCACAGCGCCACCAGCACGCAGACCGTCCCCGCCAGCGCGAACGACAGCATGATGGCGGGCCCGGCCTTCTCCGCGGCGGCGACGCCGGTGATGACGAAGATTCCCGCGCCCACGATGGTGCCGACGCCCATGGCGGTGAGATCCAGTCGTCCGAGCCTGCGCGCGAGCGTGGGCGCGCCTGCCGCGGTAGTCGTGTCGGGCAGGCGGCGGCGCCATCGCCGGGCTGGTGCGCTGGTCATGACTCCCTTACGAGAACGATCGGTCGCGGCTGGTCAGCCGAACGGTAGACCATTCTCGCCGTGGGGAGCGGCGCACTGATAACTGGGGTGTTGCGGGCGATGCGGACACGCACCGAGCGCACACTCGGTCAACTGCTGGACGCGGCGGCGAACGGAGTGGCGGCGGCGACGCGGGGCCCCTGGTTCGGGTGCCGCCACAGTCCCTTGCGCTCCAGGATCGGCAGCACGCCCTCCCCGAACCAGTACGCCTCTTCCAGATGCGGATAGCCGGACAGGATGAAGTGCTCGATACCGAGCCGCGCGTATTCGGCCAGCCGCTCGGCGACCTCGCCGTGCGAGCCGACCAGCGCGGTACCGGCTCCGCCGCGGACCAGCCCGACACCCGCCCATAGGTTGGGGGCGATCTCCAGCCGCTCGGTGCTGCCGCCGTGCAACTCCGACATCCGCCGCTGGCCCTCGGATTCGCTGCGCGCCAAGCTGGCCTGCACCCGCTGGATATCCGCCGGATCGATACCGGTCAGCAGGCGATCGGCCTCGGCCCACGCCTGCTCGGAGGTGTCCCTGCTGATCACGTGAATGCGCAGGCCGTAGTCGAGGACGCGTCCATGGTCCGCGGCCAGGCGGCGGATCCAGTCCAGCTTCCCGCTCACCGCGGGCAGTGGTTCGCCCCAGGTCAGGTAGGTGTCGGCGTAGCGGGCGGCGACCGGTCCAGCCGGTTGCGACGATCCGCCGAAGAAGACCGGCGGCACCGGATCGGGACGGTTGCTCAACAGTGCCTCGTGGACCCGGATGTGTTCGCCCTCGAAGGTCACCGGCTCGGTGGAGTTCCACAGTTGCCGCACGACGTGCAGGAATTCCCCGGTGCGCGCGTAGCGCTGGGTCTTGTCCAGGAAGTCGCCGTAGGCGCGCTGCTCGTGCGGCTCGCCTCCGGTCACCACGTTCAGCAGCAGCCTGCCCTGGGAGTGCCGCTGGAAGGTGGTCGCCATCTGCGCGGCGAGGGTGGGGCTGACCAATCCGGGGCGGAAGGCCACCAGGAACTTCAGTGTCTCGGTGGTCTCCACCATCATCGCGGTGGTGAGCCACGCGTCCTCGCACCACGCGCCGGTCGGGGTGAGCACGGCCTCGAAGCCGTTGTCCTCGGCCGCCGCGCCGATCTGGTTCAGATAGCGCAGCGTAGCCGGACGGTCGCCGGACATGAAGGTGCCGTGCCCGCCCGCGACCAGTCCGCGAGAGTCCCCGTAGGTGGGGAGGAACCAGTGGAACGACAGACTCATGCTGAGCCAACTCCCTTCCGGAGGCCGGGCGACCTTGTCGGCGCGCCGCAGTCATCCATGCTGGGCGCTCGCCGACCGCGGGTCACGGTTTGCGACCAGGGCGGTTTTTATTCGGTGTTCGTCCGTGTCAGTATTCGCGACTAGACGTAACCCCGAATAACACGTAACCTTGGCTCAGCACGCGCGTGCTCAACGGTGCGCGGGCTGATCGGACGAAACGAGTACCTCAATGACGCGGCATGTCGACGTATTGATCATCGGCGCTGGGCTGTCCGGAATCGGCATGGCCTGTCATCTCACCATGGAGAAGACCGGGCGCAGTTACGCCATCCTGGAGCGCAGGACCGCCATCGGCGGCACCTGGGACCTGTTCCGGTATCCCGGCATTCGCTCCGATTCGGACATGTACACCTTCGGCTACGGCTTCCGCCCCTGGCACGGCACGAAGGTGCTCGCCGACGGGCCGAATATCCGTCAGTACATCGAGGAGACCGCCGCCGAGTACGGCGTCACCGAGCACATCCGGTTCGGCCGCAAGGTGACCACGGCCCGTTGGTCCAGTACCACATCCACTTGGACGGTCGAGGCGCTCGACGAGCGGACCGGCGAGACCGAGAGCTACACCAGCAACTTCCTCGTCGGCTGCACCGGCTACTACGACTACGACAACGGCTACCGCCCGAGCTTCCCGGGCGAGGAGAACTTCGGCGGGCGGATCGTGCATCCGCAGCACTGGCCGGAGGATCTGGACTACACGGGCAAGCGGGTGGTGGTGATCGGCTCGGGCGCCACCGCAATCACGCTGATCCCCGCGATGAGCGAGGCGGCGGCGCACGTCACCATGCTGCAACGCTCGCCGACCTACATCGCCGCGCTGCCCGCCGACGATCCCGTCGCGGTCGGTATGAAACTGGCCAAGGTGCCCGCGAAGATCGTCTACCGGATGGGACGCGCCCGCAATATCGCGTTGCAGCGCGCCAGCTTCCAGCTCTCCCGCACCAATCCGGAGGCGGCCAAGAAGCTGCTGCTCGGCGCCGTGCGCATGCAGGTGGGCGCGGACGTCGACATGCGCCATTTCACCCCGGCCTACAACCCCTGGGACCAGCGCCTGTGCGTGGTGCCCAACGGTGACCTGTTCAAGGTGCTGCGCAGCGGCAAGGCGTCCATCGTCACCGACCGCATCGAAACGTTCACCGAGACCGGCATCCGCTTGGCGTCCGGCGCGGAACTGCCCGCGGACCTGGTGATCAGCGCCACCGGCCTGAGCGTGCAGATGCTCGGCGGCATGAGCCTGGAGATCGACGGCGAGCCGGTGGTCACCCGCGACCGGGTGGTCTACAAGGGCGCGCTGCTCGACGGTGTGCCGAACGCGATGATGGTGCTCGGCTACACCAACGCGTCCTGGACACTCAAAGCCGACCTCGCGGCCCAGTACTTCTGCCGCGTGCTCAATCACATGAAAGCCAACGGCTTCACCCGGGTCGAGGCGATCGCCCGCGACAGCGACCGCGGAACGGATTCGGTCATGGGCGGGGCGCTGACCTCCGGCTACATCAAACGCGGCGACGCGGTGATGCCGCGGCAGGGCACCAACGGCCCGTGGCAGGTGATCAACAACTACTTCCGCGACCGCAAGCTGCTGCGCAAGGGGGCGCTCGAGGACGGGGTGCTGACCTTCACCAAAGCCGAGAAGTCGCCGACCACCGCGCCTCCGCTGGAGGGTTCGCGGAGCGCCTGAGCGCGGTTCGGCGTCTCAGCGGTGCGGCGGGCCCGACGAGGTGCCCGCCGCACCGCTCGCATAGACCGGTTCGCGGGCAGTGCGCACCCATGATCCCGCGGCCTGCTCGGGCAGTGCGTTCCGCACCGTATGCGGGGAATTCGCGTCTGGCAGCGCACTCTTTGGCTTGCGCGCCGCTGCGGATCCGGGACGCCGCGCGAGTCGTGGGCTACAAACCCAGCAGGGTTTCCGCGACAGTTCCGATGGCGTCGCGGTATTCGGTGCGGCTGTGTTCGTCGGCGGTGCGCCGGGCAAGGATGCCGGAGAGGAGTGCGTAGCCGACGGTCTCGGCGATCACGCGGAGGTCCGCGACCGGGGCGATGCGGCCTGCCTCCAGCTGGCGTTGCAGGTAACGGGTGAAGCGGCGGATCGGGCGTTCGGTGATCTCCTCGGCCAGCGCCGCGACCTTGGGGTCCACCGCGCCGCGCTCGTCGATCAGGCGTAGCAGCGGTCCCGCTGTGGCGACCGCGGCAGCGAAGGAGGCGATGGTGGCGCGCAACACCGCCCGGGGGTCGTCGTCCTCGATGCCCGGCTCTTGGGCGGCGAGGAAATCGTCACGGACGCGCGCGGCCAGCGCGAGGAAGATCTCCTCCTTGGAGGCGAAATAGACATACATCGTCGCGCGGGAGACGCCTGCCTCCGCGGTGATCGCGGCGACGGTGGTGTTGTCGTAGCCGCGTTCTGCGAATACCCGCGCCGCGGCGTCGAGCAGGTCGCGATGCCGGGAGGTATGCGAACGCTCCCGGGCGGCGCGCACCGACCAGGTGGACTGGGTCACGGGGACTATCGTCGCCGATATTGACGTTGACGTCAACGTCAATCAGACTGGCCGCATGCACGTGGTCGTGGTGAACAGGGGAGAAGTGGCGGTCCGGATCTTGCGCACCGCCCGGGAGCGTGGCTGGCGAACCATGGCGGTGCACACCGCCGAGGAACAGGACGCGCTGCACGTCCGCCTGGCCGACGACGCCGTGGCGTTGCCGGGTTCCGGAGCCGCCGCCTATCTGGACGTTGCCGCGGTCGTCGCGGCGGCGAGGAAGGCTGGACCGGGCGCGCTCGTCCACCCGGGCTACGGATTTCTCAGCGAGAGCGCGGAATTCGCGAGCGCATGCGCCGCGGCCGACCTTGTGTTCGTGGGCCCGGCACCAGAGGCGCTGCGCGTTTTCGGCGACAAGACCGCCGCCCGAGCCGCGGCCGAGAGCGCGGGTGTCCCGGTCATCCCCGCGACCCGTCGCGGCGCGGACATCGCGGAGATCGAGGCGCTGCTCACCGCACACCCCGCAGGCGTGATGGTGAAGGCCGCCGCGGGTGGCGGCGGGCGCGGGATGCGCGTGGTGCGGGACGCGGCGTCGCTCCCACAAGCCTTCGACCAGTGCCGGGCCGAGGCGCTGACCGGATTCGGCGACGACGCGGTCTACGCCGAGGCACTGGTCGCCGACGCGCGCCACATCGAGGTGCAGATCGTCGCGGACGGCCGCGGAGCAGTCGCGGTGGGGGACCGCGATTGCAGCGTGCAGCGTCGGCAGCAGAAGATGCTCGAGGTGGCGCCCGCTCCCGAGCTCGCCGCGCCGCTGCGAGACCGATTGCATCGGTGGGCCGTTCGGATCGCCGAAGCCGTCGGGTGTCGCGGCGTGCTCACCGTCGAGTTCCTCGTGCGTGGCGACGACGCGTGGTTCCTCGAGGTCAATCCCCGACTGCAGGTCGAACACACCGTGACCGAAGTGGTCACCGGCATCGATCTGGTCGCGGTGCAGTGCGATCTCGCGCGCGGCCGGACGCTGACCGATCTGCGGCTACCGGAGTCCGGCGCGGCCCGCGGCTACGCGGTGCAGGCGCGAGTGAACGCCGAGACCGTCACGGCCGGTCGTGACGTGCTGCCCGGCACCGGCACGCTGACCCATTTCGCCGCCCCGACCGGCAGTGGCGTACGCGTCGACACGGCCGCGTTCGCCGGGATGCGCCAGGGTGCGCTCTTCGACTCGCTGCTGGCGAAGGTCATCGCGTCCGGTCCGTCCTACCCCGCCGCGTTGCGCCGCTGTGCCGACGCGTTGGCCGAGACCGTCGTGACCGGCGTCGACACCAACGTCGCCCTGCTGCGCGCGGTGCTGACGGAACTGTCCGAGGGCCGCGTGGTGCCGACCGCGTGGTTCGAGCGGCACGTCGACGAGCTGGTCCGGCGCGCTGACGATTTCGCGACCGCGGTGCCGTCGTCCACGCCCGTCGCGAATGTCGCGGCGCGGCAGGTGACTCTTGCCGACGACGAGCAGGCGGTGCTGTCGCCGATGGGCGGCACGGTGGTGACTCTTGCCGAGCCCGGCTCCGTCGTGCCCGCCGGTGGCGAAGTCGCGGTGCTGGAGGCCATGAAGATGCAGCACGTCGTGCGCGCGGAAGAAGCTTTGTGCGTGCGCCGTCACGTCGTGGCGCCGGGAGAGGTCGTCGACCCGCACGCGCCATTGCTGACCTTCGTCGCCGCCGAGCACGACGGCGAGGATGCCGACCTCGCCGTGGTCGACCTGGATTCCGTGCGCGCCGATCTCGCCGAGGTCCGCGCCCGCCACCGCGTCGGCCTGGACGAAGCCCGGCCCGAGGCGGTCGCGAAACGCCATCGGCTCGGGCGGCGGACCGCGCGCGAGAACATCGCCGACCTGGTCGACGCGGACAGCTTCGTCGAGTACGGCGCGCTCGCGGTCGCCGCGCAACGGCTGCGGCGCAGCCAGGAGGACCTGATCGCGAACACCCCCGCCGACGGGCTGGTCGCGGGCGTCGCCACCGTCAACGCCGAACTGTTCGGTCCCGACCGGTCGCGCGCGGTCGTGCTGTCCTACGACTACACGGTGCTGGCGGGCACGCAGGGAATGCGCAACCACGCCAAGACCGACCGCATGCTGGAACTGGCTCACGAGCAGCGCCTTCCGGTGGTCTTCTTCACCGAGGGCGGTGGCGGAAGACCCGGCGACACCGACTACCCCGGTATCTCCGGGCTGGATGTCACCACGTTCCGTGCGATGGGTGCGCTGTCGGGCCGGGTTCCGTTGATCGGCATCGTGTCCGGACGGTGCTTCGCGGGCAATGCCGCCTTGCTCGGCATGTGCGACGTCGTGATCGCCACCCCGGACGCGAATATCGGGATGGGTGGTCCCGCCATGATCGAGGGCGGCGGTCTGGGCGTGTACGCCCCGGAGGACATCGGGCCCATCGAGGTGCAGCGCCGCAACGGCGTCGTGCACGTGGTCGCGGCCGACGAGGCCGAAGCGGTCGCCATCGCCCGCCGCTACCTCGCCTACTTCCAAGGAGCGATCGAGGACTGGGCCGCGCCGGACCCGCGCCTGGCGCGGCATGTGGTCCCCGAGAACCGCTTGCGCGCGTTCGACATTCGCGCAGCGATCGAGGCCATCGCGGATGTCGGGTCGGTGCTGGAGTTGCGCCGTGACTGGGCGGTGGGGATCGTCACCGCGTTGATCCGGGTCGAAGGGCGGCCGTTCGGCCTGGTCGCAAACAACTGCCACCACCACGGCGGCGCCATCGACGCACCCGCCGCCGAAAAGCTCAGCATGTTCCTGCGCCTGTGCGACGCTCACGACCTGCCCATCGTCTCGCTCTGCGACACACCGGGTTTCATGGTCGGACCGGACGCGGAGAAGGAGGGCACGGTCACGAAGTTCAGTCGCCTGTTCATCGACTCCGCCGCGCTCTCGGTGCCGCTGGGGACCGTCATCGTACGCAAGGGCTATGGTCTCGGCGCCCAAGCCATGGCCGCGGGCTCGTTCCGTGCGCCGCGGTTCGTCATCGCCTGGCCGACCGGGGAGATCGGCGGCATGGGTCTGGAGGGCGCGGTGCGTCTGGGGTTCGCCAAGGAGCTGGCCGCCATCGACGATCCGGAGAAACGTCAGGAGGCGTTCGACAACCTGGTCCAGCTCGCCTACGCCAACGGAAAGGCCCTCACCGCCGCCACCGTGCTCGAAGTCGACGACGTCATCGACCCCGCCGACACCCGCCGCTGGATCCGCACCCTGCGCTGATCGCGAGAAAGGACGACAGAGCCCTGCTGCGAGGTTCGCGCAGCGCTCGAGCCGAGTCCGTAGACTTGCGTTCGCTCGTGGCGCTGTCGATCGTAGGTGGGAGAGATCTGCTTGATCAGGTCCGTGGTTTTCGACGTTGGTGAAACGCTGCTGGACGACACACGGGAATTCGGAGCGTGGGCGGACTGGATCGGCGTACCGCGGCACACCTTCTCGGCGGTACTCGGCGCGGTCACGGCTGCGGGCCGCAACAACGCTGAAACCTTTCAGTACTTCCGACCAGGATTCGACCTGGAGCGTGAGCGGCAGCTGCGAGAAGACGCTGGGTGCGGCGAGAATATTCAGGAACAAGATCTGTATCCGGACGTGCGCCCCGCGCTGTCTGCCCTGCGAGAACGCGGAGTGTGGATTGGCATTGCAGGGAATCAAACAGTGCGCGCAGCGTCATTGCTGCGAGCGCTGCACCTCCCATGCGATGACATTGCCACATCAGCGGAATGGGGTGTCGTAAAGCCCGATCGCGCTTTCTTTGATCACGTAGCAGAATTCGCGCCTGGCGTACGCAATGAAATCGTGTACGTCGGCGATCATCGGGACAACGACATAGTCGCGGCTCGCGCAGCCGGTTTGAAATGTGCCCTTATCCGCCGAGGGCCCTGGGGCTACCTGTGGGCCGACGAGGTGAGTCGGCATGGAATCGCGGATTGGGTGGTCGATTCCCTGAACGATCTGGTCGAGGTCTTGGAAGCAGGCTAGAGAAGGGTCAGCATCTCCTTGACCAGTGGATGACTACCTGTGTGCTGGGGTGCAATCGACTGAGCTTCATGGAGGGCGGCGCGCACGTTGTCGTGCTGCCTTGCCAGCATGTGCGCACGGGCCACGTCGATATAGAAGTGAGATCGGCGTTCTGCCGGTACCTGACCGGGCGGCGCCCAGTCACTCGCCGCCGCGAGTGCAGCACCGGCGTCGCCCATCTCCACCCCCAGTGATACTTGATGTATACGCACGGACGCTGGCCCGAACGCGGTGCCGAAGTAGAGGCTTTCGGGCACGCCAACCGCGATCTTCGCTGCCTCATCAAAATGTGCTCGAGCTGCATCGGGCCGATATTCCTTCGCGGCAACCACAGCAGCGCGCATATGCAGTGATTCGTACGTAGCTGCTGCCGAAATAGATCGGAAAGGGTCGATGGCGTCTGCTGTCCGCTCCAACAACTTGCGACCGGTAGCGAGTTCGCCACTGGCAAAGAAGCTCTCGGTCCGCACATATGTTGTCGTGGCGCCGAGCAATTCGTCGCCCGTCCTGGCCGCCGTGGCTTGCATCATCGTGATGATTCGCGCGGACAAGTCGTGGTATCCGTACTTGTCGGCGATGGCATCAGCTGCGCGATAGGCTTGCACCAGAAGGCGATCGACTTCTGTACCCCCGATGGAAAAGCCGAGGGCGATGGAGTTCCGCGAGCAGCCCGGGAAGTTCGCAGACGAGACGTAGGTAGTTGGAGTTCAGACGGTCATGCACAGCGGCGGCGACGGCGTCGCGCAGAAGATCGACCGGCCGTATCGGGCCGTCATCTGGCACGTCGTGAGCGTCGAGTGCTCGACGCAGATCCGAGACCCGAGCTTCAACTGCTGCAGCTGAGCGGTCGACACCGACAGCAACAGACGGACCTACGCCAAGCGCCGCACGGAAACGGGCCGCCTGCTCATCGTCGAGACGCCGAAGCAGCGTGTCCATCCCAGCAGCGTATTCGCCAGCCAAGCTGATGGTCGCGCCGCGGCGCTCCCACTTCCGGACGACAGCCTCCGAAAACCCGGTCATTTCGGCCAACTCACGCTGAGTACGGCGCAGTGCTCGGACCTCGACACCCGTCCACGAGTTCACGATCATCTGGTATCCCCCATTCGCGATTGATTGGCGCTCGTGCGGGCAGCGTACGGGTTCCGAAGCGGCCACGACCCGGCAATCGGCTCACTCGGCCGCGTACCTGAGCGCGGTCGCCGTCTGATCGGCGGCGAACTTGTCATTGCGCACCGGAATACTCGGTGCCGACCGATCTTCGTGACGAATGGAGGAGCGCATGGCGCGCGAGCTCGACGACCTGCCTTACGCGCGGTACCTCACCGCTCCGGAAGGCGATCTCGAGGCGGAAGGCGATTACGACTGCGTCCGGGTGGACGGCGGCGAACTGGACGACCTCGATGTACGGCACGCTCGATTCAGCGAGTCGGTGTTCACCTCGGTCGCCATCACCAGGGGAAGCCTGCGCTTCACCCGGTTCAGCGACGTGTGGCTGCGCCATGTCCGGTGGGTGGGCACCGAGCTGGCCGACACGGTCTGGCTGGACGGCGAGGTGGTGTCGGGCGCGATGTCCGGTGTCGACATGGCGGGTGCGAACTTGCGGCGGGTGCGATTCGAGGGCTGCAAATTCGACTCGGTCAGCTTCCGCGGCGCCCAGTTGCGCGAAGTGTCGTTCGTCGACTGTGTCCTGCGCGACTGCGACTTCGCCGAGGCCGCGCTGACCGACCTCACGGTCCCGGGCTCGACCCTGGCCCGGCTGTCGCTGCGCAATGCCGGGTTGGCGAAGGTGGACCTGCGTGGTGCGACCGCGCTCGACATCAGCGACGGGCTCGACAGCCTGCGCGGTGCGACGATCACCCATGCGCAGTTAATGGACCTCGCGCCCGTCTTCGCGAGTTTCCTGGGGCTCACCGTGCGGGACTGATGCGTCCCCGGCGTGGGATCCCGCCGCAACCGAGCGTGATCGGCCGTGGCCGGAACGTGCGGCAGACGAACCACGAATGACGAAAAGCACTGTGCACCAGGGCCTGCCCGCCCCATGTCCGGAACCCATTTCGGCGATCCCGCGGTGCGCGGCACATCCGATTGATACATTGCGCCGGTACCGCGCAGTACCGCTTCATCGAGGACGCGAGCCATGGTCGATCGGGATTCCCTCCGCAGCACCGCGGGCGTGCGCACTCTCGTGCGGATCGCCGGAGAGCGCGGAATGGCGCCCGCCGAGTGCCTGGCCGGAACGGCGGTGTCGCCCGCGGCGCTGCTCGATCCCTCCGCCGAGATCAGCACGCACGACGAATTGCGCGTGGTCCGCACGGTGCTCGGCCGGTTCGGCGATGAACCCGGACTGGGTCTCGTGGCGGCGGCTCGTCAGCACTTCCGCTTGCGGGGACCGTGGGGCCTCGCCCTGCTCGGCAGCCGGACGCTGCGCGAGCTGATCGAGGTGGCGCAGCGCAGCGCCGGCCGCACCGTGCCGCTGGGCCGGCTGACTTTCGAGGAATCCGGCGGCGAAGCGCGACTGCTGTTCCAGGATGCCGAGATTCCGCCGGGCATGCGGGCGTTCTTCGCCGAAATGACGCTGGCGGGGCTGCCCGCATTCGATCGCGAGCTGTACTCCGTCGGCGTCCCCGTCCGGCGGGTGAGTTTCCGGCACGCCGCGCCGCGCAACATCAAGCGCTATCGCGAGGTCTTCGGCGTGATACCGGTTTTCGGCGCGACGGTGAGCGGGGTGGTGTTCGACCGCGGCCTGCTGGATCAGCCGCTGCCACCGGCGAACGACGCCGCACGCGACAGCTGCGGGCAACTGTGCCGCGATCTGCTCGACCGGCGCCGCACCCGCACCGGCGTCGCCGCCTCGGTGCGCGATCTGCTGGTGCGCAACCCGGGTGAGATCCCCGATCAGGCCACGGTCGCGCTCGGCCTGTACATGAGTTCGCGCACGCTGTCGCGGCGCCTGCACGAAGAGGGAACGTCGTTTCGCGCCCTGCTCGACGAAGTGCGGCAGACGATGTCGGAAGTGTTGCTCACGCACACCGACATGACCACCGAACAGGTGGCCGCCCGCCTCGGCTACGCCGAAGCGGCCTCCTTCATCCGGGCCTTTCGCCGCTGGCAGGGCTGTCCGCCGCAGACCTTCCGCGCCCGCGGTCTCGAGCCCTGCCGGGCGTCCTGAGTCGATCTGAGCGACGCGTGCGTCCCGGCGGCGCGCATGACGCCGCGCCGAGCGCCGCCGCCGCGGGCAGACCATCGGCTACCGCGATCCAGGCCGTGCGCCCGGTCCATCCAGCACTGGGATCTGGCGCCGCGAACGCTCCCGTACTATCGCGATCGGAGTTGGCCGGGCGGGGAGACGAAGGAGGATGGTGTGGACGTTCGCACCGACAACGAGCCACTGTGGTTACGGTTGGGCCAACGACTCGCGGACAACGTGGAGGGCCGGATCACGGCGTCGCCCGGGCCGAGCGCCAGCGAGGCGAAGGCATGAGCGAGCGCAGCGAGCGAACGATGAACACAGCCGAGCGGTCGCTCGTGCCGAAGTCGAGCGCCAGCGAGGCGAAGGCATGAGCGACGGCGGCAGCGACCTACGCTGCGCGGGATGTGCGGCTGTCGGCCTGGACAGCCGCCGCTGCTCCTCCTGCGACCGCGAACTCGGCTACCGCTACGTCGCGCTGCCCGGCCACGATCCGACCCCGTGCGCGCAGTGCGGTGGAACGCGATTCGACGCCGACGGACGATGCGCGCACTGCGGGCGGCCCCGGCCGGTGCCGGATCGCTCAGCCGCCGATCTCGGCGCGGTGGCGTTGCTCACCGATCGCGGAATCGTCCATGGGCGCAACGAGGATGCCGTCGCCGCGGGAGTGCTCGACAGTGCGATCACCGGGTCGTCCCCGGCCGTCGTGATCGCGGTCAGCGATGGGGTCTCGACCTCGGCGCGACCGCAGGTGGCCTCCGGTGCGGCGGTACGCGCCGGCGTCGGCGCCACCGCCGCCGCGCTCGCCGCCGGGCAGCCCGCGAGCGACGCCATCATGCTCGGTCTCGCCGCTGCCGCGCAGGCCGTCCGCGACGTCGACGTCCCCGATGGTCCGGCTCCCTCGTGCACCTACGTGTCCGCCATCGTGGTACATGACGAGGCCGATACCGAGATCACCGTCGCCAACGTCGGTGACAGCAGGGCATATTGGCTTCCGGAAGCGGCTGCGCAGGCCCGGCGGTTGACCGTCGACGACTCCTGGGCGCAAGCCTTGGTCGACGCCGGTGCGCTGGACGAGCAGGCGGCGATGGCCGACCCGCGGGCCCACACGCTGATTCGCTGGCTGGGTGCGGACAGTCCGCCGGAACCCTGGGCCGACAATTGTGTGCGGACGGTGCGTGCCACGGGTCCCGGCATGCTGCTGCTGTGCTCGGATGGGTTGTGGAACTATCTGCCCGCCGCGTCCGCCCTCGCCGACAAGGTGGCTGGGGCCGCTCCCGCGGTAGCGGCCAACGGGCTGGCCGAGTTCGCACTGGGGTGCGGTGGCGGCGACAACATCACCGTCGCGCTGGTTCCGGTGCCCTGGCGGGGCCGCCGGGATGACGACCGGTGACCGGCGCCGGAAGGTCGCGAAACACCGTTCCGCAGTTCCATAGACAGTGATGTTCATGGTTGCGTATGGTCGTCGACTATGACGAAGTTCGGCGGTAAGACCTGTTTGATCACCGGCGCGGCCAGCGGCCTCGGGCGGAGTACGGCACTGGCGGCCGCGGCCAAAGGCGCCGCGCTGGTCCTCACCGACATCGCCGCCGACGGACTCGCGCAGACCGCCGCCGACGCGCGTGCGGCGGGCGCGACCGTGCACGTGGCCACGCCCGCCGACGTGAGTGATTACGACCAGGTCGTCGCGCTGGCCGCGGAGGCGCACGCCGCGGTCGGCAGTGTCGACATCGTCATGAACGTGGCCGGGATCGCCACCTGGGGCACCGTGGACCGGCTGACGCACGCGCAGTGGCGGCGCACCATCGACATCGACCTGATGGGTCCGATCCACGTGATCGAAGCGTTCGTCCCGCCGATGATCGCCGCAGGGCGCGGCGGGCATCTGGTGAACGTGTCGTCGGCCGCGGGATTGTTCGGGCTGCCATGGCACGCGCCCTACAGCGCGGGCAAGTTCGGCTTGCGCGGGGTGTCCGAAGTGTTGCGTTTCGACCTGGCCCGGCACGGCATCGGCGTAAGCCTGGTGTGCCCGGGCGCCATGGCCACACCGATGGTCGACAGCGTCGACATCGCGGGCGTCGACCGGACGGCCGAGGCGGTGCAGCGCGGGGTGTCGCTGTTCATGCGGCACGCGGTGACGCCGGAGGCGGCGGCCCGGTCGATCGTGCGCGGCGTCGAGCGGAATCGGTACCTCGTCTTCACCTCGCCCGACATCCGCGTCGGCTTTTGGGCCCAGCGGTACTTCCCGCCCGCCTACACCCTCGCGATGCGCGGGCTGAACTGGGCGATGACCCGCTACGTCGAGCAGAGGACCAGCGCGCCCGCCCGCTGAAAACCGTTCGACGGCGACGCCGTGGTGCGCGATCATGATCACCATGGCGTCCGCCGTCTATCTGATCACCGGCATCCAGGCCGCGGGCAAGTCCACCGTCGCGCAGGCGCTCGCGCAACGGCTCCCGCGGTCGGCGCATGTGCGCGGCGACACCTTCCGGCGATTCGTCGTGAACGGGCGGGCGGAGATGAGCCCCGATCCCTCGCCGGAGGCACTCGCCCAGCTCCGATTGCGCTACAGCCTGGCGGCGGGCACGGCCGACGCGTACGCCGACGCGGGGTTCACGGTTGTCGTGCAAGACGTGGTGCTCGGCGAATTCCTGGCCTGGATGGCGGATCTGATCATCACGCGTCCGCTGTATGTCGTCGTGCTGGCGCCACGCCCCGAGGTGGTCGCCGCCCGCGAGGCCGAGCGTGGCAAGGACGCCTACGACGAGTTCACCGTCACGGGTCTGGACACCGTGTTGCGGGAAAGCACACCGCGGATCGGCCTCTGGTTGGACACATCGGACCTGACGGTCGAGCAGACCGTCGACAAGATCCTCGCCGATGCTCGCCCGTTGGGCGACTGACACGGTCGGGGCCGGTCAGGAGGTGCCGCGCGGCACGTGCAGGGGAGTCAACGACCTGGTCGCCGGACCCTCGAGCAAGGTGCCGTCGGGCGCGAACCGCGAGCCGTGCAGCGGGCAGTCCCAGGTGCGTTCGGCGTCGTTCCAGCTCACGATGCCGTAGAGATGCGGGCATATCGCGGAGACCCGCGTCGTGGTGCCGTCCACCGTGCACACCGCGGTCGGGTGCAGGCCCTCGCGCAGCACCGCGCCGCACCCTTCGGCCGGGGCGGCGCCGTCGTGCCGGGTGACGGCGCGCAGCCAACCAGCGGAAAGATACTGGGCCACCGCGGCATTCAGCTTCGTCGCGGT
Source organism: Nocardia pneumoniae NBRC 100136 (assembly GCF_000308755.1). Classification (GTDB taxonomy): domain Bacteria; phylum Actinomycetota; class Actinomycetes; order Mycobacteriales; family Mycobacteriaceae; genus Nocardia; species Nocardia pneumoniae. The sequence continues at coordinate 155,456 of NZ_BAGF01000041.1, forward strand.
AGGGAGCGCCCTGAGTTCACTCGGGCGCCAGCTGGCCAGCGCGCCCGCCCAGTCCGGCGGATCGCCGACGCGCTGTCCGGCCAGCGCGATCGCCGCGGCGACGCCGTTGGTCAGTCCCCACTTGGCGTATCCGGTGGCGAGCTGGATGTCGTTCTGGCCAGGGAGCACGGGCCCCACGTAGGGCAGCTCGTCGACCGGCGCGTAATCCTGAGCCGACCACTGGTGTACCGGTGTCGCGGTGGGGAACCAGGTCCGCGCCCAGCTCACCAGGTCGTCGGCCTTCCGCTTGGTCGACCCGCCGCGGCCGACGACGTGGCCGTTGCCGCCGACGAGCAGCAGCTCGCCGTCCGGCCCCGGCGCGCGACGCAGGGACCGCGTCGGGCTGCCCGCGCTGATGTACATGTCCTGCGGAACGGGCTCGTCCACGGCGAACGCGGCCAGGTAGGACCGCTGCGGGGTGAGGCGGGCGAAGAATCCGCCGCGATCCAGAATCGGTGTCCCGGTAGCCAACACCACCGTGCGGGCGGCGAGGTCGCCGTGTTCGGTCGACACCACCAGATCGCCCCGCTCGCCGTGGTGCACGCCACGCACCAGGGTGGACTCATAGATCGGTGCGCCGTGCGACTCGACATCCGCCGCCAGCGCCGCGAGCAGCGCCATCGGATCGAGCTGTGCCTGATCGGCGAGGCGGACGGCGCCGTGCGCCGGGAACGGAACATCGACTTCGTCGAGCAGTTCGGTGGCCAGGCCCGCTTTCTGCGTCGCGGCGTATTCGGCTCGCACCGCGGACATTTCCTCCTCGTTCTGCGCGTAGGTCAGCGCGGCCACCCGCTCGGCCGGAACGCTATGCGCGGCGCAGAACTGCAACAACCATTCCTGTCCCGCGCGATTGGCCTCGACGTAGGCGCGCAGCGTGTGATCGGAGTGGTGCGCGGCGATCTGCTGAGCGCGGGTTCCCTGCAACAGGCTGATCTTCCCGGTGGTGGAACCGGTCGTTCCAGCGCCGACGCGTCTGCCTTCGACCACGGCCACCTCGATGCCGTTCTCGGCCAGCAGCAGCGCCGTCACCAGGCCGGTGAGCCCGCCGCCGATGACGACCGTGTCGAAGCGCGAGCCCGGCGTCAACCGCAAGCGTGCCGGGATCTGTGCGCCGTGCAACCAGAGGGAGGTCATAACCCCGAAATAGCCGGTCTCGATGGGCCGAAACGCCCGGGCGCGCCCGTCACACCGGCGCCCGGCTGGTGAGCTGCCGATCCGCGGCGGCGACCACTTCGGCGACGCTGATCAGCGCCAGTCCCGGCGCGGGTGCGTCGGCCAGCGGATCGTCGACGCGGCCGGCCCACAGGACGGTATGCGCCTCCCGTTCCTGCGGTGGTCCCCAGGTTCCAGGCGATTCGGGGCCGAAGATCAGCACCGACGGGGTGCCGAACGCGGTGGCCAGGTGCCCGACACCCGTGTCGCCGCTCACCACGAGCGCCGCGCCGGCCACCGTCGCGGCGAGCTGGCGCAGCGTGAGTTCGCCCGCCAGCACACTGGTTTCGGGCAATCCGGCCTGGTGAGCGACACTGCACGCGAGCGGGCGATCCGCGGCGCTGCCGACGATCCGCACCGGGTGGCCCCAGTCGCGGAGGTCGGCCGCCACGGCCGCGAACCGCTCCGCGGGCCAGCGCCGCGCGGGCGCACCACCCGGGTGCACGACGATCGATTCCCGCTCGCCGATGGTCTCCGGCGGCGGCGCGATATCCAGGCGAGTGGGATCGGCCGGAATGCCCGCGTACTCCAGCAGTCGGCACCACCGCGCGGGCTCGGGCAGGTCCGGCTGCCACGCCGGGCCGGGCACTCGGGGAAAGTCCTTGTGGCGGTGGGCGATCATGTGCGCTGGGCCGGTCGCGAGCAGCGCACCGATGCTGTCGGCGCCTGTACCGTGCAGATCGACCGCGAAGTCAGGCGGGGGCGCGTTCCAGCGCAGCGCGGCCGACAGCGGAGTCGCGTGCAGTTCGTCGACGCAGTCGGCCAGTTCGACGACGGGGCGCAGCCAGCCCGGCGTCGCGAGAACCAGCTGGTGTCGCGGCCGGGTGTCGTGCAATGCGCGCAGGGCGGGAACCGCCGTCAGCAGCTCGCGCAGCCCATGTGCGCAGAGCGCGAGCGTGACAGTCACGGATGCCTCCACAGGAATCGAAAGGGGAGACCCACCGCCGGGACGACGTCGTTGGCGAACCGGGGCGGGTGTGCCACCAGCTTCGAGCCGCTCGCCGGAAGTCCTGCTCGGACCTCGGGAAAACGCGTCTCGAAGGCGCCGGCCGATGTGCCCGTCGACGCCGTTGTCGGGGGCATGCGCATCGGATTCCGGCAGTACTCCCACCGGGTTGGCGCCTGGGTAACCCACGGCGGGAGCGGTATTCGGGATATGCCCGGTTCGCACGGTTCGAAACCTGCCGTTTCCACTCCGGGGACGGGCGGCTCGACGCGCTATTTCGGCACGAGAATGCCGGTGAGATCCGCCTTACGGATCGGGGTATCGGGATTGGCCTGTGCCGCGCACATCAATTCGATGGCGGTGATCGCCGCATCGACGGTCCTGGCGTCCGGCGTCCCGTCACCCTCGCGCTCTTGCTCGAGGAACTTCTCCGTGGTGATGCGCTGCTTCTCGGCATCCTGGGCGACGAATTCGTTGCACGGAGTGTCGCCGCCCTTGTTCACCACCTTCTTCGGCTCGTCCCCGCAGCCTGCCGCGCACACTGCCAGCGCGGCCAGAACGGCTATGCCCAGACGACCGGGCCGGATCGCGGCGCTCATCGCCCGAACCCCGCCAAAGCCGAGGCCAGATCCGGCTCGCCCAGCGCCTCCAGCGCCTGCTGCCGCACGTCGGGGCAGTTCTGCGTGGTGGCGGTGTCGACGACGTCGCGGTCGGTGACGACCAAATCGTTGAGGCCTCCGTTGCGGACCGCCCAGTTGTGCACGGTGCCGTTGAAGCTCACCTTGGCGATCACCGACCCCTGATCACGCCAGTTGTCCAGGTCGGCACGCATCATGTCGCACAATTGCTTCGCCGCCTCCGGCGTGACCTGGTCGGGATTCGGCACCTGCGTCTCCGGCGGGCCCGGCATGGTGATCGAGACGGTCCCGGCGCTGGGCGTCGCCGGAACGGGCGCGCTGTCGCCGTTGTCCGAACACCCCGCGAGCGCCGAACCGACCGCGCAAGCACAGGTGAGCAAGGCCAGGCGCATCCACGCCCGGTTGCGATGGTCTGTCATTGTCTACTCCTCAGTGACCGGCCGCGTCCCTCAGCCGCCTGCCTTCGCGCACTTTGATTCGGCGATGCTCGGCGACGATCACGAAAACACCGGCGATGATGCAGACGGCGCTGACGACACCGGCGACCACCGCCCAGCCCGCGAACCCGTATCCGGCGGCCGTGAGCGTGAGCGCGAGGGACACCACGCCGATGCCGACGAGGATGATGCCCGGCCAGTTGCGGGTGTCCTCGATGGATTCCCCGGCGTGCGTGCGGACTGTGCGTGCGTGATCCGGAAAAGTCTCATGCGAGCGTCCGTGCTGCTCACCGGCGCCGGATCCCGCATTCGATTCGTTCGGTGCTGGCAGCATCGGATTGTCCTTTCTGTTCAGCGGCAACGATTTCGGTGCGCGACGGCCTTCGCGCCGGAAGTGCTCCAGTCGGCGATCCTGGCCGCCATACGGGTCGGATGCCCGCGTTAAGGGATCCGAAACGCGGGTACGACCTGAGCGAGTCGCCCGGTTCTCGGGGGCTCGCACAACTCGAGACGTCCCAGGAGGACACCGATGACAACAGCACGGGACATCATGACCCCCGACGTGGAATGCATCCGTTCCAGCGACACGATCGTCACGGCCGCGCAGCGGATGGCGGAATTGAATGTCGGCGCCCTGCCCATCTGCGGTGAGGACAACCGGCTGAAGGGCATGCTCACCGACCGCGACATCGTCGTCAAAGTGATCGCCCAGCGCAAGGACCCCCTCGGGGTGGACGCGGGCGAACTCGGCGGCGAACTGGTCACCGTCGACGCGAACGACGACGTACGCAAGGTCATGTCGGTGATGTCCCAGCATCAGGTACGGCGCGTGCCGGTGCTGGAGAATGGCCAACTGGTCGGCATCATCGCTCAGGCGGACGTCGCCACCACCGTGGAGAACACCGAGGCGGGCAGCACGGTAGAGGCCATCTCGACCGACTTCTGATCCAGCACGCTCAGACCGCGGCCGGGTGTAGGTCGTAGACCGCGTACGCCGCGCGAATCACCGGCTGGGCGACATTGCGCACCCGGATGCCGCCCGGAGTCGTGCCGCGCTCGGCGCCCGCGTGCGCGTGACCGTGCAACGCCAGATCCGCGCCGTGCGCGTCGATCGCCTCGCCGAGCAGGTAGGACCCGAGGAACGGGTAGATCTCCCTCGGCTCGCCGTGCAGTGTGTCGCTGATGGGGGAGTAGTGCGTGAGCGCGACCCTGACATCGGTGTCCAGCGCGGCCAGGGCACTGCCCAGCGTGGCGGCCACATCCACGGTGTGCCCGGCGAATTCGCGCATCAGACGTTCACCGAAGACGCTGGCGCACTTGCCCGCGAAGCCGCCGCCGAAGCCCTTCGTGCCCGCCACCCCGAGCGTTGTCCCGTCGACGGCCAGTGTCATCGATGTCCCTTCCAGGACCGTGATGCCGTGGTCGCCCAGCACGGAAGCGATATCATGCTCGGCATCGCAGTGGTAGTCGTGGTTGCCCAGCACGGCGGCGACCGGCACGCCCAGGTCCGCGAACTCCGCGGCGACGACCTTCGCTTCCTCGACGGTGCCGTGCCGGGTCAGATCGCCGGCGAGCAGGAAGACGTCGGCCCGCTCGGGCAGCTCACGCAGAGCCGGACGCCACTGCCCGCGCGAATCCACGCCCATGTGTACGTCGCCGACCGCGGCTATCCGCATGCCGCTCAACTCCTTTCGGACCGGTCCGGTTCGAGCGTCTCGGTTTCCACGGGCGCCGCGGGGCGGGTGACATGAACATCGTTGTGGATGCGCGCGTGCGGAAGTTGCTCGCGGACCACGGTTTCCATCTGCTGTTTGCGTTCTTCGCTGCTCACCTCGCCGCCGAGCACCACGACATCGCCACGGATGGTCACCTGCACGCCGAGTTCGGCGGTGCGGGGATCCTCGGCCAACGCGCGGCGCAGATGGGCGACGACGTATTGCGGCTGCTCCATTACTCCACCTTTCCGGTGCGGGTGATGCCGAGGTCATCCAGCAGGCCGAGGAAGGCACGCGCGTACGGCGACGCCTTGGTCTCCTTGCGCACCACCTCCCAGTCCACCTGTTCCCGCAGATCGCGCGCGATGTGCAGGATCGGGCTGAGATCCAGCCGATGGGCGTCGAAGACCAGCATCTTGTCCACCATCAGGTCGGTGCCGCTGATCACCGGAGCCTTGGTCGGCCCGATGCGCATCATGGTGGCGCGATCGAGCAGTTCGTCGGTCACCTCGCGGTCGTTCGGACGATAGATCAGGTCGATGAGGATGTCGTCGGCGTAGACCTTGCGCAACCAGTCCTCCGGCGGCTCGCAGGCGCGAAGTCCCGCGCGTGTCAGCGCGTGGACCGCCCGCCCCACGTCCTGCGGTTTGACGAAGAGATCGACATCGTGTTGCGAGGCCGGACCGCCGCGAGCGTAGACCGCACAGCCGCCCGCCACCGCGAATCGGATATCGGTGCGCGCGAGCGCGTTCACCGCGCGGGTGAGCGCGTGCAACAACTGATCGGTGGTCACGACCATGCAGCGGTGGTACCCGGCAGAGGCCGGGTTAATCGGGGTTTCTCCGGGTATGCGACCGGATACGGAGGGCCCGCGCAGACAGGTCGCGAGCGGCTTCCGGACTACCGGACGGGACACGGAAGGGAGCGATCATGCCGAAGACGACGGCACGCGGAGAAGCGAAGCAATCCGAGCTGCCGGGCACCCTGCGCCGGTCGGACGAGAAGGCTCAGCGAACCTTCGCCGAGGCGCACGACGCCGCGCTCGAACAGTACGACGGCAATGAGCAGCGCGCCCATCGCGTCGCCTACGCCGCGTTGAAACACAGCTACGAGAAGGTCGGCGACCACTGGGAGCCGAAACCACGTCGCGGTCCCTCCGACGAACGCGCCGAGAGCGGCGGCCCGAGGGCGCAAGGGGAGACCGCCGAAGGGGTCAACGCCAACGCGCCCAAGGAGCACCTGGTGGCCGTCGCCCGACGGCTGTCGATCCCCGGCCGTTCCCGGATGACCAAGGACGAACTGGTCGAGGCGATCCAGAAACGCAATCGCCAGGAGACCCGGCGTGCCAGAGAATGACGACGCGTGGGCGCGCCGAGAGCGTGGTGAGACCGAACTCGAACAACTGGACCGCAATTGGGCCAGTCTGATCCAGGAATTGCGTGTCGTGCAGACCGGCGTGCAGTTCCTGTTCAGTGCGCTGTTGATCCTGCCGTTCGAGGCGTCGTTCGGTGCGTTGTCGCACGCCATGCGCATGCTGTACGTCGCGACCCTGGGCGCCGCCGTGGGGGCGACGGTCTTCTTGGTCGCGCCGGTGTCCTGGCATCGCATTCTGTTTCGGCGGCACCGACTGGGCAACGTCGTCGCCGCGGCGCATCGGTGCGCGATGGCGGGGCTCGCGCTGCTGGGCCTCGCTTTGATCGGGGCGGTGATCCTCGTGGTCGACCATATGACCGGAAGGGCCGAAGCCGTGGTCGCGGGAGTCATCCTCGCCGCCCTGTTCCTGGTCGCGTGGCTCATCGCGCCGTGGCGCTGGCGCGGCACACCGACCGATCTCTGAGCACAGTCATCGCTCACCTGGCCCAGGACACGACCTCCCCGGCTCGCGCGGGGGCACCGCGGTGGTAGGCGCTGAGCGTCTCGACCGCCACCCGATCCCAGGAATGGCGGCCCGCCGCACGCTGATAGCCCGCCGCGCCCCAGGTTTCCCGCAGCGTCGAGTCCTCGAGCAGCGGGCGAACCGCACGTGCGATGGCGTCCGGTTCAGGGGGAGCGACCAACCGCCCGGTCACGCCGTCGACCACCGTGTCCAGCAGGCCGCCGACGGGCGTCGCGATCACCGGCCTGCCACATGCCATCGCCTCCACCGCCACCGTGCCGAACGGCTCGTACCAGGGCGTGCACACCACGACGTCCGCGGAGCGGTACAGCCGCGGCAGCATCGGGCGCGCCACCGGCCCGATCAGCCGAACGCGGTCGGACACACCGCAATCCGCTGCGACGCGGCGCAGCCTCCGGCCTTCGGTGTTGTCCTCCTCGCCGCTCGCCGGGCCGCCCGCGATGACCAGTTCGGTGTCCGGCAGTTCCCGCAGCGCCTTGATCACCGCGTCGAATCCGTTGCGCCGCAGCAGTTCTCCCGCCGCGACCAACCGATGCCTGGCGTTCCGCTCGGCGCGGCCTCCCTCGGGGGCGAATGCGGTGAGGTCGACGCCGCACGGCACGATCGAGGTCCGGAAGCGCGGCACCCCCATCCTGGTCAGTTCCACCGCCTCGTCGGAGCAGGTGGCCACCACGTGCGCCGCCCTGGTCGCGATGAGCCGCTCGAAACGGATCCGTGAGCGCGGGCTCGGGTCCGCGAGACCTTCACAGCGCCGTTGCACCGTGCCCAGTCCGTGGAACGTCAGCACCACCGGGATGCCGTGCGCCCGCGCCGCCAGCTCGGCGGCCAGCCCGGACAGCCAGTGGTGCGCGTGCACAATGTCCGGCTGCTCGGCGGCCCAGTGCCGCCGCAGAAACGTGCCGAATTCGCCGAGGTAGGGCAGTGTCCGGTCGCCGGGCAGCGGAGTGGGCGGTCCGGCCGGGACGGACACGACGCGGTAGCCGTCGTCGGCGACGTGCTCGGCGGGGGACGCCCCGTTCGTACTGCGGGTGTAGACCGTCACGTCGTGCCCGCGGCGGGTGTAGGCCGCCGACAGTCCGGCCACGTACGGGCCGCGCCCGCTCGGATCGGCGGGACTTCCCTCGGCGAGCGGGCTGGCGTCTTCGGAAACCATGGCGATCTTCACCGGTTGCTCCGTTCTCGTCGCGGGCGTCGCCGGGCGCGCGAATGCGCGCGGCTGCCCAACGACCGGCATCGCGTGACGTTCGGGGATATGTGCCGGATATGCCCTGAGACGGGCCGCTGAAACCCTCTCGGACGCGCGACCACGGCCGGATGAATGGATCACCCCGTCCGCGGGCATACCGGCGGTGCGAGGTTCTCCCGCCGAACGCTGTCGGGAACGGGCGGGTCGTGCCACACTGTAGGGAGGTTGAGATAACAGCCGACCCCGGTTCGACGCACGGCGCAGCCGGTCGATGGGACGGCATGGCAACCGATTCACCTTCGAGGAGCCGCCCCTCGTCCCCAGCCGACGCGACGAGCTGGAATCCCCTGGATGGGAGGTTCGACTTGTCTGCCATTTCTCTGCTACGGGAGCATGCCGAAGGCGTGCATCTCGACGGTTCGGGACCAGGACGTAGGCGCGACAACCGGTTGTGGGCACAGCGGGTGGATCGCCGCCGCGAATGTGTAGTGGTCCGCGTCGAAGGCGAGTTGGACGCCGCCGTATCGGCCGAGTTCTTCGCCACGGTCGACCGAGCGCTCCAGTCACCGTGCGATGCCGTTGTGATCGATCTGCGGGCGGCGAGGTTCATGAGTTTGCGCGCGGCAGTGCGTCTCGGCGCGCTCCGGCGGGCCGTATCCAGCGGTCCCGATCTGCGGATCGTCGCGGGCGGATCGGGAGTCGAGCGGGCTCTCGAGGTCACCGGCGTGCGATCGCTCTTCCCGCAGTATCCCTCCATGCGGACGGCACTGGACGCATGAGCTGACCTCGGCCGCGGAACCCGCCTGCCGTCGGAACGCGTCCCGATCCGTTCGCACCGCCCGCGCGGGCAGCCGATACTTCTGCTGTGAGTGAGAGTGGTTCGGTCCAGCGCGAGGAAACCGTCGCGCTGGACCGCGTGATCGAGATGGGGACGCCGCAGAGCGTCGGCAGTTTTCGGTTCTGGTTCGCCGATCAGCGCTGGGAATGGTCGAATGAGGTGGCTCTGATCCACGGCTACCGCCCGGGAACGGTGACTCCGACGACGGATTTGCTGTTGACGCACAAGCACCCGGAGGACCGCGCCGCGGTGGCCAGTGCCCTGGCGAGGTCGATCGATCACGCGGAGCCGTTCTCCAGCAGGCATCGAATCATCGATACCACCGGCGAAGTCCACCATGTGATCCTCGTCGCCGATCGCATGGTGGACGAGGCCGGCGAGGTGGTCGGCACGTCCGGGTATTACATCGACGTCACCGAGACGCTCGAGGAACACCGGCAGGAAACGCTGGACGACGCACTGCCCGAGCTGTACGCCGCCCGTGCGGTGATCGAACAGGCGAAAGGCGCGCTCATGCTGGTCTACGGCATCAGCGCCGAGCAGGCGTTCCGGGTGCTGAGCTGGCGCTCGCAGGAGACCAACGTGAAGCTGCGCACCTTGGCCGCGCGACTGGTCGCCGATCTGCCCGGGCTGACCGGCCCCACGGTCGGCCTGCGTACCGAGTTCGACCACTTGCTGCTCACCGCCCACGAGCGGATCGACAGCGACTGACCAGGGTTTCGATCCGTCGGCGCGGGGTACGTCCTCGACCGAGGAGCGCGGCGGTTGATCGCTTCACGTCCGCGGCGAGTGCGGTGTTTCGGCGGCTCGGGAAGACCCCGCGGTATCCAGGCCGCCGCGCGGCGGCTGCGAGGACAAGGTGGTGATGGGCAATGGGGGAGTGGATTTCCCAATCCTCTACCGAGACGACGACCGTGGGCGTACGCGTGCCCGCGCAGTCGGAGCAGTTGACCATGCTGCGCGCCCTCGCGGAAACCGTCGCCCTCATCGCGGACTTCGCCTTGGACGAGGTGACCGACATCCGGCTCGCGCTGGACGAGGTGGCGACCTCGCTGATCCTGGACGCGGTGCCCGGCTCGATGCTCGACTGTGAGTTCACCTACGACGCCGACAAGATGTTCGTGCACGTCTCCTCGGTCGCGGTCTCGGAATCGGTGATCGGCCAGGCCGGTTTCGGCTGGCACATCGTGCGGACCCTGACCGATTCGATCGCGGCGGCCCAGGGCTCCTACGACGGCATGCTGGGCGGGTATCCGACGGTGATCGACTTCAGCTGGGTGCGGGGTGCCGCGGATGACGGGTGAGTCGAGATCGCGCGGCGACAGCTACGACAACATCGAACCGCTGTTCGAGAAGATCGCAGCCCTGGCCCCGGAGGATCCCCGCCGCGAGGCGATGCGCCAGGAACTCATCGAACGCTGCCTTCCGCTGGCCGAGCACATCGCGCGGAAGTTCTCCGGGCGCGGCGAGAACTTCGACGACCTGCTCCAGGTCGCGCGGCTGGGCTTGGTGCAGGCCGCGGACCGGTTCGACGTGGCGCGCGGATCGTCGTTCCTGTCATTCGCGGTGCCGACCATCATGGGCGAGGTCCGGCGGCACTTCCGGGACAACACCTGGGCCGTGCGCGTGCCGCGCCGGACCAAGGAGATCCAGTTGAGCATCGGCGCGACCGTCGAGACGCTCTCGCAGCGGCTCGGAAGGATGCCGAAGGCCAGGGAGATCGCCGCGGAACTGGACGTCGATCTGGTCGAGGTGACCCAGGCGCTGATCGCGGGCAACGCCTACCAGTCCTCGTCCATCGACGCCGTCGCCGGCGACGACATCGAGAACGCCCCGTTGCCCCTGCTGGACAGCCTCGGCACCGAGGAGCCCTCCTATCACCTGGTCGAAGACTTCATGGCGGTGAAACCGCTGATCGGCGAGCTGCCCGAGCGCGAGCGCCAGGTGCTGATCATGCGATTCTTCGAGTCGCTGACGCAGAACCAGATCGCCGAGCGCCTCGGTGTCTCCCAGATGCATGTCTCGCGCATCCTGTCCAGGACGTTGAACTCCCTGCGTGAGCAGGCGCTGCGCGACTGAGCGTTCGGCGCCTACACCGGATTCGGCGGCATGGGGTCCGGCGATGGTCCGGGTGGGTGCGGGTCCGGCGGCGGTCCGCCCGGGCCCGGCATCGGAGGCGGCGGCGGTCCCGGGGACGGTGGCCGGGGGATCGGTCCTGGCACCGGCGGCAGCGGACCGGGTCCCGGTGGAACGGGATTCGGATCCGGTATGGGATCCGGTTCCGGAATCGGCGGCACCGGATCCGGTTCCGGAATGGGCGGCACGGGGTCGGGCTCGGGCGTCGGCGGAACGGGATCCGGGACCGGCCGCGCCGTGCTGACACTGCGCATCGAACTCCTCCTCGTTTCCTGATCGGCGCCGCGCTGCGGCGGATGCGCCGTGCGCAGAGGCCGATCACCGGGCGGTTACCCAGCGATTGCGGGCCGAACCGGGCCGGTGCGGGGATTACGGACGGTTCGGCCGACCAGTTTGCGGAGTATGTCCCCCGGGTAGTCACTCAGGAGCCGGACAACAGATGCCGATGGCTCTAGGAGCTCGTCATGACCGACCAGCGCCGACCAGGCACCCGGAATCCGCAGTTGAGGCCGGGTGGTTCTGCGTCGCCGCCCCAGGCCAAGGGGATTTCCGTCACGAGGAATCACGACGTCATCCGTCGCTGGGCGCAGCAGCGAGGCGCCCGGCCCGCGACCGTGCCGGGCACCGAGCAGGACGGACGACTCGGAAAGCTGCGGTTCGACTTCCCCGGGTACGGGGGCGCCGTGCTGCGCCGGGTGGGATGGGACGAATGGTTCGCCACCTTCGACGCGAGGAAGCTGCGCTTCTGGTATCAGGAGCGCACCGCCGACGGATCGCCGAGTAACTTCAACCGCCTCGAGGCCCCGCGGTAGCCGCTGGGCCGCTGTGACCGGGGTGAGTCCCGTCACCGCTGGCGGTAGGTTCCGGAGGCGGTGACGCGGAGCACAGTGCGAACGCGGGCTCGGGGGTGTGCCCAGCGGTTCCCGGCCGCGCCGACATTGCGCAGAGTGCAAACGAAAACAGCTGTGGCCGAGTGGATTTCGTGTACCGAACGGTGTGCTGCGCGGTTCGTGTACCAGCGGGATGCCCGCGTCCGCCGATGACCCGATCACTGCCGCATCGGTGGGCCATATAGCGTGGGTGGACCCCCGGATGAGCTCCCGCGCCGGTCTGCCGGACGTTTACCGGCCGGGACGCCCGGGTACTTGAAAGCGAGCAAGGTTGCTCGAAAGCGGAAGGTCGCGTCGGTATGGGGATGCGGTAATCCGCATGTGACGCGCGCTTCCGCATGTCTGCAAGGGATAAGGTCTTGAGCGCAAACCTGATGATCGTGGAAGACGACGACCGGGTACGTGGTGCGTTACGCCTCGCGATGGAGGATGAGGGCTACGACGTCGACGAGGCGGAGGAAGCCGAGGACGCGCTCACCCATCTGCGCAGCAACGGCGTGCCCGATGTGATGATCGTCGATCTGATGCTCGGCGGTATGGACGGATTCGAATGTATCCGGGAGATCCGCCGCGACCACGACGTGCCGATCATCGTGGTCAGCGCTCGCGACGACACCCACGACGTGGTGGCCGCGCTGGAGGCGGGCGCCGACGATTTCGTCACCAAGCCGTTCGAGATCAAGGAGATCACCGCGCGCATGCGCGCGGTGCGCCGGCGCGCCCGGCTGACCGCTGAACGAGAGACGCCCCAGGAGATGGTGCTGGAGGCCGACGACACGGCTCCGCTGGTGCTCGCGCAGGACAGCGGCGTGGTGCGCCGCGGCGACGAGGAGATCCGGCTCACGCTCACCGAGTTCCGGCTGCTGTGCGAGCTCGCGGAGTCACCCGGCCGGGTGCTCAGCCGCACCGTATTGCTCGAACGTGTCTGGGACCGTGGATTTTTCGGTGACGAGCGGATCGTGGACGTGCATATGCGCAGGCTGCGCACCAAGATCGAACGGGATCCGTCCGACCCGCGCGTCGTCGTGACGGTGCGCGGGCTCGGCTACCGCCTCGATGTGCGGCGCTGAGCGCCGCATCGATGCGAAACGCTGGAGTCCGGGCGCCTGGAGCCTGCGCGGCCGCGTGACGGCCGCGTTCGCGGCCATCGCGGCGTTGATGTCGCTGGTGCTGGTCGTGTCGGTGTTCGTCATCAGCCGCGGCTACTTGGAGTCGCAGCGGCAGCGCGCGGGCGCCGAGTCGTCCGGTGACCTGAACGCCGACCTGGATCTGCTGCGCAACGTCCTGATCGGCTGTGCCGTCGCGGTCACCCTGATCGGCGCGGCGGTCGGCTGGTGGGCGAGCAGGCGGGTGCTGACCCCCCTGCATCAGCTCGCCGGGACGGCCGCGCGGATCGCCTCCGGTGACCTCGACTTGCGACTGCCCGCCACCGCGGACCAGGACCTGGCCATCACGGTCGAATCGTTCAACTCCATGGTGGACTCGCTGCAGCGGCGCATCGAACGCGAGCATCGCCTCTTCGGCGACGTCAGCCACGAGTTGCGCACCCCGCTGACCACGCTGATGGCCAGCGTCGACGTGCTCAATCGGCATCGCGGCGACCTGCCGGAACGTTCCCAGCGCGCGGTCGGCCTGGTCACCGCCGAGGTCGACCACCTGCGCAGGCTGCTGGACGATCTGCTCGCGTTGGCCAGGGTGGAGGCGGGCATGCACCACGGCGACGCCGAGCCGCTGTCGGTGCGCGACCTGCTCACCCACACACTGGCCAATCGCCGCTATCCCGCGGAGCTGCTCACCGTCGAGCAGGACGTCACCGTGCGAGGCCGCAAGCTGGAGCTGGAACGCGCGGTGGCCAACCTGCTGCACAACGCCGACCGGCACGGCGGCGGTGTGGTCGCGCTCACCGTGCATCGCGACGGCACCGACGCGGTGATCACCGTGGACGACGCCGGGCCCGGCGTGCCACACGCGGACCGGACGCGCATCTTCGAACGATTCGCGACCGCGCGCAGCGGTCGCCGCTCGCCGGACGGGACCGGGATCGGCCTCGCGCTGGTCGCCGAAACCGTCGCCACGCATCGCGGCCGGGTCGACTGCACCGAGCGGCCGGGCGGCGGCGCGCGATTCGTCGTGCGCCTGCCCCGGTTGGGCGACATCCATCCGTAACACGACCGTAAAGAAGTCGACCACTTCAGCTCAAAGTCGCTTCGCAAGCCTGGATAAGTACTGCTGACCCGACGAGGGAGTTGTATGTCACTGCCAACCCTGTCCCCAGCGGAGATCGAGCGATCGCGCGTCGAACACGCCGCGGCCGCTCTGGGCGCCACTCCATCCCGGAACAACATCGGGCCCGCCGTGGTGCTGCGCACACCCCGCCTGGGCGACGGCGCACCGATGTGGCGGATCGCCAAGGATTCCGCCGTGCTGGATGCCAATTCGAGCTACGCCTACTTGCTGTGGTGTCGGGACTTCGCCGGAACCTCGCTGGTCGCCGAGCTGGACGGCCACATAGTGGGATACGTGATCGGATTCGTCCGCCCGCAGGCGACCGACACCGTTTTCGTCTGGCAGATCGCGGTGGATCACGCACAGCGCGGCCGCGGCATCGGCGCTCAGCTGCTGCATACCTTGCTCAACAGCGTCGCGGCCCAGGGGATCTCGGTCCTCGAAACGACGATCTCGCCGGACAACTCGGCGTCCATCGCCATGTTCACGTCGGTGGCGCGAGCGAGGGGAGCGGACATCACCACGAGCCCCTTGTTCGATGCCGGCGACTTCCCGGACAGCCACGCATCCGAAGAGCTGTATCGGATCGCACCGACCGCCCGCACCACCGAGGAGGATCACCGATGATCAACGCCGACACCACCGTTTTCGAGAGTCTGGAATCCAACGTGCGCGGTTACTGCCGCGCCTGGCCCACCGTGTTCACCACCGCGAAGGGCAGCTGGCTTCGCGACGAGGAAGGCAAGGACTACCTGGACTTCTTCGCCGGCGCCGGTGCGCTGAACTACGGGCACAACAACGACGTGCTCAAGCGCTCGCTGCTGGACTACATCGCCGGTGACGGCATCACCCACGGCCTGGACATGTCCACCGCGGCCAAACGGGAGCTGCTGGAGACCCTGCGCGACACCGTCTTCGCGCCGCGCGGCCTGGATTACAAGGTCCAGTTCCCCGGCCCGACCGGCGCCAACGCCGTCGAGGCCGCGCTGAAGCTGGCGCGCAAGATCACCGGCCGCGAGACGATCGTCAGCTTCACCAACGCCTTTCACGGCATGACCCTCGGTGCTCTGTCGGTCACGGGCAACGCCGCCAAGCGCGCGGGGGCGGGAGTGCCGCTGGTGCACGCCGCGCACATGCCCTACGACGGCTACTTCGACGGCACCACCGCCGATTTCCAGTGGATGGAGAAGGTTCTCGACGACACCTCGTCGGGTTTCGACCGGCCCGCCGCGGTGATCGTGGAGACCGTGCAGGGCGAAGGCGGCGTCAACGTGGCGCGCGCCGAATGGCTGCGGCATCTCGCCCAGCTGTGCGCGGCCAGGGAGATCCTGCTCATCGTCGACGACGTGCAGATGGGCTGCGGGCGCACCGGACCGTTCTTCTCCTTCGAGGTCGCCGGTATCACCCCGGACATCGTGACGTTGTCGAAGTCGATCGGCGGCTACGGCTTGCCGATGGCGCTGGTGCTGTTCAAGCCGGAGTTGGACGAGTGGTCGCCGGGCGAGCACAACGGCACCTTCCGCGGCAACAACCCGGCGTTCGTCACCGCGACCACCGCGCTGCGCCACTTCTGGTCCGACGACGCGCTCCAGTCCGCGACCCAGGCCAAGGGCGAGCGGATCGCACGCGCCCTGGGTGAGCTGGCGGGATACTTCCCCGGCGTCTCCACGCGCGGCCGCGGACTGGTGCACGGCGTAGTGTTCGAGGATCCCTCGCAGGCGGGCAAGGTCTGCCAGATCGCGTTCGAGCGTGGGCTGCTGGTGGAGACGTCCGGTTCCACCGACGAGGTGGTGAAGCTGCTTCCGCCGTTGACGATCACCGACCAGGAACTGGATCAGGGCCTGCACGTGCTCACCGGGGCCGTCGAGTCGGTGTGCGGCGGAATGGGGGCGGTCGCATGATCGTGCGCAGCACCGCGGAGATCACCGGCACCGAGCGGGACGTCCACGGCGAGGGCTGGCGCAGCAAGCGCATCATCCTCGGCGGCGACGGCGTCGGTTTCTCCTTCCACGAGACCACCATCGACGCCGGTACGGTGCACGAGTTCCACTACCTGCACCACGTGGAGGCGGTGTGGCTCATCGAGGGCGAGGGCACGTTGACCGATCTGCACAACGACGTCAGGTACGAACTCGCGCCCGGCTCGATGTACCTGCTCGACGGACACGAACGCCACCGCCTCGAGGTCCGCACCCGGATGCGGATGATGTGCGTGTTCAACCCGCCGGTCACGGGGCAGGAGGTTCACGACAGCAACGGCGTCTACCCGCTGGTCGCCGCGACGATCGGAGGATGAGCACACCAATGGTTCTGCAGCACACCGATACCCGGCCCGAGACCGCCCGCTACGACCGCTACCCGACCCGGCTCGGCACACCCGCTCCGCACTTGGAGCGCGCCGACCCGACGGTCTGGGGGAAGATCGACAGCCCGGAACTCGCGTCGTTCGACGCCGACGGGTTCGCCATCTTCGACCAGTTGCTCACCGCTGAAGAGGTGGCCGAGTTCAGCGGCGAGATCACCCGGCTCGCCGGGGATCCCGCGCTGCGTGACGACGACCGGCTCATCGTGGAGAAGTCGTCGAACCGCGTGCGCTCGATCTTCGAGGTGCACAAGCTCAGCGCGGCCGTCGCCGAGCTCGTGCGCCGGCCGCAGGTGCTCCGGCTGGCCGAGCAGGTGCTCGGATCGGAGGTGTACGTGCACCAGAGCCGGGTCAACTACATGCCCGGCTTCCGGGGCACCGGCTTCTACTGGCATTCGGATTTCGAGACCTGGCACGCCGAGGACGGGATGCCCGCCCCGCGCGCGGTGAGCCTGTCGATCGCGCTGACCGACAACTATCCGATCAACGGCAGCCTGATGGTCATGCCGGGCTCGCACCGCACTTTCGTGCCGTGCCTGGGCAGCACCCCGGCCGAGCACTATCGAGAGTCGTTGCAGGAGCAGGAGATCGGGGTACCGACCACCGAGGACATCACCGCGCTGGCGAACCGGTACGGGATCAGCCAGTTCACCGGCCGGGCCGGCTCGGCGCTGTTGTTCGACTCCAACCTGATGCACGGATCGTCGAACAACATCACGCCGTTTCCTCGCTCGAACATCTTCGTGGTGTTCAACAGCGTGGAGAACACTCTCGTCGAGCCGTTCGCCGCTCCCGCGCCGCGGCCGGGCTACATCGGCAGCCGCGACTTCACGCCGCTGTCGGCCTGATCGATCCGCCACCTGGGCGGATCCGGGCTCGACCGCGGATATGGTCCGCCGCTGGACGATATCGGCATCAATGTGGCTGCCGGGGTCGACCAGCAGGGGTAGGCCGGCCGCGTCATCTCCGGCGAATGCTCGTCGCCGAGATGCCGCGGCCGGCCCGCGGCTACTTTCCGCTCAGCTGCGCAGTGCCCGGTAGAGGACCAGCCAGCGATCGGCCGAAACCAGCCCGACCGGCTGGTCCAGCGGAATTCCGGCTACCGCGCAGCAGGCACGTACGGTGGCGGCCGGGAACTCCCGGCGCAGTGACGCGGCCAGGCAACCACCGATTCCCGAGAAACCGAGCTCGACCACCCTCCGGTAGTCGCCGATCAGCTCGGGCGGCAGCAGCGGATCGGGCCGGTTGCGCAGCCGGAGGATGGCGGTGTCGACGCGCGGCACCGGGTGGAAGCTGTGCCTGCCGATACGCGCGCCGAGTTCGATCGCCGTCGTGGGCCAATGGCTGACGGCGAGCTTGGTCCAGCGGCCGTAGTCGCCGGAATGCTTGCGGGCGAACTCGATCTGGGTGAGCAGGGTGGCGGAGGTGAGCCGCCGCGCGGCCAGGCACCAGCGGACGATGTCGGTCGTGCTGGCGAACGGCACGTTGGCCACGACGGCGAACGGCTCCCGTGGTGCACGCACCGTGCGGAAGTCCTTGCGGTACACATGGATTCGCGGGCCGCCCGGGTACTTGCGGCGCAGCAGATCCGCGTAGTGGCGGTCCTTCTCGTAGGCGTGGACGCGGCTTCCCGCACCGAGCAAGTATCGGGTCAGCATGCCGTCACCGGGTCCGATCTCCACCACGAGGTCGTCGGCGCCGACACCGGAGGCGCGCACGATCAGGCGGGCGGCACCGGCATCGATGAGAAAGTTCTGTGACAGCCGCATTCGGGTGCTCGGTGTGCTGAGCCTGTTGCCTCGAGCAGGCGAAAGGGGGCGATGGCGGGACATGGGTGTCCTCCGAAGGAGTGGTCGAATCAGGAAGGTTGATTCGCCCGGACCCATGCCAGGGCACGATGGATCCGACGGCGCCTATCGGCCGTCGGCGTGGATTCCGATCGAGTGGATCAGGAAGTCGAAGCGGTACGGTGCGCTGGCAGAGCCCAGGCCGCCCTACGCAGACGGATGTAATACCCGCCCACCGCGTATGCGGCGTTCACACCGCCACTACTACCCATGCCCCGCAACCTACGCATGCTCGCAGGCAAGTGCCAGTTCTTTTCCGTTCGTGGTAGTCAGCCGGACGTCGCCTGACCGAGCACGCCGGAGGCTTGCCGCTCGGCGGCGTAGGCCCGCCAGGAATCGGCCTCGGCGTGTTTGCCCTGCTGGTCCAGCAGATCGGCGAGTCCGGCCATGGCGCGAGGTTCGCCGCGGTCGGCGGCGGTGCGCCACCAGGATTCGGCCCCGGCCGGATCACCGTGCCGGTACCGGACCATCCCGAGTTCGTACGCGGCGCCCGCGTGCCCGGACTCGGCGGCCTGTGCCCACAGGCCACAGGCCTGTTCTTCCTCCCCCATGGTGGACATGGCGACGCCGAGATCATAGAGCGCGCCGCGATAGCCGGGGTCGCTCGACTGGCTGGTCACGGTCACGGGCCGCGGCGGATCGACTGCCGCGGAACGTTCGCCGAGCTGCGGTGGCGACGGCGGATCGCTCGCGGTATCCGGAACCGGTGGGTTGGCGGCGGGGCTTGTCGTTCCTGCTGGTGGTCGCGTGTTCTGAGGCGACGGGCCGGAAGCGGGGTGGGTCGTATTCGTCGCGCTCGGCATGGTCGCTGGCAGCGGGCCCAGCAAACGCTGAGGCACGCCCGCGGGATGCGGGTTCAACGCGTGTGGGCTCGGTGCCGAATCCCAGGGATACGTCGCGGGGTGTGTCGCGACCGGCGGGCCGAAAGGAGGGTCCGAAGCATCCGCGGGGCTGGAAACCGTGCGCGGGGTGTCCGTTACTGGAGGTGCGGCCAGCGGGTTGGGAGCGTCGACCGGTGGTAGCCGCGGGACTTCCGGTGCGGAGGGCGTGGGCGCGGGTTCCGGGGCGGAACCAGTGCCCGGGTCATCTGCTGCGGGCTGAGTGTTCGGTGTGCTGGAGGCTGACGAGGAATCTGCCGCGGAGTGTGTGTTCGTCAGCAGTGGACCGGCAGCGTGGAGCGGGTGGGGGCCTAGGTGTGGCGGATCCACTGGGGATAACGTGTCGCCGCCTATCGAGCCGGGGCCAGAAGGCGGAGCTTCCTCGGCGGGCCGAGCGGCCCGTGACGACTGCAGATTTGTAAAGAGCCTGCCCGCGCGTCGGGCCGAGGCCGACTGTCCGTTGGCGGGTGGGTGGCCATTCCCGGCCTGAGCGGAGTCGGCCGCGGCCGGACCGGCGGTAGCGGTGGATGCACCTACCGGTGGAGCAGCGTCGATGCGGGGAACCGGCATCGTCGGCGCGTCAGGAGGACCTTCGGTGGACGCGGACGGAGCTGTTGGGGCGCTCACGGCCATCGGTGTCGTCGCGGGCGCGTTCGTGACGGGCGCCTCCGGCGCGACGACCGTGGGAGCGGTCGACACCTCCACAACCAGGTTGG
This sequence comes from Nocardia pneumoniae NBRC 100136, assembly GCF_000308755.1. Lineage (GTDB taxonomy): Bacteria > Actinomycetota > Actinomycetes > Mycobacteriales > Mycobacteriaceae > Nocardia > Nocardia pneumoniae. The sequence goes on from NZ_BAGF01000041.1 coordinate 175,419, forward strand.
CGAAGTTCGGTGGCCCCTCGCCGATGCTGCACCACAAGACGACTCGCCCCTCGGGCCGGTGCTCGACGACGATGCCGTAATTGCCGGTCCAGGACTTCTGGGTGCCGAATTCGTCCACCCATACCGGGGTGAGAGTCACCAGTGCGCTCGGGGCCGTCGGCGTCACGCGGAAGCCGACGCCCTCGGCGAGTGCGTCGCTCCACGCGTCGACTCCGGCCAGCGACCGTCCGTGCAAGTCCACATAGCCGTCGACGACGGATAGACCGATCCCCAGCCCGCGCAGCCCGGCGGGCGGCGCCGCGGAAAGCATTGTCACCGTGACGGTCGTGGGCGAAGGGCCGATCTGCTCGGTGTACATCGGGTACACCGAGCTGCCGTGCCAGCGGATCGGATCCGCGCTCTGATAGCGCGCGGCCAGCGGGAGCTCTTCGGATGAATTCCGGGCAGCCCATGACGAATACGCATCATTCATGCTCGCGCCCGCCTTTCCGCCCGATCCCGACCGCCGCCCCCGCGCCGGGCGGCCAGCGTCTACCGTACTAGCCGCGATCCGGCGCCGCGCCGCTATCCCCTGGCGCTCGGCAACCCCCTGCGGGACAACGCCTGCGACGAGTCACTCGACGGTCCAGCCGAGGTCGGCACGGGCTCCCGGCGTCGCGCGGTATGCGATCTGTCGTGCACCCCGGGTCCGCACCGGCGTCGAGGCGCGACTCCGGCTATCGACGTGACGCGGCTAGGCGTTCCAACGCGGCAAGGTCCTTTTCCAGCATCCGGAACAGCCAGTACACGCCGACGAACGCCAGCGCACTACCGACACACAGCGCCCGCAGCGGCACGATCACGGCGGGAATGTCCTCCGGCGGAATGAAGGTCACGCCTGCGACGCCGAGCAGCGGCACCGCGGCGGCGACCGCCAGGAAGTAGGTGCTGGTCGCATCGAGTCGCAGCAGGCGATGCGCGTCCTCGGCGCCGATACCACCATGCGGCAGGAACATCGGATACAGCGACCGCACCGCGTAGAAGGTCACCAGGAAGTAGGGGTAGGCCATCGCGATGGCGCCGCACACGATCTGGTTGACGAAGAAATGAACGTAGGACGCAGCGGTGATCTGGTTGCCGGACACCTGCACCGACACCGGGACCACGATGCCCGAGATCACCCACAGCGTGAAGCAGGTGAGCACACTGCGGCTGCCGAGTCGCAGCGTGTTTGCTCTGGCCTCGGCGAGTGCCTTCTGGTCATATGACCCACCCTTTCGCAGCCCGTGCGCGATCGACCAGAGTCCGGCGAGCAGCAGATTGGTGACGACGAAGCCGATCAGGAAGCATACGACAGCGCTCGCGAACGCGATCTGATCGAAGCGAAGCCGTGCCTGCGGGTCGAGTTTGTCGATGATCAGCGTGCGATGGTGGTTGAAGCTGTAGAGGATCGCCAGCACGTTCGGCACGGCGATGGCCAGCACCATGATCGGGTGCATCAGCAGACGGGAGCGCAGGCGCCAACTGCTGGGCGGCGGATCGACGAGGTCGCGGGCGCGGGCATCGAGGCACACCGCCAACTGCTGGGCCATGTCGGCGCCGGACGGCCAACGGTTGGCCGGTTCCGGGTCGAGCGCCCGAACCAGGGCGCGTCGCAAGGCCTCCGGGCAATCCGGCGGCAGATCCGCGTAGGGCAGTGCCTCCGGGCTGTGGGATCGGCGCTCCAGCATCCCGTCCAGCGCGGTACGGTCACCGCCGGTCACCGCGTCATCGTCGAAGGGTTTGCGGCCGGTGAGCAACTCCCAGAGCACGACGGCCAAGGCGAACAGATCGCTGCGGGTGTCGAGATCTCCGGCCGAGGTCGGCAGGTCCGGGTGCACCGCGGCGAGTTGCTCGGGTGACATGTATGCCAGCGAGCCCCCGAAGTAGGCGACCGGGCTGTCGCCGGAGACGTTGCCGCTGAAGCTGATATTGAAATCGGCGAGCTTGGGCACGCCTTCGGCGGTGAGCAGGACGTTGGCCGGTTTCACGTCGCGGTGCAGCACGCCCGCCCGGCCCGCGTAGTCCAGCGCGTCGGCCAGACGGCGCCCGAGCCACGCCACGGTCTCCGGCCACGACAAACCGGCCAACTCCGCCCGCACCGGCGATTCAGTGGGGCGGATCTCGCCTTTCGCGGCGAGCACCTCGTCGATGACCTCCAGTAGCAGCGCACCGCCCCGCTGCGCCTGCGGCGTCGCGCGGACCCGCTCGAGCACGGTTAACAGCGTGCCGCCAGGCACATACTGCATGTACAGCAGTCGCAGTTTGCGGCTCGCCAGCACACGCTGGTCGAAGACCCGCACGATGTAGTCGTGGTCGAGCTGGGCCAGTGTCTGCGGTTCCGCGCCCTTGTCGTGGGAGATCTTCACCGCGACCAGTCGCTGCATCGACCGCTGCCGAGCCAGGAAGACCCGGGCGAAGGCGCCGCGGCCGAGATCGGTCATCAGGTCGAAGTCATCGATCTTCTGGCCGGGCTCGAGGTCGTCGAGGTTCGCCGGTTCGGTCGCGCCGGTGAGCAGTGTGCTGTGGTAATCGTGGGTCGCGAGCATCTCCGAGAGCTGGTCGGCTTGCTCGGGGTAGGCGGCGGTGTACTCGGCGACGTCGACCGATCCGCCCGCGTGCCTGCGGACGTGGAATTCCTCGTAGATCAGGTCCGGCGGCAGCGGCCAGGTGCGTAGTTCCGGCAGGTCCTCGACGTAGTCGGCCAGCCGTTTCGGCGCGGCTCCTCGGCCCCATCGGTTGGCCAGGTCGACCTTGATCAGCTCGATCAGCGAGACCCGGCGGATCGCGGGGGAGTCGGGCAAGTAGGCGGCCAGATCCGGCGGTGCCGCGGCCGTGCGCCACGCGTCGGCGAAGCGCTCCACCACCTCGGCGACGCCGGTGCCCCGCGAGCCCACCGGCGAGCGGTCGGATGCGACCGTCGCCCCTGGAACCGCCGGGGCAGGCTGCGCCATGCGGGCATCGTATCGCCGCCGTCGTCGGGGAACCGTCCGTTCGGCGGGGATCCGGTCCCGCCCGGCCCCCGGGCATCGGGGTCGCCGCCTCGAACTTCTCGTTGTCGGTCTCTTCGCACGACTCGACCACGTCCTCGGCCTGGACTCGGTCTGCGTACTTCGCGGCCATACGCCCGGCCGGTAGGACCGGTCGCGCGGAGCGTCACGCCGGGAGTCGCGACACCCAGGCGGGCTGCCCGTCGACGAGGCCGAGCTCGAATTGCTCGGGAGCGTCGAGCACGGCGCTGAGCTGCCGATGGGCTTGCTCGGCCGAGATTTCCGCGGGGAAGCGAATGTATTCCAGGGTGGCGCCCGGTATCCGGGCGTGGAATCGGTACCGGAATTCGACCTGGCCCGCGTAGGTCAGCGCGATGCGCCCCTGCCAGTCGATGTCATGCTTGCCGTCCGCGCGCCGGGTGAACGACACCTCCTGACCTGCGACCGAGTCGTGCCCGAGCAGGTAGATGTTGAACGCCAGGCATTCGACGTCGTCCGCGTCGGCCAAGGGGAGTGGATCGACGGTGAGACGTTGCGGCTGTTGTGATTTCAACAGGAAGGGACGGCCGGGAACTGCGGCGCGCAGCCCGGTGCCTTCGTCCTCGCCCCAGTACGTGGACGACAACGTGCACCGGTGATAGTTCTGCCACACGATCGGCGACAGCCAGTCCTCGATGTCACTGTCGTTGTCGCGGTGGTCCTCGGGCCAGTGCTCGGCGTCGTAGTCGGCGGACCGCAGATGCAGATCGAACCAAAGGCCACCCGCCTGGTCCATGCGGCCCGTCCACGCGAATTCCTCGATCGCGTGCCCGTCGGGCCAGGGATTTCCAGGGAACACAATTCTCCCGGCGGGCGAAACAGGTGCCAGGTCGGTCCTTTCCATGCCGACAAACCCTAGCGACCCGGGCCGACAAACTCGACATGCCAAAGCGGGGAACCCGCCCTCGGCGTAGCGGATCGCTTCAGACGACGGCGGGCGCCTCTGTCTCCGGCTCGCCGGCGGGCGGCTCGTCAACCGTCCGCTTCGGACCGGTGAACCAGGTCCGCGCCGACGCAAGCCACCAGACCCCGATCGCACCCACCACCCCGACCAGGGCCAGCGGCGCGTAGTTGACGGTGTTCCAGGTGAATTCGGGGTGCCAAGGGTAACCGCGAGCGTCGGTGGGGAGGATGAACAAGCAGCTGATCACCGCGATCCAGATCAGTGCGACCACACCGACCGGGCGATACCACGCCCCGAGTTGCCATGGACCGGTGCGGAATCGCGCGCCGTGGCGCTGCCGCAGCAGGATCGGGATGCCGTAGGCGATGTACAGGCCGATGGTCGCTACCGAGGTGGCGGCCGCGTATGCGGTCGGCGCGTTCGGCGCGGGCACCAGCATCGACGGAATCAGCAGCAGGAAGGCGAAGAACGAGATGAACAGCACCGCGTGCACCGGCACTTTCCGCGCCGAAAGCCTCGACCAGAGCTTCGCACCCGGCACCGCGCCGTCGCGCGCGAACGCGAACAGCATGCGCGAGGCCGAGGTCACCGAGGCGTATCCGCAGAACAATTGCGCCACCGCCGCGATCACCAGCAGCAGGCCCGACCAGAACCCGTTCAGCGAGTGCTCCAGGATGTAGATCACCGGATAGCCGCTGTTCTGCTCCGGATCGAGTGCCTCGTCGAGATTGGGGATCGCGAACGTCACCGCCAGGATGAGGAGATATCCGGCGATCGCCGACGCGATGATCGTGTTGATGATGCCCTTCGCCGCCATGCGGGACGCATCGTGCGTCTCCTCCGACATGTGCGCGGACGCGTCGTAGCCGGTGAACGTGTATTGCGCGTGCAGCAGGCCGAGCAGGAAACTGAACGCGACCCCGCCGAACCCGATCGCGCTGTTGTCGACCGTTTCGGTGAAGACGAATCCGACGCTCTGGTGGTGTTTCGCGCCGAAACCGAGCACGACGACGAAGACCACCACACCGCCGACGTGCCACCACGCCGACACATTGTTGATCACCGCCGACAGGTGCGGGCCGATCGCGTTCAGTACGGCGTGCAGAACCAGGATCGCGGCGAACACTCCGAAAATGGCCGTGCGGTCGGTGCCGATGTCGATGCCGATGACGTTCAGCACGACGGTGGTGAAGATCGCCGCGCCGTAGTCGATCGCCGCGGTGACCGCGATCTGACCGATCAGGTTGAACCAGCCGGTGAACCACCCCCACACCGGACCGCCCAGCTCCGCGGCCCACCAGTACAACCCGCCCGAGGTCGGGTAGGCGGAAGCCAGCTCCGCCATGGCGAGCCCGACGAACAGCACCATGATCGAGACCAGGGGCCATCCCCACGCCATGGTGATCGGCCCGCCGTTGGCCAATCCGATCCCATAACTGGCCAATCCACCGGTGAGGATGGACACGATGGTGAAGCTGATGGCGAAATTCGAAAACCCCGACCAGGTTCTGGCCAGTTCCTGCTTATAGCCGAGTTCGGCGAGCCGACGTTCGTCGTCGGAGGAGGATCGGGTCTCGGTCATGTGTGCTCCCGGGTGAAAACGCTGCCCTCATACCGCGTTTGCCAGAAGATCAGTGTGAATTAGTCGCGGGTCGGCCGCACGGCAACCAGGAAATTCGCGAAACACCGGCCGCGGCGCCCGCCGCGTACGCACCGAAGTAGCGTGAAGACCATGGGCGAGCGACTGGTCGTCATCGGTGGTGACGCGACAGGGATGTCGGCGGCCTCGCAGGCACGCCGGATGAAGGACGCGAGCGCACTGGAGATCGTGGTGTTCGAGCGCGGCGGTTTCGCGTCGTTCTCAGCCTGCGGCATTCCCTACTGGGTCGGCGGCCACGTCCTCGACCGCGACGCCCTGATCGCGCGCACGCCCGAGGAACATCGCTCCCGGGACATCGACCTGCGGATGCGGACCGAGGTGACCGAGATCGACATCGACGCGGGCCGGGTGCGTTTCCGCGACGGCGATACCGGGGTCGAGGCATCGATGACCTACGACCACCTGGTGATCGCCACCGGCGCCCGGCCGGTCCGGCCACCGCTGCCGGGCATCGACGCGGGCGGCGTGCACGGCGTGCAAACGCTCGACGACGGCCAGGCACTGTTGGAGACCTTGGAGCGGACGCGCGGAAACCGCGCCGTGGTGGTCGGCGCGGGCTATATCGGCGTCGAAATGGCGGAGGCCCTGATCCGGCGCGGCTACGACGTCACGATGGTCAACCGCGGCGCCGAGCCGATGTCCACCCTCGATCCGGACATGGGCGCCAAGGTCCGCGACGCGATGTGCGGCATGGGCATCAAGGTCGTCGGCAATGCGGAGGTCTCCGAGATCCGGACCGCAGACGACGGCCGGATCACCGCGGTGGTGACCGACACCGCGGAGTACCCGGCGGACGTCGTGGTGCTCGGCATCGGTGTACGCCCCGAGACGGAACTGGCCCGTGCCGCGGGGCTGCCGCTGGGCGTGCACGGTGGATTGCTCACCGATCTCGCCATGCGGGTGCGCGGGCACGAGAACATCTGGGCGGGCGGCGATTGCGTCGAGGTGCTGGATCTGGTCTCCGGCCGGGAACGCCATATTCCGCTCGGCACGCACGCCAACAAGCACGGCCAGATCATCGGAGCGGGCATCGGCGGGGGATACGCCACCTTCCCCGGAGTCGTCGGCACCTCGGTGAGCAAGGTATGCGACCTGGAGGTGGCGCGAACGGGTCTGCGGGAGAAGGACGCCAGGGCGGCAGGCCTGCAGTACGTGACGGTCACCATCGAATCCACCAGCCGCTCCGGCTATTACCCGGGCGCGGAACCGATGACGGTGAAAATGCTCGCCGAGCGCCGAACGGGGCGGCTGCTCGGCGTGCAGATCGTCGGACGCGAAGGCGCTGGCAAACGCGTCGACATCGCGGCGGTGGCGCTGACCGCCAGGATGACCGTCGAGCAGATGACGGTGTTGGATCTCGGCTACGCGCCGCCGTTCTCGCCGGTGTGGGATCCGGTCCTGGTGGCGGCCCGCAAAGCGGTGAGCGCCGTCCGCGAACGGGGGTGATGCCACCCTCTGCGGCCGTCAGCGCGCCGCCGTCGACTTTCCGAGCTGGGTGCGGACGACGCGCAGATCGGCGACGAACGCCGCGTAGGCCTCCGCGCGGTCGGGTGCACGCAGCACCGCCGAGGGGTGCACTGTGGCGACGACTCGATAGTCCTCGGCCTCGATCACCTCGCCGCGTTGTGCGCTGACCTTGAACGAGGGGCCCAGCACCGCCTGCGCGGCGATCGCGCCGAGGCACACCACCAAACGGGGCCGCAGCAGGTCGAGTTCGGCATCCAGCCACGCCGAGCAGGCGACCACCTCGGTGCGTCCTGGTGTCTTGTGGATCCGTCGTTTGCCGCGCTCGACGAATTTGAAGTGCTTGACCGCGTTGGTCACGTAGACCGCGTCACGGTCGATATCGGCTTCCGCCAGCGCGCGGTCGAGCAACCGTCCGGCCGGACCCACGAACGGCTGACCGAGCACGTCCTCCTGATCGCCGGGCTGCTCGCCGATCACGACGACGTCCGCGTCCGCGGGACCCGCGCCGAACACCGTCTGGGTGGCGTGCCGGTACAGATCGCACCCTCGGCAATGGCAGGCGGCCTCACGCAGCCGCGCCAGATCCGCGCCCTCCGGGACGAACTCCGCGGCGCCGGGCGCCTTCATCGCCCCTCGCCTCCCGCGTCGACCGGGATCGGGACCGTCATCTGCCGACCTCCTCTGCTGCCTCGGGCTGGTGGTGGCATACCCGTTTCCGGGGCCTTCACGCGACGAGCGCTACCGGACCGTGCCACGTGCTGAACCCGCGGAGATAGGTCGGTATAGTCGCCGCGGATGAGTAGTGTCAGCGCCACCGCCGAAACGCCGATGTCCCATAACCGTCGACTCGGGCGTGTGCTGCGCATGGCGCCGGTCCTCGCGGTCGCGTTCTCCGCCTTCTGTCTGCTGAAGCCGGTCTGGCCATTCGACAAGATCACCGGCGGGTTCATCGACCTGCAGGTCTATCGGCTCGGCGTCGACGCCATGCGGCACGGCGCCGACATGTACGGCCAGCTTCCGCAGACGACCATCGGCGCGGGTCTTCCGTTCATCTATCCGCCGTTCGCCGCTCTGGCGCTGGGCCCGTTCGCGATGCTGCCGTGGGACGTGGCCGCGCTGAGCTTCTTCGTCTCCTCGGTGGCCGCTCTGGCCATCACGCTGTACGTGGTGGCCCGGCGGGTGTGGCCGGAGGAGTCGCAGCGCGGGCTGGCGGTCTGGGCGACGGCCTGTGCGACACCGCTGGGACTGCTGCTCGAGCCGATTCATTCGACGCTGGACTTCGGTCAGGTCAACCTGCTGCTGATGGCGCTGGTCGCCGCGGATTGCCTGACGCACAAGCCGCGCTGGCGCCGCGGCATGCTGATCGGGATCGCCGCCGCGATCAAGCTGACGCCCGCGGCGTTCGTGCTGTATTTCCTGGTGCGCCGGGACTACCGGGCCGCGGCGACCGCCGCCGTCACCGGTGCGGCCGCGACGGCACTGGGCTTCGCGGTCCTGCCGAAGGAATCGGTCAAGTACTGGTTCGGTGGCCTCGGCAACGTGTCCGGGCTGAGCGGGTCCGCATTCCATACCAATCAGTCGATTCAGGCGGTGTTCGCCCGGTTCGAGGTGCCCGAGCCCGCGTTCACGATGATCTGGGTGGTGCTGGGCGCCGCGCTGCTCGTGCTGGTCGTCGCCGCGATGCGCCGAGCCGCCGACCTCCCGGCGCTCGCCCTGGCCATCAACGCCGTCTTCACCCTGCTCGTCTCGCCGATCTCCTGGTCGCACCACTGGGTATGGATCGCGCCCGCGTTGTTCGCCCTGGTCGGATACGCGACTCGCCTTCCCGGCAGGCGGGCGATCGCCTGGTGGGTGACGTTCGTGGTCACCACGGCGGTCTTCGTGATCGGTCCGCACAACTGGCTGCCGGACGGCGAGCACCGCGAAACCATGTGGACGCCATGGCAGCACTTCATCGGCAACACCTACGTGTGGTTCAGCGTGGTGCTGGTCGCGCTGTTCTTGGTCGGCAGCAGGCGAGGTGCCTGGATGCTGCGGGCGGAGCAGCCGGACACCCAGGCGGCGGCGTCTTCCGAGGCGGCGACAACGGCTCTCACTCCCGAGGCGGCTGGACGCCCGTAGGACAGTCCGCCTCCGGATCAGCCCATGCCAGGGGCGGAGGGCGCGACGAAGAGGAAGCTCTTCTCCTCGACCCGCTTTTTGATGCGCCACTGGCCGTCGACGCGGACGAACGTGTCGAGGTACCACAGACCGCACAGCATCATGGTCGGCGGCCCGTCGCCGCCGGACATCAGCATCGGGTTGTGACACATTGTGCGCCCGGTTGCGGTGTCACCGTCGACGGTGATGGACGAATTGCTGATCAGGTGTTGGAAGGCGGGGAAATTCGGCAGGACCGAGGCGAGGAACTTCTTGGTGGCGGCCAGATCGCCCACCGAGCCGCCCATGGCCGAGTAGTCGATGTGCGCCTCCGGGGTGAAGACCTCGTCCAGCAGGTCCCACTGATGGGTATCGACCGCGTGCGAATATCGCACCATCAGGTCTTCGATCTCGAGTCGATCGGAAATCTCCTGTAACGACAGCACGCCTGCCTCCTGGTCACGTCGATGTGGCTAGATGCCATCAGGATTCGACGTGCGGGGCAAGTGCCGCCTGATCATGCCTTGCGCGGCAGGATGTTCAGAACCAGTGTGACCCCGGACACGATGCTCGCGCTGGCCACCAGGGTGGAGAAGGCGGACTGCGTGAGCGCCGCGATACCGAGCGAAAAGGCAAGGCACGTGGCCAAAGCTAGCGCGCCGGTTCCCCGTTCCACACCGGCTATCCGGGTTGGTCGGTGATCCGTCATAGCTATGTGATACCCACGGATGGCCGTTACGAAACCGTGATGCCGAGTCTATTTTCTCCGGTTTGCGTACCGCGCGTACAGTACGTACGTACGGTTTGGTAGGCGAGGTTCGGGAGCGGGCTATGTGGGATCCCCAGCAGTACCTGGCGTTCGGCGACTACCGGTCGCGTCCCTTCTTCGACCTGCTGGCCAGGATCGGCGCGACCGAGCCGCGGGCCGTGGTCGACCTCGGTTGCGGTCCAGGGCATCTCACCGGCGCACTCGTGCGGCGCTGGCCCGGCGCGAGTGTCCAGGCGCTCGACTCGTCGCCCGACATGGTCGCGGCCGCGCGCGATCGCGGCATCGAAGCGACGCTCGGCGCCGTGGAGGACTGGCAACCGGGCGGAGATACCGATGTCGTCATATGCAATGCCGTCCTGCACTGGGTGCCCGAACATCCAGCCTTGCTGGCGCAGTGGATGCGGCAACTCCCCGCGGGGGCGTGGTTGGCCATCCAGGTTCCCGGAAACTTCGACGCGCCCTCTCATCGAGCCATCCGGCAAGTGGCTGCCCGCGGCGAATGGCGCGACCGTCTCGCGCGGGCGGGCATCCTCGAGCCGGAGGCGGTGCTCGATCCGGTCGGCTACGCCGACGTGCTCGCCGCCTCCGGCGGCGCCGTCGACGCGTGGGAAACGACCTACCTGCAGCGTTTGACTGGTGACGACCCGGTGCTCGGCTGGCTCGCGGGCACCGCGCTGCGCCCGGTCCGCGACGTCCTCGACAACGCGCAGTGGCGGGAGTTCACCGCCCAGCTCGTCCCACTGCTCCGAGCCGCCTACCCCGGCCGGGTAGACGGCACCACTTGGTTGCCGTTCCGGCGAGTGTTCGCGGTTGCCCAGAAGCAGTAGCGCTCCCGCGCCGGTGCGGACGGCTACGGACACCCATATGTCCGGAAAACGCCGAGGCACCCGCGTGGGCAGGCGGGCGCTGCCGTCGACGATCGCGCCGAGCCTCGTGTGCGCGGCTTGCCGGACGCGCGACCGATTCGGTGGCTCATGCCGTCCACAGGAGTTGGTCCAAGCGGCTGCGCAGCTCGCTGGTCACCGTGGGCGGGCAGACGGACGGCAGTTCGGCGGCGACCCGGGCGGCGAGAATCCGCAGCTTGGTGTTGGTTTCCTGGGAACGTACCCGCAGCAGCGTGAACGCTTGCTCGGCGTCGAGGCCGTAGACCAGCATCACCGCGCCCTTGGCCTGCTCGATCACCGCTCGCGCGGCCGTCGGATCGAGGTCAGCGGTCGCCGCGCTGTCACCGTCGTCGCTCACACTCGGGCACTACCCGTCCGCGGCCGTCTGACACCCGATTTCGAGCTAACTCTCGACCGGCAAGGGGACGCCCTCGTCCGATCGGAGGGTTGACGGATTCTCCGCGGATCGCGATACTTCGATCGTCATAGCGATTGCGTATAACTTGTCCAGCCGCAACGCGACGGAGACAGATCAATGATGATCCATACGGCAGTCGAAGCGTTCCTGATGGCTCAGGTGGAGGATCCCGTCCCGGAAGCTCCACCCAATTCGGACAAGATCCTCCAGTTGCTCCGGTACTTCACGTGGTTCGTGATTCTCTCCGGCGTCACCGGAATCATGTACGCGGGAGGGAAGTTCGCCTGGGAGAAATGGCAGGGCGGTCCGCTGGCGTCGGCGAAAATGGTCGCCGGCGGCATGCTCGGCGGTGTCATCGCCACCAGCGCGGGGACGATCATGAACGCGCTGATCGGTTGAGTCGCTCGCTCTGGTGGTGGCGCCGATGTGGCTCCACCACCAGCCGGTCGGCGTTCGTGGTTACTCGGTGACTTCCAGTTCCACCAATTGGCCTGGTATGAAAGACTTTTCGCGCCGGTTGGTCTCCACGCCGAAAACCGCTACGACCAGATCGCCGCCGGGCTGGACCACTCCCGCTTGCGTGAGGGTGCCATACCCGACGACCGATTCGCCGATATGGTCGGCCAGCTCTGCCGCGGGGATTCGAATTGTCTTGCTCACGAGGGCACCTCTATCGAGTCGAAGTGTCACGGTTGGCTGTGTCACTGTGCGCAGAACTCGATCCTAATCGGCGAAAACGTACGCAGAACCCCCCGCTCGCCCCCGATTCGACTCGCGGCGACCGGATTGCCGCAAACTCCACCGTCAGAGCGGAAATCCATGCGCCATTACGATTTACATTCGGTGCATTGATCCGTTCGTGACGGCCGACGGGCGTGCGCAGTCCGCTCCGGTCGCCAGCGCGAGCGCGTCGGCGACCTTGGCTCGGAAGTGCGGGCAGCCGCGGAAATCCTCCGCGTCGCAATCCAGAGCATGCGAGATGGTCTCGAGTGCCGCTGTGGCCTGGGCGATGTGCACCGCGAGCTGGTCGCGGTGCGCGCGCAGCAGAGCGCGACGAGCGTCGCGGTTCGAGGCTTCGGCGAACAGCGTGGCAAGCTCGTCCAGCGACAACCCGACCTGCTTGCCGAGCAGGATCATCGTCACCGTCTCCGCGTCGTCGTCGCGATATCGGCGGCGGCCCGCGCCGTCTCGTCGCGGAGCGAGCAATCCGGCGTCTTCCCAATGCCGCAGCACATGGGTGGCCAGTCCGAAACGTGCCGCGAGTTCACCGATCGACATATCGCCGCCCGTCATACCCCGCACTCTAGGCGGCGTGCGCGGTGAATCGCGCGTACAGCCCGATCGGATGTCGCCGTGGACGCGCCGTTTCCCGACGCACGGTAGCCGCAGGGAAGCAGCGGCGTAGCGCGCGCAGGGCGGGCGCCGCGGGTACGAATCGGAAGTCGTAGATCGCCACGGTGCCGCCGGGCCGCAGCACTCGCGCCAGCTCCTCGACCGCCCGGTCCACATCGGGCCATTCGTGCAGACTCAGGCTCGACACGACCAGGTCGAAGCTGTCGTCGGGGTAGGGCAGTGCGCCGACGTCTCCCACCGAGATCTCCGCTCGATCGGCGAGTGTCCGCTCGGCGATCTCGATCATGTGCGGCGACAGATCCACGCCATGCAGCCGCAGATCCGGTCGGCCAGAATGCAGTCGCGCCAGCAACTTTCCCGGCCCGGTCCCTACGTCGAGCACCCAGGCCCCCGGGTCCGTCGCGGCGTCGACATACGCAGTGATCAGCTGGTACAGGCCACCGAGCAGCCGAGTGGCCCGCCGGTCGTAGCCCTGGCTCTGCTTCTCTCCGAACGTTGTCATGATTCCCCTTTTCTCGCAGGTGCCCACAGCTTGCGAGTTAAGGTCGACCTGAAGTCAAGGGGAGCCGAGCAGGGCGACGCCAGCTTGCAGTTCGTGATACGGATCGTCCGGCGAGTGGACGAAGCGGGGCCGCCGAGGTGACATAGCGTGAAGAGGCGAATGCACCGCGAACGGGCGGTGCGGCGAGACGAAGATGGGGCCGCGGTCTACGGACCGGGCCTGCGGCTGGGCCGCGGCGAAACGGGCATTCTTCGCGATTTCGATTCGGCAGCAGTCGCCGTCTCGGGTGATCGATCGACGGCGACAGCTGCTGGGCTCGGCCTCCTTACTCACCTGGCCAGGACTTCGAATCAGTAGATGCAGGACCACATTCAGCTGCTGTGGTCTGCTCGGACGGCGACCTCAGATGCACCACACGGCGCTACCCAGAGGCACGCAGATGACAACCGATCCCCAAGCCGGCGTAGCCATGTCGGATGGCGTTGCCGCAGAAGCGGCGGGACCCGCGATAACGCCCAATGAGAGGACCATTGCGGTCGCGGCGCAGATTTTCGTGATTCTGGTGGACATTGTGATCCTTCAACTCGGATGAACTCTTACCTATGACTCACGAATTTCATAGTTCACCGTATAGACGGCGAACGCCAGGCAAGGAAAAGTCAAGTTCCGTCAGGTCGCGTAACGGGAAGATCACCCCGGGGGAGTTTTACGGGGCGGCCGACCTCGAACGCGGCCATAAAAAAGACCCTGAGTCTCCTATTGCAGGAGAAAAACGTCCGTAACGCACAGATGGAGTCACACGCGAGGATCGTTACGCAATCATATCCAGCTGATTCGGCATACTCGCCGCCCGGTGACCGGCCGTGGATCCGCAAATGGAGCGCTCGCCTCGCCCTGAGACGTCCTGCGAGGTCGGCGCTCCGTGTGGCCTGTCCGGCGCAGGGCTTCCCACTGGAGGGAGTTGCCAACGAACTCGACGTCGCCCCGACCATAAACTGAGGTTATGGTGCAGCCGACTCCGTGGCGGGCGAACGAGACCCAGGACGGGAGCGGCGTGCCTGCACCAGGGGCGAGTGGCACCGGGCGGCAGGAACCGAAGGCCTATCAGGTCGCGCTGCGCGGGTACTGGGGCTATGTCGCGGCGGCGATTGGCAACCTGCTGACATTCATACTGCTGTTCCAGTCATGGATGACCGTCAGGGGGCCCGACGGCAGTGTCAGCGTCAATGCTTTCGGCCGCATGCAGATCACCACGTCGTTCATGAACATCTGGTCATCACAGGGGCCACGCCCTGCACAGATCACGGGAATCTGGGCCATTTTGGCCAGCGCGGCCATTGTCGTCACCGTTCTGGCGGTGGTGATCAATCTGCGGCTTCGTATCGAGGCGCTCACCCGACTGGTGACGTTGTCCACACTGACCACCGCGTTGTTCGTGCTGATCACCGTGCTCCATATCAACAGCAAAGCCGCTCAGTTGAAGGCGATGGTCGCACGGACCTCGGATCTGGGCGGTCAGATCGGATCGCTCATGAGCTGGGCGTTTGGCAATGGCAAACTCGCGGTGCCAGGAGTGGGACAGGCCACGTACGCCTCCGCGTCGCTCACCCAGTGGGCGCTGCTCGCCGGCTTCGTAGCGCTGGGCTCAGCCGTCGCCGCGGTCTCGCAGTGGATCAGCAGCAGTTCGACAGGTCTGTTTCGCCTGCCCCGTATCACCGTAATCACATCGGAACTGCCTTCGAAGGCCGACCCCGCCGAGTGACCCGAGGGCAACCAGCCTTCGTCCCTCTTGCGTCCGACCGGCTCGATCGGGTACGCCAGAGAGCAGGAGGTGTTCGATGTGGTCAGCACCTTATTCCTCGACGCGGACAGAAGAGGTCATCGTGCCGCCGGAATCCATCCGGCTGGCCGGGATACTGGCCGTCCCGGAGAACTGCACCGGTCTGATCGCCTTCGCGCACGGCAGCGGTAGCGGCAGGCGCAGTCCGAGGAATCGGTTCGTCGCCGAGGTCCTGAACCGAGCGGGATTCGCGACCATGCTGGTCGACCTGTTGACCCCCGGCGAGGAGGGGGACCGCTCGCGTGTTTTCGACATCGAGTTGCTCGCCCATCGCCTCGTCGAGGTGACCCGCTGGTTGCGGACCCGCCCGGAACTGACCGGACTGCCCACCGGCTACTTCGGAGCGAGCACCGGCGCGGGTGCGGCGCTGTGGGCGGCCACCGAACCGGGCACCGAGATCGCCGCCATCGTCTCCCGCGGCGGTCGGCCCGACCTGGCCGGTCCGCGGCTGGCGCTGGTCCGTGCGCCCACCCTGCTCATCGTCGGCGGCAACGACCACTGGGTGCTGGAGGCCAATCGGGAGGCCCGGCTGCGGATGCCGTGCCCGAGCGAGGTCGACGTGGTGCCCGGCGCGACACATCTCTTCGAGGAACCCGGCGCCCTGGAACAGGTCGCGGATCTCGCCCGCGACTGGTTCCACCGCCATCTCACCGTTGTGCGGCGTTGAACACCACGGGGAAGTCATCGGGCCGCGACGCGACGCGGGTTCCGAAGCCGCGGCTGATGTCCTCGATCATCTGGCACAGCCAGCGTGATTCGCCACGGGCAGCCCACTCCAGACGCATCTGCCGTTCGTGCAGTGGAATCATGCGCACGTCCGCCGCGTCGGCATTGATGGACACGAGATACAGCAAACGCAGTTCGGTGCGATACCGCTCGTAGCCGCGAATGCCCTCGTAATCGTCGATGACGTCGCCGCACCCGTACAGAATCGGTTTACCGCGGTATATCTCGATCGGCCGGGGATGGTGTGCGGAATGTCCGTGTACGACATCGACTCCCGCGTCGATCAGCCGATGCGCGAATTGCTTTTCGCTCGAGGTCACTCCGTAACCCCAATTCGGTCCCCAATGGACGGAGACGATAGCGATGTCGTGGCCATGCTTGTGCGCCAATACTTTCGCGGCTACGTCATCGGCGGCACGGGCGCTCGGTGATTCGCCGACCCGCCACAGCCCAGGCCGGTCGTCGCGCGCCGTCCAGGATTCCGGAACCCCGCTCGATCCGCAGGCGACCGAGACGATCACTATCCGATGTTCGTTGTCCAGTTCGACTATCGCGGGGGCTTGCGCCTCGTTCAGGTCCGCGCCCGCCCCGGCACGGCGGATGCCCGCGGCATCGAGGGCTTCGAGTGTGTCGACCAGTCCCGGAATACCGAAGTCCAGAATGTGATTGTTGGCCAGAGCGCAAACGACCGGCGCGATCGCGGTCAACACCGGCACATTATCCGGGTTCATCCGGTAGTGCACGCCTTTGCCCGGCGCGAACGCCCCGTCCGCGGTGATCGAGGTCTCCAGGTTGATCAACCGGACATCGGGGTCGGTCTGCGCGAGGAGCGACAGGACATCACCCCACGGTCGACGGAAATCGACGGGATACGCGAATGCGCCATTCGCGCGTTCGGCCAGCTCCACATATGTTCGCGCATCGTCGACGCACCGTTCGCGCAGCGCCGGTTCGCCAGGATGCGGCAGAATCTGGTCCACGCCCCGGCCGAGCATGACGTCGCCGCCCAGCAGCACCGTCGCCATACCACCATTGTCGATCTTCTTCCGGCCATGCGCTCGCCGCTCGCCGATCCAAATTTGCGGAAGGCGGGCTCAGGGTCGGGTCAACGGTTGGACATCGAGAGCAGCTGCTGCGGGTCGTCGGCGTAGACCGTGGCGATGACGTTCGCGCGCGCGGCGAGATCGCGGGCGAGGTCGCGGATGTCGGCGGGCACGGTGGGGTCGTT
The DNA here is from genome assembly GCF_000308755.1 of Nocardia pneumoniae NBRC 100136. Lineage (GTDB taxonomy): Bacteria > Actinomycetota > Actinomycetes > Mycobacteriales > Mycobacteriaceae > Nocardia > Nocardia pneumoniae. Next base: position 192,356 of record NZ_BAGF01000041.1, read on the forward strand.
GTCGATGCCGATCAGCAGATCACGGGTGTGAATCGCCGTCGACTGCGCGCAGTGCCGCAAGCGCGCCTTGGCCACGGTGTCGAGCGCGGCGGGGCTGAGGTAGCGCTGAATGTGCTCGCCCCGGTCGGTGATCCGGTTGACGACCGGTTCGGTGGCCGCATCGGTGAGCCATCGCTCCGCGTCGGCCGTGATTTCGAAGACGAGATCGTGGTCGCGGATATCGGTGGGATTCAGAGAGGTGGTCAGCAGAGCCAAGCTCGCTCGCCCGATCGCGAGGAATCCGCTCATGGCGTGGGCGAGCAGGACATCCGGGTCAGCTGTCGGCAACTGGTTTAGACGTTGCCCTACGACGGTGACCCAGCAAGCGAGATGTTCGGCTCCGGTGTCGATCGACGTCGCTGTCGGCATAGCGCGACCATACGCTGTTACCGCCGCGAGACATACAACGAAACGCTGAAAGTTCGCCAGATGTCGTAGCAGTGGGTTGCGGATGGTCCGATCGCGCCGGAACGGTACGCGGAGACCAGCATTCGCCAGCCGGGGCGATCATCCCGGCGAGCAGGGGATTTCGCTAAGCATCGTCGGCTTTTGGGCCGAGCTGGAGCGGCCTGCTTTCCGTCTCTTCCGTGCGTCCGGAAGGTGTCAATCCGACATGACGGTGTTCCGGCTATCTAGCCCAAGTGTTGCTGAGCGTGTTGCCATACGATTTCGCGCCGGTGATTAATCGGCATCATGTACCGCTGCGCCACCCGTGCGCCGGTTCGAATCGGCGGAGGGCTTGCGTCCATGAGCTTCCCGGCGATCGGGGTTCGAGCCGACCGGAGCCGATCGATAGCTGGAAGAGGCGGACTGTTGCGAGATCGGTGGCAGCCGAGTGGGGAGGTGCTTAACCCTGGCTTCCAGCGCATTTCCCGCTACCGGGAACTCATCCTATGAATATTTAGAGGATAGTTGTACTCTAAATTATCTACCTGCAGATTCACCATGTGAGGTTCGAGCGTCGGCGTGCCGACGGCGTCGAATCTATCCAGCGAGGGAGGTCGTGTGCTGGAAATCGACCACTTCAGCCACGGGTGGCTCACACCCGCGGTCGCGTACGTCATGTCGTTCACCGGTTCGTTGCTCGGGTTGCGGTGCATGGCCAGGGCCCGCAGCGGATCCGCGCGCGACGGCTGGCTCGTCGCCGCGGCGGTCGCCATCGGCGGCACCGGCATCTGGGTCATGCATTTCATCGCGATGCTCGGTTTCGCCATCGAGGGGGCATCGATCCGGTACAACGTGCCGATCACCCTGCTCAGCGCGTTGATCGCCATGGCGGTGGTGTGGGTCGGATTGTGCATCGCCCAGCGGCGTGCGCTGGGGCCGCCCGCGCTGTTCATCGGCGGAGCCATCACCGGCGTGGGCGTGGGCGCCATGCACTACTCGGGCATGTACGCGATGAAATCCGATGCGGCGATCGGCTACAACGTGTGGATCGTCGCCCTGTCGCTCGTGATCGCCGTGGTCGCCGCGACAGCCGCGCTGTGGTTCACGCTGCATGTGCGCGGAACGCTCGCCACCATCGGCGCGGCGCTGGTGATGGGGCTGGCGGTGTCCGGGATGCACTACACGGGCATGTTCGCCATGCACGTGCGCGAGGCCCAGCACCTGCACCCACCCACGGGAGCGGGCGCCACGCAGCTGCTGACTCCGCTGATCGTGAGCATCAGCCTGGTCACCGTGATGCTGCTACTGCATCTGGGAATCACCGATGTGAACGAGGAACCTGCCTACACCTCGCGTGGATCGCACTCCGCCACCTACTGGCCCACCCGCGACTGAACGAACGGCGGCCGCGGTATGGCGCGGCCGCCGACTCTGCCGCGCGGATTCGCATTCGCGGTTTTTCGTTTCGGATGCCGGGTACGCCCCGCCAAGAGCCGGTCCTGGCAGACGACCGGCGTCTCCCAGCCGACAGGAGGTGGCGATGCGTATCGGATACAAACTGGCGGCCGAGGCATACGGTCCGAACGAGCTTGTCCGCCAAGCGATTCGGGCGGAAGAGGTCGGATTCGACTTCGTCGAGATCAGCGATCACTTCCATCCGTGGCTGGACAATCAGGGGCATTCACCGTTCGCCTGGACCGTGCTCGGCACCATCGCGGCGAAGACCGAGCGGATCGGTTTGGCCACCGGTGTGACCTGCCCGATTCTGCGGTACCACCCCGCGATCATCGCCCAGGCGGCGGCCACCCTCGCGATCCTGTCCGGCAACCGGTTCACTCTGGGGGTGGGCTCGGGCGAACGCCTCAACGAACATGTCGTCGGTGGTGAGTTTCCTCCGGTGCGCATCCGCCAGCGGATGCTACGCGAGGCGCTCGAGATCATCCGGCTGCTCTGGCGCGGCGGATATCACTCCTACGATGGCGAATTCCTGACCGTCTCGGAGGCTCGGGTCTTCGATCTGCCCGAGGAGCCGCCGCCGATCGCCGTCGCCGGGGGTGGGCCCGAGGCGGCCCGGATCGCCGCCGAGCTCGGCGACGGCCTGTTCGCCACCGAACCGAGGTCGGACCTCGTCGAGCGTTACCGCGCCGCGGGCGGTGTGGGCCCGCGGTACGCGGAGGTCGGCATGGCCTGGGCTCCGGACGAGGAGACTGCCGCCAAGGCGGTACTGGACACGACACGGTGGGCCGTCACCGGATGGAAGGTGATGAGCGAACTGCCCAACCCGGTCAACTTCGCCGCCGCGACCACTACCGTCCGTTTGGAGGACATCTTCGACAACTTCGCCTGCGGCCCGGAGCCCGCTCCCTATCTGGACGCCGCCAAGCAGTACGCCGACGCGGGCTTCGATCATCTGGTCATGCAGAACGCGGGCCCTGATCCCGACGGCTTCCTGGACTTCTACCGCCGCGAACTCGACCAACCCCTCCGCGCACTGAGCCCGGCCTGAGTGGCGCACCCCGCCGTCACCGCTGGCCGATATCCAGGTCCGTCACTCGGCTGCGCCCTCGCCTCGAACCCATCGCGGCGGTGGCGTGGATAGCCCAGCGGTCAGCCTCGCGACATGTTGTGGCAACTGGAAGGGTCGGCCGATCGTGCGCGTTCTGCCGGGGTGGTAGTGAACTGGCAGCCGCCGTGCGCGGTGAACGGCTCGGCGAGTTGGGCGAGGTAGGTGACGGGGTAGTCGGGTTTGGCGGCCATGCCGAGGTCGTCGCTGCTGAAGCGGCGCGTTGGGTCGTAGCTGTGGGTGCGCAAGAGGTGGTCCCAGAGCAGGGTGAACAGGCCGAAGTTGACGTCGCCGATGCCCGCCCATTTGAGGTGGTGGAAGCGGTGGCCTTCGTTGAGGGCGAGCAGGTGTTTCAGTGGGCCGATGCGGTAGTCGGCGTTGGAGTGTTGTAGCAGCAGTTGCACGGCCACGGTGAGGGATAGGGCGGCTGCCACGCTGACGGGAATGCCGAGCAGCAGCAGCGGCGTGACGCCTGCGGTCATTTCGATGGTCTGGTGCAGGGGGTGTTTCATCAGGCCGTTGAGGCCGTAGAAGCGTTTGACGCTGTGATGCACGGCGTGGAAGCGCCACAGGACGCCGATCTTGTGGCTGGCGTAGTGGGTGAGGGTGATGCCGAGATCGGCGAACAGGATCGCGATCAGCACCTGGACGGCGAAAGGCAGTGTGGCGGGCCAGAATCCGTCGCCGGGGATCAGTGTGGCGAGTGCGGGGATGATGGCGACGCTGGTGAGGATGAGTGTTTCGTTGACGAGGACGTGGGCGGTGTCGCGGGCGGAATCGTCGTGGGAGTTGTTCCAGGTCGATTCGTAGGGCAGCAGGCGTTCGGCGGCGAATGACAGTGCGATCGCGGCGCCGAGCAGGACGAGCAGCCAGAGTTTGTTCGCGCCGGAAGCGGCCAGGGCGATGCCGAGGCCGTTGACGCCCAGCAGCAGCAGGGGTGCGTAGCCGTAGCGGACGGCCGGTTGGATGAACGTGGTCATGGCTTCCAGCCTCGCCGGGCGATGCGGGCGGGTGCTTGAACAAATCGGCTGACCTGACCGGCGGTTCAGCCGGTTGCCCCGCGCCACCCGGCTCGGAGGATCCCGGCCGCGCCTGTCACGCGCCGCCCGGCTCGATGCGCGGCTGTACGAGCGGCAGGTAGATGGTGTCGATGATCTCGGTGATGGTGCTGTCGGGGACGGTGGTGCCGGTGCCCGCCCTGCCGTACATGGCTGGTCAGGCGGTCGCCGTGGCGGATGTGGACGCGGCCCGAGCGATGGTGGCTGGCAACGCGTTCACCACCCGTGACCTCGCCGGTGGGTTCTTCGTCGGGGCCGCGGAGGCATGCGGTGCGGCAATTGCCTTTGTCCAGGCAAGACCAGCGCCTTCGACCGGCGGAGTTCGGCTGTGACGGCTCCGCCGGTCGCCGCGGCGTCGGGGCGGGACGGAGTGGCCGCAGGTCACGGCAGCTCTTCGGGCACGATGACGACCTTGCCGGTCACGGTGCGCGATTCCGCGAGAGCGAGTGCGCGGCCCGCGTCGGTCAGGGAGAAGCGTGCGGCGATCTGGGCGCGTAGTTCGCCGCGTGCGGCCAGGTCCAGGACGGCTCCGAGGTCTTCGGCGAGGCGGCTGCGGAACCGTGCCTGACGGCGCTTCCCGGCCCAGATGTTGTAGAAATGGGCGGATCGTTTGTTGGGCAACAGGTCCCACCACGCCAACCGTGCGAACAGCTTCAGCACCGGAAGCCGGGAATTCCCGTCTTCGTCCTTCGTCGATGCGCTTCCGTAGGCGACGAGGGTTCCGCCGGGCGCGAGCAAGGCGAACGAGTCCACGACGCTGCGGCCTCCCACGTGGTCGAATACCGCGTCCACGCCACCAGGGGCCAGTGCCCGCACCTGCCGCGGCACATCGCCGCGGTAGTCGACCGGGATCGCGCCGAGGGCCTGCACCGCCGCGGCATTACCGGCCGAGGCGGTCCCGATGACCCGGACGCCCGCGGCGCGGCCCAACTGCACGAGTGTCGATCCCACACCGCCGTTCGCGCCGTGCACCAGGATCGTCTGTCCCGCATGGACTTTCGCGAGCCGGTGCAGCATCTGCCACGCGGTGATGCCATTGACCACGAATGTCTCCGCTTCCGCGGCCGTCAGGCCGGTGGGCACCGGAACCAGGTCGGCGGCCTCGAGCACGCGGTGGCTGCTCCAGCCGCCGACCTTCGTCAGCGTCGCGACCCGCTGTCCGAGCAGCGCCGCGTCGCCGTCGGCGCCGACGGCGACCACCTCGCCGACCAGGTCGTAGCCGGGCGTGAACGGGAACGGCGGCTGGTCGTAGTACTTGCCGCGCCGCATCTGCTGCTCGGCGAACGAGACACCGGTGGCCTCGACGCGCACCAGTGCTTGGCCGGGTCGCGGCGGCGGCAGCTCACGCTGGATGATCATCAGTTCGTGCGGCTCTACCCGCCCGGGCAGGACGACTTCGACGGCGGTGGCCGGTGTCGTGGCCGTGGTGTCGGACATGGGATCCTCCTAGTGTGTGACTGATCAATCACTCTGTGGTTGAAGAAAATGCCCCCGCAGGGGCGGAAGTATTGGACTGGGCTCAAGCCATGGTGCGACTCTCGGCCGCGTCGCGAGCATGCGGGTGCCGGATACCGGCGGTGAGAATCGCCGCCCAGCTGCCCTCGTTGTCGTCGAGCCCGAGCGTGGTGATCAGGTGGCACAGCTGCCCATAGGCCATGAATCGCTGCACCTGATCATCCGTGGCGTCCGAACGGCTCTTGGCGTAGTCGGTCACCCGGCGCAGACCACGACGCACCGCGTCGGCGATTTCCGGGATGTCGGCGGCCGACTGGGCGTGCACCTGCAACATGAGCAGGCTCTTGTCCGCGATCAGTTCGGCATACGCGCCACCCATCTCCTGCAGGACCTTCTCCGGATCACCGCCCGGCACGCGGGCGGTGCCGGTCGCCAACGATCGCTCGATCAACTCGTAGCAGCGGTCCAGTGCGGCCACGAACAGCTCGACCTTGCTGGGGAAGAGCTTGAATACGTACGCGGGCGAAATGCCCGCCGCCGCGGCCACGGTATTGATCGGTGTCCCGTGATAGCCGGATTTGGCGAACTCCGCGATCGCGGCATCGACGACGGCCTCGCGGCGGGCATCCGATGTGGAGAGCGTGGCTCCTCGCTTGGGCATGTGAGTGACTGTACACTCACTCATGCTGCGCAGGCAACTGGGCTCGGCGGAACCTCACTGTCGGTTGGCGAGCAACAACTTTCCCAGCAGTGCCGTGAGCTGCTCCCGTTCACTCGGCTCGAGGGCGCTGAAGGTGCGGTTCAGAAACTCGGGCACCCCCTGCTCGGCGTCGGCGAGGGCCTGGCGGCCCGCCTCGGTGATCGTCACGGCGTACGCGCGCCGGTCGGCGGGATCGCGCTCGCGACGCACGTAGCCGGAGGAGCTCGCGACCCAAGCCCCGACCGGACGCAACCGTCAACGGTGGCACTTCGTCGTCGTCACCGATGCCGCGCAGCGCGCCGCCGTCGCCGACATCTTCCGCGGCGCCGTTCACGCGGGCGGCGGCCAGCCGCTCACGCCCGACGATCTACGCCGGATGTCCGCCAATCCCGCATCGATGCGGCGGATCAGTGACGGATTTCAGTATCTCTACGACAACATCCACCGCGTTCCGGCATTCGTGATCCCGGCCGTGGAAGGGCGCACCGACCGCGCCGGGGTTCTCGAGCAGTCCATGACGTGGGCCTGCCCGCCGTCTGGAGTTTCATGCTCGCCGCCCCGCGAGCGCGGACTCGGCACGGTCTGGACCACCGCCCACGCGCCACTGGAACGGGAATTGTCCGCGGTACTCGGCGTTCCCTACGACAAGGTGATGCTGGCCGCTCTGATCCCGCTCGCCTTCACGCTGGGAACCGATTTCCGGCCCGCGAAACGCATCGACCGCGACGAGGTACTGCACTGGAACCACTGGTGACGATCACCTCGCCGTCGGGTCGATCAGGACGCCCGGATTGAGAATGCCCGCCGGGTCGAGCGTCGATTTGGCCGCGCGCAGCGCGGCGGCGAAGGGCTCGGGTCGCTGGCGGTCGTACCAAGGGCGGTGGTCCCGGCCGACGGCGTGGTGGTGCGTGATGGTCGCGCCGGAGGTCTCCAATGCCTCCGACACCGCGTTCTTGATCTCGTCCCATTGCTCGACGGTCCGGCCCCAGCGGCCAGCGGCGTAGACGCCGAAGTAGGGCGCGGGCCCGTCCGGGTAGACGTGCGTGAACCGGCAGGTGACCACGCCGGTCACGCCGACGAAGTCGAACGCGGCCGTCGCCGCGGCGAGCACCGTCTCCCGCAGGGCGTCGAAACGGTCCCAGGTGCACGCGGTCTCGAACGTTTCGACGATCATCGACTGAGCGGCGAGTGCGTCGCGTTGATACGGCATCCGCAGAAACGACGAGCGCCAGGCGTCTCCCGCACCGGGGCGTGCTGTGTCTTGCGCCGAATCGCTGGTGCGAACTCCGTCGGGAACCGTTCCGCCGTGGTCGCGGCAGATCCGCACCGCGCGTCGTATCGGTTCGTCCACCGGATGGTCGGCGGATTCGAATCCGAGAACAAGTACACCCCCTGCGGTGCTGGTTCCCGCGTTGATGAACGCCTCGACCGGATCGAGCAGTCGGCAGTTCGCCGGATACAGCCCGGCCTGGGCGATCGTCCGGGTCGCGGCGACGGCCTTGCCGTAATCGTCGAACACCACCGAGGCCCCCGCGCGCCAGCGCGGACGATCCTGCAATCGCATCCACGCCTCGGTGATCACCCCGAGGATGCCCTCGGACCCGAGGAACATCCGGTCCGGCGAGGGACCCGCGCCCGATGCGGGCACCCGGCGTGATTCGCTGATGCCGATCGGCGTCACCACCCGCATCGATTCGACCATGTCATCGATGTGGGTGTAGACGGTCGCGTAGTGACCGCCCGCCCGGGTGGCCAGCCAGCCGCCGAGCGTGGAGAACTGGAACGACTGCGGAAAGTGCCGCAGCGTCAAGGCATCCGGGCGCAGCGCGGCTTCCAGCGCGGGGCCGAGTATGCCCGCTTGGATCCGCGCCGCGCGGCTGGTGCGATCGAGCTCGACGGTCCGCCCCAGGAGGCCGAGATCCAGTGCGATGGCGCCGGTGTAGTCGCCGGTGCACCGCGGTTCGACACCCCCGACCACCGACGTTCCACCGCCGAACGGCACCGCGGCGACGCCCGCGCTCGTGCACCAGTCCAGGATGTCGACCACGTCCTGCTCGGTCCGCGGCCGCACCACTTGATCGGGTACGTGATCGACGCGGCCGAGCAGATTACGTACTACGTCGCGAAAAGCCTGCCCGTGCCCGTGCGCGACGCGATCACGGAGATCCTCCGACGCCAGATCGGCCAGCGAACCCGGCAGCTGGATGCGAGGAGCTGGCACGTCCAACGACTGCGGATCGGGCGCCTCGTGCACCGCCAAGTCGGCCTCGGGCAGCAGGGCCGATACGCGTTCGGTCAGGGCCGCTCGTTCGGCGCCGGTGACCGCGTCCTCGACGTTTCCCCAGCCCCACCACGACCTCGTCACGGCTACTCCTTCGGCGCGCTGCGCTGACATCGACCCGAACAATAGCCACATCAATGTGAAGTGATATCAGTCACATCAGATTCTCGGGTGAAAAGCCTCTTATCCAGATGTTCTTCGCATCACACGATGTCATCGCACAACGCCGGTCTGGGTACTCCTATGAACTTTCCCAAACCTCGGCGCGCCGATTCGATCGGCGTTCGCTAAGGTCCGTTCTGCACGCTCGGGTCATGGTTCACGCATTTGAGGCACTGCTTCTGGCTCCATAGCCAGAGCGGACAATGATCGACCAGAGAGTGAACTCGCCACCGCATGACCCCGTCACGTCGTTCCGCACGTCGCGTCCATCATTCAAGAGCACGTAATCTCCTGTTTCCCCAATTGCTGACCGCCGCGGTGGACACGGCGTTCGATTCGGCCGCGCTGCGATACAACCCGACCGGTGAGCCCGCTGATCAGCGTGAGCTGACTTATCGGGAGTTGGATGAGGCGTCGTCGCGGTTGGCGCGGTATCTGATCGGGCAGGGGGCGGGTCCGGGCGATTTCGTCGCGGTGGCGATCACCCGTTCGGTGGAGTCGGTGCTGGCGATGTGGGCGGTGGCGAAGACCGGCGCCGCCTATGTGCCGGTGGACCCTGGGTATCCGGCGGATCGCATCGCGCACATGCTGTCGGACTCCGGGGCGATGCTGGGTGTGACCACCTCGGCGCATCGGTCGGGGCTGCCGAGCGCGGGCGTGGAGTGGATCGAGCTGGACGCGCCGGTGCACCGGGAGCGGATCGCCGCGGAACCGGCGCATTCGGTGTGCTACCTGGACCGACTACGCCCACTGACCGAGCAGCATTTGGCGTATGTGATCTACACCTCCGGATCGACCGGTAAGCCGAAAGGTGTCGCGGTCACGCATGCCGGTCTGGCGGCGTTGGTGGAGCACGAGGTCGCCGTCCGCGCGGTGACCCGGGAATCGCGGGTCTCGCATCTGTGTACGCCGAGTTTCGATTTTTCGGTGATCGAGATGTTGTTGGCGTTTTCGGCGGGTGCGACGTTGGTGGTGGCGCCGCCGGGGGTGTTCGCGGGGGTGGAGTTGGCTGATTTGTTGCGGCGGGAGCGGGTGACGCATCTGTGTATCACCCCGGGTGCGTTGGAGTCGTTGGATCCGGCGGGGCTGGATGATCTGCGGGCGATTTTGTGTGGTGGCGAGCGGGTGGGCCCCGAACTGGTCGCGCGGTGGGCGAGCGGGGATCGGTCGTTCTACATCGTGTACGGGCCGACCGAGACCACCATCTTCGCCACCGGCACCGAGGCACTACGCCCGGACGGCCCGACACACATCGGTACGCCCGTCCCATCTCTAGGCGTGCACGTGCTCGACGCGCGGCTACGGATGGTGCCGTCCGGCGTGATCGGTGAACTGTATCTATCCGGACCCGCTCTCGCGCAGGGATACCTCGGACGGCCCGAGCTGACTGCGGAGCGGTTCGTCGCCAACCCGTTCGGTGCGATACCCGGTAACCGCATGTATCGCACTGG
>NZ_BAGF01000040.1 GCF_000308755.1 Nocardia pneumoniae NBRC 100136
CGCGGGAGTTTCTGACGCGGTCGCGTCCACTGATCCCCGTTCACCCGTGTCGACCCGCAGTCAGCGCGGCCGTCAATTCGCGTGCCGTCGCACGAGTCGCCTCGATGAAATCATTCCGTTCGCGTCGAGTCGTCGCCGTACGCAATGGTCCGAGCTGAACCTCATACGCCGCATTGCCGTTCGCATCGAAGGCCGGCGCCGCGAGATAACTCAGCGGCAGTACCTCATCCGAATCCAGCTCTGCCCGGCTGAACGGCCGTGACGTGAGCGTCGCGAGCTGCCGAAGAGCGCGAGTACGCAGGTGTGGTCGCAACAGTTCGGATCCCACCGCGCCGAGCAGATCGGCGAGCAAGTCGACCATGCCCGCGTCGTCGGCGCGAGGCCGGAACACCGCCACGCCGCGCTCACGAACCAGCGCCAGCAGCGCACCGGCGATGCGCCGATCCGTTTCGGTCGCGGTGCCCAACCAGGTGTTCTGCTCGCTCGCCGAACGCCACGGCATCACACTCGCCCCGGCCGGGAACTGCAGCGGAATACGGTGTCCCACCGGAATTCCGGGAACCACACGGTCGGAACCATGCCGTACATCGAGCACGGTGAGCCGATCGGGTTCGATGCGGCTGAACGTCGCGCCATACCCGGTGCGAGCGGCCAGCGCGCCGAGGATGTCGCCGACGCCGTGGGGCAGCGCCGCGCCGTGCAATCCCGCCAGCGCGGGTCCGATGCCGTAGCCACGAGCGGGATCGCGCACTACCCAACCGGCTTCGTCCAACTCGACCAGGATCGCGGTGGCGGTCGCCCTGGCGATGCCGAGCCGCTCGGCGATGCCCGCGACGCTGATCGGCTCACCGGAGGTCGCCAGCAGCGACACGATGTCGATGACTCGCCGTGTCGGCGGCGATGCGGAGCGATCAGGCATGTGCGCAACCTCTTGTCCCAACTCGCGCGAGCAGCTTACGATGACGAATATTAGATTACAGACTGTCGAATATTCGACACCAGAGGGAGCCCGGATGATTCTGGATCGGTTCCGGATCGACGGACAGGTCGCCGTCGTCACCGGCGGGGGCCGCGGCCTCGGCGCGGCGATCGCCGTCGCGTTCGCGGAGGCGGGTGCGGACGTTGTCATCGCCGCGCGGACCAAGAGCCAGCTCGACGAGGTCGCCGAGCGCGTTGCCGCCGCCGGGCGGCAGGCGCACGTGGTGCCCGCGGACCTGAGCGACATCGACGCCACGGCGGCGCTCGCGGCGACGGCGGTCGAACGCTTCGGCCGCCTGGACATCGTGGTGAACAACGTGGGTGGTGCGCTGCCGTGCCCGCTGCTCGACACGACGCCCGAGGCGCTGACCGAGGCGTTCGATTTCAACGTCACCAATGCGCATGCTCTGGTTCGCGCCGCGGTGCCGCGGATGCTGGAAACCGCTGGAGGAGGTTCGATTCTGAACATCACCTCCACCATGGGGCGCCTACCCGGACGAGCCTTCGCCGCGTACGGCACCGCCAAGGCGGCCCTTGCCCACTACACCAAGCTCGCCGCGCTCGACCTGAACCCGCGTATCCGGGTGAACGCGATAGCGCCCGGCGCGATCCTGACCTCGGCGCTGGAGATCGTCGCGGGCAACGACGCGATGCGGACCGAGCTGGAATCCAAGACGCCGCTGCACCGCATCGGCGAACCCGACGACATCGCCGCGGCCGCGCTCTACCTGGTTTCCCCCGCGGGGAAGTACCTCACGGGCAAGATTCTCGAGCCCGACGGCGGCTTGATCATCCCGAACCTCGATCTCCCCATTCCGGATCTGTGACATGACATATCGCGTAGTGCACTGGGGCACCGGCAATGTCGGCAGGCATGCCTTGGCGGGCGTCATCGCCCACCCCGACCTGGAACTGACGGGCGTATGGGTGTCCGGTCCGGCCAAGGACGGTATGGACGCGGGAACGCTTGCGGGACTCGACCATTCGGTCGGCGTCACCGCGACGACCGATGCCGAGACCTTGCTCGCGTCGCGGCCGGACTGCGTCGTCTACTGCTCGATGACCGACAACCGGCTGTTCGAGGCCGTGCAGGATCTGCAGCGCATTCTCGCCGCGGGAATCAACGTCGTCGCCTGTGCCCCGGTGTTCTTCCAGTATCCCTATGGGGTGCTCCCGGACGAACTGCTGAAGCCAGTGCAGGAGGCTGCCGCGCAAGGGAATTCGTCGCTGTGGGTCAACGGCATCGATCCGGGGTTCGCCAATGACCTGCTTCCGCTCGCGCTCGCCGGGACGTGTCTGCGTATCGACCAGGTGCGTTGCCTGGAGATCGTGGATTACGCCAGCTACGACAATCGCGAGGTCATGTTCGACATCATGGGCTTCGGCAAGTCCGTCGACGACATCCCGATGCTGCTGCAACCCGGCGTGCTGTCGCTGGCCTGGGGCGGCACCGTCCGCCAGTTGGCCGCGGGAATCGGCGTCACCCTCGACGCCGTCACCGAGACCTATGAGCGGATCCCGGCTCCGGCGTCGTTCGACATCGCGACCGGGCATATCGCCGAAGGCACCGCCGCCGCCTTGCGTTTCGAAGTGCGCGGCATGGTCGGCGACGTGCCCGTCACGGTGCTGGAACACGTGACCCGCCTGCGGCCGGACCTGTGCCCGGACTGGCCGCAGCCCGCGCATCCCGAAGGCTCCTACCGGGTCGAGATCACCGGCGAGCCCAGCTACGCGATGGACCTGGTCGCCTCGAGCCGCAACGGCGACCACAACTACGCGACGCTGGTAGCCACCGGCATGCGCATCGTCAACGCCGTTCCCGCCGTAATCGCGGCACCGCCCGGGATTCTTACCGCGCTGGACCTGCCATTGATCACCGCACCGGCGGACCGCCCGAGCCGTTGAACCGCATGGGTCCGATCGATCAACGATCCAGATCCTCCGTCCGCCTGGGCATACATCATCCATCGGGCGAGCCTGGCCACCGCGCGGACGGTGCCAGGTGAACAGGGAAGGCGCACAACGCGGACCTGTATTGGTCATCCTGGCCAGGTGCGCAATGCGGGCGGCGGGTGGACTTGCCCGGCGTGGAGGCACCCGCTTCCCGGATAGCCCTGGCTGGTCTCTCCCTGCGTGCCAGGCGGCTGGCTCCCGTTGTGTGACGCGCGGATGGCGCGAAGTGCCCGCCTCGACGGTGGTGACCACCGCGCTGCCGTCGGGGGCGGGCGGTGTGGTTCGTCCTCCCAGGCCGCGACGTGGATGGCGTCCGTTCCACCTACCCGGCGCGCAATGCCGACAGCGCCCGGTCGATATCCTCGATGCTGTTGTAGAGGTGGCAGGCGAACCGCACCCCACCTGCCCGCGCCGCGGCGATGACATTCGCCTCCGCCAGCCGGGCCGCCGCGTCCGCGGCGCCGGGCACGGAGACGATGGCGGAGCGCGCCGCGACAGGTTGGAAGCCGAGTTCACGCAGCCCGTCGCGGAATCGGTCGGCCAGCTCCAGGTTGTGCGCGCCGATCTTGTCGACGGTGAGTTCCTCGATCAGCGACAGTCCCGCCAGCGCGGCGATGACGCCGAGCCAGTCCGGGGTCGCGTCGAAGCGTCGTGCCGTGGGAGGCAACGCGACCGGACGGTAGAGCTCGGCCCAGCGGTCCTCGGCGGCGTACCAGCTGGACCCGACCGGCCGCAGCTCGGTGACGAACTCGGGCGCCGTGGCGAAGAACGCGACGCTGCGCGCACCGATCAACCATTTGAAGCTGGCGCAGACCCAATAATCCGCGTCGGCGAACCGTAGCGGCAGCCAGCCCGCGGCCTGCGTGGCGTCCACCAGCAGCCGCGCGCCGCTCGCCCGGGTGGCCGCGCGCAACTCCGCCAGGTCGGTGACGCGGCCGTCCGCGGACTGGACCACGCTCACCGCGACCAGCGCGGTCTCCGGTCGCACCTGCGCGGCCAGCTCCGGCAACGGAACGAACCGCACTGCGAGATCGCCGCGATACACGAAAGGCATGGAGACCGAAGAGAATTCGCCTTCCGGCAACAGCACCTCCGCCCCTGCCGGCAGTGCCGCGGCCACCGGCGCGATCAGGCCCGCGACACCGCCGCCGAGCGCGATGTCGTCGAGGGTCGCGCCGTCGAGCAGGCGGGCGAACCCGGCCCGCAGGTCGGGCACCAGGAGATCCAGCGACGATCCCGGCCCGCCGCGGCCCGTGGCCCAGCTGGCGCTGGCGTCGCGCACCGCGGCCAGCGCTCGGGCGGAGGGCAGACCGTAGGAGGCCGTGTTGAGGTAGGTGGTTTCGAGCGTGTACTCGTCAGGCGCTAGAGAGGACATCTCCGCAGCATCCGCCCGGCTGGGTGGTACCGTCCAGCGCCACCGCCGGGATAGTGGACCGTTTTCCGGTCCCGGCGCACCCGCTATTTCTCGGACGCCCACATGTTGGACAGCAACTGGAAGCTCGGTGTGTCCGACAGTGCCTGCATGGATTCGTAGATGCGCTCGTACGCGGTCGAGGTGATACGCCACTGGCCGTCGGCGTCCCGGCGGTAGGTGTCGGTGTAGTACCCGGCTCCCCGGATCAGCACGCCGTACTCGGTGGCGATCACGGTGTCCTCGAAAGCCCATGAACCCCTGGCCGTCTCGCCGTCGACACGGATCTCCGGATGGTTGGCGACGTGCACCGTGACGACCGAGGGTCCGAGATTCTCCCGCATGAACGCGGTGATGGCGTCACGGCCGTCCAGGTGCAACGGCCGGCCCATGGCGTGGGTGCCGTAGCGTCCGGTCGCGTCGGCGGCGAGGGTGTCGGCGAACTCATCCCACTTCTTGAGATCCAGGGTGCGGAAGTAGCGGTACTTCAGCTGGCGGACGGCTTCGATGACGTCGAGATCCATCCGTCGAGCGTGGCACGCGCCGCCGCGTCAGACAAGAACGCGTTCTATTGCGCGGCGTCGGCCGGAGTGTCGCGGAGTGCGGCTGGCCGGTGTCGAACCGGCATGATCGGGTACCCGGATCACGGGCGCCCTCGTGCGGCCACGAGAGCACCCATGGAGCCGACCTCGTCACAACAGGGGAATCGTGATGACCGACCGTCCCGCCGGCAACGACGCACACCAGGAACCCATCGACCAGGACCTCGCCCTGAAAGCGGCCGCCGAGCGCTTGGAGGACGAATTCGACGGCGTGGTCAGCGAAGCGGCGATCGAGGATCATCTGCACTCGTCGTACGACCATTTCGCCGATCACGCCACCGTCAGGAACTATTTGCCGCTGCTCGCCGAGCGGTACACCCGCGAGTGGCTGGTCGATCTTGCGGAATCCTCGCGCGAATCCGGCCAGTCCCGGGCAGGTCGGCCACCCGCACCGGCGAATGGGACGTAGCCGCCCGATCGCTGGCGGCTCGTCGAAATGATCCGCCGAATCGCCCCTGCGCGAGGCGATTACTTCTAAGCTCTACGCGAGCGCGTGTGGAGGTTGGTTATGGCGGTCGAGGTGATGACCGGACAGGTCCAGGCCAGGACCGGCCAGCCGCCGGTATCGATGATCGAGCGGATGACGCTGATACTGGACGCTTTCGACGGCGCGACGCCGACGCTCACCCTCGTGGGACTCGCCGAGCGCACCGGGCTGCCGCGGTCCACGGTGCACCGCATCTTGGACCAACTGATCCGGTTGCGCTGGCTGGCGCACGCACCCGGCGGTTATCGGCTCGGCGTGCGCACGCTCGAACTGGGCGGGCTTGCCGCCGACCACAACGAGATCCGTGATGTGGTGAGTCCGATGCTGCACGATCTGAGTCAGCAGACCGGCATGGTGGGTCACCTCGGCGTCTTGGACGGACCCGAGGTGCTGTACCTGGACAAGGTCGGCCGGTTCGCCGCGACCGTGCCCACACGGCTCGGCGGCCGGATGCCCGCGCACAGTACGGCACTGGGCAAAGCGCTGCTGGCCACGCTGGAACCGAGCATCGTGGAGGCGTCCTTCCGCGACCGCCTCCCGCAGCTGACCGCGCGCACCCTCGCCGACCGGGCCGAACTGCACCGCGAGCTCGGCCGCATCCGCAACCGGCAGGGTGTCGCGGTGGACAACGAGGAGTCGGTTCCGGGTATCGCGTGCGTGGCCGTGCCGATTCGGGGGCGCGGTGCGGCCGTGGCGGCCGTGGCGGCGGTGTCGCTGTCGGGTCAGATCGGCGGCGACCGGGCGACGTTGGATACCGCGCGGCTGGCCCGGCTGCTGGTCGAGGTGGCTCACGAAGCGGGCCGCTCGCTGTTTCCCCGGCATGTGCGCTGGCGTTAGGGTTCTCGGGCCGGGCCCGCTCGTGCGGCCAGAGGTTCTGCCGTCGAATCATTTCCGATCGACAGCGATGCGGTGCGGGTGGAATGCTCGAATTTTGCCTGTCGCTTGCTGAACGGCGTGTCTTTCACAGTGAAGAATTTTCGTTCGCGGTGTGTGCGGATAGCGGGACTGCTTTCCTGGAGAAGTCAGGATGGACAGTCCGCGAGTAGGTGAGCCGGAGTCGGGGAGCGATGCACCGGGTACCGATCCAACAGCGACCATTCCGATCCGAATGGCTATGGTTCGCGGCAGGCGTGCTGGGCACCGTCGCCGCGGTGGTCTGGCTGGCGCGGCCGTCGGCGCCCGCGTGCGGTGCCAACCACGAGGCGGCTTCGACGTCGCGATTGCCGGTAGTCGCCGTCACTTTCGCGCCGGTGGTGTCCGGCGAGGCACTGCACGACGAGTTCGGCCGGTCGGTGTCGTGTTCGCTCCGGGAGCTGCCGACGGACCACGCCCATGCCGTCGTGCCGGCGGATGACGGCCGTGCCGACCAGTGTGGCGCGTATCTCGGCCTCCAGGCTGGGCACGTGCCCGCGCTCGTCGTCGGCGGTTGCCCGGAATATACTGCGGGACAAACGAATCCGAGCGCGCAGACCTTCGTGCACATCGCCGATTCGTTCGACGGTGTGGTCCGAGTCCGGTACCGATTGGTGCGCGACAACCAACCGGCGCCGGACCTGACCTACGAGGTGGCGCCGGACCTGTCCGCCTCCTGGTTCGCCGTTCTGATCGGCGGCACCGAGAACGGCAGGAGATGATCCGGCCTCAGGCGAGTTTCGCGGCCAGCGCACGCCCGGCGGCGCGGCCGGAGAAGATGCACCCGCCGAGGAAGGTGCCCTCCAGCGCGTTGTAACCGTGCACACCGCCGCCGCCGAACCCGGCGACCTCACCCACGGCGTAGAGGCCGGGGAATGCGGTGCCGTCCGGCTTGATCACCTGCGAATCCAGATCGGTCTGCAAGCCGCCCAGGGTTTTGCGGGTGAGAATGTTCAGCCGCACGGCGATCAGCGGACCGGCGGCTGGATCGAGGATCCGGTGTGGTTTGGCCACCCGGCCCGCCTTGTCCCCGATGTACCGGCGCGCGTTGGCGATCGCCGTCAGCTGGCTGTCCTTGGTGTACTTGTTGGCCAGTTCCCGGTCGCGGGCGACGATCTGGCGTTCCAGGTCGTCGTAGTCCAGCTGGGGTCCGCGTGCGATCTTGTTCATGCCGTCGACCAGCTCGCGCAACGTGTCCGCGACGACGAAGTCCACACCGTGCTGTTTGAACGCCTCCACGGGGCCAGGCGCCCCTTTGGCGACTCGGCTCTGGAGCGTGAGCTTCAGGCTTTTGCCGGTGATGTCCGGGTTCTGCTCGGAGCCCGAGAGCGCGAACTCCTTCTCGATGATCGACTGGGTCAGCACGAACCAGGAGTAGTCGTAGCCGGACTTCAGGATCTCCTTCATCGTGGTGGTGGTGTCGAATCCGGGGAAACACGGTGGGGGCAGGCGCTTTCCGTTCGCGTCGAACCACATCGAGGACGGGCCCGGGATGATCCGGATGGCGTGGTCTGGCCAGATCGGGTTCCAGTTGACGATGCCCTCGGTGTAGTGCCACATCCGGTCCCGGTTGACGATGGCGCCGCCCGCCGCCTCGGTGATGCCGAGCATCCGCCCGTCGACATGGGCGGGGACGCCGGAGATCAGCGTCTCCGGGCACGGGCCGAGCCGCTCGGTGGGCCAGTTGCGCCGGATCAGCTCGTGATTGTGACCGATGCCGCCGGAGGCCACGATCACGGCCTTCGCGCGGAACTCGAACTCGCCCACCTTGTTCCGTGACGAGGCGCGGCCGCGCTCCAGATCGGTGTCCTCCAGCACGGTGCCGCGCACGCCGACCACCGCGCCGTCGGCCACGATGAGCTCGTCCACCTGGTGGCGGAAGCTGAACCGGACCAGCCCGCGGTGCTCGGCCTCCAGCACCGGCTCGGCGAAGACCCGGACCACTTCGGGGCCGGTACCCCAGGTCAGGTGGAAGCGCGGCACCGAATTGCCGTGCCCGTCGGCGAGCCCACTGCCGCGTTCGGCCCAGCCCACCAGCGGCGTCACGCGCAGACCGAGCTCACGCAGGTAGTCCCGCTTCTCGGTGGCGGCGAAGCGCACGTAGGCCTGCGCCCACTGCCTGGCCCAGTGATCCTCGTCGTCGCGGTCGAACCCGGCCGAGCCGAGCCAATCCTGCAGGGCGAGATCGTAGGAATCCTTGATGCCCAGCCGCCGCTGCTCGGGACTGTCGACGAAGAACAGCCCGCCCAGCGACCAGAACGCCTGACCACCGAGATTGTTGCGGTTCTCCTGGTCGAGCACGTGCACGGTGCGGCCCGCCCGGACCAGTTCGTAGGTGGCGACCAGGCCGGCCAGCCCGGCGCCGACGACGAGGACATCCGCCTCCGGCGCCACATCGCGACTGCTGTGGGACATGTTCATCCTTCGGTTGCGGTGCTGTAGGCCAGCACGACGTGGTGGAAGAGTTCGGTGCGCCGCTCCCGCGCGACGCGATTGTCCGGCTCCAGCAGCACCTGCACGCTGGTGCCGTCGTGGACGGCGATCAGTGCCTGGCCGAACGCGTCCGGGTCCGGCACGGTACGGCCGCCGCGCGCGAGCGCCGCGACGATCGTCGGCATGAGCGCCGCGACGATCGCCTCCTCGCGCGCGGCCATCACCCGGCGCAGTGCGGGCGTGCGCAGGGCGTGCGCGGTGAACTCGGCGGTGATCCGGTACCAGCCGTCGTCGATCGGGACCGCTCGTTCCAGTCGTTCGACGGCGGTGCGGACGTCGTCGGTGCCGTCCGCCGCGATCTCGTCGAGGATGGCGCTCGCTTGGGCGAGCATCGCCGTCGAGCGTTCCTCCCACATGGCCAGGAACAGCTCGTCCAGCGAGCTGAAGTTGGAGTAGAACGCGCCGCGGGTGAAACCGGCGCGCTCGCAGACCCGCTCCACGGTGGCGCGGCCGAATCCCTCCTCGGCGAAGGCCTCGTAGGCGGCGGTGAGCAGCCGGTTCCTGGTCTCCGCGCGTCGGCGGGTGACCCGGACGGGCGCGGCCCGCACGGCATCGGATGTCATCGGGCACCTCCTCGGATCACCGGAATCCGGCCACCAGATACACAAATGTATTCGATACGGAAACGTATCAGAACTGCTTACGGGGTGGGGCCGAAATCGCCGAGTAGGGTGAGTCCGATGCGTCCGGCCTGGTCGGATGCCCGGTCCGGTGGAGCCGATCGTGGGAGGTGATCCGACGATGAGCGAGCGAACGATCAGCACAGCCGAGTACTTGCTCCTGGCGGAGTCGAGCGCGGCGAGGTGGGGGCATGAGTGAGGGCAGCGAGCTGACGATGGACACGGGCCAGTACTTGGCTCGTGCTGGAGCCGGGCGTCGGTGGGGTGGGGGCATGAGTGAGGGCGGCGAGCTGACGATGGACACAGCCGAGCGTTCGCTCGTGGCGGAGGCGAGCGCTGGCGAGGGGCAGGCATGAGCGAGTTTCGTGGCGGTGCTGCCGAGATGCGCTGCTGGCGGGTGCGCAGTCCCGGTCCGATCGATGCAGGGCCGTTGGACGCGGAGCGCGCACCGATTCCGGAACCGGCGCACGGCGAGTTGCTGGTCCGTGTGCTCGCCTGCGGAGTGTGCCGGACCGACCTGCACGTGGCCGAGGGTGATCTGCCGGTGCGCCGTGCGGGCGTGGTGCCGGGGCACGAGGTCGTCGCCGAAGTCGTCGCGCTAGGGGCGGCGACCGAAGGGCACGGGTTCGCCGTCGGGGATCGGGTAGGCGTCGCCTGGCTGCGGCATACCTGCGGGGAATGCAAGTTCTGCCTGCGCGGAGCCGAAAACCTTTGCCCGCGTTCGGCCTACACCGGCTGGGACGCCGACGGTGGCTACGCCGAGTTCGCCTGTGTGCCCGCGGCGTACGCGCTGCGTCTGCCCGCCGGTTACACCGATGCCGACACCGCGCCGCTGCTGTGCGCGGGCATCATCGGATATCGGGCACTGCTGCGGGCGTCCGTGCCGCCGGGCGGTCGGCTGGGGATCTACGGTTTCGGCGGCAGCGCTCATATCGCCGCTCAGGTCGCCGCCGCGCGTGGCGCAGAAGTGCACGTGATGACGCGCGATGCCGCCGCACGCGAACTCGCGACCGCCCTCGGCGCGGCGTCGGTCCAAGGCGCCGCCGATCCGCCTCCGGTGCAGCTGGATTCGGCGATCCTGTTCGCACCGGTCGGGGAATTGGTGCCGCCCGCGCTGGCGGCGCTCGATCGCGGTGGGGTTCTCGCCATCGCGGGCATCCACCTCAGCGACATCCCCCCGCTGAACTACCAGCGGCATCTATTCCAGGAGCGAGAGATTCGCTCGGTGACGGCCAACACCCGCGCCGACGCCCGCGAATTCCTCGCTTTCGCCGGTGAACACCGAATACATCTGACCACGCACGGGTACTCCCTGGACATGGCCGATCGGGCGCTGAGCGATCTGGCGCACGGACGATTCACGGGCGCAGCGGTTCTCGTTCCGTAGGCGGGCAGAGCACGATTCGGCGCTGAGTCCGTATCGGTCGGGTCGCATTCCTTGACGGAGTTCGGAGACGTTCTTACCTTCGCGGATATAGCCGAGCAATTGTCACTGACAACAGTCACTCGGCTATCTCACAACGGCGTGAGTGTAGGTGAGTACGATGGCCAACCGGAAGGTAATTCATTTCGAAAAGTGGCGTGTGGTAAGGGCATTCGCTGTGCTGCTGCTCGTCGCGGGGATCGGGGCGGCGACCGGCTTGCACGCATGGGCGATGCCATGCGCGGCAGTCGATGTCGTCGTCGCCAGAGGCACCCATGAACCCGGATATCTGGGTGCGGTGGTGGGCGACCCGCTCTATGACGCTCTGCAACAAGCACTTCCGGTCAGTTCGCAGTCCTACCGCGTGGACTACCCCGCGGATCTGCTCGTTCCGTCGTCGATCGGCCGGGGCACCCAGGACATGACCGCCCACGTACTGTGGCAAGCCGCGATGTGTCCGGACCAGCGGTTCGTCCTGGTCGGCTTCTCGCAGGGGGCCGTCGTGGCGCACGGGGTGCTCGGCACCGGTGTCGTGACCGCGCTGGGCGGTATCCACTCGCTTCCAGGGGAGCTGGAATCCCGGGTGGCGGCGGTGCTGCTGTTCGGCGACCCTGTCCACCTGCTCGGCTGGAGCGTGCCCGAGCATTACGCTTGGCGGACCGGAAACTACTGCACCAGTGGTGATCCGGTCTGCGAGGGCGGTATCCATCCGGCCGCGCACACGAACTACGGATGGGCGATGTGGCCTGCCGTGCAGTTCGCCGCATCCCGGGTGTGAATCCGCAGAACCGGGGAATCCGCGGTTGGCGGCCGCCCAAGGGCGGCCGCCAACCGCTACGGCGTGCCTACCACTGCAACCCCGGGACGACGCGGGCGACGCGCGCCGCGGGGGCGGGCAGGGCCATGAGCGGCATGAAAACCGGGGCCAGCGCGGACAACGGGCTGCGGTCGGCTGCGTCGTCCGACGCGGCGGTTGCCGCATCCGCCGACTCGGGCTTGCGGTCGCCTTGTGCCGCACGCGATTCGCCGAACATCCGGAAGCCTTGGTGCAGGATCTGCCGCTTGACCGACGGCATCAGCAGCTCGACCGCTTGGGCGAAGGTGCCGACCGGCGTGTCGATGCGGTGCGGGCGATCCTCCAGCGCGCGGATCACGATGGCGGCGGCCTGCTCCGGGTCGGGGACCGGAAGCGAGCGGTACAGGTCGGTCGGCGCGATCATCGGCGTGCGCACCAGCGGCATCCGCACCGAGGTGAAGGTGATTCCGGCATCCCGGTTCTCGACCGCGGCGATCTCGCTGAAGTTGTCCAGCGCCGACTTGCTCGCCACGTACGCGGCGAACCGGGGCACCTTGGTCTGCACCGCGATCGAGGAGATGTTGACCACGTGCCCGAACCGGCGCGCCCGCATCGACGGCAGCAGGCCGAGGATGAGCCGCACGGCGCCGAAGTAGTTCACCGCCATGGTGCGCTCGAAATCGTGCATGCGGTCGGTGGAGTTGAGCACCGAGCGGCGGATCGAGCGGCCCGCGTTGTTCACCAGGTAGTCGACGTGACCGTGGTCGTCGAGCACGCACTGCACGAGCTTCTCGACCGCTTCGGAATCGGTGATGTCGCACGGATAGGTATGTGCCACACCGCCTTCCGCGCGCACGGCCTCGGCGGCGGCGGCCAAGTCGTCGTGCCCTCGGGCGACCATGAGCACGGTGGCGCCGCGCCGGGCGACCGCGTGCGCGGTGGCCAGGCCGATCCCGGAGGACGCGCCGGTGATCAGCACGACGCGGCCGGCCAGCGGGTCACCCTTGACCGACACGCGACCGCGCTGCGGATCGAGGTGCTCGCGCCAGTACTGCCACAGACGCTCGGCGTAGCTGTCGAACGACGGCACGGTCAGGCCGGCGGCGCGCAGCTGGGCACGGGTGGAATCGCTGATGAACTCCGCGGAGAACGACGTGTGCGGAGCGACCTCGGCCGGAATGCCCAACTGCTCCAGCAGGAAATCGCGCATGGCGGGCACACCGGGGATGTGCGCGAGCCCGCTGAGCGCCAGACCGCTGCCCGGCACCGTGCCGATGCCGGTCGGAGCGCCCGCCGCCGCGGCGAGTGCGCCGTAGATCTCGCTGAACGGCTGCGGCTCCGGGTTGACCAGGTGGAAGGTGCGGCCGTCCAGGCCGGGACGGCGGATCAGTTCCACCATGGCGGCCGAAACGTAGTCGACCGGAACGATATTGGTCGCGCCGAGATCGGGCAGCGGCATCGGCAGGTCGGACGGCAGCGCGCCGAGCTTCGCGATGGCGCTGAAGAAGTAGTACGGGCCGTCGATCTTGTCCATCTCGCCGGTGCGGGAATCGCCCACGATGATGGCGGGCCGGTACACCCGCCACCGCACGCCGCGCGATTCGCGCACGAGCTTCTCGGCGGCGAACTTGGTGCGGTGATACGGCGAGGTCAGTCGCTGTCCGAGGTCGAAGTCCTCTTCGAAGAACTTGCCTTTGTAGTCGCCCGCCACCGCGACGGATGACACGTGGTGCAGCACGGCGCCCAGCTCGCGGGCCAACGCCAGCACCGAGCGGGTGCCGGTGACGTTGGCGGCGTGGGCGGTGTCCTCGTCGGCGGTCATGTCGTAGACGGCGCCCAGGTGGATGACGTGGTCGGCGCGCGGCGCTTCGCAGGCCAGACCCAGGCCGTCGGCGGTGAGATCGCCGATCAGCGCGTAGACGCGTTCCGCGCCGTGCCAGCCGGACGCGACCTCGGTGAATTTCGCCAGCGACGTCTCGCGCACCAGCACGTGGACGATCGCCTCGGAATCGTGCTCCAGGAGATCTTGAACGACCCGCCTCCCCAGGAATCCCGTTCCGCCCGTCACGATGTAGGTAGCCATCGCACTTCTCCTGCCGTTCAATCGAACCATGTTGGGGCACAAGTCATCCGGCATGCGGCAGTGAATGCGGAGAGCTGTGATCCGGCCCTCGGTAAGAGTCCGTCGGGCCGAAGTAGGAACACCTTCGTCCTGACTTATTACTGAACAGTAATCGACCGCGTGGGCCACCGGCAAGCGATCATGACCCGTTCGGCCTGTGGGACTGGTCACCGTATGCGCAGGTCAAACGGTATGTGTTACAAAGATTTCCAGTTACCGTGATTCTGGTCGAGTGTCCAGCAACTTGGTAGCGTCCGCCGTGGCTACTTCCACTCGGCTACTTCCTCTCGACGCGGGCGGGCGGCGCCCGCAGCGGCGGCTTGTCGCGCAGGAAGGCTTCGAAGGCGTCCACGTCGGTCGGGCCCGCCGTGGGGTCGGTGCCTTCGGTGAAGACGGTGAACCCGTCGCCGCCCGAGGCGAGGAAGCTGTTGGTGGTGATGCGGTAGGTGGCGACGGGGTTGAGCGGCTGGCCCGCGACGCGGACGCTGTCCGCGATCACCTTCGCGCCCGGGGGAGCGGCGTCGGAGTAGGCATAGGTCAGACCGGCGGTGGACAGGACCGTCGGCTTGCCCGGATTGTTCCACTGCTGTTCCAGCAGGCGCAGGATCTGGCCGCCGGTCAGCGTGAGCGTGACGACCTGGTTGCCGAATGGTTGAACGGTGAAGATGTCGCCGTAGGTGATCGGTCCCTGCTTCAGATCGGCGCGCACACCGCCGGGGTTCATGAACGCGGCGACGGCCGCGGCCGGGCCCGCGGTGACCGACAGCATGGAGTCGGCGATCACGTCGCCCAGCGGCGAGGCGCCCGCGGGGCCGGGGCCGTGCGGGAGAGCGTCGGCGGCCGCGCCGACGACTCGGCCGGCGCGCGGCCGGGCCTGCTCGGCGTAGAAGTCGATGAGCGCGGTCGTCCGATCGTCCGGCGTCACTTCCCGGGACACCACTCGGTTGACCGCGGAAGCCTGGACGCCGTCGGCACCGAAACGCAGCGTGATGTCGCTGATCAACCGCCCGTACGAGGCCGCCTGGGTGACCACCTTGCCGCCGATGACGCACACGTAGGGCTGATGGCTGTGGCCGGTGATCACCGCGCGCACCGCCGGGTCGACCCGCTCGGCCAGCCCGGTGACGTTCGGCGTGATGTTCGCGCATCCGTTGTAGTCCAACGGCGCGTCCCGCTCCGGCCGCTGGGAGCCGCCGTCGTGCACCAGCGCCACGATCGCTTCGGCGCCCGCCGCCTTCATCTCCGGCACGTAACGGTTGACGGCGGCCGCTTGGTCGCCGAAGAGGTATCCCCGAATGCCCTCCGGCAGCACGATTTGCGCCGTCTCCGGCGTGACGGTTCCGATCACGCCGATCTTGTGCCCGCCCACCTCGAGCAATGTCCACGGGCGCAGCGCGGACGGCAGGTTGCCCTGGGCGTCGGCGACGTTGGCGGCCAAGTACGGGAATCGCGCGCCGGTGAAGGGTGCGCCGGGAGAACATCCGTCCACCGCGCAGCCGCCCTGCTGCAGCCGCGCCAACTCCAGGGCGCCGTCGTCGAATTCGTGATTGCCGACCGCGGACGCGGCCACTCCGACGCTGTTCAGGAAGGTGATCGTGGGCTCGTCATGGAACAGCCCCGAAACCAAGGGGCTCGCTCCGATGTTGTCTCCGGCCGCCAGCACGACGCTCGCCGGATAGGCGGCCTTCAGTCGCGCCAGATGGGTGGCGAGATAGGCCGCGCCACCCGCGTCGTATCCCGCGACCTTTCCCGCGGACCCGCTCGGCGGCTGCAAGTTTCCGTGCAGGTCGTTGAAGCCGAACAGATGCACCTCGTCGGGCTGCGCGGGACGCAGATCGTTCGTCGAGATCAGCGGCACGATCGGCGGCGCCGACGAGGCGGAACCCGTGCTCGGATCGGACGCTGTGCCACAGCCTCCGACCAGACCCACACCGACAAGACCGGCAAGAATCACCGCGATGCGACGGCGCGCTCTCATGCCACGACTGTCCCATGTCCGGCGCGTCCGCGCACGACAGCCGGAAATACCAGCGCCGCAGGGCAATGCGGCTATTGGGCGGCGGGGAACTCCTCGGCCAGGTCCTGGAACATCGCGGTGTTCATCGCGAAGGCGCGCTTGCCCTCGTCGAGCACGCGGCGGCGCTCCAGATCGTCGAGCGGCAGGCGGTCGAGCAGGCCGCGGTATTCCCGCTTGAACGCCGCGGGATTGCCGACGCCGTCGAAGACGTAGAAGCGGACGCCGTCGCCGCGGTGCGGCAGGTTCCACAGCTTCTCCGCGGTGCCCCGGATGACCTGTCCGCCGGACAGATCGCCGAGGTAGCGGGTGTAGTGGTGGGCGATGTAGCCCGCGGGCCAGTCGCGGGCGCACTCGTCGATGCGCTCGGCGTAGGCGGCGGTCGCGGGCAGCGGTTCCAGGCCGCTGCGCCAGTCGGGGCCGATGAGATGGGTGAGGTCACGCTCCAGTTCGGCGGTACGGGCGAGTTCGGGCCGGATGAACGGTCCGGCGATGGGGTCGTCAACCAGGGTGTCCCAGCGCCGCTCCAGCGCGCGGTAGACGAACCAGAGTTGACCGGTGTAGCGGTGATAGGAGTCGACGCCGAGGGCTCCGCCGAGCATGTCGCTCATGAACCGCGAGTTCTCCGCCTCCGCATGCTGATCCGCGGTGGCGGTGCGGATCTGTGTCGAGAACGGTACTGCTTCCGACATGCCGAACCACCTCACCTCAGACCGGGGCCGCTGTCGACTTCGGCGACCCTGACCAACTCGATTAGAGGGTACCGGCCGTGCGTCGGCCGCGCAGTCACCTCGCGGCTCACGGCGTGGGCGCCGGGCGGCGGCGACGCCGGACGATCGGGCGCCGCAGCGAGCCGAACCGGCGCAGTATCGGTGGTCTGCGCACGGTGCGGTCGAACCACTCGCCGAGGGTGACGCCCGCCGCCAGCGCGCAGCCGATGCCGAACGCCGAGAGCAGCTGATTGGCTCCGATCAGCAGTTCGTCGTTGAGCAATGCGGACAGACCGCGGTAGACCTTGAGGCCGGGTAGCAGCGGGGTGATGCCCGCGACCGCGACCACCAGCGGGGGCGTCAGCGCCCGGCGGGCCATCAGACCACCGGCCAGGCCGACCAGCGTCGCGGCGACGCCGGTGGAGATCACCGGACCGAACCCGGCGTTCTGCGCGAGCAGGAAGCAGATGGTGCCCGCCGCGCCGCTGCCCGCGGCCGCGGCGAGCGCACGGCGTTCGGCGTAGCAGGCGAGCGCGAACGCCAGCGCCGCCAGGGCGCCCGCCACGATCTTCACCGGCAGGTCGGTGATGTCGCGCGCGGAGGTGAGGTAGACCGGTGGCACGGTGACATCGAGGAGATCGGCGATGCGCAGCGTGAGCGCGATGCCCGCGATGATGCCGCCGGTCATCATCATCACCTCGAGCATGCGGGCCGTCGCGGTGATGGGGGCGCCGGTGATCGCGTCCTGTACCGCGCCGACCAGTTGCAATCCGCT
This sequence comes from Nocardia pneumoniae NBRC 100136, assembly GCF_000308755.1. Lineage (GTDB taxonomy): Bacteria > Actinomycetota > Actinomycetes > Mycobacteriales > Mycobacteriaceae > Nocardia > Nocardia pneumoniae. The sequence continues at coordinate 17,297 of NZ_BAGF01000040.1, forward strand.
GAGCAGCACGGTGATTCCCGCCGCGATGATCAGCGTGGGGTCGACGTCGATGCGCAGCCGCGCGGCCAGACCGGCCAGCACGAGCGCCGGAATCGCCGCGATCGCCCCGCCCACCATGTGCTGGAAGAAGAACGGCAGTCCGTAGCGATTGAGCACGCGGTTGGTGCGGTCGATCGCCGCGGTGGTGGCGAAGCTGACCGCGGCGACGACCGCGCCGCCGCCGAGCAGCGCGGCGATCGCCGCCGCCATGAGCGACCACGCGGCGGTGGCGGTCCACCGGCGGTAGGGGTGCGGCGCCGAGGTGATCGCGTCGAGCGCGGCGCGGGCCTGGTCCGGTGGGACCACTTCGTTGCGGATGCGGCGGGTGAGCCGGTCCACGGCGGCGAGCCGGGTGAAGTCCAGGGCGCGGTAGTGCACGATCCGCATGGTGCTGGCCGGTGGCAGCTCGGGTCCGCGGTCGGCCCAGATCCGGATGGCGTCGTAGGTGACGTCGACGCTGCACCGGGACAGGCCGTAGGTGGCGGCGATGAAACGGACCGCCGTGGTGGTGTCCACCACACCGGTGCCCGAGGCGAGCACCACCTCGCCGACCCGGACCGCCAGGTCGAGGACCTCGGCGACCCGGGCGTCGTCGGTGAGATCGATCGGCTGCAACGGCGCCGGTGCCGTGACGATGGTGTCCACGGTCGCCTGACGGTCCGCGACCAGCAGGCCGACGGCTTGGCTGACAACGGGAATCGGGCGGGCGCGCCGCAGGCGCAACCCGCGACGCCAGCCGAGGTGATCCACCCGGTGGGTGGTGACCTCGCCTCCGGTGGATGCGTCAGTAGCCATGGACGCGAACCTAGTCATCCGGCGTGTCGTTGGCATCCGCGCGTTTCGCAGGCGGGCGTGTCGGTGCAGGCCGAGCCCTTGGCCGGACCGGGCGAGCCATGGTAGAACTTGTTCTAATTTCGGCGATGGGAGCGCGTACGGTGCGGTACGGAATCGTGTTGTTCACCAGCGATCGGGGCATCACCCCCGCGGATGCGGCCGCGGCTGCCGAGCGTGCCGGTTTCGACACGTTCTATGTGCCCGAGCACACCCACATCCCGGTGGTCCGGGCGGCGGCGCACCCGCGCACCGGCGACGCGAGCCTGCCCGACGACCGATATCTGCGCACCCTCGACCCGTGGGTCGCGCTCGGCACGGCGGCGGCGGTGACCGAGCGCATCGGCTTGTCCACCGCCGTGGCGCTGCCCGCCGAACACCATCCGATCACGCTGGCCAAGACCATCGCCTCACTGGACCATCTGTCCGGCGGGCGGGTGAGCTTGGGAGTCGGATTCGGCTGGAACACCGACGAACTGGCGCATCACGGGGTGCCCGCGGGCAAGCGCAGGACCGTGCTGCGCGAGCACTTGGACGCCATGCGCGTCCTCTGGACCGAGGAGGAGGCCGCGTTCGACGGCGAGTTCGTGACCTTCGGCGCCAGCTGGTCCTGGCCGAAGCCGGTGCGGAAGCGGATTCCGGTGCTGCTCGGCGCGGCGGGCACCGAGAAGAACTTCACCTGGCTGGCGAAGCACGCCGACGGATGGATCACCACTCCCACCGAGGACGACCTGGACACGAAAATCGCGCTGCTGCGCCGAATCTGGCGCGAGCAGGAGCGCGCGGACAAACCCGAGATCGTCGCGCTCGCCGGTCGCCACGACCCCGAGCAGCTTGGGAGATGGGCCGAATCCGGGGTCACCGAAGCGGTTTTCGGGTTGCCGGACCGTCCGGTGGACGACGTGCGGGCCTACCTCACCCGACTGGCCGGGAAGCTGGGTATCGAACACACCCCCTGACGCGACCCGGAGGTTTTCGCTCTCTCGACGCGACACGAACCTGAGGCCCGGTACACCTAGCGGCCTCTGCGACGCGCCCACGAACTCCCACCACGGCAAGCGGCCCGCGCGAGGTGTATTCGCGCGGGCCACGGGTGGTGCGGATCAGTGCAGGTCGCGCCTGCGGAACGCGGCGATGCCGACGGCGAGCAGAGCGGCGGCGATCCCGAGCAGCCACAGCACGGGCTGCGCCTGGAACTCCGCGCCGGGCAACTTCGGCGGATGAACGAACGGCACCAGATCGACCGTCCACTGCGGCAGTCCGTCCAGCGAACCGACGAAGAAGATCACCACCATGGCGCTGAGCACGGCCCAGGCGACCGGCGCGAATCGCGGCACGACACCGTAGAGGGCCACCGCGATGCCGGTGACCACCCAGACCGCGGGCAACTGCACGGCCGCGGCGCCGATCGACTGCGGCAGTCGGTCGCCGAGGTCGCCTTCCGAGGCGCCGTAGACGATGCCGATCGCCGCACCGGACACCAGCAGTGCCGCCGCGGGACCCAGCAGCGCGAAACCGATGTGGCTCAGCGCGTAGCGGGCGCGGCCGACCGCACCGGACAGGGTGGACTCGACCCGCGTGCTGGACTCCTCGTCGTGCAGCCGCAGCGCCGCCGAGATCGAGTAGGCCGACGCGGCCGCGGCCAGCATCGTGATCGCGTAGGTGATGAACGACTCCTGCAACTCCTGCGAGCCGCCCATCCGGGTGACCATGTCGCGGACGGCCTCGCTGCCGTCGAGCATGTCGCCGACGCTGTTCACCGCGCCGCCGATCAGCAGGCCGTACAGGGCGAAGCCGACCGTCCACGCCACGAGGGTGCCGCGCTGCAGCCGCCAGGCCAGCCCGAGGGGACCGGAGAGACCCGCGGCCGCCGTCGACGGTCCCGGACGTTCCGCGATCAACCCCGAGCCGGTGTCGCGATTGCCGAGCAACACATAGGCGGCCGTGGTGGCCAGCACCGCGACGGCGCCGAGCGGGACCAGCACCCACCAGCGTTCCTCCGCGTACGGGCGGATCTGCAGGCACCACCCGATCGGCGAGAACCACGACAGCACACCGTTTCCGGCGTCGCCGACCGCCCGCAGGGCGAACGCGGCGCCGAGCGCGCCGAACGCGACGCCGCGCGCCACCCGCGCTCCCGCGCTCACCTGAGCGGCCACCGCGGCGATCGAGCCCCACACGATGCCCGACGCCGCCAGCGCGGCCCCGAAGGCCACCGAACCCGCACCGGGCAGGTCGGCGGCGTACAGCGACAAGGCGCAGGCGATTCCGGCGAGTAGCGCGCCCGCGTAGGTCATCAGGAGGGTGGCGGTGAGTCCGGCGAAGCGGCCGATGCTGGTGGCACCCACCAGTTCCGCGCGTCCGGTCTCCTCCTCGACCCTGGTGTGCCGGATGACCGTGAGCACCGTGGCGATGGCGATCATGCTGTACATGGCGCCTGCTTTCCAGGTGCCGATCGAGCCGAGTTCGGAGCTGAACACCGGACCGTACATGGCGATCAGCGCCGGACTGTCGGCCGTGGTCTTCGCGAAACTGTCCAGATCGGCCTGGGTGGCGTACAGGTCTTTGACGCTGACCACCTGGAACGCGGGCATCAGACCGATCAGCAGCGTCCACAGCGGCAGCACCACCCGGTCCCGCCGCAGATACAGCCGCAGCAGCCTGGCGGTCCCCGCGAAATCCGCGCCGCCGAATGCCGGTGCCGCGGCGGCGCGGTCGGCGATGGCGGTGGTCATGCTCGCACCTTCTCCCCGGTGGTCGTGGCGGACTCGGCGCTGTCGCCGTCGACGTGGTAGTGCCGCAGGAACAGCTCTTCCAGCGTCGGTGGCGCGCTGGTGAGACTGCGAACGCCGGTGTCGCCCAGCACCCGGATCAGCTCCCCCAGGTGCTCGCCCTCGACCTGGCAGCGCAGCGTGGCGCCGTCGAACTCGATGTCCTCCACACCCGGGATACGGCTCAGGTCGCCCGGGTCGCCGACCAATTCCGCGGTGATCGAGGTGCGCGAGAGATGACGCAGCTCCGACAGCGAGCCGCTCTCCACCGTGCGCCCGGCCCGGATGATGGTCACCCGGTCACACAGCACTTCCACCTCGGACAGGATGTGGCTGGACAGCAGGACGGTCGTGCCGCGCTCCTGCGCCTCGTGCACGCACTCACGGAAGACCTGCTCCATCAGCGGGTCGAGACCCGAGGTGGGCTCGTCGAGCAGCAGCAGCCGCACGTCGGAGGCCAGCGCGGAGATCAGGGCCACTTTCTGGCGGTTGCCCTTGGAGTAGGTGCGTGCCTTCTTGCGGGGGTCCAGGTCGAAGCGCTCGATCAGCTCGGCGCGCCGCTTCTCGTTGATGCCGCCGCGCATCCTGGCCAGCAGGTCGATGGTCTCGCCGCCGGACAGTGACGGCCAGAGCGTGACATCGCCTGGGACGTAAGCTAATTCGTGGTGCAGGGCGACGGCGTCGGCCCACGGGTCACGGCCGAAGAGCCGAGCGCGCCCTCCCGTCGCCCGTAGGATGCCCTGCAACACCCGGATGGTGGTGGACTTGCCCGCGCCGTTGGGGCCGAGGAAGCCGTGGATCTCGCCTTCGGCGACCGTGAGGTTCAGTCCGTCCAGTGCGGTGACATGGCCGAAGGTTTTGCGGAGGTCGCGGACCTCGATGATGTCGGACATCACTTCTCCTTGGTGAACGTGTCCAAGATCGTGGGATCGGTGAGCAGGCCCTGGGTGTAGAACTCCAGAGCCGGCGGAGTGAGTTCTTCGGTGAGTTCGCGAATCGCCTTGCGATAGTCGATCTTTTCGCCGCGGCTGAGGCGCATTTGCATGAAGAGCAACGTCGCGCCGACGTTCAGCATCATGAGGTATCTGGCGCGCGCCGCCGGGTCGCGGCTCGGTTTGATCGTGCCCGCCTCGACGCCCTTCTCGAGGTACACCTCGGCGTCTGCGGCCATGTGATCGAACAGCGATTCCGCCATCGGCCCACCGGCTTGGAGACTGCGCACCATGTAGGCCACCAGCGGCGCGTACGACTCGATCTCGGCGAGGGCGTTGAGCATGCCCGACGCGACCGATGACGCGGTGATCGCCTTGATCTTCTCGTCGCGGATCAGCTGCAGCACCCGGTCGTCGCAGGCGGCGCGCAGGCCGTCCTTGGAACCGAAGTGATGGTTGACCAATCCGGGGGAGACACCGGCGGCGGCGGCGATCTTGCGGACTCCGACCTGGAATCCGTGTTCGCCGAATACCTCGATCGCGGTATCGCGGATGCGAGCCGCGGTGGTCAGATCCTCGGCGGATCCTTGCGGAACGGGCTGTCGGTTAAACACATGTTCAGTATATTAAACACGCGTTCAGTGTCTAGCAAGACCCTTCGAGGACTTGTCACGTCAACCGTTTCGGGTCCGCATACCGGGCTATCGTCGAGTCATGACGACCGGCACGACGACGACGGCGGACCACCTACGCGCGGCACTGGACGGACCCTGGGCGGCGGTCCGGGAAGAAGCTCGAATCCTGCTGGCCGGCGATGAGTTCACCGCCGACCCCGCCTTGGACTACAAGGCGGCGCGGGCGCGGGTGCTCGACCAGATGCGGGCCATCGCCACAATGGGATTCGCCGAGCGCGGATTCCGCCGGGAGCACGGCGGAACCGGCGAGCCGGGTGCGGCGGTGGTCGGGCTGGAGATGCTGGCCTACGCGGATCTGTCGCTGTGGGTGAAATCGGGCGTGCAGTGGGGCCTGTTCGGCGGCGCGGTGGAGAATCTCGGCACCGAACGGCACCGGGAGTACATCAAGCAGTTGATCTCGCTGGACCTGCTCGGGTGCTTCGCCATGACCGAGTCCGGCCACGGCAGCGACGTCGCGAACCTGGAGACCACGGCGACCTACGACCCGTGGACCCAGGAGTTCGTGGTGCACTCGCCGACGCCGTCGGCGCGCAAGGACTACATCGGCGGTGCGGCCGAACACGCCAGGATGGCAGCGGTTTTCGCGCAGCTGATCACCAACGGCGAGAGCCATGGCGTGCACTGCCTGCTGGTGCCGATCCGGGACGAGAACGGCGCCGACCTGCCCGGTGTGACCACCATCGACGACGGCCTCAAGGGCGGCCTGCCAGGCGTCGACAACGGGCGCATCATCTTCGATCACGTGCGGGTGCCGCGGGAGAACCTGCTCAACCGCTACGCCGACGTCGCACCGGACGGCACCTACAGCTCCGAGATCGACAACCCCAGCCGCAGGTTCTTCACCACGCTCGGCACGCTGGTGCGCGGCCGGGTCAGTGTCGGCGGCGCCGCCGCGGCCGGTGCGCGGGTCGCACTGAGCATCGCCGTGCGCTACGCGCTGAAGCGCCGCCAATTCGCCGATCCGGACACCGGTGTGGAGACCGTGCTGCTGGACTACCGCAGCCATCAGCGCAGGCTGCTGCCGCTGCTGGCGAAGTCGTACGCGCTCGCGTTCGCGCAGAACGACCTGGTGCGCCGGATGCACCTGGTGCAGACGGGTCAGGATCTCGAACCGGGCGCCCAGCGTGCGCTGGAGAAGCGCGCCGCGGGCCTGAAGGTCGCGCAGACCAGGCACGCCACCCGCGCCATCCAGGAATGCCGGGAAGCATGCGGCGGCGCGGGTTATCTGACGGAGAACCGGCTGGTCACGCTGAAAGCCGACACCGACGTGTTCACCACCTTCGAAGGTGACAACGTCGTGCTCACCCAGTTGGTGGCCAAGGAACTGCTCACCGCCTACGCCGACGAGGTGCGCGACCTGGACGCCTTGGGCTGGGTGCGTTTCGCCGCCACCATGGCCGGTGACGTGGTGCGCAAACGATCGGGCGTGCGCCAGCTGATCCAAACCCTCCGGGACCGCAGCGGCGAGTCCGTCGACGACGGTGACCTGTCGCGCCGGGCGGTGCAGCTGCAGCTGTTCGCCGACCGCGAGGACTACCTGGTTCGGACCGCGGCACACCGGCTGCGCGCCCGCGCTCAGGACACCCGCCCGTTCGAAGCGTTCAACAACGCCCAGGACCACATCCTTGCCGCGGGGTCGGCGCACATCGACCGCTTGGTGCTGGAAGCGTTCATCGAGGGCATCGCGGACATCGACGATCCGGACGCGCGCGAACTCGCCGGATCCATGTGCGATCTGTTCGTCTACTCCACCATCGAGGAGAACCAGGCCTGGTTCATCATGCACCGATTCATGTCGGTGGAGCGGGCGAAGGCGGTGCGTCGCGGTGTGAACGAACTGGTCGACCGGCTGCGTCCGCACGCGCTGACCCTGGTCGAGGCCATGGGCGTCCCCGAGTCGATGCTGCGCGCCGCCATGCTCGACGACGCGAGCGTGTACGACCGGACCTGATGACGCGGCCGGACGGTACCTGGCCGAGGAATTCGGCGGCCCAGCACAGCGCTATCGCCATCGTGATCGCCGCCGCGATGCCGCCGAGAATGTCGGTCGGATGGTGATAGCCCAGGCCGACCATCCCGACGGCCGCCGCGAGCATCGCCACGCTCGCCACCGCGCAGACCGCGCGGCGTGCGTGCGGAAGCTCCACCAGCAGAACGAAGGTGGCCGCGATTGCGACCAAATGGACGGTGTGCCCACTCGGGTAAGCGAGATAGTCCTGCCACTGTCGCCCCCATAGTGGTTTCAGCAGCCACGTATTGATCGCAACGGCCAGTTCCGGCGCGACCAGCATCGTCGCGGCGCGTCGTAGATCGCCACGGCGAGCGAACCGAACACCGGCCAGGAGCAGCAGCGGGAGCAGGACGTGCCCGTTGCTCGGGACGACGAGCGCTTCGTAGACACCTGGTCGCGCGTCGAGTGCCGCGTGGACGGGGTCGGCGATGGCCCGATCGAGTGCCGAGGGACCTCCGTCGGAGGGAAGCGTCGCGGGAATCGCTGCGGTAGCGGCAGCGCCCGTGACGGCGACACCGGCACGGACGGTCGCCGCAGGAGCGTTCTCTCCTCGACCGGTCTGCCTGACTGCGAGCACCGGTCGACGATAGCGAGCCGACGGCTGCCGAAAGCGGGGTGGCGGCGCGGTCGCCCTTCGAGCGATCAGCCGGGTCCGTAGGTCGTGATCGCGGTGACGACGAACCACAGGACCCAGACGAAGACGATGACCATGCCGATCGCCAGGACGGTGCGCATCACCGCGCGGCCGAAATCGAGATCGCCCTGCTCCCGCGGATACAGCTTCCACGGGCTGTACCAGGGCGCCCGGATGACGAAGGCGGAGGTCTGCGCGTCCCGTTCCAACTGCGCGAGCTCCTCGGCGTACTTCTCCGCCTGTGCCTGGTTGGGGCCGCCGTGCCACAGCGTGATGTCGATCGGGCCGAGGAAGCCCTCGGCGAGCAGGTCTTGCGGGGCGGGCAGATAGGGCAGGATGCCCAGACCGCGGAACGCGATGGCGACGTCGTTGGCGGTCCAGAGGAAATTCTCCTCCGTGGCCAGCGCGTCGAAATAGTGCCGCAGCCGGTTGGGGTCGTCGCCGATGATCACGTCGAAACTCGGGTCGGCCCAGGCCTGCTCGAGCCGCAGCGCAGCGCCGGGCAGCGGGACCACGAGCGCGACGCCGTGCACGACGCGCTGCCCGAGACCGCGGGCGGCCAGCCATTCCTGCAAGGCGAAGGTGTGCTCGCGCGACTTCTCCAGCGGCGTGCGGCGGTCGCGGCTCTCCAGCGCCACGGGCTCTCCGTTGATCGTCCACGGTCCGTTCAGCGGGACCTGGAGCACGCCGTCCTGCCTGGCCACCAGCGCGTCGACCTCGATGATCACGCAGCTGGTCGGCGTCCAGATCACGGCGTCGAACTGATGCAGCCGATCCTTGTGGAACAGGCCGCAGGTGATCGTCGCGACACCGTGCGGACTGTCCGGGTCCTTCCAGGTGCGCAGCCAATCGATCAGCGCGCGCTCGGCATTGGTGCCTGCGGCGTTCTGCACTCGCACGAGCATTGGCGACCGCCCTTCACGTCGACCCGACAGAGGACAGAATACGAGGTGCCGCGCCGAGTTCGCCGCGCCCAGGCCGACACTCGGCGTGTTGAGCCCGTTCGCGCGGCCCGAGCGCTTGCCGTTACTCCGGCTCTTCGGCCGCGATCCGGCCCGCGCGGACCGCGTCGACCAGTTCGGCGTGATCCGCCTCGGTCCGATCGGCATAGCGCACCGCGAACGCCGCCACCGCGTCGTCGAAACGCTCGTCGCCGTCCAGATATCCCGACAGCAGGCGTGGATCCAGCGAGCGCGAATGCGCCCTCGCCAGCAGCGCCCCCGCCAGCCTGCCGTAGTCGTCGAGGTCGCTCGCGGGCAGTTCGGCAGGATCGATGCTGCCCTTCATGTTGCGGAATTGCCGCACTATGAAAGGCAATTCGACGCCGCCGCCGGTCGGGTCGAGCGTGGTCCAGCCCAGCAGGATGTCGGATTCGGACTGAACCAGCTTGGCGCCCTGCACGATTCGCTCGCCCTCGTGCCGCACCGCGCGGCTGGGCAGGAACGGCGCGAGCGCCGAGGGATTGGCCTGCTTCACTTGCAGCACCAACGCCTCGCCGTCGTTGCCGTGCAGCAGCGCGACATAGGTGTGCAAGCCGACGCTGCCGGTGCCGACGATCCGGAAAGCGATGTCGGACACCGCGAAGCGGGCCAGCAGATTACGCCGGGACTTGTGCAGGCTTTCCGCGTAGCGCTCCAATCCGCCGGTCACCGCCTCGGCGACGTGGGCGTCCACCGCGGTGAGAATCGGTGGGTCGCTGATGAACCGGTGCTTGCGGATGCCGGTCTGGTGGTCCTCGAGGTGCTCGGTCCACTTGGCCACCACCTTGGCGCTGGTGTTCTTGCGCGCCTTCTTCGCCGCCTTCTTGAAGTCGTCGAGCAGGGCGTCGGCCTTGGCCTCGGTGATCACCGATTCGTCCGGAAGCGCGCTCCAGGACTCCATGAACGGCATCTCGGCGAGCGCGTCGACGGCCAGGCGGTAGGAGCGGGCGGCGTCGCGCGCCGCTGCGCGGCAGTCGTCGGCATCGGCGCCGGATTCGCGTCCCGCCAGCACCAGGCTGGCCGCGAGGCGCTCCAGGTCCCATTCCCACGGCCCCAGGATGGTCTCGTCGAAATCGTTGATGTCCATGATGATCTCGCCCCGCGCCGTGCCGTACAGGCCGAAGTTCGCCGCATGCGCGTCGCCGCACAACTGGGCGCGCAGACCACTGTCCGGACCGCCGGCCAGATCGGCCGCCATCAGACCCGCGGCGCCACGGTAGAAGGTGAACGGTGAGGCGATCATTCGCCCGACGCGCAGCGGGATCAGATGCGGCAGCCGACCCGCGTTGCTCGCCTCGATGAAGGCGAGCACGTCCGGACGGCGCGCGCCGGTCGCCTCCCGATCCCGTGCGGTGACCGGAACCCGCTCACGCAGCGCGCGCCCCGTGGCGCGGACCTCCTCCGCGGGGACGAAGGAGCGCAGGTCGATACCACTGTCTGACACAACGGATCACGCTAGCCGGTGCGGGCCGCGCTCCGGTGTGGGGTCGGCCTCAGTGCACGCGGACCGTCGGTGGCACCGGCTCGATAGGCAGCCGCAGCGCGCCCGGAGCCGCCGCGGGCACCGCGGGACGCGCGGGCGGCACCGGTGCGATGCGCTGATAGGCCGCGCCCAGTTCCGGCCGGGTGTCGGGCTCGCCGCGGTTCGGCCAGAACGCCATCGCCCGCTCGGCCTGCGCGGTGATGGTCAGCGACGGGTTCACGCCGAGGTTGGCGGTGACCGCGGAGCCGTCCGCCACGTGCAGGCCGGGATGTCCGTAGACCCGCTGGTAGGGGTCGACCACGCCGGTCTGCGGATCCTCGCCGATGACGCATCCGCCGATGTAGTGGGCGGTGGCCGGAATGTTGAACACGTCCATGATCAGGCCGTGGGTATCCCCGTCGACCTTCGCGCCGAACCGGCGGCCGATCTCGTGCGCCAGCGGGATCCAGGTCGGATTCGGCTCGCCGGTGCCCTGCCTGGTGCGCAGCAGCCCGCGGCGGCGGAACGAGGTCAGCGAGTTGTCCAGGGACTGCATGATCAGCAGGATCACCGACTTCTCCGACGCGTGCCGTGCGTTGAGGCTGCGCAGGAAGACCAGCGGGTGCAGCAGGATGGCCAGCAGGAAGCGCAGGAAACGGAACGCGCCGCCGTCCACGATCGGCACCGACATCGGGAACAGCGCGTTCTGCCCTTTGCCGTAGTGGCACACCTCGACGTGGGTGTCGGCCTCCGGATGGATCGAGGAGGTGATGGCGATGCCCTCGGCGAAATCGCGGCGGGTGCGGCTGACCACGTTGAGGATCGCCTCGGAGTTGCTGCGGGTCAGCTCGCCGAGTCGCGGCGACAGGTGCGGCAGCACCCCGTCGTCCCGCATCTTGTGCAGCAGCTTCTGGGTGCCCAGCGCGGCCCCGGCGAACACCACCTGCTCGGCGGTGAAGGTTCTGCGCTGCTTGCGGATCCAGCGGCCCGACCGCTGGGTGTCGACCGCGTAGCCGCCGCCGGGCAGCGGGCGCACGACGGTGGCGGTGGTCAGCGGATGCACCTGCGCGCCCGCCTGTTCGGCCAGGTAAAGGTAGTTGGTGGTGGTCGTGTTCTTGGCGTTGTGCGGACAGCCGGTGAAGCAGCGCGCGCAGTGCACGCACCCGGTGCGGCGCGGGCCCGCGCCGCCGAAGTAGGGGTCGTCGACCTCAGCGCCCGGATCGCTCTCGTTGAAGAACACGCCGACGTCGGTCGGGTGGAAGGTGTCGGCCACGCCGAGCTCCTCGGCGATCTCCTCGAGCACCTCGTCGGCCGGGGTGGTGCGGGGATTGGCCGTGACGCCGAGCATGCGCTTGGCCTGGTCGTAATACGGCGCCAGCTCCGCGCGCCAATCGGTGATGTGCGCCCACTGCCGGTCGGTGTAGAAGTTCGGCAGGGGTTCGTAGAGCGTGTTGCCGTAGATCAGGGAACCGCCGCCGACGCCCGCGCCGGAAAACACGGCGCACTTGCCGAGCAGGCTGATCCGCTGCGGGCCGGTGAGGCCGAGGCGCGGCGCCCAGATCGATTTGCGCACATTCCAGTTGGTGCGCGGGATGTCCTCCGGGTTCCACCGGCGGCCTGCCTCCAGAACGCCGACCCGGTAGCCCTTCTCGGTGAGCCGCAGCGCGCTCACGCTGCCACCGAATCCGGAACCGATCACCACCACGTCGTAGTCGAATGCGGACATTGCTTCCTCTCGCTCACCAGACCATACGGTGAGAAACTTTTCTACTCATTCTGTCACGGCCGTGTTGTGGCGGAAAACATCCTCCCACGCGGCCTGCCGCGCGGATATCCGAGAAATCGGCGCGTGGAGATGGCGAGGGTGGGGGTCGGTGGGGTATGCACGGGGTCGTGACAACCGAACCGGGTACCGCGGGACCGGAGGAACGCGCCCACGGTGCGGCGCGAGGCCTCTTCGCCGACCGCATCCTGACCGTGCCGAACGTGCTGAGCGTGCTGCGCCTGCTCGGCGTTCCGCTGTTCCTGTGGTTGCTGCTGGTCGAGCGGGCAGATGGCTGGGCGTTCGCGCTCCTGGTCGCCAGCGGCGTCACCGACTTCCTGGACGGCAAGCTCGCGCGGCTGCTGGAGCAGTCCTCCCGGCTGGGCGCGCTGCTGGATCCGTTCGTCGACCGGCTGTATCTGGTGACCACGCTGGCGGCCTTCGTGATCCGCGGCCTGATGCCGTGGTGGGTGGCGGCGCTGCTGGTCGGGCGCGACCTCGTGCTCACCGCGACGCTGTCGGTGTACAAGCGCCGCGACCTGCCCCCGCCCGAGGTGATCTATCTGGGCAAAGCGGCCACTTTCGCGCTGATGTCCGCGCTGCCCTGGCTGCTGGGCGGGCAGATGGACTGGGCGGCCGCCGGTTTCGGGCGGGCCTTCGGCGGGGCACTACTGATCTGGGGCACGGCGGTCTACCTCTGGACCGGCGCGCTCTATACCGGCAAAGCCATCGCCGTCGCAAGAGCGATACCGGCTGTGGGGCATCGGACCGCGTAGCCGATAGAGTTTGCGTGCAACGTTCGAACGAAAGGACGGCCTGTGACCCAGACCCCCGAGGATCTGCGCTACACCGAGGAGCACGAGTGGGTACGCCGGATCGCCCCGACCCGGGTCCGGGTGGGCATCACCGATTACGCCCAGTCTCAACTCGGTGACGTTGTGTTCGTGCAGCTGCCCGAGACGGACGCGGACGTGTCCGCCGCGGACAGCATCGCGGAGGTGGAGTCGACCAAGAGCGTGTCCGACATCTACGCGCCGTTGAGCGCCAAAGTCGTTGCGGTGAACGACAAATTGAGCTCGGCGCCGGAGACGTTGAACACCGATCCCTACGGTGAGGGATGGCTGTTCGAGCTGGAGGTGAGCGATGCCGCGAGCCTCGACGTGACGCTCGGCGAACTGCTGGATGCCGCAGGTTATCAAGGAGTTATCGGGGGCTGAAGCAGCCTTCCCAGTTCTACCTGCACGGGTGCGGCCCGGCAGGGTACGGTCAATGCCAACAGATGCACCCGGCGGCTGTGCCGGGGATCTAGGGACTCGACGGCAGGTCGTGGTGCCAGAGGTATCACCTGCTTGCATGGATAATCAGGTTCGAGGAGGAGAGAAACGGTGAGCGAGAACAAAGACCCGGGTTACGGGGAGACCGCGGCCGAGACGACGTCGGTCTTCCGCGCGGATTTCCTGAACGAGGTCGACGCGTCGCGCGCCGGAGAGGTGACCGGCGAGCAGCCGGTCCAAGGGGTCGAGGGTCTGCCGGTCGGAGCGGCCCTCTTGGTCGTCAAACGCGGCCCGAACGCGGGCTCGCGGTTCCTGTTGGATCAGCCGACCACGTCGGCGGGTCGCCACCCCGACAGTGACATCTTTCTCGATGACGTCACCGTCAGCCGTCGGCACGCCGAGTTCCGTCAGGACGACGATTCGTTCCAGGTCGTCGATGTGGGCAGCCTGAACGGGACATACGTGAACCGGGAGCCGGTGGACTCCTCCGAGCTGCAGAACGGCGACGAGGTGCAGATCGGCAAGTTCCGGCTGGTATTCCTCACCGGACCGCGCGCCCAGGTGACCGACTCGTCGGCGGGTGCGGGGAGTCTATGACAGCGCCGACGCTGGGTCTCACACCTCAGGAAAGGCTCGGGGTCATGAAGGACCTGGCGCGGTGACCGGTGCGGCGCAGTGGGCACGCGGAGGGATGTCGATCGGCTCCGTGCTCGACCTGCTGCGCCCCGACTTTCCCGACGTCACCATCTCCAAGATCCGCTTCCTGGAAGCGGAGGGGCTGATCCGGCCGGAGCGGACGCCTTCGGGCTACCGCAGATTCTCCGTGGCGGATGTCGAACGGCTCCGGTTCGTGCTGACCGCGCAACGCGACCAGTATCTGCCGTTGAAGGTGATCAAGGAACAGCTCGAGGCAATCGACAGCGGTGCGGCGACGCTCGGCGTGCGGGAAGCCCGCGCCCGAGCGCACTCCGTGCGCACCGGGGAGGCGGAGTCCGGGCACGTCTCGCCGGATGGCGAGCAGCCGACGCGGGGTTCCGACCGCGGCGCACGCCCGGCCGCGGCGCCCCGGCGGCTGGGGGTCGTGCCGAACGAGATCTCCCCGGAGGATCTGCGCTTAGATCACGAGATCCGGGTCACCCGGGCGGATCTGCTCGAGCAGGCCGGGATCGATGACGGTTTTCTGGGTGACCTCATCCGGGCCAACCTGATCACGCCGGGCCCGGCGGGGTACTTCGACGCCGACGCGGTGACGCTGGCCAAGACGGCCCGGGCGATGGCCGAATTCGGTTTGGAGGCGCGCCATTTGCGGGCGTTCAAGCTCGCGGCCGACCGGGAGGCCGCGCTCGTGGCGCAGATCGCCGCCCCGATCGCGAAGAGCCGGGACGCGGGCGCCCGCGCCCGCGCGGAGGAGACGGTGCGCGAACTCGCCGCGCTGTCGCTGACATTGCACACTTGTCTGGTCAAGTCCTCGGTCCGGAGTTCGCTGGGGGGTTGACCCCTCGGCGGCTCGGCTCCGGCGGGTTTCGCCGACCCAACACGCTGATTTCGGCTGTGTAGACCGATCGCTGGACCGGTGCGGGTTCGCCTAGACTCGTGGTACGGCGAGCTCTGCAGCGGTCATGCCGGGCCGGCGGCGAGTATGGGAGGCAGTGCGATGAGCGAAATGCGCGTGATCGGCATCCGTGTCGAGCAGCCACAGAACCAGCCCGTGCTGTTGCTCCGTGAGGTGGCGGGCGACCGATACCTGCCGATCTGGATCGGGCAGGCGGAGGCGACCGCGATCGTGCTCGAACAGGAGGGGGTGACCCCGATACGCCCGCTGACCCACGATCTGATCAAGGTCCTGATCACCGAGCTGGGGCACACCCTCAAGGAGGTCAGGATCGTGGATCTGCAGGAGGGCACCTTCTACGCGGACCTGGTCTTCGAGAACGATCTGCGGATCTCGGCGCGGCCGTCGGACTCGGTTGCGATCGCCTTGCGGGTGGGTTGCCCGATCTACGCTGAAGAGTCCGTCCTGGAGGAAGCCGGACTGGTCATGCCGGACGAGCGCGAGGACGAGGTGGAGAAGTTCAAGGAGTTCCTCGAATCGGTGTCTCCGGACGACTTCAAGGCGACCGACAGCTGAAGTAGAGGTCGAGAGTTTTACCGCGCGTCGCGTTTGGCTCGACGACGCCGCTCCCTGGACAATCGGGGGAGTAATCTCGACAGTTGGGCCACGTCCGTTTCGGCCGAATCCGCACCGGTTCGGTCGGCGACGGAGCCGGGTCATCGATGAGGCTGGGAATGCGTCGGCGAAGCAAGGGAGTGGTCAGTGGCAGAGCAATCGCAGGATGTGGTACAGCCAGGCCTGTTCCCGGACGACTCGGTACCTGACGACCTTGTCGGCTATCGCGTCCCCAGTGCCTGCCAGGTGGCCGGGATCACCTATCGGCAGCTCGACTATTGGGCGCGCACCGGGCTGGTGGTGCCCTCCATCCGAGGCGCGGCGGGTTCGGGGAGTCAGCGGCTGTACTCGTTCAAGGACATCCTGGTCCTCAAGATCGTCAAGCGGCTGCTGGACGCGGGCATCTCGTTGCAGAACATCCGCATCGCGGTCGATCATCTGCGCAGCCGCGGCGTGCAGGACCTGGCCGGGATCACCCTCTTCTCCGACGGCACGTCGGTCTACGAGTGCACCTCGGCCGAGGAGGTCGTCGATTTACTGCAGGGCGGGCAGGGCGTCTTCGGCATCGCCGTCAGCGGCGCGATGCGCGAACTGACCGGCGCCATCGCGAATTTCCCCGCCGAACGCGCGTCGACGGTCACCGAACGCCCCGAAGACGAGTTGTCGTTCCGCCGCAAGGCGCGGATGAACCGCAAGACGGGTTAGGTCGACGCAGAGCGCGGGATAGGGCGGCGGCAGCGAGGAGGGGGACGCCGTGCGGGCAGCCGATGACATCGCCGGAATCGTCGGGCCGATCGGCCACCTCAGCGGGTTCCCGACCGTCGACGAGTTGAACGCGTTCGCCGACCTGCTCGCCGCCGATCACCCGGAGCGGGTGTCGATCACGGAACTCGGGCGGTCGCGCGGCGGTGACCCGATTCGCGAGGTGCAGGTCGGGTCGGGGACTCGGCACATCCTGGTGCTGGGCAATCCGCACCCGAACGAGCCCATCGGCATGGCCACGATCCGCCATCTGCTCGGCAGAATGGTCGCCGACGACGCCGCGACCGTGGACGCCACCTGGCATTTCGTGCTCTGTGTCGACCCCGACGGAACCCGGCTGAACGAAGGGTGGTTCGCCGGCCCGCACACCAGGACCGGCGTGGCGCGCGGCTTCTACCGCCCGCCCGCGGCCGAACAGCCGGAATGGTGCTTCCCGACCGTGTGGCGCGGCCGGTCCGTCGGCGTCCCGCTGCCGGAGACGAAGGCCATGATGACGCTGATCGACCGCACCCGGCCCGCGCTGATCGCGTCGCTGCACAACGCCGAGTTCGGCGGCGGGTTCTTCTACACCTGCGGCGGCGATGCCGAGTACTGGTCGGCGCTCACCGCGCGGCTCTCCGCGGCGGATGTCCCGATCTATCACGGCGAACCGGACGCGCCGGGCGCGCACACGCTGGCGCCGGGAGTCTTCGAGCTGCCATTGTTCGGCGCCATGGCCGACCTGCTCGCGGCGAAGGGCCTCGACGCGGTCGCCGCGCTGGGCGGGGGCGGCTGCCGGGACTACACGGCGCGCTACGGCACGGCGATTCTGGTCTGCGAGCTGCCACTGTGGGTCGACGAGCGGATCGGTGACGGATCGGCGGGCGACCGCGTGCTCGGTGACCTGCTCGACGCCACCGCGGCCGACTACCGGGCGATGGCCGAGGTCGCCGCTGACGTGCTCGCGCGCGTGGCCCGCCAATTGAGCGGACGCAGCCCGTTCGAGCGGTCGGTGCGCGCGCTGGTCGCCGGGCTGCCCAGCTTGGCGGTGAACAAACAGACTGTGCCGCAACGGGATCGGATCGCGACCCGCGGCGAGATCTTCGTCGAACGATACGACTGGACCGCGATGCTGCGCCTGCGGTTGGGCGGCATGCTGCTGCGGCTGCTCGACGACGAATTCCGCCGCGACGGCGCGCCCGCGCTGGCCGCCGAACGCGACCGGTTCGCCGCGGTGTTCGACCAGTGGTGCGCCGACGTCGAGCAGAACGCGCCGGGCGTCGCGGTGCCGCTGGACCGGCTGGTGCGGATCCAGGCGGAGTCGATCCTGCTCGCGGCCACCAGGCTGCGTGACGGCCTGCCGATCTGACGTTTCCGCTCACGCCTAACCGACATCGCGTGCGACAGTGATGCCCGGGAACGCGACCGCCGCTCTGGTACGGCAGTCACGCGACCACTGATTTCGCAAGAACATGGGGTAACTCGCCGGGAACGCCCAGAACCCAGCCGGGCACCCGACGCAGGACCTGAACGCAACTTCCGCGGCACCCGACTGGTACGGCCTGAAGACGCGGACAGGTGGGGAGCGTGACGAGAACGACACCTGTCGCGGGGGTGCGCTGGCGCGGTCCCACGTGGCATCGGCATAAACTGACGGTGCGTCGCCGCCGTGCGGGAGAGTCCCGGTCTCGAAACGAGTCCGGGCGCCGAAGGAGCAGCACCTCCCCGTCAATCTCTCAGGCAACAGGGACCGTGCGGGCTTCGACGCCTCTGGAAAGCGGTGGCTTCGAGCCGCCCGCCCATGGGGAAAGGGGCTCGGCCACCGGTCGCGGCACCCGAATCTCTCAGGCGCCACGACAGAGGGGGAGGGCCGGTACCCGTCGACCGCGCGGTCGACCCGACCCGACCTTGGGAGCTGTTGTGACTCGCTCATTCGCCGACCGCCATATCGGACCCGACCGGGAGGAACTAGCCCGGATCCTGGATGTCGTCGGCGTGCCGTCGCTGGACGAGCTGGCGGCCAGGGCGCTGCCCGCCAGCATCCTGGACGGCGCCGGCCTGACCGGACTGCCCCCGGCGGCCACCGAGCACGAGGTGCTCGCCGAGCTCGCGGAACTCGCCAACAGCAACACCGTGGCCACCTCGATGATCGGCCTGGGGTACTACGACACGCTCACCCCGCCGGTGCTGGTGCGCAACCTGCTGGAGAATCCGGCCTGGTACACCGCTTACACCCCCTATCAGCCGGAGATCAGCCAGGGCAGGCTCGAGGCGCTGCTGAACTTCCAGACCATGGTGTCGGAGCTGACCGGCATGGACGTCGCCAACGCCTCCATGCTGGACGAGGCGACCGCCGCCGCCGAGGCGATGACGCTGCTGCGTCGCGCCAGCCGGGCGAAGTCCGGGCGGCTGCTGATCGACACCGATCTGTTCCCGCAGACCAGGACGGTGCTCTACACCCGGGCCGAGCCGCTGGGTCTGGAGATCGTCGAAGCCGACCTGTCCACCGGCGTGCTGCCCGACGGGGAGTTCTTCGGCGTACTGGCGCAGACGCCAGGGGCCTCCGGCCGCGTCGTGGACTGGACCGGCGTCATCACCGCGGCGCACGAACGGGGCGCGCTCGTGGCGATCGGCGCCGACCTGCTGGCGATGACGCTCATCACGCCGCCGGGTGAACAGGGCGCCGACGTGTGCTTCGGCACCACCCAGCGCTTCGGCGTCCCGCTCGGCTTCGGCGGCCCGCACGCCGGATACCTCGCCGTGCGTCAGGCGCAGGCCCGCCAGCTGCCCGGTCGCCTGGTCGGCGTCTCGGTGGACGCCGACGGCGACATCGCCTACCGGCTCGCACTGCAAACGCGTGAGCAGCACATCCGCCGGGAGAAGGCGACCTCGAACATCTGCACGGCGCAGGTGCTGCTGGCCATCGTGGCCGCGATGTACGCCGCCTACCACGGCGCCGACGGCCTGCGCGCCATCGCCCGCCGGGTGCACGGGCACGCCGCGGCGATCGCGCGCGGGCTGGACGGCGCCGTGGTGCACGACAGCTTCTTCGACACGGTGCTCGCGCACGTGCCCGGCGGCGCGGAAGCCGTCGTGGCGAAAGCGAAGTCGCGCGGGATCAACCTGCGCCTGGTCGACGCCGACCACGTCGGCATCGCCTGCGACGAGGCGACCACCGACGCGCACGTCGCGGCCGTGCTCGAATCCTTCGGCACCGCGATGTCGCCGGAGCCGGGGGCGCCCGCACCGGTCGCCGCGATCGAGAACCGCACCTCGGAGTACCTGACCCATCCCGCGTTCACGAAATACCACACCGAGACGGCCATGCTGCGCTATCTGCGCTCGCTGTCCGACAAGGACATCGCGCTGGACCGCAGCATGATTCCGCTCGGCTCCTGCACGATGAAGTTGAACGCCACCGCGGAGATGGAAGCCATCACCTGGCCCGGCTTCGCCCGGGTGCACCCGTACGCGCCGGTGGAGGACACGCCCGGTCTGCTGCGGGTGATCGCGGACCTGGAACGCTGGCTGTCGGACATCACCGGCTACGACTCGGTGAGCTTGCAGCCCAACGCGGGCAGCCAAGGCGAGTACGCCGGGCTGCTGGCCATTCGCCGCTACCATCTCGACCGCGGCGACACCCATCGCGACACCTGTCTCATCCCGTCCAGCGCGCACGGCACCAACGCGGCGTCGGCGGCCATGGCCGGGCTGCGCGTGGAGGTGGTGAAGTGCCGCGACAACGGGGACGTCGACCTGGACGACCTGCGCGCCAAGATCGCCGACCACGCCGATCGGCTGGCCTGCATCATGATCACCTACCCGTCCACGCACGGCGTGTACGAGCACGAGGTGGCCGAGTTGTGCGCGCTGGTGCACGACGCGGGCGGCCAGGTCTACGTCGACGGCGCCAACCTCAATGCCCTGGTGGGGCTGGCCAGGCCGGGGCGGTTCGGCGGCGACGTGAGTCACCTGAACCTGCACAAGACGTTCTGCATTCCGCACGGCGGCGGCGGTCCCGGTGTCGGCCCGGTCGCGGTCCGCGCGCACTTGGCGCGCTACTTGCCCGGCGATCCGCTGGAAGCGGGGTCGCACGCGGTGTCGGCGGCGAAGTACGGGTCGGCGTCGATCCTGCCGATCACCTGGGCCTACATCCGGATGATGGGCGCCGACGGGCTGCGCAGGGCCACGCTGTCGGCCATCGCGTCGGCGAACTACATCGCGCGGCGGCTCGACGAGTACTTCCCGGTGCTCTACACCGGTGAGCACGGCATGGTGGCGCACGAGTGCATCCTGGACCTGCGCGAGATCACCAAGCAGACCGGCGTCACCGTCGACGATGTGGCCAAACGTCTCGCCGACTACGGATTCCACGCGCCGACCATGAGTTTCCCGGTGGCGGGCACGCTGATGGTGGAGCCCACCGAGAGCGAGAATCTCGCCGAGCTGGACGACTTCATCGAGGCGATGATCGCTATTCGCGGCGAGATCGACCAAGTGGCCGCGGGTGTGTGGCCGGTGACCGACAACCCGCTGCGCGGCGCGCCGCACACCGCGGCGTCGCTGGTCGGGGAGTGGGAGCACCCCTACAGCCGGGAGGTCGCCGTCTATCCGCGCGGCCTCGGGCATGCCAGGGCGAAGGTGTGGCCTCCGGTGCGCCGGATCGACGGCGCGTACGGCGACCGGAACCTCGTGTGCTCGTGCCCGCCCCTGGAGGCGTACGCGTAGATGGACGTCTAGGCGCCTTCGACGCGTTTCTTCAACGCCTCGTTGAGGGCGACGAAATTGTCGCGAGTGTTTTCGATCATCGCGCCGGTGAACGCGACGAGCGCCCCGGAGAACTTCTCGCTTTGCACCAGCTGTGTTCCGCCATCGATCGCAGTGAGCACGAATCGATGTTCGCCGTCGAAGATGCCGGGCACCAACAGTCGCCCGATCCACCGCAGCTCCCGCCCCGGCTCTGCGGCCAGCACCCTCGGCTTGAACGTCATCGCCCGCCCCTGCTTCGGCACCATCCGCAACGTCAGCTTCGCACCCGTACGCAGCTCACCGGCCGCTTGCTGGATGAACGGATTCCACTGCCCATAGGCCGGCAGATCGCTGAGCACCGCCCACACCTGCTCGGGAGTGGCGTCGATCTCGATGGATGTGGTGATCTCACGCACCGTCTAACCTCGCGAAAAGCTCTCGGCGCCAGGCTCGAGGAGCCCTGACAGACCATCGAGTATTGCAGACCAGCGGGTATGACACGCTGTCCGTCATGTCCGCCCGCGCCATCACCTCGCCGAACCTCACCGACCAGGGACGTCTCGCCTCGATTCTGCGGTTCACCACCGAATTGATTGCCTGGATCGCCACCCCATGGGCACTGGCCGATCACTCGGTCGCGCTCGCGGTTGCGGCATTGGTCCTGCTCATCGGGCTGCCGACCCTCTTCGCCACCCCTGGCGACAAGAGACAGGTCCTCTTCCCTGTCCCCGGCGCAGTCACCATCGGTCTCGTCGTTCTCCAACTTGCCGCCGCCGTACTCGCGTCCTGGGCCACTTGGCCGGCCTGGCTGGCCGTCGTCGTCACCACACTGACGCTCACCACTGCAATCGCCGAACTGCCACGTTGGCGCTGGCTACTCGGGGGATGAGGTACGACGACCGACCAGGCAGACTTGGCGCCCCACCTAGCCCTGCTCGACCACATAGGGGCGGCGCGGTGCCGATCCTGGTCGAGTCGACAACGCCTCCACCGACGACAGCGCCGATATCGTGGAGAAGTTCGGCGCGACCGTCATCCGAAACCACGACAACGTCGGGTTGACCCGTGCGATCAACCAGGGTGCCGCCACAGTCGACACCGAATGGCTGCTCATCGCCAACCCCCACACCCAGCTCAGCCCCGGCGCGATCGCCGCGCTCGTCGAAACTGCGCTGTCTGACGAGCGGATCGGTCTGGTCGGGCACTTATCAGCACCCTCGACGGCGACTCGTACCCCACGGGTCGCCGGTTCTACATCGACTATCACCGCCGCTCACCCTGGCTGCTGGCCACGCCCCTGGTCGCCATGGGCCTGATCGTGCGTGGTGGAATCTCGGTACTGCGCACCGCCGTGGCGAAGCGTCCCTGACCCGGTCGGGATCGTGCACACCGCGATCCCGACCCACTTCGGCTCCACCATATGACCACCGACCGCGTCCTCCGCGATCCACCCTCGTAGCCGGTCGAGGATGTCGGCGAGCTGGGCCGGGCGCGGGGTGACGGCCCACACCGCGACGACCACGAATGCGGCGGACAACTTAGAAACAAGTCGGCCCCCGCCGGTTTGTCCCGCTGTTACCAGCAGCGGGCGACGGAGGCCAACACCACTACACCCTCTCGAAGGAATAGAGGCATGGTTCAGAGTAGACGTGGCCGCCCGCATGTGGGTCGCAACTTCACCAACAATCGCCTGGTGGTGGAGGGGATGCTGTACCGGCTGCGGACCAGCCTGCCGTGGCGGGACCTGCCGGAAGTCTTCGGACCATGGCAGAAGGTGTGGAAGCGGCACCGCCGCTATGCCGCCGACGGCACCTGGGACCGGTGCTCACCGCCTTGGTCGCCTTGGCCGATTCCACCGGCAACCTGGACTGGGAAATCGAGTGTCGCGGGCAGGATCAATGTGGTGGGGGTTGTATTGCGCCGGGTTTGGTGCAGGTGAACTGCATGACGTTGAGGTGGCCGCGGCGGAAGTGGTCGGCGCACTGGGTCAGATAGCTGATGTAGGCGTTGTAGGTGTGTTGTCCGGCGAGTTCGATCGCCCGGTCGCGGTGCTCGTGCAGAGAGGTGGCCCACCTCTCCAGGGTGGTGGTGTAGTGGGATCCCAGTTCCTGAATGCGGGTGAGGGTGAATCCGGCGTCCTGCGCGTACTCGTTGATTCCCCTGGGGTTGTGGCCGGTTGATCGTGGGAGCCGGCTACTCGGGAAGACGGTGCCGCGTAGGAACGCGAATTCGGTTTCGGTCGTCAGCGCCGGTGCCTGGTGCGCTTGCGCGTCGTGCGGGTCATGGGCGACGACGGTTTGTATCAGCAGCACTCCGTCGTCGGGCATTATTCGGTAGGCGAAGTCGAAGAAGTCGGGGTATCGCTGGTGGTGGATGTGTTCGAGTGCGCCGATGCAGACGATGCGGTCTACGGGGCGGTCGAATTGTTGCCAGCCTTGCCGTCGTACACCGCCGTAGGGGCAGCCGTGGATGAGCCGGTCAACGAGGCGGTCTCGTACGTACCGGTGCTGGTTGCGGTGGGGCGTCAGCCCGATCGCATTGACGCCGTAGGTGTCCATGGCGCGGAGCATGGTCGAACCCCAGCCGCAGCCGACGTCGAGCAGGGTCATCCCCGGTCGCAGATCGCATTTGGCCAGTGCAAGGTCGATCTTGGCGGACTGGGCTTGTTCCAGGGTGTCGTCCGGGTGATTCCAGTACGCGCAACTGTAGGTGCGAGTCGGGTCGAGGAACTGCGCGAAGAACTCGTCGGGTAGCTGGTCGCGGGGCGGGATCTGACGGTCAACAGGGGCGTAACCGGTCATGGTGCGGGTCTTCCTTGCATGCAGGCCGAATCGTGTCGGTGCCCTCCGGCAATACAGCCGAGGTTGGACCGCCTTCGGGGCGCGATTGTCTGCGAGTCGTGGATCGGGCGGCCGGGGTGCCCTTGGTCGGGTGGCATCCGGATCCGAGATTACAGATCTCACAGCTTGTGCGAAACGGTGCGTGAGCAACATTTAACCAGGCAGTAACTGTAGTGCTCGTCAGAGAGAAGCTGGTTGGCTTTTGCGGCATCGCCGCCGGTACTCAGGTGGTTGTCGACGTATCGAACTCGCCGTCGTGAAGATCCGCGATGGTCAGGTCGCCAACCGCCCGATCTACGTCGTCATCGGCGTGACCTGCGGCGGGGAACGCGACATCCTCGGGCTGTGGGCCGGCGACGGCGGCGAAGGCGCCAAGTTCTGGCTGCAGGTGCTGACCGAGTTGAAGAACCGTGGGGTGGACGATGTGTGCATCGCCGTCTGTGATGGGCTCAAAGGTCTGCCGATGCGATCAACACCGTGTGGGAGCGGACGGTCGTGCAGACATGCGTGATCCATCTGTTGCGCAACATTCCGGTACGCCTCCCGCAAGTACTGGGACCAGATGAGCAAGGATCTACGGCCGGTCTACACCGCACCGACCGAGGCCGCCGCCAAGCAGCGGTTCGGTGAGTTCGCCGCGAAATGGGGCGGGCAATACCCAGCGATCATCAGGTCGTGGGACAACGCGTGGACCGAGTTCGTGCCGCTCCTCGACTACGACGTCGAGATCCGGCGGGTGATCTGCTCCACGAATGCCATCGAGTCGCTCAAAGCCCGCTACCGGCGCGCGATCCGCGCCCGCGGCCACTTCCCCGAACACCGAGGCCGGATCCACCGTCAATCGGACACTCCCCACCCAACGCAGGACCTGAACGTGAATCCCCCGTCACCTGACCAGTACGGCCTGAAGACGCGGAGAGGCGGACGAGCGCTTACGGGGTGGTGAGTGACTTGACGACGGCGGAGCCGAAGCCGAGGTCGTCGGAGGTGGTCAGGCGGGTGTAGCTGCCGCCGGTCTGCTGCGCGAGCGCTTGCAGGGTCTGGGTGCCGTTGCCGCCGAGCACGATCACGTCGATGCGGACCGGGTGCGCCGGGTCGGTCGCGGCGGTGATGCTCGAGGCCAGCTGGGGGCCGGTGACCGTGGAGTCGTCGTCGGGTCCGTCGGTGATCAGCAGCACCGAATTGGTGCGGCCGGGCGTGTATCCGGAGACGGCGCTCTTGTACGCGGCGATCAGGGACGGATAGGCCTCGTCGGAGCGGGTCTCGCTGGGACGAAGGGCGCTCAGTGCGGTGGCGACCTTCGTGCGCTGGTCGTCGGTGAGTGCGGCGGTGGCCGCCGCCACCTTGTGCGGTTCGGTGCCGTCGAGGTTCTTGCCGAACGTCCAGACGCCGAGGCCGAAGTCGGGCGGCATGACCGTCATCGTGGAGTTGAGGGCGGCGACGACGTTTGCCAGTCGCGTCTTGGCACCCTCGGTGGTGCCCATCGACGCCGACACGTCGACCAGGACAGTGGCCCGCACGCCGAGAACCGGGTTCGCGAGCGTGGCGCGGACTTTGTCGAGCGCGGCGCGCGCGGGCGCGGCGTTCGGCGTCTGCGGCGCGGCGGCGAATCCGGCCGCGGCGAAGATCTGTGCTTGCTCTGGTTTGCGCAGGTAATCGGTGAACCGTCCGGCGATGAGATTCTGCGTCTTGTCCACCCATGGTCCGGACATCAGCGCGGCCGGGTAGTCGGCCACCAGCGCGGATCCGGCGGGCCGGAAGGCGGCCAGCCCGGGTTGCGTTTTCACTTGCTGCTCGGTGGTCGCCACCGCGTGCACCGGCGCGTTCTGCGCCGCGACCGCGGCCAGCGCGGCGGTCGTATCCGTGGCTTGCGGGGCGTCGACGGCGAGGCCCGAGATTGCGGCGACCACCTGGCCGGACCGTGCGGCATCCGCGCTGAGCGGGTCCGCGCCCGACACCGCGGAGCCGACCGCGGTGGCCGCGGCGAGTGTGGCGTCACCGGACGGCACCGCCATGCGCAGGCCGCCCCAGCCGGACAAGCCGAGCTCATCCAGCGATCCCTGTTGCAGGCGTGGCAGATCCGCCCAGGAGGTTTCGGCCTGCTCCAGCGCGCTGCGCAGTTCCTCCGGCACGGCGAGGACGATCGGGCTCGCGGCCACCGGCACGGGCGTGCCCTCGATCAATCCGGGCACCCGCATGGACTCGATCGATCGGGTCGAATCGGCGATCCACAGCGCGGGCTGCGGGCCGAGCGCCGGATCCCACGGTTTGCCACTGGTGAACGCGGCGACGACGGCCGAGGACGGCTGCGCGGTCACCGCGACCTGCGCGCAGTGGTCGCGGACCTTCGGCTGGGTGGCGTTGTAGCTGTCCGCGACGGCGCGCACGTGCGGCGCGATGCTCGGATCGGCGGTCACATGCAGCGTCGCCGGACCCTCCACGCACTCGGCGGCCGCCGCGCTGTCCTGGTCTGCCGCGCGATCGCGCAGCTGGAACCAGCCGACGACGATCGCGGCCAGCAACGCAACGGCAACCACTACGAGAACCGGACCTTTGCTGACGCCTCGGGATCTGGTTCCGCTGCGATGAGAGCCCACGCGGTCAGTGTATGGTCACGCGCGCCGCGCGGGATCGGCGAGGTTCTTTCCGCACCGCGAGTGCGCCCGCCGAGATCCCTCGGGAGGAGCCGCCGCGCCCGACGGGCGCGACGGCGGAACCTCACCGGCGGATCACGCGTCCGCGGTCGAACTCGTGCCCGCCCCAGACGCCGGACTGTCCGGTGCGGGCGGCGAATTCGCCGCACGCGTCCCGGATCGGGCAGCGCCCGCAGACTTCCCGCGCGTAGTCGAAGTCCTGCGACGGGTACGGGAACCAGGCCTCGTGGTTGGGGTCGCCGCGGCAGGCCGCCCGGTGCCACCCTCGGGAGTCCGAGAGCGGGAGCAGGTCGGCCAGGGTCGGTTCCGTGACGGCGGTGGTCGCGGTGCGGGTCATCGCGATCTTCTCCTTTCTCGGGTCGTGGTCAGGTGGCGGCGAGCTGCTTCCAGATCCGCCGCTGCTGCCTGACCCGGTGGGTGGGCGCCTTCGGTTCCCAGAGCAGACGCATGCCGGCCTCCTCCGGGGTGCGGTCGGCCTTGGCGGTGTTGCACGGAGCGCAGCAGGCCACCAGGTTGCTCCAGGTGTTCGGGCCGCCCCGGGACCGTGGCCGGACGTGGTCCACGGTGCGGGCCCAGCCCGCGCAGTAGCCGCACCGGTGGTTGTCGCGGCGCAGCACGCCCGCCAGGGTGGCCCTGCTCTCGTCGTCGACGAGCGTGGTGTGCGTCAGGTAGACGTAGCGCAGCAGCCGAATCGTCTGCGGCAGAGCCAGTTCCACGTGCCGCGATCGGATCGGGAAGCGCGGCTCGCGGTCGGCGATCGACTCCGCGGCGCCCGCGACGAGCAGCACCACGGCCCGGTCGGCCTTGATCTCGTCGAGCGCCTCGTAGGAGGCGTTCAGCACCAGGACTCCGGTGTGTATCCAGTTGTCGGCGGTCAGCGCCACCGGGTCGGCGACACGGCGGAACATCATGGGAATCACCATGTTTCGTGGAATCGAGCGAAAGGAGAAGAATGCGGCGGGCGGTCAGCCGACGGCCTGGAGGCGGCTGTCGTCCGGTTCGCCGTGCCGCGCACGGGTGGGTTCGCCGAACGCGTCGCTCGCGGTCGACAACCGCGTCATCTCGGCATCCATTCGCTTGGTCGTCTCCGGAATCACTGCCGCCCCTCCTCTCGCTGCTCAGCGACCACCCTCGATGCGGTGATCATCGTCGAAACACATGGTGGCACAGCGCACCCGCCGTTGTCGGGTCATTTTTCGGGCGCGCAGTCACCCTCGATCAGGCCGGACGCAGCTCGGCCGCGCCGAACGAGACGTTGAACCGGTCGCACCAGATGGCCACGCTGGTCAGCTGGGCGAGGTCCGCGTCGGCGGGGATGGTGTAGTTCTGGTTGCCCTGATTGCCCTTGAGTTTGCCGAGGTCGGTGTGCACGCCGTCGTCGAAGACGAACCACCCGTCGCGGCCCTCGCGCACCGGGGCGTCGGTGAGCCAGACGTGCAGGTCGGGCCCGTCGGAGGTGTCGAGGTTCTCCAACCGCAGCACCCTGCTCCCGTCCGGCAGTCGCAAGACCACGACCGTGCCCGCCGTCGCGTGCTCATGCGACACGAATGTGCCGCGGGCGATGGCGCGGGGCTGCGGTACCTCGGCACCGGGTGCCGGAACGGCGGAGACCGAGGGAGCCGCCTCCTGGACGGTGGTGTCGGTGAACAACCGCCACGGCTGGAACAGGGCGATGCCGACCACGAGTCCAGCGACCACCACGACGCTGATGACCCAGGTGATCGGCGAACGGGCGATCCTGCGTGCGGACACCATGGCATCTCCTCGGACGTCGTCACGTCACCTGCGGACTCATTCTGCCTGGAACCCCGCGCCCGCACCGGGTAATGAGACGCGCCCGCACCGTGTAATGACAATGGTGTGGACGCGTCGGCCGATCGGCGAGTGTCCGAGCAGAACGCGACCGGAGAACCGGGTCTGCTCGGCCCGCGGAAGCGGATGGAACAGGCAGCCGTGCACGTCGCGGTAGCGCATCTCCAGGTCGCAGGTGCGGGAATAGCCGAGGCCGCCGACAGTTTCGATGGCAAGACGCACGCTGCGCACGAGCGCTTCGGCCGCAGCGGTCTTGCGGCCGAGCGTCTCCCGTACCGATCGGCTCCGATATCGACTCGCTGTATCAGGTGTGGCTGGGACGGCTGCCGCTGGCGCACGCCCTGCGCACGGGCCGGGTGATGTTCACCGGCCCGCCCGCGCTCACCCGGCGCATGCCCTCGGTTCTGCTGCTGAGCCCGGTCGCGCCGTACGCGGATCCGCTGCGCGACCGGGGCCCTGTCACCCGCGCGTCGTAGGTATCGGTGCTCGTGCCGACCGCGGCGTGCGTTCCTGGGTCATCTGCAACTCGGCCAGCGGGCTGGTAGGGGCTGACCTCCGGACCATGACGATGTGGAAACTGGCGATCAAGCCATGGTCAGCCTTTCGGGTGTCGGGCGGTGTCGGTCAGCACGCCGTCGAGCAGGGTGGTCGCGAGGACCTCGGCGATCTCGCCGGGGGAGCGGTCGCCGTGCGGGCGGTACCAGAACGTCACCATGTTCAGCATGCCGAGCACGCTGTTGGTGACCACGTGGTCGTCGGTGCGCAGCAGCCCCTCGGCGTGGCCCGCGTCGATGACCCGCTGCCAGCAGCGCTGGACCCGGTCGCGCAGGTCCTGGAGTTCGGCGGCGCGGTCGCCGGTCAGCGCGGTGACGTCGCGCAACTGGATGGCCACCTCCCGCTGATGGCGGATGATCAGCTGGACGTGACTGTGGATCAGCTCGCGCAGCTTGGTGATCGGATCCTCCGGGCCAGCGGCGATCTGTTCGGCGTCGACGAGCATC
The DNA here is from genome assembly GCF_000308755.1 of Nocardia pneumoniae NBRC 100136. Classification (GTDB taxonomy): domain Bacteria; phylum Actinomycetota; class Actinomycetes; order Mycobacteriales; family Mycobacteriaceae; genus Nocardia; species Nocardia pneumoniae. The sequence goes on from NZ_BAGF01000040.1 coordinate 46,652, forward strand.
CGCTGGATGTAGTCGCGCAGGATCTGCCACAGCAGCTCCTCCTTGGAGCCGATGTGGTAGTACAGCGCGCCGCGCTGCACGTCGGCGCGCTCGCCGATCTCGGCCACGCCGGTGCCGTGGAATCCCTTCTCGGCGAACAGGTCGATCGCCGCGCGCATGATCCGGTCCCTGGTGTCGCCGGCCGTCGATTCGGCGGCTGGTGGGCGGCCGCGGCGGCGCGACGGCGCGGTCATCGGCGCGGATCCAGCACGACCTTGCCCACCCCGTCGGCCCGATCGGCGAACATGCGGTAGGCCGCGGGTCCGTCGGACATCGGAAGCTGATGGGTGACCACGGCCTCGGGGCGCAGTCTGCCGCCCGCGGTGAGTTTCAGCAGTGCGGGCAGTTCGTACTGGACCGAGCACAGTCCGATGTGGAACTCGAGCTCCTTCACCTGCGCCGCCATCATGTGGAACGGATAGGAGCGGTTCTGGCTGACGCCGACCACGCTGACCCGGCCGCGGTGCCCGACCGCGCTGATCGCGAGCTTGATGGTGGCGTCGGCGCCCACCGCCTCGATCGCCACGTCCGCGCCGCCGCCGAGTGTTTCGCGGATCGCCTGCTTGGGGTCGTCCGACTCGACCGGCTCGGCGCCGAGGTCGGCGGCGCGCTTGCGGCGTTCGGCGAGCAGGTCGACGCCGAGCACCCGCGCCGCGCCCATCGCGAACGCGGACTGGACCGCCATCAGCCCGACCGGACCGAGCCCGATGACCACGACCGTGTCGCCTGGGGCGATGCGGGCCCGGCGGGCGCCGTACCAGGCGGTCGGCGCGTTGTCGGTGAGGACGACGGCGGCCGCGTCGCTCACCTCGTCGGGCAGCGCCGCCAGGTTTCCCGCGGCGTGCGGGACGGCGACTACTTGGGCCTGGCAGCCCGGCAGCGAGCCGCCGAGGCCGTAGCAGGCGTCGACCGGCAGCGGGTGCCGAGCGCACGCGGCGACGATCCCGGCGCGGCACTGCGCGCAGCCGTCGCAGCCCACCGAAGCGGGTACCAGCACGCGGTCGCCGACCGAGAAGCCGCGGGTCTGCGGCCCGAGTTCGACGATCTCGCCGACCGCCTCGTGCCCGACGCAGTAGCCGGTGGTGGACACGAAACCGTGCCCGCCGTAGATGTGCAGGTCGCTGCCGCAGATCCCGGTGGCGGTGACCCGGACGATCGCGCCGTCGGGTCCGGGCAGCGCGGGGTCGGGACGATCGGAGTACGCGATCTGCTGGGGGCCTTCGTAGGTCAGTGCTTTCATCGCCAGCCTCCGTCCACGGCGAGGGTCGCTCCGGTGCAGAACGCCGAGGCATCGGTAGCGAAGAACAACGCGGCGCCGACGATCTCCTCCGGCTCACCGACCCGGCGCAGCGCATTGTGCTCGGTGAGTTGGGTTCGCAGTGCGTCCGGCCACGCGGCCGAGATGTCGGTGGCGAACGGGCCGCACTGGATGGTGTTGACCCGCACCGTCGGCCCGAACGTCTGGGCCAGCCCGCCGGTCAGGGCGCTGAGCCCCGCCTTGGCCGCCGAGTAGGGGACCGCGAACGGCTCCGGTCTGGCCGCCTCGATCGAGGAGATGTTGATGATCGAGCCGCCGCCCCCGGCCGCCATGCGACTGCCGATCAGCGCCGAAAGCCGGAACGGTCCTTTCAGGTTCACGCCGATGACCTTGTCGAACAACGCCTCGGTGACCTGATCCAGGCTCGGGTACAGCGGCGACAGCCCGGCATTGTTGACCAGCACGTCGACCCGTCCGAACTCGGCGTAGACCGTCTCCACCAGCGCGTCGCACTGTGCCCAGTCGCTGACATTGCAGGCGACCGGCAGGGCGCGGCGGCCGAACCGCTCGGTCACCTCGTCGGCGAGGGCGGCGCATCCGTCCAGCTTGCGGCTGGCGATCACCACGTCCGCGCCCGCTTCGGCGAACGCGAGCACCATCTGTTTGCCCAAGCCCCGGCTCCCGCCGGTGACGACGGCGACCTTGTCGGTGAGTGGCACCTGAACTCCTGCTGTGTCGATAAATGTTCCGATCAGTACATTAAATCGGTCCCGCGATACGATCAAGGGGCTGTGCGGCCGACCGCCGACGGCCGGAAGACCCGCTGGGTGACGAACCTGTGCACTATGGCGTGGCGGAATGGATGGGGCAGAGGGCAGGATGACCCGTCGCGCGGTGGTACCACTACCCGCGGGTAACATGGCCCTGTTTCCCACTTGGCTTTCTCGGAAGTGAGGCAGTAGATGACAGAGCGGATTCAGGTCGGCGGGCTCCAGGTGGCCAGCGTTCTCCACGAGTTCGTCGAGAACGAGGCGCTCCCCGGTACCGGCGTCGATTCCGCCGCGTTCTGGGCGGGCGCCGAACAGGTCATCAACGATCTCGCCCCGCGCAACCGCGCCTTGCTGGCCGAGCGCGACGAGATCCAGGGCAAGGTCGACGCCTGGCACGCCGAGCACCCCGGCGCGAACTACGACCGGGCCGCCTACAAGAACTTCCTTACCGAGATCGGTTACCTGCGCCCCGAGCCCGCCGATTTCCAGATCGCCACCCAGAACGTCGACGACGAGATCGCCGTGACCGCGGGCCCGCAGCTGGTGGTGCCGGTGATGAACGCCCGTTTCGCGATCAACGCCGCGAACGCGCGCTGGGGCTCGCTGTACGACGCGCTCTACGGCACCGACGCCATCTCCGAGGCGGGCGGTGCGGAGAAGGGCACCGGCTACAACAAGGTGCGCGGCGACAAGGTCATCGAGTGGGCGCGCAACTTCCTCGACGACTCGGTCACCTTGATCACCGGCTCGCACATCGGTTCGACGTACTACAAGATCGTCGACGGCGAGCTGGAGGTCGGCCTGGAGGACGGCACCAGCATCGGTCTGGCCGACGCCTCCCAGCTGGTCGGCTACCTGGGTGATCCGGAGGCGCCGAGCTCGGTGCTGCTGAAGCACAACGGCCTGCACATCGAGATCCAGATCGACCCGCAGTCGCCGATCGGAAGCACCGACACCGCGGGCGTCAAGGACGTCGTGCTGGAGTCCGCGGTCACCACCATCATGGACTTCGAGGACTCGGTCGCCGCCGTGGACGCCGAGGACAAGGTGCTGTGCTACCGCAACTGGCTCGGCCTGATGAAGGGCGACCTCGCCGAGGAGGTCACCAAGGGCGGCAAGACCTTCACCCGCACCATGAACCCCGACCGCGTGTACACCGCGCTGGACGGCGGTGAGCTGGTGCTGCACGGCCGTTCGCTGCTGTTCGTGCGCAACGTCGGTCACCTGATGACCTCCGACGCGATCCTCGACGCCCAGGGCAACGAGGTCCCCGAGGGCATCATGGACGGGCTGATCACCTCGCTGATCGCCAAGCACAGCCTGGTCGGCGACGCCAAGCTGACCAACAGCCGCACCGGCTCGGTCTACATCGTGAAGCCGAAGATGCACGGCCCCGACGAGGTCGCGTTCACCAACGAGCTGTTCGGCCGGATCGAGGACATCCTCGGCCTGGAGCGCAACACCCTCAAGGTCGGCATCATGGACGAGGAGCGCCGCACCACGGTGAACCTGAAGGCCTGCATCCAGGCCGCCGCCGAGCGCGTCGTGTTCATCAACACCGGCTTCCTCGACCGCACCGGCGACGAGATCCACACCTCCATGGAGGCCGGGCCGATGGTCCGCAAGGCCGACATGAAGTCCCAGCAGTGGATCCTGTCCTACGAGGACTGGAACGTCGACACGGGTCTGGCCGCCGGTCTGCCCGGCAAGGCGCAGATCGGCAAGGGCATGTGGGCCATGCCGGACCTGATGGCCGACATGCTCACGCAGAAGATCGGTCACCCGCGCGCGGGCGCCAACACCGCCTGGGTGCCGTCGCCGACCGCCGCCACCCTGCACGCGACCCACTACCACCTGGTCGACGTGTTCCAGCGGCAGCAGGAGATCGCCAAGGCCGGTCGCCGCGCCACCGTCGACGAGATCCTCCAGATCCCGCTGGCCGCCGAGCCGAACTGGACCGACGAGGAGAAGCGCCAGGAGCTGGACAACAACTCGCAATCCATCCTCGGCTACGTGGTGCGCTGGATCGACCAGGGCGTCGGCTGCTCCAAGGTGCCCGACATCAAGGATGTCGCGCTCATGGAAGACCGCGCGACCCTGCGTATTTCCAGCCAGCTGATGGCGAACTGGCTGCGGCACGGCGTGGTCACCGCCGATGAGGTGGTGGCCAGCCTGGAGCGGATGGCCCCGGTCGTGGACCGGCAGAACGCCGGTGACCCGAACTACCGCCCCATGGCGCCGGACTTCGCGGGCAGCATCGCCTTCCAGGCGGCGAAGGAACTGATCCTGGAGGGCACCAAGCAGCCCAACGGATACACCGAGCCGATCCTGCACCGCCGTCGTCGCGAGGCGAAGGCCCTGGCCTGCGTCTAGTCTCCCGGTCTCCGGGCGTCGCGAATCCCCTGGCCGAATTCCGGTCAGGGGATTCGCTTTTCACGAGTTTCGATCCTGTTTATCGGTCCGTTACCCTGGGTGCCGCACGAGATCGTCTATTTGTGAGGAAGATTCATGGGAAGCGTTGTGCTCGACATCGTGGCATTGGTCGTCAATCGCGCGGCGATGTTCTGGAACTGGATGGCCACCGGCTCGGCGGGCTTTCCGCCGCTGTAAGCATGCGGCGATGCGGAATTCGAGCATAATCCCCTGGTCAGGAGTACTGGCCGGGGGATTTTCCTTGTCGATACCCACCCGTGAGACCGTTGCCGTCCGTATCTTGAACACGTGAACTCCGCAGGTCCCGTGCGCATGCGCACTCCCCGTTGGTTCGTGCTGTGGATGGGTCTGCTGACCGCGTGTGTCGTGGTCTGCTGCGCAGCGCTGTTCTGGCAGCTGGCCGCTGAGGGAACGTTCCCGACGCTGGTCGTGCTGTGGGTGGTGCTCGGCGTGCTCGGCGGGATCGCCGCCCTGTTCGGACTGCTCGGGTTGTTCCGCTACCGCGCCTACTTCTACAGCCTCGCGTCACCGGTCCTCATCGCGGTCTTGGTCGGCCTGACGTTGTACGGCGTCCCGCAGAGCACCGGCTGGAAACTTTCCCGCGCCATCCTCGAGGACCATGCCGCCGATTGCGTCAACCCCGGTCACCGCACCCGCCTCGGCCTCTACACCATCACCTTCATCACACCCCGCGACGGCGGCTGCCTGTTCTACACCCAAGCGGGCGAATCGAATTCGGAAGGGTTCGCCTACTTCCGCGATCCGGCGACTCCACCCCACCTCGGCCCGCCCGCTCTCGACGGCATCGAGTACGCCGCGTTCGACCGGCAGTGGTACCGGTTCGTGGACGATCACTGAGACCGGTCGCCGAAGACCCCGTCGACAACGACGCGTGGGCGCGGATCACCACTCGAACGGCAATGGCTGGCGGGGCTCGATCCAGAGGGCTTCGGCCAGGGCGCAGAGGGTTCCGTCGGTGCGGGCCAGGGCCACGCCCACGGTGTGTTTGCGGCCGTCTTGGGAGATCGGCCAGCCGTAGGAGATGTAGCGCTCACCGGCACGGACGGGCTCGAGCTGGGTGCCGGTGAGGGCCGCGGTGACCGCGCCGGGGCGCAGATCGCGCAGCGCCATCGCGGACCAGCCGCCTGGGCAATCCAAAGCCGCCCAGACGTTTGCGGTGGCGAGCAGGCCATCGGGTCCGCCGAGCGCTGGGTCGGGTGTCCAGGCGCAGACGACCATGTCGTGCGCGGGAACGGCCCAGGGCGACAGCCGCAGCCCGCGGCCGGGCGAGCAGGCCGCGCCGCAGCCATAGCAGTGGCTCATCTTGCGCAGCACCTGCGCGGCGGCCGTGGCTGCCTGCGCTTCCGCCAAGGGGGGCGCGGGCGGTGGGCTGATCGTGACCACCGACGCCGACGCTTCGGCGAGCACGGCGCCGTCCTGATCGGTCAGCGTCGCACCGCCGGAGCTGTCGGCGGACAGCATGATCGGGGTGTCCACGGTGACCGCGCGCCGGAAGTCCACGCGCACTTCCGCGGCGCTGCTCGCGGACGCGAGCAGGCCCGCCACGTACCCGCCGAACGCCACGCCCGGATAGCCACGCACGTGCCCCGGCACGGTGAACGCATCGGTGCGAATCATCAGTAGCCCAACCTCTCCCGGCCGACGATCATGATCCGGTCACGTCAGACGATACCGCCGTACCGGGTATGATCTCGCGCCGCCGTGCGGAACCGGGCCGACCGGCCGCCGTAGTGCGCAACACCATGTACCACCCCCGGCATTCCGCTCACCGCGGCGCCAGGCGTCCGTGCAGGTCAACGGCTCGGTGGAATTCCCCCGCGCCGAGCGCTGTTGCGCCGAGGGTGACGAAAGCTGGCATGAACGTACTGATCGTGTACGCCCACCCGAAGCCGGACTCACTCACCGGCGCGCTGAAAGACGTTGCGGTGCACCAATTACGGGCGGACGGGCACGAGGTGCGGATCTCGGATCTCTACACGATGGGCTGGAAGGCCGCCGCCGACACCGACGATTTCGGCGCCGTCGAGGAGAGCAATTTCATGCTCGCCTCCGGCGAGGCCTACCACAACGGGACGCTCAGTCCCGACATCCGCGCCGAGCAGGAGAAACTGCTCTGGGCAGACGCTGTCGTGCTGCATTTCCCGCTGTGGTGGTTCGGCCTGCCCGCCATCCTGAAAGGCTGGGTGGATCGGGTCCTCACCTGCGGCTTCGCCTACGGGGCCGGAGGCAAGGCGATGCCGAGGTATGGCGCGGGTGTGCTGGCGGGCCGGAGGGCGATGCTCGTGGTCGGTATCGGAGGCAAGCAGCCGTCGTATTCCGATCGCGGCATCAATGGGCCGGTCGAGGATCTGCTGTTCCCCATTCACCACGGCATCCTGTACTACACGGGTATGGACGTGCTGCCGCCGTTCCTGGTGCACGACACGATCCGGCTCGGCTCGCAGCGTTTCGACGAGGTCGCCGACGACCTGCGGCGCCGGATGTCGGACCTGCGCGGGCTGGAGCCGATCCGGTACCGCCCGCAGGGCGGTGGCGACTACGACCGCAGCCTGCGCTTGGAACCAGGCCGCGAGGTGGACGGCGCGACCGGATTCGCGTTGCACGTGGCATCGTGACTCCGCGACGCGGTCAGGGCAGCGGCGCGGCCCCGCGCTGAGTCAGCAGCATCCCCATCACCCCGGCTTCTTGGCCCTGCCCGTGGATCATCGCGCGGGCGAGCTCCTTGACCGGACCGGAGCGCAGCAGGCCGTCGGCGGCTTCGGCCATCGCGATACCGCCTTGATGGTGGCGGAACATCAATTGCAGGAACAGGATTTCGGCCTCACGGCCGCGTGCCGCCGCCAATGTGTCGAGCTCAGCGGTGTTCGCCATCCCCGGCATGGCTCCCGGGCGCACGGTCGACGCGGCGGGGGCCGTGGCCGGATGCCGATGCTCCGTGGGCATCCACGCCATCGGATGCGAGGAGGTCGGGGCCGCGTCGGCCAGGCGCAGCCAGCCGAGCATGGTGCCGATCTCCACGCGCTGCGTGCGGTCGAGTTGCTCGGCCACTCGGGCGACCGCCGGATCGACGGCATGGTCGAGCCGCTGCACCATGAGCAGCGCTTGCTGATGGTGCGCGGTCATGTCCTGCGCGAAACCGATCTCCACCGCGGTGAGAACCTCTGTCGCAGAAGACTTCTGCGGAAACACCAGCGGTCGTAGCGCGGCGCCGAGCACGAGCAGTGCGAACGCCACGGAAACCGCGGCCGCGGTTCGTGTCCACGCTGACATCGTCACGACCCCACGATCGACTTCTGGTTCTGCGGCGGCGAATACACGTCGTCGTCCAGCCGCAACACCATGAACCCGTTGTCCGAGCAGGCGACGTAGAGCTGCGATCCGCGCCATTCCGGCGGCGAGAAACACCAGTCCGTGGACACGTCGCCGAAGGCGAGACGGCCGGAGCGGGGCGTGGTGGCGTCGAGCGGGTTGAACTGTCCTTCCAGTACGGCGCGCACCGCGGGCGGCGTGCTCATCAAGGGCACGCCGATGATCGAGGCCAGCGCGTGCGGCGAGTTCCACAGGCTCAGGTTCTGGCCGGTGCGGGCGGGCGGGTTGAAGTAGGCGATCTCGCGGATGGCGAACGGATCGCGGATGTCGAAGACCCGGATGCCGGAGGAGATCCACCCGCAGGCCAGCGCGGTCGGATTGTCCCGGCGGTCGGCGGCGCAGTAGTGCGATTCGTACGCGAACGCGGATCCGCCCATGGACGAGCCGATATTGCTGTCGATGTGCTGCGGCAGGTTGATCTCCAGCTTGATCTTGCCGGCGACTTTGGGTGCGGTCTCGTCGGAGATGTCGATGAGTTTGACACCGCCGGAGCCGCCCTCGTCGACGGTGTAGAGGTAGGGCTTGCCGTCGTAGTTGACCGGGATGCTGTGCTGGGTCGCCCAGCCGTCCGTCCAGAACACCCGGCCGATGTGGTGCACCTGCGGATTCGGGTCGCGGCGCTGCACCGCGCTGATGTCCAGGACGGTGAATCCGCCGAGGGCGGAGATGTACATCCGGTTGCCGTCCGGGCTGATGCCGAACCCGTGCGCCTCGATGCCGGTCAGCCCCTGCCAGATCACTCGCGGGTTGGCCGGATCGGCGAGGTCGATCGCGCTGACGAAGCCGGGTGCGACCCCCGACGCCCAATACGTGTTGCCGTCCGGGGAGAAGCCGCCTTCGTGCGTGGTGATCGGCAGGGGCATCAGCATATTCGTGCCAGGGCCCGGGTTGAGCAGCCGCGGGTGGGCGCAATCGGACACGTCGTACACCGACAGATAGCCGACGCCTTCACCGACCGGGACGCCGGTGCCGACCAGCAGTTTGCGCTCGGTGTTGACCTTGAGGCTCTCCCAGGTGCCCGCGAGCATGGCGGGCTCGGTCAGCGTGACCGTCGGGCGCGGATTCGCGGCATCCGATACGTCCAGCACTTGGACGCCGCGTCCCTCGCTGATCAGGTTGCCGGGAAAGAACGAACCCAGATAGGCGCAGTGCTCGAAGCTGGTGGAGGTGATGCCCGCGCCGCGGCCCGCGTACCCGCCGACGAACGACATATTGCAGCGATAGCCCTGGGTACTGCGCCCGCTGTCCCGGTCGGCCGCGGTGACGTCGCCTTGCAAGCCGTTCTCCGGTGCGGAGCCGGGGCCGCAGTCCGCGCGGGGGACCGAAACGCGCCCGACGTCGAAGAATTCGTGGATGGCGTCCTGGAGGTCGGATCGCGGATCAGCCGAGGCGATCCCGGGCAGCAGCATGGCCGTGACCATGCCGATGGTGAGCAGAATCAGCGTTTTCGCGCGGCGCAGTCTGGCCGATGGGCGCATCGTCGCGTCCCCCAACTTCGTCTTCGGAACTGGGCTGTCCGGGCTGACTGGGACAGTCACCGAACTGACTGAATGGTAGTAATACTCGTTAACTTGAAGGAGGGTTTCGGTGAATCCCGCGCATGATTCGCGAAGATTTTCGCCGAATCGGCGTCCGGGACGGCGTCAGTCCCGGTGGCCGGTGCCGATTCGTTCGTCCGAGGCCAGCAGTTCGTCGCAGACGCCGAGGAAGGTCGTGCGCAACTCGGACGCGCGCTCGGCCAGCGCCGACTGCGCGCGCACGTACTCCGCGCGGCCCGCGGGCGTCTCGACGCGGACCGGCTCGTAGCCGTACCCGGACAGGTCGTAGGGGCTGGCGCGCATGTCGAGTTCCCTGGCGGCGCAAGCCATCTCGAAGCAGTCCAGCAGCAGCTCGGAGGAGATCAGCGGGACCAGCTTGAAACCCCACTTGTACAAGTCCATGTTCGCGTGCAGGCAGCCCGGCTGTTCGCGGCGGAGCTGGTCGGCGCGCGTCAGCGGCTCGGCATTGCGGCCGACGGCTTCCGGGGTGAAGAAGCGGTAGGCGTCGAAATGCGTGCAGCGCAGGGACATCGATTCGACGACCGCGTCGGTGCCCGCCCGCCCGAGCCGCAACGGCAGCTGCTGGTGGCGGATGTCGTCGGTGCGATACACCATCGCCCACTCGTGCAGACCGAAGCAGGACAGCTGGGCGGGGCGGGACGCGGTGGCGCGCAAAAGATTCGCGACGAACGCGAGGGTGTCGTAGCGCTTGGCCAGGTACGCGGGGTCGGCGGTGAAGACGTTGCGGGGCACCGCATCGCCCACCTGGCTGTCCATGGTGACGCGGTGATATCCGCGGGCGCCGTCGTACTCGGCAGCGTCGGCGAGCGCGATGCCGTATCCCGGGTGCCAGCGGCGCAGCTGGGCGGGTTTGTGACCGTAGTAGGTGAACAAGAAGTCGATCACCGGATGCGACGACCCGTGCGCCCGCCGTTCGAGATACGGTCCGATCAGACCATCGAGCCGGGCCCGGTGCGCCGCGGCGGCCGCCCGCCACCGCGCACCGGGCAACACCCGTGCGGTCACGCCGACACCCGGGAGCATCCGCCGGATCGCCGGGCCGTCATTCGATCACCCGGTGCGTGACGTCTCGGACGGTGCCGACGAACTCCTCCACCAAGTCCTCCAAGGCGACGATGCCGGTGGTGTTGCCCCGCTCGTCGACCACTCGGCCGAGATGACTGTTGGTGCGGCGCAGGCGGGCCAGCGCCTCGTAGAGCGTCGTGCCCATGCCGACGGTGGGCAACGGGCGGATATCGGTGCGCGGGATCGGCGTCGCCGGACCGGCGCTTTCGTCGGCGACCTTGTCGAGCACGTCCTTGACATGCAAGTAGCCGACCAGCGAGCCGTCGCTCGCCCGCACCGGGTAGCGGGAGAAGCCGGTCTCCGCGACGGCGGACTCCACGTCGCCGAGCGTCGTCCCGTTGCCGCGCAGCGGAACCGACCGCGCCGCCTGCAACGGCACCATCACGTCGGCGACCACGCGTTCGCTGGTGCCGAGCGCCTGGGTGAGGCGCCGGTGCTCCTCTTCGTCGAGCAGGCCCTCCGAGCGCGACTCGCCGATCATCTCGGCCAGCTCCACCATCGACACGGTCGCCTCGAGCTCGTCCTTCGGCTCCACCCGCAGCAGCCGCAGCGACAGGTTGGCGGACAGGTTGTAGAGGGCGATGAGCGGCCGGGCCAGTCGCAGCCACACCAAGTGCACCGGAACCAGCAGCAGCGCGCTGCGTTCCGGACCGGCCAGCGCGATGTTCTTCGGGATCATCTCGCCGAACAGGATGTGCAGGATGACCACGATGGTCAGCGCGACGGCGAACGCCACCGGGTGCAGCACCTGCTCGGGCAGCCCGGCCAGATCGAACGGGCCCTCCAGCAGATGCGCGACGGCGGGCTCGCCGACCCGCCCGAGCAGGATCGAGCAGATGGTGATGCCCAGCTGCGCGGCCGCCAGCATCATGGAGAGATTCTCGCCCGCCCTGATCACCGTGTTCGCGTTGCGCTTGCCCTGCGCGGCCAGCGCTTCCAGCCGGTCGCGGCGGGCGGAGATCAGCGCGAACTCGGCGGCGACGAAGAAGGCGTTGCCGCCGAGCAGCACGACGGTGAGCAGCACGCCGAAGAGATCACCCATGGCTGTGCTCCCTGGTGGCCAGAGCGCCCGCGGCGACCGGGATCAGACGCACCCGGTCGATGCGCCGACCGTCCATCCGTTCCACCCGGGCGATCCAGCCGCCCGACTCGGGATCGTCCGTCGCGGACCACTGCTGCGAGCGGGGATTCGGCAGCACCACTTCGTCGCCCGCCATCGGGATGCGGCCCAGCCTGGTCAGGACCAGACCGCCCAGGGTCTCGTACTCACCCTCGGGGGCGTCGTATCCGGTCGCCCGGGAAACCTCGTCGATGCGCAGCAGCCCCGAACAGTCCCAGCCGTCCGAGACGCGCCGTACGTCGCGCTCCTCCTCGTCGTGCTCGTCGCGGACGTCGCCGAGGATCTCCTCGATGATGTCCTCCATGGTCACCAGACCCGCGGTGCCGCCGTACTCGTCGACGACGAGAGCGACCTGCATGCCGTGGGAGCGGATGCGTTCGAGCACCTCGTCGCCGTCCAGGCTGGCGGGCACGATCGGGACCGGGCGGGCGAGCATGTGCAGGGGAAGGGTCCCGCGTTCACCGGCCGGATGCGTGAACGCCTGCTTGATATGCACGAAGCCGAGGGTGTTGTCGAGGTCGCCGTCGATCACCGGGAACCGGGAGTAGCCGGTGCGGCCCGCCGCGTCGATGAGATCGGCGATGGTGTCGTCCTTGTCCAGCGATTCGATCGTCACCCGTGGCGTCATCAGTTCCTCGGCGCTGCGCTCGCCGAACTGCAGCGAGCGATCCATCACCTGGGCGGTGCGCTGATCGAGCGCCCCGCGCAGGGCCGAAGTACGGACCAGCGAGCCCAGTTCCTGCGGCGACCGAGCCGAGCGCAACTCCTCGGCGGGTTCCACACCCAGCCTGCGGACCACCCAGTTGGCGGTGCCGTTGAGGAAATGGATCATCCACTTGAACACCACCGAGAAGGTGACCATCGGACCGGCCGTGGCGCGGGCGGTGGCCAGCGGCTTGGCGATGGCGATGTTCTTGGGCACCAGCTCGCCGTAGATCATCGACAGCGAGGTGGCCAGGATCAGAGCCAGCGTGAGGGCGATGCCGTGCCCGGCCGTGTCGCCGAGCCCGATTCCGGTGAAGACCGGCTTCAGCAGCTTGGCCAGCACCGGCTCGGCGATATAGCCGGTGACCAGCGTGGTGATGGTGATGCCGAGCTGGGCGCCGGACAACTGGAACGACAGCGTGCGGTGCGCCTTGCGGACCATCCTGGCGCGGACGTCACCGGTGCGGGCGTGCGCCTCGACGGTGCTGCGTTCCAGCGCGGTGAGGGAGAACTCGGCGGCGACGAACAGGGCGGTGCCGACCGTGAGAGCGATGAATCCGATCAGGCTGAGCGCGGTGAGCGCGACTGACATCGTCAGCACCACCTGCTCGGTGCCGGGATGGGGCCTGTGCGGGATGGGACTACTGCGGGGTGGAGGACGCCGGGTTTGTCACCCGGCTCGGTAGAGGAGCCCTCCTGTGCGGCGCCCTCGGACGCGGGTGACAACTGGATCCTTTCGCGAAGTCGTGGTGCCGTTATCCGGCAACCACTATGCTACCGGCCCACGCATCGGGTCGCGTGGGCCGGTGCCGCTCGAATGCGCGTGTCGGGAAACCAGCACAACGCGGCGGTTGCCTCAGTGGCGCTGCCGCGGTAGCGCCGACCTCACCAACCGCTCGGCAGCGGGCGTCCTTCGGCGAATCCGGCCGCCGACTGCACGCCGAGCACGGCCCGGTCGTGGAACTCGGTGAGCGTGCGCGCGCCCGCGTAGGTGCAGGCGCTGCGGACGCCGGAGCAGATGTGGTCGATGAGGTCCTCGACGCCGGGCCGCTCCGGATCCAGCCGCATCCGGGAACTGGAGATGCCCTCCTCGAACAACCCCTTACGTGCGCGGTCGAATTCGCTGTCGGAGGCGGTCCGCGCGGCGACGGCCCGCTTGGACGCCATGCCGAAGCTCTCCTTGTAGGCGTTGCCGTCCCGGTCGACACGCAGGTCGCCCGGGGATTCGTAGGTACCGGCGAACCAAGAGCCGATCATCACGTTGGACGCCCCCGCGGCCAGGGCGAGCGCGACGTCGCGAGGATGGCGGACGCCGCCGTCGGCCCAGACGTGCACGCCGAGTTCCTTGGCGGCCGCGGCGCATTCGGCCACCGCGGAGAACTGCGGACGGCCGACGCCGGTCATCATGCGGGTGGTGCACATGGCGCCGGGGCCGACGCCGACCTTGACGATGTCCGCGCCCGCCTCGGCCAGGTCCCTGGTGCCCTCGGCGGACACCACGTTGCCCGCCACCAGCGGGACGCCGAGACCGAGATCGCGGACCGCGGCGAGGGTTTCGAGCATCTTGGCCTGATGGCCGTGCGCGGTGTCGATGACCAGCAGGTCGGCGCCGGAGTCGACCAGGGACTTGGCCTTGGCCGCCACGTCGCCGTTGATGCCGACCGCGGCCGCGACGCGCAGCTTGCCCGCGGCGTCGACGGCGGGCTGGTAGATGCCGGCGCGCAGCGCGCCGGTGCGGGTCAGCACCCCGGCCAGGGTGCCGTCCTCGGCGGTGAGCACGGCGAAGTCGGCGTGCTCGGCGTGCAGCAGGTCGAACAGGTCGCGCGGGGTGGTGCTGGCCGGTGCCCGCACGAAGTCGGTGACCGCGACCTCGCGCAGCCGGGCGAAGCGGTCGACATCGGCGCAGGCCGCCTCGGTGACCACGCCGACGGGACGCCCGCCGTCGATCACGACGACGGCGCCGTGCGCGCGCTTGTGCATGAGCGCGACGGCCTCGGAGACCGAGCGGTCGGGGTCGAGGGTGACCGGGGTGTCGGCGGTGAGCGAGCGGCTCTTGACGAACGCGATGGTGTCGGCGGCCGCGGTGATCGGCAGATCCTGCGGGAGCACGACGAGGCCGCCGCGGCGGGCCACGGTCTCGGCCATTCTGCGTCCGGCGACGGCGGTCATGTTCGCCACGACGATCGGGATGGTGGTGCCGGACCCGTCGGCCGTCGAGAGATCGACGTCGAAGCGCGACGCGACGTCCGTCCGGTTCGGGACGAGGAAGATGTCGTCGTAGGTCAGGTCGTACGGCGGCTGATGACCGGGGAGAAAGCGCACTCGACCGATCATAACCGGGAGCCGACCGGCGCGGGCCGTGGTCGGGGCGGCGACAGGTACCGCTGCGCGGCGCTGCCTCAGACCGGTGCGTTGACAGCGGCTGCGTGCGTCGTGCGCGGCGAGGGGCGGGGACTGGTGGTTGCCCAGCGGCGACGCGTCAGGCGGCCGCCTCCGAGCGGGAGAGCGTGATGGTGGTGGCGCACATGACGATGACCGCGATTCCGGCGACCACGAGGCCCACGGCGTTGGTGCGCAGCCGTTCGTCCAGCACGGCGATACCGAGGAAGGCGGCGGCCAGCGGCTCGGCGATGGTGACGGCGGGCAGCGACGCGGCCAGCGGGCCGGCCTGGAACGCGCGCTGCTGGAGGTAGACGCCGGTGACTCCCGCCGCGATGAGCGCCCAGGTCTGCCAGCCGCCGAGCACTTCGCCGAGACCGTGTTCGAACAGGTCGGTGACGTAGGAGGTGAGGGCGGCGGCCAGACCGTACAGCGAGCCGCTCGCCGCGCCGAGCAGCATCGCGCGCCACGCCGGGTCTGCCGCGGCGATGCCGGCCGCGGTCGCGACGGCGATCAGGCCGAGCAGAACGCTCAGCGGCAGCAGCCACTCCCGCAGCGGCGCGTCCGCATCGCCCGCGGCCGGATTACCGACGATCAGAAAGCAGGCCAGCGCGACGGTGAGCGCCAGCGCGGCCGCCCAGGTGCGGGGTGTGATGCGGCGGTCGTTGAGTCGCGCCGACAGCGGCAGCGCGAAGATCAGCGCGCTCACCAAGATCGGCTGCACCACGAGCACGGCGCCCAGCGCGAGCGCCGCGACCTGCATGGCGTATCCGCCCGTGTCCCCGACGACGCCCGCCCACCAGCGCGGATTGCGCAGCAGGGAGTGGACCAGGGATTCCCCTTCCGGCACGGCGGCCGCTGCCCGCTGCTGCGCTACCGCGGCGACCGCGAACAGCAGCGCGGCAAGCAGAGCGCAGAGGACGGCCGCGCCCGGATGTGTCACGACCGATCAGTGTGCTCCGCGATTGCCACGCTGCGGCGGCTGCTGGGATCGCACGGCGCGTCGCCGTGTTCGTCCTGCCGTGTCACCGGTGGCCGGACCCGCGGCGCGGCGGGAGAACCCACCGCTGGTCCGGCCGGTCTCATAGCGACCCCCGGATTGCGCCGCCGCGCTCGAGCCTCGGCTACCGGCGCCGGTCGGATCTCCGCGCCCTGTGTCCGTGACAGCCGTCTTCCGCGACGCTGTCGCCGCGCCCGTGCCATGGCCACCGGCGCCGGTCGGTGCTCTGCGCCGTCCTGTGTCCCCGGCGGGCGTCTTCCCGGCGCGACCCGGCGCTGTCGCCGCGCGGCCGCTGGCCGCGCTCGGTTCTCCGTTCCGTCCCGGCTGCCCTGGGGACTTCTGCGTCTCCGTCGCAGCCGTCGTTCCACGGCGGCCCCCGAACGGTGCTGCCGCACTCGTGCCGCGGCCGCTGACTGCGGCCGGTTCTCCGCGCCGCCCCGGCTTCCGCCGTGCGGGCTTCCGCGTGCCCGTTGCGGGCGTCGTCGCAGCGCCACCAGACCGTGCCGCGCTCGTGCCCTGGTTGCTGGCTGCGGCCGGTTCTCCGCGGCGTCGCGGCTGCCGTTGCGGGGACTTCGGTTTCTCCGTGACCGGCGCCGCCGGGGACGCAGTGGGTGCGGCCACCGGAACGCCGGACGGGCGGCGTGCGCCGGTGATCGCGATCAGCGTGCTGTCGCCGGGACGGACTTCGACGCCGTCGACCTCGACCCCGGCTTTGCGCGCCATCGCCTCGACCTCACGACGCTCGTCGTCCATCACCAGCGTGACGACCACGCCGTCCTCGCCCGCGCGGGCGGTGCGCCCGGCCCGGTGCAGGTAGGCCTTCGGCTCGGCGGGCGGATCGACGTGCACGACGAGGGAGATCCCGTCGACGTGGATGCCGCGCGCGGCGACGTCGGTGGTGACCAGCACCGGCACCGAGCCGTCGGCGAACGCGGCGAGGGTGCGGGTCCGGTTGTTCTGCGCCTTGCCGCCGTGCAGCGCGCCCGCGGGGATGCCCGCGCCGCGCAGCTGTTTGGCGAGCCGGTCGGCGCCGTGCTTGGTGCGGACGAACATGATGGTCAGCCCGTCCCGCGCGGCGATCTCGGTGGCGACCGCACGTTTGGCCACCTTGTCGCGCACGTACAGCAGGTGGTGCGACATCGTGGCGACCGACGCCGACGGCGGCGCGGTGGAGTGCGTGACCGGCGCGCGCAGATAGCGCTTGACCAGCTTGTCCACCTCGCCGTCCAGTGTGGCCGAGAACAGCAGGCGCTGACCGTCGCGCGGGGTCCGGTCGAGCAGCTTGGTCACCTGCGGGAGAAAGCCCATGTCGGCCATGTGGTCGGCCTCGTCCAGCGCGGTGATCACCACGTCGGACAGGTCGGCCGACCCTTGCGCGAGCAGGTCGGCGAGCCGTCCCGGTGTGGCGATGAGCAGGTCGACGCCGCGGGCGAGCCGGTCGGCTTGGCGTTTGATCGGGGCGCCGCCGACCACCGAGGCCACGCGCAGCCCGAGCGCGAGCGCCGGTTCGTCGAGCGCCCGCTCGATCTGCGCGGCCAGTTCGCGGGTCGGCACGAGCACGAGTCCGCGCGGCCTGCGCGGTTTGGCGGGGGCGCCCGCCAAGCGGGTGAGCATCGGGAGGCCGAAGGCCAGGGTTTTGCCCGAACCGGTCGGGCCGCGGCCGAGTACGTCCTTGGCGGCCAAGACGTCCGGCAGTGTGGCGGCCTGGATCGGGAACGGCGTCTCGATGCCGTCGCGTCGCAGTGCCTGCACGAGCACGGCGGGCAGGCCCAGATCCGCGAAGGTCACGGTGGGCGCCGCGGCGACGGTGGTCGAGGGTGTCACGAGGTGGGGGTGCCTTTCGTCGCACGGCGCGTTCGACGCGGAACGCGCTGTTCGGTGGGATCGAGAGCGGTGCACGATGCGGTTCACCGCGCTGCGGCGCGGCGATGACGCGCCAGAAGCCGAGAGAGGTGCGGCCGACCGGAAAGCCGGGCCGAGGGTCAAGGATACGTGGCCGGGGGTCAGCCGTTGAACAGCCGACTCAACTCCACCAGCCAGGGGACGGCCACGGCCAGCGTTGGCACCACCAGGATAGCGGCGGAACCGAGATAGGCGGCCGTGGCGATGCGCACGTCGCCGATCCGCTCGCTGAGCCGCTGGATGCGGATGAGCGTGGTGGGTCCGCCCGCGGCGAGCGCGCCTTGCGGCGCGGTGGACTTCGCGCAGGCGACGAGGGCGCGGGCCAGCGGCTTGGGACCGGTGACCTTGACGGCGGAATCGTCGGCGAGCAGTTCGATGAGCAATTTCACCGAGCCGAGCGCCGCCTTGCTGCGCACCACCCGGGGGAACGCCTCGTGCACCGCGGTGAACGCCTCCAGCACCAGATCGTGCCTGGCGCGCAGATGCGAACGCTCATGGCTGACGATGGCGGTGATCTCGGCGTCGGGAAGCTTGGTCAGGGTGCCTTCGCTGAGCACGACGCGCTGGCGCAGACCGGGCAGGCAATAGGCGATCGGCTCGGTGGCGGCCAGTACCCGGATGTCGGCCGCCCGCCGGTGCGGACCGCTCTGGTCGAGCAGGTCGACGAGCATCCGGTGCCGTGCCCGCCGCCTGCGGGTGTGCACGCCGACCCGGATGATCGCGTAGATCAGTCGCGCGCCGATCAGCAGCGTGAGCGCGAACACGAACACGTACGCCGCCCACAGCGGCAGACCGAGAGCGTCGATCTCGCGGGTCGGGGCGGTGGTGGGACGACCGTCCGGGCCGGGCACGAGCAGCTCGGCGGCGATGGCCAATCCGGAGCCGAACGCGCTGAGCACGGCGGCGAGCGCGATGGCCTGCCAGAGCACGAGCGCTGCGCGGGGCGTCCGGTAGGTCCAGGTCGCCCGGCTGAGCAAGGCCGGGGCAGGCCCCGCGAGAAGCAATGCGAGTCCGGCGAAGACCGGCGCGGTTGCGTTCATCGACTCAGCTCACTGCGTTGTGGGGCCAGGGCGCCCGAGGAGTCTACTGCGGCGGCGGTGCCGAGTCCTCCTCGGTTGCTTCGAGCTTAGCGAGTGCTTCGCGCAATGCGGCAGCCTCGTCCTTGCCGACCTGCTCGACGAAGTGGACCAGCGCGGCGGCGCGACTGCCCGCCTCGTCGGCCTGTTGCAGCGCGTCGACCATCAGGCTGGCCACCAGCTCGTCGCGGGTGTGCACCGGCGCGTAGCGGTGCGCGCGGTCGTCGCGCCGCTGCACCACAAGATTCTTCTTCGCCAGGCGTTGCAGCACGGTCATCACCGTGGTGTACGCGAGCTCACGGCGTGCGGCGAGCGCCTCGTGCACCTGCCGGACCGTCTGTGGTTCGTCGGCCGACCACAACTGGTCCATGACCGCTTTCTCGAGTTCACCAAGACCTGCCATTCCACAATCTTAGGTACTCAACGACGAGGATGCGTACTACAGGGTGTCGTAACTATGCAGTAGCTGGTGTGGCATTTCTCATAGCGGCGGATTCCGGCGCCGCGGCTTCCGGGCCGCCCGCCTTGCCGCGCACATGCCTCGCGCCGATCGGCACGACCATCGGCCGACCCGACACCGGGTCCTCGAGCACGGCGGCGTCCAGCTCGAACACCTCGCGCAGCAGCTCGACGGAGATCACCTCGGCCGGGGGGCCGCTGGCGACGACACGCCCGTCGTGCATGACCACCAGCTGGTCGCTGTAGCGGATCGCCAGGTTCAGATCGTGCAGCACCATGACGACGGTGCGTCCCAGATCGGCGTGCAGCCGGTCGACCAGGTCGAGCACCTCGATCGAATGCGCCAGATCCAGGTAGGTGGTCGGCTCGTCGAGCAGGAGGATGTCGGTGCCCTGGGCCAGCGCCATGGAGATCCAGGCGCGCTGGCGCTGTCCGCCGGACAGTTCGTCCAGTGCGCGGTCGGCCAGGTCGGCGATACCGGTCTGGTCCAGCGCGGTCGTCACCTCGGCTTCGTCCGCGGCCGACCATTGCCGGAACCAGGACTGGTGCGGGTGGCGCCCGCGTGCGACGAGATCGGCGACGGTGAGCCCTTCGGGGGCGATCGGCGATTGCGGAAGGATGCCGATGACGCGTGCCACGTCCTTGGTCCGCATCGTCGAAATGGCCTTGCCGTCCAACAGGACTCGGCCTTCCCGTGGCCGCAGCAGGCGGCCGAGCGAACGCAGCAGCGTGGACTTTCCGCAGCCGTTCGGTCCGATCACCGTGGTGACCACGCCCGGCGCGATGTCGAGGCTCAGGCCGTCGACGATCACCCGTTCGCCGTAGCCGAGGGTGACGCCGTCCGCGCCGAGCCGGTGCTCCGGGACGTCGGCCTGCTCTGTGGTGTCCGGGATCGTCATGACAGCGTTGCCTTCCGGTTCATGCGCACGAGCAAATACAGCAGGAACGGACCGCCGAACGCGGCGGTCACCACACCGACCGGCAGATCGACCGGGAACATCGTGCGCGCGGCGACATCCGCGCCGAGCACCAGGATCGCGCCGATCAGGGCCGCGCCGACGAGTGGTTCGCCGGGTGTGCGCAGCAGGCGGCGGGCGATCTGCGGCGCGGTGAGCGCCACGAAGCCGACCGGCCCGGCGGCGGCCGTGGCCAGGGACGCGGCGACCACGGCCGCGCCGATCAGCACCGCCTGCTGGGTCTGGATGCGCACGCCGAGCGCACGCGTGGTCTCCGCGCCGAGGCGCAGGGCGGCGAGCGTGCGTGCGGAGCCGAGAGCCAGGGCGGCGACGACGGCCACCGCGATGACCGTGGACGCAAGATGCGCGGAGTCGGCCGAGTTCAGCGATCCGTTCAGCCACAGCTGCGCGCGCTGGGCGTCGGCGAGAGTGGCGCGGGTCAGCAGCGAGCTGATGGCCGCCAGCAGCAGTGCGTTCACGCCGACGCCGATCAGCACCAGACGCAGCCCGGTGGCGCCGTGCGCGCCGGTGCGGTCGCGCCCCCAGGCGAGCAGGTAGACGGCCACCGCGGTGAGCAGTCCGCCCGCCAGCGCGGCCAACGGCGCGCCCACCGAGGCGGCCAGTCCGGTGCTCGCGCCGCCGCTGACGACCAGCACGCCGACCGCCCCCAGACTCGCGCCGGAGGTGATGCCGAGCATGTCCGGCGCGGCCAGCGGGTTGTGCAGGATGGACTGGGTGATCGCGCCCGCGAGGCCGAGCGCCAGGCCGACCACCAGCGCGGTGAGCGCGCGCGGCAGCCGGGATTCCAGCACGATGAACCGCTGCGCCTTGGTGCCGCCTCCGGTCAGCACGTCCAGCACGCGCCCGAGCGGCAGGTGTGACTCGCCGACGGCGATGTCGAGACACAGCAATCCGAGCGCGATCGCGGTGAGCGCCGCGACGGTCAGCACCATCGTCGGCCGCAGCACCATCGACACCGGCCCGACGCGCAGGGCTGGCCGTGCGCTCGCAGTTCGCAGCGAAAGAGTCACAGTGCCACCAACTTCCGCCGCCGAACGAACGCGAGGAAGACCGGCGCGCCCAGCACGGCGAGCATCACGCCGACCTCCAACTCGCCGGGCCGGACCACCAGGCGGCCGATGATGTCGGCGATCAGCAGCAGCAACGCGCCGAAGAGCCCGGAATACGGAATCAGCCAGCGATAGTCCGGCCCGGTGACCGTCCGCGCGAGATTCGGGACGGCGAGCCCGAGGAACGCGATCGGCCCCACCGCGGCCGTCGCCGCGCCCGCCAGCAGCACGACGGCCGTCAGTCCCAGCGCGCGGCTGCGGCCGACGTGCACGCCGAGCCCCCGCGCGACCTCGTCGCCGAGGCCGATCAGGTTCAGTCCCGGCGCCGCCGCCACGGCCAGCAGCATCCCCGCCGCCAGGAACGGAAGCACCTGCCAGAACACCGCGGCGTCGCGGCCCGCGACCGTGCCGACCACCCAGAACCGGTAGGTGTCCAGGGCAGCGGCGTCCAACAGCACGACGGCGTTCGTCATCGCCTGCAGGAACGCGGTCACCGCCGCGCCCGCGAGCACCAGGCTCAGCGGGCTCGCCTTCCCGCCGCCCACGGCCGAGGCGCCGAACACCACCAGCCCGGCGAGCAGCGCTCCGGCGAACGCGAACCAGATGTACTGCTCCGGTGCGGTGAACGCGAACAGGCAGACGCTCAGCGCCGCGAGAAAGGCCGCGCCCGCGTTCAGGCCGAGCAACCCGGCGTCGGCGAGCGGGTTGCGGGTGTGGCCCTGGATGAGCGCGCCCGCCATGCCCAGCGCGGCCCCGCAGACCAGCGCGAGCGCGGTCCGCGGAAGACGCAGGCCGCGCACGATCTGTTCTTCGGTCGAACCGGCCGGGCAGGTGAAAGGTCCTCCCCGGCAGGTGATCGCGTGGTGCACGGCGTCGTACACGGTTCCTGGCGCGAGCGATCGGGCGCCGACCGCGACACCGGCCACCACGGCGAGCAGCAGCAATGCGGTGACGGCCAGCAGCAAGGAAAGACGACGCCGCCTCACGGTGGCAAGGGAGGTCACGGCGACGAACTGCTCCTGAATCGGCGAACGGGTTGCTAGGTCTGGTAAGCCTAACCTATCTTTCGCTAGGAACGGCGCACGGCCGGATGTCCGTGGCGGCGGAGCCGATCCCCGAGGAGGTTCGATGACCGAGCTCATCACCACGCCCCATCGATCGACGGTGGCGTTCGGACGCGCCTGTGCCCGGCTTCGCGCGCTGCAACCGGAGCATCCGCGGGTCTACGCCGTGGCCGCGATGGCCGAACAGGGCAAGCGGCGCTGGTGGCGATTATCGGACGGCGTGCGCGAGGGGCGCGTGGAACTCATGTACCGGCGGCACGCGGCGGAGATGATCAGCGCCGACATCGCCGCGGAAGTCGTTGCGACAGCGCTGATCCACGCGATCGTGGGGCGGGTGGTCGCGCTGCTCGTGGCGGACGGGCGGGCATGGGATCCCGGCCTGGAGAACCTCTGGATCCACACCGACAACGACGGCGGCATCGACTGGGCGGGGTTGTCGGACACCGTTGTTCGCGTGCTGGACGGCGATCCGCTCGCGGGCGAGCCGGGTGTGGTCGCCCTGCCCTGCGCGGAGGCGATGTACGTCTGGCTCGCGCACCGCTGTGCGTCCGCGCTGACGATCGTTCAGGAGAACATGGCGCGCTGCTCCGGGTTGAGCCGCCACCGGTTCTGGGCACTCGTCGTCGAATCCATCGCGGGCGCTTCGGCTTACGTACCGGATCTCGCGCGGACCGATTCCGCCGTCGGCGCGCGGCGCGGACAAGGGTTGCTGGCGGCCATGGCCGGGCGCGGACTTCCGGTGCGGCGTTCGGGAACTTGCTTAGTTAGGTAAGCCTGACCTATAATGGTGTTCGGCGTACGGATCGCGCGAGAGTCCCGAGGGCTGCGGTGACCCCCGATCCCTTGCCCGCGACGGGCTCCACCCACCGGTGGGGCCCGTCGCTCTGTTTCTGTGTGAACTATGTCGCGGCGCCCGGCTCTGGCGTGCCGTCGCTCCCGGGTCTACGCTGACGCCGACACGAACGCGAAAACCGCCGAGCATCAGGGTATTCGACGCCCGAGCAGGTGTCGGACGGCCGATCGCCGCGCACGTGTCGCGATCATCGATGCGCAGCGTCGCGCACCGCGTCCGAGTCGTCGACGAGGCCATGCATGTGGTCGGACAGGCATTCGCGGTGGCTCACCGAGTAGTTCGAGGGGTGTGCCGGTTTGCCCAGCATCAGACCGTCCCGTTTTCGTTCGATCGCGGCCGTGTCGGCTGTTGCGGCAGCGCTCGTCTTCCCCGCCTGCGGGCGTGGGGAGCAGCCGGAACCACGCAGCCGCGCGGAGGTCGCCAGCACGCCCGCGCATGTCGCATCACACTGGGACTACGACGCGGAGGGCCCCGACCATTGGGCCGAACTCGACCGCGACTACCTCGCCTGCAAGAGCGGCCGCCAGCAGTCACCCATCGACCTGCCGAGCCATGCGCGACTCGAGCCGTCCGAGCACATCACCATCGACTACCACTCGGTGCCCGGGCTGACCCTGCTGAACACCGGGCACACCGTGCAGGCGAACCTTTCAGCGGGCAACGGAAATCGCATCGTGGTCGACGGCGTGCCGTTCGACCTGGCGCAGTTCCATTTCCATCTGCCCAGCGAGCACACGCTGGACGGCGCGGGCGCGACGATGGAAGTGCACTTCGTGCACAAGAGCGCGGCAGGCAAGCTAGCGGTGCTCGGTGTGCTCATGCAAGCCACGCCGGACCCTTCGCCCTTCGACCCGATCCTCACGCTCGCGCCGGAGGCCGTGGACGTCCCGATCCCGGTCGCGGGCCCGGTCGACCTGCGCGCGCTGCTACCCGGTGTCCTCGACCAGTTCCGGTACGAGGGTTCGCTCACCACGCCACCGTGCAGCGAGGGCGTGTCCTGGACGGTGCTCGGCAATCCGGTCCCGGTAGCGGCGTCCGACGCGGACCGATACCGGACGCTGTTCGCGCACAGCAACCGGCCGACCCAGCCGTTGAACGGGCGGGCGGTCACGCTGGCAGGCGGATGAGGCCGCCGAGGCCCGCGCGACCGGCTATGCGACAGTGAATGCATGACACAGCAGGAGACTCGGCAGCTCGGCTCGCTGGCGGGCGTCACGCCGGAGCAGATGAACGAATACAGCGAAGGCACCTTCGCCGACCTGATCGGCCTGCGCTACACCGAGCTCACCCCCGACCGCGTGCGCGGCGAGTGGGTCGTCAAACCGCACCTCTACCAACCTGCTGGGATCCAGAACGGTGGCGTGTACTGCACGGTCATCGAAACGCTCGCCAGCATCGCGGGCGGGATCTGGTTCGGCGACCAGGGCACGGTGGTCGGCGTCAACAACAACACCGACTTCCTGCGCGCGGTGCGCGAAGGCACGCTGACCGGCGAGGCCACGCCGCTGCACCGCGGCAGGCTCCAGCAGCTGTGGCAGGTCGTCATCACCGACGAGCAGGACCGCACCGTCGCCCGCGGCCAAGTGCGGTTGCAGAATCTGCCGCACCGTTCCTGAGCGCGCTCGTCCGGCGACGGCGGAACGGGCGTGCCAGAATGTCCGTCACCCGCCACTGTGACCCGGTGAGGAGCCCGGATGCGACTGTCACCGCACGAGCAGGAGCGCCTGCTGCTCAGCTACGCCGCCGAGCTGGCCCGGCGCAGGCAGGCGCGCGGACTGAAGCTGAACCATCCGGAGGCGGTCGCGCTGATCACCGACCACGTGCTCGAGGGCGCGCGCGACGGCCGCACCGTCGCCGAACTGATGTCCTCCGGGCGAACGGTGCTCACCCGCGCCGACGTGATGGAGGGCGTGCCGGAGATGATCCCCGACGTCCAGGTCGAGGCGACCTTTCCCGACGGCACCAAGCTCGTCACCGTCCACCATCCGATCGGCTAGGCAGGCGGCATGCGACACCAGCGGTCCCGAGGCGCGGCATGATTCCCGGTGAGTACTTCTGCGCCGAGGGCGTCATCGAACTGAACTCCGGCGCCGACCGGATCGAGCTAGAGGTGGTCAACACCGGCGACCGTCCGGTGCAGGTCGGCAGCCATGTGCACTTCCCGCAGGCGAACGCGGCACTGGACTTCGACCGCGACGCCGCGCACGGCCGTCGGCTCGACATCCCGGCCGGGACCGCGGTGCGCTTCGAACCCGGCCTCGGGCAGCGGGTTTCGCTGGTACCGCTGGGCGGAACCCGCGAGGTGCACGGCATCAGCCTGACCCCGCCCGGACGCTTGGACCGATCGGCATGAGCGACCGATGGACCCGGCCGAGCCGTCGTTCGTGGTGGGACTGGACGTCAGGGAGGTGCAGGCATGGGCGGGCGCAGTGAGCGGCCGATGGGTTCGGCCGAGCCGTGGCTCGTGGTGGGGCCGGGTGTCGGGCGCGCACCGCGCATGACGGAGCCGAGTGCCACCCGGGCGCGGGCATGAGCGGTTCTGGTCCGGCTCCAGCCGAGACGGCGGAAGGGATGAGGCCCTGATGAGTGAACTGAGCCGGGCGCGGTACGCCGAACTGTTCGGACCCACCACCGGAGACCGGATCCGGCTGGCCGACACCGATCTGCTGATCGAGATCACCGAGGACCGCAGCGGCGGGCCGGGGCGGGCCGGTGACGAGGCCGTGTTCGGCGGCGGGAAAGTGCTGCGCGAATCCATGGGCCAGTCCCGCGCGACCCGCGCCGAGGGCGCCCCCGACACGGTGATCACCGGCGTGGTGATCATCGATCACTGGGGAATCATCAAGGCCGACGTCGGCATTCGCGATGGGCGGATCAGCGCCATCGGGAAGGCGGGCAACCCCGACACCATGACCGGCGTGCACCCGGACCTGGTCGTCGGGCCGTCCACCGAGATCATCGCGGGCAACGGCCGCATTCTCACCGCGGGCGCCATCGACTGTCACGTGCACTTCATCTGCCCGCAGCTGATGGACGAGGCGCTCGGCGGCGGCATCACCACGCTGATCGGCGGCGGCACCGGACCGGCCGAGGGCAGCAAGGCGACCACGGTGACACCCGGCGCGTGGCATCTGGCGCGGATGCTGGAGGCCACCGACGGCTGGCCGGTGAACATCGTGCTGCTCGGCAAGGGCAATACTGTCAGCGCCGAGGCCATGTGGGAGCAATTGCGCGGCGGCGCTTCCGGTTTCAAGCTACATGAGGACTGGGGCTCGACGCCCGCCGCGATCGATGCCTGCCTCACCGTCGCCGACGCGGCGGGCGTGCAGGTGGCGCTGCACTCGGACACCTTGAACGAGGCCGGTTTCGTCGAGGACACGCTCGCGGCGATCGCGGGCCGCGGCATCCACGCCTACCACACCGAGGGTGCGGGCGGCGGGCACGCGCCCGACATCATCACCGTCGCTTCGCATCCCAACGTGCTGCCCAGTTCCACCAACCCCACCCGCCCGCACACCATCAACACCCTCGACGAGCATCTGGACATGCTCATGGTGTGCCATCACCTGAGCCCGTCGATCCCGGAGGATCTCGCGTTCGCCGAAAGCCGCATCCGCCCGTCCACCATCGCGGCGGAGGATCTGCTGCACGACCTGGGCGCCATCTCGATGATCGGCAGCGACTCGCAAGCCATGGGCCGCATCGGCGAGGTGGTGCTGCGCACCTGGCAGACCGCGCACGTTATGAAACGCCGTCGCGGTCCGCTGCCCGGCGATGGCGCGGCCGACAACGCCCGCGTCCAGCGCTACGTCGCGAAGTACACCATCTGCCCGGCCATCGCGCATGGCCTCGATCACGAGATCGGCTCGGTCGAGGTGGGCAAACTCGCCGACCTGGTGTTGTGGGAGCCCGCGTTCTTCGGCGTCCGCCCGCACGCCGTGCTCAAGGG
Organism: Nocardia pneumoniae NBRC 100136; assembly: GCF_000308755.1. Taxonomy (GTDB): domain Bacteria; phylum Actinomycetota; class Actinomycetes; order Mycobacteriales; family Mycobacteriaceae; genus Nocardia; species Nocardia pneumoniae. The sequence continues at coordinate 73,699 of NZ_BAGF01000040.1, forward strand.
CGGCGCGATCGCCTGGGCCGCGATGGGCGACGCCAACGCCTCCATTCCCACACCGCAGCCCGTGCTGCCGCGCCCCATGTTCGGCGCCGCCCCCGGCCCCGCCGCCGCGACTTCCCTGCACTTCGTCTCCGAGCAGGCGATCGAGGACGGACTCGCCGACCGCCTGCGCGTCCACCGCAAACTCGCGCCCGTCCGCAACGTCCGTCGCGTGACCAAAACGGACATGCCCCACAACGACGCCATGCCCCGCATCGAAGTCGATCCGGACACCTTCACCGTCCGCATCGACGGCGAGGTCTGGCGCGAACAGCCCGCCACCGAACTCCCCATGGCCCAGCGCTACTTCCTTTTCTGAGCCGTTCGTAACGTCGCTGTAGCGCCCGCGGCGAAGGCGTACCCCTCATCGAGCACGCAACGTCGCGGCCACCGCGACGTCCTCGGCGAACCGGAGGTGCTCATCGACGCACCGAACAACTTCCGTCGTCAGCTTCCAGCTGTTCCCGGTCCCGGCACATCGGGCCCCCGGTGGCGGGGTATCAGCAGAAACGTCGTTATCGCCACAACCAGAGGAAGGAAGCTGACGGTCAGCATTGTGAGCCGTACTGCGTCGGAGAAGTCCAGTTCGAGGTGCAGCCCGGCCGCCTGTCGCAGTAGGTGCGGGTCATACCCCGCGCTCCCGGGGCTGTGCGCCATCGCGCTGCGCACCGTGTCCACGGCTTTCTCGGCCTGGGCCGCCGACAGCCCGCGTGACCGGGCGTCGGCGAGCCACTCGCGCTGGAAGAAAATATTGAGCAGTAGAAGGTAGACGGTGGGCCCGAACGCGTAGCCGGTCATTCCGGAGGCGAGTTGCACGGAGGCTACCGTGCCGGACTGCCCCGGCGGCGCTTCGGAAAGGACCGTTTCGGATACCGCTGTGGAGGTGACCAGCGCCCCCAGATTGCACAGCCAGGTGGCCAGCACCAGCAACCACAGCGCCATCGTGGGGCTGACGGTTCCCGCCATCAGCAGCGCGCTTGCTGCCAGTAGCGACAGGCCGACGACCAGTACCGGCCGCGGGCTGTACTTCCCGACCAACCGCCCGGCCGATATCACGGCGCCAGCGATGAGCAGGGTGCCGGGCAAGTACAGCAGCCCGATGGCTTCCGGTGACAGCGAGAGCGCCTTGCTGCCGAACTGCCCCAGGACGACCCCGAGCCCGGCGGACAGGAAGTTCAGCGTAAGAGTCGCCGCCAGTGCCACGCTGAACGGGGCGCTGCGGAACAGCGTCAGATCCAGAGCGGGAACGGGAGTGCGGCGTTCATGGCGCACGAAGAGTGCGGCGGCGGCCACGCTGATCACCAACGGCAGCCAGGTCTCTGGCCGAGAGATACCGTTCTGCGCCGCCGCGAGGCTCACGACGAGGGCAAGCAAGGCCAGTCCGATCAGGGTGACACCGATCACGTCGAGCCGGCGCCGCTGTCCGAGGGGGGCCTCCGGCACGTATTCGGCCGTCAGCCAGAGCGACACCAGTGACAGCAGAGGGGCGATGAGGAACAGGGACCGCCATCCCACGGCATTCACCACCCAGCCGGTGAGCGCGGGGGTTGTCCCGCACAGGGTCATCTCGACGGCCATGAAAACACCGATGGCCGCAGGCCGCTCCTCCGGCGGCACCGAGGTCTTCAGCAGAGCCAGCGGCACGCCCAGCAGCGCGGTCATGCCGAGTCCGTCCAGGACGCGCATCGCCAGCAGGAAGCCGTAACTGGGTGAAAGCATGGAGAGCAGGTTGACGACCGTCACGATGACCAGCCCCAGCATCAGCAGCCGCTTGAGCCCGAAGGCGTCGCCGAGGTTTCCCGCGGCGAGGACAGCGGCGGCCATCACCAGCGTCGCCGTTCCACCCAGCACGCCGACGAGTTGCGGCGGCACCTGGAGCGACCGGCTCACCTGGGGCAGGTTCAGGCTCAGTACCAGAGGGTCGAGCACCGTGATTGTGAACGCGAGGGACAGTCCTAGGACGATCGGCACAGGAATCGCGTTGGCCCGTAACCGAGCAGTCGGCACCGCACACCTCCCTCCCTGCCCTCCCGCGTAGTTTGCCCGACGACGTTAGCCCAGCCGCCCGTGCGCAGCCGGGCTATCGCCGACCGACACGCGCGAGGCCGGGTTTCCCGTCAGCCAGTGCCCAGCGCATGGCAGTTCGTTACGGCTGCCGCGGGGTGGGTGGTGCCGCAGCGTGCGGCAGATGACGCCGGATCGCCAAGCCAGTGGAGCTGCTACAGGCCGGTTCCCGACCGGGAGAAGGTCAGGCGGGTGCGAACGTAACCACCATGACATCGCGGTTGGCGGGGCGGCTTCGGTCGACCGGATGCACCGGCGACACGCTGTGCAGGGTGCGGCGGTCATCGCCGATCAGCAGGTCGCCCGGGTCGTGGAGGGTGGTCGTCAGCAGTGGTGTTCCCTGCTGATCGAGCACGGAGCTTTGCCCTCCGGCGGCATTCTGCCGACCGACCAGAAGCGAAGAGACCAGGGTGACACCGTCGCGGTGTACGCCCTCTGGTGTGGGCAATCCGTCCGCGTCCGCCGATGCGATGACACGGAAAGGATGCACCTTCGCGTGCCACACCGGTGGGTCGTCCAGTGCCGTCGCCAACTGTCCGAGCAACCGCAGCACCGCGCGGAACACGGGGTCGGCTACGAAGGACTCGGTCAGGGGCTCGAAGGTGCGGTCGACGCCGATATAGAGCGGATTGCTGTTCTGCGGCTGTACGAAGGAGACCTGCGGCAGCAGCGTGGCCTGCCCCGTCGCGGCGGTGAACGAGAACCATCCATATCGGCGTAGCCTGCGCGTGCCCCGTTCGGACGCGTATCGATCCGGGCTCAGCTTTTCCCAGTGGGCACGGAAGCGGTCCCAGGCCCCCTTATCCAGGCCGAGGCACGATGTGGTGACAGCAGCTGGCATGAGGTGGGCGCCATCGGACGCCAGTGCCTTACGGGCGGTCTCGACCAGCTCGTTCGTCAACGCACCGTAGGACTTCTTCTGCACGATAGGTCCTGCCTTCCCTGGCCTACGCTGTGGGAATTCCCGACAGGGGCTGGGTAAACAGGCTGATCGCCGTGTACTGGGTGCCGCTCTCCGACGAACGATGGTTCGAGTGCGACGGCCGATCCTGTAGGTCGGGCGTCGGTTGCTCACCCGCTCGCATCGGCTGGTGACCGGCGCGCATTCTGTCGACGCCAGCGGCAAGTGGTCGTCACGGTCCGAGGTCGGCTCACCGCATTGCGGCCCGAGCGCGCATTGCGGCACGCGGCCCGTCGCAGCTCGATGCGAGGGGCCGCGTGTGCCGTTCGGTCAGAACGTTATTGCTGTAGCACGGACAAGACGTTGCCCGCGGGGTCGGTGAACCAGGCGATCAGGGGACCGCCTCCGCGGTGGATGCCCTTCTCGTCCTGGTCGGCGAAGTCGTAGCGTTCGAAACGCACATCGCGGCGGGCGAGCTCGTCGACGGCCGCCTCGATGTCGGGCACCGGAAAGTTCAATATCGTGAACGTCGCGGGGGTGTGGTCTGGTTTCGGGTACACCAGGACCGTGCCTCCGCCGCCGAGATGGAGGGTGAGCATCCCGTTCTCCTCGGAGACCCGTAGGCCCAACGTCTCGGCGTAGAACTTCTGGGCTGCCTCGATGTCGTCCACCGAGAACCCACTGAACGCGTTGCTGTCGGCGAGCATCACTCTCTCCTCTGGGTCATCTCGGCCCGATGCCGCGGGCTCAGCTGAATGAGTTGAACGTAGTTGCCGTCGGGGTCGATCGCGGTCGCGAACAGACTGCCGTCGCGGTCTTCGAGTTCGGCCAGCCACCGGCCTGCGAGGTCATCGATCCGATCGGCTACCGCCCGGGCGTCGTCCACGTCGACGTTCAGGATCACCCGGCCCGGCTCGGGGTTGGTGTCCCCGACGTCGTCGCGACTGTCGATCAGGACGTAGAAGCCGCCGAAGTCGAGGACGTCGTAACCGGGATCGCCGGGCGTGTGATCGACCTTCACCGCGAACGCCGTGGCATACCAGTCACGCAGCCGCGCCGGGTTGGTGCTGGACAACAACAGACTGCCGATTGTGGGTGTAGTCATACCGGTAAGACGACGCGAGGCCGACGAACTCATCGGTGCGACACCGCGCCGATGCGCAGCCGTACGACGGGATCAGCTCGCGCCCTGGAGCGCGGTAGCGATGATCTCCGAGCTATCGGCGTGCAGGGCCTGTGCCGCCGTCTGCCCCGTCGCTGCCAGGTAGGCGTCGACCAGCCTGTTGCCGACGGCGTATCCCGCGCCGGTGGGCAAGCCCACCGGGGCGACGCCGAAGTGTTCCGCGATGGCGTCGCCGTGCACCCAGGCGGTGAAGTTCTGCATGCCGGTCACGCCGAGTCCCGACACCACCTTGGCGAAGACCGCCTCGTCGCGCAGGTGTGGCACGCCGATGCGGGTGTAGCCGAGTTCGTCGCCGTAGAGCTGGCGGGCGAACGCGTCGGCGAGTCCTTCGGAGATCACGTGCTCGCCGACCGTGACGGTCATCGGGTTCCACACCACCCCGCCCGGGCTGTAGCGCAGGTTGTGGTTGAGCTCGTGGACGGCGGTGGCTTCGAGCCGTTCCACGTTCTCGGGGTAGGGCCACAGCGTGATGACGATGTAGCCCGACATCCCGCCGTTTCCGGTGACGCCGAGGCTGGGGCCCATGAAGTGGGCGTCGCCGGGGTCGCCGAGCACGAACAGCACGGTGATGTCCGGGACCTGGAGTCCCGGCGTCGCCGCCAATTGCACGGCGAGCGCGTCGTCCAGCGCGCGCTGCATTCGTTCCCACGCCCGGGCCGCCGCCAGCGTCTCGAGTGCGTCGAGGCAACGGTCCTCGTCGCGGTCGAGCGGAAATCCAGCAGCTCGCCGATGCATGTCGACCAAGTCGACCTCGCCGGGAAAGTAGCGGTACATGCCGCTGACGGGCTCGAGCATCGAGTGCAGCATGGCGACGCGGTCCGCGGCCGGAGCCCGCAGGATTTGCCGTGTAGCCGAGTAGGTATCGAGAACGGTGATCGTCATGTCCGCCGACACTAAACACTGACGTACGGTCAAGGTCAACCGAATTAACGGTCTGCCGAACCGGCGGACACAACACCCTCTGCCCGGCGCCAGCCGGTGGTGATTGCGCAGTCAGTCGGCCACGAGACGGGTCCGGAAATTGTTGTTCTCGCGTTGGCGACGGATTACGTAGGCGCCCGGAGCGGAGCCGGTGGCTCCGTGTTCGGGGTGCATGAGGTAGGCGACGGTGTCGGTCGTGAACATGCCCAGGGTGAGGCCGGTGGGATCGCTGACCTGGGTCGTCCAGCGGCAGGAGCCGGGTTCGGCGACGAGCGTGTGCGGGTTGCCGCCGGCAGCGCCGCGCAGCACTTCTATTCCACCGGGCGGGACACGACGCCACATCGCGTCGGGCCGGGGTGTTACCGAATCGGCCAGGTGCGCCGGGATGACGATCAGGTCGCCCTGGGCGTGCATCCCGTCGATGACGGGAATGCGTACGGACTGCTGGAACTGGTCCAGCACAAGGGAATCGGTCATGGTCTCACCTCAGGTACGCTGGACGAGTTGGGAGTATTGCGCGGCGGTCAGGCCGTATGTCCAGCCCGCGGCGGCGATGGGGTCGTCGAAATGTCCCGGCACGGTCAGCCCGTAGCGACGACGCGTCCCGTCGCGTTCGACCGAGCCGTTCACCGCGATCAGGACGCGTTCATTGCGGGGCAGGTCGTAGAGCATCAGCTCGAAACCGTGGTTGCCGGGATCGGGCGCGCTGGCCATCAGCCGCATCCCGGCTTGTTCGAGGTAGGCGGGCCAGCCGAGACGTTCGATCGCGCAACGTCGTATCTCGATATTGGATTCGCGATCGATCGCCGCGGCGGTCGGATCCGTGATCACCCACTCGGGCACCTGGGTGCCGTGCCAGAAGTACAGCTCCCAGCCATCGTCGTAGCGAACGGCGGGCCCGTCGGCACGGTGCAGCCGTACCTCGCCGAGGTCGCCGACCACTTCGGTGCTGAGCGTCTCGGGTCGCTCCGAGACCACGCACAGCCCTTCGCCCGGCCACCACCAGGGCCCACAGTGGGCCACCGCGGTTGCCCACAGTTCCCACAGCCGCGCCGAGCCGCCGTGACGGCTGGACGGGAAATCGGCCCACGCCGGAGTCCAACCAGCCCTGATGTGCCAATTCAGCAGCGGGCTCCGCCACCGTTCGTGGGCCGCATTGAGGATGCGTTGCACGCTGTTGTTCCATGAGCTCGACAGGGGCGTGGAAACCCATTTGTCGAATAATCGACACGATATGTCGGTAATGGGCACCAGGTCCGTACCGAGAGATGAAAGACGCCGCGGTACCGGGTGTTCGAGGTCAAGTGAATTCTTCAGTCGACCCACCATGCCCGGCTCGCCGGTGGACATGGCGATGAACGGAGAAGAGACCCACCGGAAGCGAGGCGGGCTCGAACCGGCCAATTCGTAGAGTTCGGTAATCGCCGCTTCGGCGGCTGGACGGTCGGCCGGTTCGGTGGACAGCATCCGACCCAACCATTTTCGACGGATTTCGGCAGCTTCGCGCTGCGTGATACCACTCACCGGCTGACGGCGGTGTAGTCCTTTCCAACGATCATGAAGACAAGCGTGACAGATCGTCCGGCGATCGGCAACGCTCAGCCGGTTCCGCTTCGATACTCGCGCTTCGAAATTCGGCCTCAGTAGGCGATGAAGAGGATCTCGTCCCGCGAGTAGTCGTGGCCCGGGTGGTTCTCGGCGAGGTGGGCTCGGGTCTTCTCGACGAGGTCGTCCTCGTTCGTGCCGGTGATGTATTCGCCGCAGGGGCAGTTGAGCCTGGTCTTCATGTCGCCTCTCGAGTCGTCGGTTCGTCAACGCCGCCCATCATCATCCACCGGCGCCGAAGCGTCGACAACGCGGGCACCGGATCGACCGGCACTCAGCTTCGGCTCATACGCGCGGAATGGCCTGTCGGACAAGGGATTTCAGGACGAAGCCGAAGCAGGTGGCAGTACGGTGACAATGGCGGACCTGTTCCCGGTGCGAAGAAGTGCCTGGTCAGCGGGTGCGGAATGCGTCCCGCAGCCAGGGGGATCGCCGGTGGTGGGGGCGGGTCCGGTCGGCCCAGAGAGGATTGGATTCGTCGCGGCGGTAGACCGCGAGCTGGCCTGCGATGGCGAAGCGCAGGTGGGTGGCCTTGCCGATCACCTCGCCATCGGTGGCCAGCGCTTCCGGGGTGGGCAACTGCACATACAGTTCGGGGAGTTGGCGTTCGCCGTAGACCTTGCTGTGGCCGATCGCGGCCAGCAGGAGCGCCAGCACCGCCCGGGTGCGCGACCAGCGCAGATCGGCACGCAGCCAGCGTATGTCGAGCAGTCCGGCGTCGAGCCGGTCGCGGAAGGCGGGTACGGCGCCGTGCGGGTGGTAGGGGCCGTTGCCGACGAACAGGAACCACACCCGCTGCCAGCGTTCGTCGAGGTAGATCTCGATCGGTTCGGCTCGGCGCAGGGTCACCACGAGCGCGGCGGCGAACGCGGGCCATTTGCCCCAGCGCGGCTGCCATTTCTCCCGCAGCTGCACCAGGTCCGGGTAGGTGCCCAGGCTCGCGGTGTTGATCAAATGCCGGGTGCGCGTGCCGGTCTCGTCGTCGTATTCGACGCTGGCGATGTCGACCGCGACCGCCTCGCCGACACCGGTGGCGTCGATCACCTCGCGCAGGTCGTAGACGCCCAAGTCGCGGGCGAAGTGGTTGAGCGTGCCGGTGGGGATGACGACCAGCGGCAGTTGGCGGCGCAGCGCGACCGCGGCCACGGCGGCCACCGTGCCGTCGCCACCGGCGACGCCGACCGCGAGGACCGGCTCGGTGTGCTCGGCGATGGCCCGCTCGAGTTGCTCGGCGCAGTCGAGATCGCGTTCGGTACGCAGCACGGTGGCGGCGGGCAGCGCGGCGATGACGTCGGCAGTGGGGTCGTAGTTCGGATCGCCGGACACCGGATTCACCACCACCACAAGCCCTTTGCCTTCCACCAGTGTCGGCACCTCGCGGACGAGGCGGGCCTGCGCCTCATCGGATTCGCGCACCGGCCACCAGCGTTGCGTAGCAAGGGCGATACCGGAACCGACCGCCGCCCCGACTACCACATCCGAGCTCCAGTGCACGCCGGTGTGCACCCGCGAGTAGGCGACAGCGGCGGCGAGCGGAGCGACCACCAGTGCGGTGCGCGGACTTTCCAGCGCGACCGCCGTGGCGAACGCCGCGGCGCAGGCCGCGTGCCCCGAGGGGAAGGAGGAGGACGTCGGGGCCGGGGACAACCGCCGGTGCGCGGGCACGAGCTCGGCGGCCGGTCGGCGCCGCGCGATGAGCGTCTTCAGTCCAGCGTTGACGGTGAGACTCGCGCCCGCGACGGAGACCACACCGCGTAGCGCCGCCCGCCGCGTCGCGCCCTTACGGGTGGCCAGCACCGCCGCGAAGATCAGCCACAGCCCACTGAAATCAGCGCTGTTGGTCAACCGCAACAGACTGTGGTCGACCACCGAGGCAGGCAGCCCGGCGACCGCGCCTCCCACAGCTCGATCGACCCGCCCGATTCTGTGAAACTTCCGGCGCACCCAGCTACTCACCCGCCCGAGATTACCGATCACCGCAGGAGCTTCCGAAACGAAGCGGCAGGTATTTTGGCACCTGCCCCGACGGACGGCTTGTCGGGCGCGAAGGCCCGTGCAATCGCGGGCTCGATGCAACATTCGCCTCCCACGCACCGATGACCCGGCCGTGCAGGGTAATTCGAGCGTGCGCCAGACGCCTTTCGCGCCGGGCTTCGGCGCCTACACCGTCGTCGATGTGGAGACGTCCGGATTGCGGGCGTCGGAGCATCGGGTGTTGTCGGTGGCGGCACTGGCATTGGACGCCGACGGCCGAGTCACCAGGGAGTTTCACACATTGATCGATCCTGGATGCGACCCGGGGCCGGTGCACATCCACGGGCTGACCGCCGCGATCCTGCGTGGATCGCCTCGATTCGAGCATGTGCGCGAATCGCTGTCGGACCTGCTTTCCGCACGCGTGATGGTCGCGCACAACGCGCAATTCGACTACGGATTCCTCGCCCGCGAGTTCGACCGGACCGGAGCCGCCATTCCGGTCGGCCGCAGGCTGTGCACGCTCGCCCTGGCGCGTCGTGTCGCGCCGCCCACGCCCGATTGCAAGCTCGACACCCTCGCGACCTACTACGGCGTGCCGCGGGCCAAGGCCCATGACGCCCTGGACGACACCCGCGTGCTGGCCGGTGTACTGCGCGCGCTGGTGGCCGACGCGGCGCGGCTGGGCATCGCACCGCCGCTGCTGCGCTGCCCACCGAAGGAGAACTACCAGAGCGCATGGGGTCTGCCCATCGAGCGTACCGGCCCGAAAATACCGTGCCCCTACGTCTATCCGGGGCGACTGGAAACCGGCGGCTCTCTGGTGCAGGGCATGAAAGTCGCGTTCACCGGCGATACCGCGACCGACCGAGACGTTCTGGTGGCGCGCGCCGAGGCGGCTGGACTCGAGGTGACGAGCGCGGTGAGCGGGCGGACGAGCGTACCGGTCACGAACGCGCCCGAGGCGTCCACAGGCAAGGCGCGCAAGGCGATCGAGGTCGGCACGCCGATCGTCGGCGAAAGCAGGTTTCTGCGATTGCTGGAGCACGTCGAGCCGGGCAGGCGCAAAGACGAGCGAGCGCGGCGGGACGTGCCGTCGCGCACGCCGACGGTACGCGTGCTCGCCCGTCCCATCGGCCCCCTCTCTGGACGCCGCGTGCTGGTGCTCGGCGGAACCCACGAACAAGCGGCCGATGCGCGGGCGCGCGTCGTCGAGCTCGGTGGCTCGGCGGCGGTGAACATGTCCGCCAGGGTGACCGACGTGCTCGCGCTGGCAGGCGGGCACAGCGACCGCCGCTACGCGAAGGCGGTGGAACTCGGCCTGCCCGTGCACGGCGAAGGCCTGGTGGCGGCGCAGCGGCCGCCCGCGGCCTTGCCCGCGGGTGCCTCCGAGCCGGTGTCGCTGGCTCGCGGCCAGGTGATGGATCTCCCGGTGGCCGAATACGGTCCGGACTGGACGGTCCGGGCGTCCTGGACGCAGAACGGCAGCTGGGCAGTGGATCTGGTGGCGTTCCTGGTCGACGGGGACGAGCAGGTCGCGGGCGACGACGACTTCGTCTTCTACAACCAGCCCGAGACCCGCGGTGCGCGGCTGAGCGCCGACGGTCCGGACGAGCAGTCGCTCGCGCTGCGCCTGGAGGATCTGCCCGGTCACGTGCGCCGGATCATGCTGGCCGTCGCCGTGGACGGCGCCGAGGTCACATTCGGTGACGTCGGCGCGCTCGAGTTCGAGGCGACGCCGGGTGTCGAGGCGGGCGTCGTCGCCCGCGCGACGCTGGACGCGGCGACCGAGGAGCGGACGCTGCTGCTCGCCGAGATCTATCTGCGTGGTGATGTCTGGCGCTTGCGCGCCGTCGGGCAGGGCTATCCGACCGATCTCGCCGCGTTGGCTCGCCGCTATGGGGTGGAGGTCCAGGAGTAGGGCCGGTCAGTGGACGCGTCCAGATGCGGCGCGCGGTGGTGGTCCAGGGCCCCGGCTGCTGAATGGGCAACATCGAGTTCGCCGCAAATGCATTGTCGCTCAGGGTCGTTCGGTCGTCCGATGACGCAGATTTCCGGGGAGTGGCGCGCCGTCGAATACTTGGTCAACTGATTGACGTACCCCGGCTGGGGGTTTCTAATGATGGATGGCGCAATTCGTGCGTCGATCGTCCGACGAAACGAGGTGAGCGGCAGATGCCGGATGACAGAAGCGACGTCTACCGCGCAGCCGTCGTCGCGGAACTGGTTGTGCCAGTGCGTCGTTGATCTGTGCGTGCGATCGATGGCCGGGCGCTTCCGGCCCGATCGTCCGGCGCGGTACGGAATTCCATGGTCGTCCCTGGTGGACGTGGGGGGTGAGCCCTGCCCTGGTTGTCCGTGCGGCGCGACCGGCAGTGCTCGGCACGGCCGGTCTACGCGCGCCCATCCCCGGTTGGGGGAGCGGGTGCGCTCACCCCGAACGATAGTAAGTATTGGAGCCCCCGCCATGGCCACATTGCTCGAGAAAGCCGAATCGTTATACCGCGCAGCGGATCTCGCGCACCGGGCGACTCGCTGTGCGTGTCCGCAGGGGCTGGTGGGCTTTCCGTTGGGCTCGGCTTTCTCGGGGTAGCGGCCGATGACCATTTTCCTCGACGCCGTGACCGCCGACCACTTCGATACCGAAGTGCTCCAGCAGCATTGGATTCCCCTCGCGAAAGAGGACACCGACACCGCGGCCGTGCTCAGGGAACGGCTCGGCGTCGACTTCGCCGCCGCCCACGACCGGGTCTGGGAGACCGACGACTTTCGCTACTTCCCGGTCGTCGCCACCTATCAGCGTGGCGAGACCATCGAACGCGAGACGATCGTCTTCGCGCTCGGTAGCGAGTTCCTCGTGACGTTGCAGCCGTCCGAGCATTTCCTCCCGTTCGACGAGGCGGTCGCGAAGATGCGCCGCAACCCGGCGCTCACCGGCTCCGCGCACGGGGTGATGTACGCGCTGCTGTGGGCGCTGAACGAGACGTCGGAGCGCGTCATCCACGCCACCAGCGGGACCTTGGCGAAGGTCCACGACGAGATCGAGACGGTGACGGGTGGCCGCGCGATCGACCTGCGCGGCGCGATGTCGCGGATGGACGGAGCCGAAGAGATCGTCTCCCGTGTCCAGGAGACTCAGCTGCACCTGGCGCGCGCCGCACGCCACCTGGCCGCCGACACGCCGCCCGGGCATCGCGAGCTGAACGGGCTGATCAGCGTCCTCCTCGCGGACATCGACGGGGTGAAACAGCACGCGGGCATCCAGCACGACAAAATCCGCTACCTCCAGCAGTCCGTGCTGACGTGGTCGGCGGTGCGGCAGAACCGGATCGTCACCGTGCTCACCACCGTCACCGCGATCTTCCTGCCGCCCACGCTGATCGCCACCCTCTACACGTGGATGCCCGAAGCGCAATGGCAGTACGGGTTCCCGGCCGCGACCCTGATGACACTGCTGGCCGCGGTGCTCCCGCTGACCTACATCAGGAAGAAAGGTTGGCTGCGCTGAGGGGTGGTGGCGCCGGTATCCGGCAGCATTACCTCACGCGTAATCGACTCGGCGACCTGTGCACGGCATGGTAGGAGTCAGCCGATCGGAAAGATCCGAATCGGATGACGAAAACCATTACATCACAGGAGGATTCATCATGTCGCGCTACCAGGAAGCCGTCGATCGGTACATCGCTGCCTGGAATGCCACCGACGAGGAAGCCAGGCTGAAGGCGGTCGCCGCCGCGTGGACCGAGGACGGCGCGTACACCGACCCCCTCGCCGACGTCAGCGGGCACGACCAGCTGGCCGCGGCCATCGGAGGAGTGCAAGCGCAGTTCCCCGGCTTCGAGTTCCGCCTGCTCGGCCCGGTCGACGGCCACCACGACATCGCACGCTTCTCGTGGGAACTGGTCTCGGTCGCCGACGGCAGCGCGCCGGTGGCGGGCTCGGACGTGATCACCCTCGCAGCGGACGACCGGATCGCCAGCGTGCACGGGTTCCTCGACCGGCTGCCGTCGGCGTAACGTCCCTGGTCGGGGCCGGTCCGTCGCATCCGGCTCCGGGTCGACGGGCGGACCCGATTCCGCATCCGTGGACGCCCGGCGACACGGCCGGTGCACCGCAGTCCGGTTGCGCCTATGGCGAACACGGTGCGTCGTGCGCATCGCGGAGGCATGCTGGACGGAGTAGTGCAATTCCGGCAAACAGGGTGGTGGTCGGCGTGGACAACGCCGCAATGGATGCCTACTCCCGCACGGTGATCGCGGTGGCGGCGTCGGTGACGCCGCACGTGGCCAGCGTGCGGACCAGACGGGGGAGTGGATCGGCGGTGGTGTTCACCGACGACGGGTTCCTGCTGACCAATGCGCACGTCATCGGATCGGCACGCTTGGGCGAGGTCGTTTTCGCCGACGGGGTGGAGTCCCGGTTCGAGGTGAGCGGTATCGATCCGCTGTCGGATCTGGCCGTGTTGCGCGCACGCGGCGGCGCGCCGGATGCGGTGACGCTCGGGAACGCCGATCAGCTGGTGGTCGGCCAGTTGGTGGTCGCGGTCGGCAGCCCGCTCGGCTTGGCCGGTTCGGTCACCGCCGGAGTGGTGAGCGCGCTCGGGCGCGCGGTTCCGGTCGCATCCCGTCGCGCGGGACGGGTGATCGAGGACGTCATCCAGACCGACGCCGCGCTCAACCCCGGCAATTCCGGTGGCGCGCTGTCGGATTCGGCGGGCCGGGTGGTCGGGATCAACACCGCGGTGGCCGGAATCGGCCTCGGCTTGGCCATTCCGATCAATGCGACGACGCGCCGGATCATCGACACGCTGCATCGCGACGGACGGGTCCGGCGCGCCTACCTCGGGCTGGTCGGCGTGCCCGCGCCGCTACCCGAGCCGGTTGCCGAACGCACCGGGCAGGCCGCCGGGGTGCGCATCGTCGAGGTGATCCGCGGCGGCCCTGCCGACGAGGCCGGACTGCGCCGCGGCGATCTCGTGCTCAGCGTCGGACGCTCGGAAGTGCGGGACGCGCAAGGCATCCAGCGGCAGCTGTTCGCCGACGCGATCGGCGCACAGCTGCCGGTGACGGTCCTGCGCAACGGCGCCATGGTGGATGTGATCGCGGTCCCGGTGGAACTCGCCGCCGACTGAGCACGGTTCAGGCGCAGGCCGACACGGGCGCGTTCTTCCACCGCGTCGATGGGCCCGCGCCCTCGGTCGTGGTGGACATGATCGCGTCTCGACCTGGGTGGTGATCGGCCGCGTGACGCTGGAGTCGGACGTGGGCCGAGCGCTGCCTAGTCCGGGACCGGCACCGATTCCGCTGGCGCTGTCGGCGCGTTCTTCCATCGGGCGTCGACGAGCAGCCCGGCGAGGCCGATGGCGAGACAGACACCGGACAGCGCCAGCATCGCCGGATGGGTGGTCCCGGTGAGCGCGTCGCCGAGGATCACCGTGCCGATCGTGCCGGGCAGCACGCCGAGCAGCGTCGCGATCAGATACGGCCAGAATCGGATCGAGGACAACCCGCAGCAGTAGTTGATCACCGAGAACGGCACCGCCGCGATGAGCCGCAGCGAGCCGACGGCCAGCCAGCCCCGGCGCGCGAGCCGGTCATCGATGGCGCGTACCGCGGGATGGGTGAGCCGGGCGGCGACCTGATCGCGGTCCAGCGCGCGCACGAGCAGGATAGCCAGTGCCGCACTGACGGTCGTCGCGCTCACCGCGAGCGTGATGCCCAGCAGCGGGCCGAACAGCAGTCCCGCGCTCACGGTGAACACCGTGCGGGGGATCGGCGCCACCGTCACCAGCGCGTGGACCAGGAAGAACAGGAGCGGGAAGGCCGGGCCGACCGAGGCGGCCCACTCTTGGATCTGGCGTGGACTCGGCAGCGGAACCAGCAGCGCCGCGGCGAACAACGCGGCCGCGCCGACGATCAGCGCGACGATACGCGGGTCACGGATCAGCCTCCTCATCCGCGACAGGTTACCGGTTGGTAGTGGCGGGCAGGATCAACCGGCCCGGGATCCGCCCGCTAGCATCAGGAGAAACGGGACGAATACTCGTTAACCGAAGTAGTCGCTGAGCTGGGCGAATGCGCGGGTATCGGGTGCACACTGCCGGTGCGCTCGTGTCGAGGAAGAGGAACAGCAAGCTATGCCGATTGCTTCAGATTCTGGGGCGGATCCGGTGCCCGAGTTCGCCGCGTGGCGCAAGGGCGTGGCCGGGGTCCTGGCGAAGGCTCGCCGGGTCGATGTCACCGAACTTCCCGAGGAGCCCGAGCGGCTGCTCGACGAGACCACCTATGACGGGCTGACCATTGCTCCGCTCTACACCCGTCGCGACGAGTTGCCCGAGCAACCGCTGCCGGGAACCTTCCCGTTCGTCCGCGGCCGCGACGCGACCCGGGACGTGCACCGGGGGTGGTTCGTCAGCGCCCAGGTGAGTGACCGCGATGCCGCGGCGGCCAACCAGGAGATCCTGGCCGGACTGGAGAACGGGATCAGCGCGATCTGGCTCGGCGTCGGCGAACGCGGCGTGCCGGTGGCCGACCTGCCGACGGCATTGGCGGGACTGCTGTTCGAGCTGGCTCCGCTCACCTTGAATGCGGGTGCCGCCGTGGCCGCCGCGGCGGAGCGAGTGTTCGGCCTGCTCGACGGCTACGCGGCGCCCACCCGCGAGGACATCCGGGTCGCCCTCGGCGCCGCACCGTTGACCAGCCGCTTCGCCGGGCTCGCCGACATCGCTCTCGCGGAGGCGAGCGCACTCGCCGGTCAGGCGGCGAGGCGGTCGGAGACGGTGCGGGCGATCACCGTGGACGGCACCGTCTTCCACGACGCGGGCGCCTCGGACGCCCAGGAACTGGGCGCGGCCGTCGCGGCCGGGCTGGCCTACCTCCGGGAGCTCACCGAGAGCCTGGAGATCGCCGATGCGCTGGGGCAGCTGGAATTCCGTTTCGCCGCCACCGACGACCAGTTCGCCACCATCGCGAAGTTCCGCGCCGCCAGGCAACTATGGGCGCGCGTCGCGCAGGTGTGCGGAGCACCGGATTTCGGCGGAGCACCGCAGCACGCGGTCACCTCGGCGGCCATGATGAGCCAGCGTGATCCGTGGGTGAACATGCTGCGCACCACGCTCGCCGCGTTCGGGGCCGGCGTCGGCGGCGCCGACACCGTCACCGTGCTGCCGTTCGACTCCGCGCTGCCGCCCGGCGAACTCGGCGTCTCCACGTCGTTCGCCGAGCGCATGGCCCGCAACACACAACTGCTGCTGCTCGAGGAATCGCATCTGGGCCACGTCCTGGACCCCGGCGCGGGCTCCTGGTACGTCGAGGACCTCACCGCGGCGCTGGCTGCGAAGGCGTGGGAGTTCCTGCAGGAGATCGAAGCGGCCGGTGGCTACCCGGCGGCGCTGGAGTCCGGTCTGCTCGCCGAGCGGATCGCCGCGACCAAGACCGCCCGCGACACCGATGTCGCGCACCGCGCAACCGCCGTCACCGGCGTGAACGAATTCCCGAACCTGGCCGAGCGGCCGCTGTCCGAGGCGGCCAGGCAGCCGGGCCGGGTGGCCCGCTACGGCGCCGCGTTCGAGCAGTTGCGCAACCGGTCCGACGCCTACCTGGCCGAACACGGCACTCGGCCGAAAGCGCTGCTGGTGCCACTGGGTTCGGTCGCCGAGCACAACGTCCGGGTCACCTTCGTGGCGAACCTTTTGGCTTCGGGGGGAATCGAGTCGATCAATCCCGGCCCGCTCGAGGTGAGCGGAATCGCGGCAGCCGCAGCGGAATCCGGTGCGCCGATCGCGGTGCTGTGCGGATCGGACGCGCGGTACGGGTCCGAGGCGGGCGCGGCGGTGGAGCAGTTGCGCGCCGCGGGCGTGTCCACCGTGCTGCTGGCCGGTGCGGCCAAGGCCGTCGCCGACCTGGACGAGGCGGCGCGCCCGGACGGATTCCTCGCCGCGCGCATCGACGCGGTCGCCGCGCTGTCCGGCCTGCTGGAGAAGGTGGGAGCCTGATGACTACTCGTGAGATCAAGCACGTGATCGGCAGTTTCGCCGAGGTGCCGTTGACCGAGCGCGCGCCGGAACCGGCCGCTGTCGACGCGGCGCAGGTAGCGGCCTACGTGCGGGCCGCCGCGGCGGCCAACCAGTACGCGCCCGAACAGCTGGTGTGGTCGACGCCCGAAGGCATCGACGTGCCGCCGGTGTTCACCAAGGCCGACCGGGATGTCATTGCCGCCGAAGGATATCCGCTCGACAGCGTGCCCGGCGTCGCGCCGTTCGTGCGCGGGCCGTACCCCACGATGTATGTCAACCAGCCGTGGACCATCCGCCAGTACGCGGGCTTCTCCACCGCCGCGGACTCCAACGCCTTCTACCGGCGCAACCTGCAGGCGGGCCAGAAGGGTCTGTCGGTCGCGTTCGACCTGGCGACGCACCGCGGCTACGACTCCGACCACCCGCGCGTGCAGGGTGATGTCGGCATGGCGGGCGTGGCCATCGACTCGATCCTGGACATGCGGCAGCTGTTCGACCACATCCCGCTGGACCAGGTCAGCGTCTCGATGACGATGAACGGCGCGGTGCTGCCGATCCTGGCGCTGTACGTCGTCGCCGCGGAGGAGCAGGGCGTCGCGCCCGAGCAGCTGGCCGGAACCATTCAGAACGACATTCTGAAGGAGTTCATGGTCCGCAACACCTACATCTATCCGCCGAAGCCCTCGATGCGGATCATCTCCGACATCTTCGCCTACACCAGCGCGAAGATGCCGAAGTTCAACTCGATCTCGATCTCCGGCTACCACATCCAGGAGGCGGGCGCGACGGCCGACCTGGAGCTGGCCTACACCCTCGCCGACGGCGTGGAGTACATCCGCGCCGGTATCGACGCGGGCATGGAGGTCGACGAGTTCGCGCCGCGGCTGTCGTTCTTCTGGGCCATCGGCATGAACTTCTTCATGGAGGTCGCCAAGCTGCGGGCCGGGCGCCTGCTGTGGAGCGAGCTGGTCGCGAAGTTCAACCCGAAGAGCGCGAAATCGCTGTCGCTGCGCACCCATTCGCAGACCTCCGGCTGGTCGCTCACCGCCCAGGACGCCTACAACAACGTCGCGCGCACGTGCATCGAGGCGATGGCCGCCACCCAGGGCCACACCCAGTCGCTGCACACGAACGCGCTCGACGAGGCGCTGGCGCTGCCGACGGACTTCTCCGCCCGCATCGCCCGCAACACCCAGCTGCTCATCCAGCAGGAGTCCAATACCACCCGCCCGATCGACCCGTGGGGCGGTTCGTACTACGTCGAGTGGCTCACCCACCAGCTGGCCAATCGGGCGCGTGCGCACATCGCCGAGGTCGAGGCGCACGGCGGCATGGCGCAGGCGATCGGCGAGGGCATCCCGAAGCTGCGCATCGAGGAGGCCGCCGCCCGCACCCAGGCGCGCATCGACACCGGTCAGCAGCCGGTGATCGGCGTCAACAAGTACCAGGTCGAAGAGGACCACGAGGTGGAGGTCCTCAAGGTCGACAACTCCCGGGTGCGCGCCGAACAGCTGGAAAAGCTGCGGCGGCTGCGCGCCGAGCGCGACCCCGACGCGGTGCGCCGCGCGCTGGCCGAATTGACCCGCGCCGCCGCCTCTTCGGAGGGCGGCATGGCGAACAACCTGCTCGCGCTGGCCATCGACGCTGCGCGGGCCAAGGCCACCGTCGGCGAGATCTCCGACGCACTGGAGCAGGTGTACGGACGCCATCAGGCCGAGATCCGTACGCTGTCCGGTGTGTACCGCGACGAGGCAGGAAAGGTCACCAACATCACCAAGGCGAGCGAGCTGGTGGAGGAGTTCGCCGAGGCCGAGGGCCGCCGCCCGCGCATCCTCGTCGCGAAGATGGGCCAGGACGGCCACGACCGGGGACAGAAGGTGATCGCCACGGCCTTCGCCGACCTCGGCTTCGACGTCGACGTGGGCCCGCTGTTCCAGACCCCGGAAGAGGTGGCGCAGCAGGCGGCCGACAACGACGTGCACGTCGTCGGGGTGTCGTCGCTGGCGGCGGGCCACCTCACGCTGGTGCCCGCCCTGCGGCAGGCGCTGGCCGATGTCGGGCGTCCCGACATCATGGTCATCGTCGGCGGCGTCATCCCGCCCGGTGACTTCGACGAGCTCTACCAGGCCGGGGCCGCGGCGATCTTCCCGCCCGGCACCGTGATCGCCGACGCGGCGATCGACCTGCTGAAGAAGCTCGGCGCCGAACTCGGTCACGAACTCGGTAGCGGCGCCGCGGAATCCGCCGCCACGGAATGAGCGAAGCGGGTTCAGCAGCGCGGGACACCGCGAAGGTCGCCGCGCGGCGGACGATCGACGTCGACGCGCTCGCCGCGGCAGTCCGTGCCAATGAACGGGCCGCCCTGGCGCGGGCGATCACGTTGGTGGAGTCGACCAGGGCCGATCACCGAGCACTGGCGCAACAACTGTTGCTGAAGGTGACGCCCGAGGCAGGGAAGTCTCAGGTCTCGAACCGCGTCGGCATCACCGGCGTTCCCGGCGTCGGCAAATCCACCTTCATCGACGCGCTCGGCATGTACCTGATCGGTCAGGGGCACCGGGTCGCCGTGCTCGCCGTCGATCCCTCCTCGACCAGGACCGGCGGCTCCATTCTCGGCGACAAGACCCGGATGGCGCGGCTGGCGGTGGAACGCGACGCCTACATCCGTCCCTCGCCCACCGCGGGCACGCTCGGCGGCGTCGCCAAGGCGACCCGCGAGACCATCGTGCTGCTCGAGGCCGCGGGGTACGACGTGATTCTGGTCGAGACCGTCGGCGTCGGTCAGTCCGAGGTCACCGTCGCGAACATGGTCGACGTGTTCTCCTTCCTCACCCTGGCCCGGACCGGTGATCAGCTCCAGGGCATCAAGAAAGGCGTGCTCGAACTCGCGGACCTGGTCGCGGTGAACAAGGCCGACGGCAAACACGAGGTCGAGGCCAAAGCCGCCGCCAGGGAGCTCGCGGGGGCACTGCGCCTGATCCACCCGCACGACGCGCTGTGGCGTCCGCCGGTGCTGACCATGAGCGGGTTGCACGGGGTCGGGCTGGACCGGTTCTGGGACACGGTGCTCGAGCATCGCCGCGTGCTCACCGAAGCCGGGGAGTTCGACGAGAAGCGCCGCCGCCAACAGGTCGACTGGACCTGGACCATGGTGCACGATCAATTACTGCGCAGGCTCGCGGACAACCCGGACGTGAAAGCGATTCGCGCGCAGGTGGAAAAGCAGGTTCGCGACGGCACCCTGACCGCGGCTCTGGCCGCCGAGGAACTACTGCGAGCCTTCGACGGTCGCTGATCGTGCGAATCCAGCCGGACGAGGATACTTGGACCCTTGCAACGATTCGTTGCTGCTATCCGAACCGCCCATCCCGCAGCTCTGCCGTAGTCACGCATCCTCGGCTGCGTGAGGGCCATGATCGGCCAGCGTGGCGGAGTGCGCCGCGGTAAGGGCTGCATGCACGGACGCGGTCATTCGCCCCGGACCAGCTGGGCGCTGAGCGCGTCGGCGAGCTCAGGCGCACGGTCCGGATGTAATGCATTCGGCTGAAACAGGATTCGATACCACAGCACGCCGAACGCCTGCTCGACCACGAGGTCGACCGGTCTGTTGTTCGAAATCTTCCCGCGCGCTCTGTCGCGCTCGATCAGCTCGGCGAGCGCGGCACGTCGCCGGGTGAGGAACTCCTCCAGCGTGGCGGCCAGCCCTGGATCGTCCTGTGCGGCGACGACCGCGGCGATCAGCGCCTGCCGGTTGTGTTCCATCCCGGCCGCGGTGAACGTCTCGCGCAGAAACACGGTGAGGTCTTCGCGGAGATCGCCGGTGTCCGGAGCCGGCACGGCCTGCTCGGCCGACTGCACGAGCGCGTCGAGCAGCACCGCGTCCTTGGACGGCCACCACCGGTAGATGGTCTGCCGACCGACCCCCGCGTGCGCCGCGATCCGGTCCACCGTGACCCCAGAGCTCCCATGGGTGGCGAGCAGTTCCCCCGCCGCGGCGAGGATCGCCGCACGCGCCGCTTCGTTGCGGCGCGAGCCGGTATGCGCGCGGGGGTTCGATGATGCGGCCACGCCGCGAGTCTAGCTTGACGAGACTGTCAGTCTCGACAAAGCTCGAAGTGTGACTACCGGGAAGTCCTTGCGGATGCGGCTCGACCGCGTCTTCCACCGTCGTCTCGCCAATCCGATCACCACACGGCTGCAGGATCAGATCCTGCTGGAGACGATCGGCCGCCGATCCGGGCAACCGCGTACGACACCGGTCGGCGGAAAGCGGATCGGCGATCAGTTCTGGATGGTCTCCAACCACGGCGACCGATCCGACTACGTGCGAAACCTCATGGCCAACCCAGCCGTTCGCGTCCGGATCGACGGACGCTGGCACAACGGCACCGCGCACCCCTTGCCCGATGACGACCCCATCGCCCGTCTCGCCACCCTGCCGCGCATGAACAGCGCGGTTGTCCGCGCACTGGGAACGAACCTGCTGACCATCCGCATCGATCTCACCGACTAGCGCCTGTGCGAGGAGCTGTGCTCGTCAGACTGAATCGCCCAGTGCTTCCAGCAGCAGCCGCAACGTGATCGCCAGCTGCTCGCGTTGCTCGGCGCTCAGGGGTTCGAGCAGACGCCGCTCGGTCGCCACGTGATCGGGTAGGGCCGCGTCGATGAGTTCGTGGCCCGCGGCGGTGAGCGTGACCCGGATGCCGCGGCCGTCGAATTCGCTGCGCGAGCGGCGCACCAGACCGCGTTCTTCGAGTCGATCCAGTCGCTGGGTTATGGCGCCGGAGGTGACCATGGCCGCGCGCATCAGCTCGGTCGGGGTCAGGCAGTGCGGTGGGTCGCTGCGGCGCAGGGTGGCCAGCACATCGAAGGACGCGGCGTCCAGACCGTGCGCGGCGAAGGTTTTGCGCAGTTCGGCCCAGGTCAGCTGGGACAGCCTGGTCAGGCGTCCCAGCACGGCCATGGGGGAGACGTCCAGGTCAGGGCGCTGCACCTGCCACTGCGCGAGCACCCGGTCGACATGATCGGTCACCACCGCACTCTAACGAATAGCTCAGCGGTGAGTAATCTCATAACGCTGGTAGCTCAGCGCTAAGCTATGTTTCTTAGAGCTAAGCAACTCGAGTGAAGGGGCGCGATCATGCGTATGACGGTGTTCGGCGCGGCAGGTGACGTGGGGCGCCGCGTGGTGGCCGAGGCGTTGGCGCGGCAGCACGAGGTCACCGCCGTGGTGCGTAACCTGGCTCGGGCGAGCACCGTTCCCGCCGGGGCGCTGATCCGCCGCGGCGACGCGTCCGACCTCGACGACGTG
Organism: Nocardia pneumoniae NBRC 100136; assembly: GCF_000308755.1. GTDB lineage: Bacteria > Actinomycetota > Actinomycetes > Mycobacteriales > Mycobacteriaceae > Nocardia > Nocardia pneumoniae. The sequence continues at coordinate 95,708 of NZ_BAGF01000040.1, forward strand.
GTTTCGCTCAGCACCGGGCGGGATCTCGTCATCACGGCGACGAGACCTGCCCCCGGCCGCGAGCACGAACTGACCGCGGTCACCTCGGTGCTGCTCGCCGGGCTGGCCCGCACCGGCGTCCGGTTGCTCGTCGTCGGCGGCGCCGCCACGCTGACCATGCCGGGAGCGGGTGATCTGACCCTGCACGAAACACCGGACTTCCCCGTGGAACTGCGTGGAATCGCCCAGGCGTGCGCCGATCAGCTCGCACTGTGCCGGGCCGATACCACCGCGGACTGGACGTACCTGAGTCCGCCCGCCGAGCTGGTGCCGGGTGAGCGGACCGGGAGCTACCGTCTGGGTGCGGATGAATTGCTGGCGCGCGCGGACGGTCTGTCCGCCATCTCCATGGAGGACTTCGCGGTCGCGCTCCTCGACGAGGCGGAACGGCCTGCCCACCGGCGCATCCGGTTCACGGTCGTCGCAGCCTGACCGGCGTTTCGACGCCCAACCGCGTCATTCGATGCCGAATAGCGTCGCCGCGTTGCGATAGCAGACCTGACGCAGCCAGTCGTCGCCGAGTTCCAGCCGTTCGAGCGCCTGGATCGAATGGCTGTAGGAGTGCGGGATATTCGGGAAATCGCTGCCGAAGAGGATGCGGTCGGCGAAGGAGCGCAGCCTGCCGTGCTCGCCGATCGGGAAGGGGGCGTCGGACTCGGAGAAATCGGTCCACACCATCGTGGTGTCGAGTCGCACGCTCGGATACGCCTCGGCCAAGTCGAGGAATTCGGCGTACTCGGGCGTGCCCATGTGCGCGATGATCAGCGGAAGACGCGGAAAGCGCCGCAGCACACCGGCGATCGGCTCGGGCCCGGTGTGCGTTCCCCGAGCCGGTCCGGAACCGCAGTGGATCACGACCGGGATCCGCGCGTCCTCCAGCAGGCCCCAGACCGGGTCCAAGAGGGGGTCGCCAGGATGGTAGTCACCGACTTGGACATGCGCTTTGAAGACGCGGGCTCCGCCCCGTACGGCCGCGGCGACATAGCTCTCGACTCCCGGCTCGGGAAAGAACGTCGCAGTGTGCAGGCAATCCGGGGTGCGTGCCGCGAAGGCAGCAGTCCATTCGTTGAGCCAGGCGGCCATGTCCGGCTTGTGCGGGTACACCAGCGCGGTGAAGGCTCGGACGCCGAAGTCACGCAAGGTCTTCAACCGGACCTGCTCGTCGGCGCGGTAGGTGATCGGCCAGGCTCGGCCGATCAGCGGGCCGACCGAGTCGAAGTACGCCCACACCTTCCGCAACACCTGGTCGGGCATGAAATGGGTGTGCACGTCGATGATTCCGGGCAGTCCGAGCCCGGTGCGGAAGGCGGACAGGTACTCGGTGTCGTCGGCGCTGGTCACCGGACCTCCTGAGCGGCGGGCGGGTGGACCGTCCTGGCGAGATCGCCGACCCGGGCGATCAGCCGTTCGAAGAACAACTCCGGGTCGGTGCCGATCACGATGTCGGCGTTGGGTTCGCGTCCCCACATGCCCGCCCAGTCGGCGACCGTCGTGGCGCGGGTGATGGTGCCCGCCAATTCCACGTCCACCGTCGCGGGCCGGGTGCGCGCGAGCGACGGATCCAGCGCCACCGCGGCCGCGAACGGATCGTGCATGTGGGCGAGGTAGCCCAGGTCGTAGCCGTCGTGGAAGTCGAAGTAGAACCGCACCGCGTCGGTGACGTGTCGGACTATCGGATTGCTCGCGACCGAGCGGGCATCGGGCGAATCGGCAGCCGAAACGAATTCCACCGGAAAGCTTTTCGCGCGCTCGGCGAGCCGGACCAGGTGCTCGGGTCGCATCTCGATGGTCTCGGTGACGTCGAGCGGGCACACGATCGGCCTGCGGTCCGCCGGTGCCGCGGCGAAGGCGTCGAAGACCTCTTTGGCGGCCTCCGGATCGACGTGCACGTTCCACTCGTTGGTCGGCGTCGTGTTGCCGGGGTGGTTGAACGCGCCGCCCATGATCACCAAGCGGTGCAGCAGCACCGGCAACTCGGGCTCGATCCGCAGGGCCAGAGCGAGGTTGGTCAGCGGTCCGGTGCAGAGTCCGACGATCTCGCCGGGATGCGCGCGCACCAGCTCGACCCACATCCGCGCGGCAGAACGCGACGAGAGACGGCGGGCGGAGGCGGGCAGTTCGGCGTACCCGACGCCCTGTGGCCCGTGCGTGTCCTCGGTGGTGCGCAGCGGGATGGCCAGCGGGTCGGCGGCGCCGAGCGCGACCTCGATCTCGGGTGCGTGGCAGACGTCCAGCCAGGCGAGGTTGTTGGCCGCCACCTGCGCGGCTGGCACGTTGCCCGCGGTGGCGGCGATCCCCGCGATCTCGGCCTCGGGGGAGCCGAGCAGGTACAGCAGGGCGAGAGAATCGTCGATACCGGTATCGACGTCCAGGATGATCTTCTGCCGCACAGCACGAGACTAGCCATCCGGAGGGCTGTTCCCCGCGCCGAGGTGCCGATAGCTCGACGGTGGCGGAGATTAGTACACTCGTCTAGTACATTTGTCTAAGACGTTGTAGCCTATGGTCATGGGAAATCGCGAGGATCTACTGGCGGGAGCACGAAAAGTCATCATCGAGCGCGGCGTGGCCAAAGCCACGGCCCGCGACATCGCCTCCGCCGCCGGGGTGAGTCTGGCGGCGATCGGCTACCACTTCGGCTCCAAGGACCAGTTGATCACCGAGGCGCTGGCCGACGGTCTGGGCACCGCGATCGGCGACAGCATGGAGGCGCTGATCCGCCAGGGCGAAGGCGCCACGCCGCTGGCCGCGTTCGCCGCACTGTGGAATGCGATGCCCGCGGTATTCACCGACAATCGCGACAGCATGCTGGCGAGCATGGAAAACCTGGTGCGCGTCGCCCGCTCGCCGGAATCTCAGAAATTCTTCGCCGCAAGCCTGCCCGGGGCCTATCGGGACATGGCGGAGGCCCTGCGCGAGGCGCACCCGCACCTGAGCGAGGACCAGGCCGAGGCGATCGCGGAGCTGTATTTCGTGCTCGTGCAGGGGCTCGGCGTGCTGCACACGATCGTCCCGGAGGCGAAACTTCCGGACGGGGACCGGCTTGCGCAGGCGGTAGCCGCCCTGACCGCACGCTAGGCGCAGGTCCCAGGGCGGCAAGCTGTCAGCGGCCGAACTCGCCGCGAGACGCCGCTGCGGTGAAGGCCGACCACTCAGCCGAGGTGAACACCAGTGCCGGGCCTGATGGGCTCTTCGAGTCGCGAACGCCCACAAGGTCGTTCGCCAGGAATGCGACCTCGACGCAGTTCTTGTCACCGCCGCTGCGGGTGCTCTTGAACCACTTCGCCGTCGATAGGTCGACCATCACCCGCATACTCCTTTGCCATTTGCCGCAGCAGCCTTCTGCTGGCAACATCGTCCAACGCGGCCCGCTCGAGACTGTCGTATGCCTGATGGTATCGCTCGAGGGCAGTGGATTTTGTCAGGTACAGATCACCTGTGAAGCATTCGGTGTACACAATCGGCGGCTCGATCGCTTGGCCTCTGGTGTCCACGCCGAACTCCAGGGCGACGAACGGTCCGACCGCCACCCCGAGCGGGAATCCCGCACTGAAAGGCAGTACGCGAATCCGCACGTTCGGCCGAGTTCCTATGTCGGCCAAGTGCTTCAGCTGTGACGACATCACCTTGTTGCCGCCCACCACGCCGTGCAGCACCGACTGCCGCAGGATGACATCAAGAGTTACTGGCTGGAACTTCCGTGTGATCCTGGTCTGCCTGCGCATCCGCAATTGCACCCTTCGTGCATGCTCCTCGGCGCTGTCGTCGGGATAGACAGCGTGGATCAACGCGCTCGCATAGGCCGGTGTCTGCAACAGTCCTGGCACCAGTTCGGACTCGTGAGTCGTCAGTTTCTGTGCAGAAGCCTCCAGTCCCATGAAGAAATCGAACTTGGCGGGGATCAGGTCGTCGTACTCGTTCCACCAGTTCTGCACATCGCCGCGCGCCGCAAGCGCTTTCATTGCCTCGGTCTGGTTTGCATCGAACTCGTAGATCTTGCACAACGCCTCGAGGTCCACCTCGCGCAGATTCGCTACCATCCCCTTCTCGATCCGCTGCAACGTGCTGGCGCTGCGCTGAATCAGCGCCGCTGCCTGCTGGAGCGTGAGCCCACACTCCTCCCGTCCCTCGCGCAGATACTTCCCCAGCTGACGCCGCGCGAGCGTCGATCCGTTCTCCGACATGGCCGCCCTCCCTTCGAGTTCCATTGCTCGCACCAGCACAGCACGCCGCAATCCCACCCCGCGCCACCATTACGAATGCTCGTCGGATCGCCGCGTACTCCCAGGAGGATTTGCATCCAGCGGCACGGTCGCAGCGCAAATCGACGCCAGCGCAATCCCGTCGCGAGGACAGGGCCGAAGCGACGTTACGGAACTCAGTCTGTTGGTACGGGGTGGAATGAGCCTGTCTCGGGATTCCAGCCCTTGACCAAGACGGCGTCGCTGGGTTCGGCAGGCCAGCATTGAATCCGGATGTGTTGCCGATCGGCGGCATCGTCCGAGTCCTCGTCGTAGTCCGCCGCGTCATCCGGCGACCTCGTCAGGGATACGCGCAACCGCAGCCACCCCCTCGGAACTGTCACCCGATCACCGTCGTTCTCGCCGTAGGTCGGACAAGTGAGCCGCAACGTGCCGGAGTCGGCTCGGAGGCTGCACTCGGTCACCGTGTCGAAAACATCCTTGTCATCGGCGGGCGGGGCGTCGGCCACGTCGATGGTGACGGTGACGTGACCGTTGACCCCTGTGTAGATGCCGATCGCGTCATCCGCCAGCGCCAAGTGGTCGGGCAGCGCGGAATCGAACCATTGGTCTGTCACTTCGGTGGACGAGTCATTGTCGAGAAGATGGATCTGTTGGTAATCGGAGAACACAGTCAGCTCGGTTGCCACGGCTCTCCTTCATACCCGGCCCTCCGGGACTCCACCTAGCTCGGAATGTTGCTCGTAATCGTGCCTTGGTGCATCTCTGGTTATGGCACGCTATGGTCAGGCGCAGTACGGCGCTGCGGGGTTCACGTCAGTACGGAGTTTCGATGGCCGAGGTGCGTATCGCGGTCGAGGGGCGGGGCGACGTGGTGAAGTCGCTGTGGGATTGGTTGCGGCAAGAGCCGGAGCTGCGTGGTCGACTACGTGCGGGTGAGGCGATGGCCTCCGAAGAGGCTATGGGCGTGCCGATCGAGCTCGCGGTTGTCCTGGCGACGGCGACACCGGCGGTGGTGGCCGCGCTGGCACGGTCATTGTCCACGTGGCTGGTGCAACGTCGCGCGGACGTGACCGTCACGGTCACCGGGCCGGATGGGCGGCAGATCTCCCTGTCGGGGCAGCGTGTCGCCGATCCCGAGAAACTGGTCAACGCCGTTCTCGAGTCGGTCGACCCCAACGTGTCCGGATCCGGCCCGCCCGTAACAGGTTCGGCAGGAGAGAGATCGTAGTGCGCCTGCCCGACCCGCACAGCTCGTACGCGCTGTTGATCGGCACCAGCACCTACAGTTCGCTGACGGACCTGCCTGCGGTTCGGAACAACCTCGAGGCCCTGGCCGGGATTCTCACCGATCCAGCTCTCGTCGGGCTGCGCCCCGATCACTGCATCGTGGTGCACGATCCGGTCGAGGTGCGCACCGTCTATCGCACACTGCTGCACTACGCAAAGCTCGAGCCGACCGACACCCTGCTGGTCTATTTCGCTGGGCACGGGCGCACCGACCTGCGCAACGACCTCTACTTCGCGCTGGCCGACACCGCCACCGAGGAACTCCGCGTCAGCGCGTTGTCTTTCGACATCGTCCGGGATCTGCTCACCGAAAGTCGCGCCAAGAACAAGGTCCTCATCCTCGATTGCTGTTTCAGCGGGCGCGCGATTCCGGATATGGGCGGCACCGACGACGCGATTGTCGGCCAGCTCGGCATCGAAGGCACCTACACCCTCACCGCCACCCCCGCCAACGCCGTCGCCCTCGCACCCACGGGCGCCACCTACACCGCCTTCACCGGGGAACTACTCGCCCTGCTCCGCACCGGAGTGCCCGACGGCCCCCAGTTGCTCACCTTCGCCACCATCTACCACCAACTCCTGCATGCGCTGAACGCCCGCGGCCTGCCACGACCCGGACAACGCGGCACCGGCACCATCGACCAGCTCGCCCTCAGCCGCAACCCTGCGCATCCCGCGAATTCCGCACCCATACCCATGACCGACAGCACGCGAAATCGCGTCAGCAGCAGCACGTTCCACGAAGACGGCGACCTGCGGTTCCCGGTCAGAAAGGGAATTGGGTGGCAAATGGTCCAGGCTGTGATCGGCCTCATAGGCTCTTTGGCGCTCAGGGCCGTGTCAGTGGACCCCGGCACCACGTCGCCGGAGTTCTTCTGGTTCGCAGCCACATTGATGGGACTGGTGACCGTCATGGCTCTGGTGGGCGCTATCAGCCTGAGCCGCAAGGCCTTCGAACTCCAGATAGGTCCGCGGGGGATGGAATTGACATTTGCTGGCCGGCGCACCCGCTACATGTGGGACGAGATCAGCCGTGTCACGATTCGGCGAATCCGGGGAAAAGGTATGTCAGGGGTACTGGTCTATCCGCTACCCGGCACCCCCCTGCCGCACGGGGGTATCGGGCTCTGGACTCAGTACCTTCCCCGGATGGAACGCAAGACCGGCTGGATCCTGATCGTCCCCACCCAGCTTCTCAAGGTCCCCCAGACCGACATCGAGCGGGCGCTGACACGCTACTCCGCCGGACGATTCCAATCCTGACTTCGGCTTCGGGTGAGCACGGCACCCGCTCGATCGCGAGGGCGAAAACAGCGATTGCGATGCGCGTGCCCGGGATGCCGCAAGGATATTGCGCGACGCCCCGGGGGCCCCTCAGCGAGCCGGTAGCGGCCAGGCGGGACGATCCGCGCCGTAGGCGGGTGCGGGCCAGGCGTAATCCGGGTATTCGGCGAGGGCGGGTGTCGCGGTGACGAGCTGTCCATGGCGGACGACCTGTGCCGGGTTCGGCGCCGCGGCCTTGGGGTGACGCGGCGTGCGATCCGGCGCGTCGAGCAACCAGGAGGCGGTGCGCGCCAGCGCGACCCGCACGTCCCGGCCGACGCCGTCCGCGCCGCGGGCGACCAGCGCGTCGATGACGCCCGCGGCGAGCAGATAGCCCGACGCGTGGTCCAGCGCCTGCGCGGGCAGCGCACCGGGTACCGCGGGGGCGCCTTCGAGGATCGAGATTCCCGAGGCGGCCTGCACGATGCTGTCGAAGCCGCGGTGGCCGCCCCACGGACCCGTCTCACCCCACGCGGACACTCGCCCGTGGATCAGGCCGGGACGGCTGGCGGCGCGCAGGCCCGCGCGCTCCAACGCGCCCGGCCGGTAGCCGGTGACCAGCACGTCCGCGGCGGCGATCAGCTCGTCGATCCGGTGCGTGCGCAGATCCACCAACGTGGAGCGCTTGCCCTGGCAGGTGTCCGCGTACTGCCACGAGATCTCCGGCAGCTGCGGCGGATCGACCCGCAGCACCTCGGCGCCGAGCAACGCCAGCGCCCGCGTCGCGACCGGTCCCGCGATCACTCGGGTCAGATCGAGCACCCGCAAGCCCCGCAGCGGCTGCAAAGGCGCCGCACCCGAGGGCAATCCGGGTTCACCGCGGTCGGGGCGCGATGCGATCGCCACTACGGGGCCCGACGCGGCGGCCTGTCCCTGCGGGCTCTCGGCCCACTCCTGCTCCGTGCGGACCCGGACCGCGATCGCGCCGTGGGCGGCGGCCTGCTCCTCCAGATCGGAGGCGCGGCTCATGGCCATCTGGGCGACGGCCAAGTCGGCGGGCGCGGACTCGGGCAGGTCGAGGGCGGCGAGCAGGCGGGCGCGGTGGTGCGGATAGTTGGCGTGCGTGCGGACCCAGCCGTCGAAGGTCGGGAAGAATCCGGACAGGTCGGTGAACACCGACGGCGCTCGGCCCCCGACGCGGAGCAGTTTCTCGCTGGAGAAGGCCGCGGTGATGCGGGTGGGGTCGATGCGGTGGGTGACCGGATCGAGGCCACGCGCCTCGCGCATGCGGTTCGCCGCGGCCGTCAGCGTCGCGACCGAACCGGCCGCCAGCGCCCAGACCGGTAATGTCGCGGCGAGATTGCTACCCGGATCGGGCGCGGGGGAGATGGGCGAGGCGGTGACACCGATACCGGCCTCGTAGTCATGGACGAGCCGTGCGTGCGTGTTCACTCGATTCAGCGTAGTTGCCACGCCGGAGAAGTCGCGGGCCGCGGTTGATCTTGGCGCGGGCTCGAGCAGGTCACGGCTATGGGGCCACGCCGCCGATCTCCGGTGCCACCTGCGGCGTTGCGGAGCGGGATGGGAACTTCGCCGGCGCGCGGGTGTGCCGTGTCACGCGGAGCCGGAGCCATCGCCCATCGGATGTCGTACCCATCGGTGCCGCGCCGCCGCGCGTACCCGTGCTGGCACCATGCCACCGCGGATACGCTTCGGCGCGATTGCGGAAGGGGTGCCACACGGGTGATCGGTGCCCCCCTGCTGGTCGCGCGACGAGCGACGTGACCCGGTATTTGCGATCACGCTGGTTGTATCCCTCGGGCAGTCTTTCCCCGGAACATAGCATCGCCGGACGGAATGTGCCGGTGACATATCGATCCCGGCTGACCGAGTCTCAACCGGAAAGAACCGATTGCCTTGCCGCCGAACCCTTCCCCGATCGCCGCGGATGTCGTTGCGACGGTGAGGAATACCGGAGCGCCGCGTTCGTGGACCGCCTGGGAGATGGCGTTCTGGGATCCGGCGCGTTGGCAACCGCGCGCCCTGCTGGGGCGGTGGCTTGCCTGGGTCGGCGCGTCCCGCACGCGCCGCCGGGTCGTGTACCTGCTCGCGTTCGTCTTCGTGCTGTTCGTCTTTCCCGGCGTCGTCGGGGCCACCGCGATGGCCATTGCGGATGGCGAGAGCGGCGTCGGCTCCGGCATCGACGCGGTGGGCTGGATGAACGTCCGGGACTCGGCCGGGGTCCGGGTGACCGACTACCTCTTCGCGTCCAGCGGTGGCAGCGTGCTGCGTCCGATCGTGACAATCGTGGTGGTCGTGATCGGCCTGGAGTTCGTCGGATACATCGTGATCACGACCACCGGTGTGTGGGTGATCGGCTTCGTGATCAGCTTCCAATGGCTCGATCCGTTCGGGCGAGCGCTGACCGGAGTCGCCGACAGCGTCACCGGCCAGATCGCCACGCCGCTGCTGATGACGGTCGCCGCCGCGATCGGGTCGTTCTTCGTCGGCTGGTTCGTGGTGCGCGGACACCACGCCAAGGCCACCGCGCAGGTGGTCACGATGGTGGGAGTCGCGGTGCTCGGTCCGATCTTCCTCGCCGAGCCGCTGGCCGACGTGCTGTCCTCACACGGTCTGCTGGCGCAGGGCCGAGATCTGGGGATCTCGGTCGCCGCCGGGCTCAACGGCCATGCGGCGCCGGACACCGGCCAGCTGATCGCGACGATGCAGGGTGATCTGGCGGACAACTTCGTGCGGAAGCCGGTGCAGGTGTGGAACTTCGGGCATGTGGTCGACGAGTCGCCGCGCTGCGCCGCCGCTTGGTCGGCCGGGGTGCGGTCGGGTGACGACTCCGGGGTGATGAACGGCCTGCGTGCCTGCGGCGACGCGGCGGCCTACGCCAAGGCCGACAATCCGAGCTTCGGACAGGTCGGTTCCGGTCTGGTGCTGCTGTTCTGCGCGGCGGTCCTGCTGTGCTTCGGGGTGTATCTCGGTCTGAAAATCATTTGGGCCGCGCTGGACTCGGTCTACCACGGCTTCATGTCGATCTTCGGATTCGCGGCGGGCGGATTCGTGTACGGGCCCACGCAGACCTTCCTGGTGCGCAACATCGTGGACAGCTTCGTCGCGGCCGGGCGGATGGCGGCCTACACCATCTTTCTGGGGGTCTACGTCCTGTTCCTGGGCAATCTGTTCCGCGAAGCGCGCGGACAGGTGATGGTCGTGTTGGTGCTCGGCGCCATCGTCGAGGTGGTGGCCATCCTCCAGTTGAAGCGGCTCAGCGCCGGTATCAGCCGCGGCAACGACTGGATCGCCAACCGGTTCGCCCTCGCCGTGCAGGGCGCGGGCGGCAAGGGCGGCGGTTCGGGCACCGCCCTCGGGATGGGCCCAGGCGGCACGTCGCATTCGCTGTCCGGAGCAGGGTTGATCACCGCGCTCGCCGCCGTAAACACCGTCAACAACAGCCCGATCGCCGCATTGCTGCTGGGCAACAAACGCAATCCGCTCGACCCGCACGCGCGGCTGCGCAATCGCGCGGAGCTCGGGGGTTGGCGATCGAACGCGTTGATCAACGAACGCGGCTGGAACGTCAACTACATGCGGACCCGAGAACAGCTCATGGAGGGGGCCAGGAGTGCCGTCCGCGAGCACAGCGGGCGGCACACGCCACGCAGCGCCGCCGCGGCCATCGACCGCGTCGTCAATCGCGGTGGCGGGCTGGGTGATCTCGGCAGCGCGCTGATCGATGCCGGATTCACCGATCAGGAGATGATCATCGACGCGATCCGGGCCTACAACTATCGCCAGAACTTCGCGCCCAGCGTGTGGGACGGCGACAAGTACATCGGCGAGGCCGCGGCGTCGCTCGCGGTGCTCAAGCTGGGCCGCTCACCCGCCAACATGGCCTTGTTCCAGCAGACGGCGCACCGGCTGGCGAACCGCCGCTACATCGACCACGTCGCGGAATCCGAACTCACCCGCGAAGAACGCGACTATCTCGAGGACTACTTCCGTGCGCCGACCCGGGACAAGATCAGAGGTATCGAGGCGCTCGCGGGAGGAAGCAGGATCACACGGGACGCCGCGGGCAACATCGTGCAGTCGAACCCGGACTATCCGCTGCCCGCGCAGTTCGAAGGCTGGAGCCAGGAGCGGGGCCAGTTGATGAACCGGTTCATCATGCCCCACCTCGCCGGTCAGTACCTGGACGCCGCCAACGCCGGCGATCTCCCTCGGGCGTCGGAACTCCTGCACGTCATGGCGAATTCCGAATACTGGACCGGCAATGTGAAGCTGACGCCCTCGAAGGCGATCCCGCGGTTCTGAGGTATCCGTGCGACCGGAACACGACCGGGCGACTACCGTGGGCGGTCCACGTTGACGCCGGGACGGACGACAAGGAGACCGAACGTTGGCTGGCACGTTCATCGATTCGGAGTGGCTGCGGACTCTGCGATCCGAGACGGTCGTGCGTCACCGCCTGCTGTGCTTCCCACCCGGCGGCGGACCGGCCACGGCGTACCGGAATCTGGCCCTGCGATTCGGTGCGGGCGTCGCGGTGCACGCCGTGCAGTACCCGGGACGGCAGGACCGGTTGGGCGAGGAGCCGATCACCGAACTCGGCGTGCTGGCCGACCGGATCGCCGCGGAAGTGCTGGCGCAGGGAGGGATCGACCGGCTGTCGTTGTTCGGGCACAGTATGGGCGCGACCGTGGCGTTCGAGACCGCGCGCAGGCTCGAACGCGGCGGGCAGCCGATCGCCACGCTGTTCGTCTCCGGACGTCCGGCGCCGACGTTCGAGGAGACACAGCGACTGCATCTGGCCTCCGACGACGAACTCATCGGCGACCTGATCCGGTTGGCCGCCGATCCCGCGCCCCTCGAGCTGTTGCGCGCGGAACCGAGTATCGCCGAACTCGTCCTGCCCGCGGTCCGTGCCGACTATCAGGCGGTGGAGACCTATCGCTATCAGCCGGGCGATCCGCTGCGCGCCGATATCGCGGCGCTGGTCAGCACGGAGGACCCGACGATGCGGCCCGAGCAGGCCGACGAATGGCGGGCGCACACCAGCGGTGGCTTCGATCGGGCGACATTTCCCGGCGGGCATTTCTATCTCGACGAGCACACCGCGCAGGTCGCCGACTTCGTCGCGCGCCGTCTCGCGTCCGCCTGACCGAGCGCCGGAACGTTCTCAGTGCGGAGCGTTCAGCCCCCACCGCTGCCGCCGGATCGATGCGTAACCGATCCAGGAGGCCGCGACCAGCGCGGCGGCGAGCAACCGCACCAGCCCTAGCGCGTCCTCGGGATAGAGCACGCCTGTGATGTAGTGGTCGATGAATCCGCTCGACGGCAGCCGTACCCGGCCCGCGCGCTCGCGCGCCCAGTTCTCCATCTGCGTCAGCGGGCATTCCAGGCCGAAGACGATCGTGCTGAATCCCCATCCGGCCGTGACGAGGTGCAGCCAGATCGTGCGCGGGAAGCGCCACGCGAGGAATCCGCCGACCACCACGTAGGCCACGAAGGCGAAATGCGCGGTGGCCGTGGCGTCGGCCAGCAGCCGGTACAGCACCCCTCCAGGGTATCCCGCGGGAACTCCACGGGCCCCGACTTTTTACCAGGGCGAGGGCTGGTAGTCCTTGAGGAAGCAGCCGTACAGGTCGGTGCCGTTCTCGCCCTGCACGATCGGGTCGTACACCCGCGCCGCGCCGTCGACCAGGTCCAGTGGCGCGTGGAAACCCTCCTCGGCGAGGCGGAGCTTCGTGTAGTGCGGGCGTTCGTCGGTGATCCAGCCGGTGTCGACGGCGGTCATCAGGATGCCGTCGTTCTCGAACATCTCCCGGGCGCTGGTGCGGGTCAACATGTTCAGCGCGGCCTTGGCCATATTGGTGTGCGGATGCCCCGGCCCTTTGTAGGCGCGGGAGAACTGCCCCTCCATGGCCGACACGTTGACGACGTACTTGCGTCGCGCCGCGGCGGCGGCCATCGCCGGGCGCAGCCGGGAGACCAGGATGAACGGCGCGACCGAGTTGCACAGCTGCACTTCGAGCAGTTCGGTGGGATCCACCTCGGCGACGGTCTGCACCCAGCTGTTGGTGTGCGCGAGATCCGGCACCAGGCCACCCGCGTCGATCGCCACGCCGCGCGAAATGCGTTCCGGGGTAGCGGATCCGGCGACCAGTGCCAGTTCGGCGACATCGGCGGCGGACAACGCCGGAGTCAGCGAGGCGGTCAAGGCGGTCGGGTGGGCCTGCATGGTCTTGCCGAAACTCACCACGTCCGGCAGCGCGCCCGCGGGCAGCGGTCCGGACTCGGCTTCGACCAGCGCGCTGTAGGCGCCGGGGGAGCGGCGCACGGTTTGCGCCGCGTTGTTGATCAGGATGTCCAACGGCCCCTGTGCGGCGACATCGTCGGCCAGGGCGACCACCTGGGCCGGGTCGCGCAGGTCGATGCCGACGATGCGCAGGCGGTGCAGCCAGTCGGCGCTGTCGTCCATCGCGGTGAAACGCCGGATGGCGTCGTTCGGGAAACGGGTGGTGATGGTGGTGTGCGCGCCGTCGCGCAGCAGTCGCAGCGCGATGTACATGCCGATCTTGGCCCGGCCGCCGGTGAGCAGCGCGCGGCGCCCGGTGAGATCTGTGCGGGCGTCCCGCTTGGCGTGGCTGCTCGCCGCGCAGTCGGGGCACAGCTGGTGGTAGAACGCGTCGACCCGGGTGTAGCGCTGCTTACAGATGTAGCAGGGGCGCGGACGGATCAGCGTGCCCGCGCTGGCGCCGCTCGCGGTCGAGCTGATCGGGATGCCCGCGGTCTCGTCATCGATCCGGTTCGGCGATCCGGTCGCGGTGGCCGCGACCACCGCCCGGTCGGCCGCCGACACCGCCTCGCGCGCCGCGGACCTGCGCCGTTGCTTGAGCTTCTTGAACATGTGCCCGACCGCGCGCTGCACCGCCACCGAGTCGGGATGATCCTTGTCCAGCGTTGCGGCCTGCTCCAGGACCCGCAGGCAGGTCGCGAGGTCGTCGGGATCGATCATGCTTTCGGCCATCGCGGCGGGAGACATCCTTCGTGAGCTGGGCAAGCGACCGGCCCATTGTCGCAAACCCGCCCGCGGGGTAGCCCTCCGGTTGCGGTCAGCCGCTGCGCCGGGGGCGGATCGCGGCGCGGTCGGCGCGCAAGTCGTCGACGAAGTTGGCGATCGCCTCGGCGACCAGCAGCGGTTCGGTCACCGGCAGCCAATGATCAGCCGGGACGGCGCAGCGCCACAGCTTGTCGACCCAGCGCGCGGAGGCGTCGTAGACCGCGGCCGGGACGAACGGATCGGTGGTGTCCACCAGCAGCTGCACCGGAACGGCGGTGCGCCGCACCCGCGGCTCGCTCACGTGATGCAGCAGGTTGACCTGCGCGATCCGCGCACCGGCGACCAGATCCGCAGGCCACGTGCGCGCCAGGCGTGCCGGCACCGGCGCGATGCCGCCGAGCCGCCCCGCCAGCAGGCCGCGCACGCGCGGCGGGTAGAGCCTTCGGGCGATCGCGGCGGGCGCGAGCGCCCAGCGCGCCCCGCGCAACCACCAGCCCAGGTCGCCGAGCTCCCGGTGGGCACGCGGCGCCAGCGCGCGCAGCCACAAGCCGAGGTGGTCGAGATTCGGGCCGGAGATCGCGGTGAACGACGCGACGCGGGTGTTGGCCCGTTCGTCGCAGACCGCCTCCCACAGCTGCACCGCGCCCCAGCCGTGGCCGCAGACGTGCACGGGCCGACGCGGGCTGGCGGCATCGATCACCGCGAAGAAATCCTCCGCCAGCCGGTCGAGGCGATAGTCCGAGAGCGGTCCGCGGGCGCTCGAACGGCCGTGTCCGCGAACGTCGTAGCCGATCACGCGGAAACCGTCGGCCAGCAGCGCCGCCACCGTGGCCCAGACGCGATGGGTGTCGGTGAGACCGTGCACCAGTACCAGGGGTTCGGCGGCCGGATCGCCCCATTCGAAGACGGCCAGATCGGCGCCGTCCCGGGTGACCGTCCAGACGCGGTCGGGGCGGGGAGTTTCGGTGGTGTCGAGCGGTTCGGTCATGTTCTGCCTCGTTCGTGCCGATGCGGAGGGCACGTCGCCGTCGTGCACCACGTCAGTAATGCCATAGGCAGAGTACGAACAAACGCCCGGGTAGGGGAGACGTGCGACACCGAATATGGCGCAGCTCACGGGGATACAGCCGCTCTCGGCAAGGGGCCGATCTGCCGCGCTCGGATGGTTCGGGCCGCCGAGGGTCGGCTTCTCGGGGTCGTCCGCGCCACGAACCGAACCCAGGAACGCCCGCTTGTTGACAACTCGCCAATAGTCCGGAAATCTGAGGGCGGAACCGGCGACGGGGCCGGACCGGAGCGAGTGAGGATCGGGCGATGGCGCGCGCGGCGTGGAGCGACGACGAGGTCGAGGCGGTACGAGACCTGGCGAGAACCTTCTTCGAGAAGGAGGTGGTCCCGCACGAGGAGAAATTCGTCGCCCAGGGGCATCCCGACCGCGCGCTGTACAACCGGGCGGGCGAACTCGGGCTCCTGTGCCCGGCGATTCCGGTCGAGTACGGCGGTGGCGGCGGCACGTTCGCCCACGAGGCCGCGATCATCGAGGAGCAGGCGCGCGCGGGTGACGGCTCGATGGGCATTCCCGTGCACAGCTCGATCATCGCGCCCTACCTCAACGAGTTCGGCTCCGAGGAACTCAAGCGGCGTGTGCTGCCCAAGGCCGCCAGCGGCGACATGGTGCTCGCCATCGGCATGACCGAGCCGAGCACCGGATCGGACCTGCAGAACATCAAGACCCGCGCGGTGCGCGACGGCGACGAGTACGTGATCACCGGCTCGAAGATCTTCATCACCAACGGCTGGCTCTGCGACGGCATCGTCATCGCCGCCAAGACCGACCCGACCAAGGGCGCGGCGGGGGTCTCGCTGATCTTCGCCGAGGTCGCCGACGACACCCCTGGCTTCACCCGAGGACGCATCCTGAACAAGATCGGCGGCAAGGCCCAGGACACCGCCGAGCTGTTCTTCGACGGCCTGCGGGTGCCCGCGGCCAACCTGCTCGGCGGAGCCGAGGGCCAGGGCTTCTATCAGATGATGCGGCTGCTCGCGCAGGAGCGCCTGGTCACCGCGATCATCGCGGTCGCCATGATGGAGAAGGCCGTGCGGCTCACCCTCGACTACACCAAGGGCCGCGAGGCGTTCGGCAAACCGCTGTTCGCGATGCAGAACACCAAGTTCGAACTCGCCGAGTGCGCGACCATCGCCACGGTCTCCCGCACCTTCCTGGACGATTGCATCAGCAAGCACCTGCGCGGCGAGCTGGACGTTCCCACCGCTGCCATGTCGAAGTACTGGTTGACCGATCAGCTCGGTATCGTGGTTGACCGCTGCCTGCAACTGTTCGGCGGCTACGGCTACATGACGGAGTATCCGATTTCGCAGCTCTACACCGGCGCCCGCGTCCTGCGCATCCTCGCGGGCAGCAACGAGGTGATGAAGGATCTCATTGCGCGGTCTCTCTGAAACCAGCAACGCCACGGCCGACGACGGCGCCGACTCGCCGCTCCCGCGCCGCCGCAGGCTCGAACCCGACGAGCGGCGTGCGCAGATTCTCGCCTGTGCGATCGACATGTTCGGTGAGCGGCCGTACGCGGCCGTGTCCACCGCCGAGTTGGCGCAGCGGGCGGGCGTGGCCCGCGGCCTGATCAACCACTATTTCGGCAACAAGCGCGACCTCTATCTGGCGGTGGTGCGGCGCATGGTGACGCTGCCCAAGCTCGACAACATGGTCGTGCCCACCGGCAGCGCGCGCGAACGCGTGGACGCCAGCGTGCATTGGCTGCTGGACACCATCGCCGAGCACGGCAGCACTTGGGTGAAGGTGACCAGCCACGAGGGCGTCGGCGACGACCCGGAGGTGCAGCAGATCCTGGACGCCGCCGACGACGCGGCGGCCGAACGTCTGCTGCTGATGGTGGGGCTCGCGGATTCGGCACACGGTGCCGAATTGCGCGCGATGGTCCGCGCCTACGGCGGCCTGGTGAAGGTCGCGGGCCGGGAATGGATCACCCGGGGCACACTCACCCGCGAGCAGGTGCACGAGCTGCTGTCCGACATGTTGCTGACGCTGGTGACCGAGTCGCTGCCGAAGGTGCACCGCAGGCAGTGAGCCGGTCACCATAGGGTTTGTTATTACGGCTCGATCACGGATATTGCATACTTCGGATCAACATTTGGCGTTGCGCACCCTATTCTGTGTCGGTATATCGGGGCGGGTCCGGACAGTCCGAGGTTCCTGCGCGGTGTGTGGTGTGGAGAGGGACCTGGATGACACGAGCGGAACGGCGTGAGACGGATCGCTGGCCTGCGGTACAGCCGGAGGAGCGCTGGTCGGAGCCGGAGCCCGACCGCCGCTGGCCGGAGGAGGAGGACGAACGCTGGCCGGAGCAGCCGCCGAGCCGCCGCCGCACCGGACGGCTGCGGGTGGAGATACCGCCCATCGTCAATCCGTACGCGATCATCGCGCTGGTCGCCGCGTTGCTCGGGCTGTTCCCGGTCGCCATCGTGTTCGGGTTCATCGCCTTCAGTCATCCCCGCGGACGCGTCATGGCGATGTTCGCGCTGCTGCTCGGCGTCGCGGAGATCACCGCGGTGGCCGGATTCGTGCTGCTGTCGAGTAACTGGCTACCGGATGTGATGAACCGCACGTCCGCCGTCGGGCCGACGCCCGTCGCCTCGACGCCCACGGCCGTCGAGCGTCCCGTGGCGACGACCACACCCGCCGCGCCGAGCCCGGCCCTCACCACGCCGCCGAGCACCGCCCAGGGACCCGTTACGAAGGGCTCCGTGTGCACCGAGGCCCAACTCGGCCAGATCGGCACCGGCGCCGACGGCAGCACGCTGATCTGCCTCACCACCGCGGGCGGCTATCACTGGTCCGGCCCGCACGTCGTGGCGACCGCTGTCCAACAGGCCGGATCCAAGTGCGACGCGTCGGGGGCGAAGACCGGCCGCACCGCGGACGGCCGCGCCTTGGTGTGCGAGGTCAGCGGCCGCAGCGGCACCTGGGTGCTGTGGACCGAATAGCGGCCGCGGCTATTCGGCTTTCTTCGCGCGGCTCGGCTGCACGCGAGGCGGCTCGTTGGGCATCTTCGGATACTGCGGTGGCCACGGAGCGTCCATGAGCCCCGCCTTCATGTCCCGCTCGGACATCTCCAGCAGCGGGGCGATCGACTGCGGCGTCCGGTCGGCCCACGGGTCGCCGAACTCGGCGTAGCGGGCGGGCACCGTGGCGATGGTCAGCTCGTCGGGGACCACCGAATCCAGATCGGACCAGCTGATCGGCGTCGACACCTGCGCACCCACCTTGGGCCGGACGCACCACGCGCCGAAAACCGTCTTGTGCGGCGCGTTCTGATTGAAATCGATGAACACCCGGTTCCCGCGCTCCTCTTTCCACCACTGCGCGGTGATCTCCTCCGGATATCTGCGCTCCAATTCACGCGCCAGCGCGACCGCGGCGGCCCGCACCTGATAACCGTCCCACTTCGGTTCCAAGGCGACGTAAATGTGTAATCCGCGCGAACCGGAGGTCTTGATCCGCGATTCGATGCCGACTTCGGCGAACAAGTCCCTGGTCCGGACCGCGGCCTGTTTGAGATCGGCGAACGCGATGCCGGGGGAGGGATCGAGGTCGATGCGCAACTCGTCGGCGATCTCCAGATTATCGGCGCGGTTGGGCCAGACATGGAATCCGAGACAGCCCTGATTCACCGCCCACAGAATATGGGCGAGATCGTGCGCGACAAGCGCGTCGCTGGTGGTGCCGTTGGGTGTGGAGACTTCCACGGTGCGCAGCCACTCCGGCGCGGATTTCGGCACCCGCTTCTGGAACCAGGATTTGCCCGATGCCCCGTCGGGATAACGCTCCAGCAACAACGGCCGTCCGCCGACCACGTTCAGGAACGGTTCGGCGACCGCCTGGTAGTACCGCACCAGATCGAGTTTCGTTTCGCCGCGCTTGGTGAAATACACCTTGCCCGGGTTGCTGATCGTGACGGTCCTGCCGTCGACCTCGATATCGACCGACTCACTCATGACCGCGCCTCACCGGCGCTCGGCCGCGCCACGAGCGAATGCTCCGCCCGCGCCGCGCCGTCGCCGAACAAGGCGCTCAATTCCGCCGGCGCGACCTCGTCCAGCTGCGCGTAGGTGCATGATTCGGGGGTGCGGTCGGCGCGGAAACGCACCAGCCTGCCGCCGTGGCGCAGCCGACCGGATTGGACGTGTTCGTAGCGGACCTCGGCGACCAGTTCCGGTCGCAGCGCTTCCCAGGACAGATCCTTGCCGCCGGTCCAGCGACTGATCCCACCGGGCATCTTGCCCTCGGCCGCGGCCTGGGCCGCGGCGTCGGCCCAGTCCCGCCACGGGTGGTTTTCCAGCGCGTTCTCCCGCAGCGGCGCCAGCTCCTCGACCAGCTCTTTGCGCCGCGCCGCGGTGAAGCTGCTGGCCACGCCGACGTGATGCAGGCGGCCCTCGTCGTCGAACAGGCCGAGCAGCAGCGAGCCGACCCCGGCGCCGTCTTTGTGCCAGCGGAAGCCCGCCACCACGCAATCGGCGGTGCGCTCGTGCTTGACCTTCAGCATCACCCGCTTGTCCTGCAGGTAGGCCAGCTCGTCGGACTTGACCATGACGCCGTCGAACCCGGCGCCCTCGAACCGGGTGAACCAGTCCTCGGCGACATCGGGGTCGTGGGTGATCGGAGTGAGGTGCACGCGGGCGAGCGCGGTGTCCAGGATCGTCTCCAGCAGCCGCCTGCGTTCGGCGAACGGCTCCCCGGTGAGGTCCTTGTCGCCGAGGGCGAGCAGGTCGAACGCGACGAAACTGGCGGGCGTCTCCGCGGCGAGCTTGGCGACTCTGGACGCGGCCGGGTGCAGCCGGTTCTGCAAGGTGTCGAAGTCCAGGCCGTGCTCGGTGACCACCACGATCTCGCCGTCGACCACGCACCGATCCGGCAGCGCCTGTCGCAGCAGCTCGGCCACCTCGGGAAAATACCTGGTCAGCGGGCGGTCGTTGCGGGAGCCGAGTTCCACCTCGGCGCCGTCGCGGAACACGATGCAGCGGAAGCCGTCCCACTTGGGCTCGTAGCTCAGGCCCGGCTCGCGCGGCACCGCGGCCGCGGATTTGGCCAGCATCGGCCGGACGGGTGGCATCACCGGTAGGTCCACGCGATCCTCCTCGGGTTCGGTCCTCACCCATACCGACGTCGCGCCCGCGACAAACTCATCGGTATGTGGCCGCCTCGGCTCGATCGTAGGTGGCCGCACCGACACCGGCGTGGACGTCGCCGTTCAGTTCTCCAGCCACCCGTGCTGGTCGGCGAACGCGGTGAGCCGGTCGCGGATGGTCAGGATCTCGCCCGCGGTGAGGGCGGGGCTTGCGTCCAGCAGCAACTCGGTGATCAGCCGTTTGTGTTCGGCGACGCTGAGCTGTCCCGAACCCGGTCGGTCTTTTCCCTTGTGCCGGGCAGGTGGGGCGGACGATCCGCCGACGACGCTGAGATTGACCGCCTTCGGCCCGCGGTCGCCTTCGGTCACCTCGAATTCGAACACCCGGCCCTGACGCAACTCGTCCTCGTCCAGACCGATGTCGTTGACATGGACGAACACGTCCGGTCCACCGTCTTCCGGCCGAATGAAACCGAATCCCCGAGAGCTGTCGAACGACACCAATTTCCCGATGGACACCAACACCCGCTCCTCGTCGCCGTCGCTACTCGGTCACTTTAGCCCGCGTTTTCGCCGTCGTCGGAGGAAAGCGCCTTTTGCAACGAATGGAAAACGGTCAGTCCCTGACCGACCATTCCGTTCACGAGTTCGCCGACCCCATCGGGTCCGTTGAGCACGGTGAGATTCGCGTTCGCCAACCCGTTCGACGCCTGCTTGACGATTTCCGGAAGTTGTTCGATCAACAACTGGTCCAGCGCGATCCGGTTGTTCGACGCGGCCGCCGCGGCTTGGATCCGGGTGCGGTCGGCCTCCGCCTCGGCCAGGATGCGCACCCGTTCGGCTTCGGCCTGCGCCGGTTTCACGACCTCGGCCTGCAACTGTTGTTCCCGCAGCTCCGCCTCTTTGCGCGCCTGCTCGGCCTGAGCGGTGAGCACCTCTTGCAGTGCCATCGCCTCGGCGAGCGGCCCGGCCTGCGCCGCCTCGGCGTTCGCCTTGTCGATATCGCGCTGATACTGCGCGCGCAGGATCGCCGTCTCGCGCTGATATTCCGCCTGCCTGCGCTGGGATTCCTGTTCGGCCTGCGCCGCCGCCTGCGCGGCCTGCGACTGCGCGATCTGCGCGTCCCGCTGCACCGCGGCATTGTGCGGCGCGGCCAGCGCGGCGATATAGCCGAGGTTGCCGTCGTCGATCGACTGGATCTGGAAGGAATCGACCCACAGGCCGATATTGCTCATTTCCACTTTCGAGGCGACGAGCACTTCGTCGGCCAGCTTCTGCCGCTCCCGGATGATCTCCTCGACCGTCATCGACCCCACGATCGAGCGCAGATGCCCGGAGAAGATCCGTCCGGTCAGCACCGACATCTCCCGCTCCTGCTCGGAGAGGAACCGCTGCGCGGCGTTGACGATGGACTGGGTGTCGTTGGCGACCTTGAACGCGATCACCGCGCGGACGTCGAGCTGGATCGCCTGCTTGGTGACGCAGCGCTCCTTGATCTCGGATTCGAACATCGCCAGCGACAGATACCGCACCTTGCGGAACAGCGGAACCACCCAGGCGCCGCGTCCGATGATCACTTTGAACGGCGCGTTGTCCCGGCTCTTGGCGCCGCTGACCAGCATCGCCTCGTCCGGGTCCGGTACGTGGTAGCCCAGCACGTCTGTCTCCCTTACTGTTTCAGGTTCCTTCCGCCGGATCCGGGCCGAGCGGAATCCACGGGACGACGTCGACGACGCGTCCCGGATGGACCGCGATGACCAGCACGGCCGAACCGGCCGAGATCGGCTCGGTGGCTTGTGCGATGTACAGCTCGGTTCCCCCTCGAATCGCGACCAGGACCTCGCCCAGCGTCCCGGCGCCCCGGATCGGCGATGTGAGCGTACCCGTCAAACCCACCACCGGGTCGGTCATCCCACGATCTCCTTTTTCTGTCGCTCGCACCGTCACCCTACGTCTCGCGCAGCGCCTTTCGATATCGCGTTGGCACGATGCCAGCTCGGATCAGCCGCGGTCGCGCAGGTATGTTTTTCGCATGGGAGGGCGTCTCGCGCTGGTGGTGGGTTCGGAATGTGCGGCACTGGGGGAACTGGGGTTCACCGAGGAACTGGCCACCGGGCTGTACACGAGCCTGACCGGGGCGGGCGGTTGGCGGTCGGCGACCGAGCTCGACGGGCCGGTCCTGAATCCCACTGCGGCCCAACTGTTCGCGGCGGTGGACGCCGCGTTCGCGGCGGCGTCGGAGCGCCAGGCCACACTGCTGCTCGGTTTCATCGGGCACGGGGTGTCGACCAACGCGGAGGACTTCTACCTGCTCGGGCATGATTCGCCGTCGGCGCCCAACTCGCACAACGCGTTTCACCTGACCCAGGAGATCAGGGAGCGGCTCGATCGCGCGGCGCTCGACGGGCTGGTCATGCTCGTCGACGCGTGCGAGGCCGGGCAGGGCGTGCAGGGCGCGGCGCGCCGGTGGACCGATCTGCTGGCGCAGGCGGGCGGGCGGATGGAGTTGCTGGTCGCCTCGGGCGACGGCCCCGCGTTCTCCGGATGCTTCACCAGGACCATGCTGGCCACCTTCGACACCGGGCTGCCGCTGCGCGGGGAGAACCTGCTGCCCTCGGACCTCGTGGACCCGGTCGCGGTGCACTGTACCCAGCAACAGCCGCAACATCTTTCGTTCAATTCCGGCGCGGTGTCGACAGAGCAGGGCGTCGACCCGGGGTTGTGGCTGGTACCGAACACCGCGCGACACCGGGACGCGGTGAGCGGCCGCTCCGCCGCCGGCTTCGTCGACCAGCTGACCAGGAGGCTGCTGCTGACCCCCGACGTGCGCGAGCGCCTCGCCGCGATCGTCGACGCGGGCAGTTATCGGCTGCGGGCGGTACTGGGGCCAGCGGGGGTGGGCAAATCGACGCTGCTGGCCCTGCTGATCCGCCCCAGCCTGGTCGACGGGCTCGCCGTGACCCCCGAATACATCACCGCCGCGGTGTTCCTGACGGTGAACAGCTCGGTGGAGTCGGTCGCCGCGGAGCTGGCCGCGCAGCTCGGCGCGCGCGTGCCCGGCTTCGCGGAGGCGTCCCGGGCGGCGCGCAGCCATCGGACCAGGGACGAGTCCGACATCTTCGACACCATGGTCCGCCATCCGCTGACGCGACTATCCACCGCGGGCCGCCGCGTCACGCTGGTGTTCGACGGGCTCAACCAGCCACAGGAGGGGACCAGGCGACTGCTCGTCGCCGCGATCGCCGATCTGACCCGGCGCGAGGATCTGCGGCATGTCCGCGTGATCGTCGGCATCCGGCCCGGCACCGGCGTCGAGTACGACCCGGCGCTGGCGCACATGTACCGGATCGAGGTCGCCGAACCGGGCGCCGACGACATCGCCGCGGTGGTGGAGACGGCGCGCGGGACGGCGCCGATCGGCCCGGTCGATTGGATCGGCTGGATCCAGCGACTGCTGGCCGAGACGCCGACGGACAAGCGCGGTTCGCGCGTCGTGTCGGGCGGTTGGTTGCTGGCGCGGCTGCTGCTCGAGGTGGCCGGGCGGTTGACCGACGGCGCCGTCGCCGCCGGGATCGGCCTGGATCGGGTCGTCGCGCTGCGGTTGGAGACGGCGATGCGGCCGCTGGCGTCCGAAACCGCCCAGGCCACCGGCGCTCTGCTCGGCGTGCTGGTGGCGGCGGGGGTGGGCCCGGTGTTGCCGCTGGAACTGCTGGACGCGGCACTGGCGTCGTTGGGTGTCGACCTCAACACCGCCCGCATCCGCGACATCGCCGTGAATCTCGGAGCACTGATCATCCGCAGTCATCCCGGTACCGTCCGCGAGTCGCTCGGCGTGAGCCACGGCGCGTTCCTGCCCGCCTTGGACCAGGAATGCCGCAGGCTGGGCGTATCGCTCACGGACGCGCACCGCGCCCTCGTCGCGGCGATCCAGTCCACCCCCAGCGACCGCGCCGCCGACTACGCGCGCGGCGCGGCGGTGCGCCACTGCCTGGCCTACGGCGATTCCGCCTTGGCCATCGACTTCCTGGTGAAGCTGGAAACCGGGCGATCGGCCGACGATCGCGACCTGTGGGCCGCGTGGCTGCCCGACTTCGTCGAGGCGCTCGGCCCCGACCATCCCGACACCTTCATCACCCGCCACCGGAGTGCCTACCACCGGGCCGAGAGCGGCGATCTGGTCGGCGCCATCACCGATTTCGAGCTGCTGCTCGCCGACCGGCTGCGCGTGTTCGGCCCCGACGACCTGAACACGCTGAACACCCGGGACCGGCTGGCCAGCTACCGCGCCCACTGCGGCGACCACTCCGGCGCGGGCGCGGAGTTCGAGCGGCTGCTCGCCGACCAGCTGCGCCTGCTCGGGCCCGACGATCCCGAAACCCTGCGCACCAGAACCAATCTCGCGTCCAATCGGGGTGACATCGGCGATTTCGCCGGAGCGATCACCCTCTTCGAGCAGCTGCGCGCCGACCGCGCCCGGGTCCAGGGACCGGACCATCCTGACACCCTGCGTACCCGCAACAGCCTGGCGTACTGGCGTGCCGACAGCGGCGATCTCGCCGGGGCCCGCACGGAATTCGAACAGCTGGTGGCCGACTATCTGCGCGTCCTCGGTGCCGATCACCCCGAGACGCTCGGCGCCCGCAACAACCTCGCGGCGTTCCGTGCCCGCAGCGGCGACCTGGCCGGGGCGCGGGCCGAATTCACCCGCCTGCTCGCCGACCGCCTGCGCGTGCTGGGGCACGAGCACCCCGACACCCTGCTGACCCGCGGGCGGCTGGCCACCTATCGCGCCGACAGCGGGGACCTCGCTGGCGCGATCGCCGACCTGGAGAAACTTCTCGCCGACCGGCTGCGTGTGCTCGGACCCGAACATCCGGACACCCTGGATACCCGCAACGATCTCGCCGCCTGTCGCGCCCGCGACGGCGATCTCGCGCGGGCCATCGCCGAACTCGAGGTGCTGCTGGTCGCGGAACTGCGCGCCCTGGGGCCCAATCACACCTCGACCGTCCGCACCAAGGACACCCTGGCCTACTGGCGTGGCCGGTCCGGCGATTAGAACCGTCAGGAGCGGTACAGCGAGCGGTACGCGGTGAGCGTCGCGACGCAGTGCTCGATGATCTGCTCCCGGGAAGCGCGCAACGACCCGTTGAGCCACGCGGAGAACATGCCCGCGTTGCCGCTGGCCATCGTCACCGCCGCCAGCCTGCGCTGGACCGGGTCATCGATGTGGGCGAACAGATGGTCCTGCATGATCCGGGTGAACACCGGCATCACCGCAAAGGTGGTCTGGCCGAGGCCGGTGCTCGAATAGGGCTCGACCAGGAACAGCCGTGACTTGCGCGGATCGGCCAGCACCTTGTCCACCAGGATTTCCGACAGCACGCGATCACGGGACGGGTCGTCGGTGGCGGCGAAGGCCGTCATCGGCTCCAGGAATTCGTCGGCGACCTGGCGGTAGAGCACGTCGAGCAACTCGTCGCGGCTGGCGAAGCTCTCGTAGAAATAGCGGTCGGTGAGGCCCGCCTT
The DNA here is from genome assembly GCF_000308755.1 of Nocardia pneumoniae NBRC 100136. GTDB lineage: Bacteria > Actinomycetota > Actinomycetes > Mycobacteriales > Mycobacteriaceae > Nocardia > Nocardia pneumoniae. The sequence goes on from NZ_BAGF01000040.1 coordinate 121,270, forward strand.
GCGGCACACCGCGCGCATGGTGACGCCGCTCGCGCCCGACTCGCCGATCAGATCGAGCGCGGCCTCCAGCAGCGCCGCCCGGCGCGCCTCTCTGCGCTCGGTGAGCGTCGTTCCACCCCAGATCCGTGGGCCGGCGTCTCCGTCTGATTCCTGACCTGTCTGCACGGCCCAACGATAGTGCCCTGGCGGCGTACCTGGTCAGCCGCGCTCCAGGGGCAGTCCCGCGTCGCGCCATGCGACGACGCCGCCCGCCAGGCTGGCGGCGTCGTATCCGGCCTGCCGGGCCCGCGCGGCGAACCGCAGGGACAGTTCGCCGACGGGACAGACGAAGACCACCGTACGCGACCGCGGAAACGGGATGCCGTGAGCGAACATGTCATCGAGCTGGTCGTCCCTTATGTTGAGCGCGCCGGGCACATGGCCGATGCGGTAGGCCATCGCGCCGCGGGTGTCCACGATGGTCGGGCGGCCGGTCCGGTCCAGCTCGGCGAGCTGCTCCGGCGTCAGGACGGGTGTCGCGGCCAGCTCCCGCGCGGTCGGCTCCGCTTCGCGTTCGGTGCGGCCGAACAGCTCCGGCCTGCGCTTCTTGATATACGACAGATATGGTTCGAGCCGGTCGCAGACGATGAACACCGCGACGATCGGGTCATTCCGGTCTACCGACGAAAGATCCACCGCGGCAAGCGTGTCCAGCGCGGCGGCGTAGCTCGCGCCGCTGGTCGGCCCGGCCAGCACGCCGTACCCGGTCGCCAGCCGCAGGGTCGCGTCCACGGCGTCGCCCGCCGCCACGGTGACGATCGAGTCGTAGAACTCGGGCTGGAACAGCCCGACATCCCACATCTCGCTCTCCGATCGGATTCCGGGAATGAAGTCCGATCGCTCGGAGACCACGGCGACGGTTCGCAATTCGGGATTGTGCTTGCGCAGGTAGGTGGCGGTGCCGCGGGTGGATCCGGTGGTGCCGAGCCCGCCGATCAGATAGTCGATCCTGGTGATGCCGTCGGCCGCGAGGTCTTCGTGGATCTCCCGTCCGGTGCCGTGATAGTGCGCCTCGACGTTCTTCTCGTTGGTGTACTGCGACAGGTGGTGGTACGCGCCGGGCCGCTGCGCCATGGTGGACTCGATCACCGAGTAGACGTCGTTCGGCGTGGTCGGGTCCGGACATTCGGACAGTCCGGGCAGTTCGACGATCTCGGTGCCGAACAGCTCGAGGAGTTCGCGGACCTCGGCCACCTTGATCCGGTTGGTCACCGCGCGCAGGCCGATGCCGTACACCGCCCCGAGAACGCGCAGCGCTTTGGCCGTGTTGCCGCTGGAGGCCTCGATGAGCGTCTGTCCGCTCGCGCGGATCTCGTCCAGGTCGTCGCGGATCATCGCCCAGGCCACTCGATCCTTGACCGAGCCGAACGGGTTGTGCGACTCCAGCTTCGCGTAGAGCTCGACGTTCGCCAGCCCGTGCACCGCGGGATCGAGCCGGAGCAAGGGCGTGTTGCCGATGAGTTCGGTGATGTGGTCGTAGCGCATCAGGAAGCCTCGACGGATCGGACCGGCCTGGCGGGGCGGTGTTCGGCGGATGACGCGGCACGGTTGGGCCGCGGTGGTGCGACGCGCACGTCGGGTTCGTAGTCCGCGTCGGGGACGACCTGGAAGTCGTCGGCGCTCCGGGTGACGGCGAGCTTGACGGGCAGCAGATGCATCGAGGCCGTGGCCGCGGACAGATCCATGTGGTAGGCGGCCGTATTCGGGAACACCACAGCATCGCCGGGCCGGGGCTCGGCCCGCAGCCACACCTTGTGATTGGTGATCAGATCTCGTTCCAAGCACAGCCGTCCGGCGAAGTACACGCCGACCGGTCCGGGGCGGAGATCCGCGGTCCGGGCGGCATCGGTGGGCAGGAGAATCGGATCGACCATCACCTCTTGGTCGGCGGGCGTGACCGAATCACGACTGAGATCGACGTGCACCAAGACGCTGCCGTCGGCGGCCTCCTTGACGAACTCGACCGTGGCCACCGTGATGCCCGCGTGGTCGACCAGCGCCTTGCCCGGCTCCAGCCACACCTCCAGCAGGTTCTCGCCCGCCACCTGCGCCACCGTGCGCCCTGCGTGCCGCTCCAACGGCGCGGCCAGCAGGTCTTCGAGCATGCGCGCCGCGGGGACGGTGTTGGCGTACTTGTGGAACACCGGGATCCCGTGCACGGCGCCGCCCGCGACGTGATAGCCGAAGGTATTGCTGCCCCAGCTCATCGGCTCGCCGCGCCCGAGCAGCGATTCGCGCAGCGCCAGCACGTAGGCGTCGAACCGCTCGGCGTCGGCGGTGAACACCTGCCGGAATCCGCCGCCGATGTCCAGCACCGACGGCGCCAGCCCGCGATCGTAGGCCTGCTCGATCGCCCGCAGGCAGGCGTCGATCGCACGAACCCGCTCACCGAGATCGCCGGAGTCGAGGTGGAACGCGAAGCCGAGGAACGTAAGACGTCCGCGATGCGCTTGGAGGAGATCGAACGCCTGCCCCAGGTGCGCGAGCGGCACGCCGAACCGGCTCACCTGTCCGGCATCGAATCCGGAGAGACGAAGCAGCACCGGCACTTTCGCGGATGCTGCGGCGAGCTCGGCGATCCGGCGCAGTTCCCACAGGTTGTCCACATTGACGGTCACCCCGCGGCCGACGACATCCCGCAGGAAGGATTCGCCCTTCGGACCGGTGACCTCGATGCGCGCCGGATCGAACCCGGCGTCGAGTGCGGCGGCGAGTTCGAACGGTGAGGCGACGTCGATGGCGATGCCCGCGCACTCGGCGGTGCGGACGAACGCACGCGACTGATTCACCTTGTGCGCGTAGCAGATTCGATTCCGGGGTAATCCTCGCTCCAGCACGGCGCGCAGGTCGGCCAGATTGTCGGAGTAGACCTGCGGGAACACGAGGTGCGCCGGAGAACCGAACCGCGCCAGCGTCTCGGTCACGGCGCCTGGCGCGTCGAGGAAGGCGCGTACCAGCGGATGCAGCTTCGCCGGTAGCGCCGGAGGCCATGCCGTCATACCGCGGCTTCCGAGGGTTCGGCGGCCGCCGCCCGCGCCGCGGCGTCCGGCCGCTGCGCGACGGGGTTGTAGCCGCCGTCCCGGATCGCCTCGAAGGCCCTGGCCCGGTTGCGCGGACTGCGGAACTCCGCGACCACCCGCTTGCTGTCCAGATCGATGTCGAGCACGCGGATGTCCATCGACTCCAGCACTCCGCCGATGGTGCGGACGCAATGCTTGCAGGTCATGTCGGGTACGTAGAACACCTGGTCCTCGGCGGTGGCGGCGCGGTCGGCGGTCGCCTCGTCGAGTTCGGCGCTCACCTCGACGACCTCGCAGCGATCGACGATCTCGGTGAACACGGTGACGAACCGGTCGACCAGCTCGGGGAGAATGCTGTAGTGCCCGCTGTCGAGCTGATGCGGCATGGCCGCCAGGCAGGCGGGGTGGCTCCCGGCGGGCAGCAGCGCGTACTGCCGGGAGATCAGATCGAGATCGTCGTGGTACTTGGCGATCGCCTCCGCGACCGTGAGGCCCTCGGCGGTGGTGGCGCGGTGCATGACGGCGTGCGCGTCGGCGATGGTGGCCTCTTTCATCGCGCGCAGCGTCGCCACCGTCTCCGCCGAATAGCGGACGGTGCCGTCGGTCTGCGCGACGAGGCTGACCGGAATCATGCCGCGCCGATAGGTCGACGCCTGCAATTCCCAGAACCAGCGGGTGGCGACCGCGGAGAACAGTCCCGAATCCCTTATCCCTCTCGCGAATTCGGCGGCGTCGCGGTACCGGGTCTGCCCGGCCAGCAGCGCGTGCTGGGCCAGCGTGCGCCCGGCGGCTTCGATGCCGACCCGGAAGATGTCGCGCGGATCGTGATCGGTGGTCGTGCCAGTCAGCACCGCATGTTCTCGCGGCCCGAGCGTCGAGACGCGTTCGGCGAAAGCGGGATTCGCGTCCAGCGCGTGCCACAGCGCCAGCACGGTCTCGCGCGTCGCGATGGGCACCGAGGGGCCGAGACCGTCGGCGCGGAAATGGCCCGTATTCGGGATGCCGTCGCTGTCGGTCCAGGCGATTCGGTGCGTGGCGCTGGTCACCTGGTCGGCGCGGCACGGCCGCATGAATCGTTCCAGATACAGCCGCTGCGAATACGTGAGATGGCTCCCGGCCTCCGGACGTAACGCGACGCAGGTCAATTCGAAACGACGCGGCGTGGGAGGCGCAGGCGCGGTGGTGAACAACCCCGGCTGCGCCAACTCGGCCAGCACCCGGGACGCGGCCCGCCGGTCGTAGCTCGGGGTGTCGATGTTCACGTGACCTCCTCGGCGACGGACTGCACGCACGCGACGAACCGGTCGATCTCGTCGGGCGTGTTGTAGACGTGCGTGCTGACCCGCACCGAGCCCGCGCCGTCGTCCACGGCGGGGACGCAGTGCGCGCCGGTGCGCACCAGGAAACCCAGCTCGCTCAACACGAATCCCAGATCGGACGCCGAGATCCCGTCCAGCGTGAACGAGACGATCCCGTAGCCCACCGCGCATGCCGCATGCGCGGGGCCGGGCAGGAACTCCACGCCGCGGACCTGTCGCAAGCCATCGATCAGGCGCAGCGTCAGGGTGCGGTTGTGCACCGCGATGGCGCCGACACCGAACGATTCCAGCACTTCCAGCGCGCTGCCCAGCGCCAGGATGCCGGGGATATTGGGGGTGCCGCCCTCCAGCAGGCCGGGCATCGTCCCCGCGGCCAGCCCGGTCGCGTCCGGCCGCACCCCGGAGTTGCCGCCGGGCAGGAACGGCAGGAGACGGTCGTGCACGCGCCTGCGGCAGTAGAGGATTCCGGTGCCCGGCGCGCCGAACATCTTGTGCGCGGCGAAGATCGCGAAATCCGCGGCGATCGCGGTCACGTCGACCGGGAGATGCCCGCCGCTCTGCGAGCAGTCGAAGCACAGCAGGATGGCGGGGTCGATGCGCCCGCGCAGCTCCTCCAACGTGCTCAGCCCGCCGAAAACGTGGTGCAGATGGCTGGTCGTGATCAGCCGGGTCCGCGGTGTGATCTTGGCCAGGATGTCGTCGGTGTCCGCCTCACCGGCGCCGGTCACCCGGTAGGGGATCAACCGGATGCGGCGCCCGAACCGGGCGAGCAGCCCGCGCAGATGCAGCCACGGGTAGACGTTCGAGGCGTGATCGCTGGGGTTGTAGAGGATTTCGTCGCCGTCGGCGAGCGCGGCCAGGCCCCAGGACAGCGCCACGGCGTTCACCGCCGCGGTGGCGCCGCCGGTGAAGACCACCTCGTCCGGATGCTCGGCGCCGATGAAGGCGGCGGCCCGCTCCCGGACGCGAGCGATCCGCGCGGTGAGGCCGGTGGCCCACGGGTAGGTGCCGCGTCCCACGTTGGCGGTGCCGCCGCTGTGATAGCGCTGGATCGTCTCGATGACCGGCAGCGGTTTCTGCGTTGTCGCGGCGCTGTCGAGGTAGATCTCGGTAGCGTCGGCGAGCGCGGGGAACAGCGCCCGTACGGTGGCCGGGGCGAGCGCGGGCGGTGCCGACGGCCGGGGAGCCTCCGCCCGCGTGATCGGCGATCTCGAGGCCGGGGACCGCAACGTGACGCTCCCTTCATCGGCTGCTCGGACGCCACCTACGATACGCATTTTTGGTACGGACTACGAAGATTTCTCGTGGACAATGACTTTCAGGACTAGCCTGGACGACATGCCGCTGACCCTGGAAGAGCGTCAAGAGTTTCTCGCGCAGCCGCACATCGCGGCGTTCTCGGTGTCCACGGGCGCCGGTCGTGGCCCGCTGACCGTCCCGATCTGGTACCAGTACCGTCCCGGCGCGGAGGTGTGGGTGCTGACCGGCCCGGAGTCGCAGAAGATGCGCCACATCCGGGAAGCCGGCCGGTTCAGCCTGATGGTGCAGCAGCTGGAGCCGACCGTCCGGTATGTGAGCGTCGAGGGCCCGGTCACCCGGATCACCCCGATGACCGACGAGATGCACCGCGAGATGGCCGCGCGGTACCTGCCCGCCGAATCGGTCGACGGCTATCTGAAGGCGGCCGAGGCCTTCGGTGCGCAGGTCGCGGTCCATCTGCGGCCGGAGCACTGGCTCTCGGCCGATCTGGGTGACCTCAGCCAGTACTAGTACCGGCCCTGCAGGTACTCGACGAGGTGCTCGCGTTCGGTCGCCAGTTCGGAGATCGCGCTCTTCACCACGTCGCCGATGCTGACGATGCCGACCAGCCTGCCCTCGTGCACCACGGGCAGGTGCCGGATGCGGTGCTCGGTCATGATGCGGCGCAGGCCGTCGACCCGGTCGTCGAGGGCGCAGGTGCGCACGTCGGAGGTCATGATCTCCGAGACGGGCGTGTCCAGCAGGTCCGCACCGCGGGCGTGCAGACTGCGCACCACGTCGCGCTCGGAGACGATGCCCGCGATCGCGTTGCCGTCGGGTGAGACGACTACCGCGCCGATATTCCGCTCGGCCAGCGCGGCGAGCAGGGTGCGCACCGTCGTGTCGGGTGCGACCGTGGCTACGTCGCTGCCCTTCCTGCGCAGGATCTCCGAAATTCGCATATTTCACCATCCAGACGTCGCGGCACTACCAGGATCGCAAGTTCGCGGTTCGGTGACCAGCACGAATCCGTTACAGGCCACGATTCGGTCACGGCGCGGGCGTCACAGGCGCCGGGCGACGCTGCGGTCGAGGTCGCGCGCCAGCAGCGCGATCGCCGCCTGCGAGATGCCCGCCGAGGTCGCCAGATCGATAGAGGTCAGCTGGGTGATGCGCCGCAGCCGGTAGTCGACGGTGTTCGGGTGCACGTAGAGCTGGCGTGCGGTGAGCTGGCGGTTCATGTCGTTGCCGAGGTAGGCGCGCATGGTGTCGAACAGTTCGGGATGGGCGTCGAGCGGATCGAGGATGGTCGCGATCCGCCGGGTCGCCGGGCCGCCGCGGGTGAGCTGGTATTCGACGGCCAGGTCCGACATCTGGTAGAGACCGGGCGGTCTTTCGCCGACGCGGACCAGATTGAGCAGCTCGTGGGCCTGATCGGCGGACTCGGGTATCCGATCGGTCTCGCTGGCCACCACGGTCGCGGTGAGCGGGACATCGGCCGCGACGGTCAACAGGTCGAGCGTCGCGTCGGTGAGGGCGCTCTCGGCGTCGTCGCCGAGCGGGATGAGTAGGGTGCCGCCTTTGATGCTGAGCAGCGCGAGCGCACGGGAGGCGAACACGGTGGCCAGCTCCGACTGGAGCCTGCGTAGCTTGCGGCGCGCGGCGACGTTCCCGTCGACGCGCGGATCGCGCTCGTCCGGATGTTCCGGAATCGACAGCGCGACAACCTGATAGGACTCCGCGATCGGAATGCCGGTCTGCCGTGCCAATGCCGAGCTGCCGCGACCGCTGAGCAGCGCCGAGGCGAGCGTCTGCGCGGCCGTCTGGTGCTCCTTGGCGACCAAGTGCTGCTCCTCGACGTAGGCGTCCGACACAGCGGCGGTGATCGCCTCGAGCAGCTCGAGGATGAGGTCGGTGGCGACCAGCACCTCGCCCACGTCATCCGCCTCGGCCCGCGCGGTGACCAGACCGAGCGCGATCCGCAGCCCCTCGTGGTAGGCGCGCAGGATGGTGCTGAGCGGTACGCCCTCGCGGGCCCAGCGGGTCGCGGCCGCGCGCACCGCGCCGAGCTGTTCGTCGTCCGGCACGGCGCGCCGGTCGAGCATCTCGGCGGCCAGGCTCAGGCAGCTACGGGTGAGTTTGGTGACGTCTCCGCGCAATTGCTCGCCGGGTAGCGTCCGGCAGGGGGCCATGCGGTTCTCGAAATATCCGACCATGCGTGAGGCGACGCGGTCGGTGTTCTGGAGCGGCACCGAAGCCGGCTGTCCGCCGATCTCCAGCGCCGAGTCGGACGAACCAGCGGACAGGTCCAACGCGGAGTAGGTCATGACGAGTTCGCTCCAAATGCCACATCGGGCGTGCGAGAAAGGACGCCCGAGTCCGATCGGATCACTATACGAAACGGTCGTGTCCGCGGGGAGTGATCGGTGAGATCGATGGCCGGTCCAGTGCATTGCGTGATGGGCTGCCGGATGACTCGACATCTTTCGCGGCCGGTACGTCACGGTTCTGCGGGAGCAGTGCAGCGGTATGCCAAAGTGTTTGCATGCCAACCCTTTAGCGACTTACTCGTCGTCCAACCCGGCGGATAGGTAGGCGGCGGCGGCCAGCCACTGCCTGCATTGCGGGCCGTGTACCTCATGGGCGGTGAGGATGTCGCGGGCCTGCCGGTAGGTGAGGCCGCCCGGCTCCACCGCGCAGTCGGACATGGAGAAATCCGCTGCCGGGTACTGACGCAACGGCTCGGCACCGGCGCCATCGATGACGGCGACCGGATGGGGAGTTCGGAATGGCTGGATCATTCGACTGCCCCTTGCGTCCGACGTGCGATGGGAGGCTGGCGCGATGGCGACGCGGGATCGAACTCCCTGCGTACCTCCCGGATTTCATATCCGAGTCTATGCCTCCGTCACTTACAGATGCAAGTACATCTGCACGATCGGTCGGAGAAAAAACGGCGGCGGTCGGCCGGTCCGGAACCGGCGACCGCCGCTGTGCCGCTTGCGGTTTGGCGTTCAGGGGCCTTACGGCTTGCGGGCGACCGCGCCGTAGGCCGAGATGGGACGAATCTCGCCCACCTGGGTCTCGGACGGGCGCCACTGGGTGATGGACACGAAACCCGGCTCGACCAACTCCAGGCCGTCGAAGACAGCCTTGATCTGAGCCTGGGGGCGGGGAACGTAAGGAGTGCCTCCGGTGCCGGTGTAGTTCTCGCACAGCGTGACATACGCCTTGCTGTCGTCGGTGCCGTCCCACATCACCAGATAGCTGCCGGAGGGCACCGAGTCGAGCACCGTCCGGACGATCCGCAGGAGGTCGTCATAGGTCTTCGCGTGGCCGAGCACGCCCATGAACATCACGCCGATCGGCTCGTTGAAGTTCAGGACGTTCTTGGCATCGGCGATGATTCGCTCGGGGTCGTGGTAGTCGGCGTCGATGTAGGTGGTCACGCCTTCGGGCGTCGTGCTGGTGAGCAGCGCCCGCGCGTGCGTGAGCACCAGAGGGTCGTTGTCCACGTAGACGATCCGCGACTCGGGCGCGACGCTCTGGGCGACCTCGTGGGTGTTCTGCATGGTGGGCAGGCCGGTCCCGATATCGAGGAACTGGCGGATGCCCTGCTCGCCCGCGAGATAGCGCACCGCGCGGATGAGGAACTGGCGAGACTGCACCGCCATGGTGGTGATGTCGGGGTCGACCTCGATGCCCGCGTCGCCGGCGATGCGATCGATCTCGTAGTAGTCCTTTCCGCCCATCCAGTAGTTCCAGATCCGCGCGGAGTGCGGGATGTCGGTCCGGATGAGGGGGGTGTGGTCTTCGGGCATGAGGGACTCCTGGCGAAACGGGTCTGCGGCACTGCCGTGCGGGTGGGCGCTGCGGGTGTCGCGAATGACTGGTACATCCGATGTGCACTGTGACACTACAAGATTGGCGTGACCTCGTCCGGTGGGATCGGCCAGCTGATCACGGTGTTCTCGGGCGACGCGATCGTGTTTCACAATCTGGTCCGGATGGCCCGATTTCGCAGGGGCACAAGGGGCGAACTTCGTGCTATCGTCCCGTGTTGGTGCAAATGCAAGAACGTTTGAACGTGCATCTGCACGAACCGATTCGCCGAACTGCGGTAACGGAGGAGTGGGCAAGATGTCGGATACATCCACCAACAAGGTCGTCGGAACTTGGCGTAAGAGTTCCTTCAGCAATCCGAGCGGCAATTGCGTCGAGCTGGCCGAAGCGTCCAATGGCCAGGTCGCGGTCCGCAACTCGCGGGATCCGGAAGGCGGTGTGCTGTTCTATACGCGTCCGGAGATCGATGCGTTCGTTCGCGGCGCGAAGGCCGGAGAGTTCGACTATTTGACTAGCTGAGCGGTAGCATTAGCGGTCGGTGCGGTGTGTCTTGGCGACCGGTGGTTGTGACACACTGTGGGCAACCCCGGAGTATCGGAGACGAACTCGATGATCGCTGAACCCGATGACGATGGCCACGTGCAATCCATTGTCGCAGAACGTGGTCCGACCGTGCTACGCATCGCGTTGGGTGGCCAATTGCGCAAGCTCCGGGAGAAGAAGGGCATCACCCGCGAGGCAGCGGGTGATGCGATCCGGGGTTCGCACGCCAAGATCAGTCGTCTCGAGTTGGGCCGTACCGGTTTCAAGGAACGCGATATCCGCGACCTGCTGACCCTCTACGGCGTCCACGATCCCGAGGAGCGGGAATCGTTCCTCGAATTGGCCAGGCAGGCCAACGAGCCCGGGTGGTGGCATCGCTACAACGATCTGCTGCCCCAGTGGTTCGGCACCTATCTCGGTCTGGAGCAGGCCGCGAGCAAGATTCGCACGTACGAGGCGCATCTTGTGCCCGGCCTGCTGCAAACCCCCGAATACGCCAGGGCGGTCGTGGCGCTCGGATATGACGACGCCGACACGGATCGGCGGGTCGCGGTGCGGCAACGCAGGCAGGAGATCCTGTTCCGGCCGGACCCGCCGGTGGTCTGGGCGGTGATCGACGAGGCCGCTCTGCACCGGCCGGTCGGTGGCGCGCAGGTGCACCGGGAGCAGATGCGGCATCTGATCACGCTGGCCGACCTGCCGAACGTGACGATCCAGGTGCTGCCGTATTCCGCGGGCGAGCACGCCGCGGCGGGCAGCTCGTTCAGCATTCTGCGCTTCGCGGAAGCGGAACTCCCCGACATCGTGTATCTCGAACACCTGACGAGTGCGCTGTATCTGGAACGGCGCCAAGATCTGGCGCTCTACCTGTCGGTCATGGACCGGCTGAGCGTCCAGGCCGAACGCCCGGACAAATCGATCGAGATCATCGAGAAGTACGCCGCCGGTCGCTGAGCACGCGCGGCGGCAGGTCGAACGGCCGAACTGCCTGAGAAGTCCACCCCGGCATCGGGGTGGACTTCGTCATGTCCGCACTTCGTCACCAGAGGTCGCACTGACGGCAGCCATGGGTGAAGCCCGGCGCCACCGGCAGCTGGCTGTCCGCGCGGGGCGTCGGGCGTGCTCGACGCAAGTGCTCGTGACACAGGGATATTCGGCACCACCGGGCATCGGACGGCGGCACCGTCGTCTACTGCTTGATGAAGCTGGAGGCGATTCGCCAGAACGTCGCGGGCTGTAATGCGTCGAGATCCCAATCGTCGGCCATGGCGTGCGCGGTGGTGACGATTCGCTCGATATCGAAGTCGTGCCGTGTTGCCGCACCGGTGGATTCGACGGCATCGATGACATACGCCACGGCGGTTTCCCGGGAGAACGTGGTGGTCGCGTGGCCGCTGCGGGCCGAGGATGTGCTCATATTTCTGTCACTCGCTGGCTTGTCGGCCAGTGCGGCGTCGGCTGATCCGAGCCTGCCGCCGGTAAGTGGTTGTTTCATTCGAATGCCCCTGCTGTTCGGCGGCGGCGAACCCGCGGCGACTTCGGCCTTCGGTTCGCCAACACGGCCTCCCCTTGTGGTCCCCTGTAAAGCGTTGCGGCACTGAGTTTATGTCGCTGTGCCTTTCAGATGCAAGCACATCTGCACGATCGATTGCACGTGCGCAGTGCGCATTTCGGCTGCTCGGGTTTGCGGACGCGGTGCTCGCGAGAATGATTCACTCGCGGCCGAACAGGACGTCCGTGCTGTAATCGATCTGTGTACCCGGCTCGACGAATTGATCGGCCGCCTCCCGCCAAGCGAGGAAATGCTCCGTGAAACGGTGTGCCTCGGCCGCCTCGTCATCGGTGTAGAGCTGGTAGAGGAAGAAGCGGTGGGGGTCCACCCGATCTGCGCAGATGTCGAAGCGCAGACAGCCGGGCTCGGTCCGCACGGAGGCGTCCGCGCTGCGGGATATGGCCGCCAGGAACTCGGCGCGGGAGCCGGGGCGGATCTTCATCGAGACGATACGACTGAACACGGTTGTTCTCCCATCGTGACCGTTTGGGTCGATCGGCAAGGGCTGCGGCTAGCTTCGTCCGGCTCGGTCGGCCAGTTGCGCAATCGCTTGGCTAATCGGAGTGTCGCCGGAAACGAGGTCGAGCGTCCTGCCGAAGGTGTGCGTGGCGGGCAGGAGCCCGGCCAGAACGGCCGCCACATCGGCGCGCGGGACGCTCGCGCGCCCGACCGGCGGCGGGGCGAGGGTCACCAGTCCGGTGCCCGGCGCATCGATCAGCACGCCGGGACGCAGGATGGTCCAATCCAGATCCCGTCCCCGCACATCGTCTTCGGCTCGGGTCTTGGCATCGACATAGGCCGCCCACACCTCGTCGGTGCCGGGCGCGGGTGGCCGACCGGCGCCCATCGTGGAGATCTGCAGGAAGCGGCGCACCCCGGTCCGCTCGGCCGTCTCGGCCAGCCGGACGGAACCGCCCAGATCCACGGTGTACTTGCGTTCCACGCTGCTGCCCGGACCGGCGCCGGCGGCGAAAATCGCTGCGTCACCGCCTTTTACGACGTCTGCCAGGTCGTCGCTGCCGACCTTCTCCAGGTCGCACACCACCGGATCGGCGCCTGCGGCGCGCACCTCGGCGGCGTGTTCGGGATTGCGGACGAGCGCGGCGACCTCGTGGCCGTCCGCGGTGAGCAAGGGGGCGAGCAGCAACGCGATCTTCCCATGTCCGCCTGCGATGACGACGCGCATGGATCGCTCCTTTCCGTGTAGGCGGCACCCGCGCTAGCGCTCGGGGCCGCCGGGATTGCAGCGTGCTTCGACGGTGGCCGGATACCCGACCGCCGGACGCCAGGGTTCCAAATTCCAGCTCGGCTTGGCCGGTTGCACCAGCCGCGCCCACGCCCAGTGGCAGAGGAACTGGTCGCGCATACCCGGCGCGTCGGCGTCCGCGGAGAGGGTCAGCACCTCCTGCCACGCCCGCTCGTCCGAGCCGGGGAAGGTGGTCTGCCGTCCGGCCTGGGTCGGAAAGACGAGCAGCCGGGGGCCGTCGATCGTTTCGGTCCAGGTGACGTGGTCCACCAGCGGCTGTCCCGCGTAGGGGTCGACGGTCGGCGCGGCGCCCAGCGGGGTCGGCGCCGGGGATGCCGGTGGGCTCGGGGTGGCGGTCGTCGCGTCGGCGGTCGTCGTCGTGGTCGTCGCGATCGTGGGCTCGTCGGCACCGCAAGCCGCCGTCACCGACAGCAGGCCGACCGACAACAGCGCGGCGACCCGGCGCCGGCGGAGGAGGCGATGCGGGTACCGCTGCGCCACGATCGAACCTCCTGTGTTCTCCTCGGCACCGTCGGGCGTGCTCCCTCGAGCTTAATGGGCGCGGCGGGACGAGGTCCGTCGCGTGCGGACCGGGCGGACCGAAGACCGGGATGGCCGCATGAAAGGCGTTCCTGATGCAGTCCGCGCCCCGCAGCGTGCGGGAGGTGCGAAACCCGAACCGACTGAACGGAGGGCGTAGCCGGGCCAAGTCCGTCCGTCGCCCGCGCCGAGCGGAGGCCGGTGGAGCCCGACGAGGTAGGTGAAGGTCGGGCCACCGATTGTGGTGGCTTGCCGGTGCGGCGCGGGCTGGAGATAGTCGGTCATGCGTTGTGGACGGATCATGGCGGGGGTGGCGGGCGTCGTGGTCTCGATGACGGTCGCGCTGGGCGGGCGCGCCGACGCGCGGGTGGGTGACGCGCCAGGGACCGTGACGGATCTGGTGGAACTGGCCGGGCGATTGCATGTGCGGGGAGCCGTGACGGCCGAGCGCTTCACCTATTGGTCGCGAGGTCCGCGCGGGCCGATGCAGAGTACGGGCGTGCTGTATCTGCCCGAAGGCAGCCCGCCGCACGACGGGTGGCCGATCGTCGCCTACGCGCACGGCACGTCGGGCATCGCCGATCAGTGCGCGTTCACGCTGCAACCGCGGGACTACTACCTGACGTCGGTGTACCCGGATCTGCTGCGCGCGGGGTACGCGGTCGTGGTCTCCGATTACGTCGGACTCGGCACGCCCGGCGTCCATCCCTACCTGGACGGACCGGCGCAGGCGCGGAGCATCATCGACGGCGTGCGCGCCGCGCGCGCGGTCGCCCCCTCCCTCGGCACGCGCTGGGCGGTGTTCGGTCAGTCCCAAGGCGGGCATGCGGCGCTGTTCACCGCCCAGCTCGCGCCCGGTGACGCGCCGGAGCTCGAGTTACGCGGCGCGGCCGCCACCGGGGCGCCGTCGAATCTGGATCTGGTGGTTCCGCTCGCCGGGCCGTGGCTGCCGCGGCTGCCGCTGCAGAAGACCACCGCCTACTTCGGCATGCTGCTGGCCGGGCTGAGCTCCAGCGCACCGGAACTCGATATCGACGGGTATCTGACGCCGGTGGGCCGTGACGTGCTGCGGATCGTGGAATCGGAGTGTGCGGTCGAGGCCGACGCGAAGGTGTCCGGAATCGGCATCGGGGCCATGCTGTCGCGGCCGCTGGAGGATCCGGCACTGCTCGCCGCACTGCGCGCGATGCTGCGGGTGCCGACGAGCGGTTACTCGGTGCCGCTGTTTCTCGGCCAGGGACTGACGGACCTGGAGGTGCCCGCGCCGCTGACGCTGGAACTGATCGCGCAATTGCATTCTGCTGGAACCGATCTGCGTGTGGGCTGGTACCCCGGCGATCATCTGGGTGCGGCCCGCGAAGCGTTTCCCGACGCGCTCGCATTCCTGCGCGCGGTGCTGGATCGGCGCTGAGTTCGCGTACTCAGCGCCAGAGCGAGCGGCAGGGTAGCCTGCGCAGGTCGGGTCGAACATCGCCGTCAACGGTGACGGTGAGCCCGGCGTGCACGGCGGCCGAGGTGAACTCCCACGCCTCGGTCCGGGTCGCCGCGTATTCGAGGACCAACGCGTCCTCGGGGGTGCGTCCGTCGAAGTAGACAGTGATCCGCCGGGTCGGCGTCTCCTGGGTGTCGTCGCACGAGGTGCCGTCCATGCCACCGTCTCCTTCCGGTACGGCGCGGCAGCCGCGCCGTACCGACTGACGGTAGAGGGCCGCCAATGCTGAGAACATGTACCAGGTTATCGGCTGGAAATGTCACAGATCGGGCACCCGGCGGTGGGGTACAGTCACGAGCCGGGGAGTGTCGCGGCTACCGGCTGTACGCCCCAAACTTGTGAACTGTCAACATGTTCGCGGTGCAAGGGTGCCTTACGCGGGTCATGTTGTCGAGGATGATCACAGCGTTGGACGATTCAGGAGGCACACGTTCGATGAGTCAGGACCCACGTTCGCTGGGTAGGGGAGTGGGGCGACGACGTCTCGCACGTGCGATCGGCGCGATGGCCGCGGGCCTGGCGCTGGTGGTGAGCATGGCCGGTGCGGCAACCAGCGCGCCGTTGTACCCGGATCCGGATCCGGATCCCTTCTACCAGACACCCGCGGACATCGCCGACCGCAAGCCGGGCGATGTCATCGCGACCAGGGTGATGCCACCGTTGGCGATCTTCCCGGAGACCACCGTGACCGTGGTGCGGTTCCGGTCGACCAGCTCGGAGGGGAAGCCGATCGCCGCGACCACCACGGTGCTCACCCCCAAGTCGCACCGTACCGACGGCCCGCTGCTGTCGTTCCAGCACATCATCAACGGGCTCGGCTCGGAGTGCTCGGTCTCGCGTGTCCTCTACACCGGTGACCCGAACCTGATCGTGCGGGAAGCGCCGGGCTGGAACGTGCTGCTCGCCAGGGGCTGGAGCGTCGCGCTGCCCGACCACCTCGGGCCGAACTTCGCTTACGGCGCGGCCAAACTCGGTGGCCAGATCACTCTCGACGGCATCCGCGCCGTGAAGCAGGTCGCCGAGCTCGGGGTGCAGCGCAGCCCCGTGTCCATGGTCGGATACTCCGGCGGCGGTATGGCGACCGCGTGGGCGGCGGCTCTGCAACCGAAATACGCGCCCGAGCTGGACATCGCCGGCGCGGCCATGGGCGGTGTGCCGATGAACCTGGTGAAGATGCTCGAGGGACTGGGGCTGAACGCGCATCCGGTGTTCGGGCTCGCGCTGGCCGCGGGCTTCGGGCTGGAACGGGAATATCCGCAGCGCTTCCCGCTCAGCGACCAGCTGAACGAGCGGGGCTTGGCCGCTCGCGCGCAGATCGCCAACAGCTGCACCAACGACATCCTGGCCGCGGGCGCGGGCCGCGGTGCGCTGGACTTCGCCAAGACGACATCGATGATGAACGACAACACCGCGCGCGCGGTCGTCGAGGAGAACAGCCTCGAGCTCTACGACGGTGTCCCCAAGACGCCGGTGTTCGAATGGCACTCGCCGATCGACGGTCTGATCCCGATCGACGCGGTGGTCAACACCGACAAGCGGTGGTGCGCCGCCGGTGTCAAGGTGCAATCCGAGCAGATCCCGGTGCCCGACCACCTGACGGCAGCGGTGCTCGGCATTCCGGCGGCACTGGGTTGGCTGGACGCCCGTTTCCGAGGGGAGCCCGCACCGAGCAACTGCTGATCGACCGAACGCGACGACCGAGCCGGACCCGTTGTCTCCACACGGGTCTGGCTCCGGTTGTTGCGATATGGATACGCGACAACACAACTCGAGGCATTCCCGCCTCGAGTTGCGGGTACTGACGTAGCCTGACGTCCTGGCTCCCGGTCCGACAGGGGAGATGCGGGGGTCGAAAGCCGTAACGCCCGGGTGCCAGAGGAATTAGTCGTCGCACCCAAAGGCGTGTGCCATGAGATATCTGCCTGCCGTTGCGGTCGCATTGCTCGTCGCCGGTTCGGTCCTGGCGGGCCCTGCCGCCGCGGAGCCTACGCCCGCGCCGCCGCTGCCCGACGTGTCCGGCGTGTACCCGCCGCCCGGTGGGCTGCTGCCCGAGTTGCAGCAGTTCATCGATCGGGTGATCCCACCACCGCCGATCGCGCCGCTGCCGGAGCCGAGTTCGCCTACGCAGCAGGCCACCACATTGACGCCGTCCCTGGCGGCGCTGCGCATGGCCACTATGCCCGCGCCCGTCGGTGACCCGATGTTCGATCTGCGTCCCGCGAACCTCGACGAGCTGATCGAAGGGCAGGTCATCGATGTCCGCGATGTCAGCGCGACGACCGCGCCGCTGATGCTGCTGCCGATCCAGCGGGCCTTGCTGGTGAAGTACCGCACGACCGATGCGCACGGCGCGCCGTCGTACGCCACGGCCACGCTGGTCGTCCCCGCGGCGGCCTGGCCGGGCCCGGGCCCGCGGCCGGTGGTGGTGAACAACTTGCCGATCGACGCACTCGGCCGTGTCTGCACCCCGGGATACACCCTCGCCCATGGGCTGCACCCGGACACCAGCGTCACCGACTTCGTGCCGCCCACGACGCACGTGGCGGCGCTGCGCGGATACGCCGTGCTGATCCCCGACCACGAGGGTCCGTCGATGGCCTACGCCGAGCCGATCGTGGCCGGTCACGCGGTGCTCGACGCGATCAGGGCGGTCCGTGGACTGCTGCCGGAGGAGTTCGGCGCCAGCAAGTTCGGCATGGCGGGCTATTCCGGCGGAGCCATCGCCACACACGGGGCGGTGAAGCTGATCGCCGGTTACGCACCGGAATTGGCGGAGGTGATCGTTGGCGCCGCGCTGGGCGGGGTGCCCGCCGACTACGAGATCCTGGCCCGCAGCATGAACGGGAATCTCGCCTCGGCGGTGTTCATGGGCGCGGTGTTCGGGATCGGCCGCGAGCGACCGGAAATCCTGGCCAGGATGAACAATCTCGCCCAGTGGGTGGCGACCTCGCCGGTGAAGGACATGTGCGGCAGCAGTTACGGACTGGCGGGCCTGCTGATGCTGCCGATCGATGTCGCGGCGAACTACCCGGACCCGCTGCACTCGGCGCTCGCCGCGGACGTCTATCGGGTGACCAGGATGGAAGGCGTGAAATCGGCGGCTCCGCTCTATATCTATAACGGGGAGCAGGAGTTCTGGATCCCGGCCGAGGGCGCACGCAACCTGTACTGGGAACAGTGCCGCCTCGGCGTGCCAGCTGTGTACCGTAGTGTTCTCGGTGAGCACATCATCGCGGGGGCGCTCGGTTACCCGGAGGCCATGGTCTGGTTGGACGATCGGCTGCGCGGGGTCGAGGCTCCCGACGAGTGCTGACCGTGTGACGGCACCGGGGGAGTTATCCGGTAACGCGGTGGACCGGACCGGGGGGTGAAGCAGATTTCGCGAGAGGGCACATGAACGACAGCACGACCACCGCGTCCGAGCAGGCAATGGCATTGGTGGGTCGGCATTACCGCTTGACCGACCACTACGAGGTGGGCCGAGAGAAGATCCGTGAGTTCGCGCGAGCGCTGCAGGACGGCCATCCGGCGCACTGGTATGAAGACGCCGCCGCGGAACTGGGCTTCGACGGGTTGATCGCGCCGCCGACCTTCTCCTCGATCATCCTGCTGCTGATGCAGCGCAAGATGTTCGAGACCGTGCTCACCGGCTACGACCTCGGCCAGGTCTTGCAGACCGAGCAGTCCATCCAGGTGCACCGCCCGATCATGGCAGGCGACCAGCTGCGATGCGACTCCTACATCGAGTCGTTCCGGCAATTCGGTGACAAGGACTTCATGGTCACCAAGAACGTGCTCACCAACCAGCACAAGGACGTGTTGCAGACCGCCTACAGCACCGCGGTGGCGCAGACCGGCGTGGATCTCGCCCCCGATCTGCGCGCCACGGTCGACGGTGTGATCATGACCGGGCAGTCCACGGCCGACCGGTCGGCCGCGGCGGCCACCCGGGCGATCGATGAGGACGCCGGTCTGGTCGAGTGCTTCGACGAACCGGCACAACCGGATTCGTCCGACCAGCCGCGGACACCGCGGTCGATCGTTCCTTTCGAGGAGTTGTCCGTCGGCATGACGCTCGCCCCCCGAACGACACGGCTCACCCGCGGGGATCTGGTGAATTATGCTGGTGTAACGGGTGATTCGAATCCGATCCATTTCAGCGACCCGGTGGCGCGCAGCGCGGGCCTGCCCGACGTGGTCTCGCACGGACTGCTCACGATGGGGCTCGGCGCCGGGTATCTCACGTCGTGGCTCGGTGATCCAGCCGCCGTGGCGAAGTATGCGGTTCGGTTCGCGTCGTTCGCACCGGTACCGGCGACCACGGCGAGTGCGATCGAATTCAGCGGCCGGGTCAAGGAATTGGATCCCGACAGCCGCAGCGCCACCATCGCGCTGACCGCCACGTCCGAGGGGCGCAAGCTGTTCGGGCGCGCGACGGCGACGGTGCTGTTGCGCTGACCGCTCCCAGCGGCAGCTCGTCCAGGCGGGCGGCAGGCGCCGGTTCCCCTTCGCTGTGATGTCCCGAAGACCACGGGTTGGGATGGGTGATGTGGGCCCCGGTGCCCCAGCCGATCGCTCGATCGAGCGACCGGTGTAGACCAGTGCGGAATCGATCAGGTACTACGTCGACTGCGGGTGTATTCGATTGCATCCCAGCATGCCTCAGTATTGCCGTCCGATGATCTTGCGGATGTGCTTGCACCTGCGAATACGCGCCGATTCGACCGGGTTGGTGCTGGAGTGTGGCGAACGCACATGGGAGACTCGAAACATGCGTGCTTCGGTAGTGCGGCCTCGAACTGAAAACATCACTCGCGCAACGGCTCCGGCCGTCGAAGGTGGACCGACCGTTCTGCGGATGATTCTGGGCGGCCGGATGCGACGGCTGCGCGAGGCTCGCGGCATTTCGCTCGAGGAGGCGGGCGAGGCGATTCGCGGTTCGCATTCCAAGATCAGTCGCCTCGAGCTGGGCCGGACCGGGTTCCGGGAACGCGACCTGGTCGATCTGCTGCACCTGTACGGGGTCACCGACGAGGAGGAGCGCGCCGAGTTCAAGCGACTCGCCGCGCAGGCCAACACCTCGGGGTGGTGGCAGAGCGACTCCGATTGGCTGCCGAAGTGGTTCGACACCTATCTCGGGCTGGAGCAGGGAGCGCAGCTGATTCGCTGCTACGAGCCGCGGGTGATACCCGAGCTGTTGCAGACTCCCGACTACGCGCGCGCCCTGCTCGTGCTAGCCCATCCCCATGAGGACGAGGAGGCGATCGAGCGGCGTGTGGCCTTGCGCATGCGCCGCCAGGAAATCCTGAGCAGACCCAACCCGCCGCAGCTGTGGCTGATCCTCGAGGAGGCGGCGCTGCGGCGCAGGATCGGCGGATCGCAGGTGTGGCTGGCCCAGCTCGACCATGTGCTACGGGCCGCGGACGCGCCGAACATCACCGTGCAAGTGCTTGCCGATCACGTCGGCGGCCCCGCGCTCGCCGACGGGGCCTTCACCATGTTGCGCTTCGCCGAGGCGGATCTGCCCGACATCGTCTACCTCCAGCAGCTCACGGGTGCGCTGTATCTGGACAAGCAGGCCGATCTCGCCGCCTATCGCGCGGTGGCGAACCTGCTTTCGGTCCACGCCGCGCCACCGGAATACACCAGAGAGCTCGTCGCGGCACTGCGCGAGCGCCAACCGGAGACCATGGATCAACCGTCGGGCGCCGCCTGACCGGATGCTCCGGCGCACCAGGAATATTCGCGGGTACAAGGCCTTTCGGCCATAGCTGAGGACCGGCGCCCGTGGCACACTCGGGAGATGCCTCCTTCGAAGGTGCGACAGGCTACGGATTTCGGCTCCGGTGACCATCCCGGGGCCGGCGGCGGGCCCACGGTCCTCCGGATGATGCTGGGTGGTCGTCTGCGCCGCCTACGCGAGGACCGCGGCCTGACTCGCGAAGCCGCGGGCGAAGCCATTCGCGGGTCGCATTCGAAGATCAGCAGGCTGGAACTCGGCCGCACCGGCTGCCGCGAGCGTGACCTGGTGGACCTGCTCGACCTCTATCGGGTGACCGACCCCGACGAGCGGGAGCGGTACCTGGAGCTGGCCAGGCAAGCCAACGCCTCGGGCTGGTGGGCGCGCGACAACGACTGGTTGCCGAAGTGGTTCGACACCTACCTGGGTTTGGAGCAGGCGGCGCGGTTGATCCGGGGCTACGAGCCGCGAGCGGTGCCCGAACTGCTGCAGACGCCGGCGTATGCCCGCGCGGTGCTCGGCCTGGCCCATGCGAGTGAGTCGGCGGCGTCGATCGAGCGTCGCGTCGCACTGCGTATGCGCCGCCAGGAGATCCTGTCCGGGCCGGAGCCCCCGCAGCTGTGGATGATCATCGAGGAAGCCGCGCTGCGCCGCAGGATCGGCGGCTCCACCGTCTGGCGTGCCCAGATCGAGCACCTGCTGCGGGCGGAGGCGCGGCCGAACATCACCATCCAGATCCTGGCCGACCACGTGGGTGGGCCCGCACTGGCCGATGGCGCCTTCACCGTGTTGCGTTTCGCCGAGGCGGACCTGCCCGACATCGTCTACCTCCAGCAGTTGACCGGCGCGCTCTATCTGGACAAGGTCGCCGATCTGGACGCGTATTACGCCGTGCTGAACCAGCTTTCCGTACTCGCGCCGCCGCCGGAACACTCCCGACGACTACTGGAAGCGATGCGTGACGGCGCCCCGCCGACCGTCGACGAACCAGGAATCCGCGCGCAAGCCTGACAGCGTCCGTCCATGGCGACACGGCGCGGCAGTGCGTGCTCGTGCGGGGAGTGGGCCAGGCCACAGCAAAGTATTGTCCCAATGGGACAATAAGGGGTAGGCTGAATTCATGAGCGACGACGGAGTCGGTCTGGACGGTCGTCGGCTGCGCACTCGCCGCAGTCGCGAGGCGCTGTCGCGCGCGGCGTTCGATCTGCTCACCGAGCGGGGGCTCGACGCGGTCGCGGTCGAGGACATCGCGGTGCGGGCCGGTGTCACCCGACGCACCTTCAGCAGGCATTTCGCCTCCATCGAGGAGGCCATTCTCGGCGATGTCGATCAGGACGTGCACCTGTTCAACGAGGCGCTGTGCCGTCGACCGCCGTCCGAGCCGCCCTTGGTCGCCTATCGCAACGCCGTCCACGACTGGCTCGCCACCGAGTACGGGGGCGCCCGCGCCGCGCTGTTGGCGCGGCGCTGGGCACTGTTCCAGCGTTTCGAGGACGAGCCCGAGCTGTTCGCCGGTTACCAGCGCATCCGCATCGACGGACAGCGCGAATCGGTCCGGATCATCGCGGCGAGGCTGGGGGTGGATCCGCAGACGGATCCACGCCCGGCCGCCGCCGTCGCCGCCGGTGCGGGCATGTTGCTCGCGGCGTTGCAGAGCTGGGCGGCGGGCCCGGACCCGATGGGCCTGCCCGGCCTCGTCGAAGAGTTCTTCGACACCCTCCTCACCCTCACTGCCGAATTCCGTTCCGAGGAGTCACCGTCATGTCTACCGGGTCGGTGAGCATCTACCGCCGGACGTGCCGACGCGTCGGGCTGGACCGAAATCCCCTGCGCCGCAGGGAAGACCGCCTGCAAACCGGGCTGGCCGCCGTGCTTGTCCTGGTGTTCTTGATCGTCGTTCCCGTGCTGGCGGTCACCGTCGGCGGCACGATCTACCGCGTGGAAACGGCAGCGGTGCAAGCCGAGACGGTCCGGCTGCACCAGGTCGACGCCACCGTGATCGAGGTCGGAAAAGCCCCGCTGTACGCGCCGGTCGTGCCCGCGCGAGTGTCCTGGAAGGACGCCGAAGGCGTGACACACACGGCCGACTATCAGTCGACCACGGTCGTGGAGCCCGGTTCCACCGTGTCGATCTGGTTGAACGAAGGCGGGGTCATCGTGGAGCCGCCGTCCTCGACCCAGGCCGCCAGCAAAGCGGTTCTGCTCACCGCGGGCGCGCTGTGCGGTGTCTCGGCCGTGCTCGGGGGTAGCTACTGGCTGGTGCGCCGCGGCCTGGACCGGCGGCGCCTGCGGCGGTGGGAATCCGAATGGGTGGCCGCGGATCTCACCTGGGGGCATGGCTGAGCCCGAGTGCGGCGTGCCCGCCGAGCGAGGGTAGGGACCCGCGCAGCGGGCACGTCGCGTGCCGGGCCACAACGCGGCGAACGAGGGGTCCGGCACTGCTGCGACGGTAAGGCATGGGTGAGCGGGTTCGCCCGTTGCGGCGCCCATCATCGGAGATCCCACTAATGTCGCCTGGTTACGTTGTGAGACAACCTAACCCGGCTGCCCGCGAACGCCGGATGAGGGCGCCGCGCCGCGGCTTGTGTGATGTCCCAATCGCGGTGATGGGTGCCGATGAACCCTCCCGAGGGCGTGCACGGGCACTTCTCAGGGCGGTCGAGACGGCTCTAGGGTGACCACGACGCAGCGCCGGAATGCGCGGTCGGCGCTGCGTCGCATACCCCGACCACCCGAGGGCCGCGACGTAGATCGCCATATTTCCGAATGGCTCGAGTGCTTGTGATCCCGCCCAACACGTAGGGCGGTCCCTGATGAGTTACCTGATTCGAACCCGCATATCTCGATTTCATCACGATCGGTCGCTAACCTTCGGTAGGCATGACGGGCAGGCAGCCGAGAACGAGTACCGAGATGTTGACATCGAAACTCGTCGCACATCTGGCCGAGCACTCCGGCCACGACGCGTCCGGCGATGTGGCGACCGCCGCGCGGAACTGTTTGGCTACGGCCGTCGAACTCCTGGCTCCACGCACGTCGACGACGGAAACGCGGCCTCCCGAGATCGCCGGATTCGCGGCACGCTGGGCGCGCGAGGGTATCGCGCTGGAAACGGTGCTGGGCGCATACCACGACGAAATCAGAAACGGACTGGAATTCCTCGCCGACCAGGTCGCGGACGAGCGGGCGGATTATTTTCTCGCCGGCGCGCGGCTGGCGGTCCGCGTGCTGGAAATGGTGACCCTGGCCGCGTCGACCGCCTACGTCGACGAGCATCGCGCGGTCGCCCGGGAACATCAGACCGCCGCTCAGACGCTGGTCTCGGCGTTGCTCGGGGGGCAGGCCGTCGGCGAGCTCGCCCGCGAGACCGGCATTTCGATCGCGCGGTCCTACCAGGTGGTGGCCTTGGGCATTCCGCCGCACCCGGACGAGCGAAGACCCGGCGCGGGCGCGCTCGCCGCCCGCCGCAAGCTCCGCCGCGTCCAGGCCGCGCTGGCCGGTCCGCTGGGCTCCCGTGCGCTGTCGGTGCTGTCCGCCGCGGGCGGCACGGTGCTGGTGCCCCTGGATGACCCGCTCGCCCGCACCGGACCCTTCAGCATGACCGACGAGGTACTGGCCATGGTCGGCGACGCCGCCGAGGTGCCGTTGACCGCCGCGGTCGCGACCGGCCGGACCGCGCGCATCCCCGAACTCGCCGGTCGCGCGCACGATCTCCTGGACCGGCTGCGCGCGGCGGGTGGACCACCGGGGTTGTACCGGGTGGCCGAACCGGACGATATGAACATCGTCACCGCGCCCAGCGATCACGTAATTGGACGCTCGGCATGACTATTCGTCCGCTATTGTCGACTGTGCCCTGTTGTCGAGGGTGAGCTAAGGAGTGCGAGTGACCACCGCGTTGTCCGATCGCCATATTCCGCGCGAACTCGAGCCCGCCGCCGAACACACATTCACCGACCACCCCGAGACCTGGAATCCGCACGATTACGTGCCGTGGGATGATTGCCGCGAATTCACTGTGGCGGGTCGCGTTGATCAGGGGCTCGGTCGATCCGCACTTCCGGACGCACCGCAGAGCGCGATTATCACGAATCTGTGCCTGGAAGACGGTCCGGCGTCCTATCACCGGGAGATCTCGGAGTACTTCGCCCTCGGCAGTGTGTGCGCTGCTCAGGTCGATCAGTGGAGCACCGAGGAGAACCGCAACACGGACGCGGTGGCGCGGCTCACCTGGCCGATCGCGGAGCGCACCGACTTCTCCGGCGAGGGCGCCCGCGCCCGCGTGGAATCGCAGGCGGAATGGGCCGCCGCGGCGCGATGAGGATGCGCGGACCGATCACCGCGGCGATGGCGGTCATCGCCGCGGTGGCCGCCGCGCCTGTGCTCGCCGATCCGGTGACGCCGACCCCGCCGACCCCGGCGGTACCGCCCCCCGCCGTCGACCCTGGGATGACCCGGACCGGCTTGATCTCGATCGAGAAGATCGCGCCGCGGCGCGAACGCCTGGCGATCGCGTCGTCGGCAATGCGCCGGATCATCACCGTCGACGTGCTGCGCGGCAGTGGCACGGGGCCACGGCCGGTGCTGTATCTGCTCGACGGGGTCGACGGCGACGCCACCTCCGCTTGGCTGACCAAGGGCGACGCCGCGGAGTTCTTCGCGGACAAGCCGGTCGACGTCGTGCTGACCGGCGGCGGCACCGGCAGCATGTACAGCGACTGGATTCGCCAGGACACCGCGCTCGGCCTCAATCGCTGGGAGACCTTCCTCACCACCGAGCTTCCGCCCATCGTGGAATCGCTGCTGCGCACCGACGGCCGCCGCGCGATCGCGGGGGTGTCGATGGGAGCGCAGGCGGCGATGATGCTGGCGCAGCGTCATCCCGGCTGGTATCGGGCTGTTGCCGGGATGAGCGGCTGCTACTCGACGTCCGACCCGCTCGGCCACGCCGTCACCACCATCACGGTGGCCTCGCGCGGCGGCAACGTAGACAACCTCTGGGGGCCGCCGACCTCACCGGAATGGGCCGCGCACGACAGCCTGCTGCACGCGGAAGGGCTGCGCGGCACCGGGATCTACCTGTCGGCCGCCACCGGCCTGCCCACCGGCGCCGACCTCGTGGCGGTCGCCAACTCGCCGACGATCGCGGAGGCACTGCGCACCGCGGGTGGTGGCGCGGCGCTGGAGGCGGGCGCCCGAGCGTGCACCGAGCGGTTCGCCGCGCGGCTGGCCGAACTGGAGATCCCGGTCACCGTCGAGTACTCTGCCGCCGGAATGCATACCTGGCCCGATTTCCAGGCTCAGCTGCCGAAGATGTGGCAGGTGCTCGCGCCCGCGCTCGAGGTTCCCGAGTCCTCGTGAGGACGCGCGGAATCTCCGCCGTGCGGCGGCGTTGACTTCGGTATGACATCGGCCCTGTCCTCGGTTCGATTCTCCGTGCTCGACCGCTCGCGTGTCCGGCGCGGCCAGAGCCATCCGGCCGCGCTGCGCGAGACCGTCGAGTTCGCCCGGCTCGTCGAGCAGTGGGGGTATCACCGCTTCTGGGTGTCCGAGCACCACAGCGTGCCCGGCGTGGCCGGTTCGGCGCCGACGGTGCTCGCGGCCGCCGCGGCCGCCGCGACTTCCCGGATCCGGATCGGCACCGGCGGCGTGATGCTGCCCAATCATCAGCCTCTGGTCGTGGCCGAGCAATTCGGTGTGCTGGAGTCGCTGTATCCGGGACGTATCGATATGGGCCTGGGCCGGTCGGTGGGTTTCACCGACGGCGTGCGGCGGGCACTCGGGCACGACAAGCGCGATGCCGAGGACTTCGACGCCCAGCTCGCCGAGCTGCTGGCGTACTTCGCCGAGGGCAGCCGGGGCGTGCATGCCTGGCCCGCGCAGGGACTGAGCGTTCCCGCCTTCCTGCTGGCGACCGGGTCCGGCGCCGCGCGTGCGGCCCGGTTCGGGCTGCCGCTCGTGATCGCCGCGGCGGGCGGCGAGGACCGCATGATCGAGGCCATCGAGCGTTATCGCGCGGATTTCCGTCCCGGAGTGGCGGGTGCGGAACCCTACGTGGTGGTCTCGGGATCGATCGTCATCGCCGACACCACGGCACAGGCACATCGTCTGCTGCTGCCGGAGGCATGGTCCGCCGCGTACGCGCGCACCCGCGGCGAGTTCCCGCCTCTGATCCCGCCATCGGACATCGAGACGCGCACCATGACCGATCGGGAACGCGCGATCTTCGACGAGGGGCTGCGCGGGCATCTGTACGGCACCGAGGACGAGGTGGCCGAACAACTGGAGCGGCTGGTGACCAGGACCGGTGCCGACGAGATCCTGGTGCATACCAGTACCTATGACCGCGCCGCCCGCTTGGCATCGCACCGCAGGCTGGCGCTGCTCACCGGCATGCTGCGTGATCCCGCCCGGGTCGACGGGCCGGGTGTGGGCCGGGCCGACGCGGCGGCATGATCAGATGGTGGCCCGAATCGCTTGTGGAAAGCGCACTTCGGCCGCTGCATAGCCGAACATCCTGCGACCTTCGGCCCGTGCGTCCACCGCGATGGTCGCCCGCCGCCTGCGCGGATCAATGGAGGTGACCCGGCCGCGGAACTCGACCGTCCCGGTCGCCAAGGGGGGAACGCGCAAGTAGTGCGTGTTGTGCGCGAACTGCGCGCGGAAACGGGTGAGCGCCGTGGGGTCGCCGAGCCAGGCACTCACAAACGAAGCGGCCAATCCCAGCTTCAGCATGCCGGGTGCGACCACGGTCGGCAGACCGCTGGCAACGGCGATTCGTTCGTCGAAGAGTACCGGATTGGCGTCTCCGGTCACCCCGGCGTAGTTGACCAGGTCGCCACGAGACAAGCGCACGGTTCGCGGCGGCAGTTCCGTGCCCACCGCGAGGTCGGCGAAATCGACTCCCGGCTGCGGTATCCGGCGTGTGGGCGCTGGTGCGAGACAGTCGGCCGCGTGCGGGACGACCGCCTCGGTTCGGCCCTGCCGGGTCGGGGCAGAGGACATCGCGACAGTGCGTAGCGCCTCGGCCAGCCTCGGATCACGACCGCCGACGCGTGCCAGCAAGGCGCTGGAGCCGGTCTGCACCACCATGCCGTCCTGGTCGACGAGCACGCTCTTGATCGCGAGCACGTCGTAGTCGCCGAAGTGCCGGAACGATTCGAAGTAGACGTCACAGGTCAGGCGGTCCCCGGCGACCAGCGGTCTGCCGAAGTCGAATACCTGGTCCGCGTGCAGAATCCGAGTCGGCTCGTACCCGGTGATCAGCGAATCCATGATTTCCCGATGCACTCTGGTGAGAATTATCGAGCTGAACGTCGCCGGCGCGACGAGTCCGGGAAATCCCAGCTCGGCCGCGGCGGCCTCGCTCCAATGCGCCGGGTGGTAATCCTGGACGGCGCGGGCGAATTCCCGGATCTTTTCCCGTTCCACCTGGTAGGGGACGGCGGAACGATAACGATGGTCGACGAGTGCCCTCGCCTGATCAGCCGGATTCACGGCGGTCTCGTTCATGGTTGCTCCTGTATTGCGAAACGGTGCTGGTCGGCAGGCTCCGGTCCGGCGAGGGGGTCGTGAAAGAAGCCATCCCGCGGTCGATATGGTCGGTGGCGACCGGCACGGCGTCGCGCGAGCGCCGACGCGCGTGTTGCGAATCATGCTGGCGGACATGAGATCTCCAAGTGGTTAGCCATCGGATGGCCACCGACGGCGAAGTGCGAGTTTATCCATGATGCCTCCGCGCGCCGATGCGGAACCGTGATCGCTTGGTGATTTGGAGGATTCACCGTTTCGCCGCGGTGTTTTTGTGCTGGCTTCCCTATCGCCCCCAATACCGGGAATTGTCGTCGCATTGTGGCGTATCCCTAGGCCCCGAAAAGGCATTCGTGAGGTCTCCAGATCCGATCGTTCCGCGTAGGCGGTCGCGTTGGGCGGTTCTAGCGTTGGCGCAGTTTCGGTGCCGTCGACCCGCAAGAACGGCACCGTCCCTCGAACATCGTGGTTTGCAGGAAGGCATGTAATGAAACGAAGTACCTACGGGCGCTCGTCTCTCGCGGCGGTGCTGCTGAGCGTGTCGGTGCTCGCTGTCGGCTCGACCGGCGTCGGTGCGAACGCGGCGCCGCAGGAGCGGCCGACCGAGCAGACGCTCGCGGACTACATCGCGGCCGGTCGCAAGGCCGCGCCGGTCGCCGACTCGGGCAGCGCGGGCACCGGCTCGGCGTGCACCTCGGGCAGCGGCGCGGGATCCGGCAACGGTTCCGGAGACTGCTACGGCGGGTCCGGCAGCAGCTCCGGGTCCTCCGGCGGATACGCCAGTGACACCGTGGGTTATGGCCCGCCGATGACGTCGTGGCTGGCCGCGTTCGGTTACGGGCTGACGCATCCGGACGTCGCCCCGCCCGGCGCCAACGACTGGAACTGCAAGCCGACGGCCGAGCATCCGCGCCCCGTGGTCATGGTGCACGGCACCTGGATGAACGCCTACAACGGCTTCGCGTACATGGGCCAGCCGATCAAGGACGCGGGCTTCTGCACGTTCACGTTCAACTACGGCCGGTCCGATCTCCTCGAAGGAGGCGGTCTCGGCTCGGTGCTCCCCGGCGTGATGGGCACCGGCTATATCCAGGATTCGGCCAAGCAGCTGGCCACGTTCGTCGACCGGGTGCTGGCCGCGACCGGCGCGTCCGAAGTGGACATCGTCGCCCATTCCCAGGGTGGTTCGATGTCGAACTGGTACACCAAGTTCGAGGGTGGCGCCGCCAAGGTGAAGAACCTGGTCACCTACGGCGCCACCCACCACGGCACCAGCCTGATCGGGATCGGCGCGCTGGGCCGGGCGATCAACAACTTCGGTATCGACATCCTCGGCTTCATCGAGATCTTCGTCGGCCACGCGGGCATCCAGCAGACGGTCGGCTCGGACTTCGTCAACAAGCTCAACGAGAACGGCGACACCATTCCCGGTGTCGACTACACCATTGTCGGCACCCGCTACGACGAGATCACCAACCCCTACGACCTGACCTTCCTGAAGGCGGCGCCTGGCGTGTCGGTGCAGAACATCACCCTGCAGGACGGATGCGACCAGGACGTGTCCGACCACCTCACCATGATGTACTCGCCGCGCGCGCTGTCCATCGCGCTGCGCGCGCTGGATCCGGCTGGTCACCCGAACCTGGAGTGCACCTTCAACCCGTGGCTGATCGGCGGTGGCGGCTCGCTCTGATCACCCGATAGAGCTGCCTTTGTCGCGCGGCGCGCATGTGCCCGACTTCGCGCCCGCTCGACGGAGGCACGGCCGCCTCGCGCTCGCTGCTCGCCGGACAGGATCCCCTCGAACCCGCCCCTGTCCCGGCGCGCACATCCCGGCGCGCGGCGGTGAGCCCACCGAGCGGACCTTCGCACCCACCGCTCGGTGGGCACCGGGATGTCGACCCCGTCAACGCGGCCGAACCTGCCCGGTCACCTCCTGACGTCGATGGGAGGATCGTGCAAGCGCACGCGAGCATTGTTCTATCGTTTCCGCAGGTCAGGGTGCTTGAATCAATCGTCCGTAGCCACTACACCCGATTGATTCGAAAGGGCGTTGAATCATGACCCGCCGTCTGCACCGAACTGTCGCACTGGTCACCGGAGCTTCCAGCGGTATCGGTCGTGCGACCGCGTTGGAGCTTGCCCGCCACGGTGCGGCGGTGGCCGTGGTCGGCAGGCGGGAGGACCGGCTGGCCGATCTGGCCGCGGAGATCACCGGCGCGGGTGGCCGTGCCTTGGTCGTGCCCGCTGACGTCACCGATCCGACTGCCGCCGCGGAGGCGGTCGACAAGACGGTCGCGGGCCTGGGCCAGTTGGACATCCTGGTCAACAACGCTGGCCTCATGCTGCTCGGACCCGCCCCGGGCGCGGATCTGGAGGACTGGCGGCGCATGGTCGACATCAATCTCATGGGCCTGATGTATTGCACCCACGCTGCTGTTCCGTACTTGGTCGAGGCCGCTGCTCAGGAACCGCGTCGGGTCGCCGACATCGTCAACATCGGCTCGCTCGCCGGTCGTGGCGCGTTCGCCATGTCGGCGGTGTACTGCGCCACCAAGTTCGGGGTCGGCGCGTTCAGCGAGGCGCTGCGCCAGGAACTGGCACGCCAGCACGTACGCGTGTCCGTGGTAGAGCCCGGAAGCGTCGACACCGAACTGCGCGACCACAACGATCCCGCCGTTCAACAGCAGATCGCCGCCGCCTTCGGCAGCATCGACCGGCTCCAGAGCCAGGACATCGCCGATACCGTCGGCTATATAGTCACCCGCCCTCGACACGTGGCCGTCGGCGAGCTGCTCGTACGTCCCACCGAGCAGATCTGAATACCACCAACCGACTCCGCCGCGAGAGGATCAATGATGAATCAGCATGGGTTCACGCTGGCTGCTGCCGACACATCGTTCACTGCGTCCAACATCACCGTCATGGTGTGTCTGCTGCTGACGGCGGCCATAATCGTCGCCGGAGCCGGTCTGCAGCTGGTACAGGGAGCCAGCGGGGGCGATGCGACCGCAGACCACATCCACCGCTTCATGGCAGGGGTCTACATCGGCTGGGCACCCATGTTCCTCTGGGCGGGGATCACCATCCGCGATCACGAAAACGGTCCGCTGATCTATCTGTTGGCCGTGCCGATCTTTCTCGGGTTCGCCGGGCGGGTGCTCTCCCTGGCCCGGAAAGGCCTTCCCATCCGGCCGGCGGAATTCCTCTCCTTCGCCGCCCTGGAATTTGTCCTCGGATGCGTCATCGTCATCGCACACGCGCTGGGATGAGCGAGGGGCAACGCGCTCTACCTGGGAATTGTTCATCCCGGCGCACTAAACTCCGGCTCATGCTGCTCGACGAGCTCTGCGTGTTGCTGGCCCGCCACGCACGAGACGACGGGGCAACGACTATCCAGGACCTGCTGGTCGGGCGGGAGGAGTCGGTACTGCCCGCACCACCGTCCATGGCCGGTACACGCATGACGCTGATCGCCCAGGGCGCGAAACGCCTCGCGTACGGCGAGCAGGTGTACGACCACCGTGCCGGGCAGTACCTGGTGGCCTCCACCGCCGTACCGCTCGAGTGTCGTTTCCTCGAAGCCACCCCGGAACGGCCGGTGTTGGGACTGTGCCTGTTGCTGCAGCCCTCGCAGGTCGCCGAGATGCTCTTGCAGGCAGGCGCAGGCACCTTGCCGGACAACGACACCGCGGCTCCCGCTGTCGCCTTCAGCGTCGCGTCGCAGGAACTGCTCGACGCCGCCGTGCGACTGGTCCGCCTGCTCGACCAGCCGCGTGATCGGGACGTGCTCGCACCGCTGATCAAGCGGGAGATTGTGTGGCGATTGCTCACCAGCGAGCACGGCGCGGTCGTCCGCCGGATCGGCCTGTCCGACCCCAGACTCTCGCCGATCGCCAAAGCCGTGCAATGGATCCGGGAAAACTATCGAGAGCCGTTCCAGGTGCAGGACCTGGCCCAGCTCACCGGCATGAGCTCCTCCGCCTTCCACCGGAATTTCCAGGCCGTCACCCGCACGACGCCCATCCAGTACCAGAAAAAGATCAGACTCAACCAGGCCCGGCTTCTCCTGGCGGCAAACCCCAAAGACGTCGCCAATATCGGATACCTCGTCGGATACGACAGCCCGTCGCAGTTCAGCCGAGAATACCGCCGCCTTTTCGGCGCACCCCCCAGCCAGGACGCGATCATCTTCGCCACACGCAGCGCCGACGAAAACCCCCTCACCGGATAGGTCACGGATATGGACAACCCCTTCGGCCCGGTAGGCGCAGCACGCTACGTACTGCTGACCAGTTTCAAAAAGGACGGGTCACCGGTCGCGAGCCCTGTGTGGGCCGCACTCGGCGACGGCAAGCTGTACGTCGCGTCCAACGCCGACTCCTGGAAGATAAAACGCATCCGCCGCAACCCAGCTGTCACCTTGCAACCGTGCAGCCTCCGAGGCAAAGCGCACGGCGAAATCGTCAACGCCACCGCCGTCGTGCTCGACCAAGCCAGCAGCGACGCGGCACGCCGTCTGATCCGGCGACGCTACGGGATTCAGGGCTGGATCGCCACGCTCGGCAGCTGGTTGCGGCGCGGCCGCAGCGACACCATCGGCATCGAGATCACCGCAGCCTGACCCCGCGCAGTTTCTTGTGCCGCGTCCCCAGCAGGACCGGGTCGATTCGTGAGGTGCCCAGTGCCCAGACCCATCGAACCAGGAAGGTGCGCGTCTTCCGCTTGGGAGTGTCGGGTGAGTTGCCGGTGGAAGCCGGGCTGACACAGTGCAATACGGCCCCTTCCGCGATCCGGTGCCCACGCGGCTGGGCGCGCGCTGAAGCGTTGCGCACTCGGCGTTGCATCAGCAGAGCGGCGCGGCCGAGTGGACAGGTGAGCCGCTGCCGCATGTCCATCGAACAGCGGATACTCCCGGCGATATCGCTGAACCGCGTTTACTTCCCCCGGGTTCATGGATGATGATCCCGATGGGTCGACGGCGGCTGGAATGTCGAGGCTGGTATGGAACTGATCATCGCGGTGACATCGGACGATATCGATGAATTGCGTTCTCTGGAAGAGGAATTGGTCGATGTCGACGAACTGCGCGGTGCAGTTCGGCGTCAGGCGGCCCCGCTCGGTGAAGGTGAACTCGGCGCGGTGGAGGAGGTGCTCATCGTCGCATTGGGCCAAGGTGGTGCGGCAGCTGTCGCCGGCGCATTGGTCACCGCGGTCGTCGCTTGGATACGCACGCGACCCGCATCGGTGGTGGTGAAGATGACCGGTGCGGACGGATCCGCTCTGGAGGTGGACGCCCGGAACATGAGGGGGCTGTCGCCAGAGCAGGTGATGCAGCTTTCCAGCGACTTGGCAACGCGATTGGATCCTGGTCGCGACCCTGGCCGATGACCGACCCGCGCGGACTCGCGGCTGAGGGTGCCCGTGTCCTGCTGGTGGGCACCGGGCACCACTCGGGAACCGAATTGCCCTCGATTCCTGCGATACCGAGGTCGGTAGACGCGTTGGCAGCTGCGCTTGTCGATCGGTGCGGCGCGAATCCGGATGCGATTCGCGTTCTTCATGATCCCGCCGACCCGACAGAATTCGGCTCCGCTGTCACCGAGGCGGCAAGAGAGGCGACCAGCGTGCTGTTCGTCTACTTCACCGGGCACGGTCTGATCGGTCCGGATCGAGAGCTGTACCTCGCGACCACGAGCACCATCAGCCTGGTCGACGAACTCACCTATCGAGCACTGTCCTACGCGACTGTGCGCGAGGAGGTGAGGAGGTCGAAGGCTCCGACAACGGTGGTCGTACTGGATTGCTGCTTCGCGGGGCGAGCGAGTGGTGCCCCCAGTGCGACCGCCGCTGATCCATTCATCGCGACCGCGGTGCGCGGCGCCTACGTGATGTCCGCGGCGGCGCGCAGCGAGGCCGCCTTGGCGAAGCCCGGCGACACGTACACGGGATTCACGGGAGAACTGTTACGGCTGCTCGAGACCGGAGATCCGACGCGTCGACCATGGTTGAGCCTGGCCGACGTCTACGAATGCCTCGATCGGCGGCTGCCGCAGCGCGGATATCCGCGCCCGCGACAGTTCGCCAGCGACTCGTCGGCTCAGTTGATCCTCGCACCGAACGTCGGTCTTGCGTCCGGCGCCGGAAAGGGCGGTGACAAGCCGCCACCTGTGGTGGCGGATGACGGCACGATCTGCCCCTATCGCGGATTGGAGCCGTACGAATCCGGCGACGCACGCTATTTCTTCGGACGTTCCGATGCGATCGACGAGGTAGTCGAGTCCATCGGCCGAAAAGTCGACGAGGGCGGCCCGCTGATGGTGCTCGGTCCCTCCGGGTCCGGAAAGTCCTCTCTGCTGCGCGCCGGCGTCGTCCCGAGGCTCGGGAAGGGGGTGCTGCCAGGATCGAGCGGCTGGCGGGTGCGGCTGTTCACACCGGATGAGCAGCCCCTGGCGCAGTTGGCCGCAGCGCTGGGGCTCGACGGAAACACTGAGCCACCCAGCGTTGCCGATCTGGTAGCCGCGGCACGAAATAGCCGTGGCCACGACAGCCGCACCATGTTGATCGTCGATCAGTTCGAAGAACTCTTCACCACCTCGAAGGAAGGCGAACGACGGGACTTCATCGTTGCGCTGTGCTCGGCGGCCGCGAAAGAAGGTGCCGGCGACAATGCGGTGGTCGTCCTCGTGTTGCGCGCCGACTTCTACAATCACTGCCTGGGGTATCCAGGACTGGTCACCGCTCTCCGTACGAGCACCAGCCTGGTGGTACCGATGACCGATGCCGAGCTGACCGAGGCGATCGAAAAGCCTGCCGAGGCCGAGGGTTTGATGGTGCAGCCCGAGCTGGTCGGCGTAGTGCTGCGTGAGTTGCGCGCCAACGACACCGAGCTGAACCCCGCCGGTGCCCTGCCCTTGCTGTCTTACGCGCTGATGCTGACGTGGGGCCGCCGCAGCGGGAAGAAGCTGACTGTGGCCGGATACGACGCCGAGGGCGGCATCCGGACGGCGATCAGCCGGCGGGCCGAGGAGATCTACGAAGCGCTGGATCCGGAAGCGCGCGAAGTCGCCCGGCGAGTGCTTCCTCTCATGGTCAATGTAGGTACCTCCGCCGACCACACCAGGGCCAAAGTGCCGCTGACCAGGTTCCAGCAAGGCGGCCCGGCCCGTGCTGTGCTGGACGCCTTCGCTCGAGCGCGGTTGGTGACCATAGACGCCGACAATGCCACGCTCGCTCATGAGGCGTTGCTGCGGGCATGGCCCCGATTGGGCAAATGGATCGACAGCGATCGAATGGACCTTGTTCGCGGGCAGCAGATCCGAGACGCGAGCCTGCGATGGGAGTTGCTGGACTTCGATCCGGGAGCGCTGTACCGGGGCCGAGCCCTGACAGAGGCGCAGCTCTGGCGCGACGCTGACACACGCGGCCGAGAAATGACCGAGCTGGAGCGACGGTTTCTCGATGCCAGCTCCGCCGACGAGCATGAGCAGGCGCGCCGGAAGCGCGCGCAACGGGAGCGCGAACGCCTGCAGAACCGCAGACTGCGACGGTCGAACCGCTGGTTGAAAGTAGCGGCGGCGGTGCTGGTGATCGTTTCGATGGTCGCCGCGAGCGCCGGGGGAATCGCGGTCGATCGGACACAGGAATCACAGGCGTACGCAACCGAACTCCAGGAGCAGCTGCGAGTCGCAGCAACGCGGTTGCTCGTCTCGCAGGCCGATTCGGTACGTGCCACCGATCCGCGGCGGGCGCTTCAGCTCGGAATTGCCGCCTACCGCATCGAGAGTGATGCGGTAACTCGTGCGAGCCTGGCCGACGCGATCATGACCACATCGCTCATGGGAGCCATGCTCGGGCGGCCGATCGGGTTCTCCGGCGACGGCACCCGAGCGCTCACTGTCTGGAGCGGCATGAGCGGTGACGACAGAAACAGGGTCATGTCTTGGCCGCTCGGCGGTCCGGCACCGGCACACGCGGACGGCGAATGGGAACTCGTCGGGACCGAGCAACTTACCGAAACAGCACTC
Source organism: Nocardia pneumoniae NBRC 100136 (assembly GCF_000308755.1). Lineage (GTDB taxonomy): Bacteria > Actinomycetota > Actinomycetes > Mycobacteriales > Mycobacteriaceae > Nocardia > Nocardia pneumoniae. The sequence goes on from NZ_BAGF01000040.1 coordinate 157,400, forward strand.
AGTTCAGATGGCCGTGTTCTCGTCACCGCAGAGGCGCACGGCGGGTTGCGGATATGGGATCTCACCGACCCCAGGCACGGCCGCCCGATCGGTCCGGAGTTCGGCGACGATGAACCGACCGAGGCGGCCGCACTGAGTTCGGACGGTTCGCGCCTGGTGACCGGGACCAGGAAGGGGATGGTGAGCTACTGGGATCTCAGCGACCCCACCAGGCCGCGGCGGCTCGGCGATCCGGTGCCGGTCGACGCGCCTGTGCAACACCTGACCCTGCGCTCCGACGACCGCCTGCTGCTGGTCGGGGTAGGCAACGATCCGCCGCGGGTGTTCCAGGTCCCGACGGTGGGGCGGCTACAGATGTTGACCACTATCCCGCTGTCGCTGCAGCGCCCGTACAACGACCTTCTCGATCCGAACCAGGTCACCGGCATCGACATCAGCGCTGACGGTCGGCTCGCGGCGATATGCGCGACAGGGGGCTGTCAACCGTGGGATATATCCGATCCTGCGCGCCCGGCGCCGCTCGGTGGCCCGCTTGCCGGAGCATCCGCTGCGACCTTCAGCCCGGACAGTTCGATTTTGGCTGTGCACGCCGGTAAGGGCGCTGTCGAACTATGGGACGTAACAGGAACGGTACTGAAGCGAACGGGGACCACTCCCGCCGGAAGCGAAGTCGGGGACCTGCTATTCGCGCCGGATGGACAGCGACTGGTAGTCCGAGAAACGTGGCAGCGCTCGACGCTGTGGACGATGCGACCACTGCAATGGGCGGTGGCGCGACAGGCTGAGTCGGCTGTGGGAGCGTCAGGCAAGGCATTGGCTTCGGCCGGGCTCTGGGTGGCGACCAACGGACCTGCGAATCAGGTCCTTCTGTGGACCACAACCGGAGAACCGCTCGCAACGTTGAACACCGGCGCCGAGGACGGAGTTACTGCGCTCGCAGCCGACGAAAGCGGCACACTGCTGGCCATCGGCGGAGGGCGCCCACCTGACAGTGCGGTGATCGAGATTTGGAATGTCGCAGACCCGCGGCATCCGTCGCGTCTGGCGACACCACGTGGCGGAACCCTCCGGAGGATCACCGGTCTGACGTTCACGACCGACGGCGCCCGACTGCTGGTGTCCGACCCCGAGTATGTCGTGGAATGGGACATCAGCACAGCCGAACTCGCCATTACGATGGGCAACCCTTGGCCGTACTACCACCGTCCGATCGCTGTCAGCCTGCCGGCACGCGCGATGGCGCGCATCAAAGCAACAGACCTGGTAGGCGAGAGTCCCATCGGGGGCCAGATCGAGTTGTGGCCTGCGGACGGGGTCGGCCCGATCGCAGGCAGCGGCGCCTACGAACTATCTGGTCCTGGTTCCGAAGGGTCAGTTGTCGCGTTCGACCCGGCAGGTCGAACCCTGGCCGTCGGAGGAATGGATGGCACATTGACCCTGTGGGAACCGCTACGCGACGATAAATACCGGCGCTACGCGCACAGGCGCAGCCTGCCGATGCCCGCGCACACATCTCCCGTGTCAGCGATCGGCTTCGACCCCGATGGCCGGATCGCGATGACTGCCGGATTCGACGGCACGCTGTCGGCGTGGTTCATCAGCGACAACGGACCGCTTCGGCTGGGCGGCTCGATCCAAGCTCACAACGGTGAGATCACACGCCTCGCGTTCAGCGCGGATAGCCGGACGCTGTACACCATCGGCGCAGACAGCACCCTCCAGCGCTGGGATCTCAGCCGCCTTGTCGACCTGCTCGACAACCCGACTTCTCTCGCATGTCAGCTGGCAGGTGGAGGAATGGATCGCGAAACGTGGAACACGTTCGTGGTCAACCAGCCATACCGTGAGACCTGTAACTGAACAGTTCGAAGCCGCCAACCCGCGGCGTGGGACGTCGCGCTCACAGCGGCCGCGTGCGTGCCGCGCGGGCGGTGCGCCAGTCACGGCGCGGCAAGACGACGCCCGGACACGATTTCTGAGGCATACTGCCAAGTTTTGTGTCCCGAGGGGGCACATGCGCTAACCACAGAGATCGACCTGCGGAAACCCGGCCACGGTGACATCCTGCGCGAGCAGATCGGGGCCGATGGCGGTGTCCCTGCGGCCCGGTCACTGCCCGATCGTCCGAATCCTCAGGTGCAGGTGGGTGTTCGGTAAACGACCATCCGCCGAACGCGGGCGCGGGAGCGCCTGGCTAGGTCGCGGCGTTCGCGAGCTGCCGATAGAGCCGCGCCAGCTTCGCGGCGTCTTTGCGGTCGAATCCGATTCCCTCGTCGATCTCGCGGGACAGGAGCTCGATCCAATCCGCGATCGCCGCGTGCTGTGCGGGGCGCAGGCCGCGCAGGGTCGTCTCGTCGTCTCGTCGCGCACTGCCGAGAAAGCTGCTGAGATGGATCCAGAGTTCGAAGTCGTACGGTTCGATCAGCATCAGCTTCAGCACCGCCGGGAGATAGTACTCGACGGCCTGCGCGGTCATGTATGTGAAGTCTTCCATGTGCAGGCCGGGCAGAAAGCTCGAGCGGTCGATGTCCGCCCGCGAGCGGCCGTGAAAATGCGCGATGACGTACGGTGCGTCGATGCTCGGCGGTGCAAGTTCGTCCTCGGCGAGCGGCAGCGAGCCAGCGAACACCTGATCGATTCGGCGCGTGACCTCATCGCGACTGCTCATGGCCGCCACAGGCTACCGCACCATTACTAGCAGGCCGGTTCGGAAAAGGGTCGTCTGCCGACCGTGCGAGGAATGGCAAAGCAGGGCGGCGGCCGTAGTCACGACGCGTTGACGAAGCACCCATCGACCAAGACCGGCACGGCCTGACTGGTCTCTAGCTCGGTCGCGACAGCGACGTCAGCGCCGAACCCGCCCGCAGCCAGTTCACGGCCGGAAGCGCAGTCACTCACCACTGCGCGAGCATCATCCACGGCGCCGTACCCCGCCGCAGCTGCCGATGCCTCCGGCGACAGCGCCCCGGCGCCGTGTTCGGCGAGCGCGGCGATCACTGCGGCGGCGCCGAGCCAGTCCTCGACCGCAGGCCGCAGCACGTCTCGACCCGGCCAGTGTTCGCCAGCGGCGATCACCGCGACGGGTTGCTCGACGGTTCCCCAGCCTTGCCCGGCAATCCAGCCCGCAACGGCGGAGGCGTTACGAAGGCATGCGGCGATCACCGGAATCCTGGTGACAGCAGCGGAAATAGCCGATCCATTCGGTGACGGCAGCACAAGCCGCGCCGGCGCGGGCGCGCGTCTGAGCGCGGCAGGAGACAGCGACCACGGCTGCTGCTCCGACACGGCCCGGCGGCCGACGGCCAGCTTCGCGTCGTGCTCGGCAGCGAATCCCACGGCGCTCCCGTCGCGCCACGGATACGGCAGAACTCGTGTTCCGGCCTCGACCGCCACCGAAACCGCTGTGGTGAACGACAAGACATCGACCACGACCAGCGCCGCGCACCGCGGACCGAGCGCCCGCGCGCCCGCCAACCCCCAATCGAATCGGACACCGGCCGGCGACTGCGTAGACCATTCCGGAAATTCCGACACCTGTGCATCCCCTCTCTGCGCATCCGCTGCGGTCGCGGCCACGGCAGAACCAACATGCCAGAGACCAGGCGAGCACACACACTCGCTGCGGAATCCGGAGGGCAGCCCTGACGCCGTCCTGCTGGAACTCCTCACGGTCTTCTGAAGCGTTGGGGAAGACGATTGATCAGCGATGGGTCGCGATGAGGCGTCGCAGTGCGGCGTGGGCGGGTGGACCCCATGTCGGCTTGCCACCGGGGCGGCCGTGGACCCCGGCGTCTGCGATGAAGATGCCGGCGAAGGCGCGCAGTACCGTGTATCCGCGGGCGCGCCGCAGGGTCGCCGCGTCCGGGGCCGGCTGGTAGGCGTCATGGAAGCGGTCGGCGGCACCGTCGGGCAGCAGAATCCACGCGGCAGCGAGATCGAAAGCCGGATCGCCCGCGGAGAGGTCACCGAAGTCGATCACGCCGCAGATCGCACCATTCGCGGTGAGGACATGGGCCGGATGCAGGTCGCCGTGCAGCCACAGCGCCGGGCCAGCCCAATCGGGCGCGGCGATGGCGTCCTCCAAGACCGCGCGGACGGCATCGGGATCGGGGATCAGCCCCAGCTCGGTGGCCACCGCCAGCTGCTCGGCGAACCTCTCGGAACAGCCAGCCAGCGGCCCTCCGCGGCCCCGGCCGATGGGCGCCTGCTCGGGGGCGGGTTGGTGCAGTGCCGTCAGGGAAGGCGGCCAAGGTGGTGGCAGCCTCCGCCGCCTGGGTGACGGGAGCTCGGTCGGCAGGCTCGCCTGGCACCCAGGTGGTGACGATCCACCGTCCCCACTTCCGGCCCCGGACCAGGCGAAGTCAACGTCACTCCCGGTCCTGCGGTCACCACGGACTGCCCGGCGGAAACCCTGCACCCAGGCACCCCCTTCCACTGTGCAGAGGCCTGGCGTGACGCCTACGGCAAAGTCGTGGTGGCACGGACAGGACGCTCCGACTCCGCCGCGACTCCTGGTCACGGCGCATTCGGATGGATGCACGCACTCATCTACCACCACCTGGACTTCGACGCCATCGGAAAAATCGTCAACGTCTCGGTGAAAACCCCGATCGCCGGGCGTTTCGAGTACCAAGCGCTTTCAAGGTCAACGTCCAGCCCTACATCCGGGCCTTCGTACGGTGTTCGGCGCGTTCGATGCCGGTGGTGCTCATCGGTGGTAGCGCCGGGGCATGCCGCGTTCGGGTCAGCAGGTCGAGAAATCGGGCTGAACAGTCGGCCGGGGCAGAGCGGCGGTCACACTTTGCCGCGTTCCGGCGGTGTTGGCTCGGCGGTCTGTGGGAGGTCCGCTACTGGGATCCGTGCGCTGATGGTCGTCCCTGTGCCTGTGGTGCTGAGGACCTCTAGGGTTCCGTCGAGCGCTTCGACCCGGTCTTTGAGTCCGATCAGGCCCGAGCCCGCGCCCATTGTGGCGCCGCCGATTCCGTTGTCCGTGATGCCGAGTTCGAGGTGGCTGTCGGTGAGGCCGGCGTGTAAGTGGATTTCCGTGGCGCGGGCGTACTTGGTGGTGTTGGTGAGGGCTTCGGCGACGACGTAATAGGCTGCTACTTCGACCGATTCGGGGAGACGGCGGGCCAGAGCGACATCGAGGCGTACGGGGGTTTGGGAGCGGCGGGCCAGGGCCTTGAGCGCGGGTGCGAGGCCACCGCGGGAGAGGATGGCGGGGTGGATGCCGCGGGACAGTTCTTGCAGATCGGTGTAGAGCTGGGAGAGGCCGTCGACCAGCTGGCCGAGTTGCCGGCGTAGGTCGGGGTTGTCGGGCGGGACCGCGGCTTCCGCGGCGCGTAGTTCGAGGCCCAGGGAGACGATGCGTTGCTGGGCTCCGTCGTGGAGATCGCGTTCGATGCCGCGGCGGGCCTGGTCGGCGGCAGCGACGATGCGGGCGCGGGAGGCGGTAAGTGCCGCGCGGGTTTCGCTGTTGTAGATCGCGGTCGCGATCAGATCGGCGAAATCAGTTGCCCGAATGCGATTTTCGGCGTTGACGGGCTCCGGCCGGGTGGCGGCGATGACGAGCGCGCCCCAGAGGCGGTTGTCCACCTCGATCGGGACGCCAAGACCGGATCGCAGGCCGAGCCTGCGCAACCGGTCGGCTATCGGGCCTTCCGGGTCGTCGTAGTCCTCGACCTCGGCGGGTCGGCCGGTCTCGAAGACGCGCGTCGATACGTTGTTGCCGCCGAGCCGCAGTCGTTCGCCGACGGTCAGTTTGTCGCCGACCTCGTTGTGGTCGTACGCCGCGACGACGAGGCAGGAGTGTGGTGGTTCGTAGCGCACCACCGAGACGTGTTCGATGTCGAGGCTGTTCGCCAGCTCGGTGACCACGAGCGGGCACACATCCGCCGGATCGGCGCGCCGCGCGACCACCGTCGCCACGCGCCGCAGCGCCGTCTGCTGCCGTGCCAGTGCACTGGCCTTCGCGTGGCTGTGTTCCAGTTGCCGCTGGGCCTCTTGGAGCCGGTTCTGCTCCTGGCGACGCTCGGTCACATCTCGGGCGGTAGCGAACAGCGTGCCCTGGTCGCCCACGATGCTCCATTCCAGCCAACGCTCGGTGCCGTCGGCGCGCAGGCACCGAGCCTCCCATTGGGCGGTTGCGTCGTTGGCCAGGACGTCGGCGAGGACGCCTCGTGTCCTTGCGCGGTCGTCGGCATGGATGAGGTCCGTCAGCGGCAAGTGCCGCAGCTGGTCGTCGTTGTAGCCGAGGACGTGCGTGAAGGCCGGATTGACCCTGCTGAATCCGGTGCCGTCGCCGATGCCCAGCAACTCCGAGGTCAGCGCGAAGAATCGCTCCAGTTCCTTGCGGCTGGATCGCAGTGCCAGGCTGAGCCGGTCGTGATCGCGCGCCGCGGACAGCAGAGCCTCAAGCGACGGCACCATCCGCTGGACTCGTCGAATGCGCGCGGCCGACAGGGTCCGGGGGATCAGCAACGCCCCGACTGCTACCGCGCTGTCCCGCAACGGGACGACTTGATGCCGGTCGCTGTGCGTGTGCTCAGGGCATTCGGTGGTCAAGACCACACCCGGCGGCGGTAGCTCGAGCACCTGGGTGATCCGTTCGCTTGCGGCCGCCAGCGCGCCTGGCAGGTCTACGGCACGCAGCACCAGGCGGGCCAGCTCCGCGGCCAGATCGGCTTCCCGGCGGCGCTGCTCGGATTCCCGGGCTCGCAGGCGCGCCTGCCCGACGAGCACATTGGTCACCACGCTGAGAATCAGGAACACCACGACCGCGGGCACCATCGCGCCACCGTCCTGCGCGCTGTGGAAATACACATACGCCACGGCGCTGGCCAGCGAGGCGCACAGCGCCAGCGGGAATCCCCAGCTGGCCGACACCACCATGACGCCGAACAGGAAGATCGCGCCGAACGCCATATCGGGTGCCACGCGGCGAAGCTGTTGCACCACGATGATCTCCAGGGCGATGAGCGCCGCGGCCGTCAGCAGTCCCCATAACGCAGGTGGCGCGGTGGGGCGCAGGACCAGTGCCAGTAGCCGTTCATGGGGCGGCGGCCGGCGATCGTCGGACCCCACCGGCGACCGGTGGTGGGACCTCACCATGCTTCCCGTGAGAGCGGGAACATTCCGGCCGTACTGCACTGCATGGTCCGATAGTAGCGGTGTCTTTGCCTGGTCACGGCCCCGTTCATGCGGGGAAGTTCCAGGTAGCACCAATGCCCTGGCCGGCATGGATCTGCCATGCTCGAGGTATGAGCAGCTGGGATGTGGTGTTGTGCGCTGTCTGATCGTCGACGACAGCGCCGATTTCCGCCGTGCCGCGCGGGACATGCTCGAACGCGGCGGATTCACCGTGGCCGCCGAGGCGTCCAACGGCGCGGACGCGCTGCGCCACTGCCGGTCCACGCGGCCGGAGCTGGCCCTGGTGGATATCGATCTCGGCGGCGAAAGCGGCTTCGACGTCGCCGAACAGCTGCGTCGGACGGCGGAAGCGCCACCGGCGGTGATACTCATCTCCACGCACGCCGAACAGGATTTCGACGACATGATCGCCGAGAGTTCCGCGGTGGGTTTCCTGCCGAAGTTCGCGTTGTCCATCGAGGCGATCCAGCGCCTGCTCGGCCACGACGGCGAGTCCGCCGGACGGTGATCACGCGCAGGCGTCGAGGTACATGATCACCGCCCGCACCCGGCGGTGATCATCCGCGGTGTCGGGCAGCTCGAGTTTGGTCAGGATGCTGCGCACATGCTTTTCCACGGTGCCCTCCGTGATCCACAGCTGCCGCGCGATCCCTGCGTTCGACAGACCCTGAGCCATCAGGGTCAGCACTTCCCGTTCCCGGCTGCTCAATGCCGCCAGCGGGTCCTCCCGTCGCCGGGCGGCAACGAGTTCCTGGACCAGCGCGGGGTCGATGACCGACGCGCCGTGGGCGATGCGCTCCACCGTGTCGATGAACTCGGCGACATCGGTGACGCGGCTCTTGAGCAGGTAACCAATGCCGCGACCACCGTTGAGCAGCTCGAGGGCATGATCGACATCGACGTGCGCGGACAGCAGCAGGATCGCGGTCTCGGGAGCCTCCGCTCGGATCGTGCGGGCCGCGTCCAGCCCCTCGCCGGTGTGCGTCGGCGGCATCCTGATATCGATGACAGCCAGTGCGGGCCGGTGCGACCGGACGACGGCCAGCAACTCCTCCGGATCCCCGGCTTGGCCGACGACCTCGAAACCCGACCGCGCCAGCAGACTGGCCAGCCCTTCGCGCAGCAGAACGTCGTCGTCTGCCACTACCACCTGCACCGCTGTCATCCGTTCCTCCCGGCGCCCGCATCGGGCCCTGCCACGATATTGCACCTGCCTCCTGGTCGGCCAGGTGATCCCGCATTGCAGCTAGCCGGTAGTGGCACCGCCGGAAAAGCCACCCCGAAGATGGCCGTCAGCGGTGACGACTCGCGCGCCCGGATCGGCGAGAGTTCTCTCATGCCGGAACAACCGAACCAAGTTGCCCGGCAATCGACTACGGCACGCATCGCACCGGAGGAAACCACAATGGCAACTGTCGGACGAGTCGCACTGGTCACCGGCGGGACGGGCGGTATCGGCGCACAGATCGTGTCCCGCCTGGCGCGGGACGGCTACTGGGTCGCGATCCACTACGCCGGGCAGCCGGCCCGCGCGGAGGAAGCGGCGGCGGCGATCCGGGCCGCAGGCGGCCGTGCCATCGCGGTGGGCGGCGACATCGCCGACGAGGTACGGATGGCCGCGCTGTTCGACGAGGTGGCCGCCGAGTTCTCCGGCATCGACGTCGTGATCAACACCGCCGGGATCATGCTGCTCAGCCCGTTGGCCGAGCTCGACTTGGCCGATCTGGACCGCATGCACCGCGTCAATATCCGCGGGACGTTCGTGGTGTCGCAGCTGGCGGCTCGCACGCTGCGGCGCGGTGGTGCGCTCATCAACTTCTCCACCTCGGTCACCCGCTTGCAATTCCCGAACTATTCGGCGTACGCCGCCAGCAAGGGCGCAGTCGAGGCCATGACGCTGGTGCTGGCCCGCGAACTGCGCGGCCGTGACATCACCGTGAACGCCGTCGCGCCCGGCCCCACGGCCACCCCGCTGTTCCTGGCCGGGAAGTCCGACGACGAGATCGCCGCATTGGCGCACGTGGCGCCGCTGGAGCGGATCGGCACTCCCGACGACATCGCCGAGGCCGTGGCGTTTCTGGCCGGACCGGCGCGCTGGATCAACGGGCAGACGATCTTCACCAACGGCGGGGCCGCCTGACCTCGCCCGCTCCCTCTTGCTCAGCACCTCCCATCCCCGAGAAAAAGGAAGAACATCATGTCGGAAACACGAGTCGTCCTGGTCACCGGCGCATCGAGCGGATTCGGTGCGCTGGCAGCCCGCACGCTGGCCGGAAACGGTCACGCGGTGTACGCGGGTATGCGGGAGACCGCGGGCCGCAACGCGTCCAAGGTCGCGGAGTTGAAGGAATGGTCGGCCGAGCACGGCTTGGACATCCAGGGCATCGAAATGGATGTGCAGGACCAGCAGTCGGTCGATCACGCCGTCGCGGAGATCATCGCGACGCGCAAGACCATCGACGTGGTGGTGCACAACGCGGGGCACATGGTGCTCGGCCCGACCGAGGCGTTCACTGTCGAGCAACTCGCCGAACTGTACGACGTGAATGTGCTCAGCACCCAGCGGGTGAACCGCGCGGTCCTCCCGCACCTGCGTCGGCAGCGTTCGGGGCTGCTGGTGTGGGTGGCCAGTTCCAGCACCCGGGGCGGTCACCCGCCGTTCCTGGCGCCCTACTTCGCTGCCAAGGCAGGGATGGACGCGCTGGCGGAAAGCTATGCGGCCGAACTGATCCGGTTCGGCATCGACACCGCCATCGTGGTCCCCGGCGCCTACACCTCCGGCACGAACCACTTCGCGCACGCGACGATGCCCGCCGACAAGGCCCGCGAGGCTGAGTACGACGAGTTGTACGGCGAGACCCGCGTCGCGCTCGACCGGCGGCTGGCCGAGATCGTGCCGCCGGGCAGCGATCCGCAGGCGGTGGCCGACGAGATCGCCCGGGTGATCGACCTTCCGTTCGGCGAGCGCCCGTTCCGCACGCACATCGACCCCAGCCGCGACGGCAGCGAGGTCGTCACCGCCGTCGCCAACCGGATCCGGCATGAGTTCTACCACCGAGTCGGCATCGCGGACCTGCTGACCCACAACGACTCGCTGTAACCCGACCCTTTCGCACGAACGGCGAAAACCATGCCCTACACCACTGTTCCCGATGGAACCTCCCTCTACTACACCGACCAGGGCACCGGCCGCCCGGTGCTGCTCAGCCACGGCTGGCCGTTGTCCTCGGACGCCTGGCAGCTCGAACTGAAGGTGTTCGCCGACGCCGGATACCGCGTCATCGCCCACGACCGCCGCGGTCACGGGCGATCCGAGCACACGTACACCGGCAACGACATGGATACCTACGCCGCCGATCTCGCGGCCCTGGCTGACCACCTCGACCTGTCCGACCTCGTCGTGATCGGCCACTCCACCGGGGGCGGTGAAGTGGTGCGTTACGCGGCGCGCCACGGCGCCGGCCGCGTCGCCAAGGTCGTCACCATCGGAGCGGTCACGCCGATCATGCTGCGGTCGGCGGACAATCCGGCGGGCACACCGATCGAGGACCTCGACGCCATCCGGGAAGGCGTCCTGCGCGACAGATCCCAGTTCTACCACGATCTTTCGGAACCGTTCTACGGCACCAACCGAGAGGGTTCGACGGCCTCGCAGGGCCTGCGCGACGACTTCTGGCGCCAAGGCATGGCCGTAGGACTGGCGGCCGCATACGACTGCGTGAAAGCGTTCTCGGAGACAGACCTCAGCGCGGATCTGAAGGCGTTGACCGTCCCGGTTCTCATCGCGCATGGTGACGATGACCAGATCGTGCCGATCGACGCCACGGCACGACGGGCGATCGACCTGGTCGCGGACGGGCGGCTGCGGGTGTATCCCGGTGCGCCGCATGGGATTCACGGCGCCTATCAAGCCGCGCTGCACCGCGACATCCTCGCGTTCATCAGCGAATAGCCGGACGGAGCAACGTCATGAAGATCGACGGCAACACCATATTCATCCCCGGCGCGACGAGCGGAATCGGCCTGGCGCTGGCGGTGCGCCTACAGGCGAGAGGGAATACGGTCATCGTCGGCGGGCGACGGCAGCAACTGCTGGACCGGATCGCCGACGAACACCCGGGAATCGGCACGGTCCGGATCGATACCACCAGCGTCGCGAGCATCGACGCGGCGGCTCGTGCCGTGCTGACCGCGCATCCCGACCTGAATGTCCTGATCGCCATGTCCGGTATCTCCCGGGTCGAGGACTGGCATCAGCCCGATTCGTTCCTCGGATCCGCCGAAGCCGTGATCACCACGAACCTGCTGGGGCCGATCCGGCTGCTCGGCGCGTTCATCGAACACCTCCGAACCCAGCCGCAGGCAACCGTTGTCACGGTGTCCTCCGGTCTGGCGTTCGCGCCGCTGGCGGCCACACCCAGCTACAACGCGTCGAAGGCCGCCATCCACATGCTGACCGAATCGGTCCGGCTGCAACTGGCCGACACCAGCGTCGAGTTCCTGGAGCTGGTGCCGCCCTCGGTGCGCACGGATCTGCTTCCGGGACAGGCGGAAAGCGACTGGGCGATGCCACTCGAGGAGTTCGTCTCCGAGGTGATGCACATTCTCGCGACGCAGCCCGACGCCCACGAGATCCAGGTCGAACGTGTGAAGTTCCTCCGGTACGGCGAGCGGCGCGGCGACTACGACCACGTGGTCGCCACCCTCAATGCCGCTGACCCGCACGGCAAATAGCACCTTCCCCACTCGTGAAAGCGAGCACACGATGTCTCATCATCTCGATTCCCCTCTGGCTCGCCAGGACGTCCGCCTCGATATCACCGACCTCTACGTCTTCCGGGGCGACGTCGGCACGGTCCTGGTGATCAATGTCTGTCACTCCCTCGCCGGGGACATTCCCGTCCCGGGCTACCACCCGGAGGGCATGTACGAATTCAAGATCGATCTCCACGGCGACGCCGTGGAGGATCTGACCTACCGATTCGTCTTCGACGAGCGGGACCACGACGGCGTCCAGCGCTACACGGTCTGTCGCATCGACGGGGACGATGCCGCCGACCCGTTCGCCGCCGGAGTCGTCGTCGCCGACGGGCAGACCGATCTGGAAGTCTCCGGCGCCGACGGTATCCGGGTTTGGGCCGGGAAGGCTGGTGACCCGTTCTGGATCGAGCCCGACGTACTGCACGCCGTGGGCCATGCCTTCCAGGACGGTACCCGCCTCGATCTCGGCGGCTGGACTCCGGCGGCCGCGACGAACCTGTTCGCCGGGCACACCGTGTACTCGATCGTGCTCGAGCTTCCCGATCCGATACTGCTCGCCCCCAACGGAACTCAACACGCCATCGGCGTGTGGGCCGTGGCGAGCCTCGCGACGGACGCGGGCGGCTGGCGCTCGATCAACCGGGTCGGGCTGCCGATGATCCACCCACTGTTCACCCAGTACAACGAGCAACTCGGCGACGACCTGAACGCGGGAATTCCCAGCGAGGACCCCGCAAGATACGGAACCTTGCTCACCAAGGAGATCACGGCCGTCGTCGCCGCCTACGGCACCGCCAGCGATCCGCGCGACTATGCCGAACGGCTCGTCGACCGGCTGCTGCCGAACATCCTGCCGTACACGGTCGGGACCACGGCGACCTTCGGATTCCTCGCCTGGAACGGCCGCTCGCTGACCGACAACGCCCCCGACGTCATGTTCTCCACCGCGGCGAACACGCCGATCGGCCTGGGTATCGGTCGGGAATCGGTGACCTCGAAGCCGCGGTCGGCGTTCCCGTACGTCCCGGCCGCCAGCTGACCGGCACCCGACATTCGAGAGGACAACGGCAATGGCGGTATCATTCCGGCTCCTTCGCGGCGTCTGCGTGCGCTACCCGCAGGCCGCCGCTCTCGCGATGATGGCCGCGGCTGTCCTCGCGCTGCACGTGGCGGGGTGGGGGCTGCTGTTGTCACAGCATGCCTCCACCCAGGCCACGCTCGGAGTGGGGCTCGGGGTGACGGCGTACGCCCTGGGCCTCCGCCACGCCTTCGACGCCGACCACATCGCGGCGGTGGACAACACCACCCGCAAACTCGTCGACGACGGCCGGAAACCGGTCTCCGTCGGCTTCTGGTTCGCCCTGGGCCACTCGACCGTGGTGCTCGGTCTCACCGTCCTGCTGGCGTCGGGTGCACACGCGCTGTCCGGGCCGCTGGCGGACGACGACTCGGTGTTGCACCGGGTGACCGGCATCATCGGCGCCAGCGTGTCCGGCCTGTTCCTGTACTTGATCGCCGCGGTCAACATCCATATGCTCGTCGGCACCTGGCGGTTGTACCGGAAAGTCCGCGCGGAGGGGGATTTCCAGACCCGCCACATGGAGATCGCCCCGGCGGTACGTGGTCCGCTGAGCCTGATCCTCGCCCGCATCACGAAGGCGATTCGCGCGCCGTGGCAGATGTACCCTCTCGGCGTGTTGTTCGGCATCGGGTTCGACACCGCGACCGAAATCGGGTTGCTGGTCCTCGCCACCGGCGGCGCCGTCGCGGGAGTGCCCTGGTACTCACTGCTGTCGCTGCCGCTCATCTTCGCGGCCGGCATGACCCTGCTCGACACCGCGGACGGCGTTCTCATGCGTTTCGCCTACGGCTGGGCCTACGCCGACCCCGCCAGGAAGCTGCGGTACAACCTGAGCATCACCGCACTGTCGGTGCTGGTCGCCGTCGGAGTCGGCACGGCGGAACTGGTCCATATGGCGGCCACTCAGCTGGGCCTGAACAGCACCGGGTGGGGCCGGCTCAGCGACGTGGATCTCACGGCGGTGGGGCCCGCGACGGTCGTCCTGCTCACCATACTCTGGCTCGGAGTCGTGGTCCTGCGGCGTAAACCGCGATCACCGACCTCCGCGTCCACGCCCGTCCTGCTCGAGCCCGGCTGGCGACGCGGCCGGGTGTCCTGGTTCAACGACGCCAAGGGTTTCGGCTTCCTCATCCCAGACGACGGCGGCCCCGCGGTGTTGGTCGACTGCACAGCCATCGTTGTTCACGGCTTCCGCACCCTCGAAGCCGGTGAACAGGTCGTCTTCACCGCCCGCCCCACTGACCGCGGCCCGGAAGCCGCCCTCGTCCGCCCCGACCGCCATCAGCCAGCCCGTGCGGTGTCGTCCCGCCCTTGTATGAAGCACATGGGCTGGCCACACCCGTGCGCGAACACCGCGCTCTACACGACAACGACGAGTGTTTCGAGCAGCGCCTGCACTGGCTGCTCGAAGACGTAACGGCGGTCGAATCACTTCACCGGGCTGCTGGGAAAACGCACCGCAATTCGACATCCCGGAGAAGTGTTCCGGGACTGTCTTAGGTGTTGGATGCTTGTTCCGACTGCCCGGCTCTTTCGCGGCTGCTGCGGCATGGCCGGGCGTGAACTCCGGTTGCACCCCACGATCTGGCCCCACGCGTCGGTGAAGCGGCCCGCCGAATCGCTGAAAAATTGGTCTGCCGTAGCCGCCTGCTGGTCGGTGTTGGAGGCCAGCGATTCGAGCAAGTTGCGTTTCTTGTCCACCAGGGCGTATAGGAGGTTGCTGACCGGCTCGAGTACGGCGAGGATTATGTCTGGCCACTCCGGGTGCTGAGCGCCGATGCTCTGGAGTTGCTCTACGACCGAGTCTTGCAGCTGCTTGGATTGGGTGGTGGTGCTCTTCATCAGTTGATTGATCGGATCGCTGAGCTGCTGGCCGGAGATGGCGCCCGCGACCGCGCGCTGTCGCACTCGCTCCATAGCCGTACTTTGTGTGGTGGCGCTGATTGTGCGCGCGATGCGCGCGCGGCCGCACATCGTGCGCGGTTCCGGCCACAACGTGCTGGAGTCGGGCGAGAATCCGGGCGCCGATCCCGCCTGTTGCCCAAGCTGTAATCGGAAATCTCGCGTATTGCAACGGCCCGCGCACGGCGCGCCCGCCGTGCTTGATGCAACTCTGGATACCGCGGTTGTCGTGTCCTGCCGAGCCGAATCACGCGAAATCGCGGACAGTCCGGGTGGCCAAACCGCGGCAGATTCAGTTACAGCGATGTGCGCGGTGGATACTCGCGCGCGAGTGCGGGTTGCTGGACCACTCACGGTCCGGAACGGACGCGTGATCTTACCGCTGCTTGTGCCGCGCCCCCAGGGCAATCGGGCCGATTCGTGAGGTATCCAGACCCATCGAACCGGGGAAGTGCGTCCCCCTCCCTCTGCTTTAGCGTTGGCGGAGCTTGTGCGTCGTCCAGCAGCTGAATCGGTGCCGGGTAGACAGACGCGACGGTTGGAGGAAAACAAGCGATGAAACGAAGTTCCGACGTCGACGCCGGACGTGCCGCCGCGCCTGTTGTCGATTCGGTAAGAGTACGCGCGGGAATCGGAATGGTCTGCCGCTCGATGTTGCACGCGCTCGTCGTCCTGGCGGCGGTGTTCGCCGTGACCGCAGGGGTGGTCACGGCGTCATCGCCCGCGACGGCCGATGCGACGTCTATCACCGGTTCCTGGGCCGAGGACGACCGAACCGTGCAGGTGCGGGTGCATTCCGCGGCGATGGGGCAGGACATCATGGTGAAGGTGCTGCGCCCGGCCGACCGTTCGGTGCCGCGGCCGACGTTGTACCTGTTGAACGGTGGCGGCGGCGGTCAGGACAGCGCGACCTGGCAGAAGAATACTGACGTGTTGCGGTTCCTCGCCGACAAAGAAGTCAACGTCGTGCAACCGGTGGGTGGGCGCTGGAGCTACTACACCGATTGGCGGGCACCGGATCCGAAACTCGGTGTCTACAAATGGAAGACCTTCCTCACCGAAGAGTTGCCGCCGCTGATCGACGCCGAGTTCGGCACCACCGGAGTGAACGCCATCGCGGGTTTGTCCACCTCGGGAACTTCGGTGCTCCAGTTGCCGATCGCCAAACCCGGCCTGTACCAGGCGGTGGCGGCCTACAGCGGTTGCGCGCAGATCAGCGACCCGATCGGTCGCGAGTTCGTGAAACTCGCCGTGGAGAGCTGGGGCGGTGGTGACACCGACAACATGTACGGCCCGCCCGAAGACCCGATGTGGGCGGCCAACGACCCGTACCTGCACGCCGACCAGCTACGCGGCATACGTCTGTTTCTGTCCACGGGAACCGGCGTCCCAGGCATGTATGACACTTACAACGGTGCGTATGCCCAGCCAGGGCAGCGTGGCTATCTCAACCAGCTGGTGTTGGGCGGTGTCATCGAGGCGGCGGTGAATTGGTGCACGCACAACATGCGTGACCGTCTGAACGCACTAGATATTCCCGCGACCTACGATTTCCAGCCCACGGGAACCCATTCATGGGGTTATTGGCAAGAGGCACTGAAGAAATCATGGCCGGTGCTGGCCGACGGACTCGGCCTGCCGCAGTGAATCGCCGGGTCCGCGCGGATCGACACCGCGCGATGCCGGGACAGCCGCGCACGGCCCCATGAGCGGGTCGACACCGAAGTAGTTGAAGTACCAATAGACGTGCGCCCAGCCGAAGTAGAACAGGACGGCGGTCAGCAGCGTTGTCGGCGCGACCAGTTGGCCAGTGTCCCGGTGAGCAGCGTCAGTGTCGATCCGGGTGTCAGGATGATCGACCCGTTGGGCGACTGTTCGGTCGGTGTCGAATCGCGTTTCCCACCAAGGAAACTGCTGTATTTGCAAATGCTGCGCACGGTGTCGGTGTCGTCCTGCGCGATATCGACCTCGGCGCAGCCGCAGCACTCATCGGCTCGCCTTCTCCGCGAGATCCCGGACATCAACGATCGGGTTGCCTTGGAGCTCGGTGAACGCGGGAATTCGGAATGGTGCGCCCGCCGCCCTACCGGCATCGGTTTTCGCTGGTCGCCCGGGTACTTCAGCGTCCGGTGGGGTCTCGGTTCCGGACGCCGACTGCGTCGTCGCAGTGCCCGCTCCCCGGTCCGGCATCGACGTGGCGCATGCCGAGATCGCCACCACCACGGTAGCCAGGACCACGAGCCGCCGCGGTCTTCGCCGAGGCGCGGACGTGAAGGGCGGCCGGTCAGGACGCGGGCTGGCCCGGAGTCGGAAGATTCGCGGCGCAAATGGCTTCGACGAATTCGCCGACTTGATGCTCGGGCAGCTGTCGGGCGAGATCCGCCTCGGTGATGATGCCGGCGAGCCGGCCCTGAGCGGTGACCGGGAGCCTGCGGATTCGGAACTCGGTCATACACGCGAGAACAGCGCCGATGTCGGCGCCGACGTCGACGGTATGCATCTGCTCCGCGCCCTGGGTGAGTTCTCCCGCTGTGGTCGTCCTGGGGTTCAACCCGACACCGACGACCTTCACGACGATGTCGCGATCGGTCACGATCCCGACCGGATGGCCTTCGCCATCACAGATGGGGAGCGCGCCGACGTCGAGCTGGCGCATTCGCTGTGCGGCGAAGTCCATGGTGTCGCGTACGTTGATGCACTCGACATCCGGGCGCATGACGGTCTCCGCAGTGATCATGCTGAGCCTCCTCGATACGAACCGTCGGTTGCCGCTCGACCATCACTCGGATCCTGTCTCGGCGGTAGGGGACAAGGTCACCGTCTGGTCCTCGACTTCGAGAAATCGGGCCCTGCGTGCCGTCACCGTCGGCCTGCTATCTTGAACGTCGTTCAAGTTTGAGCGGAGGGTTGTCGTGGAGGGTGTCGAGAACTCTCGGGAGCCGAGGATCGGTATGTCGGCGCGCGATATGGCGCAGATCGCGGTGTTCGCGGCGCTGATCGCCGCGCTCGGTCTGCCCGGGGCCATCACGGTCGGGTTCAGCGGCGTGCCGATCACCGTGCAGACGCTGGGTGTCATCCTGGCCGGAGCGGTGCTCGGGGCGCGCAAGGGCACGGCCGCGGTGCTGGTCTTCCTCGCGCTCACGATGATCGGCCTGCCGCTGCTGTCGGGCGGCCGAACCGGTTTGACCGCGCTGGCCGGGCCCAGCGCCGGATACTTGCTCGGCTGGATTCCCGCGGCACTGGTCATCGGGCTGCTCACCGCCCGGATCCTCCCGAAATACCCGCTCGTGCTCGGCCTGCTGAGCAACGCCGCCGGAGGGATGCTGGTCATCTACGTCTGCGGCGTCGCGGGTCTGCTGGTGCGCACCGATCTGGGAATCGGAGCCGCGATTTCCACCAACGCCGCGTTCATTCCCGGCGACCTGGCGAAAGTAGTCGTCGCGACGGCGGTGGCCAAGGGTGTCCACCGTGCGTATCCCGGTCTGATCCATGCTTAGTCCCGAACTCGGCGGCGCGGACGATCAGCCTGCCCTCGACTTCGACGGCCGCGCCCACACCTATCGCGACCTCGACCAGGCGATCGAGCAGTGGATCGCTCAGCAGGGTGACGCGACCATCTATGACGCGTCGACCCTCTCGGTTCCGGACGCGTTGATCTGCGTCTGCGCCGCGGCCCGGCGCGGCATCCCGGTACTGGTCGAGAATCCCGACGCCCGTCCGCACCGGCCGAGCATCCCGCCTTCGGCGTTTCTCCTGGTGGCGACGTCCGGGTCGACCGGCCGTCCGCGTCCGCTCGCCCGGACGGCCGCCTCCTGGTACGACAGCTTCCCGGCGTTCACCGCGATCACCGGCGTGGCGCCGACCGACCGGGTACTGATCACCGGCCCGTTGTACGCGACCATGCATCTGTTCGGCGCGTTGCACGCGCTGTGGCGCGGCGCCTGCGTCACCGATGACCCGTCGCGGGCCACCGTCGCGCATGCCGTTCCCTCGGTGCTGCGGGAGATGGCCCGGACCTGCCCGCGCCTGCGTACCGCGATCGTCGCGGGCATCGCGGTGGACGACGGTGCGCTGGCCGCTGCCCACCACATCGAGGTCGTCGAGTACTACGGGTCTTCGGAAGTCTCCCTGGTGGCGGCGCGGCGCGTTCCCGAGCCGATGCGGCTGCTCGATGGCGTGGACGCCGAGATCCGCGACGGACTGCTCTACGTCCGATCCCCCTACACCGTGCTCGGCGCGCCCGACTGGTTCGGGATCGGTGACCTCGCAGAACTCGGCGACGACCGCACGCTGACGGTGCGCGGCAGGGGCGACTGCGCGATCAATGTGGGCGGCACCACGGTGGTGGCCGAGGATGTCGAGCGCGTGCTGGAGACACTCGATGGCATCGCCGCCGCGGCCGTGATCGGATCGCCCCATGCCGTTTTCGGGGAAACCGTCACGGCAGCGGTGCAACTGAACGGCCTGGTCGAACTCGACGAAATCCGGGCGCGGGCGCGGCGGGCACTGACCAAAGAGGCGATGCCGCGCCGGTGGGTGCCGCTTCCTGCGCTGCCGAGGACTGCCGCCGGAAAAGTCGCCAGGGGGCAGCTGAAAGACTTGCTGACATGACCCCTGTCCCCGTTCTGGTGGCGCCGCGTCGCACGCCGATCGGCAACGCCGGGCACGGATTCGCCGATCTGACCACCACCGATCTGGCCGCCCCTGTACTGCGCGAGGTGCTCGCGACGCTGCGCGGCGCGGGGATCGACGGCGAGGTGGACGACGTCGTCCTCGGAAACTGCCTCGGACCGGGCGGCGATCCAGCCCGGGTGGCCGCATTGCGGGCGGGGCTTGGCGTGCACGTTCCCGGCGTGACCGTCGACCGGCAGTGCGGCTCCGGCCTCGACGCGGTCATGCAGGCGGCGTCGCGCGTGCGAAGTGGCGCGGACGACCTCATCCTGGCCGGGGGCGTCGAATCGGCGAGCACGGCGCCGTGGCGCTTCTGGCCTCCGACCGCGGACGCCGACCCCGTGCGATACACCCGCGCTCCCTTCGCGCCACAAGGTTTTCCCGATCCCGATATGGGGGTGGCCGCCGATGATCTCGCCCGCGCGCACGGCATCAGCCGCGCCCGGCAGGACGCGTATGCGGCGCGCTCGCACACCCTCGCCGCGGCCGCCGATTTCTCCGCGGAGATCGTGCCGATCGGTGCCGTGCACCGGGACGAGCGCATCCGCGCGGGCATGACCGAGACCCGGCTCGCGCGGCTGCGCCCCAGTTTCAGCGCCGACGGAACGGCCACCGCGGGCAATTCGTGCGGAATCTCCGACGGCGCCGCGGCGATGGCGGTCACCAGCGAGGCAGTGGCCGCGGGGCTGCCCGCGTTGCGGATCCTCGGTTGCGCGGTCGCCGGCTCCGATCCAGCGCTGCCCGGACTCGGTCCGGTGCCCGCGATCCGGAAACTACTGCGCCGCACCGGTTTCAATGTGTCCGATCTCGGCGTCGTCGAGATCACCGAAGCGTTCGCGTCGGTGGTGCTGGCGGTGGCGGACGAACTGGGCCTGGACGAAGCCAAGATCTGCCCGCAAGGCGGCGCGATCGCGATGGGGCATCCTTGGGGCGCGTCCGGAGCCATCTTGCTGGTGCGGTTGGCGAGTCAGATGCTGCGAGCGGACGGCCCCGCGCTGGGGCTCGCGGCCTGCGCGATCGGAGGCGGGCAGGGCATCGCCATGCTTGTGGAGCGTGCGTCGTGAGTGACATCGTGTTCGACTCGGTCTGTCACCGCTTCGGTGACCGAAAGGTGCTGCGCGACATCGATTTGGGCATCAGCGAGCGTCGCGTCGGCATCATCGGCGCCAACGGTTCCGGCAAGTCCACCTTGGCGCGCATGATCAACGGTTTGCTGACGCCGACCTCGGGCACCGTCACGGTGGACGGCGTGGACGCCGCCCGCAAAGGCGCGCAGGTGCGGCGGAAGGTCGGATTCGTGTTCACCGACCCCGATACGCAGATCGTGATGCCCACGGTCGCGGAGGATCTCGCTTTCTCACTGCGGCGAACGGGCCTGAGCAAACAGGAGGTCGCGGCGCGGGTCCGGGAGATCCTGGAGCGGTTCGGGCTCGCCGACCACGCCGATCATCCCGCGCATCTGCTGTCCGGCGGTCAGAAGCAGTTGCTCGCCATCGGCGCCGTCCTCATCCGCAGGCCGGAGGTGATCGTCGCCGACGAGCCCACCACGCTGCTGGATCTGCGCAACACCAGGCTGATCGCCGAGGCGCTCGACGCCGTGGATCAGCAGGTGATCGTGGTGACGCATCAGCTGTCGCTGCTGGAGGACTTCGATCGCGTGATCGTCATCGATGACGGTGCGGTGGCGTTCGACGGCGCTCCCGCCGACGCCGTCCCGGCATATCGGGCCTCGGTCGCATGATCGGCGTCTACCGTCCGGGCGATTCGCCGCTGCACCGGATGCCCGCCGGGCCGAAGCTGGTCCTGCTGCTCGTTGCGATTGTGGCGGCGTCGGTGTTCGTGCGCAGCCCGCTTCAGGTCCTGATCGCCGCCGTCGTCGTCGCGGGGCTGTTCGCGCTGGCCAGGATTCCGTGGCGAATTGTCTTGGCGCAGTTGCGTCCGCTGGTGTGGATGGTGGCGCTGATCGCGGTGTTCCAGGTGCTGATCACGTCCCCGGCGCGAGCCGTCGTGGTGTGCGGTGTCCTGGTGATCTCGGTGGCGCTCGCGGCGCTGGTCACGCTCACCACTCGGGTGAAGGACCTGCTCGACGCCGTCACCCGAGGGCTGGGGCCGCTGCGCAGGCTCGGCGTCGATCCCGAGCGCATCGGTCTGCTGCTGGCTCTGGCCATCCGGTGCGTCCCGCTGCTGGCCGGAATCGTGCACGACGTCGCCGAGGCGCGGCGGGCCCGTGGACTGCAATGGTCGATGACGGCGCTGGTCACGCCGACGCTGGTGCGGGCACTGCGCACCGCCGACGCGATGGGCGACGCCCTCGCGGCGAGGGGAGTGGACGATGCCTGACCTGCTGGCCGCGCGGATCGCCCGGCAGGCCGTCCAGAACCCGCACGCGTTCGCGGTGATCGACCGGCGGGAGCGCATCGATTACCGGGACTTCTGGTCCCGGGTCGTCCGCACCGCCGCGGGGATCGACGGTATGCGCCGAATCGCCGTGCTGCCCACGTCCGATATCGAATCGCTGGTCGTGGTGACGGCGGCGATGCACGCGGGCGTGAGTGTGGTCCTGCTGCATCGCCATCTACTGCCCGCCCAGCTGAGCAGAGTGCTGGAACTCGCGGAGCCCGCAGCGGTCGTGGCCGCGCCGCATCAGCATCGGAGGCTGCGACGGCTGGGATTCGAGGGGAACGTACCGACCGCGGCGCAGCTGGAATCCGACGGCGTGGTGGGTGGTGCGCAGCCGGATGGCGAACTGCTGGTGGGCATTACGTCCGGCACCACCGGCGAGCCGAGACTCTTCGTGCGCGACCAGCGATCGTGGGCGACCACGTTGGATCGCTCCGACCGCACGTTCGACATCGGCGCCGACGATCGCGTGTCGGTGCCCGGCGTCCTCGACCACACGCATTTCCTGTACGGCGCGTTGCATGCGCTGACCCGGGGCGCGACGGTCGATCTGCGGCCGGTCGTCCAGTCGCTGAACAACGGTGCGACACACCTGTATTCGGTGCCGACGATCGCGTGGGACGTGGTGCGGGCGGGCATCGGCCCGATCGAGAGCGTCCGGGAGGTGCTGTCCTCGGCGGCCCGCTGGCCGCGCACGGGACGCCGAGCGTTGCGGGAGGTCTTGCCGAACGCCTCGCTCGTGCACTTCTACGGTGCCTCCGAACTGAGTTTCGTGTCGTTCGACCGAGGACTCGGGGCCACGGACGAGAACTCGGCGGGAGAACTGTTCGACGGTGTCGAGGCGCGGATCCGCGACGGCCTGGTATACGTGCGCAGCGACATGCTGTTCACCGGGTACCTCACCGCGGACGGCGTGGTCGATGGCCCTGTAGACGGGTGGATGACGGTGGGCGACCGGGGCCGGGTGACCGGCAACCGGCTGTACCTGTTCGGCCGGGACTCCGAGATGCTGATCCGAGCCGGACTCAATGTGGAACCCGCCGCGGTCGAAGCGGCGCTCACCGCGATACCCGGCATCGCGGAAGCCGCCTGCGTCGGCGTGCCGGACGAACGCATGGGACAGGCGCCCGCGGCCGCGATCGTCGTGGACGGCGCCGCACCGAGCACCCACGAGATCCGGCGGCGTCTGCGTGCGACGCTACCGAGTCCCAGCATGCCGGTGCGGATCCTGACCGTGGACAGCCTGCCGCGCACGCCGCGGGGCAAGCTCGATCGACGGGCACTGGCCGTGACGCTCGCCGCGCACCGCGACGGCGGGGCTGTCGGCACTGACCGCTGACGCCCGGCGCGACAACGCCATCGCGGGACCGGTTCTTCGTCGTGCCCGAGGCACGGCGTGTTCTCGGCGAGGCGCACGGAGATTCGCCCGAACGGGCAACGCCGCGGTTACCGACCTCTGATACTGGTTGGGTAGGCACGCCATCGTGCTGCCCTACGAGCCGATCTGGGAAGCGACGCACCGAGAATCGACAGGATCCGGCTATGAAGATCAAGAATCTGAATCCGCTCCCGATGGCCGACATCGGCGGTTCCGATCTGTTCATCCCGTTTCGGATGCCCAGCGGTGACATCGGGTTCCTCCCCGGTGACACGTTTTCCGGCACCGAACCGAGAGTTGGCGGACCGAACTGGCGTTCGCCCATGCTGCTACGCAGCAATACGCACGATATGTCCAGACCGATCGAGTTCCAGTCGGCCGCGCGCGGCGCTCGCCAGCTGTGGGATTACGTCCACGACAATCCGGAGTACTCCACAATCCTGCCCTGCGACGCGATCACCATAGGCGGCCGAATCTATTTGTGGGTGATGGTCACCCAGGGGCTCGCCAACGAGCGATGGTGCGAGATCCGGTATTCCGACGACAACGGCGAGAGCTGGACCGACACCGGGGTTCGCTGGTCGACCAGCGCGTACGGCGGCAAGCGCACCATGATCTCCTGGGAGCGCGGTGGCGACGGCTATGTCTACGTCATCTCCACCGGAGGGCTCGCGCGCAACAAGAACATGCTGCTGTGGCGGGTGCGCGAGAATCACGCCGCGCTCACCGACCCGGCGGCCTGGGAGGGATGGGGCTGGAACGGCCAGAACTGGGGATGGGGCCGGAATCCGGGTGGCGACCCGCGATACGGCATCCTTCCCGACGGCACCCGGCTCGGAGAGATCGGGCTACGCCGGATCCAGGGGAACTGGGTGATGTCCGGTTTCGACGCCGGAGCCTATGGAGCATTCGTCAAAGTCGCCGGAAGGATCACCGACAATTGGTGGACGGCGCGAACGTACCGGCCCGTGAAAGGCTCGTTCTGGGCACCGGGGGGCCCGGACATCGTGCCCCGCCTGTACGGCTGTTATGTCCACCCCGACAGCAGGTTCGACGGTGCGTTCGGCATGATCGTGAGCGAGTGGGCGGAATCCGGTATGCCCTATCGCGCCATGCAGTTCCGGATCTTCGGCATCCGTGCGGCGGTCCCGATCACCTAGCTTCATCCGAGCCGGCGACGAATGCCCTAATTGCCGATGTGCTGATTGGACGATTGTCCAAAAAGTCGCGAGGCGATTGCGGTGATTCGGCCAGGGCGGGTGCCGCAGCTCGGTCGGTTAGATTGGAAAACGATGGCTGGTGGTGGACGCTGAAGGAGGCTCGGTGGGCGCGAATGTGGAGTCGATGGCGGGTCCCACGACGTTCGGCGAGCTGGTGACGGAGATCCACGCCCGGTGGGGTTCGCTGTCGGTGTCGCACAAGAAGCTGGCCGAGCGGGTGCTGTCGGACCCGGAGGCGGTGGCGTTCATGACCGTGTCCGAGTTGGCGGGTGCGGTGGGGGTCAACGAGGCGACGGTGGTGCGGTTCGCAAACGGTCTCGGCCTCAAGGGATATCCGGGCCTGACCCGGTTGTGCCAGGAGCGGTTGCGGGAACAGGCGCAGCTGCTGCGCCGATTCGACAACCTGGAACACTTGGTGGCCCAGGGGGCCGGCCTGATCGATAACACGGTGGTGCTGGATCAAGCGAACATCGCGCGCACCTTCGCCGCCATCGAGGAGGCCACCTGGGAGGCCGTGATCGACCGGCTGGCGCGGGCGCCCCGGGTGCACGTGATGGGGTTGCGGAAGTGCCACGCACCGGCCTATCTGCTGGGCTACCTCCTGGGTCTGCTGCGAGAGGACGTGGCAACCGTCACCGGCACAAGGGGCACGTTGACCGACGAACTGCGCCGCGTCCGAGCCGGGGACTGCTTCGTGGCCATGTCGATCCACCGCTACAGCCTCGACACGGTCCGCGCGGCGCAGTGGGCCCGCCGGCGCGGCGCGCACGTCGTGGCCTTGACCGACACCGCCGTATCGCCACTGGCGGCATCAGCGCAGCACACTGTGTATATCGAGGCGTCCAGCGCGAGTGTGCTGCGCTCGATGACCGCCTTCACCTCGGTAGTCCAAGCGATGGCAGGCGCGGTGGCGCACGTCCTCGGTCACGAGGTCCGCGAGACGCTGCTCGACGAGGAGAAGTTGCTGGGCGAGTTCGGCGTCTACTCGGCCGATACGGTCTGAGTACGTCCTGTCGTCGACAGTTTCGGCGCGGGCGCCGCTGCGATCCGGACGGCACGGCGTTGGTGCAGCAAGCCGGCGGCCACCGCGACAGTCGTCACTACGAAAGTCAGCGCGAGCGGAGTCCGGGTGCTGGATCCGAACGCCATCCCCACCACGATCGCCAGCAGCGCGAGCACGACGAGGTACGACAGATACGGCGCGCCCCACATCCGCACCGGAAGCGCCGCGGCCTGCGCGGGGGTGCGGTGACGCCGGCCGGCGATTTGGGTCGCGCAGATGCACAGGTAGACGACCACCGCGACGGCTCCCGAGGAGCTGAGCAAGAAGCTGAAGACCGCGCCGGTGGGGAGGAAATAGTTCGCGATCACCGCCAGGAATCCAACGCTCGCGGCCGCGAGCACGCCGGCCGCCGGAACGCCGGATCGGGTGGTGCGCCCAAGCAGTCGTGGTCCCTCACCGCGTTGTGCCAGCGAGAACAGCATTCGTGACGAGGAGTACAGCCCTGAGTTCAGGCACGACAACACCGCGGTGAGCACGACCACGTTCATGATGGTTCCCGCGCTCGGAATACCCAGCGAATCCAGCACCGCGGTGTACGGACTTTCGGTGATCTTCGCGCTGTTCCACGGCAGCAGTGTGACGATCACCAGGACCGAACCGACATAGAAGACCAGGATGCGACCGGCGACGCTACGCATGCTCCGGCGCACCGCGTGCACCGGATCGGCGGCCTCGCCCGCGGCGATGGTGACCAGTTCGGTGCCGAAATAGGAGAAGAAGACCGTCAGCGATGCGGCCAGCACCGGGGTGAATCCGTGCGGGAACAAGCCGCCCCGGCCGAGCAGGTTCGTCGTTCCCGGAGCGTTGTAGTGCGGAAACGCGCCACAGATCGCCGCGATGCCGATACCGATGAAGACCACGATCGCCGCGACCTTGATCAGGGCGAACCAGAACTCGAAACGCGCGAACGAACTCACCGCGGCGAGGTTCACTCCGGTCAGGGCGCTCATGAAGAGGAGGGCGAACGCCCACGTCGGCAGCGCCGGAAACAACTGATTGGCGATCGCTCCGCCGGCGATGGCCTCGAAAGCGACGGTCACGCACCAGTGATAGGTGTAGACCCAGCCGACCGACAAGCCCGCCCACGGGCCGAGTTCCCGTGACGCGTAACTCGAGAACGAGCCGGTCTCGGGACTCGCGGTCGCCAGTTCGGCGAGCATGCGCATCACCAGGATCACCACGAGTCCGGTGAGGAGATAGGCCAGGACGATGCCTGGGCCCGCGGCCGCGATCGCTTTGCCGCTGCCGACGAACAAGCCTGCCCCGATGACGCCGCCGATGCCGATCATCGTCAGCTGACGAGTGTTGATGGTGTGCTTCAGATTTGCGGTGGGCACGATGCCTCCCAAAGACCGTGGGCTGTGACCCGGGTAACTGATGCTCAGTTATGGAACACCGCTGCCCCCGCCGAATGCAAGCAGATTTGCATATTTGATGGAGAATGCAATTTGTGTGGCATAGTGTCGGTGTCGACCCACAGCACGAGGGAGTGAGCCCATGTCCACGGTGTTGGTGAACAGATCCGGTGCCACCGCAACGCTGACGCTGAACCGCCCGGAGCGGCTGAACGCGGTGACCGAAGAGCTGTACGAAGCGTTGATCGGTCATCTGGTCGTCGCCGAGTCCGATCCGGCGGTGCGTTGCGTGGTTCTGCACGGCTCCGGCCGAGCCTTCTGCGTGGGCGCCGATCTGAAGGCGCACCACTCCGCCTCGCGGACGCCGGCGGAACAGGCGCACTACCTCGAGCTCGCCCAGCGCGCATGCGAGCAGATTCAGACGATGGCCACCCCGGTGGTCGCCGCGGTCGCGGGCTACGCGCTCGGCGCCGGCGCGGAGATAGCGGTGAGCGCCGACTTTCTCGTCATGGCCGAGGACGCGCAACTCGGCTTTCCAGAGGTGAGCATCGGAACATTCGTCGGCGGCGGAGTCACCCACCGGTTGCCCCGGCTGATCGGCCTGCGCCGGGCCACCGATCTGCTCATCCTGGGCGAGCGCTGCACCGGCAGGCAGGCTCACGAGTGGGGCCTGGCCTACGCCGCCGTCGCGGGCGACGTTCTGCTCGAGACGGCCCACGGCCTTGCCGGATCGCTGGCCGGCAAGGCGCCGCTGTCGCTGGCGCGGATGAAGGCCGCCCTGCGGCGCGACGATTCGCTCGAGATCGCGCTGGAAACCGAGCCCCGGCAGATTCTGGAACTGATGGCGACCAGGGACTGGGCCGAGGGCGTGGCGGCCTTCGCCGAACGCCGTACTCCCGTGTTCGAAGGGAAATAGGCATGACCACTCTGGACGAGCGCACCGACATCGGCCACCGCAGCTCCTTGCAACGGTTGCTGGATCCGCGGTCGATCGCCGTCGTCGGCGCTTCCTCCGCTGTCACCAAGCGCGGATATCAAGCCATCCGGTCGCTGCGCGAATCCGGTTTCTCCTATCCCGTCTACCCGGTCAACCCCAAAGGCGGGCAGCTGCTCGGCTACGAGGTATATCCGTCGATCAGCCGGCTTCCCTACGGTATCGATGTCGCGCTGATCGCGTTGCCCGGCGCCGCGGTTCCCGCGGCCTTGCGGGAGTGCGCCGCGGTCGGCGTCGCCGCCGCCGTGGTGCTCGCGAACGGATTCGCCGAGGTCGGGTCGACCGGCGCGGACCTCGACGAAGCGTTGGCGGCCGCCATCGCCGAGACCGGCATCCGGGTGGTCGGGCCCAACACGTCGGGAATGCTGAACGTCTCTTCGGGCGCGAATCTCGTTGGTCTGCAGGCTGTTCCGAAGGGGCCGATCAGTGTGATAACCCAAAGCGGGAACATGCTGCTGTCGCTGGTCAACGACAATGACGTGACAAAGGGCCCGGGTTTCCATGCCTACGTCGGGCTGGGCAACCAAGCCGACGTCCGGTACGACGAGTGTCTCACCGAACTGGCCCGTCAGCCGGAAACCGGCGTCGTGGCGATCCATTGCGAGGGATTCGTCGACGGCCGGGCATTCCTCACCGCCGCCGCGGCGGTGGTGCCGGACACACCGATCGTCGTGCTGCGGGGCGGACGTTCCGAGGTGGGCCGCCGGACCGCGCACTCACACACCGGGTCGATCGCGGGTTCGGACGCGGTCGCGACCGCCGTGCTGCGGCAAGCCGGCGTCGAATTGGTCGATCGGTCCGACGAACTCGCCGTCGTCGCCGGTGCGCTGGCCACCTGTCGGCCGATCGAGTCCGGTCGCAAGGTCGCGATCCTCAGTGATGGCGGCGGCCACGCCACGCTGGCCGCCGACGCGCTGGCTGCCCGCGGCGTCGAGCTGGCGAGGCTCGCGGCGCGGACCCAGCGGGAGCTCCGGGTTCTGCTGGGTGATGCTGCGGCAGTGGGCAATCCGGTCGATGTGGCAGGTGCCACCGATGCGGATCCCGGGGTGTTCGCCGCGGCCGCCGAGGTGCTCATGCGCGATCCAGAAGTCGGCCTGGTGTTGATCATCGGTTTGTATGGCGGCTACCACCTCCGGTTCGATCCCGGCCTGCGTGAACGCGAGGACGCTACCGCCGAACGGTTGCTCGGCCTCACCGCCGAGCACAGCCTTCCACTACTGATCCAAAGCTGTTACGCCGGTGCGGACATCGCCAACCACGATCGGCTGCGAGCGGGCGGAGTGCCCGTGCTCGCGTCGATCGACCACGCTGTGCGGGCGGTGGCGGCGCTGGACCGCCGCGGGCGCGTGGTGTCCGGCGCCGACCGCGACGCGCTGCTGCGGCTTCCGCCGCCGGCGCCCGGGATCGAGGGCACCGGACTGCTCGGGGAGCCGGCGGCTCGCCGCGTGCTCGCCGATGCCGGGATCGATACCGGCGCATGGACCTTCGCGCGGACCGTCGACGAGGTTGCCGCCGCCGTCGCCGGCTACGGGCGTCCCTGCGCTCTCAAAGTGGTGTCGCCGCAGGTGGTGCACAAGTCGGACGTCGGGGGTGTGCGACTGGACGTGGCGGCTGCCGATGCCGCCGACGCGGCTCGCGCGATCATCGACTCGGTCACCGGCGCGGTGCCCGGCGCCCGGATCGACGGCCTGGTCGTTGCGCCCATGGCCGAGCCGGGAATCGAGTTGCTCGTCGGCGCCACCCGCGACCCCATCTTCGGCCCCGTGGTCGCCTTCGGCACTGGAGGGGTGCTGGTCGAGGCGCTGCGCGACGTCACGTTCCGCGCTGCCCCGTGCACCGAGCGGGAGGCCGGGGAAATGATCGGTGAAACGGTCGCGGCGCGTTTGCTCGACGGCTACCGCACCCTGCCCGCGGTGGATCGGCACGAGCTCTCCCGATTCCTGGTCCGCCTGGGTGACTTCGTCGCGGCGCACCCGGAGATAGTAGAACTCGATCTCAACCCGGTCATCGCGACCGGATCGCACATCGTCCCGGTCGATGTTCGAATAGTCCTGTCCGACAGTCCTTCTGGAGACCATTGTGGATGAACCCCTGATGATCGGTCGCGTCGGCGACGTGGTGACCTGGACGCTGAACGATCCCGCGGCCCGCAATCCGATATCGGAGGAGGACACGATCGCCGCCCTCGAGGCGGCGGTGACGGCGGCCAATCGTGATCACAGCGTCCGGGTGGCGATCCTCACCGGCGCCGGTTCCGCGTTCTCCGCCGGCGGCAACATCAAGCAGATGCGCGATCGATCGGGGATGTTCGGGGGAGATCCGGCACAGCTGCGACAAGGTTATCGGCATGGTATTCAGCGCATTCCGAAGGCGCTGTATCACTGTGAGGTGCCCACCATCGCCGCGGTGAACGGCCCGGCTGTCGGTGCGGGCTGCGACCTGGCGTTGCTGTGCGATCTGCGCATCGCGTCCAGCAGCGCGCTGTTCGCCGAGAGCTTCGTCAAGGTCGGTCTCGTCGCCGGCGACGGTGGGAGTTGGCTGCTGCCGCGCGCCATAGGAATGGCGCGAGCGTGTGAGATGGCGTTCACCGGGGAGGCGATCGATGCGGCCACCGCTCTGGAATGGGGTCTGGTCTCGCAAGTCGTCGAGCCCGGCGACCTGCTCGACGCCGCACATCGGCTGGCCGCTCGGATCTGTGCCAATCCGCCGCACGTGCTGCGCATGACCAAGCGGCTGCTGCGCGAGGGGCAGCACCAGAGCCTGGAGAGCCAGCTCGAGCTGGCGGCGGCGATGCAGGCCGCCGCGCACCACACCCTGGACCACCACGAGGCCCTGGCAGCGGTACTCGCCCGCCGCACACCCAGCTCTGCCACGGAACGAGCCGATTACCGCGATCGCTGAACCCCTGGGCAGCGCGGCGGCGGGGATGTCTCCGTCTGCACCAACGCGCGGCCTCCGGATCAGGTGGTGCGGTATGTGCGGGCGACCAAGGCCGAGCGCAGATACCACAGGCCCGACGGTTGTGTCGGATCGAAACCGGTGAGCTGCCCGATTCGCTTGAGCCGGTAGTCCACGGTGTTGGTGTGCACGTGCAGCACGCGGGCGGTGCGCTGCCGGTTGAGGTTGTTGGCGATGTGCCGTTGCAGCGTCTCCAGCAGTTCGGGGTGCGCGTCCAGCGGATCCAGCAGGGAGCCAAGATATTCGCGGCCGGGCCCCGGCCGGGTCAGCTGGTATTCCAGCGCCAGCTCGTCGAAGCGGTAGAGCCCGGCCACCGCCTGCAACCGCTGCACCATGTCGAGCAGTTCGTGCGCCTGGTCGGCGGCGGTGGGGATCTGCGCCGGGGTGGCCTCGACCATGGTCGCGGTGATCCCCACCTGCGCGGCGTGCGAGAGCTGGGTGACCAGCGCGTCCAGCTCCTCGTTGGCGAGGTGTCCGGTCGGGATCAGCACGGTGCCGCCGTCCACGCTCAGCAGCGAGAGCGCGACCTCCCCGCACCGGGTGGCCAGCTCGGCCTGGACCCGGCGCAGTTTCCTGCGCGCCACCACCTTGCCGTCCACCATGGGGTTGCGTTCCTCGCGGTGCGGCGGAATCGCCACGGCCAGCACGGCATACGAGGACGCGATGGCGATGCCGCATTCGCGCGCCATGGTGGAGGTGCTGTGCCCGCCCAGCAACGCCGAGGTCAGGGTGTGCACCGCTGTGTGGTGCTCGCTGACGACTGCCCGCAGCTCGCGGACGTAGGCCATGGAGACCGCCGAGTTGATCATGTCGAGCATCTCGACGACCATTTTCGCGCCGTCGACGAGGTTGTCGTAGTCCTTGATGGACGCGTTGGACACCACCAGATCGAGACCCATCTTGAAGCCCTCGTGGATCGAGTGGTGGATGGTGTCGATCGGCACGCCCTCGCGCGCCCACCCGGCCGCGGCGTCCCCGAGCCGCTGGAGCTTCTCCGGGAGGCCCTGCCCGTCCAGCATGCTCACCGCCAACTCCAGGCAGACCCGGGTGATGGTGGTGACGTCGCCGGAGATGGCGTCGCCCGGCAGAGTGCCGCACGGGATGACGTTCTCGACGAAGTGACCGACCATCTGACGCGATAGCCCGCGGACGTCTTTCAAAGGGGACGACATCGGCTTCCCCGACAGAGTAAGACTCGGCCGGGCCGAACTGTCGACGGACATTGGCGACTCCCTTCCGTCCACCTTGGTGTACAGCGCATTCACACTAATTGGTCGATCTCCTTCGCGGACTGGATCCGCGGGTTCTGTGAGAGCACGGGAGACCGGCCGACGCGTCGCTGTGAACGGTCACAGCGGGTCGGCGCACTGCTGGTCGTCGATGCGACGAGCGCCTGTGAGAGGCGAGCAAACCGTATTGTGATCTATTGTGGGGATGGATAATAGGGCATCGGTGAACCGACGGCGATAGGTTGTCACCATGAAGTGCTATGGCGTGACCGCGAGCGATTCCAAGTCGTGGACCACGATCGCCAACAGCTTTGTCCCGATGGACTATCAGTACGGCGATCCAGAACGGTGGTATTCGGGCCTGACGGTTCAGGAATCGGCGGTCTACCGGTTGTTACGCTGGGAGCAGCGGGGAACCAGCACGTCCTACCGCACGCGGACGAACATCCGCCATCAGCCGTGCGACGACTTCTACTGGGTCGTCGTTCCCGAACGGGGCGTGTACTCGGTTCGGTACCGCGATGTGGAGACGCGGGCGCATTCCGGTCAAGCCACGGTGACCGCGCTGGACGACCTGTGTCAACTCCACATTCCGCTGTTGTCCGCGTACGCGTTTCAGGTTCCGCGCGCGGAACTGGATCATCGCGCGGGAACCATTGGGCGGAGCATGACGATCGACCTGAACTCCGGCCTCGGCCGCGTCGCGCAGGCCATGATCCGCAGCACCCACACCGAACAGGAGAACCTGTCCGATCGCGAGTTCAACGCGGTCTGCGATCGCATCGCCGAGCTGCTGTGCCTGATCTCGGTCGGGGACACCAATCCGCAGCGGGCCCATCACGCCCAGATCGCCGCGCAGATCAGGCAGTACGTGCGCGCCAACGTCGGGCGAGGTGACGTGCGGCTGCCCGCCGTCGCGCACGCACTGGGCTGGTCGCCCCGGCAGCTGCGGTCGGTGCTGCAGCAAATCGGCACCACCTACCGCGACGTGCGGCGGGACGAGGCACTGCGGGCCGCACGCGATTTGCTGGAGGATCCGGCGCGCGAGGAAGTGCCCATCCAGGAACTGGCGGTCCGCGCCGGTTTCACGCCCGCGTGGTTCTCCTCGGCGTTCAAGGCGCGCTTCGGTGAGACGCCACGGGATTTCCGGCGACGCAGGCTGGCGGAACTGGCCGAACCCAGCGGCGAGCGCAGGCCGATGGTCACGCGCTGATCGCGCGAGAGTCGGGCAGCAGGCTGATCGTCAGCTGCCGCAGCCGGGCGGGATCGGCGATCACCTCGTAGGCGGCGACGCGGTCGCCGCGCACGACGACCGTCAACGCCAGCAGGAGTCGGCCGTGCGGCGCGACCAGGATGCCCACGCCGCCGTCGACCAATGCGGGCATCGCCAGCCGCGAGCGGCGGCGCAGCAGCACGGTTTCCCTGGCGACCGCCGCCGCGCCGCGCACCGTCGTCGGCACACCGGCCGGGAGCGCGGCCGGGTCCGCGGTCCGGACCACGTCCGGCGCGAGAACAGCCAGGAGTCTGTCGAGATCGCCGCCGCGCGCCGCGTCGAGAAACGCCTCGACGACGTGCCGCTGCGCGGCGAGATCGACCGGGGCCGCGGCGTCACCGCGCACGCGTTGCCGGGCGCGACTGGCGAGCTTCTTGGCGGTCGTCGTCGTGCGGCCGACGATCGGCCCGATCCGGTCGAACGGCACCGCGAACAGATCGTGCAGGACGAACGCGACTCGCTCGTCGGGGCCGAGCCGGTCCAGCACCACCAGCAGCGCGCGTCCGACCGAGTCGATGAGCACCGCTTCGCGCTCCGGTTCGTTGTCGTCGTCCGCGAGCCGGTCCACGTGGTCGAGCGGTTCTTCGCGCCGCGCCGCGCGGCCGCGCAATATGTCCAGGCAGATCCGGGACACGACCGTGGTGAGCCAGCCCGGGAGGTTCCGCACGTCCGCCACGTCGTGGCGGGCCAGCCGCAGCCACGCCTCCTGCACCGCGTCGTCGGCTTCGGTCGGCGAGCCGAGCATCCGGTAGGCGACCGCGTGCAGGTGGTCGCGCTGCGTCTGGAACTCCCGCGTCAGCACGTCATCGGTGGGCATCCGTCACCTTTCAGCTCAGCCGCCCGTCATCGAGATGACGGATTCGACAGCGCCCAGGTGACCGTGGTGCGGCGTCACCTTGCCGCCGTTCCACCGCACAGACGGGCGCGACCAGGACAGAAGGGTATTTCGTATGGCCATCGCCTATGTCGTCGCCACGGTGCTCGCGGCTGCGGCCGCGTTGCTCGCCGCGGGCATCGACGTCGTCCGCGCCGAGTGGGTTCGCACGAACATGAAAGCGTACGGGGTTCCCGAGTCGTGGCTCGCGCCGCTGGCGGTCATCAAGGCGGTCGGCGGCGCCGGGCTGCTGGTCGGTCTCGCGGTGCCGCCGATCGGCGTGGCCGCGGCCGCCGGGCTGGTCGTCTACTTCCTCGGCGCGGTGCTGACCGTGATCCGGGCGCGCTGGTACACGCACATCGGATACCCGCTGCCCTACCTCGTGTCGGCGGCTGCTTCGCTGGCGCTGTCCATCGCGTCGTAAGCCGGTCGGGGAACGCGCCAGGCGAGATTCAGTCGTCGGTGCGGCACTGCCCCCGAACCCAGTCGCGCCTTCGTACGCACCGGAAGGTACCGGCCCGAAGCTATCCGGCGAGGATGAACTCGGCCGCCTGCTCGCCGATGAACACCGTGGGCGCGTGCGTGTGGCCGCGGATGATCAGCGGCATCACCGAGGCGTCGGCGACCCGGAGTCCTTGCACGCCACGCACTTCCAGCCGTGGCGTGACGACGCTGGCGGAGTCGGCGCCCATCCGGCAGGTGCCCACCGGGTGGTAGAGCGTGTGCGAGTAGGAGTTGAGCGTCAGCTCCAGCACGGCTTCCGGTTCGGCGGGCGCCTGCGGCGGGTAGATCAGTGGGCCGAGCACCGCCTTCATCGACGGCTCGGCGGCGATGCGGGCGCACACGCGCAATCCGGCCATGAGGGCGGCGCGGTCGGCGCCCGCGCTGTCGGACAGATAGCGGGGATCGATCACGGGCTTGGCGGACGGGTCCGCGGCCGACAGCGAGATCCGGCCTCGGCTCTGCGGGCGCAGCAGCACCGAAGCCAGGACCACACCATGCTCGGTCGGGTCCTGAAGCCCTTCGTAGAAGAACGGCGCGGGCGCGAAGATCAGCTCCAGGTCGGGCAGCTCCAGATCCGGCTTGCTGCGCACGAACCCGTATGCCTCGCCGACGTTCGAGGTGAGCATGCCGCGGTGCCGGATCAGGTAGTCCAGCAATTGGCGCGGCTTCTCGGCGCCGAACAGCGAATCACCCGCCACGCTGTAGCCGAGCGCCGCGACCAGATGGTCCTGCAGATTCGCCCCCACCTCGGG
Source organism: Nocardia pneumoniae NBRC 100136 (assembly GCF_000308755.1). Taxonomy (GTDB): domain Bacteria; phylum Actinomycetota; class Actinomycetes; order Mycobacteriales; family Mycobacteriaceae; genus Nocardia; species Nocardia pneumoniae. The sequence continues at coordinate 192,964 of NZ_BAGF01000040.1, forward strand.
CGCGTGGTGGCGCACCTCGATGCCGTAGCGAGCCAGCTCGTCACGGTCGCCGATGCCCGAGAGCATCAGCAGTTGCGGGGTGTTGATCGCGCCGCCGCACAGCACCACCTCGCGTCGCGCGGTCACCGTGTGCGTGGCGCCGCCTCGGCGGTATTCCACGCCGACAGCGCGCGTGCCGTCGAAGAGCACCCTCGTGGCAAGCGCTTCGCTGCGCACCGTGAGGTTCGGTCGGCGCAGGGCCGGTCGGAGGTACGCGTCGGCGGTGCTCCAGCGGCGACCCACGCGCTGGGTCACCATGGTCTGGCTGAACCCGTCCGGCTGCGGACGATTCGGCGGCTCGACGGCATAGCCCGCCTCTTCGACCGCGGCCAGATAGGCGGCGGTGAGCGCGCGTGGACTGCGCTGGCGGGAGACGTGCAGCGGACCCGCGGTGCCCTCGTCGGGATATTGGGCGTTCTCCACTCGTTCGATGCGGCGGAATTGCTCGACGGCCGCGGCGAAGCCCCACTCGTCACCGGCCAGCAGGGCCCATTCGTCGTAGTCCGCGCGGAACCCGCGGACCCACATCATGGCGTTCATCGAGGACGAGCCGCCGAACATCTTGCCGCGCGGCCAGTAGATCTCGCGGTTCTTCAGCTCCGGCTGGGGCTGCGTGAGATAGTCCCAATCCACCTCGGAGCGAAAGAGTTTCGCGAACCCGGCGGGGATGTGGGCGAATTTGTTCTTGTCCGGCGGACCGGCCTCGAGCAGCGCCACCGTGGTGCCGGGATCGGCGCTGAGCCGATTGGCCACCACCGCGCCGGCCGATCCCGAGCCGACGACGACGTAGTCCGCGGAAAGCCCACCTGGTTGCACTGTTCCCTCTCCGATCTGCACCGACTACGGCAAAGATACGAGCAAGTGTGCGCGGCGGGTTCGGTTTCGGCGAACCCGGATGAAGTCGCGGTCCACGCTAGCGCAGGATGAGTCGCGCGGAGACCTCGATCCGGTCGGCGATCTCGGAATACGAGCCATAGCCCATGCCTGCCCGCACCAGCGCGCCCGCGTAGAGCAACTCCAGCGATTCGACCACGTCCGGATCCGGATCCGGGCCGAGCGCGCGGATGATGCGCTTGCGGATCTCGGTCCCGATACGCCCGCGCAGGTGCTCCACGTCGGGGTCGCGGCCGAGCAGGGCGCTGGTGACCGCGCCGGAGAGCTCCTGCTCGTCGGCCACCAGCATGGCGATCGTGCGCAGCTCGGCGATCACCCGGATCTTCGGATCCGGGTCGTCGCTGACCGGTGAGGGGGAAGCGACCAGCCGCCGCCAGAAGATCTCCGCGACCAAGTGCTCCTTGGAGGAGAAGTAGGTGTACGCGGTGGCCGTCCCGACGCCGGCCGCGGCGGCGACCATCCGGATGGTCATGCCCGCGAAGCCTTCGCGCGCAAGCACTTCCACCGCCGAGCGGGTCAGCTTGTCCACGGTGTCGGCCTGCTTGCCGGAGAGCCTGCGGCGGGTCGCCTCCAGCATGACGGAATCGGGTTCGGACATGTGTCTGGATACTACTAGGCCGGACCGAGTGGTTCAGTTCTTGGCCGCGGCGATGCCAGCTCGCCGTCCGTAGAAGCTGCCGTCGCCCAGCGACGCACCGCTGACATAGCCGCCCGCGCAAAGACCGGAGGTGCATCGACCCGCCGCGAACAGACCCGCGATCGGCTCGCCGGAAACGTGCAGCACCCGGGAATCGAGGTCGGTGCGCAGTCCGCCGAGAGTGAAACCCGCGGTGCGGCCGCGCATGTCGAACGCCGCCAGCCGACCACGCAACGGGCGCACCCATTCCGTTTTCTTACCCAGCAGCGGGTCTCTTCCGTCGGCGGCGTGCAGGTTGTAGCACTCCACGGTCGACTGCAACGCCCGCCCCGGCAGGCCCATCTCGGCCTCCAGTTCGGCGACCGTCTCCGCCGCCCAAGTCGGCGGCTGACGGAAGAACGGCGTCGAGGTCTCGGTGGCCAGCGCCTCCTCGTAGGAGGCTTCGTCGATCACCAGATACGCCTGGTTGTCCTGCTGGATCAGCGTCGCCTGCCCGATCCGGCCGGGATAGGTGTCCTCGGGGATGTAGCGCTGGCCGCGTCCGTTGACCAGGATGCCGCGCGCCAACAGCTGCGGGTCGCCGAAGAACGCCACCTCGGTGGCGTCCATGTGCGCCAGTTCCGCGCCGAGTGCCTGCGCCAGCCGGATGCCGATGCCGTCGTGTTCCTCGATCGCGGCGGCGGGTCTGCCGATCAGTCGCGGAGCGTATCGCTCGACCATCTCCTTGTGATAGGCGAAGCTGCCGGTGGCCAGGACGACGCCCCGCTCGGCGCGCACCGCGACCTCCTGTCCGTAGCGGCGGGCCAGCACTCCGACCACGCGATCGTCGTCGTCGACGATCAATCGCGCGATCCGCATGTCGTACTCGACGCCGACCCCGAGCGCCTCCGCGGTCTCGGCCAGCGGCTTCATCAGCATGTAGCCGCCGCTCTTCTGACCGGTGCGCTTGTCGGCCATGCGCGGGACATGGCCGCGCGGAGCCGGTTCGGCGGTGGTGTTGAACGGCGCGGCGTTCTCTCCGCCGGAGTACATCAGTCCCTCGTCGTGCGGCGGCTCCCAGCCCGGCTCGCCCCAGAACGCCTCGCGGAACGGCACACCGCACGCGACCAGCCAGTTGTAGTGCTCCACGCTGCCGCGGCAATAATCGGCGATCTTCGCCTCGTCCGCGCCGGGACCCAGCGCGGCCAACAGGAAGGTCGCCATGTTCTCGGGCGTGTCCGGGAAACCGAGGGCCTGCTGCAACGGTGTGCCGCCGCCGAGGTAGATGAACCCGCCCGCCATCGCGGCCGCGCCGCCCCAACCGCCGGTGCGCTCCAGGATCAGCACCTCGGCACCCGCGCGGGCGGCCTCGATCGCCGCGCACACCCCGGCGATGCCGTAACCCGCGACGACCACGTCGGCTCGGTGGTCCCAGGTCGTGACGCGGCTGGCGCGCAGCGGGCGAATGCTGGTGGCATCGGACATGATTCGGGTCCTTCACTGTTCGGACTGCTCGCGGGCGGCCTTCTTCTGCTGTGCGACTATCGTGCCGACCAGCAGGTCGAGTTTGGTGCCGTTCGGCCAACCCACGTAGTGGCACAGGAACACCGCGACCTCGTGCAACTGCTCTTCGGTGAGTTCGCCGTTGCGCAGCGCGGCCCCGATCTGGATGCCCGCGGTGTCGATGGCGCCCTGCGCGGTCAACGCGCCGAGCAGCAGCAGCCTGCGGTCGCGAATGGTGAGCCCCGGACGCGACCAGATGTCGGCGAAGAGGTGGTCGGCCGTGACGGCGAAATGGGCGCCGGGGTAGTCCTGGAATTCGGTGCCGTACACCTCGGCCATCTTGGCCAGTCCGCGCTGCCGCACGGTGTCGGCGGAACCGTTGTCGCTCATGATGGATGCCTTTCCGATGATGTGCCCGTACCGACGCCGAGTCCCGGTCCGAGCCGGTCGAGGGCGAGTTCGGCCAGCGGCAGCGCGGTGCCGAGCCGTTCGCCGAGTTCCAGGGCCAGTCCGAGGTCCTTCTCGCCGAGATCGCGCACGTGCCGCAGGATCGGCAGCCAGGCGTCGCCGTCCTCGATCGGCGCGGTGGAATCGCGCAGCATGATGGCGCCCGGGCCGCCGGTGACCGCGTCGGAATGCCGCACCACCTTGCCGAGCGCGGTGATGTCCAGGCCCGCCGACTCCGCAAGGCGCTGCGCCTCGGCGGCGGCGGCGAAGGAGACGAAATGCAAGAGATTGCGCGCCAATTTCATTCGCGTGCCCGCGCCGACCGGCCCGGCGTGCACGATGAGATCGGCGAAGCAGCCGAACGGTTCGCGCACCCGCTCGAACGCCGCCGCGCTGCCACCCACCATGACCGCGAGCGCGCCGCGGGCGGCGCCGGGCGCTCCTCCGCTGACCGGCGCGTCCACGAGTTCGACGCCGCGTTCAGCGCAGACCGCCGCGAGCTCCTCGGCGGTGTCGTCGCTGATCGTCGAGTGCACGGCCACCACGGTTCCGGCCGCTGCGGTCCGCAGCACTCCATCGGGACCAGTGACCACCTCGCGGACCTGCGCGTCGTTCACGACGGTGATCGAGATGATCGCGGCCTGCTCGGCCAACTCGGCGGGGGAGATGGCCGCCGCCGCCCCGGCTTCGGTGCAGCGCACGACCGCCTCCGGGCGGACATCGCACACCACGAGCCCACCCGGCCAGCCCAAAAGACGGTGGGCCATCGGCGCACCCATATTGCCGAGGCCGAGAAATCCGACGCGCTCGCTCATGCCTGCACCTCGCTGACGCTCGGCTCCGGCACGAGTGAGTGCTCGGCTGTGTCGATGGTTCGCTCGCTGCGCTCCCTCATGACCGCACGATCTGTCCGCCGTCGACATTGAAGATCTGCCCGGTGACCCAGCTCGCCTCGTCCGACAGCAGGAACAGGCAGGCGCCGACGAGATCCTGCGGAGTGCCGATCCGCTTGAGCGGCAGGCGTTTGACGATGTCGTCGACGATCACGTCGGGGGTCACCGATTTGGTGGCGTCGGTGTCGATCGGGCCCGGCGCGATGGCGTTGATCCGGATGTTGGATCCGCCGAGTTCGAACGCCAGCTGCTGGGTCAATCCGTTGACGCCGACCTTCGCCAGGCCGTAGAAGCTGGAATACAGCCATGCGGCGGTGGACGATTGGTTGACGATCGATCCGCCGCCGCGCTTGGACATGTGCGGCCAGACGGCGCGGGTCATGTTCAGCGCGCCGTCCATGTTCACGCTCATGAACGTCCTGTAGTAGTCCCACGGCACGGTGAGCAGCAGATTCAGCTTCATCTCGCCGTAGATCGCGGCGTTGTTCACCAAGTGGTCGATGCCGCCGAACTCGGCGGCGGCGAAATCGGCCAGCGCGGTGGCCGATTCCGGATCGGACACGTCGAGGAGCCCGAACACCGCGGTGCCGCCGTCGGCGACGATCTTCTCGACCACCGCGGCACCGCCGTCGGCGTTCTTGTCCGCTACGACGACGCTCGCGCCCTCGGCGGCCAGCGCCTGCGCGTAGGCCGCGCCGATCCCTTGGGCGGCGCCGGTGACGATGGCGGATCTTCCCGTGAAACGGGCCATGGAGTTCAGCTCCTCTGTGTTGTCCGGCAGGGACGGTTCATCCGGCGGTGGCGATCAATTTGGTTTCCAGGTATTCCTCGAATCCGGCGACGCCCATCTCGCGGCCGATGCCGGATTGCTTGTAGCCGCCGAACGGGGCGTCGGCGGAATACCAGACGCCGCCGTTGACGCTCAAGGTCCCGGTGCGCACGCCTTCGGTGACGCGTCGGATGCGTTCGGCGTCGGTACCCCACACCGAGCCGGAGAGGCCGTAGGGGGAGTCGTTGGCGATGCGGACGGCGTCCTCGTCACCGTCGTGCGGGATGATCACCAGCACCGGGCCGAAGATCTCCTCGCGCGCGACCGTCGCGGTGTTGGGCACGTCCGCGATCAAGGTGGGTTCGATGAAGAACCCGCGCTCGCGCTGAGCCGGGCGGCCGCCGCCGACCACGATCCGCCCGCCCTCGGCGCGGGCGATATCGAGATAGCGTTCGACCCTGGCGCGCTGGTGTTCGGAGATGAGTGGGCCGCAGACGGTGCGCGGGTCGGCGGGGTCGCCCGGCGGGATCGCGCCGAGGGTGGCCGCGGCGGCCTGCACGGCCCGGTCGTAGGCGGCGCGCGGGACCAGCAGGCGAGTCGTGAGCGCACATCCCTGCCCGGCGTGCACGCACACCGAGAACGCCGCCACCGAGCAGGCGGCCGCGATATCGGCGTCGTCGAGCACGATGAACGCCGACTTGCCGCCGAGCTCCAGAAACGCCTTCTTCAGTGTCGTCGCGGCGCCGGTCATGACGGCGCGGCCGGTGGCCGTGGAGCCGGTGAAGCTGATCATGTCGACGCGCGGGTCCTCGGTGAGCCGCGCGCCGAGCGCGTGGTCGGCGGAGGTCACGATGTTCACCACGCCGGGTGGGATGTCGGTCTCCTCGGCGATGATCGCCCCGACCGCCGCCGCGCACCACGGGGTGTCCGGGGCGGGCTTGAGCACCACGGTGTTCCCCGCCGCGAGCGCGGGGCCCAGTTTGGCGAAATTGATCTGGTGCGGGAAGTTCCACGGCGTGATCGCCCCGACCACGCCGACCGGCTCGCGCCGCAGCACGCGACGGGTCTTGATGCCCATCGGCTCGGCCACACCCAAATCGGTTTCCCACGCATAGGTTTCGGCGAGCCCGGCCGCGTAGCCCAGGTCGGCGACCGGGCCTTCCAACTGCGGTCCGCTGGTGAGCATGGCCGGTGCGCCCGCCTCGGCGATGGTGAGCTCGCGCAGTTCCTCGACGTGTGATTGCAGCGCGTCCCGTAACTGTTCGAGGCAGCGGGCGCGGAAGGCGTGGTCGCGCGACCAGTCGGTGGTGTCGAACGCGGTGCGCGCGGCATCGATGGCCGCGTCGAGATCGTTCGCGTTCGCGTTCGCGGCGTGGCCGAGGATCTCCTCGGTCGCGGGGTTCACCGTCGCGAAGACTCCGTCGGCGCCCTCGACCAGCTTGCCGCCGATCAGCAGGCGAGATCCGTCGGCGGGCAGGAGGCTGTTCATGACCTGGCTCCGATCCTGTCTGGACAAGTGTACGGAATATAGTCTCGGCCTGTCGGCAGTGACAATAACAGGTTCCAACTGATCATTCTCACCGAGGTTCGAGCCGGGGGTTGCCGATCTGCTGTGGTTTCTCGGTTTCGCGCATTCCGATGCGCGATAGTCGAGGTGTCGCGCCGAAAGATTGTCGGGGTAACGAGGCGATGGTAGTGTCCAGACACATGTCCAGCTATCTGTCTCCGGACTTTGGCATCCAGCGGAACCTGTTACCGAATTCGGAGGGCGGCCGATGACGGCGGCAGTGCAGCCGGTGACGTTCGATCCATACGACTACCGGTTCCACGAGGACCCGTATCCGACCTACCGGCGGCTGCGGGAGGAGGCGCCGCTGTATCACAACCCGGACCTGGATTTCTGGGCGCTGTCGCGGCACGCGGACGTGACCGGAGCGTTTCGCGACAGCGCGCGGTTGTCGAGTGCGAACGGCGTCTCGCTGGATCCGGCGGCATGGGGTCCGCACGCGCATCGGGTGATGTCGTTTCTGGCGATGGACGATCCGCGGCATATGCGGATGCGGCGGCTGGTCTACAAGGGCTTCACGCCGAAGCGGGTCGCGGAGATGGAGGACCGCATCCGGGAGTTGACGCTGTCGTACTTGGAACCGGCGCTGGCGGCCGGGACGTTCGATTGGATCGACCAGGTCGCGGGCAAGCTGCCGATGGACGTGATCTCCGAGCTGATGGGCGTGCCGGAGACCGACCGCGCGGAGATCCGCAGGCTGGCCGATCTGGTCGTGCACCGTGAGGACGGCGTGCTCGATATCCCGCTGGCCGCGGCGGAATCATCCATGAAACTCCTGGGCTACTACACCGAGATGGTGGCCGAGCGGCGACGTGCGCCACGCGAGGATCTGACTTCGGCGCTGCTGGACGCCGAGATCGACGGCGACCGGTTGTCCGACGAGGAGATCATCGGATTCCTGTTCTTGATGGTGGTGGCCGGGAACGAGACCACGACGAAACTGCTGGGCAATGCCTTGTATTGGGGTGGGCGGAATCCGGGGGAGTACGCGAAGGTGGTCGCCGATCCGGATCTGGTCTCCGACTGGGTGGAAGAGACGCTGCGCTATGACACCTCCAGCCAGATAATCGCGCGCACCGCGACGGAGGACCTCGCCTATCACGACGGTTCCATTCCGGCTGGCGCCAAGGTGCTGCTGCTGATCGGCTCGGCCAACCGCGATCCCGAAGTATTCGACGACGGCGACAGCTTCCGCATCGATCGGGCCGACAAATCCGGACTGGCCAGTTTCGGTGCGGGCGTGCACTTCTGCCTCGGCGCGCATCTGGCGCGGCTGGAGGCGGGCGTCGCCTTGCGCGAGTTCGCCTCGCGAGTGCGCTCCTACGGCGTGCTGGAGTCCGGCATCGCGCGCGTGCATTCCTCGAACGTGCGCGGTTTCGCGCACCTTCCGATCGCCGTGGAGGTCCGATAGTGCCCAGATTCGCACCCCATCCGGAACGCAGGCCCGCACTCGTCTCGGGGGCGTCCTCCGGGATCGGCGCGGCCACCGCGATGGCACTGGCCGAACTCGGCCACCCGGTGGCGCTCGGTGCTCGGCGCGTCGAGCAGTGCGCCGAGCTGGCGGACAAGATCCGCGCGAACGGCGGCGAGGCCTTCGCGCACCGGCTGGATGTCACCGAGCCGGACTCGGTCGAGGAGTTCGTGCGCGCCGCCGAGACCGCGGTGGGGCCCACCGAGATCCTGGTGTCCAGCGCGGGCGACATCGAGTTCGGCCAGGTGCACGCGATGGATCCGGAACGATTCCTGCGCCAGGTGCACGTCCATCTCGTCGGCGCGCATCGCTTGGTGCACCGGGTGCTGCCCGGCATGCTGCGCAGGCAACGCGGTGACGTCGTGCTGATCAGCTCCGACTGCGCGCCGGAGCCACGCCCGCGAACCGGCGCCTACAGCGCCGCGAAGGCCGGGCTGGAGGCGATGGCCGCGCAGATGCGAATGGAGCTGGAGGGCACCGGCATTCGCGCTTCGCTGGTGCGGCCTGGCCCCACCCTCACCGGCATGGGCATGGACTCCACGCCCGAGGTCGTCGGTCCGCTGCTGGAGGACTGGAAGGCCTGGGGATTCGCCCGGCATCCGTATATGTTGCGTGCGGCAGACCTGGCCGCCGCGGTGGTGGCGGTGGTGTCGACGCCGCGGGGCGCGCATCTGGTCCTGGTGGAGGTGCAACCCGAGGCGCCGGTGCGTCCGCTCGATGCCTCGTCCGGCGAGGAGAACGGAGGGTGACGATGCGAGTGCTGGCGGATCTGGATCTGTGTCAGGGGCACGCGGTGTGTCAGGACGAGGCGCCGGACGCGTTCCACGTGCCCAAGCGCGGCAAAGTGGAGATTCTCGACGCGGCCGCCGATTCGTCGTCGCGGGCCGACGTGCAGCGCGCGGTCCGCTACTGCCCGACCCAGGCGTTGTCCCTCATCGCGGACGACTGAACGAGAATCTCCGCTCTCGGCGGGTAGGCACGCGCCGCCGGGGCGAATACCATGGACGAAAACCGGAACGTGTTCTAATTTAGGTCCGGTATCCGGCCCGGCACCTGCGGCGATGCCCGACGTCATGGAGAAGACCCGATGAGCACAGCACACACCGAGAAGGCGGCGGGCGCCGTGCCCGCCAGGATCACCGGGGAGCTGATCGAGCGGCTGACCGGCCTGGTCGCCGCCGACGGTAGCGCGGCGGCGTTCCCGATGACGGAGGTCTACACCGGCGCGCCGGTCGGCGAGCTGCCGCAGTCGACACCGCGGGACGTACTGGCCGCGTGCGCGAACGCCCGTGCCGCGCAGGCCGCATGGGCCGCGCTGCCGCTGCGGGAGCGTTTGCGCGTTTTCGAACGAGCCCACGAATTGATCCTGCGCGACGTGGAGACCATCGCCGACCTCATCCAGATCGGCTGCGGCAAGACCCGCCGCATGGCCGTCGAGGAATCCTGCGACGTGCCGATGGTGATCAGTCACTACCTGAAGACCGCGCGCCGCGTGCTGCGGCCGAAACGGCGCGGCGGTCCGATGCCGCTGCTGACCACCTCGACCGAGGAGCATCGCCCGAAAGGCCTCGTCGCGGTGATCGCCCCGTGGAACTTCCCCTTCGCCATCGCCCTGTCCGACGCCGTGCCCGCGCTCATGGCGGGCAACGGCGTCGTGCTCAAGCCGGACAACAAGACCGCGCTGTGCGTGCTCTTCGGCGTCGAGCTGCTGCACCGCGCCGGACTGCCGCGCGGACTCGCACAGGTGGTGTGCGGGGAGGGACCCGACATCGGGCCGACCCTGATCGACAACGTCGATTTCGTCATGTTCACCGGTTCCACCGCCACCGGCCGGATCGTCGGCGAACAGGCCGGACGCAATCTCATCGGGTGCAGCCTGGAACTCGGCGGCAAGAACCCGATGATCGTGCTCGCCGACGCGAACCTGGACGAGGTGATCCCCGGCGCGGTGTTCGCGGCGTTCGCCAACTCCGGGCAGGCGTGCATGCACATCGAACGGATCTATGCGCACCGCGACATCCACGACGAGTTCCTGCGCCGATTGGTCGCGGCCGCAGCGGAATTGAACGGCAAGATCGGGGCCGCCTACGACTACACACCGGAGTTCGGCTCCCTCGTCTCCCCGCAACACCTCGAACGGGTCGCCGCCCACGTCGAAGACGCCCGCGCCAAAGGCGCCACCGTGCACGTCGGCGGTAAAGTGCGCCCTGACATCGGCCCCGCCTTCTACGAAGCCACCGTGCTGACCGGTGTGACACCCGAGATGACCCACGCGACGCTGGAAACCTTCGGCCCGGTCGTCACCGTATATCCGTTCTCCGACGAGCAGGAGGCGGTCCGCCTCGCCAACGCCACCGACTACGGCTTGAACGCCAGCGTCTGGAGCCGCGACCTGGCACACGCCAACCGCATCGCCGCCCAGTTGCAGGCGGGCAATATCAACATCAACGACGGCTTCGTCGCAACCTACGCCGCCAAAGCCACGCCGTCGGGCGGGGTCAAGCAGTCCGGCGTCGGCACCCGCCACGGCGACCAGGGCCTGCTGAAATACACCGACACCGTGAACGTCGGCGTGCTGAAGAAGCAGGTGCTCGCGGCACGGGCGGGTCAGCCCTACGACAAGCAGCTGAAGACGACGCTGATGTCGCTGCGACTCATGCGCCGAACCAGATTGCGCTGAGCGCGGTTCGCAACACCGCACCGACGACGACCGCCCACCCGGACGATCCGGTACCGTGGCCGTCGGGGTGGGTCGACGATCAAGAATGGGCAGGTCCGATACGAATGAGCCTTCGAGACGTACCGCTACGCACGTTGTCCGGTGAGCCGACCACGCTGGCCGAGCTGGTCGGCGACAACGCCGTCCTGCTGGTCAACGTGGCCTCGAAATGCGGCCTGACACCGCAGTATTCCGGCCTGGTCGAACTGCACCGGTCGTTCGGCCCCCGCGGCTTGCGCGTGGTCGGCGTGCCCTGCAACCAATTCATGGGCCAGGAGCCGGGCACCGCGGAGGAGATCCAGCAGTTCTGCTCCACCACGTACGGCGTGGACTTCCCGCTGCTCGAGAAGACCGACGTCAACGGCGAAAACCGGCACGCGTTGTACCGGACCCTGGTGGAATCCGCCGACGCCGACGGCAACGCCGGTGATATCCAGTGGAACTTCGAGAAGTTCCTCATCGACCGCGATGGAAAGGTAGCGGGCCGCTTCCGCCCGACCGTGACGCCGGAGTCGCCCGCACTGGTCGCGGCGATCGAAGCCGTTCTCTGAGACAGGAATCGTCAGGCGGCAGGATTTCGGGCCGCGGTGATCAGGACAGTGGTGTAGCGGCACACCAGGTTGCCTCCTACCGCATCGATTGCCGCACCGAGGCCTGCCAGTACTTCGTCCAGGACGTTCTTCGGGAGCTGGGTGGTGATGCCGGTGGTGGATGACAGCTCCAGCCACTCGTCGCGGGAATACGGGTGCTCCCAGGTGAATTGCCGCTGCTCCGGCTCCTCGAACGTGCCCGCCTGCCGGATTCCGTCGGATATCTTGTCGCACATCATCGCGTACGCCTCCGGCCCCGAAGTCGTAGCCAGGCGGGCAATCGGCGAGTCGGGCAAAACGCTGCGATAGACCTCGGCGAATGCCTCCTCCAGTTCGCGGGGTGGCTGACTCGCATTCCAGAACACCGCCAGCCGGCCGCCGGGCCGCAGCGTCTCGGCGGCCTTGGCCGCCCCGGCGATCGGGTCGACCCAGTGCCAGGTCTGCCCGGAGACGATGGCGTCGAACGTCCGTCCGGCCGGATCCCAGGCTTCGAATGTGGCCACCTCGACTTCGGTTCCGTCGCGTCGCGCGAAATCGGCCATGCGCGCGTCGGGTTCGACTCCGAGCACCGTGCAGCCTGCCGCTCGGAATTGCTGGGCGACTATCCCGGTACCGATGCCGACATCGAGGAACTCGCGCCCCGGGCTCGCGGCGACGATGGCCTCCACCATGCCTTGGGGGTAGCGGGGCCGGGACCGGTGATACCGCGCCGCGTCCACGCCGAACGACTCGGCCACCTGACGGGCTCGATGAGACTCGTTCACCGGGGGATGCGAAGGATGATCGGGTAGAGTGGGCATGCGCCCACCTTAGTGGGCGGATGCCCACTACGCCAGCTCTCATGATCGAAAGGACGGAAGCCGGGTGCCGACCGGGATACACATCCGCGACGTGCGTGCACAGCTGTTCGACGCCGCCGAACGCGTCCTGCTCCGGGACGGGGCGATGGCGCTGACCAGCCGGGCGGTCACCATGGAGGCAGGCTGCGCCAAGGGCGTGCTGCACCGGCATTTCGACGACTTCGACGCCTTCCTGGCCGAATTCGTGCTCGATCGCATTCAGCGGATCGAGCGTCGAGCCGTCGCCCTGCGGGAGGCAGCCGGGACCGCCGCTGTCGCGGACAACATCACCAGCGCGCTGGCGGACCTGTTCGGGTCGATCGCTGGAGCGATCGTTCCGCTCATCACCTTCCGGGACGAACTGCGCGCCCGCCTGCGCAGGGCCGGGCTGGTCGGCCTGCCGGTAGTGACGGAAGCCGCGGCCATGATCGCGTCCTACCTCACGGTCGAGCGCGAACTGGGCCGGATCGCGGCAGAAGCCGACATCGACACGCTCGCACCCACTCTGATCGGGGCGGGGCATCTGCTGTACGCGGACCGGAAAGCCACTCCACCGGAGGTCGCCGACGTCCGCAAAATGGTGGTTACTGTCCTCGCCGACGTCCTGCGCGAAGTAGAGCGGCAACGGCCCAGCGGTAACTCGCCGGAGAGCCGCTGAGAAAGTGTCCGCGTCGAGCCGGAAACGTCGTCTCGAGACGGCGGCTCGGGTGGGTTCGCGTCAGGACCTGCGGGTGAGCGGTTCCCGCAACCGGAGGTGCTCGCGCAGTGTGGTGCCGGTGTATTCGGTGCGGTAGACCCCGCGCTCCTGGAGTTCGGGGACCAGCCAGTCGACGATCTCGTCGAGTCCGCCGGGGACCAGGTAGGGGGAGATGTTGAATCCGTCGGAGGCTCCGTGGCGCACCCAGCGGGCGAGTTCGTCGGCGACCTGGGCGGGGGTGCCCGCGAAGCCGGAGCGTTCGGTTGTCGCGATGACGACCTCCCGCAGGGAGAGGTTCTCGGCTTCGGCTCTGGCTCGCCATTCGCGGGCGATGGCCAGCGGGTCCTGTCCGGAACGCGGCGCCCCTCTGGTCTCCGAAATCGGGCGCGGCTGTGGGTCGTCCGGGGGCAGTGGGCCGTCCGGGTCGAGTCCGGACAGGTCGCGGCCCCAGACCTGACCGGCCAGCGACAGCGCGGTCCGGCCGGTGTACTGGCCGTTCTTCACCCAGCGCACCTTCTCCTCGACCTCGGATTCCTTCTCCGCGAGGATGATCTGGGTGCCGGGCAGGATCCGGATGTCGTCCTGCGGGCGTCCCGCCGCACGCAGGCGGGACCGGATGTCGTCGGCGAAGGTGAGCGCGTCGTCGAAATGTGTTCCGTGCCTGGAGAAGATGACGTCGGCATGCGCCGCGGCGAAATCGCGGCCGGTCGGCGAGTCACCGGCCTGGAAGATGACCGGATGTCCTTGCCTGCTGCGCGGCAGCGTGGGGGTGATCGTCACCTGGAAGTGGTCGCTGGTCCGCTCGACCGGGTGGATGGCGTCGGCGCGCGCCCACGACGGGCTCTGCTGCGACGTCGCGATCGCGCCGTCGTCCCAGGCGTCCCAGATCGCGCGCACCGTCGCCACGAATTCGGCGGCGCGTTCGTAGCGCAGCGCGTGGTCCAGATAGCCGCCGCGGCGGAAGTTGGCGCCGGTCCAGGCGTTGTCGGTGGTGACCGCGTTCCAGCCCGCGCGACCGCCGGACAGCAGGTCCAGCCCGCTGAGCTTGCGTGCGAGGTCGGCGGGCTCGTTGTAGGTCGTGTTCTGCGTGGCGACCAGGCCGATGTGGCGGGTGATGCCCGCCAGTGCGGCCAGTTGCGTGATGGCGTCGGGACGGCCCGCGATGTCCAGTTCGAGGATGACGCCGTCCTGCTCGCGCAGGCGCAGTCCCTCGCCGAGGAAGAACGCGTCGAACAGGCCGCGCTCCGCGGTCTGCGCGACCTTGCGGAAGGTCTCGAAATCGATCTGCGATCCGCTGGACGGTTCCGACCAGATCGTGGTGTGGTTCACGCCCTGGAAGAAGACGCCGAAGTGGACCTGGGCGTCGGGGCGCGGGAAGTCGGTCACGGGAACGGTCTCCTGGTGCTCAGCGTGTGGTGGCGTAGCGGTTGACGGGACGGGCCAGGCCGAGGTTGGCGCGCAACGTCGAACCGGGAACCGGGCGGTGCGCCACGCCGGTGCGCAGCAGACCGGGCAGGACTTCGCGCGTGAGCACGGGCAGGTCTTCGTCGATCACCGCGGGGTGCAGCCGGACGCCGTCGAAATGGGCACTGAGTTCGGTGAGCAGGCCGACCAGCTTTTGCGCCGAGCCGGAGAACGCCGGTCGGCCACCGGAACCGGGTGGCGTGGCGAACCGCTCCGCGGCACTCGCGGCGGGCGTGTCGAGCGTGACGTCGAGCTCGGCGAAGACCAGCGGAGCACCCGCCGAACGCGCGTGCGCACCCGCCTCGATCGCGGCGGAGACCGAATCGGCCGCGACCAGCCGAACGTCGACCTCGCCCTCGGCGCCGAACACCACCGGCTGTCCCTGCGGCGGCCGCGGCACGATCGCGGGCCCCTTCACCGCGAAGCTCTCGCCCTGGAAGTCGATGTAGTGCAGCTTGTTCCGGTCGAGGAACCGGCCGCTGGGGTAGTCGCGGATCACCGCGTCGTCCTCCCAGGAGTCCCACAGGCGGCGCGCCACCTCGATGGAATCCCGCTGCTCCCTGGCCAGCTCGGCGTCCCCGCGCACCGGAGGGCGGCCCCAGGTCGCCGCCGCGCGGGGGTCCTCGACGCGTTCGGCGATCCATCCGGCCCGTCCGCGCGACGCGTAGTCGAGCGAGGCCACCTGCGAGGCCGTGTGGAACGGCTCGGCGTAGGTGGTCGCGACCGTGGGCACCAGTCCGATCGTGCTGGTCGTCGCCGCGACGAACGCCGCCCGGGTCACCGCGTCCATCCGTCCTGGCAGCGCCCCGGGCAGGATCGAGTCGGCGAACGTGGCGAGGGTGAACCCGGCGTTCTCGGCGGCGGCGACCCGGGTGCGCACGGTGTCGGCGGTGAGCAGACGATCCGGCGCATGCGCTGCATGCCGCCACGCCTCGGGATGAAATCCCTCGCCGTCGAGTTCTATGCCGAGCGCGAGAACGCCCATTCGACAACCTCTTTCGTACCGCGACCGACACAGTGCACGCCCGGCCGCGACAGCCCGAGCGGGCGCTGACCCGGCTCGGGCCGCCGACGGCGCACCCTCTCCGAGCATGGCGGGCGGCGGCAGTCCGGCGCGATGGTTTGCGTCGCGATGATTCGAAGGTTGTCGAATAGCAGTGTGCGCCGGAGCCGTGCGGCACTCCGGCGCACGCCGCTGTGCGGTTACCGCGCCGCGCGGGCCGAGAACGCCGCGGCGAGCAGGACCGTGACCCCCTCGGCGATCGCCGTGACGCCCAACGCGTGCGCCGCGCTCGACACCGTGCTGCCCGCCAGGCCGAGGAACAGCGACCCGAAGGTGGCGATGCCGACCACGATGCCGAGTTGCACGGTGGTCACCAGAATGCCGCTGGCATCGGCCGCCAGGGTCATCGGCACCTTGGCCAGCGTGCGCGTCATGAGCGGACTGAACGCCAGACCATTGCCGAGGCCGCAGAGGCCGAGCAGCACCAGCGCGATCACGCCGACGTCGGCCCGGTCGCGCAGCAGCGCGCCGAGCGCGACCATGCTCGCCGCCCCGAGCACCAGGCCGAGCGGAATCATGGCGGGGTGGAACCGATTCGGGATCCGCTCCCAGTTCAGGCTGGCCACCGCGAAGGTCGCTCCGAGCGGGACGAACAGCAGACCCGCGTGCAGCGCGCTGTAGCCGAGAGTGCTCTGCAGGTGGATCGCCATGACGAACATCCAGCCGCCGAAGGTCGCCATGACCACGAACAACGTGACCGCCGTCAGCACCAGTCCCGGCGCCGCGAGGACCGGCCGGGCGAACAGCGGTTCGCCGCCGCGCGCCGCCACCAGTCGTTCGATGGTCACGAACAGTGCGAGGCCGATAACGCTGGCGCCCAACGAGATCCACGACCACAGCGGCCAATCCAGTTCTCGGCCCAGCACCAGCGGAAGCACCAGCAGCAGCACCGACACGGTGAGTGTCGCCAACCCGGGCAGATCGAGCTTGCGTTCGACGCGCTGGGTCGCCGACGGCAGGACGCGCGGCGCCACGGCGAGCAGCACGACGCCGATCGGCACGTTCACCAGGAACACGCCACGCCAGCTGCTGCCGAACAGGTCGGCGTTGACGATGAGCCCGCCGAGCACCTGTCCGGCGACCATGCCGCCGGAGATGATCGCCGAATACAGGCTGAGCGCCCTCGCCCGGGCGTCGCCGGTGAAGACGCGCTGGATGAGCGTCATGATCTGCGGCACCATCGCCGCCGCGCCGACACCCTGTGCGAACCGGAAGACGATCAACGACGTCTCGTTCCAAGCCAGACCGCAGGCCAGCGAGGCCAGCGTGAACGCGGCGAGTCCCGCGATGAACGCGCGGCGCTGGGTGAACCGGTCGCCCAGGCGCGCGCCGGTGACCAGCAGGACGGCGTAGGCGATGACGTAACCGGCGACGATCAGCTGCAGAGCCGAGCCGCTGGTGTGCAACGAGCCGCGAATCGAGGGAATCGCCACGTTGACGATGGAAGCGTCGAGCACGGCCATGAACTGGCCGGTGAGGATGACCATGAGGATGGCCAGTGGACGCCGCGCTCCCAGCGCGGCGGGCGGCGTGGCGGCGCGCGTCGCCGCCGCACCGGGCGAGATGGTCTGTGTCATGCTTCGAGCTTGCGATGTGCCGGGCACCGGTAACAGGAGCCCGATAACACTGGTACCGGCAGCACCAGGCTGAGCGCGAGGCTAGGGCGGGGGCACCAGATCCAGCAGGGCTTTACCGATCCGCTCGGCTTGGACCAAGACGTTCGTCTGCGCTGCGATGTAGTCGCCGATGCCTTCCTCTTGGGCGGCCCGCAGATACGGCGGCAGCGGCTGCTGGATCTCGTTCCGGATGACGTTGTCCAGCAGCGATTCCATCTCCCCGCGCAACGGGTTTCCGGTCGCGGCCTGGTTGTCGAGCTCGAGCCGGCCGCCATCGGCGCTGTAGTCGTAGAGTTCGAATTCCTGCTCTTGCGCCGCATCGATCTGGATCTGGCCGCGCACCCAATGAGAGTAGGAAGTGAATTTCGCGTCGGCGGTGCGCACCATCGCCACATGGCCCGGCGCGTTCTGGTTGAACAGGATCGCGGCCTCTTCGATCGAGTCCTCGTCGGTGGTGTGCGCGACCCAGGGACGGCCCGCGGCGCCCGGATTACGGCACAGCGCGGCGATGTCCAGTCGCCCGCTGAGGTGTTCGTAGCGTCCGTCGCCGCGCCAGCCATTTCCGCCGGTGGCGATGGTGAGCAGCAAGGGCGTGAAATCGACGCTGGAGGTGAGCTGGCTCCTGGTGCTCGTACCCGCGACCGGGCTGAAGTAGCCGCGCGGATCGTGGACGTAGAGCGGAACCCGGATCGCCTCGTCGTAGGCGGCGCCGCCTTTGCCGTGCAGGCCGTGCGAACCGGCGTAATCGCCGTGGTCTGAGGTGAAGACGATGACGGTGTTGGCCGCGACCTCGGGGCGGGAGTTCAGGGTGTCGAGCACCCGCCCGATCTGGATGTCGACCTGCTGCTGGGCCCACAGATAGAGGTTGCGCATGTCGATCCAGGCATGCACGGCTTCCGGCGTTCCGTAGGGCGCGGGCCCGAATGCCGCGGCCGAGACCTCCACCAGCGCCATCTGCAGCCGAGGCTTCTTCGACAGTTGTTCCAGCGATTCGAAATTGGGCGGAAGGTCGTTCATCCAGCGCGGGATGTCGGCGTTGAATTGGTCGCGCCGGGTCCAGCGCGGCCACCATTGGATGTCATGCGGGTTGACCAGCGACACGGTGGTGCACCAGGGTGCGCTGCCGGAATCGTTGTGGAACCAGTCGACGAATTGGTCGACGATCTTCGGATCCGCCTGCAGCCCTTGGCCCGGTGCGCCATTGGGGGAGGGATAGGTGCCGCCGTGAAAGCCGTACGCCTCGAGCGCGCCCGGCGTGCGATCCGGGTAGCTGCCGAGATGCCACTTGCCCCAGTAGGTGGTGTCGTACCCGTGCTCGCGCAGCATCGACCCCCACGTCGGGAACAACGGCGTCAACGTCGACTCCGACACGACCATCACGCCGGTCTGCTGCGAATAGAGGCCGGTGAGCAGGCAACCGCGAGCCGGTGTGCAGTCGTTCGCCGCGGTGTAGTGGTTCTCGAAGGACACACTGCCTTCGCGGATCCGGGCGATATTCGGCAGCACGCGATCCAATATCCCCTGCTCGGGAAACCACATGGGGGTGCGCATCTCGTCCACGATGATCACGAGGATGTTCGGCTTGTCCGGATCGATGTCCGCTCGCGCTCTGCCCGGGGCGGCTCCGGCCGAGACGGCGGCCGCCGCCGTCGCCGAGGTGGCCGCGCTGGTCAGAAATCCCCTTCGAGTGAACGAGCTCGGCAATGTTCCTCCACGAATGAGTATGTTCGGTCGTCAAGTGGAACGCGGCGTATCTCGGTGCTGTCACCGTAGCGTCGAGCGGCGGGCGGTGGCCGCAGGCCGAGGGGAGACACGCCGATCGGCGATCGGTGTTATGCGTGGCCGAAGTTGTCGGCCGATTCGATGCCGGACCGGCTACGGCAGGCCGACCAGATCCGCCATCAGGTTCATGTGGTGGGTGAAGTACTCGGCACGGGCTTCGATGGTGTTGTCGAGGCGGCCGAAGATTTCGAAGTTGAGCAGGCCGAACAGGTGGGTCCAGGCGACGAATACGCGGTCGAGAACCTCCTCGGGCAGGTCGGAGGATTGCCGCTCGATGAGGCGGCGCAGGTCGGCGCGCACGGGGGCGGGCAGTGGAGTCGGAAGCGGCGGCGCCGTCAGCTCTTTCGCACCTGCTTGCGCGATGGCGACGAGCCGGAACACCACCGCCGCCGCAGGCGCCACAGTGTCTTCCGGTGCGTCGTAACCGGGCACTGGATTGCCGTACAGCAGGCCGTATTCGGTCGGATGTGCCACCGCCCACTCCCGCACGGAAGAGCACACCGCAAGCCACCGCCCGCGCAGATCGGTGGCGGATATTCTCGCGTCGGCATCGGCGGCGGCGTCGGCGAGCGCCTGGTAGGCCTCCATGATCAGGGCGGTCAGCAGATCGTCGCGGCTCGGGAAGTACCGGTAGAGCGCGGACGCGACGATGCCCAGATCGCGCGCGACCCCGCGCAGGGAGAGGTTCGCGCCATCCATCGCCAATCGCCTGCGCGCGGCGGCCTTGATCTCCTCGGTCATCTCGGAGCGGACACGCGCGCGCAGCGAAGGGGCGGACATGCCCGAAGTATAGAGAACAAGTAAACGCTCAGAGAACGTGTGTACGATATGTGAACACTGTTCTTGACATAGATCGCCGTTCGCGGCTATCTTCTTCCCTGAAGAGAGAACGGTGTTCTCCAAACGGAACACACGACAGGATGGATCTGCCATGTCCCTGTATGTCGTCATCGGAGCCGGTCCGGTCGGATCCGCCACCGCTCAGCTGCTCGCCGCGCGCGGCGACCGGGTGCGCTTGATCACCAGGCGCGGTCACGGCCCCGATCATCCGCTGATCGAACGTATCGCCGCCGACGCGACCGATGCCGCGGTGTTGAGCCGGCATTGTGCGGGCGCGGGCGTCGTCTTCCAGTGTGCTCAGCCGCCGTACCACCGCTGGACCGCCGACTTCCCGCCACTTGCCGCCGCTGTGCTCCAGGCGGCGGAGGTGACCGGCGCCGGATTGCTCAGCGTCGGAAATTTGTATGGCTACGGGCAGGTCGACGGGTCGATCACCGAGCGGCAACCGCTGCGCCCCAACAGCGGAAAAGGGCGGGTGCGGGCGGAATTGTGGGCCGAGGCGCTGGCCGCCCACGAAGCGGGCCGAATCCGCACCGCCGAGGTGCGTGGGTCGGATTACCTTGGCGCCGGGGCGAATTCCGTATTCACGGCCTTGGCGCTGCCCGCGGTGCTGGCCGGCCGCCGGGTGCTGTTCCCCGCTGATCTGGACACCGCGCACAGCTGGACCGATGTCGGTGACACCGCGCGCACTCTGGTCGCGGTAGCGGATGACGAGAATGCCTGGGGGCGAGCATGGCATACACCGACGGCGCCGCCGATGTCCATCCGCCAGCTGGCCGAACTGGCCGCGACGGTCGCCGATGCGCCACCTGCACGCGTCGGCCGCATGCCCGCCGCGATGCTCTGGGCCGCTGGGCTTTTCAATCCCGACGCCCGCGAGCTGACCGAGCTGCGCTACCAGTTCGATCGTCCGTTCGTCATAGATTCTTCCGCCGCCACCGCCGCATTCGGCATAGAACCGACCCCCACCGCAGACGCGTTGCGCGCCACCATTGCCGCCCTGCGCCCCGAACCGGTATCCCACGATTGATGGGGCAGTGGCCTGGTGCACGTCGCGGGCGCTCCTACATCCCAGGCCCGGAGCATGCGCCGGTCGATCGGCGGCAGGTCCGGATTACGTCACGCGGTCGTGCAGAGTCAGCAGGAGATGGTCGAAATGGGTGCGCTGCTGAACCAGCGCACCGCCCATCGCGACGACGTCGGAGGCGAGTTGCTCCGCCAGCGTGCGGATCTTGACGTTGGTTTCCTGCGAGCGCCAGCGCAGCACCCGGAACGCCTGTTCGGCATTGATGCCGTAGACGAACATGACGATGCCTTTGGCCTGTTCGATCACCGCGCGGGCGTCGATGAGGTCGGGCAGCAGGTCGTCGAGAGCTTCCTGGCGGTTGTCCTGGAGCGTCTCGGTGACATCGAGGTAGTAGCCCGCGGTGCCGACCACGGCGCCCTGCTCGTCGAGCATCTGTTCGCCGATCACGATCACGTCGTGCGTGTCGCCCGACGTGTCGATGATCCGGTGGCGGCTGCAGAACGGGGCAGCCGTCTCGATGGCGTCGGTGAGCGTCTCGGCGACCCGCTCGCGGTCGTCGGGGTGCTGATGGCTCAGCACCAGCTCGGTGGACGGCTCGGCCTCGCCGGGGGAGTAGCCGTGCATCGCGGCGACGTCCTCGGACCACTCCCACCGCTGATCGTCGAACCAGAATCGAAAACTTCCGATGTCCGGGCAGCCGCCCAGCACACTGTGCGCAGGGTCCTGTCGGCACTGGCCCGTCTCTGTCATTTGTCCAGTATGGCTCCACCACCTGCCCGGCTCGGGCGGAGGTCCCTGGTGGCCCGGTGAGGGTGACCGGTGTGTTGTCTGCGCGAACGCGGTTGCCTGAAGCTCGCCAGGGCTGATGTGCCGTCGGGCTCACAGTCGACCCGGCCGGTGTGATCCATGCCGAGAGCCGGTTCGTGGGACGGCCGGAAGCCATGGTCACGCCGAGTAAGCCTGCACGTGCAAGCGCGGCCCGGTGTCTGGTAACCCATCGAAATTCCGATGTCTGAAATCGGCAGTCTTATTCGTCACCTATGGATGGGCAGGACTACCTTCGACGGTGTCGCCGCTGACGACCCACCGTGCCCGTAGCAGCGCTGAGGGATGCGGTCGAGTCAGCGCGACATGTTCGATGATCGAACCCCGGTTACCGGGTTCCGGAAGACGGAGACAACATGTCGAAGATCCTTTTCGTGATGACCGGCGTCGACTACTGGACGCTCGCCGACGGGACGAAGCACCCGACCGGCTTCTGGGCCGAGGAGTTCGTGGTGCCCTTCGAGAAGCTGAAGGCCGCGGGCCACGAGATCGTCGTCGCCACGCCCGGCGGCGTCGTACCGAGCGTGGACCGGAGCAGCCTCGCCGCGGAGGTCAACGGCGGCCAGGAGACCGCCGAGCACCGCGCCCAGGTGATCGCCACGAGTGCCGAACTGAACAACCCCGTCGTCTTGGCGGATGTCGACCTCGACGAGTACGCCGCGGTGTTCTACCCCGGCGGGCACGGACCGATGGAAGATCTCGCGGTCGACGCCGACTCCGGCCGCCTGCTCACCGCCGCCCTGGCATCGGGCAAGCCCTTGGCGGTGGTGTGCCATGCACCGGCCGCGCTGCTGGCCGCCACCGAGGACGGCGGCGCCAACAGCTTCGCGGGATACACCTTGACCGGTTTCACCAACGCCGAAGAGACGCAGGCCGGTTTCGCCGACAAAGCCAAGTGGCTGCTCCAGGACCGCTTGGTCCAGAACGGTGCCGAGTTCCGCGAGGCCGACCCGTGGACGCCGAACGTGGTGGTGGACCGCACGCTGATCACGGGCCAGAACCCGGCCTCCTCGGCGGGTGTCGCGGACGAATTGCTGAAGACCCTCGGCTGATCGCGGTCGCCGACCGGCTCCGGTGCCGTGCTCGGCCCCGGAGCCGGATCGCGGTGTGCGGGTAGGCGCCGCACGTCAGCCGGATCTGCCGACCGACGGCCGATTCAATTCTCGATTGAACAAATTGTATCGACCATAAATGGACTCCATTTCCGAGTAGTTCACTACTCGTGCACCTCTCGTCCGGCGAACGAAGGATGGTGGTGCTGGTGGCGTGCGCCCGGCGTAACCCGAACATGGAGTCGACAATGCCTGCGAAAAGCCATTCATCATTTGACCATCGGCAGGGCGGCCTGCTCATCGCCCTGCACAAGTTCATCGGGACCACGGGTGAGGATTTGCTCGTGGATCCCGATATTTCCTCGATCGGTCTCGGCTACAAGGAGATCGACGGGGAACCGGCCACCGAGATATCGGTGCGGTTCGCCGTGAACGAGAAGGTATCCGAACCGGAAGCGTTCGAAGCGCTCGGAACGTCGATTCCGGAGCGCATCACCGTCGAGGAGGCCGCGGCCGCGACGGGATACGACGCACGTTTCCTCGCGTCGCCGATTCCGCTGCCTGTGGTCGACGCACGGGTTCGCCCGGACGTCGCAACAACGTTCGACGGTTCGGAGGTGCTGCACTACACGCATTTCTCCCTCGCAATGCGCCGCTCGCGTAAGTTCGCCATCTGGGTGGCGTGGAACATCGATGGCGCCTCGATCCGAAAACTCTCGCGAAAGAGGATCGATTTCGTCAAAGACCCGAGACTCGATGCGGACGCACAGGTCGGCAACGAGTTGTACCGCGACAACCGGCTCGATCGCGGCCACCTCGCGCGACGGGCCGACCTGCTCTGGGGCAGTCCGGCCGAGGCCGCGACGGCCAACAGGGACTCGTTCTTCTACACCAACATCACGCCGCAGATGGACGACTTCAACCAGAGCGCGCGCAACGGACTCTGGGGCCGTCTCGAAGACGCGGTCTTCGCCGACGCCAGCGTCGACGACCTCAAAGTCAGCGCGTTCGGCGGCCCGGTCTTCGCCGACGACGACCGGGAGTTCCGGCAAGTCAAGATCCCGCGCGAGTTCTGGAAGATCATCGCGTTCGTGGAGAACGGCGAACTGAAGGCCCGCGGATTCCTGTTGAGCCAGAATCTGCGGCCGCTCGAAGCGCTGGATCTGGACGAGTTCCGCGTCTTCCAGGTTCCGTTGACCGAAATCGAGCGGCGCGCGCTCGTCCACTTCCCGCAAACCTTGCGGGAGGCGGATCTCCACGTGGCGCCGGAGGAATTGTCCATTCCGTTGAGCGCGGTTTCGGAGATCCAATGGTGATCACGTAGTCGGCTACTCACGCCGACAGTCGGTGGTATGGGCATGATGTCCGATATGCGGTAGCCGAGATCGACCGGCCGCCGTGCGTCCGCGAAATGAAGACCGACGCGCGATCGAGTGGTGAAATGGTGCTCATCGACCACAATGCCATGCATACGACGTGTTTCCAGCTCACGTTGGTCGAGGAATTCGCCCTGCACAGCGGCGGCCGCCGGCTTTCCGTTCCGCACGCGGCGGAACGGGTGCTGACCTATCTCGCACTGCTGAATCGACCGGTCGCTCGTGGCCGCCTTGCCGGTGCGCTGTGGCCGGAATGCGCTGATCGCTGCGCGGCGCAGCGTCTGCGCACCGCCCTGTGGCGTTTGCGCCGCGTCCAGGACGCAGTCGTGGAGATCAACGGCGATCGACTGCGCCTGCACCCGGACATATCCGTCGATCTGGCATACCTCACCGAATTGGCGCACCGACTGGTTCACCAGCCTTGCCCGGAGGATCTCGCGCGAGTTCCACTGCTGCTCAATCGCGGGGAGCTGCTGCCGGACTGGGACGAGGAGTGGGTGGTCGTCGACCGGGAACGGTATCGATTGGCCCGGGTCGCGGCGCTCGAATCGGCGGCCGAAGCATTGCTGGGGCGTCGGCAGGGCGGCGCCGCCCTGATGGCCGCGTCGGCGGTTGTGGCGGCAGAGCCGCTGCGAGAAAGCTCCCGCCGGATTCTGATGCGGATCCATCTCGCGCAGGGCAACAAGATCGACGCCCTCCGTGAATACCAGCGATACCGAGACCTGCTGTGGGCCGAGTTCGGCGCGCGGCCGTCGCCGGAAATCGACGACCTGCGCCTTCGCGTCAACGAGTGCGATGCCGCGTCGGTCGAGTGGCTCCTGGATCACCGGCACGAGGCACTACGGGCGCCGTGACGAGTAGGGCAACGGCGAGGTGACGGTGCTGTGACGCGCACGAGGAACACTCCGCCGGGAGCGGACGTGACAACACCAATTTCTCTCCCAGGGCGGACGGACCATGAATTCTCGAATCCAGGCGGCGTGGTTGAAGCAGATCGAGGCCGCCGCGGAGCGTTACGACGCGACCGAGACCAAGCGCGAGGACATCGAGCAACTCCGCAGAATGAAGGACAGCACGGTCGTCGACTCCCCGGAACAGATCAGCGCTCGCGCACAGCGGCTGGCGGCCAGCGGCGAGATGCCCGTGGAGGCCATGATCGAAGTCGGCCGGACCGAGCCCTCCGACCGGATCACCACCCTCGAGCGGATCATCGGCGCCAGCAACGAACTCCAGCCGGCCAACTTCCTGGCCCGCGGCGCTCGCACGGCGGCGACGGTCGCGCGGATCTCGCTGATTCGCAATGGCCGAGAGATCCCGATGGGCACCGGTTTCCTGGTATCGCCCAGACTGCTCCTGACCAACAATCACGTGCTTGCCGACCAGGACACCGCCCGGCAGGTCGTGGTCGAATTCGGCGCCGAGACGACAATCGACAACAACCCCTGCCTTCCACTGCGGTTCCGTCTCGACCCCGACTTCTTCGTGACCGATGAGCACCTGGACTTCACCCTGGTGCCGGTCCGTCCCGGTACCGACGGCAAACCGCCAGGGGACGTCGTCGGCTGGTGGAACCGCCTGATCAGGGACCAGGGCAAGATCGTCATCGGTGAGGCGATGAACATCATCGGCCATCCGATGGGCAGGCTCAAGGAGATCGGGATCCGCAAGAACCAGCTCGACCTGCAGCTCGATCACTTCCTGCACTACTCGACCGACACCGAACCGGGAAACTCCGGCTCCCCGGTTTTCAACGACCAGTGGGAGGTCGTCGCGCTGCACCACTCCGGTGTGCCGTGCACCGACGAGCAAGGACGGATCCTGCGCCGCGACGGAACAGTCTGGCGTCAGGGCGACGGCGACGACGCAATCGCCTGGACGGCCAACGAGGGTGTGCGAATCAGTGCGATCCTCGGGCACCTGGCCGGACTGCCGCGCTCGGCACGCGACGAGGAACTCCTCGCCGAACTCGGTCCCGACTGCGGACTGGTCGCCGGACCATCGGCGTTCGACCGAATCGCACCTGCCGAGGACAGCATCGAGCCCGCGGCTCCAGCTGCGACGCCGCGGGAGAGTACCGGAGTCCGGGGCGGCGTCACCGCCCGAGCAGGCGCTTTCGGCGGCACACGTCATCTGCTGTTCCTGCACGGCCGCAGCCAGCACGGTCGCGATCCCGAGCTCCTGCGCCGGGAGTGGACCGCCGGACTGAACAAAGGCCTGACCCTTGCCGGGCTCAGCCCGCTCGATCCCGCGGACGCGTACTTTCCCTTCTACGGCGATCGTTTGGCGGCCCTGCTGCAGCCTCTCGAGCGAACCACCCTCGCGCCCGAGACGATGGCCGTCGACCATGCCCTGGCAATGGCTCCGCCCACACCGCAGGCCCGTCAGCTGTACGACCAGATCTTGCAGAACGCGGCCGCGGATGCGGGCATGCCGTCCGATGACGATCAACCGGCGCAAGCCATCGAGGTGGAAGGACTCGGTTCGATCGGTAGCGCGATCGTGAGCAAGCTGCAGCGACAGCTGAGCTGGCTGGCCGCCCGCAGCGATCTGGACGAGCTCGTCATCGCGCAAGTCTTCCGTGACGTCGCCACCTACCTCGCCGACGAGCGGATCCGGCAAGCGGTACTCGACTGCGTCCTCGAGACCGTCCCCGCTTCGGGGCGGCTCACCCTGGTCAGCCACAGTCTCGGCACCGTGGTCGCGATGGACCTGCTCACCCGGCTCCAGCCCCAGCTCGACGTCGCCGTGCTGGTCACCCTCGGCAGCCCCCTGGGGTTGGACGCCGTCCACGACAAACTCCTGGTCGCGGGGCCGCACCGGCCAGAACGTGTCGGCGACTGGCTGAATGCCTGGTCCGCGGTGGATCCGATCACGATCGGATGCCCACTGCGCCATATCTGGAAGGGGCAGCTCAGGGAGATCCCCGTCGACAATCCCAAGGAACGGGCACACAGCATCGCCGAATACCTTGCCCATCCGGCTGTCGCGCAAGCCATCCACAGCGGTGTCGCGTCGACGACGACGGGAACATGACGGGGGAGTCCGATTCCGTTTACCGCGTCCATGTCGGCGGTGCGGTAGCCGGTCAGGTCGTCGTGGGGAATCACAACGTTGTCATCAACGCGCAGAATTCCTCGGTCGTAGTACGCGACGATCCGGCGCCGGTGGTGACCCGGCGGACGCGGCCGGTGTGCACGGCGCTGCCCCGGGTCGGCGCCGAATTGCTCGGCAGGCGAATGGAATCGGCACTGTTGATGCAGTGGCTCGCGGAAGGATTTCCCGTCGAGGTGTGCGGCGGGCCCGGAGTCGGCAAGTCCGCACTGCTGCGGTGGTTCGCCGCCGATCGCGCGGCTCGCGGCCACGACGTGGTGTTCCTGCACGCCGCCGGGCTGGCGGCGCCGGACGTGATCCAGGAGCTGTTCCAATCCTGTTATGACGCTCCGGGATACATTCCCGACCTGCGACGGCTGCGCCGCCTGATGATCTCCATCCACGCGCTGGTCGTGGTGGACGATTTCGAGGGTTCGGTGGAGGAGTTCTCCACACTCGTCGACCTGCTGCCCGCGAGTGACCTCGTCGTATCGACCAGGCAGCGAGTCGCGTGGGGGCGGGGGCGCTCGCTGGAGTTGCGGGGTTTGGACGAACAGGCGGCCCTGGCGCTGATGGCCCGCGAACTCGGCCGCGGCTTGGACGGGAACCTGGCGGCGGCGCGGCAGTTGTGCCGAGCGGCCAACGGCTATCCGCGTGCCTTGCTGCAGGCCGCCGCATGGCTTCGCAGCGGCGGCGCGGCCACGATGCCCGCTGCCCCCGAGGTGCCGCAACGCGCCTTGGTCGGCGGCCTCGGCGAGCGGTCGCGCCGCGTTCTCACGGTGCTGTGTGCCGTGGCGGGTGCCCATCTGTCGCCCGCTCTCTGCCGGGCGATGACTCGCGATGCCGGGAGCCCGTCGGCGCTGGAGGAACTGGCTGGTCTGCATTTGGCCGAACGCTCCGGCGTGGGCTACCGGCTGGCTGTGGACCCCCGTACGGTGGCGGGCGAATGGGGGATCCCGCCGCCGAATGCCGCCGACTACCTCGACGCGCTGCTCGAGTGGGCGAACCGGGTGGCCGCGCCGATGGACATCGCGGATGCCGCACCCGTTGTCGAACGTGTGCTGCAGGCCGCGGTCGCACGTGGCCGGCAAGCGTCCGCGTGTGCCCTGGCGCGGAAAGTGGCGCCCGCGCTCGGCTTGACGCTGCTGTGGGGTGCGTGGGGCACGGTCCTGAAATTCGGTAGAGATGCCGCCCTCGCCGGCGGTTTCGCGGCTGACCTGGCCTACTTCGAACACGAGGACAGGGTTCGCCGTCAGGCACTGGCGGCGGCGGCCGGAGCGGTCGTGGTCTCCGGTGCGGGCGGGAAGTTGGTGAGTGGCCGCCTGGCTTCCACGCACACGGCACGCAAATCCGTTGCCATGATGTCCTCGCATCCGGTCGCCACCGGATGGGGCGTCGCGCTGATCGTGGCTGTCGCCGTCGCGGGGGTCATGCTCGCCACCGGCCGACAAGCGGAAGTCGGACCGGAGGCGTTCATCACCAGGCTGCCTCCACCGCCGACGGATGCCGGTGGAGAGCCGCCCGGGGCCTCCGCGACGGGCGGGTCGCGTCCGCTACTGCCACCCGGAGGCGGTTTCTGTACGCGGTTTGCGGACAGCGTCGACTTCGGTACGGTCGCCGTCGGCAGCGCCGCCGAGCGGGATGTCTCGTTCCCATCGCTGGACTGTGACGACCGGTCAGCGGCATTTTTGGAGGCCGACTCCGCATTCAGCGCGAAGCGTGACTCTTGCCCATCGTCAGGCGATTTCGGGACCTGCGTTTTTCGAGTGACTTTCCGACCGCAGGCGCCTGGCTCGTACCGGGCGACCCTGGTCGTCCCGGACGACAACGGCGGGCGGGCGGTGACCATTGCCCTCACCGGCCACACACAGGGGCTGGATACCAGCGCGAGCTCGGCATCACCGACACCACCGTCGCCGGGTTCGCCGCCGCCGAAGGTGACCTCGGTATCGCCGCCGCCACCACCGCCGTCACCGACCGTGCCGCCGCCGCGCACAGTGCCGCAGCCGCCGCCGACCGTCCCCGAGCCGCCGCCGACTGTCCCCGAGCCGCCGCGAACTGTGCCGCCGCCACCGCCGCCGCCGACGGTGCCCCCGCCCCCACCGCCGCCGACGGTGCCGCCACCCCCGCCGCCGCCGACGGTGCCCCCGCCCCCACCGCCGCCGACGGTGCCGCCACCCCCACCACCGCCGCCCCCGCCGCCGGACACGTTCAAGCCGCCAGCGGTGAAAACCCTACCCACGGTTTCCCAACCGGCCCCCTATCCCAATGAGGAACTCCGATGACCGATACACCTGGGGATCGCTACAACATTCACGTGGGCGGCGGCGTTTCCGGCCAGTTCACCGTCGGACGAGACAACACGGTGAGCCGAATCGAAGCCGGGCGAGACGCTGTCCAGGTGACAGCGGCCGACATGGACGCGCTCCGAAGCGAATTCGCCCGTGTGCGTGTCCAATTGCCCCCGGACACCGCCGTCACCGATCAGGCTCGTGATCGCCTCGACGAGTTGGAGAAGGCGGTCACCGCTCCCGAGCCGGATCTGTCGACCATGGAATACGTCCGCAACTGGTTCGTGCGGAATCTTCCGGAACTCGCGGGCACGGTAACCGGATTGATCGTGCACCCGATCGTGGGGCGGTTGGTCGCAGGGGTCGGCGGCGCTCTCGCCGCGGAATTCCAGCGCCGCTTCGGCTTCGACGCCACTTCCCGATGAGACCAACGCGCAGAAAGGGTACCGAAAATGTCAGCATCACTGGAATCTCTGCACTACCACGTCGCGGACGATCCTGCCACGGGCGATGACGTATCCGCACGCTCCCGCGAGTCGTTCCCGGCCGGTGCTGCCGCGCCGGAATTGGACGCGCCCGCATTGTCTTTCACCAGCAATGAGGCAGCGGCCCGGTTCTATCTCGACCAAATCCTGCGCAGCGACGGCCGCCCTGCGCTGGAATCACTGGTCGAACCGGAACGTGCCGAACGGGTGCCGAGTTTGGTTCTCGAGAGCGAGCAGGACTTGCGGAGGCTGGGCACCCAGCAGGTGCGTTTCGCGCAGACCGCACGGAGTATCCCGGTCTTCGGAGCAGGCGCTGTGGTCGAACTCAACGACTCCCGGGAGTTGGTGAGTGTGAACGCACGGCTCGACGAGGTTTCCGATGTGGACCCGGTCGAGTCTCTCAGACGTTCCGAGGCACTGGAGCGGCTGGCACGGTTCACCGGAGTGGCGATCTCTCCGGAGGCGGGCGTGAGCGGAAGGCTGAACTTCTACAAGGACGAGGACGCCGGATCCTGGCACCTCGCATGGTTCTTCCGCGGAGTTCCCGCGGAACCACCGGCGCCGACGGAAAGCACGGAGATCGATCCCCAGGCAATCGAGGGCCACGGATTGGGTCCGAGGCCGATCCCACCGAGCTTCGACTACCTGGTCGACGCGCACGACGGCGAAATTCTGTACTACTACAGCGCCGTCCCGACGGCGCTTCCGCGCCCGACCCGGTGCACAGGGACCGACGAGAACGAGGTGAAGCAGACTTTCCTCGGAAAACTGGCCTCTCCCGCCGGTACGACCTGTCAGCTGCATGACCCTCTGCGGGCGGTACGGACCTACGATCTCGAGTTCGCGGATCTCGACGGCAATCCTGCCCTGCCGAATAGGCCCGTCGAGGCGGCCAGCAGCGACTTCGGTACGACCAACCGGGCGGCTGTCTCGGCCCATCTCAACGCATCCCGCGTGCAGGACTTCTACAAAGCCGTCCTGCAACGAGACGGCATCGACGACCAGGGAATGGACCTCGTGTCGTTGGTCAACGCGACGGCTACCAGCATGGAGCGACCGCCCGGCCTGCTCAATGCCTTCTGGTGGCAGCGCAAGATGTGGTACGGGCAGCTTCGGCGTGGCGGCCGTCTGGTGAGCCTTTCCCGCTATCTGGACGTCATCGGCCACGAACTCACCCACGGCGTCATCGAGTCGACGTCGAACTTGGTCTACGCGACGCAATCCGGTGCGTTGAACGAGTCGTTCGCCGATATCGCGGGCGTCATCATCAACAACTGGTACACCGCACCGGAACGGGAAGACGTGGGGACGTGGAACTGGAAAATCGGCGCCGGTCTGCGCAGCGACGGCCGTCCACTGCGCGACTTCGCGGACCCGGCGCGCACCGGGCATCCCAAGCATATGGACCAGTTCCGTGCGCTCAGGCCCGGTGAGCGTCCCGGCCCAACGAACGATCAGGGATGGGTGCACCTCAACAGCAACATCCACAACAAGGCGGTGCACAATGTGCTCACCCTGTCGAAGAATGGCGAGCGGGTGTTCAGCGTGCAGGACGTCGCCGTGCTGACCTATCTCGCGATGGCCCGATTGACCTCGCGCGCAACGTTTGCCGAAGCGCTGCAGTCCATGGTCGATGTCGCCCGAACCTACTTCGGTGGCGACCCCGACAGGAAAGACAAAATCGACGCGATCCGCGAGTCGTACCGATTGGTAGGGATCTCCGCTTCCTGAAGTCCACGCTCGGCAGGTAACCCGTACTCGACCGCCGCGGCACCGGTTGGTGTGCCCGATCTGTCTGGCGTGCCCGGTTGACCGGGATCCCGTGGACGGGCATGGTGGGCCGATGGGCAGCGAAGAGGTGCGTCACGGGGTGGCTTTGACCAACCTCGATCAGCCGCTGTTCGACGGCGCCGAGGCGACCAAGCGCGACCTGGTGGACTATCTCGAGGCGGTGGGGGAGCGCCTTGTGCGGGTGTTGCGGGAGCGGCCGCTGTCGGTGGTGCGCATCCGACCTGGTCAGGACCCGTTCATGCAGAAGAACCTGCCGAAATACACACCGGAGTGGGTGCGGCGGGTGACGGTGTGGGCGGAGAGTTCGCGGCGTGAGATCTCCTACGCGTTGTGCGACGACGTGCGGACGTTGCTGTGGTTCGGCAACCAGCGGGCCGTCGAGTATCACCCGACGCTCATCCCCGCCGACCACGGTCGTGGGCCGACGCACCTGGTGCTCGACCTCGACCCGTCACCCGGGCAGACCTTCCGGGAGGCCGCGGAGGCGGCGAAGCTGATTCGCGCCGCGCTGGCGAACGAAGGGTTGACCGGTGCGGTGAAGACCAGCGGCGCCAAGGGCGTGCACGTGTTCGTTCCGATCGAGTCCGGCACTTCGGTCGAGGACGCCGCCGCGGCCACTCGCGCGATCGCGGCCCGCGCCGAGCGCATCGATCCCGAACTCGCCACCACCGCGTTCATCAGGGACGATCGCGAGGGCAAGGTATTCCTCGACTCGACCCGTGCCAGCGGCGCGACAGTCGTCGCGGCCTACAGTCCCCGCATACGCCCCGGCACCTCGGTGTCGTTCCCGCTCGCGTGGTCGGATCTCGACGATGTGGTGCCCGCGGATTTCACCGTGCGCACCGCGCCGGACCTCCTGGCGGATGCGGACCCGTGGGCCGCGGCGATGCCCGCCCCGCAACGGCTTCCGGCGGATCTCGTCGCCGAGGGGCACACCATTCCGGTGGCCCGGGTCCAGGCCATGCACGAAGGCAAACGGCGCGCCCGCGCGCGCCGCGCGACGTGAAACCAGATCGCCGCCCGACTCGAAGGATCAGATCTCGATGGATTCGTAGATGGCGATATGCCACGGCGAACCAGGCGTGGGCCGCAGGACCGCGCGACGCTCGTGCGGTCCGGTGACCGGCTGTTCCACCTCGAAATTCTTGGCGCGCAGATGATTCAGACTCTCGTCCAGATCGTCGACCTTGATCGCGAGGAACGGGGTGTCGTCGTCGCGATCGGTGCCCGCGAGCATGACGCGGACGCCGTCGGTGTCGAACTGGGCCCAGCGGTCGCCGTCGACGACGGCCGGTTCGGCGCCGAGAACGGCGGACAGCAGCGCCACGGCGGCGGGCAGGTCGTCGGTGGGGTAGGCGGGGCCGATCCGCTGGATTGTCATTGGTGCTCCGTAATGGTTCGTGGGGGTCTGGGACGGCGCGCGGCGCGTACGAATGCGAAGGCGGCGGTGTTCGCTCGTATCGCCTCGGGAAGATCGCCTGCCATGCTCAGGAAGCCGTGGAACATGCCGTCGTACCGGCGGATCTCGACAGCGACACCGGCTTGTCTCAGGCGCTGCCCGTAGTTTTCGCCCTCGTCGCGCAACGGGTCGAACTCGGCGGTCACGATGTGTGCTGGCGGCAGTCCGGACAGGTCGGCACACAGCGGGTTCGCGTACGGGTTCGTGCGGTCGCGCGAGTCCAGGTATTGGCTCCAGTACCAACGCAAATGCGCGGCGGTGGTGAAGTAGCCCTCGGCGTTCTCCCGGTAGGACTCGGTGGCGCAGGCCGGGTCGAGCATGGGATACAGCAGCAGCTGCCGGGCGACCTGCGGGCCGCCCCGATCCCGTGCCATCAGCGCCGTGACGGCGGCGAGATTGCCGCCCGCGCTGTCCCCGGCCACGACGACACAGTCCGGATCGCCGCCCAGGGATTCGGCGTGGTCGGCGACCCAGCGCAGCGCCGCGTACGCGTCCTCGGCCGCCGCGGGGAACCGGTGTTCGGGAGCTTGCCGGTAGTCCACCGACACGACGATCGCATCCGTTCCGTTGGCCATGACCCGGCAGAACTGGTCGTGGCTGTCGAGGCCGCAGATCACGAATCCACCGCCGTGGCAGAAGACCACGACCGGAGCCGGGGTAGCAGCGCTGGCGGGCCGGTAGATCCGGACTCGTACCTCGGGTGCGCCCGGCGGTCCCGGAATCGACCGCTCCCGCACCTGCGCGACGGGAATCGGCTCGACAGCCGGAGCTGGACGCTCCGCGAGCAGCCGCCGCGCCTCGGCGGCATCGAGCACCTCGGTGCCCAATCCGGGAAACGCGGCACTGGCGGCATCGACGATCACTTTCGCCTGAGGTGTCAGCGGCATCGTGCTCCCTCGGCTACTGGTGGGTGTCCGGCGGCAGGAACTTGCCCGCTGCCAGGCCGCCGTCGATCGCCACCTCGGCGCCGGTGATGTAGGCCGAGGCGTCCGAGGCCAGGAACGCGACCAGTTCGGCGACCTCGTCCGGCACACCGGTGCGCTGCAGCGGCAAAGTCGGGAAACTGCCCGGACCTGTGGTCAGGTACGGGACCATCGGTGTCGCGATCGGACCCGGGTGTACCGAATTGACCCGGATTCCTGCGGGGCCCAGCTCGAGTGCCGCCGTTTTGGTCAGACCACGCAGTCCCCATTTCGAGGAGCCGTAGGCAGCGTGACCCATCAGCCCCTCCAGGCCCGCCTGCGAGGAGATGTTGACGATCGAACCGCCGCCTGCCTGCGTCATCGGACCGGCAACCGCCTGGATGCCGCGGAATGGGCCGACCAGGTTGACGCGCAGGATCCGCTCAAGTTCCTCGGGGGAGGTCTCGGTGAGCGGCTGGGCGGTGTAGATGGCGGCGTTGTTCACCAGGACGTCCAGACTGCCGAAGGCCGCGACCGCGGCAGCGACAGCGGCCTGCCAGTCCGCGCCGCTGCTGACATCGTGGCGGACGAAACGTGCCGCCTCGCCGAGTGATTCGGCCAGCTCCTGGCCTTCGTCGGCCAGAACGTCGGTGATCACCACGCGGGCTCCGCGCTCGACGAACAACCGCGCTTCGGCAGCGCCCTGTCCGCGGGCGGCGCCGGTGATCAGGGCGACCTTCCCATTCAGATCAACCATGAAGAACTCCTTGATGTTCGGGCGGTCGCCGGGTCAGCTATTGCGGAAGTGGGGGATGACCTTCTCGCCCCAGTGCCGGATGGTCTCCAGGCAGGCGTCCTGCGGGACGGTGCCCATCTGGATGAGGCAGAGGATCTCGTCGGCGCCCGCGGCTTGCAGGCGCTCGACGTATGCGATGGCGTCCTCGGGGCCGCCGTAGGCGTGCTCGGCATTGAACACCGAAGTGGCACTGGCTTTCACCGGGATCTTGGCCTCGTGCAGGTAGGCCAGGTGGTCGTCGGCGGCCTGCTTGATCGCGGCCAGCTCGTCCACGTTCGGATCGACGGCCTCGTCGGGTGCCGGGCCCGCACCGTAGTAGTGCTTGATGGACTGGGCGAAGAAGCGCTGCCCGCGCGCGCCGATCTGCTGGGCCTTCTCCCGGTCGTCGAGGACGATGGTCGGGCACAGCGCCGCGAAGTGATCGTTCACGACGCTCGACACGAAACGCTCACCGGTGCGCGCGGCGATCGCCTCGTCATAGGTGCGGCGCAGTTCCGCGATCTCCTCCACACCGGCGAAGCCGAGGACCAGCGCGCCGATTCCGTAGTCGGCGGCCATCTTCAGCGTGTCCTTCTTGGTGCAGGCCATGAACAGCGGCGGATGCGGCAGCTGCACCGGCCGCGGCAGCAGCGAATGCGGCGAGACCCGCAGCAGTTCACCCTGGTATTCGAATTCGGCTTCCGGGTCCTGCCACGCTGTGCCGATCATCCGCAGCGACTCCTCGACCTCCTGGTAGGTGTGCTCGGGGTCGACACCGCACATGGAGGTCTCGACCGGAGTGGCGCCGCGGCCCGCGCCGAGATTCAGCCGCCCACCGGACAGCACGTCGAGCATCGCGGCGCGTTCGGCCGCCCGCACGGGGTGGTTGAAGTTGAACGGCATGCACACAACGCCGTGCCCGATGCGGATTCGCTCGGTCTTGGCGGCCACCCAGGTCAGGAAAACCTCCGGGGCGCTCATGTGCGCGTACCACTTCAAGCCGTGGTGCTCGACCGCCCAGACGGTGTCGAAGCCCATCTGGTCGGCGAGCACGGCCTGCTCGACGCAGTCGCGCAGCACCTGGTGCTCGTGCTCGCGCGACGGGTTGGCCATCTGGGCCTCGAAGATCATCGAGAACTTCATCCGGTCTCCTTCTCGCATCGCCCGGACCGGGGGGTCCGGTTTCGTCGGGGTGGCTCGTCCCGGCGTGGGACGGGCGGAAGCTGTATGCCTAATCGAAATATGACCGCTGGAACTTCTCAGGTCAGGAGCTGGTCCCGCTGGCCGGGACGGTCCGGTGCCGGTCGCCGACGACCGTCCTAGCGTCGGTGCCGAGCGACGGTCAGAGAGGACGGGAATCGGTGGGAAAACTCGACGGCAAGGTGGCGCTGGTCACCGGCGGAGCGCGCGGTATGGGCGCCGAGCACGTGCGGCAGTTCGTCGCCGAGGGCGCGCGAGTGGTGTTCGGCGACGTGCTCGATCACGAAGGAATGGCGCTGGCCGCCGAGCTCGGTGCGGCCGCGCGATACGTGCACCACGACGTGACCGATGAAGCCGATTGGTCCGCCGCGGTGTCCGAGGCGGTCACCCACTACGGGCGCCTGGACGCGGTGGTGAACAACGCGGGCATCCTGCGGTTCGTCCCGATCGCCGAGATGGGCCTCGCCGACTTCACCTCGATCATGAATGTGAACGTGACCGGCACCTGGCTCGGCATCAAAACCGCCGCGCCCGTGCTCGCGGAGACCGGCGGCGGATCGGTGGTCAACGTCTCCTCCGTGGAAGGCTTCGTCGGCGCGGCCGGTCTCTCCGCGTACAGCGCGAGCAAGTTCGCGATCCGCGGCATCACCAAGTCGGCCGCCCGCGAGCTGGGGCACTTGGGGATCCGGGTGAATTCGCTGCATCCGGGCGGCATCGCCACGCCCATGACCGCGGGGGTGGCCGGAGCGTCCGGCGTCGACGGCGACGACTTCTTCGCGAGCCTGCCGATTCCGCGCTGGGGGCAGCCCGTGGAGGTCTCGCATGTGGCGGTGTTCCTGGCGTCGGATGCCGCGAGCTACTGCACCGGAGGCGAATTCGTCGTCGACGGGGGCATGCTCACCGGTTGCGGCTACTGACGGAAGCGATGCGATGACACAGGAATTCGAATGCGATGTGGTGGTCGTCGGTTCCGGCGCAGCGGGCATGACCGCCGCACTGACGGCGGCCTACCGTGGACTGTCGGTCACGCTGATCGAGAAGAGCCGATCCTTCGGCGGTTCCACCGCACGCTCGGGCGGCGGTATCTGGATCCCGAATAACCCGGTGTTGCAGCGCGAAGGCGTGCCCGACAGTCCGGAGCTGGCTCGCACCTATCTCCGTGCGGTGGTCGGCGAGCGGGTGCCGGAGACCAAACAGCGGGCGTTCCTCGACCGCGGCCCCGAAATGATGCGCTACCTCGGCGCCCGCAGCAAGTATTGGGAATTCCGCTACGACCGCGGCTATTCCGACTATCACCCGGAGCTCCCCGGCGGTCTCGCCCAGGGACGCAGCATCGAGCCCGCGCCACTCGACGGACGGCTGCTGGGCGGCGATCTGCACAAGATCAACCAGCCGACCATGTCCGGGCCCAAGGGAATCGCCTTCACCGTCAGTGACTTCCACGATCTGAACATGATCGCCCGCACCTGGGCGGGAAAACGGACCGCCATCAAGGTCGGTGTGCAGGCGGTGCGCAACAAGCTGCGGGGACGGTTGCCGCTGAGCCTGGGCAAGGCGCTCGTGGCCCGGCTGTGGTTGTCGCTGCGCGACGCCGGGGTGCCGGTGTGGCTGAACACGCCCCTGACGGAACTGATCACGGAGGGGAACGCGGTGGTCGGCGTGCGCGCCGAGCGCGAAGGGGCTCCGGTGCTGATCAGGGCGCGCCGCGGCGTCGTGCTGGCGGCCGGCGGCTTCGAGCACAACCTGGAGATGCGCATGCAGTACCTCAGCGGGCCGCAGTCCACCGACTGGACCGTGGGCGCCACCGAGAATGTCGGCGAGGGCATCGTGGCGGGTCAGAAAGCCGGTGGCGCCGTCGATCTCATGGATGACGCCTGGTGGGGCCCGTCCGTGCGCAACCCCGACGGGCCGCCGTTCTTCTGTCTGGCCGAGCGTGCCCAGCCCGGAGGCATCATGGTGAATCACGCCGGTGAGCGGTTCGTCAACGAATCCGCCCCGTATGTGAACGTGGTCCACACGATGTACGAGCAGGAAGCGACCGGCATCGGTCACATTCCGTCGTACTTCATCATGGATCAGCGCTTCCGGGACCGGTACCTGTTCCTGGGGAACTTCCCCAAACGTCCCCTCCCGCAGAAGTACCTGGACGCGGGAATCATCAAGCAGGCGGGCACGCTCGCCGAGCTCGCGGCGAAGATCGGCGTGCCGCCCGCGACGCTGACCGCGACGGTGGAGCGGTTCAACCGCTTCGCTCGCGCCGGTCGCGACGAGGACTTCCGCCGCGGCGAGTCCGCGTACGACCGCTACTACGGCGACCCGACCGTGCGCCCGAATCCGTGTCTCGCGCCGATCGAGCGCGGCCCGTTCTACGCGGTCGAGATGGTGCCGGGCGATCTGGGCACCAAGGGCGGCCTGGTCACCGACGAGCACGCCCGCGTCCTCGACACCGAGGGCCGCCCGATCGCGGGCCTGTACGCGGCGGGCAACAACTCGGCCTCCGTGATGGGCAACGACTACGCCGGTGCGGGCGCGACCATCGGCCCGGCCATGGTGTTCGGCTACATCGCGGCTGATCACATCGCCGACCCGGGGCGTGCGCGCCGGGCGGACGCACACAGCGAAGGAGGACGTTGATGGGACGGGTCGACGGTAAGAACGTCATCGTGACCGGTGGCGCCCGGGGCATGGGCGCGGCGTTCGCGCGGCGGCTGGTCGCGGAGGGGGCCACGGTCGTGGTCACGGATGTTCTGGTGGACGAGGGTGTCGCGCTGGCTTCCGAGCTGGGCGACGCCGCGACCTTCGTCCCGCTCGACGTCACCGACGAGGCGGCCTGGAACGACGTGGTCGCCTACGGCGAGAAGGTGTTCGGGCCGGTCTCGGGCTTGGTCAACAACGCGGGCATCGTGCACGTCGATCCGATCGAGAAGCTGTCGGAAGCCGACTTCCGCAAGGTGATCGACGTCAACCAGGTCGGGGTGTTCCTCGGCATGAAGGCGGTGGTGGGGTCCATGCGCCGGGCGGGAGGCGGCTCCATCGTCAACATCTCCTCGATCGGCGGCCTCATCGCCTTCTCCGACATCCTCGGCTACACCGCGTCGAAGTGGGCGGTGCGCGGCATGACCAAGACCGCCGCGCAGGAGTTCGCCGCCGACGGCATTCGCGTCAACTCGGTGCATCCCGGGGTGGTCGCCACCGAGATGACCGCCGATTCGGCACGCTCGCAGGGCATGTCGGCCAACCAGCCGATCCGCAGGCCCGGCCGCCCGGAGGAACTGGCGAATCTGGTGCTGTTCCTGGTCAGCGACGAGTCGAGCTTCAGCACCGGCTCGGAATTCGTGGCCGACGGCGGCTACACGTCCCTGTGACGACACCCGGCAGGACAACCCCGGCGGGCCGACCGCCACGTGAGACAAGGAATCAACCGTGCAGAACTTCGAGGGCAGGACCGCGGTGATCACCGGCGCGGGCGCCGGAATCGGCCGGGCATTGGCGATCGAGCTCGCTCGCCGCGGCGCCCGGCTGGCGCTGTCCGGCCGCACCATGGACAACGTCGCCGAGACCGCGGCGCTGTGCGAGAAGGAGGGTGCGCAAGCTCGCGCCTACCAGCTCGACGTGACCGATCGGGACGCGGTCTATCGCCACGCCGACGAGGTGGCGCACGACTTCGGCCGGGTGAACCTGGTAGTCAACAATGCCGGAGTCTCGCTCACCGCCAACGTCGAAGAACTCAGCTGGGCGGACTTCGAATGGATCGTCGGCATCAACTTCTGGGGCGTCGCCCACGGCACCAAGGCGTTCCTGCCGCACGTCATCGCCTCCGGTGACGGGCACATCGCCAACGTGTCGAGCATGTTCGGTCTGGCCGCCTGCCCCAGCCAGGGCGCCTACAGCGCGACCAAATTCGCCATCCGGGCCTTCACCGACGCCCTGCGGCAGGAGATGACCATTGCCGGGCACGCGGTGGGCGTCAGCAGCGTGCACCCCGGCATGATCAAGACGGAGATCGCCTGGAAGGCGCGGGCCGGCGGGGAGCGCGATCGCGACGCCTTGGCCGCCAACTTCGACCGCCTGGCCAAGACCACGCCCGAGCACGCCGCACGCGTCATCGTGAACGGCATCCGCAAGAACAAGGCGAAGATCCTGGTCGGCCGCGATGCGCACGTGATCGACTGGCTGCCACGGCTTTTCGGGTCCGGTTATCAGAAGATCCTCACCGCTCAGATGAAGAACGAAGTCGCCTAGGTCCTGTCTCCCCACGGATTTCGAAGCGATGTACCGGCGGATCACTGGATCGTTTCGTCGGCGAGGCGTTGCAGATAGACGGCGAATCGGCGGCGGTCGTGCTCGTTCCAGGTCGCGGTGAGCTGGTCGAAGCACTGTCGTTGCCAGTCGTGGGACGCGGCCAGCAGCTCGTGTCCGCTGCCGGTGAGTCGCACGACGACTCGGCGGCGGTCGTGGGCGGAGTCGCCGCGGGCGAGGTATCCGGCCGCGACGGCGTCACGCACCATGCGGCTGGCGCCGGAGTGGTCCAGACCGAGCTGGTCGGCGACGTCGGTGACGGTGGCCTCCGCACCCGTCCGCAGCGCGGCGGCGACGGCTTCCACGACCTGGATGTGCTGCACGCGCCGCAGCTCTCCGTCCGATTCCCGGGTGGCTCGCGTGAGTGCCTGGCTGCTCCAGCGGCGCGACCAGAAACGGACCAGCCGAAACAGTGCCGGGCCGCCGTCGACCACATCGCCGGAGTCGGCCACCGCGGGACCGGCCGTGGTTCGGTTGTCTCGAGTGTCACGGGTACTCACGCTCGACATTGTATGCGATACGCACATATATTTGTGTGCGTATCGCATACAAGTGACCCTGTCCGGGTCCGCTACGCAGGAGGTGGCGATGTCCATCGTTCTCAATCACACGATTGTCCCGGCGACCGACAAGCAATCCGCGGCAACGTTTTTCGCCGAGCTGATGGGGTTGCCGGTATCCGCTGCGAGCGGACCGTTCGTGCCCGTGCGAGTCAACGACGATCTGACGTTCGACTTCGACGACCGTGGGCGGGTCGAGCCCGGTCATTACGCCTTCCTGGTCGATGACGACATCTTCGACGCCGTGCTGGAGCGGCTGACGAAGTGGCCCGCTGTCGAGTACGGCTCCGGCCCGGAACACGGATGGGACCGGCAGATCAACCACCTGGCAGGTGGGCGAGGGGTCTACGTTCGCGACCCCGACGGCCACAGCTACGAGCTGTTCACCGCCGTTCCCTGAACCGCATCGTGTTTCCACGCCGAAGCCGGATTCGGCGATGCCGATCGGTGTGCAACGAGCATCGAGGATCAAGCGGCCTGCCGCGACGTACACAGCTGCTCATGATCGGCCCCCAGATGAACGCAGGATGCGTTTGAGAACCTTTCCGCTGGCGTTGCGGGGTAAGGACGCCACGAACTCGATGCGACGCGGGACCTTGTACCCGGCCATGCGGGTACGGGCCCACGCGATGATCTCCGCCGCGTCGATATCGGCGGGGCCATTGCGGACGACGAAGGCGCAGCCCACCTCACCGAGCCGGGAATCGGGGACGCCGACCACCGCCGCTTCGCGAATATCGGGGTGCGCGAGGAGAATTCGCTCGATCTCGGCCGGGTAGGCGTTGAAACCCCCGACGATGAACATGTCCGCGAGGCGATCGGTGATGCGCAGGTAGCCGTCGGCGTCCAGGGTGCCGATGTCGCCGGTGTGCAGCCAGCCGCCGGAATCGATGGCGGCAGACGTCGCCTCGGGATCATCGAGGTAGCCGTGCATCACGGTGGGACCACGCACGACGATCTGCCCCGGCTCACCGGCCGGTAGGGGCCGACCCGCCGCATCCACGATGCGAACCCACACTCCCGGCAGCGCTTTCCCGACCGTGCCCGCGAGGCGATCGGCGGGTGCATCGGGCGGGCACACCGTGACGACACCGTTCGATTCGGTCAGCCCGTATGCGGTGAACACCTTTTCGGCGCCGAGATCCCGACGGATCCGCTGCACCAACCCGGTCGGCACGCTCGCACCACCGGTACCCGCCAGACGCAGTGAACGGAGGTCATGGGCTTGCCGCCGATCATGGTCGAGCAAGTCGTGGAAGAGCGTCGGGGGGCCGGTCAGCACGGTGATCCGCTCGCGCTCGATGAGGGCGAACACCTGCTCCGGATCGAATCGGTCCACGGGCACCATGGTTGCCCCGCGCAGCAGGCACGCGATGATTCCCGCTTTGTACCCGAAGGTGTGGGAGAACGGGTTGACCAGCAGATACCGGTCGTCGCCGGAGAGGGTGACCGCGTCGGCCCACCACGTGAACGTTTCGATCGTCTGCCGGTGGGTGGCGGGCACGCCCTTCGGGACACCTGTGGTGCCGGAGGTGAACAGAATGTCGCAGACTGCCTCCGGGTCCACGGAGGCGCTGCGCTCCTCCGCCTCCGCCACAGCTACTCCGGTGGCGAGCGCGAGAAATCCAGACCACGACAGATCCTCATGGTGTGCCCGCCCGAAGCGCCCGCCGATCCCATCGCGGGCACGGTCGGGAAAGCGCTGCCGCGAGTGCGGGTTCGCATCATGGTTGCGGCCGGTCGGACCGTGGAGGAGCGCCGTCGTCCGCAGCTCCGGCAGCGTGTGTCGCGATTCCCGCAGCATCCGCGGGTAGTCGTTGCCGAGGAACTCGCGCACGGTGAACAGCATGCGACACCGGCTGCGTGCGAGGATCTCGGCCGCCTCTCGACCGCGTAGCCGTGTGCTGACCGGAACCAGCGTCGCCCCAGCGCCGAGTACGCCGAGCGCGGCGATCACCCATCGCGCGCCGTTGGGCGCCCAGATCGCCACGCGGTCCTCGGGCTGCACTCCCAGCCACATCATCGCCCGCGTGACGCGCTGTGCTTCCGTGGCGAGCTCTGCATAGGTGAGCTTCTCCTCGGGCGTCACTACCGCCACGCGCGCACCGTGTCGCCGTGCCCGGTCGGCCACCACCGCGGGAATCGTCGCGAGCTCGCCGGTGGCCGCGCGCCGTCGATCCATGCGGCGATCCTGCCGCATGAGCCGCTCGCTCCCGCCCGATCACTGCCACATATCCCGCTGACCGGGATGTTCGCTCTCCCACACATTCCGGGCCTGGTGTCGGCACCGATATTCATCATCGGGTTCGGCATCGGTGATTGGTTCGAGATCGCGCTGACCATCGTCCCCTTCGGACAGCCGCGGGCTGATCCTGCTCAGCGGGACCACGGCTACGGCAGGTGACCGATGACACGGCAGGCTCGAATCGGGCGACAGGTGTGCCGCGCCGCGGTTCGTACCCGGCCGGACACAG
The DNA here is from genome assembly GCF_000308755.1 of Nocardia pneumoniae NBRC 100136. Lineage (GTDB taxonomy): Bacteria > Actinomycetota > Actinomycetes > Mycobacteriales > Mycobacteriaceae > Nocardia > Nocardia pneumoniae. The sequence goes on from NZ_BAGF01000040.1 coordinate 236,379, forward strand.
TCCGGGTGGGACATCCGAATCGGACTGGGGGGCACAGGCTGTTCAGTGATTGCTAAGGAGTGACATGACCGCCGGAGCAGAGCTAGTGGAGCGAAACGACGAGGCGGCGGGCGCGGCGCCGGTTGTGGTTCTCGACGGCACCTGTTCGCTGTCCCGGGAACGGATCGGCGGGAAGGCATGGAGCATCAACCGCATGCGAGCCCTCGGTCTTTCGGTGCCGCCCGCGTTCGTGATCAGCATCGACGCCTGGGCCGACTTCTCGGCACGCGGGCTGATCGGCGAAGACGTCTGGCGCGCGGTCCGCGCGGGCATAGCCGCCCTCGAACGCGGCACCGGACGGACCTTCGGATCCGGCACCCGCCCGCTGCTGGTGTCGGTGCGCTCGGGCGCCGCGGTGAGCATGCCCGGGATGATGGACACGGTGCTGAACCTCGGCATGAACGAGGCCGTTACGCGAGCACTGGCCGCCGAGAGCGGCAACCCGACCTATGCGGCCGATACTTGGAAACGCTTCCGCGCCCAATACAGCGAAACCGTGCTGGGTGATCCCGCCGGTGTGGTGCCCACCGACCCCTGGGAGCAGTTGCGGGGCGCCATCAGCGCGGTGTTCCGGTCCTGGGATTCGCCGCGCGCCCAGACCTACCGGCGCAATCGCGGGGTGACCGGCGCGCCGGGCACCGCGGTCACGGTACAGGCGATGGTCTTCGGGAATCTCGACGAGAAGTCCGGCACCGGTGTGCTGTTCAGCCGCGACCCCAACACGGGGCAGCGCGCGATGTTCGGCGAATGGCTGGTCGGCGGCCAGGGCGAAGACGTGGTGTCGGGCCGGACGACCCCGCGGCCGCTCGACGAGCTGGCCACCCTGCTGCCGCAGGCGCACGATCAACTCCTGGCGGCGGCCGAACTGCTGGAACGCGATGGCCGCGATATCCAGGACATCGAATTCACCGTCGAATCCGGCGTCTTGTGGCTGTTGCAGTCCCGTCCCGCGAAGCGTTCGGCGCGGGCGGCGGTCCGTGCCGCGGTGGCGATGGCCGACGAGGGACTCATCGGCGCGAAGGAGGCGCTGGACCGGGTCACCGCTGATCAGGTGCGGGCCGTGCTGCGTCCGGCGACCGGTGCGTCCACGGGGACGCCGCTGGCCCGCGGCGAATCCGCCTGTCCTGGACTGGCCACGGGTGTCGTCGTGACCGATCCGCACGAGGCGGAGCGCCGCGCGGAGGCGGGTGAGGACGTGATCCTGGTGCGCCCGACCACCAGCCCGGACGATCTGCACGGCATGATCGCCGCCCGGGCGATCGTCACCGGACTCGGTGGCGTCACGTCGCACGCCGCGCTGGTCAGTCGCGAAATCGGCAGGCCGTGTGTGGTCGGCTGCGGTCCCGGTGTGGTCGAAGGGCTGGCCGGTCAGGTCGTCACCGTCGACGGCGGCGCGGGCACGGTGTGGCAGGGGCGGGTCGAAGGCAAACCCGTCGACGCCGGCACCCTCGCGGATGTCGCTCGATTGGCCGACTGGGCGGGCACCGACGCCGACGGATTGGAGGAGTGGCTGGACGCGCGTGCGACCGCGGCGTCGGCCCAGGTGGACGCGGAACCCGCCACGGTGACGAAGGTTCCCGACCTCGACCTGCTGCGGCTGATCGCGATCAAGGGACGTGCCGCCCACGACGCGCTCGCCACGGGCCTCGGCGCATCGACCGAGATCATCGCCGCCCGATGCGAAGAGCTGGTCGCCGAGGGGTTGTGCGCCGCGACGCCGATCGGTGTGCGCCTCACGGTTGAAGGCAGACAGCACTTGGACGGCCTGCTCGCGACGGAACGACGGGAAGCCGACCGGGCCGCGATCGCCTCCGTCTACGCCGAATTCTGCGCGTTCAACGGCGATCTCAAGAACATCGTGACCGCGTGGCAGATGAAGGATCCGGCAACCGTCAACGATCACGCCGACGCCGAGTACGACGGCGCCGTACTGGTCCGGCTCACCGAACTGCACCGCGCCGTGCAACCGCTGCTGCGGCGGATCGGCGAGCTCGCACCGCGTTTGGCGCGGTACACCGGCCGATTCGCGCATGCGATGGAGCGGATCACCGCCGGGGATCACTCCTGGGTCGCCCGTCCCGTGCTCGACAGCTACCACACCGTGTGGTTCGAGCTGCACGAGGACCTGATCGGACTGTGCGGCCTGAGCCGCGCCGACGAGGCGGCGGCCGGCCGTGCCCACTGATACCGCGGGGGAATCGACAATGCCGGACGGCCGCTGGGTCGACTTCGCCCAGATCGACAACGTGCGCGATCTGGGCGGGCTACCTGTGCAGGATGGCGGCACAACGCGTTTCGGGGTGGTCTATCGCTCCAGCACTCCGCAGAACCTCACCGAGTCCGATCTGGCGAAACTGCTCGGCCCGATCGGTCTGCGCACGGTGATCGACCTGCGGCTGCCCGACGAGGTGGAGCAGGAGGGCTGCGGACTGCTCGCCACCGCCGACGTGGCACGAGTCTGCCTGCCCGTGCGGAAGTCGCCGCAATCGTCGCTGGCGGCACGCGATCTGGTGCCGGACTCCAGCCGGGTCGATCTGGTCGACCTGTACGACAAGCTGCTGGCGGGCAGCGCCGATTCCATCGTGGCGGCCGTACGGCTCGTCGTCGACGCGGGCCGCCATTCGGTGCTGTTCCATTGCGCCGCGGGCAAGGACCGCACCGGTGTGCTGGCCGCGGTGCTGCTGGACGCGGTCGGCGTGCCGCCGGAGGCGATCGCGGCCGACTACGCGCTGACCGGCGAACGCATGCGGCGGGTCCGCGACCGGCTCGACGCGCTCCCCTCCTACGCGGGGCTGCCGCCGGTCAGCACCGGCATTCTCGGTGTCGAAGCCGAGGTGATGCGGCGGTTCCTGGCGAACCTGTCCGCCGAGTACGGCGGCGCGGCCGAATGGTTGCTGACCAGCGGGCTGACCGCCGCGGAGCTGGCACGACTGCGCGAAGTGCTGATCGCACCGGAAGATTGATCACGTGACGAACCGCGCCACACCCTCGCCCACGGCGAGATGGATGTGCAGGTGGCGGTTGTGCTGTTCGTTGCCGAGAGTCGTCAGGACCTGGCATCCACCATGCTCGTCGACAAGGCGCCTCGCGACGTCCTGGGTGACCTCCAACAGGTCAGCACCCAACGCCGGTTCCAACTCCAGCAAGGAACGGACATGCCGTTTGGGCACCACGATGACGTGATCGGTTCCGAATCCGCGAATCGGCGGACGGAATGCCAGCACATCGTCCGTCTCGACGACGATGTCGATGTCGATCCTGCGAGGAATAACCTCATCGCAGTACCAATCCACCTCGGTCATACCCACAACCCTATGGACGACCCCACATAGTCGAGCGGGTCGGTGGATCACAACCCACCGACCCGCTCTCATCCGCGACTACTGGGGCAGCAGCTTGGATTTCAGCGCGTCCAGCGTCGCACCGTCGATGCCGAGGCCGTCGGAGACGAATCGGTCGAACGACCCGAACGACGCACCGGCCTGGTCGAACGCGGCGTCGAGGAAGTCACCGCGCACGCCGAGGATCGGATCGAACAGGGCGGGATCGGTGACCAGCCCCCTGGCCACCAAACCGTCCATCAGCGCCTTGTTGCCCGCGGCCAAGTTGTCGTTCGATTCCAGATAGTCCTTGTACACCTGGCCCTTCGGCACGCCGAGCGCGGTCATCAGGATCGCGGTCATCCAGCCGGTGCGGTCTTTGCCCGCCGTGCAGTGGTAGAGCACCGGTCCGGTGGCGTTCGCGACATCCCGGATGGCGGCGCCGAACTGCGCGCGAGCCGTGGCGTCGGCGACGAACCAGCGATAGTAGCCGCGCATGATCTCGGCGGCCCTGCCGTCACCGAACATCTGCTGCTGCACCGCGGGCCCGCCTTGCACCGCCTTGCCGACCATGACGTAGAAGTCGTTGCCCGGGTCGTACACCGGACGCGCCTGCGCGGGGATCGAGGCGGGGAGCTTGTCGGGGTTGGCCTGTACCTCGGCCGGGCTGCGGAAGTCGATCACCTTGGTGATGCCCGACGTCACCAGCTTCTGCTGGTCAGCGGCGGTGAGCTTGTCCAGGGCTTCGGTGCGGAAGACGACGCCCGTGCGCAGCTTGCCGTTGCCCTGCGTGGGATAGTCGCCGATATCCCGGGCATTCGGCGCCGCCGATAGCTCCATGGAACGGTTGTGCACGGTATGGACGAGCCCTGGGCCCGCCAGTGCGGTCGTGGACGGGAACACGGCGATCATTGCGGCGGCGACACCAGCCACCGCACTGCGAACAGCACGCGAAATCGTCACTGGATCATTCCTTCCATTGGGTCGCGGCCCGGCGACGCCGAACCGGCGAACGGGCCGGGTGATCCCGGCCCGAGCTCAGGCGTCGACGAGCAGGGTGACCGTGCCCGCCGACCCGTCGACGCGCACCCGCTGCCCGTCGGCCAGGCTGGTGCTGGCGGTCTTGGTGTCGACGACACAGGGGATGCCGAATTCCCTGGCCACGATGGCCGCGTGCGAGGCGGAGCCGCCGATGTCGGTGACCACCGCCGAGGCGTAGGCGAACATCGCGGTGTGCCCGGTGTCGGTGACCGAAGCCACGAGGATGTCGCCCGGCTCGATGTCGTCGTCCAGGGACAGCACCCGCTTCACGGTGCCCTCCACCACGCCGGGGCACACCCCGATGCCGGTGAGGCTGTCTCCCGGCGCCAGAGCGCCCGCGGCGGGTAGCGGTTCCCACTCGCCCGCGATCACATCCGGCATCCGCACGCCCCGCAGCCGGGTCAGCTCCGCGCGCCGACGTGCCACGCGCTCGGCCATATCGGCAGGCGCCCAGAGGATTTCGTCGAGCGTCAAGAAGCAGGCGTCTTCGGCTTCCTGGAGCCACCCCGCCCGGATCAGCCGTTCCGCGCGTTCGCGTACGGCCAGGCGCAGGCAATGGGTGTACCGGACGACGGCGTCGCGGACGCGTTCGCGCGCCATCGTCGCTCCCGCCGCCATCCGTGCGGTGCGGCTCGGCGCCGGGTCGACCGGTTCCCGCTTGGGCGCGGGCATCTCGGCGGCTCGCGCGGCGGCGATCACCAACAGTTCGGGCCGGTCGCCGAAGGTCGGGTTGATCAGCTCGCATTCACCCGGTCCGCGATGCCCGATCCTCCGCAGCTCTTCCTCCAGCGCGGCCGCGAAGGCCGGGGAGATCGCCCGAGCCGCCGCGACATCACCCGCGTGTGCCGCGCCGTGCAACGCGGTGTCGCCGCGGCACAATTCGGCGAGCCGTTCCACGGCGAGCATGGTTCTGGCCGACTCCAGCCGCTCGAGATCAATGGGCACGGGCGCGGATTCCTTGCCGCGGGAGTGGATGGCGGTGGCCGCGCCGGTCATCATGACGCCGATGGACGCCGCCGCCCAGGACTGGTTGAGCCGGTCGCGCCACAGCAGAGCCCTGGCGTGCAGCTGCTCGTCGGTGAGTTCACGTATCGCCGCCGTGCCCAAGGTTTCCTGATGCGCGGCGGCGTTGATCCCCTCGGTGGTCTCGCGATATCGCAGCGCCGTGCGCAACACCCGGCCCGCCGCGCGCCAGGTGGCGCGGGTACTGGCGAAACCGGTGGGGGTGGGCGGCTTGCCGTGGGGGGTCAGCGAGATCTCGGCCGGAATGTTGCCGTACACGTCGCGCCGGATGCTCTGCTCGTCCCAGCCGGGCATGTTCTCCGCGGCCAGGACCCCGATGGAGGCGTTGATGTAGATGTGGTGGCCGAGCACGGTCGTGACGCGACTGGTCCAGTGCTCCAGCGCTATTCCATCCAGTGCGATCATCCTGCCCATCGCCGCGTTGGCCAGCCGGATCGCGCCCGCCTGCAGATCGACGGTGAGCGGTGTCAGCGGTCCGGGCAGCGCCTCGGAGGTGTTCGTCGCGGTGTGTACCGGGTAGGCCGGGTCGACGCGATCGTCGAATTCGCCTTCGAGTCCTTCCGGCGCCACCGACACCAGGGAATGGCCGTCCGATGTGCTCGCACGAGCGGGTATCACATAACCGGGCAAGGGGATCGCGCCGGGCAGGTCGACGAAGTCGTCACCGTCGAGCCTGCGGCCAACAAGTCCGCGGACGATGTCGGCGGCTACTTCGGAGGCGGTCCAACCGCAGCGGAATCCCCACTCGTCGCGTGCCGCCGTCGTATCCACCAGCGGCACCGGCCGGGTACTGGTCACCCAGCTGGACATTCGCCTGCCCGCCGCGTCGGCGATGCGGTGCGCGTCCTCGCCGGAAACCGTGCCGGACGCAGCCAATTCGACAACGCCGGTACGCGGCGACACCGCGGCAATCACGAGAAACCGTTCGAAGTCGTCGGTGTGCAACACCTGGAATCCGCCCGAGCGGCGCGAACCCAGCAACGGCACCAGGTTCCGCCAACTGTCCCGATCGACGCGCCTGCCCGCCACGGGAGCGGTGCGCACGATCAGGGCGTTCACGCCGCTGGATCGCACGACATCCGTGGCGACCGAATTCCGGCCCGCAACCACGGGGACCACGAGCCGCGCTCCGGCCTCCCGGGCCGCCACCGCGATCGCGGCGAGCGAACCGCCCAGGTGCACGACTGTCGCGCAACCGGCGACGGCCTGTGCGCAGATCGATGGGTCGGCCGGATCGCCGGTGATCACCTGGACTCGGGGGTCGACGTACCGGTGCCGCTCACGGTCCAGCCCGACCACGTCGTAACCGGCGGCCAGCACCATGCGCGCCACCGCGCGACCGGTCGGATCGGACACTCCGGTGACCAGGACCCGCATGAATTCTTCCTCCTCGCTGACGCCCACGCAGACGTGACGCCGTTCACAACCATCGCCAGCCGCCGACCCCGCGACGGCCCGCAGTCCCGATGAACGGGACCGGAGGGTCGCTCACCAAGACAGGCGACCAGGAACCTCCCGCGGCCGGGGAAAGTCGGTGCCATGAGTGGTCGTGATTCGGTCGCGCCCAGGGAGGCCGCCGAGGTGCGCGCCTACGACATCGAGACCGACGTGCTGGTGGTCGGTTACGGATGCGCCGGGGCCGCCGCGGCGTTCGAGGCGGCGCGGGCGGGCGCGCAGGTGCTGGTGCTGGATCGGATGGGTGGTCCCGGCGGCGCGTCGGCACTGTCGGGCGGCGAGATCTATCTCGGCGGCGGCACACCGATCCAAAAGGCGTGCGGCTTCGACGACGACCCGGCGGCCATGGCCGCGTTTCTGTCGGCCGCGCTCGGCCCGGGCGCCGATACAGAGAAGATCACTCGCTACAGCGAGGACAGCGTCGCGCATTTCCACTGGCTCGCCGCCCGCGGCGTACCGTTCAAGCCCACGTTGTGGGATGCGCCTGTCTGGGTGCCGCCCACGGACGACGGCCTCATGTGGCTGGGGGAGAACAGCTGGCCGTTCGCCGAACTCGCCCGGCCCGCGCCCCGCGGACATCGCCCGTCCGCCGCCGACTTCGGCGGCAAGCTGCTCATGGACCGCCTTGCCGAGGCCGCCCGATCCGCCGGTGCGACGGCGCTTTTCGACACTCGGGCGACCTGTCTGATCGTCGCGGACGACGGCGCGGTCGTCGGTGTGGTGGCTCGGCGGTACGGCACCGAGCTGTCTGTCCGGGCCCGCCGCGGCGTAGTGCTGACGACCGGCGGTTTCGTCGACAACGACGCCATGCTGGCGGCACATGCGCCGAAACTGCTGGGGCACACCAAGGTCAGCGCGGGCACCGATGACGGCAGCGGTATCCGGATGGCGCAGGCGATCGGCGCGGCCGTGCGGCACATGTCCACAGGGCAGGTCGGCATCTCGCTCGTCCCGGGCCTGGCCGCGCGCGGCATGGTGGTGAACGGGCATGGGCAGCGGTTCGTCAACGAGGACACCTACCCCGGCCGGATCGGTCAGGCGGCGCTGTTCGGGCCGGGCATGGACACCTGGGTCGTGCTGGACGAACGGGCCTACGACGAGGTGCCGCAGCAGCAGCGGTGGGGTGTTCGGCCCACGCATGTGGCCGAGACCGTCGAGGAACTCGCCGAGCTCATGGGCGTCCCGGCGGCCGCGCTGGCCGATACCGTCCGCCGATACAACGCCTTCGCCGCCGACGGTGTGGACCCCGAGTTCGGGAAAGCGGCGCGCTGGGTGCGGCCCCTCACGCCGCCGTTCGCCGCGATCGACGTCAAGGCGGGCGTGCGGCCACCGGCCGAGTCCGGCGATCGCCGCGGCACCGGCGCCTCCGTCTTCACTCTCGGCGGACTGCACACCTCGCTCGACGGCGCGGTGCTCGATATCGACGGCGCCGCGATTCCCGGCCTGTTCGCCGCGGGCCGCGCCGCCAGCAACCTGCACGGCGAGGGATACATCAGCGGCACCTCGCTCGGTGACGGCACCTTCTTCGGCCGCCGCGCGGGCGTCGCCGCGGCCCGCGACAACTCCAGCCGCACGGTGGGTTCCGATCATCGGGATGGATCGGATCCGACGGCGCCGCACCGGCCTAGCGTCGAAACGCAAGCACTACCAGGAGGACTACCGGTATGACCAACAAGGTGCTCGATCGGGTGCGGGATCTGCTGCCCGCGATCCGGGACCGAGCCGCCGACACCGACCTGCGGCGCAGCGTGCCCGACCAGAGCATCCGGGAGCTGACCGAGGCCGGCGTGTTCCGCATGCTGCAGCCGTCGCGCTTCGGCGGCGACGAATCCTCGCCGGTCGCGTTCTACGCGGTGATCCGCGCCATCGCCACCGCCTGCCCGTCCACAGCGTGGGTGTCGTCGGTGCTGGGCGCGCACCCGTGGCAGCTGGCGCTGTTCCCGCTGCGAGCGCAGGAAGATGTGTGGGGCGCCGATCCGGACACCCTGGTCTCGTCGTCGTACGCGCCGACCGGCAAGCTCACCCGCGTCGAGGGCGGGTTCGAGATCAGCGGTCGCTGGAGCTTCTCCTCCGGGTGCGATCACGCCCGCTGGGCCTTTCTCGGCGCGGTCGTGCCGAACGACGCGGGGGAAGCGGAGTACCTGACCGTTCTGGTGCCGCGCACCGACTACCGCATCGAGGACGTGTGGCATGTGTCGGGTCTGTCCGGCACCGGCAGCAACGACATCGTCATCGAGAACGCGTTCGTACCCGCCTACCGGACCTACAGCGCCAATGCGCAGGCGGAACTGCGCGGACCCGGGCAGGAGGTGAATACCGCACCGCTGTATCGGATCTCGTTCGGCGCGGTGTTCTCCAACACCATCACCGCACCCATCATCGGCGCCGCCGAGGGCGCTTACGAAGCGCATATCGAACGCATGCGGGAACGGGTGCGGATCTCGTATGGCGGGCAGAAAGCGGCGGAAGATCCATTCGCGCACGTCCGGGTGGCGCGCGCCGCCTCCGAGATCGACGCCGCCATCCTGCAGATGGAGCGCAACATCAGCGAGCAGCTGCGCTATGCCGAGGCGGGCGAGGAAATCCCCGTCGAACTGCGGGTGCGCAGCCGCCGCGACCAGGTGCGCGGCACCGAACGCGCCATCGAGGCCATCGACCTGCTCTTCGACAACTCCGGCGGCCACTCGATCCGCAAACCCAATCCGATCGAACGGCACTGGCGCGACGCGCACGCGGGCAGCGTGCACGTCATCAACGACGTCGAACGCGCGCTGGTTCTCTACGGCCGCGACGCGTTCGGGCTGCCGGTCACGGATCGGATGATCTGATGACGCTCACCGCCGAGAACACCACACGCTGGAGCACGACGGCCGGGCTGACACTGCGATACCACGAGGCCGGGGCAGGGTCGCCGCTCGTGCTGCTGCACGGCTCCGGGCCAGGCGTCTCGGGCTGGGTCAACTTCGGCGCGAATCTCCCGGTGCTCGCGCAGCGTTTCCGCTGCCTGATCGTGGATCAGCCGGGCTTCGGCGGCAGCGGCCGTCCCGAGGTGTACGAACGCAACTACCTGCGCATCTCGGCCGATGCGGTACTGGGCGTGCTCGATGACCTCTGCGTGGAACGCGCGCACCTGCTGGGTAATTCGATGGGCGGCGCGGTCGCGACGCTGCTGGCACTGGAGCATCCCGACCGGGTAGACCGGCTGGTGCTGATGGCGCCCGGCGGCGTCGGGGTGAATGTGCTGGGGCCGGAACCGTCCGAGGGGATCACGCGGCTGCTGGAGTTCAGCGCCGATCCCACCCGGCAGCGCCTGGTGTCCTGGCTGCGCACCATGGTGTCGGATCCGGCGATCCTGACCGACGAGCTGATCGACGCCCGACTGGCCGCCGCCTCGGATCCGGCCGCCATCGCCGCGCTGCGCGACGCCTACGCGACCTTCGCCGACCCCGCTCTCGCCGAACCGGTTCCGTTGTGGGCCCGGCTGCGCGCCCTGCGCTCGGAGACACAGATCCTGTGGGGTCGCGACGATCGGGTGACGCCGGTGGAGGCGTCGCTGTTGCCTGCGCGGCAGATTCCGCGCGCCGACCTGCGCGTCTTCGCCCGGTGCGGGCATTGGGTGCAGATCGAGCGCAAGTCGGCGTTCGAACGCGCCGTGGTCGATTTCCTCACCGCAGGGCTCTGATCGCGGCCGCCGGTCACAGTCCGTGATCCCGGACCCATCCCGCGATCTGGGTCCGGGAGGTGAAGCCCAGCTTGGTGAGAATGTGCTCGACGTGGGTTTCGGCGGTGCGCACCGAGATCACCAGGTCGGCGGCGATGCGTTTGTTGCTGTGACCGGCCGCCACCAGTCGGGCGACGTCCTTCTCGCGGCGGGTGAGGACGTCCGCCGCCTCGGACTCGGCGGCGGGCGCCCGCCCCGGTTGGGCCGCAGCGGGTGTGCGCCCCAGCGCGTAGTCGATCGCCTCGTCCAGCGACAGCGCCGCGCCGCTGTCGAAGATCTCCTGAAACGCTTTGTCGCCCAGAGCTTCTCGCACCTGGTTACGCATCTTGTCACCCAACACGCCGGTGATGGCGTGTGCCAGGCGTACCGTGCTGCGCGCCAGAATCTCCGCGGCGCCGAGCAGGCGCGCGGCCCGCTCGAAGTCACCGCGTGCGACCGCCGTCCACGCCAGTCCCTCGAACGCCGAAGCCAGCCAGACACATCGGTCGAACAGGCGGAACATCTCGATGGACCGGGCGAGATACTCGGTAGCGGCATCCTGATCGCCGCGTCGCCAGTGATCCAGGCCCATCGACCACTGCGCCAGGCCGCCGAGCAGATACGGTCGCCGTTCGGCGGTCAGGCTCAGCAGCCGCTCGGCGAAGACGGTGGAGCGCGCGTCGCCGAGCACCAGCGCACACACGAAGGCGAAGGCGAGGCTGTCCATCTCCATCGCGTGGTGGCCGCACTCCGCGGCCAGATGCACTGCCGTCTCGGCCAGTTCGAGCGCACGGGCGGTGTCGCCGTCGTTGAAGGCCAGCAGCGCCGAGTCCAGCATCGCCTCCGCGAGGATGTCCGGGGCGTTGAGTTTGCGTGCCGAGGCGACGCATTCGTCCACCAGCTGGCGAGCGGACCCACGATCCGAGAGCAGCGCCGCGAGCGAGGCCGCCGAGGACAGCGCGCGTGCGCGAAGCTCCGTCGGTTCGCTCGACTTCGCCAGCGCGTCGGTCAGCCAGCGATAGCCCTCGGTGAGGAAGCGGTTGTGCTCCCAGAACGGCCGCAGCACCGTGGCCATCTCCATCGCCGACTGCGGTGCGTCGGTGAGGCAGAACTGCAGAGCGGCGCGCAGATTCGCGTGCTCCCGGTTCAATTCCCGGAACCAGGCGGCGTCGTCGGAACTCCAGTACGCGGTCCGTCCGCGCAGCGCCAGCCGCCGGTAGTGATCGCGGTGGCGGGCCCGCACCGCGCGCTCGTCGCCGCGCTCGGCCAGCCGGTCCTGGGCGAACTGGCGGATCGGCTCCAGCATGGAGTACCGCCCGGCGTCGCCCTCGTACCGCAGGCTCAGCACTGATTTGTCCAGCAGGCCGGTGAGCGCGTCGACGAGGGTCCGCTGCCCGGAGTCGACCACGCACACCGCCTCGGCGGCCTCGTAATCGAAGCCGCCCGCGAAGACCGACAGCTGCTCCCACAACCGCTGTTCGGCGGGGGTGCACAGGTCGTAGCTCCAGCGGATCGCGCCCTCGATGGTCTGCTGCCGCTGCGGCGCGAGGCGCGGTCCCGCACTGAGCAGGCCCATGGTGTCGTCGAGCCGAGCGAGGATCTGTTCGGGGGTGAACATGCGAAACCGCAACGCGGCCAGTTCCAGTGCCAGCGGAATGCCGTCGAGCCTGCGGCAGATCGCCGCCAGCGCAGCGCGATTGGCGGCGGTCGCCGCGAAGCCGGGATTGGCGGCGCCGGCCCGCTCGGCGAGCAGCCGCAGCGCATCGCTGTCGGCGGACTCGCCGTCCGGTAGCGGCAGCGGCGCGACCGGCATGACCTGCTCGCCCTGCACCCCGAGCACCTCCCGGCTGGTCGCCAGCACCCGCACGTCGGCAGTGGTGGCCGCGATCGTCCCGACGAGCTCCGCGCAAGCGTCGACCAGGTGCTCGCAGTTGTCCAGGATCAACAGCAGCCGCTTGTCCGCGAGGAACTCGGTGAGCCGGGGCAGTGGCGCGGCCGTGTCATCACGCAGGGCAAGCACCTCCGCGACGGTCACCGTCACCAGATCGGGGTCGTGCACGTCGGCCAGCTCGACCAGCCACACCCCGTCCGGGAACGCGCGCGCGACCGTGACGCCGATCTGGCGCGACAGCCGGGTCTTGCCCACGCCACCCGGACCGAGCAGGGTCAGCACCCGTGTCGTCGGCAGCAGCCGCTTCGCGGCGGCGAGTTCTTCCCGGCGCCCGACGAAGCTGGTGACCTCGGCGGGGAGATTGCCGATTGGACGCCGCGCCATGGATGTCAACCCTATGTACCGCGCCTCGTGCGGAAGAGCATTCTGGGCAAATTCAACGCCGGAATCGCCCTGTCTCATCGGATGGCGACCGCGGCGTCGACCTCCGTCAGCTGGTGGCGCATACGGTCACGTTTGGCACGCAGATAGTGCCCGTTGTGCTCGGTCGGTCTCGTCTGCAAAGGGATTCGCCGTTCGACGGCGATGCCGCACTCGGTCAGCCCGGCCTGCTTGGCGGGATTGTTACTGAGCAGCCGCACCGACCGCACACCCAGGTCGCTGAGGATCCGCGCGGCCGCGCCGTAGCGGCGGGCATCGACGGGCAACCCGAGGCGGAGGTTCGCGTCGACGGTGTCGGCGCCCGCATCCTGCAGCTGGTAGGCGCGCAGCTTGTTGAGCAGCCCGATGCCGCGTCCTTCTTGCCCGCGCAGGTACACCACGACCCCGCGCCCCTCGGCCGCCACCGCCTGCATGGCGGCGTCCAGCTGCTCGCCGCAATCACAGCGCAACGAGCCGAACGCGTCGCCGGTGAGGCACTCCGAATGCACCCGGGTCAGCACGTCACGGTCTCCGGGCGCACCGAGAACCAGCGCGAGATGTTCGGCGTCGTTCGCCGCGTCCTGGTAGCCGATCAGCCGGAATTCACCGAAACGAGTGGGCAGCCGGGTCTCGACGACCCGGGCAACGCTCGACTCCAGCCGCTGGCGATAGTCGATCAGATCGGCGATGGAGATGATCGGAATCCCGTGCACCCTGGCCATGGTGAGCAATTCGGGCAGCCTGGCCATCGACCCGTCCTCGCGCACCACCTCGGCGATGACTCCGGCTGGGCGCAGGCCCGCCAGCCGCGCCAGGTCGACCGCGGCCTCGGTATGACCCTGCCGACCCAAGACGCCGCACGGATGCGCCCGCAGCGGGAACACGTGCCCGGGACGGGTGAGATCCTGCGGTGTGGTGGCGGGATCGGCGAGCACGCGCATGGTGTGGGCGCGGTCGGCGGCCGATATGCCGGTGCCGACACCCGCCGCGGCATCCACCGAGACCGTGTACGCGGTGCCCTTCGGATCCTGGTTGACCGCTGTCATCGGCGGCAGGTCGAGTCGATCCAGGTCGCCACCGGCCATGGGCACGCACAGGACGCCGCTGGTGTGCCGGACCAGGAACCCGATGTTCGCCGCCGTCGCCTTCTCCGCGGCCAGCACCAGGTCGCCTTCGTTCTCGCGGTTCTCGTCGTCCACGACGAGCGCCATGCCGCCGCTCGCGATCGCCGCTACCGCGGCAGGCACTGTGTCCAGTTCACCGGTCATCATCCGCCACGTCATATGCCTAATTGAAATATGACGGTGCGGGAACGACCAGGCGGCGTCTCACTCAGTGAGGCGATCGATATCGGCGAGCAAGTCCCTGGCGAAGTCGCGCTCGGCCTCGTAGTGCCGCACGCACCACCGCAGCACGAGTTCCGGATAGGCCCAGTCCGGATTGGCCTCGGCGCCGCGGGCGTCCGCCTCGGCGCGCTTGCGCATCTTCTCGGCGTAGCGGATGTGCTCGGTGAGGATCTCGCGCAGCCGGTCGGGCTCGGCGAGATTGCCGAGCCAGGCGCGCAGCATCACGCTGTGCTTGAGCACCGGCGCCTCGACCGGGGCGTGGTTGACCCAGCTCGCCGCGGCCGCACGTCCTTCCGGCGTGATGGCGTACATCCGCTTGCCGCGCACGCCGTCCTCCTGCACGACCGTGCGGGAAGTGGCGTAGCCGTGCTTCTCCAGGCGTTTGAGTTCGGCGTAGATCTGGCTGAACGACGGGCTCCAGTAGAAGAACTGCAGGCTCCAGTCGGCCCACTTCTTCAGGTCGTAGCCGGAGAGTTCCTCGGCGTGCGAGAGCATTCCGAGCACGGCCCACGCGGTGGTCGGCAGATCGGGCACCGCGGGTGTCACGCCATCGGTCATCGTCGGACTGTACCGCCCGGGCATATTCCGGCTCGAACTATCGCCAGCGGGCGCGGCGGGGGAACAGGGCCCGGCCCGCCTCATGGGAGATCTCGAGCAGAACCCGCGCCAGCTTGTCGAAGCTCATCGCGTCGACGCGCCCGGACAGCGACAGCGCAGCGGGCGCGGAGCCGCGGACGCGCAACGGCGCTGCGACACAGCCGATTCCGTCCAGCGCTTCCTGACGGTCCAGCGCCACGCCCTGGCGCAGCCGGATCTGGGCCAGCGTGCGATGCAGGACCTCGGGCTCGGTGATGGTGTGCGCGGTCAGTCGCGGCAGCCGGGAATGGAACGCGGCTTCGGCGACACTCGGCTCCAGGGAGGCCAGCATCGCCTTCCCGAGTGCGGTGCAGTGCGCGGGCATGCGGCCGCCGAGCCGGGTGGGAAGCATCGCGGCCAGGCGGCCACCGGCTTTGTCCAAGTACACGACCTCGTGTCCGTCGAGCACCGCCAGATGCCCGACCATGCCGGTGCGCTGACACAACTCGTGCAGCAGCGGGCTCACGGCGTCGCGGATCTCGTTGTGGTCGGCGGTGAGCCCGCCCAGTTCGAGCGCGCGCATGCCGAGCCGGTAACCGCCGGACGTGTGGGCCAGCCAGCGCAGCCGGATCATCTGGTCGAGGATCCGATGGACTGTCGACCGCGGCAGGCCGGTGCGCTCGACCAGACCGAGCAGGGTGAGTGTCGGGGTTGCGGCGTCGAACGCGTCCAGAATGAGGGTCATCCGTTCGATCATCGATACCGGCACCTCGGCGGTACCGGCTCGGGCGGCTCCGGCGCCGGCGCGGTGGGAGACCCGGCTGGTGCGCGCCTGCGTGCCGGGCAACAGGGTGACGGTCATCTGGACCTCCGTCGGTCACATTCGGTCTACGTCGACCAGGCATTACGTGCTCGGCCGTGTGTGTCTCCCCTCACACTGGCGGGTTCGTGACACGGATGAATCGGGAGAACTACGTAGCTTCTACCGATCTCCATCTCGGTGACCGAACCCCGATCTTGACGTCTCTCGGCCAGCGCCTGCTGTCATAGCTATCAGGTATATGCCTGATCGAAATAGGAGGCCCGATGGAACGGGTGCTGGCGATGGACGGATCGCCACTGGATGTGGGCGACTTCAAGGCCGTGCTGGGCCGCTTCTGCACCGGCGTCACGGTGATCACGGCGCGGTCCGAGGACGGGCCGATCGGATTCACCTGCCAATCCTTCTCCGCGCTGTCACTGGAGCCGCCCGCGGTGTGCTTCTGCCCCGCGCGCACGTCCACGTCGTGGCCGCGCATTCGCGCGGTGGGCCGGTTCTGCGTCAACATCCTGGCCCACGATCAGCAGGACCTCTGCCGACAGCTGGCGCGCAGCGGCGCGGACAAGTTCGCCGGGGTCGACTGGGAGCCCTCACCGAACGGATCGCCACGGCTGGCCGGAACCATGGCGTGGCTCGACGGCGAACTCGAGCGGGAGGTCGACGGCGGTGATCACACCATCGTGATCGCGCGAGTCACCGCGCTGTCGGAACACCGCGAGGCCGGGCCGCTGCTGTTCTACCGCTCCGCGTTCGGGCGGCTCGATGAGGCCTGAAGGGCCTCCCGGCCAGTGGGACTGGACATTTCCGCGCCGGGATCGCGAACCGAACTATCGAGATGACAAACGTGGGCGAATCGTGGAGGAACCGATGACTACCGACACCGAGGTCCGAGTGATCGACGCGGGTGCTCCGCCCGCCCGGTACGCGCGCGGCTGGCACTGCCTGGGTCTCGCGGAGGACTTCCGGGACGGGAAACCGCACACCGTCGCGATCTTCGGCACCGAACTGGTGGTGTTCGCCAGCGGTGACGGACAGCTCAACGTGCTGGACGCCTACTGCAGGCACATGGGCGGGAACCTGGGCGACGGACGGATCAAGGGGGACTCGATCGCCTGCCCGTTCCACGACTGGCGCTGGGGCGGCAACGGCCGCTGCACCGGCATTCCCTACGGTCGCCGGGTGCCGCCGCGGGCGCGGACCCGGGCGTGGGCGACGCTGGAGCAGAACAAGCAGCTGTTCGTGTGGAACGACCCGGAGGGCAACCCACCGCCGGAGCGGGTCACCATCCCGCGCATCGAGGGCGCCTTCAGCGACGAGTGGACCGACTGGACCTGGAACACCATGGTGATCGACGGCGCCAACTGCCGCGAGGTCATCGACAACGTGGTGGACATGGCCCACTTCTTCTACGTGCACTTCGGCTTCCCCACCTACTTCAAGAACGTCTTCGAGGGCCACATCGCCAGCCAGTACATGACCTCGGTGTCGCGCGAGGACATGATGGGGGAGACGGCGAAGGCGTTGGGCGGCAAGAACGTGCTGCACTCGGACGCCTCCTACTACGGCCCCTCCTACATGATCGACCACCTGCGCAGCGAGAGCGCGGGCCTCACGGTGGAGGGCATTCTGATCAACTGCCACTATCCGGTGACGCCGACGAAATTCGTGCTGCAGTACGGCGCGATCGTGCGCAAGCCGCACGGCGTGCCACCGGAGCAGGCCGAGGACATCGCGGCGAACTTCGCCGCCGGTCTCGGCCGCGGCTTCGAACAGGACGCCGCGATCTGGAAGCGCAAGACTCGTATCGACAATCCGCTGCTGTGCGAGGAGGACGGTCCCGTGTACCAGCTTCGCCGCTGGTACGAGCAGTTCTACACCGACGTGGCCGATATCGACCCGAAGATGACCGACCGGTTCGAGTTCGAGGTCGACACCACCCGTGCGGTCACGGCGTGGGAGGCGGAGGTCGCCCACAATCTGGCCGAGCAGCGCGCCGCCGCCGGATCCTGAGCGGGATGGCCATGGAACCGATTTCCTGCCGTGCCTGCGGAACCCGCGTGCTGGTCGAGAAGTTCAGCCCGCAGCACACCAGTGTGCAGTGGAGCACCGTCGCGGTGGCGGCGTGCGCCGAGTTCGCCGGGGCCGCCAGCGCGCGGGTGCGGACCTGTGTCGCTCTGCGCGACAGCATCGATGCCGCCGTCGCGATCGGCGCCCTCGAGGTCAGCACGCGAGACGGGGATGTGCGGTGAGCGGTCGCCCGGAGGAAATCCTCACTCTCCGCGTGGCGCAGGTGATCCGGGAAACCCGCGACGCCGTGTCGCTGGAGCTGGCTATCGCCTCGCAGCAGCCGAAAGAGGTCGAATACCGGCCGGGCCAGTTCCTGACCTTTCGGATACCGAGCGACCTGACCGGCTCGGTGAGCCGCTGCTACTCGCTGTCGAGCGCGCCGCACGAGAACGGGCCGCTGAAGGTCACGATCAAGCGGACGCCCGGCGGCTACGGATCGAACTGGCTGTGCGACAACGCTGTCGCGGGCATGGCCATCGACGTTCTGCCGCCCGCCGGCGTCTTCACGCCCGCCTCGCTCGACGACGACGTGCTGTTGGTCGCCGCGGGCAGCGGAATCACCCCGGTTCTGTCGATCCTGAAGTCGGTGCTGTCGGCCGGGTCAGGGCACTGCACGCTGATCTACGCCAATCGCGACGAGCAATCGGTCATCTTCGCCGCCGAACTCGCCGACCTGTCCGCCCGGCATCCGGACCGTCTGCTCGTGGTGCACTGGCTGGAGACGGTGCAGGGACTGCCGACCCGCGCGCAACTGGCGGCGCTGGCGCGGCCGTGGTGCGCTCGCGAGGCGTTCGTCTGCGGCCCCGGGCCCTTCATGGACGCCGTCTCCGACGCGCTGATCGGGCTGGGCGCCGACCGCAAGCGCGTGCACGTCGAGAAATTCGTGTCGCTGAGCGGCAACCCGTTCGAGACCGGCGCGCCGGAGCTCACCGATTCCGCCGACAGCGCCGCGGTGGAAGTCGAACTCGACGGCCAGACATACCGATTCCCGTGGCCGCGGCACCGAGCACTGCTCGACGTGCTGCTGGCCAACGGCCTGTCGGCGCCCTACTCGTGTCGCGAGGGCGCGTGCAGCGCCTGCACCTGCCGGATCGTCTCCGGACAGGTCGACATGCGGCACAACGACGTCCTCGACGACGCCGATCTGGCCGAGGGATACGTGCTGGCCTGCCAGGCGATCCCGGCCACCGACACGGTGCACGTCACCTATTCCTGAGGAGTACGACGAACACATGGCTGACATCGCCTCGCTCGGCTACGTCCGAGTCGCCATCGCCGATGTGGCGGCCTGGCGCGCCTTCGCTTTCGATGTGATGGGCTTCGCGCGGGCCACCGGACCGAATCCGGACAGCGTGTACCTGCGCATGGACGAGCACGCCTACCGCTTCGAACTCGTTCCCGCCGACCAGGACCGGGTGCTGGCCGTCGGCTGGGAGGTGCGGGACTATCGCGCGCTCGCCCGGGTGCGCGAAACGCTGGAGCGGGCGGGCGTCGCCGTCACACCGCTCGCGCCGGAGCAGGTCGATGCGCTGCGCGTGGAGGAAGCCTTCGCGTTCACCGATCCGGCCGGGTTCACCGTCGAGGTCTTCCACGGACCGGTGCTCGACCACAGCCCGGTCGTCACCGCCCATGGGAATCGGTTCGTCACCGAGGGGTTGGGGCTCGGCCATGTGGTTCTCCCGGTGCCCGACCTCGAGGAGGCGAACCGTTTCTACTGCGACGTGCTCGGATTCCTGCCGCGCGGCTCGTTCCGGGTGCCGACCCCGCCCGGGGCAGGGCCGGTTCGGGTTCGATTCCTGGGTGTCAATCAGCGCCACCACAGCCTCGCGCTGATCCCGGGCAGCCGTCCCGACGGCCCGGGACTGGTGCACATCATGGTCGAGGTCGACCGGCTCGACGCGGTGGGGCGGGCTCTCGACCGCGTCCAGCGGGCGGGCTACCCGCTGTCGTCGACCCTGGGGCGGCACACCAATGACAAGATGATCTCCTTCTATGTCCGCACTCCCGGCGGCTGGGATCTCGAATACGGCACCGAGGGTGTGCTCGTCGACGAAGCCACCTACAGCGCCGAGGAGATCACCGCCGACAGCTACTGGGGCCACGAATGGTCACGTGGCTGACCACGTGACGTCTGCTTCAGGCGCCGCGGAGGCGTATTTCGCTGTTCAGTTCGGTGGCCTGTTCGGTCAGCGCGGCGGCGTCCGGATCGTCTCCGAGACGGTCGGCGAGATCGGCGCGAGTCGCGAGGAGCATGCCGCGCGGTTCGGTGTCGGAACCCTGCTCGATCCGGACTCGTCCCTCTTCCAGGACGAGTCGTGCGTTCGGCTCGCTCATGGCCAGCAGTCGGCGCAGATCCTCTTCGCGGACCACGGTGGACCCGGAACCGCTGGTTGACATGGGCTCGGAAGCAGGTGTCTCGGGAGACGCGTTGTCGGATTCCATGGTGACTGGTTGCCCTGGCAAAACCGCCGGAAACCGGGCGCGGCTCGCGCTATTCCTCGTCCTTGTCTCCGCTTCGGGCCGCCTCCAGCGCTTCGGCCAACTCGGCGCGCAGACGCGCGGCGGTCGCTTCGTCGCCCGCGTCTTCGGCGGTGGTGATGTCCTGGTGGAGTTGGGCGATCACGTCTCGGAAAGCCATGTGTCCTCCCTTCTCGTGTTCGACCGCGCCCGGTGCGAGCGTGGCCACGGAGGCACGATTCGCTCCGCCCGTGCAGCATGACCGCTATCGCCGTGCCGAAACAGGGCCACGCCGTTCCCTGTGGCGCGGGTCGAGAAGGTCTCCGCTGGGTAGTCAGGTCCGCAAGGTGTAGCTGGGTGACCGACCGTAGCGGGCGGTGTAGGCGGCCGCGAAGCGGCCAGGATGGGCGAAGCCCCACCGTTCGGCGATGGCGGCCACGGTCGGCCCGGCTCCGGGCTCGGAAGCGGTCAGATCCTCGTGGGCGCGCTCGAGCCGCACCCGGCGGAGGTAACCCAGGGGCGTGGTGTCGTAGTGCCTGCGGAAATCGTGCTGGAGGGCGCGCGTGGTGACCCCGGCGGCCTCGGCGATGTCGGTGAGGGTCAGGGGTTGATCGGCATTGGCGTTGATGTAGTCGGTCGCGCGACGCAAGGCCACCGGGGTGATCGGGCCGGGGTCGCGGACGTAATCCACTGTCATCGCGGTGTTCGGGAAGGTGGTCAGCGCGGCGGCGGCGATCCCGGCGGTCGTCTGCTCGGCGACCAGGGGATTGCCCATCGGCGAATCGGGGTCCATGAGTTCGCGGTGAACCACGCCGACCAGCTCGCGCCAGTACCGTCCCATCGCGTGCGAGACCGGCTGCGCGGATTGGAACCGCACGCCTCCGGCGGGCGCGCCGACCTGCTCTTCCGCCGCCGCGGTGACCCGGTCCATCGGCAGCCGGAGCAGGGACATGTCGAGATCGTGCACTTCGAACGACAGCCCGACACCCATCGGGACGACCGCCACGTCGCCGGGGCGCAGGAACAGTTCCTCACCGCCGCGAAGCAGGTACCGGCCCGCGATCAGGTGTTCGAACACCAGGTAGTCGAATGGTTCGGAGTCGGTGGCGTAACCGATCGCGGCACGGACCCGGTCGGTGGCCATCGTGTCGGTGGCGACGCCCGTGACGGTGAACGTGGCCTCCGGTGAGACATCGAGAAATCGGGTGCGGGTGCCGGCGTACATGCGGTCGATGTAGTCGGTGATCTCGCCGGAGTCGGTCGAGGAGAATGCGTATCGCTCGACGGGCATGGGCGCGGTGGATGTCGACATTGTGTCGCCTCCTGCTCGGACGAGGGTCCAGGCCGCAGCTTGGGAGCTTCTGTCACGACGGCGTGCCCGAAGCCCCGCCGTCGCTCATCCTCCTATTGTCCTGCTTGCGGGACGATAGCTCCAGGTGTCTGCACAACCGGGTGAGTGATCGTCACGCACCGCCGAGCTCGCCGACCCCGCTGCATGGTGCGTCCGCGCGGGGCCGGCGATCCCGCCGATGGATCAGGCGTCCCCGGTCGCCCGAACCTCCGCGGTGCCGGGGAGCAGTGGGCGTACCGCCGTTGCTTCCGGGCCGCGTTTGCGCATGGTGGCGGTGAAGATGACGGGCTGATCCGCGCTGAGCGATTTGTAGCCGGTGGTCTCGATGCTGGTGTACTCGACGAAGACCGGCGTCGGATCGTCCGCGGGCCGGAGGAATCCGAACCCCTTTTCCACGTTGAACCAGATGACCGTGCCGCGGCGCCAGGGTTCGGCCGAGGTGCTCGGAGGGCTTTGCCGGTCGGTCACGAGGGTGGTCCTGGCCGCGGTCACGCGACGCTGCGGTGGGGCCGGTCGGAGTGCATGACCCGTTGCCACCAAGCGTCGAGCGGGCTGGGGTCGGGCCAGATGACCGGCGTTTCGGCCGGGCGCGCCGGCTCGGATTCGGTCGGTCGTGGCAGGGTGTCGCGTGGGTGGCTCGGTGCCATGATCGAATGCTCCATCAGGTGTTCCGTATGCAAGGATAGCCCTTCTGCGGTAGCGCCTTTCGCGTTCGGGCCGCGTGCGGGCCCGGACCGCCGGGCCCGCACGGAAGGGGTGACGTGACACTGGTCGCGGATCTGTTCCCCATCACTGAATCGGCATCACCTCACTTTCCAGCTCGGTGCGCAGATCCCGGCCGGGTCAGGCGTGGATCGCCTTGTGCCCGTCGCCGCGAGCGATCTCGATCTTGCGCGGCTTGGCCTTCTCCGCGACCGGAATCGTGAGACGAAGGACGCCGTCGGTGTAGTCGGCACGGATGTTGTCGGTGTCCAGGTTCTCGCCGAGGAACAGCTGGCGGCTGAACACGCCGCGCGAACGCTCGGCGGCGATCATCTCCCGGCCGGTGTCGAGTTCGGGGCGGCGCGCTCGCACCGTCACCACGTTGCGCTCGATGTCCAGGTCCAGGGAATCGGGGTCGATACCGGGCAGGTCGAACTCGACCACGAACTCGTCGCCCGCGCGCCAGGCATCCATCGGCATCACCGCTGGATGCGCCTTCGTGCCGAACACCTGCTGCGTCAAACGGTCCAGATCGCGGAAGGGATCGGTACGCATCAGCATGGTCGCCACCTCCAACTCACTCCATTCTCCGTAGTAGGGGTCAGATAACCTCTGTCATCCGACATAGATTTTTTATAGCACCGGGATAAGTTGAGTTCAAGGCGCTAAACTAGGAAATCTAGTTCGGACGAGAAGTGAGGATGGATGGCGCAGGAACGGGGCGACTCGGGGCATCTGCCGGACCCCGGTCAAGCGGTGTACGGGATCTCGGTGGCCGCTGGGCTGGCGGGCATCGGCGTGCAGACGCTGCGGCTGTACGAGCGCCACGGTTTGCTGACGCCCGCGCGGAGTGACGGCGGCACGCGCCGCTACAGCGGTAACGACCTGGCCCGGCTGCGGCGGATCACCGACCTGGTCGCCACGGGCGTGAACCTGGCGGGCATCCGTCGCATCCTCGACCTGGAGGACGCGAATGCCGACCTGCATGCCGACAACGACCGGCTGCAGGCCGACAACGTCCGCCTTCGCGACGCGCAGAAACGTCAGCGCGACCAGAGGTAGGTCCGTAGCCGCACCGCACGACAATGCCCGGCCTCCGTGTCATGGGGCCGCGCGATCGCCGAGCTGGGAATCAGACCGATGTGCGGGTGAGCCGAGCGTCCTGTACCTCGCGCCACCGCGCGCTGCCGCGGCGCGGAGAACGGAGTTCGGCCAAGCTGCGTGCGACGACCGTGGCATGGACCGCGATGACGGCCAGGGAAGCCGAGCCGATCACAGCAAGAAGCACAACCACGACAGATACCGGTCCTTTCGGGTGCGAGCGGGCCTGCTGCCCGCTCGATCGGGTACCGGAGTCCGCGTCCGCCGGTCGAGGGCGACCGCGCTCCGTCTCCAACGTGCCCCGGCTTCTCCGGACCAAACACACCGATTTGCGGTGCGGCCGGACGATACGTTCGATCACGCGAGGGCGACCTCGGCCGTCGCGCGGCCGAAGATCTTGCGCCCGTCCTGCTCGGCGGTGATCGCCACCGTGGCGGTTCGCGCGCCCGCGTCCAGGTGTTTGATCCGGCCGCGGAACTCGATCCGGCCGCCGCTCGCGCCGACCTGGACCGGGCTGGTCAGCCGCACGTTGTAGGCGCGCAGGGCGCCGGGGTCGCCCAGCCAGGAGGTGATCAAGTCCACGCTCAGCCCGATCGTCAGCATGCCTTGGGCGACAACGGTTTCCAACCCCATCCGGGCGGCGATCTCGTCGCTCCAGTGGATCGGGTTCGGGTCACCCGCGACTCCGGCGTAGTTGACCAGGTCGCCGCGACTGATGGTGAGCATGCGCGGCGGAATCTCCTCGCCGGGAGCCACGGCGTCGAACCGCCGCGCGTGCGCGCTCACCGGAACGGTGTGCGGTTCTCGCAGGGGCTCGGTGACCGGCCCGACGTACCGCGGGTGCGTGGGACGGTGCGCCCTCCGCGCGTCGGGGTGCGCGCCGTGCATCACGACCGCGTCGAGCGAAACCGGGACGGTGTCGTCGGGGCGCCCCACCATGCTGGTCCGCGAGGTGACGACGGGCCGATCCTCCTGGTCCAGGATGGTCTGGCGCAGCACGATGAGGTCGCCGCCGAAGGCGCGCCGGAACGAGTCGAGGCCGACCTCGAACCCGATCCGGTCACCGGCCAGCAGCGGGCGATGGAGTTCGACCATCTGATCGGTCTGGATCATCCGGCTCAGGTCGTAGCCGGGCAGGATCGTGTCGAGCACTTCGGCATAGACCAGATAGCCGGGGACCGCGCCGAAAGTCGGCGGCGCCAGCAGGCTGTCGTAGCCGAGACCGGCCGCCGCGTCCTCCGACCAGTGCGCGGGGTGGTGGTTGCGCACCGCACGGGCGTATTCGCGAATCTTCTCCCGTCCCACCTCGTAGTAATCGCAGGCGCGATACCGGCGGCCCACCATCGACATGGCAAGCGCCGCGGGATCGGTCACCGCGGTGGTATCGGACGTCGATTGCATGCTGGACATCGCGGGGCAATCTACCCAACTGGAGCCGGAATCCTGGTCAGCCCGCATCGCACGACGTTTCGCCGTCGGCTTGGTCGGCGACAAGTGGTGGCCGACTGCGGTGACCCGGGGGGACCACACGGCGGCAGGCGGGCAAGTCCCTGAGGGATATGTTTCGCGGTTATCGTTTCGTTATCGCGAAATGCGAGTGTCCTGCTTTGCGCATTCGAATGCGTGCAGAAATATGACTCTCCGGATCCTGGCTCGACGACACCGTGGTGTTTCGAAATTCATGCGCGGCTCGGTGATATTCCCGCGAGGCCGGATGGGTCGCATCGGGCCTGCCGACGGAGATCGGAGGACCGCATCATGGCATCCAGCGCCAATGGTCGGCCTGAGCAACGCCCACAACGACATTCGCGCTCAGCCCTCGCTGCCGCGGTTGCCGCCCTGGCCGCCGTCGCCGTGCTCGCTGCCGCCGCGCCCGCCGGCGCTGAGCCGTCATCGGGTGGCATCCCCGGTTTTCCCGAGATCCAGGTCCCGATACCCGGTGGATTCCGCGGCTTTTCGGGGATTCTGCGGTTCATTCCGCCCCAGCCCCCGCCTCCGGAGCCACAGATGCCGCTGGGCCGCATCGTCGGCGCAGCCCACCCCGGCTCGATGCCGTCGACCCCGGCGATCCGGGCGGGTCGGCCGTAGCACGAGACCATTGCCGCTCGCTGCCACTCGGACGGCATGACCACCTCGTCCCGACCGCGGCACTCGTCGAGAAGACGGGCCGACACGCCTGGCAAAAACTGGTACTGACAGCACCTGGATACCTGTAGCCCCGTACGGGAAGATCACAGAATGACTGATGTGGCCGATGTTCAGGCCGTGCGCAAGGCTCGGCGCGCCGAACTGGGAGCGTTCCTGAAATCTCGGCGTGCCAGGATCTCACCGGAGGATGTGGGACTGCCTCCGGGCCCGCGAAGGCGGACGCCCGGTCTTCGGCGCGAAGAGGTCGCGCAGCTGGCTGGGATCGGCATCACGTGGTACACGTGGCTCGAGCAAGGGCGCAGCATCAATGTGAGTGTTCAGGTGTTGAACGCGGTGGCTCGGACGTTGTCGTTGGATGCGGCGGAGAAGGCGCATTTGTATCGGCTGGCGGATGTGCCGACGGTGCCGGTGGCGCATGCGGGTACGGCGTTGCCGGAGGAGTTGCAGGTGATTTTGGATCATCTGGAGCCGTTGCCGGGTGTGGTGTTGAGTGCGCGGTATGACGTGCTGGCGCACAACAAGTCGTATGAGGCGTTGTGCCCGGGGTTTCTGTTGGGGGAGCGGAATGTGGCGCGGCGGGTGTTCCTGACTCCGGAGTGCTGCAATACCTATCACCATAATTGGGATGATCTGCGTCGGATGGTGGGTTATCTGCGTGGGGCGTATGCGAAGAATTTGGGTGATCCGGATTGGGAGGAGTTCATCGCGGAGTTGTGTTCGCAGAGTGCGAGTTTCGCGTCGTTGTGGGCGTTGAATGATGTGGCGGTTCCGGCGAGTCGGACGAAGCAGGTGCGGAATTTGGCGGTGGGGGAGTTGGAGATGTTCTTGACGAGTATGTCGTTGCCGTCGGTGCCGCATGCGTGGATGCAGGTGTATACGCCGACCGATGAGGGGGCGTGGGGGAAGTTGCGGGCGTTGCTGGCGTTGAGTCCGGAGGAGCGGGCGCGTCCGTGGGCGGAGCATCGGGAGCTGTATCACGCTGCGGCTGGGTGAGGGCCATGATTGATTCGGTGCGGTGAGCGATGATTGCGGCGCGTGGGCGCACCGGATGGCTTGGCTCGCCGGTGGACTGAGGTCGGCGGGACTGCGAACGGTCCCACAGGCGTCGGACTTCTGCGACCGAACGACGCGCAAAAGCAGGAACGGCAGACGGCGCTGGAACGCGCGGCGGGTCCGCTGACACCACCGGACAACGCCGACCGCACCACCAAGAAGAGCATCGAGCAAGCCGAGCGTGTTGCGGCCAAGGCGGCAGCACGCTCGCGCCGGGGAGTCGACTCCACCAGGTTCGGCCGCCTCCGCCGCGTCGGCCCGCCGGACTCGCGCATGCCCGACCCGTACGGCTACGGCGAGACCGAGGATCCGGCGCCGTCGCCGAAGAAGTCCTCTACGCCTGAATGGGAGCGGCACACGCCGCCCCCGGGACACAACTACGGCCAGCAGCACCGCCGCGACCACGGATGCGAGCGCTGAACCACGGCAGCTTGCCCCTGGATTAGCGCAGGGTTTGTGTCCAGGGGGTAATCCAGGCGCTGATCCATCCCTCGCAGCTCGGTGAGCTGCGGTGTTCGTACGGGTTCGTGGCTGTATGCCGACGTCGTCATGCCGGTGTTCGTCGTCCGTCTCGACTACGACTTCTGGTACGAGGTGGCCCGAGAAGAGGGCACACTCGCGGCCGATGAGGAGCCGTTCCTTGATTCGGCCGGGCATGCCTACTATATCCAATATCCGCAAATGCCGCATAACGGTCGTTTGGGAACGCGGCGCTCACCAATTGCCGGCGCGATACCCTGTTTCAATTCTGTACTACTGGCGGTGGTCCCGCGACTGGCAACGTGGTGGTCACACAACGGTGGCAAACGACACAAACGTCCTATATTGCCGCCGGGCGCGCGTTCGCCAGAGTCACCAAGCGGTGCCGTCGGCGTTTATGGACAACGCCTTGTGTCGTTCGCGGTTCTCCGCAACGATGCGGCATTCTGGCCTGATTCCGGGCCGCACCGTTCGCTTGATGAGGCGCGGATCACGGCAGAAATATGCGGTGGTTGTGGCTGGTGCCGCCCGGTGGTGATCTTCGGGCTGATCGTGCTGTTCTCGTAGATTCCGGTTCTCGACACGAAACCGCGCGGCGTCCACTGGAGGGCAAGCCTGCCGCTGAGGCAGGCGCGGCAGCAGGCTCCTGGACGTGCTCACGCAGCCGGGGCTCGGTCGGGCCGAATGGCCTTTCCTGGCACTTCCGCGCATCCAGAGTGGTGTCCATCCCCGTCCTCTGGATGTCCACCCCGTCCATCGGAAGGCTGGGCGGAAGGGTGGAAGGCCGGATGGAAGGGGGTGGAAGGTCGGTCGGAAGGAGATGATCGCAGGGGGGTGCGTCGAGCGGATTTTTGGCGATAAGTCATGGTGCAAAGGGTGTGCCAACGTATACCCACAGGGGGTATTGGGGTGACAGTCTCGCTCGATTCCTGTCGGTGCCCGGGGTGACCATTCGAGTTATGCAGTCTCGCTCATACGATCAGGTCGGTCCGCTCATCCCGCACCCGGTCACCCTCGATACGGAGTGGAACGCCGAGTGCGGCCATCACCTGTCGGCGTGGTGCCTGGGCTGCTCGACGTGCACCGACTGCACCCAGACGTGCTACTGCGGCGCCGCCGAAGACGAGGACCCACCCGTCTACCTTCTCGATCTCGCCAGCTGATCCGGATCAGGCCGACCGCGCCGTCGGCTGCACGGTCCGTGCCCATCGACGGCCCGGGGGTCTGTCAGGAACTTTGGGGGTGGAGGTGATCCCGAACAGGTGCTGAAGTAGCCTGCCGCTGCTTCGGCGAGGAAGGATCACCTTGAACGACACGCAACTCGGACTGCTGGTGGCGGGCTGGATGTTCGGATCGCGCACGAGCTGGTGGAGCAGGCCCGCAGCGAGGGGCTGTCACTGACCGGGGCCGATGGTTTGCTGACGGCGGTGACCCGCCGCGTCATCGAGGCCGCCCTGGAAGCGGAGATGACCGAGCACCTCGGATACGCCAAAGGCGATCGTGCGGCGGCGGCCGAGACCACGGGTGACGATCACCGCAACGGCACCAGCCGTAAGAAGGTGCATACCGATATCGGGCCGGTAACCGTGGATGTGCCTCGTGACCGCGCCGGAGGGTTCGAGCCACAGATCCTGCCCAAGCATGCGCGGCGGGTGGCCGGGTTCGACGAGGCGGTGGTCAGCTTGTATGCCAAGGGGCTCACGACCGGGGAGATCCGCGCTCATCTGGCCGAGATCTATGGCGCCGATATCTCGCGGGAGACGATCTCCAAGATCACCGACGCCGTGGCCGGCGAGTTGGCCGAATGGCAGTCCCGACCACTCGATCGCGTGTACGCGGTCGTGATGATCGACTGTATCTGGGTCAAGATCCGCGATGGTCAGGTCGCCTCGCGCCCGGGTCGATGGGCCGTGTCGGCGCGGCCGGTGACAATGCCGCCATGGAGAGTTTCTTCGCGCTGCTGCAGAAGAATGTCCTCGACCGCCGATCCTGGTGCAGCCGTGAGGAATTGCGCATCGCGATCGTCACCTGGATCGAACGGACCTACCACCGCCGCCGACGCCAAGCTACCCTCGGCCGTTTGACGCCGGTCGAATACGAGACCATCATGACCCCACCGGCCAGTCAGGCCGCGTGATCGAATCTGTCACCCGATCGTGCAGCAGTCCCACGCGGTTCGGCGGTCCCAACCCATGTGGGAAGTGGCGGGCTCGATCTGCAAGAAGTCGCCCACGACCGTAGCGGCTTCTGGCGTAGTCCATGCCACACGCCGAGCGCGATGGCGATGTCGAGCCCATGCGGAATCAATTCCACCACACGGGTGATCATGAACTCGCGCAACAGGATTCCCTTGCCGCACCGAGTGGTGATCAGGCGATCGGCGGGTTGCCCCGATATCGACGTGTCGGTCTGCCGCCGTGTGTCGTCGAATGCCGCGGCGATGCCCACCTCAGGTGGCTGCTGAGCTGCTCCTTCCAGCACCCTTCGACTCGCTGTTCGCTACGGGTGGCGGGCACTTTCGGGCGCTACGAGCGGTTCGTAGTGCTCGGTGTACAGCTTCGCGACCAGCTCACCCCGACTCGCTACGGCAACCTTCTGGAAAATCGTCTTCACATGGTCTCGGACCGTGTGTGGCGACAGGAACAATCGGCTCGCGATCTCAGCGGTAGACAGCCCGCGCGCGATGAGTTCGGTGACTTCGTGTTCCCGAGATGTCAGTTCGTAGGCGGCGATGACCAGCGTGGCGATCTCCGACACCGGCGCTGGTCCGATCGTCATCGCGGTCATCTTCGTGGTGCCATCGGCACCGCGCAGGCACGAGGCATGACATACCAGCCATCCACCGGTGAGCGCGCGCATGCGGATTCGCGCATTGCCACCCGTCTCGCGCGCACGACCGACGGTGCTACGAATCCACACCGGCAGGGGCAGGTCGATCCCGGACGGCGTCGCCGCACGAGGGCCCGGCGGCATATCGGCGAGGAAGCGGCGGGCCTCGTCATTGATCGACGTCAGGTTTCCCGCACGATCGAACAGCAGCATTCCCGGCGTATCGGAGGGCCGACGCGGCGGCTCCGCGGATTGGGCGTACGAGCGCAGCCGCTGGGCCATCGGACTCGACAACGAGCCGACCACTGCAATCTCCTCGGCCCGGAAGGGCGCTCGACCGCGCTCGCGGAATAGACTCAGCTGTCCCCAAGGCCTGCCATCGATCCGGAACACGGCGCGCAGTTCGTCGTCGAAGCCTCTCGGCCGCATGAAGTCCCGATACAACGGGCTCGACATCAAACGACCACCGGTGGCCTCCCGCAACCCGGCAACCGGCACCGGAGACTTCGTCAAATGCCGAAAGGGATTGACGGCATCGGCGAGAAATTCAGATTCCCAGTAGATGCCGCACCCACCCTGCTGGAGATTTTCGATCCGCACCGGCGCCGCGGTCAACCCGTTGATCGGATCAGTGGCAACCCATACGGCGGCGTCGAAGGGGGCGACGCGGCGCAGGCGGTCCGACGTCACGGCGAACAGGCTCGCCGCGTCGCGCGCCGCGGCGATTCCTGTTAGGAGACCGCCCGACGGATCACTGGTCGACCTGCTCATGCCCGCCATGATTCCCGCGCACGAGGAGTCGTACAACCCCTCACGTGAGGGGTTGTACGACGGTGTCGAAACCCCCCGATCGAGGGATGGGATGTCGAACGGCGGCCGATGAAGCTGGTCGACGCACGTCCGTAAAGTCTCGATAGAGGGAATCAACCATGCATATCGGAATCGTCGGCGCGGGAATGGCTACGGTGGCCCTGCTCGACGCGCTCGCCGGCTCGGCCGCGAAGCCGGGCGCGATCACGGTGTTCGAGAGTTCATCCGCCGTCTGGCGCGGCCGCGCATACCAACGCGACCAGGAGTCCGTACGAGTGAACGCGCCACCGATGGCCATGACCGCCCGCGGTGGAGACCTGGATCATTACCTGCGTTGGTTGGGGGAACGGCCTGAGCTCGCCCGTTTCCTCGACGAAGGACTCGGCCTACCGGTCGTTCCGCGCGCGGTGTACGGACGATACTTGGAACACACCGCGGAAACCGCCATCGCCAACCTGCGCCAGGACGGGTGGCGGGTGAGCGTCGTCAATTCCGGCGTCACCGGGTTCTCTCGAGATCCCAACGCCACCTTGCACACTGCCGACGGCGGCACATTTCCAGTGGATCGCGCGGTGCTGTCCATCGGCGGCGGGCAGCCACGTGACAGCTATGGGCTCGCCGACATGCCGGGATACGTGCATGAGCCGTACCCCCTGCACGGCAGATTGGTAGGAGTCGCCGCGGACCGGCACGTCGCTGTCATCGGCAGCGGACTGACCGCCGTCGATATTGTCACCGGGCTGGTCTCCCGTGGACACACCGGTCCGATCAGCCTGATGTCGCGAAGCGGCGTCCTGCCCGCCGTGCAACAACGTCCCATTCGATATGAGCCGCGGTATTTGACGCCCGAATACGCGTTGCAACGAGTCCGCGACAACCAAGGGCAGGCGACACTCACCATGCTGATCGACCTGATGAAGAACGAGCTCTCCGAACTCGGGCACGATTTCCGGACGCTGGCCGAGGAGGTCATCGGCAACGACACCGAACCTCCCGTGCAACGGCTGCGGCGCCAGCTGTCCTTGGTCGCGGACCCGCATCAGGGGCGGCGACTGCTCGGTCGGGCCATCCGAACCGTCGTGCCAGCGGTATGGCCGCTGTTCCGCGAACAAGACAAGACGATGCTGCGCAGCGCACACTTCCGCACCATCAACTGCCTGAGTTCACCCATGGTGCCGCACAACGCGAATATCCTGCTGAGACTTCTGGATTCCGGCCAGGTACGGCTGCGGCCGGGATTGCAGAAGATCCAGCCGCACTCCAACGCCGGATTCACGGTGACCGACAACACCGAGTGGACCGCCGACGTGGTGATCAATGCCGTCAACCCACCGGCCTACACCGTGCCACAGGCTGCCGAGGGGTTGGTGCGTTCGCTCTTGACCTCCGCATCCGCCGAACGGCACCCGTTCGGGGGCCTGACCACTCAACACGGCACCGGCAGGCTTCTCATCTCGGGTCGGCCCCAAGGCATTTGGTACGCGCAGGGCAATATCGCGAGCACCTCGACATTCATCGCGACCGACCCCACAGGTCTGGCGCACGAGGCGGCACGACTCGCCCGAGCTCTCACCACCTGAGATGACCAACCGGCCCGCCCACCACACCGCATACGCATCGCTATCTCACCAGCATGCTCATCATCCGGGCATCGCGATTCGTTGGGA